>NZ_JACSJJ010000002.1:0-1354861 GCF_014349165.1 Hymenobacter sp. BT491 | reverse complement strand
GGCGAGCTGCTGCAACTCAAGCAGAACCTGAACCAGATGGTGGACTCGCTCAACCTGTTTGCCGGCGAGGTAACCCGCGTGGCCCTCGAAGTGGGTACGGAAGGCAAACTCGGCGGCCAAGCTTTGGTACCCAACGTGAGCGGGGTCTGGAAAGACCTGACGGACAACGTAAACAACATGGCCTCGAACCTGACGAGTCAGGTGCGGGACATTGCCAACGTGGCGACGGCGGTTGCCAAAGGCGACTTGTCGCAGAAAATCACCGTCGATGTAAAAGGCGAGCTGCTGCAACTCAAGCAGAACCTGAACCAGATGGTGGACTCGCTCAACCTGTTTGCCGGCGAGGTAACCCGCGTAGCGCAGGAGGTAGGCACCGAAGGCCGCTTGGGCGGCCAGGCCTCCGTGCCGAATGTGGCCGGCGTTTGGAAGGAACTTACTGATAATGTGAACTATATGGCCTCAAACCTGACCAGTCAGGTGCGGGACATTGCCAACGTGGCCACTGCCGTAGCCCGGGGTGATTTGAGCCAAAAGATTACGGTGGACGTGAAGGGGGAACTGCTGCAACTCAAGCAGAACCTGAACCAGATGGTGGATTCGCTGAATCTGTTCGCCGGCGAGGTAACCCGCGTGGCCCTCGAAGTGGGTACGGAAGGCAAACTCGGCGGCCAGGCCTCCGTACCGAATGTCGCGGGTGTGTGGAAGGAGTTGACCGACAATGTAAACAACATGGCCTCGAACCTGACGAGTCAGGTGCGGGACATTGCCAACGTGGCCACCGCCGTAGCTCGCGGCGACTTGAGCCAGAAGATGACGGTAAACGTGAAGGGCGAAATCCTGGAACTCAAGAATATCTTGAACCAGATGGTGGACTCGCTCAACATCTTCGGCGACGAAGTAACCCGCGTGGCCCGCGAAGTGGGTACGGAAGGAAAGTTGGGTGGCCAAGCCAACGTGCCTCGTGTTGGTGGTACTTGGAAAGAATTGACGGACAACGTGAACACGATGGCCTCGAACCTGACTTCTCAGGTACGAGACATTGCCAACGTGGCCACCGCCGTAGCCAAAGGCGACCTAACCCAAAAAATCACGGTCGATGTAAAAGGCGAGCTGCTGGATCTGAAGAATATTCTGAACCAGATGGTGGACTCGCTCAACATCTTTGCCGGCGAAGTAACCCGCGTGGCCCGTGAAGTGGGTACCGAGGGTATTCTGGGTGGCCAGGCCAACGTGCCAAGCGTTAGCGGTACCTGGAAAGACTTGACGGACAACGTGAACACGATGGCCTCGAACCTGACCAGTCAGGTGCGGGACATTGCCAACGTGGCCACCGCCGTAGCTCGGGGTGACTTGAGCCAGAAAATCACAGTTAATGTGCGCGGCGAGCTGTTGCAGCTGAAGGAAAACCTGAACCAAATGGTGGACTCGCTCAATACTTTCGGCGACGAAGTAACCCGCGTGGCCCGCGAAGTGGGTACGGAAGGAAAGCTGGGTGGCCAAGCCAACGTGCCCAACGTGCGCGGCACTTGGAAAGACCTGACGGACAACGTGAACACGATGGCCGCCTCACTGACTTCTCAGGTGCGGGACATTGCCAACGTAACCACTGCGGTAGCTCGCGGCGACTTGAGTCAGAAAGTTTCGGTTGATGTGAAAGGCGAATTACTCGACCTGAAAGACAACATCAACCGCATGGTGGACTCGCTCAACATCTTTGCCGGCGAGGTAACCCGCGTAGCGCAGGAAGTAGGCACGGAAGGCCGCTTGGGCGGTCAGGCCAACGTGCCGAATGTAAACGGCGTGTGGAAGGATTTGACCGACAACGTAAACACGATGGCGGCAAATCTGACAACCCAAGTACGTGGCATTATCCGCGTTGTAACCAGCGTATCGCAAGGTGACTTGACTCAGAAGCTGACGCTAGATGCCAAGGGCGAAGTAGCAGAGCTGGCGGACACGATCAACCGCATGGTGGACGACCTGAATCGCTTGGCGCTCGAAGTAAGCCGCGTAGCCAAAGTAGCTGGGGTTGAAGGCAAGCTGACCGAACGCGCCACTGTAGGCGGCGTGAGCGGATCTTGGAAAGAAATCGTTGATACGCTTAATGCGCTGATCGAATCCATTGCCTCGCCAGTACTAGAGGTAAGCCGCGTGGTACGAGCCATCTCAGAAGGTGATCTGACGCAACGCGTTGGTATTCAGACGGCTGGTGATATCGAGGCCATGTCAAATGCCTTGAACCTGGCCGTTGAAAACCTCAACGAATTGCTCGGCGAAATCAACGAATCGTCGCAGATTGTGGGCGAGTCGTCGGAGGAAATGGCGTCGAAAGGCCAAGAGATGAGCCGCGTAACGGTTGACGTAGCTTTGGCAATGCAGCAAATGGCAGAAGGTGCTCAGAATCAAGCACTTAAAACTGACCAGGCATTCAAGCTGATCGAAGAGATCATGCAGGCAACGAAGGAGACCGCTGGCAAAGCCGACATCGTAAACAAATCAGCTATCCTGGGTGAGCAAACGTCGCAGCTGGGTTTGAAAACGGTAGCCGAAGTGGTGAAGAACATGGAAGAAATTTCCAATGCGGCTTCGCAGACTTCTAAAACTATTGAAGTACTCAGCACCCGTTCGCAGGAAATCAGCAAGTCGTTGAGCGTTATCACCGACATCGCTTCGCAAACCAACTTGCTGGCTCTAAACGCCGCCATTGAAGCAGCCCGAGCCGGAGAAGCAGGTCGAGGCTTTGCGGTAGTAGCCGAAGAGATTCGCAAATTGGCGGAAGGCTCGCGCAAGTCGGCTAGTGAGATTGCCACGCTGGTAGAAGACGTTCGCAAAGACACTACTTCCGCCGCAACCGCTATCTCGACGATGGAAGGCCGTGTATTGAAAGGCAAAAACGCCACGTTTGAAGCTTCCAGCGCCTTCAAAAACATTGCGACCAGCAGCGGCGAAACGCTCCGTACCTCCCGCGACATTCTTACCGCTACAGAGGTACAGAAAGCCAGTATCGGTGACGTGGTGAAATACGTGGAAGAAGTGGTAGCCATTGCCGAGCAGACGGCGTCGGGCACGCAGCAGGTGGCCAGCACAGCCAAGCAACTTTCGTCGTCGATGCAGGAACTGACCACTTCCAGCCAGAACCTCACAGATATCGCTGATGACCTGCAGGTTGGGTTGTCAGCCTTCCAGCTGCTCGAAGAAATTGAGCCAGAGCCGGAGCCTGAACCTGTTCGTCGGGGCCTGCGTCGGTTAGTTGCCCCCGCCCCGGCACCGAGCACCAACGGAACGCATCACCAAGCGATGGACCGCCTGACGCGGAAAGTTGCTGCGCTGATGACGCCTGCTGCCTCCATGAAGCGCAAAGGCGAACCGGAACCCGCTGCCAAACCTGCTGCTTCACGTCGGGAGCGGAACCGGACAATGAGATTGGGTGCTGCAGAAGCGGCAATTCAACAAAATGGCAAAAGCGCAGCCTCTGAACCGAAGAAGCCCAATGGGCGGCGCAAGGCAGCTGATACCGCGGCCAATAAGCCCGAAACCGACCAGGCAACTGCCAAAGCGAGTCGCTCGAAGGCAAAAGTTAAGTAATTGACAATTAAATAGTTAGCAAAGTGCTGCTGATGCATGTGTATGCATCGGCAGTTACTTGCTTTTACCATCTTTTGCACGGCTGATAAAGTGGTGACTGACGAGAAAAAAACTTCCAAACCCGACGCTCTTCTGCAACTGATCGTGTTCCGATTGGGCGAAGAAGAATACGGCATTCGCATTGAGCAGGTAAAGGAAGTGACGATTACTCCGGAAGTAGCTCGGATGCCCAAAACGCCTGCTTTTGTAAAAGGCATTGCCAATTTGCGGGGCGACATCATCGCTATCATTGACCTAGAAGAGCGTTTTGCGCTGCGTTCGAAGGGGCAGGAGGTACCTACGGTAAGCTACACGCTTGCAATTGAAGCCAAGGATTATACCATTGGAATTGTGGTGCGGGAAGTGCCGCAACCGCTGACCATTCCGGTTTCTGCGATCGAGAAAGCTCCGGAGTTGATCCAGGACATCAACATCCACGACAAATACATTGAAGGAATTGCTCGGGTCGAAAGCCGGATTATCATTGTGCTGGATATGCTGAAGTTGCTGACGCCCTCAGAAATCATGCAGTTGCAGCCCAAAGGAGAATCTTCGTCTAGCACTGCCCGTACAAAAGCCTGACTTTTGCGTACTCGATCCTAAAGCCTCTTCTTCCTCATTTAGCTCTTCTGCTTACATAGTATGAAAAATCGCATTCTCATCGTGGACGACTCCTTTTACATGCGCACGATGCTTAAAAATATGCTTTCTGATGCTGGCTACGACGTAGTTGGCGAAGCCGCCAACGGTCAGCAAGCAGTAGAAATGGCAATTGACACCAAGCCCGACCTGATTACTCTAGATGTAATTCTGCCCGACAACACAGGCTTGGATGTCCTCAAGAGCATCCGTCAGGAGCAGCCCGATGTGAAAGTTGTAATGTGCAGTGCCGTAGGCCAGGAAGTGATTGTGAATGAGGCACTTGAAAGCGGTGCTACTGCTTACATCGTAAAGCCCTTCTCGGAAGAAAAAGTACTGGAAATCGTAGGGGGCGCGCTTCAGGGTCCTGAGTCGGACCCAGTATAGTTCTCCGTAGTGCTTGTAGCATCTGCCGTATTTCCGGCAGGTGACATGTAGTTAGTCTCCGCAGTCCAGTGCCCCACCTTACTTCTCCTTTCACAATTTTGCTCGGTAACCTGCCCGTGTTTGTGCGGCTGGAGCTTATCAAATTGCTACGCGCACAGACCGATTTACAGGTGACGGGCGTAGCAGGTAATGCGACCGAGTTAGTAACCATGGCCCGGCGCCTGCGGCCGGGACTGGTTGTGATAGGAGAAGAGCAACTTCTGGATCTGGAGCAGTTGGCACGCCAGTATGCCGTGCCGGTTTTGGTATACAGCGCTACCACTTTGCTTGGGGGCGCTTTGCGCGAAGCTGCCCGTTGGCATGTGTACGACGTTATCAAGCCTTTGCTGCCTGCGAACGATCCCGGGTATTCCGATTGGCGACGGGAACTGTTGCGCAAAATTAGGGCTGCCAAGCCTCAACTCATCGCTGCAACTCAGGCCGTGGTAGCGCGTCGGGCTCAGGTAACTGCGCTACCCAATAGCATCGTACTAATTGGAGCTTCCACGGGGGGCTCGGCGGCAGTCGAAGCCTTGATACGTTCTTTTCCCGCTTCGATTTCGTGTGCCGTGATCATTGCGGTGCACCTGCCGGCTCACTTCACGCTTTCATTAGTTGAGCGGCTGAGCAAGGTTACCACGCTGCCGATTGCCGTTGCGCATACGGGCACCCGACTGGAAGCTGGAAAAATACTTGTGGCTCCGGGAGGTTATAACATTACGGTGCGCCCTGTGTCCGACAGCCCTTGGCAAGCGTGGGAAACGGCTCTGACATCTGAATACGTATCCGGCTATGATGAGCCTTCCATCAATTTGCTGATGCAATCTGCAGCCGCAACTGCGGGTCGCAAGGTGCTGGGAGTTGTGCTGACTGGGCTCGGGCAGGATGGCACACTTGGGGCGCTTAGCATCCGGCAGCACGGTGGCACGGTGCTCGCGCAAAACGAAGCTACCTCCGCTGTCTTCGGCATGCCTAAGTCGGTGATCGACGCCGGTTATGCCAATGCCGTGTTACCGCTCTCCGAAATAGCCGAATTTATTCAGCGATTTTCGGCTGCTCTGCGTCTGAAGCGAGCTTTGCCAATTTCTGCTCCTCTACACGCCGCCTAATGAAGACACGGGAGCAGGAATACCGGGAAATTTTTATGGCGGAAGCACTCGAGTATTATGACTCGATGGGCCGCCACATCAGCGAGTTAGAGAAAAACCCTGCGGACGAACGTGCACTTAATGAGCTATTCCGGCTCATGCACAACCTAAAGGCCAATGCACGCGCCATGGGCTACGCCGACATCGGTGAGGTAGCCCACGGCATGGAAACCATTTTTGGCCTCATCCGAAGCAAAGAGCGCGAATTTGCGGGCTCCATCGTGCCGGTATTATTTGCTGGGGTCGATGCGCTGGGCGACATGATCCGGGCGGTTGACGAAAATAACCCGACGCCGAATGTGGAGGCCTTGCAAGCCAACCTCGATCGGCTGGTGCGTGGGGAAGAGCCTGATATTGAGGACGTTGATAACTCCGATGAGAATGCTAACCGCAAGTTAGAGCTGTCGGATCTGGTGTATATCCAGATCAAAAAACTCGACCATCTGATGAATCTGGTGGGTGAGCTGATTATCGACCGGGACCGCATTCTTACTCTTAGCCAGGAAATAGGAAGCCCCGCCCTCCAAACCGCCGCGACTCACCTGTTCCGCATTGCCGACGAGCTACAATACAGCGTTATGGACGCGCGCTTGGTGAACGTTGGATCGCTATTCAATAAATTCCCCCGTGTCGTCCGGGACGTTGCCACGGCAGAGAACAAGGAAATCGAGTTGGTACTGAACGGTCAGGATATTCAAATTGACCGTAACATTCTCCAAATCATCACGGACGCACTGCTTCACTTAGTGCGCAACGCCATCGGACACGGTATTGAGACGCCGGCCGAGCGGCAGAAAGCAGGGAAGCCAGCGCGTGGTAAGCTCACCATCAACGCCCAAACCGAACGTGACGACGTTTTGATTCACGTCTCTGATGACGGCCGCGGCATCAACATAGAAAGCGTACGGCGCAAAGCCGTTGAGCGAGGTTTGACCACTGCTGAGGCCGCTGCTGGCTTAGATGACAATGCGGTGCGAGCTTTTCTTTTCGAGCCTGGATTTTCAATGGCGAAGGAAGTCACCGAGATTTCGGGGCGCGGCGTCGGGCTCGATGTCGTAAAGCTGGCCATCGATTCACTTGGCGGCCAGTTGCGGGTAGATTCGGTATTGGGCCAGGGTACGACTTTCACACTGGTATTGCCCACTTCCATTGCCGTAAAGGGCGCTCTGTTGTTTGAATTGGAAGAACGCAGCTACGCGATTCCGCTCATGCATACCGATTCTGTTGTTTCGCTATGGCCTGACCAACTGCACGTTGTGGGAGGTTTGTTGCTGGCTGAAGTAATGGGGGAGAACGTACCCGTGGTAGATTTGCGCCGCCTGCTACACAACAGCGACGGTCCGTTGCCGCTGGCCAGCCGTGAGGAGCTGAGCGGTCGGCAGGAGATCATCATTGTTAATTATAATAACCGCAAGCTGGGATTGATTGTTGACCGGTTTCTGCGCCAGCAGAACATCGTAATCAAGCCCATGAGCAAGCCATTGGATACCATCGATCTGTTCGGTGGTGTGACGGTGCTGGGCAGCGGACAAGTATGTTTGGTGCTGGATGTCCCGGCCCTAACTCGACTTTTCTTAGCCAAGCGACCATAAAACTCGTATTGCAGAATTCGAGCAAGCACAGCATTTGTACTTGTTCGCCCAACTGATTGATTCATATGGATTTGCACATGACGGAGCTGGAGCGGGACATCATCCGCGAAATTCTGAACATTGGCTTGGCGAGGGCTGCTGATTCCTTCGCCGTCATTGCGCAGGAGAAAGTGCTGCTTGAAGTTCCGAACCTGGATATTGTACCCGGACGAAGCATTCTGGACAGAGTGCACGAATACGAGGGATCGCACGCCATCATTCAGTCCGATATCAAAGGCGAATTCAACGGTACTACGCTCATGTTTTTTTCGGGGCAGCATGTGCAGCGCCTCTCGCGGGTTTGCTTGCGCATGAATGTTCCCGATTCCATCGAAATTGATGCGATGCAGGAATCGTTGTTGCTGGAAATCAGCAACATCATCACCGGCGCTTTGGTAACGCAGCTTGCCAACATCCTCAAGGCCCACATTTACGGCGCGCCGCCGCGGGCACCGCGCGGCAACATCGCCGACTCGCTAAAGAGCCTGATTTTCAATCAGCCCATGGTACAGCCGCTTATTTTCTCGGTAATCACCCAATTTTCTGACAAAGAAAATTCCGTGGAATTGCCCCTGATGCTCTTCTTCGATCGTAATACATTTATCAAAATCCTCGATATCATTCGTACGTACGATTTCTTGGGCGGCCAACCGACTGTCTAAGACAATTTGTATCGATTGAATTGCGGATACGTTGTTTTTTTGTAATCGCGCCTAATGCCTTCTTAATCAAAGCTTTGTGTTTTGATTGTCGGTGTTCGGCGCGATGCCATTTTCTCCCCTCACCAACCTTCTTCGCATGACTTCTTCCTCCGAATCCAGTCTTGAGCAAAAGCTTGCCAATTTCGATCCCAATGCGCTGGGCGATGCCTCGGGCGGCGTGTACGGGTTGCCTTTTACCGTGGACGAAGCCCAGGTAGTAGTAGTGCCAGTGCCGTGGGAAGTCACGGTTTCGTATGGCGCAGGCACGGCAAAGGGGCCGGCGGCCATCCGGGATGCTTCCTTCCAAGTCGATCTCTACGATCCGGACATTCCGGATGCGTGGCGCTTAGGTCTGGCCATGGAAGACGACGACGAAACGTGGGCACACGCCAGTAACGAGCTGCGGCCGCAAGCTGCCAACTACATTGGGTGGCTGGAAGACGGCATGCCGGCCACAAAAGGCGCAACGCTGGGGGCAGTGCCTGCTCAGGTCACGGCGAAGGGAAAGGAATTGCTCGAATGGCTTAAGCAGAAAACCGGGGCTTACCTCGACGCCGGCAAAGGGGTAGTGGTGCTCGGGGGCGACCACAGTACGCCGCTTGGCTACCTGCATGCGCTGGCCGAACGGCACGAGGAGTTTGGTATTTTGCAAATCGACGCGCACTGCGATTTGCGTCCGGCCTACGAAGGCTTCGAGTATTCGCACGCCTCCATCATGTACAACGCTTTGCAACTGCCGCAGGTCAAGAAACTGGTGCAGGTAGGCATTCGCGATCTGTGTCAGCAGGAAGCCGAGTTTGTCGATGAGTCGAAAGGCCGCGTGGTGATGTTCCAAAGCCGATTTCTGCGCGACAGCATGTACGCCGGCAAATCGTGGAAGAAGCAGTGTAACAAAATCATTGCGCAGCTGCCGCCCAAAGTTTATTTAAGCTTCGATATCGACGGCTTAGACCCTAAGCTGTGCCCCGGCACTGGCACGCCCGTTCCCGGCGGACTAGAGTTTGAAGAAGCCCTGTATCTGATTCGCAAAGTGGTGCGGTCGGGCCGCGAGATCATTGGTTGCGACCTCAACGAAGTTGCCCCCGGCGATACCGACTGGAACGGCGTCGTAGGTGCCCGCCTGCTTTATCACCTCTGCAATTGGATGGCCGTGTCGCAAGGCCGCATCGCCGCCCGCGACATCGACATCGCCGAGAAAGAGGAGTAGGGAAGCCCAACACAGCAACGAATTTTGCGTAACGTTGTCCGGCTCGCCACGCGGTGGGCCGGCTTCTTTTTTTCCACCAACCCTTCCTGCACTATGGGCTTTATACTCAAACTGTTGCTAACGGCCATCCTGACGTACCTGCTGGCCAAGTTTTTACCTGGAGCACACCTAGATGGCTTTACGAGCGCTTTGTGGCTGGTGCTGGTACTGGCCATCCTAAACGCCATCGTGAAGCCTATCCTGAAGATCCTGGGTTTCCCGATTACGGTTCTCACGCTGGGGCTTTTCTTGCTGGTAATCAACGCCGTAATCGTGTTGCTGGCCGATTATCTGTTGTCTGGCTTTGCTGTAGACGGCTTCTTATCCGCCTTGATTTTCAGCATTGCGCTCTCTCTTGTGACATCGGTAGTGGATATGCTAATTGATTGATTGACAATCAATTACAACAAAAAGGCCTTCTGCATCAGCAGAAGGCCTTTTTGTTGTATTATAGTTGCATTATAATAGCTTAACTGGATGAACTAGAGGCGTTTAATATGTGCCCCAAGCGCCGCCAACCGCTTGTCAATGAACTGATAACCACGGTCGATTTGCTCCACGTTCTCGATGACGCTGCGGCCATCGGCCGACAGAGCCGCGATCAGCAAGGCAACGCCCGCCCGAATATCCGGCGAAGTCATCGTGATGCCGCGCAGCTTGTTGCGCTGATCCAAGCCGATAACGGTAGCCCGGTGCGGGTCGCAAAGGATAATTTGTGCGCCCATATCGATGAGCTTGTCAACGAAGAACAAACGCGACTCAAACATCTTCTGGTGAATGAGTACCGTGCCTTTGGCCTGCGTAGCTACTACCAGCAGCACGCTCAGCAAATCAGGAGTGAGGCCCGGCCACGTATGGTCGGAGATCGTTAGAATGCTGCCGTCGAGGTAGGTGGCCAGTTCATAATGATCCTGAGCGGGCACGAAAATGTCGTCGCCGCGGAATTCAAGCTCAATGCCCAGCTTGCGGAACGTATCCGGAATCAGGCCCAGCTCCGGGATTTGGCAATCTTTGATCGTGATCTCGGAGCCGGTCATGGCGGCAAGGCCAATGAAGGAGCCAATTTCGATCATATCGGGCAGCATGCGGTGTTCGGTGCCTCCCAATACTTCCACGCCTTCGATGGTCAGCAGGTTCGAGCCGATGCCATTGATTTTGGCGCCCATGCGTACCAGCATCTTGCAAAGCTGCTGCAAATAGGGTTCGCAGGCAGCGTTGTAAATGGTAGTGGTGCCTTGTGCCAGCACGGCGGCCATTACAATGTTTGCGGTGCCCGTCACCGAGGCTTCGTCCAAGAGCATGTACGCGCCCGTCAAGCCGTTTTCAGCGGAAATCTTGTAAAAATCGGTGCCCTCAAGTGTGAGCTTGCCACCAAGTTTTTCAAGGCCCAGGAAGTGGGTGTCCAGAGGCCGACGACCTATTTTATCACCCCCAGGCTTAGGAAGCTGGCATCGGCCAAAGCGCGACAGCATGGGCCCCAGAATCATGACCGACCCACGCAACGCCCGGCCCTGAGCGGCAAACTGTTCAGAATCAAGGTAATCCAGATGAACGTCGTCGGCCTGGAAGCGGTAGGTGTCGGAGGATAATTTGCCAACTTTCACGCCCATGTCGCGCAACAACTCAATGAGTTTGTTGACGTCGCGGATGTCGGGAATGTTGCTGATAGTGACGGGCTCGGAGGTGAGCAACACGGCACATAGGATTTGGAGCGCTTCGTTCTTAGCTCCTTGGGGCACGATCTCGCCCTTCAGCGGTTGCCCACCGATTACTTCAAATGAGGCCATGCGGACTTATTGCGGGGGTTGTTGTGGTTCCTGACGGCCTTTCTTGCCGCCACGGCGTTGTTTGTCGCGACGATTGTTGCCGCCCCCCCGGCGCGGGTCACGGTCATTGCGAGGTTGGGGTACGATAAACGGAGCGGGACGACCCGTAGTGGCAAATTCGAAAAGTCCCTGCGCTTCTACCTGCGCCGGGTCTAGTTCTAGCTTGCCGCCCGAAAGCTCTTTCAGGTGCTTCAGAATCGTGACGTCCTTTGCATTCTCCTTATTATGAGAGCGATACAAAAACTTCATTGTCCGGCCAATGGTAATGGTTGCCTGCTCGCGTTCGGCAGGGTCTTCCAAGGCAATTGCCTGTTCGATCAGTAGCTCCACGGCCCGACCGTACGCCCTGATTTTGGGGCTTTGCTTAGGGTATGCAACTGCTTTGGGTTGCTTTGCCAGCAAGTCGAGGCTGTGCAGGGGAAATGGGCTGTCCACGTCCAAGTCTTCGTCCGACATCACAAACAAGTGATTCCAGACTTTCTGCTGGGCGTCGGGCTGATCGCGCAGGCTCGGATTTAGGCGAAAAATGAGCTGAACAATCTGCTGGGCGCGGCGGGTGCGTTCGGCCTTGTCCTCGATCGTGCGCAGCGTTTGCACCAGTTCGTAGGTGCTTTTGCCGTACTCGCGCAACAGCAATTCGTGCTTATAAGGGGAGGGGAGTGTCATGAGAGGGAAATGGAGGCCGAAAATACAACGGCTATTTAAATTGAGCGGACCAGCCGAGCTTTATCTTCAGAATTAAAACCAAGTCAGCCGCAACAGGAGCTGCGGCTGACGCAGGAGCAGCATAGCTGTCCAGTTGTGTCTCAGTAAGATACAACGAGATTAAGTGAGCACGCGCAATTTGGCAAAACTCAGCAATAAGGTTTTCTCGCCGACTTCCTCAAACTGAATGATGGCTTTGGTCGAGCCCTGTTGGGTTTCTAGTTTGGTAACCGTGCCGTAACCAAACTTAGGATGTTCTACCCGTTGCCCGGTTGCGAGGTTGGAGGTATCGCTCGGCTGAAAATCTGCGGGTGGGGTATAGCCTTTCGCTACCGTCTTACGCGGCGCGGGGGGAATAAGGTTGCTGCGCCGCTCCAGTACGTGCCCAAAAGGCGATTCTCCGGGGTTCTGGCTTGCTGCAAACTTAAAGTCAACGTATTGAGGATCAATCTCATCCAGAAAGCGGCTTTTTTCGCAGCTGCGCAGGTTACCCCACTGGTAGCGAGAGGTAGCATAGCTGAGCACCAACTTCTTTTCGGCTCGCGTAATGGCTACGTAGAAGAGGCGACGCTCTTCTTCAAGGTCAGCACGCGACGTAATCATCATCTGCGAAGGGAAGAGGTTCTCCTCCATGCCGACGATGTATACATTTCTGAATTCCAAGCCTTTAGCCGAGTGGATGGTCATCAGCGTAACCGTTTCTCCTTCGTCCTTGGCGTCTTTGGTGTCGGCGTCAGTTACGAGGGCAATGTCTTGAAGAAAGGCCGCCAGCGACTTGTCTTCGCGCTCCGGATCATCGACGTATTCCTTGATACCGTTCAGCAATTCCTGAATGTTTTCGTAGCGCGACAGGCCTTCGATGCTTTTGTCCGAATACAGCTCCTCGATCATGCCCGAATTCTTGGCAATGAACTTGGCCGCCTCAAACGCATCTTCTTTGGCTGCCAGCACCGCATAGCTCTTGATCTGCTCGGCGAAGCCTTCAATCGGGTTGGCAATGCGCGTCGCGAGGAAAGAATTGGCGTTGCTGACTACTTCCCACAGCGTGTGGTTCGATTCCTCAGCGGCGTTAATCAGCTTGCTGATGGTCGTGTCGCCAATGCCACGCTTAGGGTAATTGATCACGCGTCGTAACGCCTGCTCGTCATTCGGATTTACCGTAAGTCGCAGGTAAGCAACAAGATCCTTAATTTCCTTGCGCTGATAGAAGGAGAGGCCGCCAACGATCTTGTACTTGATGTTAAGCTTGCGCAGGGCTTCTTCCATTGCCCGGCTTTGGGCGTTGGTGCGGTACAAGATGGCAAAGTCGTCGTAGGAAAGATGCAGATTCATCTTGTCCTCGTAGATCGAGTTAGCCACCAATTTGCCTTCCTCGTTGTCGGAAGAAGCCTTGATTACTTCGATTAGGGTGCCGTCTTCGTTGTCGGAAAAAACGTCTTTGCGGAGCTGGGCTTTGTTGTTCTTGATGACGGAGTTGGCCGCCCGCACGATGTTCTTGGTCGAACGGTAGTTTTGCTCCAGCTTAAAGACCTGTAGCTCAGGATAATCCTTCTCAAAGTTGAGGATGTTCTGAATGTCGGCGCCGCGGAAGGCGTAGATGCTTTGGGCATCGTCGCCCACCACGCAGATGTTGCGGTCCTTGGCGGCTAACTTTCTGGTAATCAGGTACTGCGAATAGTTCGTGTCCTGATACTCATCGACCATCACAAACTTGAAGATGTTTTGGTATTTATTCAGTACATCCGGATGATCCTTGAACAGCACGTTGGTGTTGAACAACAAATCATCAAAGTCCATGGCGCCAGCCTTGAAGCAGCGCGAGGCATATTGCTGGTAAATCACCCCGATTTTAGGGCGTAAAGCCGCTTCGTCGTCCTGCCGGATAACGGGGTCATTTACATACTGTTGCACTGAAATCAGCTTGTTCTTGGCCGCTGAAATGCGACCCAGCACCATGCCCGGCTTGTAAAGCTTGTCATCCAAGTCCAACTCCTTCACAATCTGCGACACTAAGGTTTTGGAGTCCTGCGTGTCGTAAATGGTAAAGTGGCGCGGGAAACCAATTTTGTCGGCTTCAGAGCGTAGGATGCGCGCAAAAATTGAGTGGAATGTGCCCATCCACAGGTTCTTGGCTTCCGGCCCAACCACCTTTTCAATCCGCGCCCGCATCTCCCGCGCGGCTTTGTTGGTGAAAGTCAGGGCCAGAATGTTGAACGGGTCCACGCCCTGTTCGAGCAGGTTGGCTATGCGGTAGGTCAATACCCGCGTTTTGCCCGACCCGGCGCCCGCTATAATCATGCAAGGGCCTTCGGTTTGCATTACCGCCGCCGCCTGCGACTCATTCAGTAGTTTAAGATAATCCAGTGCCATTAGCGCAAATAATCGAACAACAAAGGTAGGGCTTTCGACCGGCGAAACGAGCGATTGTATCTTCGCCGAATCATTTCCCGCAGAAGCCAGCCAAGGCAGGTGCAACAGTCTACACGTCGACCGTTGCGACACCTAATGGCAGGCTATGCGGACTTCAGCCGGAGAGCAACTCATGATTTCAAGTACAGAACACGTTTCCGCCTTTTCTGGTGCAACGAAGCCTAATCTCGGTATTTTATGTCTTTCGCGCAGCTTTGGTGGGCTGGAAATGAACACGTTAAAGTTTGCGGGTTGGCTACGGGAGCGGGGCTGGAACCTTACGCTTTTTGTCCTCACCGATTCGCCCTTGCACCAAGGTGCGCAACACGAAGGCATTGCGTGTGTGAGTACCGTGCGCCACCGCAAATACTTCGATGTTGCAGGTGCCCGCTGGCTCTCCCGCAACCTAAAACAGCTTCAAATTCCGGTGCTTATCCTCACCCAAAACCGGGAAATGGATTTGGTAAGCTTAACCAAGCTGCGCCTGGGTAAAAGCTTAAAGCTTATCTATCAGCAACATATGCAGCTGGGGCCGCCCAAGCGGGATGTAGTGCATTCGCTACGCTTCATGGCGCTGGATGCGTGGCTTTCACCCCTGGATATGTTGGCTGCCGAAGTAGAAACCAAAACGCGCTTCAATCCCGACCGTGTTCATGTAGTGCCGATTGGCATTAATCTAGATCGTTTTGTTAGCCCCGGCGTGACAACCGTAGCGGCGCGGCAGCAACTGCAATTACCCGCTCAAACGCCACTGTTGGGCATTCTGGGCCGTATTGATGCTGGTAAGGGCCAGGATTTTGTAGTGAGCGTGCTGCACCACTTACGCACGGAAAATAAACTTCCGGTAGAGCTGGTGATTATGGGCGAGCCAACTAAAAACGAAGGCGATGCTTACTGGAACGCCTTACAGCAGCAGGTACAGGAGTTGGATCTTGCGCAAGTAGTTCATTTTCGGCCATTTAGCGAACACGCCGAAGTGTTTTTTCAGGCTATCGATGTATTTGTGCTAGCCTCGGCCAACGAAACCTACGGCATGGTTACCATCGAAGCCATGGCTTCTGCGCGGCCAGTAGTAGCGACGCGTTCTGGTGGTACTACCGAAATTATACAAGATGAAATAACCGGATTTCTGTATCTGCCGCGCGATTTGCAGGCGTGCGCGCAGTGCGTTGCCCGCTACATACATGACCCCGAACAAGCTCACCAAATTTCGCAATTGGCTCAGCGCGAGGCTCAACGGAAGTATTCGCACCACCGCCAATGCGAGCTTACAGAAGCGATAATTTATAGCATTATGTAAATATTTGATAGTCAAGTAATTGTGAAAGTGCTAAAACTATTGAATATCTTTGCGGTCCGCTTTGTTGCAACCCCATGATTATCATTCAAAATACCGTCATCTCCGACGACATTCGCGATAACTTCTTTGTCTGCAATCTCGAAGCTTGCAAAGGCGCCTGCTGCGTAGAAGGCGATTTGGGCGCCCCGCTGGAAGAAGCGGAGCTTCAGATTCTAGAAAGAGAGTACGAAAATATCAAGCCCTTTCTCACCGATGCCGGCCGTCAAGCCATTGAGCAACAAGGTCTTTACATCAAGGATTGGGAGGACGACTACAGCACTACCACCATCAATGATCGTGAGTGTGCGTATGCGCTCTACGACGAGCGCGGCATCCTGAAGTGCGGCATCGAACAAGCGTATTTAGCAGGGGCTACCTCCTTCAAGAAGCCGATCAGCTGCCATTTGTATCCAATTCGGGTTAGTAAGTACGACGGCTTCGATGCCCTAAATTACGACCGCTGGAACATCTGTAATCCTGCCTGCTCTTTCGGAGCCACCCTAGGCGTGCGGATTTATCAGTTTCTAAAAGAGCCCCTCATTCGCAAATACGGCGAAGAATGGTACGGCGAGCTAGTTCAGGAAATAGAAACTACGATTCCGGAAGGCAACTAAAAAAGGCTGGCGATATCGCCAGCCTTTTTTAGTTGCCTTCTATGAGAAACCAGATTTTACAGTTCTGAAAAGTCGAAGGTATCTAGGAAAGCAGTGGTGAAATTGCCTTCCCGGAAGTTCTGGTTGTCCATCAATGCCAAGTGGAAGGGAATGGTTGTTTTTACGCCTTCTACAACAAATTCGCTCAGGGCACGCTTCATTTTCACGATGCACTCTTCCCGGGTTTGCGCCACGGTAATGAGCTTGGCAATCATCGAGTCGTAATTTGGCGGGATGGTATAGCCCGCGTACACATGCGTATCGACGCGCACGCCGTGGCCCCCTGGGATGTGCAAAACCGTAATCTTGCCGGGGGAGGGGCGGAAGCCGTTGCTGGGGTCTTCGGCGTTGATACGGCACTCCATGGCGTGCATCTTCGGGCCATAATTATTACCCGAAATCGGCACACCAGCCGCGACTTTGATTTGCTCTTTGATGAGATCGTAATTGATAATCTCCTCAGTAACAGGGTGTTCTACCTGGATGCGTGTGTTCATCTCCATGAAGTAGAAATCCCGGTTTTTATCCACCAGAAATTCAATAGTGCCTACGCCTTCGTAACCGATGGACTTGGCACCTGCTACAGCAGCTTTGCCCATCTTCTCCCGCAGTTCTTCCGTGACGAAAGGCGAAGGCGCTTCTTCTACCAGCTTCTGGTGCCGACGTTGAATGCTGCAATCGCGCTCGGAAAGGTGCGCGGCACGGCCGTATTGGTCGCCCACAATCTGGATCTCGATGTGGCGCGGCTCTTCAACAAACTTCTCTAGGTAGATGCCATCGTTGCCGAAAGCGGCTTTGGCTTCAGCACGTGCGTCGTTCCATCCTTTTTCCAACTCTTCGTCGGTGCGGGCAACACGCATACCACGTCCGCCGCCGCCGGCTGTTGCTTTCAAAATGATAGGATACTTGATCTTGTGCGCAATTTTTAACGCATCCTGAAAGGAGTCGATCAAACCTTCAGAGCCCGGAATGGTCGGGACGCCGGCCTTTTTCATGGTCGCTTTAGCCGAGGCCTTGTCGCCCATGGAGTTGATCATTTCTGGCGAGGCACCGATAAACTTAATGCCGTTTTCTTGGCAGATACGCGAGAATTCAGCGTTTTCTGACAGAAAGCCATAGCCGGGGTGAATGGCATCGGCATTGGTAATTTCAGCGGCCGCGATCAGGGTCGGGATGTTCAGGTAGGACTGTGCGCTGGGTGGCGGGCCAATGCACACGGCTTCGTCGGCGAAGCGCACGTGCAAGCTCTCCTTATCGGCAGTCGAATAAACGGCTACCGTCTTGATGCCCATTTCCTTGCAGGTACGGATGATGCGCAAAGCAATCTCACCCCGATTGGCAATCAGTATTTTCTTAAACATGATGTGGTGGGATCTTGGAAAGAAGGGTCTCAGGTGGTTGGAGGAAAGAAGAAAGGTCTTGGAACCCCGGCGCCAGACTTGCTTTTTTTAAGCATTCTGAATCCCCAAGATTCCAAGACCCTAAGACCCTGGATATTACATCGGTTCGATGAGAAACAACGGCTGGTCGTACTCCACGGGCGTAGAGTTCTCTACCAATACCTTCACTACGCGTCCCGACGATTCGGCTTCAATTTCATTGAACAGCTTCATGGCTTCGATGATGCAGATAACCTGACCTTTCTCTACCATGTCGCCAACGCTCACGAAAGGAGGGTTATCGGGGCTGTTGCTGCGGTAGAAAGTGCCGATCATCGGTGCTTTCAAGGGCTGGTAGTTGCTGCTGGCTGCAGCTTCAGGGGCAGGAGTCGGAGCGGGTGTCGCCTGGGTTGGAGCAGCAGCCGGAGCAGGTGCTGGGGCCGCTGCTACTGGGGCCGGAGCCGGAGCAGCCGGCACGGAACCAATTATGGGCTTGTAACTGGGCTCACGTTGCACCGAGATCTTGAACTCTTCGGTTTCAATGTTGACTTTGTTCAAGCCCGATTTGGCAATGAAATCGAGTAGTTCCTGAAGTTCTTTGGCTTTCATGGCGGCGGCGGAAGGCTTTGGCGGCAACTGCTTATTTGACTCTTTCGACATAGGAGTAATCGCGCGTATCGACGCGAATTTTCTGGTCTTGCTCAATGAATAGCGGAACCTGAATACGGGCGCCGGTTTCTACCGTTGCCGGCTTAAGGGTGTTCGTGGCCGTATCGCCGCGCAAACCGGGCTCAGTGTACGTCACAATCAATTCTACCGTCGTGGGTAATTCGGCCGTCAGGGGCTGTTCCGTTTCGGCGTGAAACAATATTGTCGCTTCCTGGCCTTCCTTCATCAGGTCAGCGAACGGAACCATCGCTTCGGGAAGCACCACTTGCTCAAACGTTGCGTTATCCATGAACGTGAAGCCATAATCGTCGCGGAACAGGTATTGATGCGGACGTTGCTCCACACGAGCAGTGGTAACTTTCACGCCTGCATTGAAGGTGTTGTCGAGCACCTTGCCGGTTTTGATATTACGAAGCTTCGTGCGAACGAAAGCGGGACCTTTGCCCGGCTTTACGTGCTGAAATTCAGTGATAACGTACAGGTCGTTGTTGTACTCAAGTACCAGACCGTTGCGAAAATCTGCGGTGGTGGCCATTTTTTGTGGGAATTCTGGATTATAAATTATGAATTCTGAGTTGTGACCTGAACAGTACGAAGAGCCGCTTCAACAAAGCTGGCAATTCAAACTTCAGAATTCATAACTCAGAATTACCAAGCGGCACGTCGGGAGTGCAAGTATAGGAGATTTCCGCGTTTAGCAGGCTACTTAAACCAGTTCGGAAACGGGTTTGGGATCGTAAGCCCACTTCAGGTAGAGCGAACCCCACGTAAAACCGCCACCAAAAGCTGCGATTATTACGTTGTCCCCCTTGCGCAGTTGCGATTCGTAGTCGGCAAGGCAGAGGGGAATAGTGCCGTTGGTCGTGTTGCCGTAACGGTGAATATTGAGCATCACCTTTTCCGGGCCTACACCCATTCGGTTCGCAGTAGCGTCTATAATGCGGCGGTTTGCCTGGTGCGGCACGAGCCAGGCTACATCATTGTTAGTCAAGTGGTTGCGTTCCATGACCTGTGCTGCAACATCGGCCATGTTCTTTACCGCAAACTTGAAGACTGTAGCGCCTTCCTGGTAAACGTAGTGTTCCCGATTCGCCACAGTCTCAACTGACGGGGGGCGGCGGCTGCCTCCTGCTTTCTGGTGCAGAAAAGCCTCCCCGTTGCCATCCGAGCAAAGCTGCTGGTCGAGCAAGCCAAATCCTTCTGTGTTAGGTTCAAGCAGCACAGCGCCGGCCCCATCGCCGAAAATGATGCAAGTGGAGCGATCGGTGTAATCTATGATGCTCGACATTTTATCGGCACCCACGATTACGACTTTTTTGTATGCGCCGGTTTGGATAAACTGAGCGCCCGTCGCGAGGGCAAACATAAAGCCCGAACAAGCGGCTTGCATATCAAAACTAAATGCTTTGGTAGCACCTACAGCAGCAGAAATAATATTGGCGGTGGCCGGAAATACTAGATCTGGCGTAGTGGTTGCGCAAATAATCAGGTCAATTTCGTCGGCACGGGTACTGGTTTTCTCCAGCAATTGCTGCACCGCCCGCACGCCCATAACGGAGGTGCCTTGGTTTTCTCCTTTTAAAATTCGCCTTTCCTGAATGCCGGTTCTACTCAAAATCCACTCGTCGGTGGTGTCCACCATCGTTTCGAGTTCTTTGTTAGTAAGCACGTAGTCAGGCACATAAGCGCCCACTCCAGTGATTGCGGCGGTAACTTTCATTTCAACGGACGGAAAAACGCGGCAAAAAAAGTCCGGCCTGAGCCGGACTTAGTCGCTAGGACTTGAATGTGCTTTTTATTTGGTCGGAGATGCCTGATTCGGCCATTTGATAGCCTTGCAGCAGCATGTTGCAGATAGCGAATGGAGTACTTACACCATGACCAATAATGGCATTGTCGTTGATGCCCAAGATTGGGCTGCCTCCAATGGCTTCGTAGTTAAATTTATCGAAGAACGGATCGTGCATCTGCTTTTCGACCAGAATATCATAGATCGACTCGGCTAATTTCAGCACGACGTTGCCCGTATATCCGTCGCAGACAATAACATCAGCTTTGGAATTGAACAGGTCGCGACCCTCGATGTTACCCACAAAATTGATGTGCGGGTTCACCTTTAATAACTGATGGGCAGCTTGGGTAAGGACTGTACCCTTGCCTTCCTCTTCCCCTAAGTTCATGAGGCCTACTTTCGGCTCGTTAATGCCCAAAACGTATTGAGCATACAAAGAGCCGAGCTCGCCAAATTGCTCCAGCATTTCGGGTTTGCATTCGGCATTGGCACCTACGTCCAAAAGAATGCCGTATCCGCCATGGATCTTCGGAACAAAATTAGCAATGGCCGGACGCAGTACACCCGGCACAGCTTTTACGCTAAACATCGCACCGACCAACATGGCTCCCGTGCTGCCTGCCGAGCAGAAGGCGTCCAACTCCCCAGCGTGCAGCATGCGATAGCCTACAGCAATACTGGAATCCTGCTTCTGCTGATAGGCTTTGGCTGGGTGCTCGCCCATCTCGATCACCTGCGATGCGGGGATGAGAATAAGGCTAGCAGCCGCCGGTCCGTGTTGTTCAAGCAAGGGCCGCACGGCTTCTTCCTGGCCGATAAGCACAATCTGAGCTTTGCCGTCCAGCTTTTCAGCTGCCAGCACAGCGCCATCGACAGCAGCCTGAGGAGCAAAATCGCCCCCCATTGCGTCCAGGGCTATCTTCATGTACGAAAGTTCAAGAGGTATAAGGTCGGGAAGGCAGGCCGGCTATTGCCGGCTAGACGAGGCAGAAATAGGTTATTCCTCGTCGGTAGAAGGCGCGGCAGCGGCTACCGGAGCGTAATCTTTAATCGCTACTTTGCCGTGCAGATATAGATCGCCATCTACTACATAAGCCTTGTGACGCAGGTGAAGCTCACCTGTATTTTGGCAAATAGTGATTGCTTTTGGAGTGAGCTTGTCGTGGGTGCGACGCTTGTCGCGGCGGGTTTTGGAGGTGCGGCGCTTAGGATGTGCCATGATTGGAAATTACGTATTATGAGTGTTGAATTTATTGAATTGAGAACCTAGTTGAGGTTGCGCAACGCATCCCAACGTGGGTCGGAAGACTCATCGTCGTTTTCATCCGCATCGCTGCGGGTAGAAAAAATAAGCTTGCTATCCGCCTCTGGATTTTCGTCCGGTTCGTTCTGGAAACGTGGGTGTAACTTCTTCATCGGAATTGCAAGCCCGATGTAGTCGAACAAATGCTGAGCAACAGGAAGCGTCTGGGTATCAGGCGTGATTTGCAACACATCTTCGTCCAGCTCCAAGTCCTGATCGCCGTAGCGCACAAGCAGTTGGTGCTGCACGTCAATCGGTTGGTCGAATTCTTCCAAGCTACGATCGCAGGTAAGGCGCACGGTACCCTTGATGTGAAAATCAAGCGTCAACAGGCGGTCGGTTTTTGTCAGATCAAGATCCGCATGAAGATCACCCTCCTGGATTAAGCTTTGGTCGAACTGCTCAAAAAAAGCACGCCCCAGCTCAAACGCAAAATGATGCGTTTTGAAGGCTAGTTTGGCAATTGCCAAATCGAATTGTGCGTCCTTTTTCACGGTTGGGTTAATAGCAGGGGGCAAAAGTAGGAAGATTTCTGCGTTTTGTAAAAAACAAAGCCTTTATAAGCCCAAATCCTAAGCAGTTTTGAGAATGAATTCGGGGCTAATGCCCAACCGTTCGTAAAGCTTTTTGGCCAAATCGAGGGTAACTCGACGCTTGCCACTTAGGATTTGCGACAGGCGACCTGCCGGTACTTCCAGCAGTTGTGCCAACTCTTTCTGCTTCAGCTGCAACTGCTGGCGCTTCAGCTCGATCATATCGGCTAAGGTAGTGGGCAACATCGGAAGGGGTAGCAGCTGTAGGCGGGCTTCATAAGCCTCGATTTCTGCTGTAAGATGCTGAATATCAATAGATTGATCTGGGTCTCCCTGCAGGCTTGTTCTGTCGCTGGTGAGCTCATCGAGGCGCCGCAGTGCTTCTTTGTAAAGTAAGGGAGAGGTAATCAGCATCAGAAAACGGATACGCTGCTTAAGTGGTTTAGGCGCACAAAGTTGGGGCAAAGATTTCTAATGGGAAAATAAAGTTTCGTTTTCGGAAACTCCACTCCTTTGCATTTCTCAGAATGAGAGCAGCTTAATCTTATAGTATTTTTGCAACACATTTATCATCAATGCATTGCTTGCGACTTGGTAATTGTTTCTGTTGCTCTTTTGCGTACTAAATCGCAGGCCATGTACAGCGCCTCCCGGAAGGAAGTGGCATCGGCGGCAAAGCTGCCGGCAATGCCATAAGCCGTACCATGGTCGGGCGAGGTGCGGATGATAGGCAGCCCAGCCGTAAAATTGACCCCACGCTCAAATGCAATGGTTTTGAAAGGAATCAGTCCCTGATCGTGGTAAAGCGCCAAGGTGGCATCGAACTTCCGGAACTGGCCGGTGCCGAAGTAGCCATCGGCAGGGAAGGGGCCATATGCTAGTTCGCCGTTGTTGAGGAACTGCTGGATGACGGGCGTAACAATTTCCACTTCCTCCGACCCAAGCAGCCCGTTCTCGCCGGCGTGCGGGTTCAGGCCTAAGACTGCCACGCGCGGCTTGTCAATACCAAAATCGTGATGCAGCGAATCAAGCAAAATGCGCAGCTTGGCTGTCAGCAAGTTGGCAGTAAGCTTGCCGGGTACGTCTTTCAAGGCCATGTGCCCGGTTACGGTTGCTACGCGCAAATCCTCGCTGGCCAGCAGCATAAGGCTTTCAGGTGCCCCAAAGAAATCGGTAAGAAATTCGGTGTGGCCGGGGTAGCGAAAATCGTCGGCCTGTGTGTTCTCTTTGCTAATAGGAGCCGTCACGATGCCGTCGATCAGGCCTGCTTTCAAATCGCGGCAGGCGGCCAACAGCGATTGCCGGGCAGCCCGGCCCGAAGCCTCCGTGGGCTTGCCGGGAGTCAGGGCAAAGTCTTCGTCCCAACATGTAACGGCATTGTGCTTGCCAATGGCGATATCGGCGGCCGCGCGTACCTGACGGAACGTGAGGGGGCCAGCTTGCTTGTCAACGGGGAAATCGTCGAAGAGAACTGTAGCGGTACCGTAAACGACGGGCGTACAGTATTTTAATAAACGGCTGTCTAAGAGCGTTTTATAGATGATTTCCGGCCCGATGCCAGCCAGGTCGCCGACGGATATGCCGATGCGGGGCGGGTGCGTCATAGGTAAGTGGTCAGAGGTGAGGGAGTTACTTGTCGGATAAGGAATTATCCTAACAAATTTTCTCAGCTAAGTAGGCCTTAATAGGGGCGCAGCACTTAAGCTGAGGAGTGAGGCGGGAGTTATAGGCTCTTTAGAAAATCGTAGAGCAGGCGCACGCTGGTGCCGGTGCCACCTTTGCCGCGGTAGCTGTCGGGGGCCGTCAGGTAAGCCGGGGCGGCGATGTCGAGATGAATCCAAGGGTAACCTTCGGTGAAGCGCTCCAGAAACTTGCCCGCGGAAATGTGGCCGGCTTCAGCTTTGCCCAAATTGTTGATGTCGGCAATGTCGGATTTGATGTGGTCGGCGTATTCTTCCCAGAGCGGAAATTCCACGATGCGTTCGTGGGTGCGGTTGCCGGCTTGTTTGAGCTGAAGTAGCCGCTCGTCGCCGGCCGTGCCCATTGCAACCAAGCCTTCTTTGCCCACTGCGCGAGCCGCCGCACCGGTAAGCGTAGCAATATCGACCACCAGCTCGGGGTGGTATTTCTTGGCAAAGGCCAACGCATCGGCCAGGATCAGGCGGCCTTCGGCGTCGGTGTTCAGCACTTCCACCGTGAGGCCGCTGTACATGGTGAGCACATCGCCGGGCACGAAAGCCATGCCGCCAGGGCGGTTGTCGGTGGCTGGTACTAAGCCGATTACGTGCAACGGGATTTTGTTTTTGGCCAAGGCATATAGTACGCCCGTTACGGCAGCCCCGCCGGCCATGTCGCACTTCATCATGTCCATGGAGTTGGGCGTGGGCTTCAGGCTCAGGCCGCCCGTATCGAACACTACGCCTTTGCCGACGAGGACGTAGGGCTTCTCGTTGCGCGCATTTTCGGGCTTGTATTCCATGATGGTGAACGTGGGCGGCTCGGGGCTGCCCAGGTTTACGGCCAGCAGGCCGCCCATCCGCAACGCCTCAATCCGCACCAAATCCAGAATTTCGGTATGAAAGCCTGCTTCTTCACCTGCTGCGGCCATCTGATCGGCAAACTGCGTGGCATTCAGCTTGTTAAAGGGGGCATTGACCAGGTCACGGGCCAAGAATACACCTTGCAGCACCCCTTCCAATTCCTGCACCGCTTCGGCCGTAACCTGCGATCCGGTCACGACGATGCGGTTCAGGACCGGATCGGCTTTCGATTTTGCATCGGTCTTATAGCCGGCAAATTTGTAAGCCGAAAGGTAAAGTCCTTCCGCCAAGGCCAAAGCTCCGGAGCCTTCTTCGGTAAGATCTTGAATATAAACCTCTTGCGTTTTGGCTGTTTTAAGGGCATTATGCAATTGATGCCCGTGCCGGCGTAGGGCTTCCGCCACCAGATCGGCGGAAGGCTTGGCGGCCGCGGCGACAAAGTAGTGGTGGTGCGAGAAGTGGTTGACAGTAACCAGCTTAGCATCGGCAGCTAATTGATCGGAAACGTACTGCCGAGCCTCCTTGGGAAGGTCAGTAGCCGCCGCATCCGGCAGGTTGTGCGTGCCGGCGGGCAGAATAAAAACGGTCGTGACGCCCGTAGGCAGGTCAGCGGCATGAGCAAGGTGAAGCGGCATGGTAGCAGGGCTTGAAGGGGCGGAAGAAGCGGCCAACTGCGCAACCCAATGCAAATCGGGGCGGACAGACCGTATCTTTACGGCCGCGCAAGGTATGCGTTTTAGCCGTGTAGTGGAAGTGAGGACAAAAGCACGCAACCGCGCTGATCTCCGCTGGAAACGATATTTGCTTGCTTCGGTTGCTTTTACATCTTCGCCCGCCCTTACATTGCCCTTATGGACCACGTTAGCCCGAAAAAACACTTAGGTCAGCATTTCCTGGCCGATCCGAACATTGCCCGCCGCATTGTCGAATCGCTGCAACTGCCTGAAGGCGTGTCGGAAGTGCTGGAAATCGGGCCGGGCATGGGCGTGCTGACCGGCGATCTGCTGAAGCACCCGGAATACCGCGCCACCGTCATCGAGATCGACCGCGAATCGGTGGCGTACCTGCAACAGCACTTTCCGGCACTCAACAACCGCATTTTTTCGGCCGACTTTCTGAAGCAGGACCTAAGCAAGCTGTTTCCGGCCCAGCCGTTGAGCATCATCGGCAACTTTCCTTATAATATCTCTAGCCAGATTTTCTTTCAAGTGCTCAACCACCGCCATCAGGTGCGCGAAGTGGTGGGCATGATACAGAAAGAAGTAGCCGACCGACTGGCCGAGCCGCCAGGTTCCAAAACTTACGGCATTCTAAGTGTCTTGCTGCAAGCATTTTATCGTATCGAGTATCTGTTTACGGTACCCCCGCACGTCTTTATTCCGCCGCCCAAGGTGCAGTCGGCCGTAATTCGTCTGACGCGGAATGATACCGTGAAGCTAGACTGCGACGAGAAGCTGTTTTTTCAGGTGGTAAAGCAGGCTTTCCAGACCCGCCGCAAAACGTTGCGCAACGCCCTGAAGCCATTTGGGATGCCCGCCGAAGCCACCACCGACCCGATTTTCGACAAACGGGCCGAGCAGCTTGGCGTGCCTGAGTTTGTGGGCCTGACGCAGTTTGTAGAGCAGCACCGAGCCCCCAATCCGGCTTCGCAAGGCTTGCGGGGCGGCCACGAGCCCATGTTTTAGATAGCCAATGACGAATCTTGATTCTAATTCCGCGGATTCTGTTTTCCCTTCTACCCAAAATTCCGGTGGCGTAACGCGTTCCCTTTGCCTCGTAGTCGATGAGATGCACCCGTCGCTGCAAGAAATGTTGCAACAGATCGACGTGCAGATGCACTACCGCCCCGATCTGAAAGCGGCTGAGGTTTCCGCTGCCCTCGCCGCGCAGCCCTACGACGGCCTGATGGTGCGCAGCAAAATACGCGTGAC
Source organism: Hymenobacter sp. BT491 (assembly GCF_014349165.1). Lineage (NCBI taxonomy): Bacteria > Pseudomonadati > Bacteroidota > Cytophagia > Cytophagales > Hymenobacteraceae > Hymenobacter > Hymenobacter sp. BT491. The sequence goes on along the minus strand of NZ_JACSJJ010000002.1, from coordinate 1,328,367 downwards.
CGCCGAGCTGCTCGCCCACGGCCCCAAGCTGCGCTACGTGGCCCGCGCCGGTGCCGGCGTCGATAACATCGATGAAGCGGCGTTGGCGGCGGCGGGCGTTATGCTGCTGAATGCGCCCGAAGGCAACCAAGATGCCGTAGGAGAATTTGCTATCGGTCTGCTACTGAGCCTGTTTCGGAATATAGTGCAAGCCGACAGCGAAGTGCGCCAAAGCGTGTGGCGGCGCGAAGCCAACCGGGGCGAAGAAATCGGGGGCAAGACCATCGGTTTGTTGGGCTATGGGCACATGGGGCGCGCCTTTGCACGTCGACTGGCCGCGTTCGATTGCACTGTGTTGGCCTACGACCACGACCCAGCGTGCACTGCCGATCACCACGCGGCGCTGGTATCACTGGCCGAATTGCAGCAACGCGCCGAGGTGTTTAGTATTCATATTCCATATTCGGTTGATAATCATCGGTTTGTGAATGATGAGTTGCTCCGAGGGTTTCGCAACCCTATCTGGTTGCTGAATACAGCCCGCGGCGAAGTGCTCGACCACGCCGCGTTGGTGAGCGGTCTGCAAAGCGGCCAGATTCGGGGTGCGGGCCTCGACGTGCTCGAGAACGAAAAGCTCACTACCTTAACCGCCGAGCAGCAAGCGCGCTTCGATTTTCTGACCTTCGCGCCCAACGTAATTCTCTCTCCACACATCGGCGGCTGGACCCACCAATCGTACCGCCGCATTAACGAAGTGTTGGTCTGGAAAATCGCAGAATTTCTGTGCACCGGCTCCATGCAGAAGTAGCGGAAGTTTGGGGAGGTTTGTATATTTGTCTCAACCTGTTCGGAGAACGGTTGGCTTGGCCGACCGTTCTTCTTGTTTTTTAGCTTACCATCCCACCGCCATGTCAACTGTCAATTACTATACTCCCGAAGGCCTGCAAAAGCTAAAGGAGGAACTCAATTCGCTCAAAGTCCGCGGTCGGGCCGAGGTAGCCCGTCAGCTTGCCGAAGCGCGCGATAAAGGCGACTTGAGCGAGAACGCCGAGTACGACGCTGCCAAAGATGCGCAGGGCCACCTAGAGCTGAAAATCGCGAAACTCGAAGAAATCATCGGCAACGCCCGCGTCATCGACGATTCGAACATGGACGCCAGCAAAGCCTTGATTCTGAGCAAAGTGAAGCTCAAAAACCTCAAGAACAACATGATTCTCGACTACACGCTCGTGGCCGAGGAAGAAGCCAATTTGGCGGCAGGCAAGATTTCGGTGAAATCGCCTATTGGCAAAGGGCTGCTGGGCTTATCGGTAGGCGACGTGGCCGAAATCACGGTGCCCGCCGGCAAGCTGCAATTTGAGATTCTGGAAATCAGCCGCTAAACGGCAAAAAATGAGAAATGAGAAGCGGGAGGTGAGACTTTAATCAGTTTCGCCTCTTTGCTTTTCCACGGTTTTCGTACACTTCCGCACACCCAAAAGCTTACCGCCGACCGCCTCCTTTCCAACCCTCACTTCTTCACAACATGGCTTCTATCTTTTCTAGAATTGTGTCCGGCGAGCTGCCTTCCTATAAGGTAGCCGAAGACGAACAGCACTTGGCATTTCTCGACATCACCCCGCTGGTGGAAGGCCATACGCTGGTCATTCCGAAGCGGGAGGTCGATTACATTTTCGATATGGCGCCGGACGAGCTGGCGGCTCTGCATCTTTTTGCCCAGCGCGTGGCCAAGGGCGTGCAGGCGGCCGTGCCGTGCCAGCGCATCGGGGTGGCCGTGATTGGGCTGGAAGTGCCGCACGCTCACATTCATTTGATTCCGATGAACAAGGTGTCGGACATGAATTTTGCCAATCCGAAGATCAAAGTAGCCGAAGCGCGCATGAAAGAACTGGCGGCGGCCATTGCGGCCAAAGTTCCGGGCGGTGACGGAGCCCCAGCCGCCAGCGCGTCTCAGTCGAATGATGCGAAAGCCGCGCCAGCCGGTGCAGGCGCACCTGCCGTGACCGAGCGCCTGGAAAAACTCACCGAAGGCCTGCTTTTCATGAGCGAATCGGATGCGCCCTTGGCTGCCGTGCACTTTGAGGCCCCGGCAGGCGACCTCTCCAACGATGCCTTGCTGAAGCTCGTGGGCGAACCGGCGGGCACGCCCGTAGAAACGCAGGAACTCACGCTTTTCCTCCGCAATCATACCGCCGACAAAGGCATTCTGAACGACGTGGCGCTGGCCAACCGCTTCAAAGCCTTGCAGATGTACATGAAGCAGGAGCTACAGGATGCCAAAGTGTATCGCATCGGCAAAGGCCCCACGATACAAGCCTACGCGCTGGGCCGCACCGACGATGGTCAGCTGGCCGGCTTCAAAACAGTTCTTACAGAAACCTAAGCCTACACGCTATGCCTAGCCGGGCGTGGATGCAGGCGGGTTTCGCACTGAAAGCGCTGGTTGCCGCTGGATTTCGTAAGTTGTTTAGTGTCAAGTATTTCCAAGCGAAGTATTTTGGGCTGTACCAAAAGGTATTTTTGCCAACCGGCCTATTCGATGGTGTTTCCAAGCGCGTAAGGTATCGGCACGGGCTGACGTTGCACTTGCATCTGGGCGACTGGATCCAGCAAACCCTGTATTTTTTGGGTGCCTATGAAGCTCGGGAAATCGCTTTTCTGGAGCGTTATCTCAAGCCCGGCGACGTGGTATTTGACGTTGGCGCTAACATCGGGCTGCACACGCTGGTGGCAGCCAAAATGGTGGGCCCGACGGGCAAAGTCTATGCTTTCGAACCCTTCCGGCAGAACTTCGAGCACTTGCAAGAGCACATTCAGCTCAATGGCCTGACGAATGTGGCGGCGGCCGAACTGGCCGTCAGCGATACGGATGGGCCGCTGGATTTTTTTGCGCCGCCCCCCAACAATAGCGGCATGGGCTCGCGCTACCGTCAGGCTGTTGGTAGCCGGCCGCAAGTGGTGCAAGCCGTGGCCCTCGACCGCTACGCGGCGGATCTGCCGGCTCTCAACCTCGTCAAAATTGATATTGAGGGCGGTGAATTGCTGGCACTGCGGGGCATGAGAAATCTGCTGGCTACGCACAAGCCCAAAGTAATAATGGAGATAGACCGCAGTATTTTGCAGAACGCACAACTATCAGATAATGACATAGTTGGGTTTATGGCTGCGTTGGGCTATCATATGCAGTTTATCACCCCCAGCGGTCACTTGAGCAAGGCTGCCCTTGCCGATAGCTCGACTAACTTCGTATTTGTGCACGAGCAAGATCTCGTGGCTTAACGGGCTGCGTACGCTGGTTTGCGGCTTTTCTTGTGGACTTAAGTTTTACCCATTCTTAGTGGCATGAAAATTCTTTCTTTTTTGGCGGGGGCGTGCGGGGCTTTGCTGGCGGAGAACGCTGTGGCGCAGGCGTTGAGCGTCGACAAAAACGTAAGCCAGGCGTTGGAGCAAGTGCGTCCGGATGATATCAAGGCCCACATCCAGTACCTAGCCGATGACAAGCTGAAAGGCCGCATGCCGGGCACCGAAGGCTACCAGATGGCCGTCGAGTACGTAACCGGCCAATACAAAAAGCTGGGCGTGCTGCCCGCAGGCGAAAAAAATACCTACCTGCAACGGGTGCGCTTGCGCCGTGGCATTCTTGATGCTGCTTCAGCCTTCACGGTTCGGGGCAACGATGGTGCTGCTGCGAACTTGGTTTCCGGCAAAGATTACATACTATACCCCAACCCCGAGGCAGCGGACGTGACCATGGAGGCGCCGCTGGTGTTTGCAGGCTACGGCATCAGCGCGCCTGCGCTGGGCTACGATGACTACGCTGGCCTCGACGCCAAAGGCAAGATTGTGGTGATCGTGCGGGGCGCTCCGAAGAGCTTTTCGTCCAGCATATCGGCTTCGAGTATGGACATGCACACCGTATTGAGCAATGCCTTGCAGCACGGCGCGGTGGGCGTATTGGTGGGCAGTACCAATCCTCGGCCCACGGCCGCATTGCCGAATCTGCACAAAGGCGTTTATTATGTGCTAGGTGCTGATGGAAAGGTTTCAGTATCAAGGAATTACATTTCCAAGCAAATCAAGGTGCTGGGCAATGTAAACGCGGCTACGCTACACCAGTTTTTGCGCACTGCCGCCGTTGACACCGCCAAAGCATTTGCCGCGATTGCGGGAGGTCATCCGGCTTCCGCGGCGCTCAAAACAACGGTTGTGGTAAAGTATCATTCTCGGTATCAGGACTTTGATAGCTACAATGTGGTAGGCAAAATTCCGGGCTCAGATGCCCGCCTGAAAGACGAATATGTGGTGCACAGTGCCCACCTCGACCACGTAGGCTACGGGGCACCGGTCAAAGGCGATTCGCTGTACAACGGGGCGCACGACAACGCTTCCGGCGTGGCGAGCCTTCTGGAAATTGCCAAGGTCTATTCGCGGTTGAAGGAAAAACCCAAGCGCTCGGTGTTGCTGGTGATGGTAACGGGCGAAGAAATGGGCCTGCTTGGGTCGGCTTATTTTGCCAAGAACGCAACGGTGCCGGTCAAGAGCATTGTGGCCGATATCAATACCGACATGCCCACGATTATCGCGCCGTTGCTGTCGGTGGTGGCGCTGGGCGCTGAGCATTCGTCGCTGGAAAAGGAGGTAGCGAAAGCGAGCAGCTACCTAGGCCTGACGGTCGAGCAGGACCCCGAGCCGGAGCAAAACCGCTTCATCCGCAGCGATCAATACAGCTTTGTAGCACAGGGCATTCCGGCGCTACACATCAAGTACGGCAACAAAACCGCCGACGGCCAGAACAATCTCAACCAAACCGTGCAGAAATGGCGAGCTGAATATTACCACAAGCCCCAGGATGACATCAACGGCACGTTTGATTTTGAAGCAGGCAAAAAGTACGTACAACTCAATTTCCTGATCGGCTACCAAATAGCCCAGAATCCGCAACGGCCTACTTGGAACACGGGGGATTTCTTCGCTAAACCAAAGATGTAAATTATTGATAATCAATGATTTATAAATTGATATAAAAGCTAGCGCCTCTCGTCGGCCCTAGCTTTTATATCAATTTACAGCTTCGATCGGCTGGCTACCACTGCGATGCAAAGGCCCATCACGGCGATGATGGAAAAGGAAATGCGCAGGCTCGTAGCGCCCGCTACCAACCCAATCATGGGCGGGCCGATCAGGAAGCCCAGGAAGCCGATGGTAGAAACAGCCGCCAGCGCCACGCCCGGCGACAGCACCTCGGACCGGCCGGCGGCGCTATACACCAGCGGCACCACCGACGATACGCCCGCGCCCACCAACAGAAAGCCTACGATAGCCGTGAGCATCGTAGGAAAAAGCACCGCCAGTGCAAGACCGGAAGCCGTGAGGGTGCCGCTCAGTAACAGCACTCGCTTCACGCCGATACGCGTTGTGAGCCAGTCGGCGACGAAGCGCCCGCCGGCCATGGTGCTCATGAAAGCGGTGTAACCTGCGCCAATCCAAGCCTGATCGGCGAGCACCACCTTTTTGAAATACACGCCACTCCAGTCGAACATCGCGCCCTCGCAGATCATCGAACAAAAGGCAATGATGCCTAGGTTGATCAGCGACTTATCGGGTTTGGCGAAAATGGGCTGGTCGGGGTTGCGGTTAGAATCTTGGGGCAGCGCGAAGCGTGAGGCAGCCGTAGCGCCGGCCACAATCATGATCATGATCAGCAGGAAGTGGTGAAACGGTTCGATGCCGTTGCCAATCATGAGCGTGCCAACCGCGGCTCCGGTGAAGCCCGCCAAGCTCCACAGGCCATGAAACGAAGCCATGATCGACTTGCGGTAGAGCGACTCGACGCCCACGGCCTGCGTGTTCACAGCGATGTTCATCATGTTGCCGGCAAAGCCAAACACCAGCAAGCACGCCACCAGCTGAAACACGTTCTGGGCCAACCCCAGACTCGCCAGCATCGTGGAATAAAGCAGTGCCCCGCCGATGGCCACCGTCCGGCTGCCTTTCTTGGTCACCAGCCAGCCCGAAAGCGGTAGCGAAATCATGAGGCCGACGGGCAACGCGAACAGCACGGCGCCCAGCGTAGCATCCGAGAACCCCATTTTTTGCTGAATGGTCGGGATGCGCGAGGCCCAACTCGCAAAGCACAAGCCTTGCAAAAAGAAGAGGGCGCCCACGGCCAAGCGATGCACGTGCTTGGGAAGCGCAGGCGAGGAAACGTATGTAAGCATCAGGTTATGAAAGCGTTATAATAGATAGCAAAATCAGGATAGCGGGAATTTGGATAGTGCACGATCGGAAACACAAAGGTCGTGTATAGAATTGAAATTCATAACACATTATAGATCAATTCATTATGATATATCATCGGTAGGCCCCTGTAAACTATGGTGTAGCAGTACACTTTTCGGTCCTAAGCGAAGCCCCCGCGGGGCAACACGCCGCCTTCCCGGCAGTGGTGTTGCCCCACGGGGGCACGTTCGGAGCGGAGAAAAAACGCTTGGGGTTTGCTGGCTTAACGCACCATTCGGCTATCAACCGTAGCTTCCAGGCGATCTTGCACCTCCACGGGCAGGGCGCTGAGCAAATCCAGGCCGGTCGCATCTTCAATTGCATCCACCGACACGCGGTAGCGGCTCCAATCCGGGTCAATGCTGTTGTCGTTGGGCGTATCGACGGCCAGAATGCGGGCTTGGCCAGCGGCAATGCGCTGGAGGTCGTCGGCGCCTTCGGGGATGATTACCAGTACTTTCCACACGCGGGCAGGCACCGTAACGCGGCCTTCGTCCAAGGTCACGGCACGGCCGTTGAGGCCAGTGCCTCCTTTGCCGTAGTTGCCCATAATCACGTAAATCTCATATCCCTGGTTGACTAGTGAGCGGCCGTATTCCTCCAGGCTCGACCACGTGCGCTGGTTGTTGTTGGGCGCCTGCGGAATCATGTTGGTCATCAGGAAGGTGGCCGAATTGTCGTCGAGGTCGGTGGTGCGATCGGCGGAGGGACAGTTGTGGCCTTTGTCGAAGCCGGAGCCGGCGTAGCTGTGCGGCGTAACCGAATACCAGCCGCGCGGCAGCGCCGGATCGGGCCGGAAATCATCTTGGCGCGGGGCCGAGCCCATCCAGGCGCGGTTGAGGTGCCAGCTTACCCAGTTGGGCGTGCCCCGGTCGCGGTTGTAGCTAAGCGTGTATTGGGGCTTGACCATCAGGTAGTTGCTGAAGTTATCGAGGCTGCTGGTGGCGCCGCTGGGGTTGCCGAGCGCCAGGTTGTCTTCCCGGCTTGTTACGATGGCCGCAATAGGCGGATTGCCTGCTGTGGTCCGAAGCGTCGGGGAGGTAGTGCTGCCGGTGGTGGCCACACCCGTGCCTCCGACAAACTCAATATCATCGACGTTGAGGCGGGAACTACTGCCATCGGTTTTGCGAATTTCGAGGCGCACTGAGTTGCCACCGCTTACCGGAAAGCTGCTGACGGAAAGTCGCGGGCTGGTAGTCCGGACTGGCGCGCCGGTGCGCACGTAGCGCCGCCCGCCGTCCTGGCTGATCCACAGCTCCCACGTGCTGGCTTGGTCGTCGCCGAAGGCCGCCGCGCTCACCCGAATCTGCCGGGTGCTGGAGGGTGCGTTAAAATTCATGCGCAGTCGACCTTTGCCGCGCAGGCGGGCCGCGTGGGAGCCGTTTTTGTGGTCGGTGGGCGACGAGCCGATCAGGGCATCGGTGAAGTGCCAGGTGCCGGTAGCCAAGGTTTCGTCGGCTTCGGTATACGCCCCTTTGCTACCCGTTTCGAAGGTTTCGACAACGCTACCGGTGCTGGTTTGCGCCTGCGTAGGCATGGGCGGGGCAGTGGCAACGGTGCTAGTCGTTTCGGGTTGCTGTTGCGAGCAGGCCAGGGGCGTCAGGCTCAGCAACAGGCCGTATAGTAGGAGGGAAGAGACAGGGCGCATAGGGCTCAGAAAATGATCCGACAACAATACAAAGTTGTAACGATTGTAACGCCTTTTCGTGCCAATAAGGGCATCGTTTATCCCTCCAAAGCCTGTGTGTATAGGAAAAGAAATATTATAGAAAAAATCCTACTATTGCATTAAACCTTTTGTGACATTCTCTCTCCAAGGGGTAAATCAACTTTTAACCCCTTTTCTCCCTCCATTTTATGCAACGCTTTTCAGTACCCACCCTCAGTTTTGTGTTCATAGCCAGCAGCATGCTGTGGCTCACAAGCTGTAACAAGGACAATGCGCCCGGTGCCCTAAGTACCACCGTTTCGGCTGAAGACCAAGGACTTGCCGACGAAGAAAGTGCTTCTGCCGGCGACATTATCGACGCCGCTTCGCCCGAAACCGAAGCCCAGTCAAACAGTGCCACAGTAGCATCAGCCGACGATTTGGCGCGGCTGCTGTCGGGGTGTGCGACGCGCAGCTACGATGCCGCTACCAAAACCCTTACCATCGATTTTGGTACCACCAACTGCGTGGGCCCCAACGGGGTAGCGCGGCGCGGCAAAATTATCGCAGTTTTCAGCGGACCCTACCGCCAAGCAGGTGCAACCATCACCATTACGCCCCAGAACTACTTCGTGAACGACAAGCAGCACCTCGGCACGCGCGTACTCACCAACTTGGGCAACGGTTCTTTTTCGCTGGATGTAAAAGACGCCAGCGTCGTGACGACTGAAGGCACGCATAAGTGGTCGGCGCAGCGCACGTACACCCGCACGGCCGGGTTTGGTACGCGCACGATTCTGGACGATAAATTTACGGTAACCGGCTCGGCTACAGGCACAAATCGCAAAGGCGTGGGCTATTCGGCTGTGATTACGCAGCCGCTGGTAAAGCAATTCACGCCCGGCTGCGCTCGTCATTTTACGGCCGGAATCATTACTATTACCAACTCCAAAGAGAAGTCGATGGTGCTCAACTACGACCCTACCGGAACGGCCGCCTGCGACAACATTGCTTCCGTGACGATCAACGGCGTTACCCGAACTGTAACTTTGAGATAAATACTTAATAATCAATATATTGTAAATAGCATGAAAAAGCTTCCTGTTCTTTCGGCTCTTCTGTTCCTAGTATTGGTCACCGCCTCGGCTCAAACGACGACGCCACGCGTTACGGCGCAACAGCATGCTCAAAGTGCCCGCATTCAGGCAGGAGTACAATCCGGGGCACTGACCCGCACCGAAGCCGCGCGCCTGAAAGCCCGGCAGACGGCGTTGCGCAACGAAAAAATAATGGCTCGCGCCGACGGGCGCGTCTCGGTGCCGGAGCGCAAGGAACTGCGGCGCGACGAAGCCCGCACCAGCCGGGCCATTTACCGCCAGAAGCACGACGCGCAGGTAAGCGCCCCGCGCTGAGCTTTGTCCGCGTAACGGCTATTAATAAAAAGCCCTGCTTCGGTGCGCCGGAACAGGGCTTTTGCATTTGGGCGGGCACAAAACCACCCCAGCGACAGCTGCCTCAAAGCGGGCCGCTTTTTTTAGTACAACTATAACCAGCTGCGGGCAGTACAATTCCGGTCGTGCTTTGTTGCTTATTTATTCCGCCAATTTCCCATCTATGACCCACTTCTCCTCTGCCAAACTTTTCTTCGCCGCCATAGTGTCTTCGGCCTGCTTGGCGGGCTGCAACCAATCGGAGGGCCGCAAGCAGGCCCTGACCGACACGCAGCCCGATGCAGTGTTTGAGCGCTACAAAAAACAGTTTATCGATTCGCTTTGGTACTACAACCCCGGCCGCGCGTCCAAGGCAGGCTACCACAAGTACGACTCGCTGCTGGTGGTGCCCACTGCGGCCCGCCGACAGACGGAAGCCGCCGCGCGTACCCGCATGCTCAAGCAGCTGAGCACGTTTGAGCTGAAAAGCCTGCGAGTCAATAATCAAACGGATTATCTGCTGATCAACAACTACTTGCGTAGCTCCCGATGGTCGGCCGATACCTTGCGCGACTGGCAATGGAACCCTGCTACTTACAACTTGGGCAGCTCCGTAGCCGAAATCCTGAACGGCCGCTACTGGCCCCTCGCCCGGCGGCTGCGAGCCATTTCTTCCAAGATTTCGCACGCCCCGGATTATTACGAGGCCGCCGAGCAAAACATCAGTCAGCCCACCCGCGAGCATACCGAACTGGCCATTTTGCAGAACAAAGGCGGGCTGGCCGTATTCGGCAAAGCGCTGGAAGATTCGATAAGCCGCTCGGAACTATCGGAGAAGGAAAAGCAGGAGTTTCGCAATCGCTTGTCAACCACGCGCTTAACGATAGAGAACTACATCAGCTTTTTGCAGAAGCAAGTATTGCCGGCGGGTAAGTTTCGCAGCTTCCGGTTGGGTAAAGCTCTGTTCGACAAGAAGTTCGCTTACGACATCCAATCTCGCTACTCCGCCGATGAAGTGTACCAGAAGGCCCAGCGCCACCGGGCCGAGCTGCTGCACGACATGGGCAAACGCGCTACCCGGCTGTGGCCCAAGTACTTCGCCGGTCAGCCAATGCCTGCCGATACGGCCACCACAATCCGGCAGATGATTGCGCGCCTTTCGCAAAAGCACGCCTCACAAGCCGGCTTCGTGGCGGCCGTGAAGCAGCAGATCCCGACGCTGATTCAGTTTGTCAACGATCACAAACTGCTCACCCAAGACCCCAGCAAGCCGCTTGTGGTGCGCGAAACGCCGCTCTACATGCGCGGTAGTGGGGCTGGGGCATCTATTTCAGCACCAGGCCCTTACGACAAAGCGGCTAATACGTATTACAATGTCGAGCCGCTCGACGGGCAACCTGCCGCGCAAGCCGAAAGCTACCTGCGCGAGTACAACGACTACACGCTTCAAATCCTCAACATCCACGAAGCCATCCCTGGGCATTACACGCAGTTGGTGTACGCCAACCTGTCGCCTTCGCTGATTAAGGCCATCTTTGGCAACGGCGCCATGGTAGAGGGCTGGGCCGTGTACGCCGAGCGCATGATGCTGGAAAACGGCTACGGCGGCAACTCCGACGAAATGTGGCTGATGTGGGACAAATGGAACATGCGCGTAACGCTCAATACCATCGTCGACCACGAGGTGCAAGCGGGCCACCTCTCGGAAAAGGATGCCGTGGCCATGCTCCTGCGCGACGGCTTTCAGGAAGAAGCCGAGGCTCGCAACAAGTGGCGCCGGGCCACGCTCTCGCAGGTGCAGCTCAGCAGCTACTTCACGGGCTACACCGAAATCTACGATCTGCGGGAGGAGCTGAAGCGGAAACAGGGCAAAAGCTTCGACCTCAAAACCTTTAATGAGCAGTTTCTGAGTTTCGGCAGCGCCCCTGTGAAGTACATCCGCGAAATGATGTTGCACTGATTTTGTAACTATCTGATAATAAGATAATTACAATTTGCCTCGATTGTCTGTTTTCTTCAGGTAGTCTTCACCTGTAACGGCCGCGAAGCAACCCGGGTAATTTCGGTTAGCTTCGCGGCCGTGTTTTTCCTGCTTTCCAAAATTCTGTATTACGTCATCATGCCAGCGGTTTGGCTGGTGGCGTTGCTGCTGGCGGCCGTCGTGGTGCGCCAGCCCGTTTACAAGCGGCGCTTATTGTTAGCAGCCTTGGTAGTAGCCTTGCTGGGTACCAATCCGGGGTTGGCTAACGAGGCCATGCTGGCTTGGGAATTGCCGGCCGTTTCGCTGCGCGCGGTGGGGCGGCACGATGCCGGCGTGCTGCTCACCGGCATCACGAAAGTAAATAAGTCGCCCCACGACCGCGTGTACCTCAACGAAGGCGCCGACCGGCTTACGCATACGCTGTGGCTGTACCGTTCGGGCCGAATCCGGCGTATTATCATTTCGGGCGGGTCGGGGCTGATCCGGAGCACCGCGAGCAGCGAAGCGGCCGAGCTGGCTATTCTGTTGCGCATGGCGGGCGTTCCCAAAGAAGACGTGCTGCTGGAGCAGCGCAGCCGAAACACCCGCGAAAACGCGCTCTACACCAAGCAGTTATTGCAACAGCACCCCGATATCAAATCGTTGGTGCTCATTACGTCTGCCTTTCACCAACGACGCGCGCTGGGCTGCTTTCGGCGCGTGGGCTTGTCGCCGACCGCCTTTCCCGCTGATTTCCGCACCATCGACCGCAGCTTAGCTCCCGACTATTGGCTCATACCGGATGCTGGCGCGCTGGGCTTGTGGAGCACGCTCCTGCATGAGATGGTAGGATACGCTACGTATAAACTGTTGAGGTACTGTTAGTTGTCTTGCAGTGTAGACCCCAAAATTTGGCAGCAGCCCATTATTCTTGCCACACCACTACGCCGGCTGGTTTTAGCTGTTTGTCCCCAACGAGGACCTGCGCTTTGGTGGGTAGGCTAACCGAATAGGGTTTGTCGGAATAATTGACGCCGACCCAAAACCCATCGCGCCATTCCAGGATCACGCCCGCGGGCAAGTCCTTAACCGGGATGCCGGCCTGCTGGTATACCCGGCGCATTACCTCTTTCTCTAAGGCTCCGTCGTCTGTGTCGGGGCCCACATAGGTCACCGTGCCTTTGCCCAATTTGCGGGAAACAACGGCGGCCCGGCCGGTATAAAACTGGTTGGTATAGGTGGCCCATACCTGAGTGCCCGGATTGGGCTCGAGGATATCGGCCCAGTTGTTCCAGTTGAAAGTTTGATTATTGAATAGGATGGTGCCTTTTTCGGTATCCGGCATCAAATCGTAAAACGAAATCTTGGCGCCTATCAGGTTGTAAATAGGTTCGGCCCATTTCATTTCCCACAGCTTGCCGTTGCGGTTTTTTTGACCGGTCCGGCTGGTCAGCACCAAATGGCCGCCCTTCTCCACATACTGTTTCCAGCGCTCGACGAGTTTGGCATCCAGCAGCTGGTAGGCGGGCGCGATGACGACCGGATATTTCGAGAAATCTTTGTCCTCGGTGATCACATCCACGGGGGCATTCAGCTGTTTGAGGCCGCCATAGTAGCGCATCAGGTGCTGCATATAGTCCCACTGGTAGGTTTGGGGCTGGTTGTCCATTTCCCACCGACTGTCCGGACTGTATAAGACGGCCGTCAAGCGCGACGCGTACTCGGTGGGTATTTTCGCATTGGGGCGGTAATGCGACTTAATGCCATTCAGCTCCTTGATCACCTGTGTGTATTCCACCCCACTGGTGCTCACCGTCACCCCATCGGTGCTGATGATGCCATAATGGTATTGTTCGCCGCCGTACAAAGGCTGTTTGAAGCGGTAGTTGCACACAAACTTATTGCCGCCGGCAAAGGCGTGCCAGATCCACATGCGCACGGTACCCGGCAGCGGCTGCGGGTTGAACTTGCCCCAGTTTACCTGCCCCGGCTGCAACTCCATAACCCCGGTTACGCCGTTGATGGACCGAAACAAATCGTTGGCAAAGGCGATGCTGGTAGGCGAGCCCATCCGGAACCCTTGCGACCCCAATCCGGCATCATACCCGGCCACTAGGTATTTGGTATAAGTGACAAAGTCGAGGTTGGTCATGCGGGTGGGGTCAACCGGCGCATGCTCCGGCATCAGGTTGGTTGTGATCCACTGGTTGGCCGGGATATTTTTACGCAGTATTTGGTACTGCATGCCCAGAAAGTCGGTGACTTCATCGCTCGAAAAACGCTTGAAATCGAGCACAGCATGGGGGTTAGGCTGCGCAATGAGCTCTTTGCCGTTGGGGATGCGTACCTGGTCGAAGTTGTTGTACCGAATGCTCCAGAAAGCCGTGCCCCAGGTGGCGTTCAGCGAGTCTATGGCTTTGTACTTGTTTTTAAGCCAGTTGCGAAAGCTGGTTTGGGCGGCCGGGCTATAATCGTACTGGCCGTAATGGGAGGGTTCGTTATCCAGTTGCCAGCCCCAGATTCGCTTATCGTTGGCGTAGTGTTTCGCTACGGCGGTTACCATTTTCGCCACGTACTGCCGGTACACGGGGCTCGACCACGAGATGTGCTGCCGCGAGCCATGCTGCATCGTCGTGCCGTTTTCGTTTACCATCAGGATCTCGGGGTGCTTTTGCACCAGCCAAGCCGGTGGCGTCGGGCTTGAGGTGCACATGATGACCTTGATGCCGTTTTTATGCGCCAGCTCCACGGCCTCGTCGAGCCAGGCAAAGTCAAACTTGCCTTCTTCGGGTTCGATAAAGGCCCAGGCAAATTCCCCATAGTGGGTGAAGTCAAACCCCAACTCGCCCATTTTCTTCAAATCCCGCTCCCAATACGCGTGCGGCCACTGCTCCGGGTAGTAATAGGAGCCGATGGTCATCAGATCTTTCTTGGGAAAAAATCGATCGGCGCTTTGAGCAAACAATGATTTGCTGCCCAGCAGGCACAACAGCGTCAGAACGACCGAGGAAAGGTGTAAAGGTTTGCGCATAGCTTAGCAAGCGTTGGGATTTGAATCGATGCCGTAGGGAGAGGGTAAGCAAGGGTGCCGAAGCCATATTCCCGCAGTGGCAAGGTATGCGGCCGTGGCGGCCGATGCAACGCAAGTAGCACCAGCATGATTGCTGTAGCATCATGTACTCTCTGGGCCAACATCCTTTCGACCTAAATGACGTCGGTATTCATCCAATACCCCGTTATAAAAACTTGCCGGCCGCCGTTCTGGTAAGGCTAAGGCACGAAGCCCAGAATGGCGGCCGGCAACAAGGCAAGTAGCATTTAGCAGAAAACGCTACTCGACTTTCTTCTGCTTCGGGGCTGTTTTCTTTTGCGCGCCAGCCACCCAGATACTTTTCTGATTGACAAACTCGCGAATGCCGAGGTAGGAAAGCTCGCGGCCGTAACCCGATTTCTTGACGCCCCCAAAGGGCATTTCCGGCGACGATTTTACCATCGAATTGACAAATACGGCCCCGGCTTCGATGCGACGAGCTAAAGTTTCGCCGCGTTTCTCGTCGCGCGTCCAGATGGCGGCTCCTAGGCCAAAGCGCGAGTCGTTGGCCAACCGAATGGCATCCTCCTCGTTCTTGGCTTCCATAATAATGGCCACTGGACCAAACAGTTCTTCATAATAGGCTGGTTGACTGGGCTTTATGTTGCTGATGATCATGGGGCGGAAAAGGGCGGTGCCGGGCTTCGACTGGCCGCCGTGCAAATCTACTTTGGCGCCTTTCGCTACCGATTCATCCACTTGGCGGGTGAGGTCGTCGGCAAGGTCGGGGCGGGCTAGGGGGCCAAACTGGGTAGCTTCGTCGAGCGGGTCGCCGGTGCGCATGGCCAGCAGGTGCGTCTTCATCTTGCTGATGAATTCTTTGGCAATCGGCTTTTCGACGATGAAGCGCTTGGCGGCAATGCAGCTCTGGCCGGAGTTAATCATGCGGGCCTGCGCGGCGGTTTTGGCCGCCAGCTCCAGGTCGGCATCGGCCAGCACCACAAAGGCGTCGGAGCCGCCGAGTTCGAGCACTGTTTTCTTGATCTGCGCGCCTGCGGTAGATGCCACCTGCGCGCCGGCCGGTTCGCTGCCCGTGAGGGTTACGGCCTTCACCCGGTCGTCCTGAATTAGCTTTTCGACCAACTCCGATCCAATGAGCAGCGTCCGGAAGGTAGCAGGGGGGAAGCCTGCATCATGGAAAATCTGCTCGAGGGCCAAGGCGCATTGCGGGACGTTGGAAGCGTGTTTGAGCAATCCCACATTGCCGGCCATGAGCGCCGGCGCAGCGAACCGCACGACCTGCCAGAACGGAAAATTCCAGGGCATCACGGCCAGCACTACGCCCAACGGCTCGTAGGCAATAAAACTGTGTTGCGCTTCGGTTTTGATGGGCTCATCGCGCAAAAATTCTTCGGCGTGCTCGGCGTAATAATCGCAGGTAAGGGCGCATTTCAGCACCTCGGCCCGGCCATCGGTGATGGGTTTGCCCATTTCCACGGCCATCATATGAGCAAGCTCGTTTTGGCGGTCGCGCAGCAGTTGACCGGCGCGGCGCATGCGCTCGGCGCGGTGGGCAAAGGAAGTAGTGCGCCAAGTGATGGCCTCCTTGGCGACCTGCGCCAGAATGCGTTCGGTTTTGGCCCAGGAAAAAGCCTGAAAGCGGCGCTCAACCCGGCCGGTGTAGGGATTGAAAGACTCGATAGCCATGCAAGGAAGGAAAAAGTAAATGCCAGTTCAGGGTACGATAACCCATACGCCAGGATGCGGTTATCGGTCGCAAAAGCCGGTCAAGCGGCGCTGATTTACCAGTTGAGCCGTAGCCCGTAAACCCAACCGCAGGAATCGGGTTATAGTAGCGCGAAATAGCTTCAGCGGCTTCCCGCATCGCAATACAAGCATAATCCTCTACTTTCGTCTCATTGTTGGCTGGATAATTGGTGCCGGCCGGCGTTTACTCCAAGTTGCCCGTGTCTGCTACACCCCCCGAGTCACTGACGCCTGTTTCGGAAGATCTGCTTGTGCAGCGCCTCCGTGCCCGAGACGAAGCAGCGATGACGCTTTTCTACGACAAGTACTCCGCTGCTCTCTATGGCGTGATCCTCCGGATTGTAAAAAAAGAGGAAATCGCGGAAGACGTTTTGCAGGAAAGCCTCGTCAAAATCTGGCATTCGTTTCACACCTACGATGCCGGCAAGGGGCGTTTGTTTACGTGGGTGCTCAACGTTTCGCGGAATTTGGCAATTGACAAAATCCGGTCCCGACAGTACCGCGTAGGTAGTCGTACGCAGCCCATCGAAGAAAGTGCAGCACTGCGTCAGGCCGCCTCTCCCACGTTCCGGCCCGAGCACATAGGCTTGCAGGACATGACCAATAAGCTCAACCCCGAGCAGAAACAGGTGATTGATCTGCTTTATTTCGGCGGATTTACGCAAAGCGAAGTGGCTGAAGAACTCAACCTGCCGCTCGGAACGGTGAAAACCCGCGCCCGGGCCGCTATCAAAGTATTGGCAAAATTGATTCGATAACCGTGAACATCCAGGAATACATCGAATCAGGCATCCTCGAACAGTACGCCCTCGGCGAGCTGAGCGAGGCGGAGCGCGCCGACGTCGAACGTCTGGCCGCCGAACATCCACAAATCCGTGAGGAACTCAACGTTATCACGGATGCTCTGGGAGCGTATGCGCAGGCCCATGCCCAAGCACCCCCCGCCGGGATGCGCGAGCGGGTGCTGAGTGGGTGGCAAGCGGCCATCAAGCACGATACAAGCGCACCAGCCCCCCAAAGCGCAGCCGCGCCACAACCACAAGCTGCCCCTGTGGCAGAAAGCGTGGTAAGACAAATGCCTGTTAATCAAGAATATACCCAAGAAGCTCCGGCAGCTCGCTTCAACTGGATGATGGCCGCTGCCATAGTCCTGTTGCTGCTGAGCGCGGTAGGCAACCTGCTGCTGTATACCCGTTGGAAAGAGGCTGAATCCAGCTTGGCCATTGCCCAAAACGAGCAAGCCCGCGTGGCCTCGTCGGTGCAGGCGGTGCAGCGAACCTTGGGCTACCGGACGCAGGAGCTGGCCATTCTGCGCAGCGATCAGTTTCATTCGGTTACGCTGGCGGGCATGCCGGTGGCGCCTACAGCGCGGGCCAAGGTGTTGTATAACCCTGCTACCCGCAAGGTATACGTCGATGTGCACAGCCTCCCGACGCCGCCTTCCGGCAAGCAGTACCAGCTATGGGCCCTCGACAACGGCAAACCCATCGATGCGGGCATGTTGGCCGCCGCCACCGCGGCCGGCGATAGTCTCCAGCAGATGAAAGACGTGGCCAGTGCCCAAGCCTTCGCCATGACGGTAGAAGAAGCCGGCGGCAGCGCAAACCCGACCATGTCGACCCTGACGGTGATGGGCAAAATGTAGCCTCGCGGCAACGGAAACAAGTAAGAGGCTGTAGAGGTTGAATTGGGAAGAACGGCGCGCATCAGGTTATGCCGGTGCAGCGCCAACCAATTCCGTACTTTACAGCTTCACTTTTTTCACCCTCCGTGCACGGATCAATCTTTATTCTGCTGAAGCGCTACGTCCAGACCCAATACGACCATAGCACTTGGGTACGCTTGGTCGAAACGTCGGGCCTTGGCGCCCTCGATTTCAACCACAAAGAAGTATACCCCGACGCGCACATCTATGCGCTGGTTGGCCATGCGGCCGAGATGACGGGCATTCCGGCGGAAAAGCTCCAGGAGAAATTTGGCGAATACCTCGTGCCCGATCTGATGTACATGTACGGCAAGCTCGTCGACCCCGTTTGGCGCACGCTGGACATGATTGAGCATACCGAGTCGGTGATGCACAAACGCGTGCGCCAAGACCACGCCGAAAACCGCCCGCCTGTGCTGGATGTTACACGAGTATCGTCGCGGGAAGTGCAGATCAACTACGTCTCGGACCGCCGGATGGGCGCGCTAGCCGTGGGCATTGTGCGCGGCCTGGCAACGTACTTCGACGAGGCCGACCAGATCGTGGTAGAACCCACCACAAGCGAAAACGGCGAACACGTTCAAATCCGGGTGCGCCGCATCTGACGTATTTGTAAACAATTGATAATAAACATGTTACGCTAAGCGCTTGTTGCTCAGCAAGAAGTGCTAGGTCTCACGCAACCCTCATGGAAAAATCGACTTATTACAACCCGGCCGACTTGTCGAAATTTGGCAACATCTCCGAGTGGCAACCCGAGCTGGGGCGCAAATTTTTTGAGTATTACGCCGAGGTTTTCAAGGAGGGAGCCCTCACCGAACGTGAAAAATCGCTGATTGCGCTGGCCGTAGCCCACGCCGTGCAATGCCCGTATTGCATCGATGCCTATACCAGCGATTCGTTGCAAAAAGGGGCCGACGAAGCGCAAATGATGGAAGCAGTGCACGTTGCGGCTGCCATCAAGGGCGGAGCGGCCCTGGTACACGGTGTCCAGATGATGAACAAAGCCAAGGAGCTTTCTATGTAGTTTCTGCGTTGTCGTCTGGAACGTCGGTGCGGCACCCTCGGTCTGAGGCCGCCTCTCCGTACCGCCGATAAGCCTGTTTTTGCCCTGCCCATGAAATCTTTGCATGCCCAGCACCATCCCTTAGCCGACTCCGGCTATCAGCTTACCGTGCTGACGCAGGCCGATGTGGAAGGAGCCCAACTGTTGCCTTTTGCGGCGCGCCTGCGCGAAACTGGTTTGCTGCCGTTGCGCCCAACGGGCATCCGTGTGATGCAAATAAACGTGGGCAAAATGTGCAACCAAACCTGCCGCCACTGCCACGTCGATGCCGGCCCCGACCGCACCGAAATCATGACGCGCGCTACCATGCAGCTCTGCCTAAATGCATTGGCGCAGACTGATATTCAGGTAGTTGATCTTACGGGCGGCGCGCCCGAAATGAACCCGGATTTCCGCTGGTTCGTGGAGCAGATTTCGGCTTTGGGGCGCCAAATCATCGTGCGCTGCAACCTGACCATCATCGTCGCCAACCCGAAGTACCACGACTTGCCGCAGTTTTTTGGCCGCCACGGCGTGCAGGTGGTGTCGTCGCTGCCGCACTTTTCGGCCTTACGCACCGATGCCCAGCGGGGCGAAGGCGTGTTCGCCAAATCCATCAAGGCCCTGCGCTTGCTCAACGAAGCCGGCTACGGCGTAGAAGGCTCGGGCTTGTTGCTGGACTTGGTGTACAATCCTTCCGGTGCTTTTTTGCCGGGCAGTCAGGCCGCATTGGAGCGCGATTTTAAGCAGCGGCTTTTGCGTGAGCACGGAATCGTGTTTAATAACCTGCTCACCATCACCAATTTGCCCATCAGCCGCTTTCTCGATTACCTATTGGAAAGCGGCAATTATGCCTCCTACATGGAGAAGCTGGTGCTGGCTTATAACCCCGCCGCCGCCGCTAACGTGATGTGCCGCAGTACGCTTTCCATCGGCTGGGACGGCCAGCTGTACGACTGTGATTTCAACCAACAGCTGGATTTGCCGGTCGAGGAGCGAGCCCCCCAGCACATTCGCGACTTCAACCTGGCCGCGCTAAACAACCGAGCGATCGTGGTGAACCAGCATTGCTACGGCTGCACGGCAGGCGCTGGCTCAAGCTGCGGTGGTGCTACTACATAAGCAATTGATAATCAATATGTTATGATTATTAAGTTGTTTGGGCGTGCCATATCAATACTTGTAATTGTACTGGCTTCGGCAGTTGTTTCCGCTTGCAATTCCGATAAAGGGGGCGCCGGCGGCGCTAGTCCGGCGTACCAACAGCTGCTGCGGACGCTTTACAGCGGTACGGTGCGCGTCATTCAACCCGCCGCCCTAGCCGATTTGCTGCGCCAAAAGCCCGAATCGGTTGTTGTGCTGGACACGCGCACGCCCGCCGAATATGCGGTAAGTCACCTGCGTGGCGCCCGGTTCGTAAACTTCGATTCGCTGGCAAAAGCCGATTTCAGTGCCGTGCCTCGCAACCGCACCGTCGTGGTGTATTGCAGCGTGGGCTACCGCAGCGAGAAAGCCGGCGAGCGTCTGAAAGCCTTAGGATTCAAGGATATCCGCAACCTGTACGGTGGCATTTTTGAATGGGTAAACGAGGGGTTGCCCGTGTATAACCAGCAAGGGCCAACGGCCAACGTGCATCCGTATTCGCCGATCTGGCGCCCTTGGCTCAAGCGCGGCAACCCTGTGTATGAGTAACGCCGTTGTTTCTGCAAACCCGCAGCGGCACCTGCTCATTTTTGCCCGTCACCCCGAGTTGGGCCGGGTGAAAACGCGGCTGGCGCAAACCATCGGCGACGAGGCGGCGCTGGAAGTGTACTGTGAGCTGTTGGCGCACACCCAAGCCGCGGCCAGCGGGGTAGCCGCGACTCGGACGGTTTGGTTTGCCGATGCAAAACCAGCGGCCGCGCCTCCCGATCTGTGGGCAGATTATCTGCACCAAACTCAGGGGCCGGGCGACTTAGGCGCGAAAATGCATCGGGCTTTTGCAGAGGCTTTTGCGGCGGGCGCGTCGGCTGTGGTCATCATCGGCACCGACTGCCCCGGCCTGACCTCAGCGCACTTAACAACCGCTTTCGACTGCCTTGCCACGCACGACGTGGTGCTGGGTCCGGCTCACGATGGGGGGTATTACCTGCTAGGAATGAGCACTTTACACGCCGATTTGTTTCTGAATAAAACCTGGAGTACCGCTTCCGTATTGGCCCACACCTTGCGCGATGCCACGCGATTGGGGCTCACTGTGCACCAGTTGCCGCAGCTCCGCGACGTTGATACGGCCGAGGACTTGGTGGCGTGGCGAGCGGCACAAATAACATAAGGAAAACGCGACCGTGGCTTTTGCACGTACTAGGGCTTCCTTACCGCGTTTCGCTACCCTATGCGCCATTTTGTTGCCACACTAGTTACGTCCGCAGTTTGTACAGGCCTTTTGCTGGGCGGACTGGTGGCTTGTTCGCCGGAAGGTGAGTCAAGAAAACCGCCTGCCAAAGCCGTTGCTACGTCCGATCGGCTGCGGCACCTCGACGAGTATTTCAACTCGCTTTGGGCCATGAATAAGCTCTGGGAAGACGGCTTGGCCGAAGTGGCCATTTACGATGCCGAGCGAGTGATCTACAACAAGCAGCGCCGCTTCGAGTACGTGCTCATCACGGTGAAAGAGGAGTTTAACCAGCAATTCAACGTCAAAACCGACGATTACAAGCGTAAGGACGTGTTTCCGGTGATGAAGGTGAATCAGTTTTGCCGCATCCCGACCGAGCAGTACCCTTACCATTTTCTCACGTCGCTGTTTTTTCGCCGCGATCAGCCTGTGCCGCTTTATAAGCTCACCACCTCGTCGCAGGAGTGGTGCGGCAACACGTTCAAAGCCATCTCCGACGATGGCATGGAGTACATCCAAGCTTACAATTCTTACTGGGACGGCCAGGGCGCCGGCGAGCGCCACCTGCGGCACGATGTGTTGTTTGAGGACGCTTTGCCTTACACACTGCGAAGCCTCAAATTCGACGCGAAGCCAAGCTTTCGGGTAGAAATCTGCGACTTGCAGCAAACCAGTCAAGCCAAGCCTCCCGTGTATTATGCGGCGCAAGTGCAAGTGGCCGAAGCGCCCTCGGCCGATGCTTCAGAGCCCGCCTGGCGCGTGCAGGTGCAGCTCGACAAGCAGAAACAGAACGTATACTGGTTCGCCAAAAAATACCCCAACACGCTGCTACGCCAAACCACCTGGGACGGCAGAAACTTGCGACTCAAGTCGTTGCGGCGCTACGCGTATTGGGTTCATTAGCTGTTTGTTAAGGGTTGAGGGCGGCGAACATCATATACCCACACGCTCAGCACCACCGCGTATTCCAGCGCCACCAAGCCCAGGTTTTCGGTATAGGCGGAGGTCTGGTAGGTGGCGTACGAAAGCATTGCCATCGCCGACCACACCAATGCGTAACGGTAGCGCGTAAACACGCTCAGCGCCACCAGCGGCGTGAGGTACCACGGATGCACGATGGTTGCCAGAAGATAATAGAGCGTCAGGATGAGCAGGCAGGCATTCGGCAGCGAAAACAGCGTGGGGTTCTTTTCGCGCCACGCATACAGCAGTCCGCCAACCGCCGTGAGCACCGCCAGCCCCGGCCCGATGTAGGCAATCTGGTTGTAGCCGGTAAGCCAATATCCGATGGGCCGCAGCAGGTAATACAGGCTGGCGTTGAATTCGAAATTGTGGAAATACAGGCCCAGGCTACGTGCCAAGTGCTCAAGCAGATCTGAGGAAAAAAACGGTGCAAACAGCACCAGCAAAGTGGCACCCGTCAGGAGTACATACCTCCAAAACCGGCGCCAGCCGAGCCGGCGCCCTAGCAACGGCAGCAGCAACAGTGGCAATAGTTTCGTAGCGGCCGCCAAGCCCAGCACTGCCGCCGACCATTGCCATCGGCCCCGCACGAGCAGCCACACCGCCAGCAGAAAAAAGCAGATGACCAAGGCTTCAAAATGCAGATTGCCTACAAGCTCTATAACTACCAGAGGATTAAGTAAATACCACAGCGCTCTTTGGGCCGGAAATCCGTAATGGGCCAGTAGCCGCAGCAAAAGCCCCGCCGTGCAAGCCTCCGCCGCCAGCAACACCAAGCGCATGAGCAGCACTGCCCCGCGCTCGTTGCCTGGAAAAATGACGGCAGCGCCCCCAAACACCATTTGACATACCGGCGGATACACCGAATAGTAATGCGGCGAGTTTAGGCGCGGATAAATAGCAGCTAGTCGCTGATTGTCAGTGCTTTGTAGGCTGTTGGTGGCGGGCAAAAGCTCGTCGGGGCGGTATCGGAAAGGGTTTTGGCCCGATGCTACTAACAGGCCATCCCAGTGAAAGCGGTAATAATCGTCGGAGAGGGTGGGCAGGGCCGGCAGCCAGAGCAGCCGGAAGACCAGCGCTACCAGCAACCCCGTGCGCAACGGCAGTTGGCAAGCCAGCAAGGTGGCATAGCATCCAAATGCAACTATCAGTAAAACAAGTACTTGTAAAAAGTGCGCGCGCGGCGTAGCATAGGCCAGAGCGGCATAGGCCAACACACTCAGCACCACAGCCAAGCCCCCGGCGATGCGTTGCGAGCGCGGCTTCATGCGGGCTGGCGGTTGTGGCGTAGGGAATAATAGAACACCAGTCCAAACCCGATGGTCAGGAGCAAGTGGAAGGGTAGCAGGCCCAAGTCACGGAAATATAGGCCCGCGCCCAACCCGAACAGGAAGTACAGCGTCAGCAGACCTTCCAGGGCCGTGAGCCAATCCAGCGCACCGGTGCGATAGCGGCGTCCTTGCCAAGTGCCCTGACGGCGCACCAGCCCCAGCTTGGGCGTTCGAACAAAGGCCGATTGCCGGCCCAGCAGCCCCAGCATGACCGCCCGCGAATTGTGCAGCGATAACCCCATCGAAACGGCCAGAAAAAGCAAAAAAAGCGGCACGAACTTCCACCAGGCCTTTTTTGCATTCGACAGTCGCCAAGCCATGAAGTAATAATAGGTGAGGGGCAGGAAACCCAGCAGAAAGATCGAGGCCATCTGAAAAACCGGCCTGAACTCCGGAATCCGTACCCGCACAAACACCAGCGGCACGCTCAGCAGCGCCATCAGCAGAATGGCCATAAACACGGTGCTGTTGAGCAAATGAAACATCGCGTGTACCTTGGTAGATGCTCTGACAGAAGAAGTTAACACTCGCCCCAAGTGCTTGCGGGCAGTTTCGGCAGCGCCTTTGGTCCAGCGAAACTGCTGCGATTTCAGCGCGTCCATGGCGGCCGGCAACTCGGCCGGGGCGACCACGTGGGGCAGATACAGGAACTGCCAGCCCCGTAGCTGGGCGCGGTAGCTCAGGTCGAGGTCTTCGGTGAGCGTGTCGGTGTGCCAGCCGCCGGCGTCGACGATGCAGGTGCGCCGCCAAGTGCCGCCCGTGCCGTTGAAATTGATGAAATGCCCGCCGTACGTGCGGCCTACCTGCTCGACGTAGAAGTGGGCGTTCAAACCAAAAGCTTGTAATTCAGTGAGTAACGAATACTCTTCGTTCAGGTGGCCCCAGCGCGTCTGCACGACGCCCACCTTGGGGTTGTGGAAATGCGGAAGGCTGCGACGCAGAAAATCGGGGTTGGGCACGAAGTCGGCATCGAAAATAGTAATGAACTCACCATCAGTCAGTTCCAAGCCGTGCCGGAGGGCACCGGCTTTAAAGCCTTGCCGGTCGGGCCGCCGCACATGCTCGATGCGTAGGCCCTGCGCCCGGTGGTACGCCACCCGCGCCGCTGCCAGCGCCAGGGTTTCGTCGGTTGAGTCGTCAAGTACTTGAATGTGAAGCTTATCGGCGGGATAATCCAGGGCGGCGGCCGCGTCGATGACGCGCTCCACAACATATACTTCGTTGTAAATCGGCAATTGCACGGTCACGCGGGGCCACTCGGTGGGAGGCAGGGGCTCCGGCGATAGGGGCTGGCGGTACGCACGCTGCGCCAGCCGCGTGAGCTGAAGCTGCGTAAGGCTAAAGCCCAGAATAAACGTCAGACACAGCCCGTACAGGACCAGAAGCGCAATTTCCAGACCTAGCATGCGTGAAATGAGGGCATTGCAAAAGCGTGATTTATAAAGTGAAGCTTGTATGTAATATATTGACTTACAAGTATTTAGCTATTGTCCAGAGGATCTTATAACCTGCGCCTAAAGTCCCTTTCACCGTGCCCGATACCTTCGACACGCCAATGCGGCGGCGGTAGCGCACGGGCACTTCCTGGCTGCGCAGCTTCTGTTTGGCGGCTTTGAGCTGCATCTCTACGGTCCAGCCGTAGGTTTTGTCCTGCATGTTCAGCTGCTTGAGCGCCTCAGCCCGGATGGCGCGGAAGGGACCAAGATCGGTGAAGCGCGCGCGGTACAGCACTTGTAAGAGAGTAGTAGCAAGCCAATTACCGAAAATCTGTTGGGGCATCATCGAGCCGCTTTCCCGTTGGCCCAACGCCCGCGAGCCGATGACCATGTCGGCTTCGCCCCGCAGAATAGGGTCGACGAGCGCAGGCATTTCTTCGGGATAATCGGAATAATCGCCGTCGAGAAAAACGACGATGGTAGGCTGCTCCGCTTCGGGGCGGGCAAAGCAATGGGCCATGCCACGCAGGCAGGCGTAGCCGTAGCCAGGCCGCGCTTCGCGCAATACAGTAGCGCCGGCGGCCCGTGCTACCGCGCCGGTTTGGTCAGAGGAATTATTGTCTACTACAATGACTTCGCGCACCAGAAAGGCCGGAATTTCCGCCAGCACTCGGCCGATAGACAGTTCTTCGTTGAAGGCAGGAATGATGACATCGATGCGCGGCGCGGTGGGCGAAAAGGACATGTAGGCAAGTGCGTGAGAAACACAAAGATGTCAATTCAAACGGAAGTAAACTGCCCGTAAGCTATAGTGGTTCGCGACGGGATTTGTGACGGGCCACCATAGCTCGACAAAACTATTTGGGCTTCGGGCGCTTATTACAGTTCTTTTGCGGCTCAGGGCCGGCACCTGAACTATTATGTTTGTTCTTTTAAACTCCCCGATATGCTTCAAGTAGGCGACAAAGCCCCCGATTTCACCCTCAAAACCACTTCCGGTGATTCTTTTCGCCTTTCTGAGCAGCGTGGGAAGCGCAACATCGTGCTTTATTTTTACCCCAAAGACGACACGCCCGGTTGCACCGCCGAAGCCTGTTCGTTTCGCGATCAGTACGAAGATTTTCAGGAACTGGGGGCCGAAGTAGTGGGCGTGAGCTCCGATAGCGAGGCTTCGCATCAGAAATTTACCCAGAAGCACCGCCTGCCGTTTCCGTTGCTTGCCGACGAAGGTGGCAAAGTGCGCAAGCTCTACGAAGTACCGCGCGTATTGCTGGGCATTCTGCCGGGTCGGGTTACGTTTGTCATTGATAAACACGGCGTTATCCGCTACATCTTCAACTCGATGAGCCGCGCTACCGACCACGTGCAGAACACCAAGGAAATCCTGGCCGAGCTAAGCACGGCCGAGCGAATCTAGCTAGGCAGCGCGGAGGCTATATTTGCCTCTTTATCAAAAACTGGTATTCTGCCTGGTTATGGGAGCCTTATTGATTGACATGTTGCAGCGAGCCCAGCGCAGCCGACGCGTGGTGGCCATGCAGTCGGGTGGCATTATGTTTTTGGGCTACGTGGTAAGTTTCAACCCGGAGCTGGTTGTGATGCGCACCATTACGCGGCAGGGCCTGCTCACGGGGGTACGCACAATCAGTCTGAACTCGGTTTCGCAGGTGCATTTCGACGACCGCTACGTGCGGCTGATCGAGTTTAAGGAACACAACCCGGAAGTTGTGTACGCCCGGGTCGGGGCTCCGGATGGGCTTGATGACCAATACCTTACTGTTCAGGCGTTGCTACAGCGTGCCCACGAGTCGCATCAGTTGGTGCTGCTCGAAACGCACTCCGACCACTCGCTCTACGGGTACGTAGTACGGCTCACCGAAGACGAGCTGATGATGGAGGTGTACACCCAATACGGCGAGCCCGACGGTCACACGGTGCTCGATACGGACGGCATCAGCAGCCTCGTTTGGAGCGACGAAGACACCCGCACCATTGAGCTGCTGATTCGGCAGCGCAACGAAGAAGAAAAGTAAGCTCGCCAGCTTGCCGCCGATGCTTTAGGCATGGGCGGCGGTGCCTGGCCAGTGCAGCCGAAACCGCGAAACGTGCGTACTGAGGTAGGTACTCAGTTGTTTGCAATGATTCGTTTCTCGCTTTTCGTACTGGCGTTGTGGCTTTCGGCCGCCGTCGGATTTTCACAAACGGCCCAAACCCCCGCGTCGCTCAACGCCACCCTCGACCGCTACGAATACCCTTTCCCGGTTAGCTTTCTGCCCCTCAAGCTCGAAGGCCAAGCCATCCGGATGGCGTATATGGATGTGCCAGCCTCTAGCAATGCCAACGGCCGCACGGTGCTGCTGCTGCACGGCAAGAATTTCTTTGGCGCGTACTGGCGCGAAACCATTAAGCAATTGACAAGCAAGGGTTTCCGCGTGGTCGTGCCTGATCAGGTGGGTTTTGGTAAATCCGACAAACCCGACATTCACTATTCCTTTCACCAGCTGGCGCGCAATACCCGGCATCTGCTTGATACACTGGAGATTAAGCGCGTTGTGGTGGTCGGGCACAGCATGGGCGGCATGGTGGCCACCCGCTTTGCCCTCCTGTATCCCGAGACCGTCGAAAAGCTCGTGCTGGAAAACCCCATCGGCCTGGAGGATTACCGCGTAGGCGTGCCGTTTCAGAGCGTTGATCAGGCCGAAGCCTCGGAACGGAAGAGCACGGAGGAAAGTATCCGAAAGTACCACGCCAGCTATTATCCCAACGGCTATCCTGCCGCCCACGACGAATGGGTGCGCCCCCTAGCCGCCCAGACGCGCCACCCCGACTTTCCGAAAGTGGCCCGCGCCAACGCCCTGACGTTTGACATGATTTACCAGCAGCCGGTGTGCTACGAGTTCGGCCGCTTGCAGGTGCCCACGTTGCTCATCATCGGGCAGGCCGACCGCACCGTGGTGGGCAAAGCCCTCATCAAAGACCCCAAAGTGCAAGCTGCCATGGGTCAGTATCCTGAACTAGGCAAGCGCACCGCTGCCCAGATCAAAGGGGCAAAACTGGTGCCGCTGGACAAAATCGGCCACATTCCGCATCTGGAAGCACCGGAACAGTTTTACAAGGCGCTGTTGGACTTTTTGCAGTAAAAGATAAAAGGCTACTATGCAACGATTTAGACTTGTTGCGTATCCTTAGAGAGGTTGTTTTAAGCAAGCCAACCTGATCAGTTATGAAACCCTTCGGCATTTTTTTCGCCTTGGTGCTAGCGGTTTGTTCAGCCGGCGCGGCCAAGGCCCAATCGCGTGATTTTCCCGACACGCTCCGCCTGAACCCGAAGATTCCACTGCCGTCGCACCTAAAAAATATGCTGCGGCAACCCTCTGACTACCAATCGTATAGGGCTCAGCCGTATTCCTTGCGCGTGCTGAAAGCGGAAACTTCTCCCGACAACATGCCCGTGAGCAAAGCCGATTCCAGTCGGCATTATAGCCTGCGCATCAAGCGTTTGCCCCAGCCTCAACTGGTGCCTGATAGCAGGAGGCAGCGGCGCCCGTTATTGCCGTAATGTCTTATTTTGCAAGTACTTACGTGAGCTGTCGCTAGGTGCGAACTAGCCACGATCGGTAGCCTACGCCTGGGAAACGTGCCTTATCAAATCAGCTGACCGGTAGCGTAAAGCGAAACGTGCTACCAGACCCCAGTTCGCTTTCCACCCACAGCCGGCCGCCTTGCGTGGTGATAAATTCGCGGGCAATGCTCAGCCCTAAGCCGGAGCCACCGCGGTAGCCGGCTTTGTCGGGAATCTGGGCGAAGCGCTGAAAAATGCGTTCGTGGTGTTCGGCGGCAATGCCGGGGCCGTTGTCTTTTACGCTGACTTGCAGCCATTTGCCTACGACTTCGGCACTCACGGTAAGGATTTCGTCTACGGGCGAATACCGAATGGCATTGGCCAACAGATTGATCAGCACCCAGGTGGTCTTTTCTACGTCGGCGCGGGCAGCGGGCAGGTTGGGCGGCAGCTGCAAATCAAGCCGGATGTGTTTGTCAGCGAGTTGAGCCTGCACCGCATCAGTCGCGTACTGCACTACATCGCGCATTTGGGTTGGGCGCAGATCAAGCTGAATACCTGCGCCCGAGTCGAGACGCGACACATCGAGCAACTCGCCCACCATGCGCTGCAAGCGTTGGGTTTCTTGCCGGATGCTGGCCGTAATGCGCTGACGCTCCCCAGCGGGCAGGCGGTCATCCTGCAACAGCTTCAAGTTGATGTTCATGCTCGAAAGGGGTGTCTTCAATTCGTGCGAAACGGTGGCCAAGAAGTTTGACTTCATTAGGTCGAGGCGCTTGAAATCCGACACGTTGCGCAGCGTAATAATCTGGCCCACAAACTCCATCTGGTCGAGGGCGTCGTTGAAGGAAATCAAATCCTGCACGGCTAGGCGATAGTAGGCTTCTTCGCCGTTTTGGGCAATGGTCAGCAAGGGAGCGTCGGCTACTACAGCATCGCGGCGGGGGGCATCCAAGGGCTTGAGCAGCTCCCGCAGCAGGTCGTTTTTCTGCGCTACTTCCGCGGCGGGCCGCCCGACCAATTGCTCGGCGGGAAGGTTAAGGAGCTGACAAACAACAGGATTTGCCAGCAGCACGTCCCGGTTCTGGTCGAGCAACAGCAGGCCTTCGTCGAGGGTGTTGACAATGCTGGAGGCGCGGTTACGCTCTGTTACGAGTTGGGCTAAGGTAGAGCTGCGATAATCGTTGAGTTGCACCAGCATTCGATTAAACGCCCGCGCCACGCGGCCAAATTCATCACGACTTTCTACGGGGATAGTAGCGGTAAAATCTTGATTGGTAGCGTGTTCTATGCTCACGAATAACTTGCGCAGCGGCGTAACTGCTGCCTCCGGCACGCTCAAAACCAGAAAAGAAGCCACGATGATGCTGAAAGCAATAAACGCTAGCAAATAGCGGCCGGTTTGCTCGGCGGTGCGGTTGGCAAAGTCACGTTTGGCGACTAGGGCATCCATGTTGAGCTGCACCATGCGATGCGTTTGGCGGCGGAGCTGCGCGAGCTCGCTGAGGCGTTGCGCGGCCGCGGCCGAGTCGTCGTAGAGTTGCTGGTAATCGGCTAGGTTTTGCGCCAGACTATCAACCAACTCCTTTTCGCCGGGCTCGGTGATGTTGCCGGCCTCGCGGGTGAGGTTCTGCCGAAACACCCGCAGGCCGGTTGCTACGGATGAGGGGCGCTCCATTTGGTCGAGGGCGCGGAGCATCTGCTGCCCCAGTTGCACCGTGTAAAAGTTGGCTTGCAGCACGGTACGGGCACTGCGGTCGAGGCGCTGCACCGTGTAGAAGGCGTAGCCGCCCAGCGCTACCAAGAGCAGAAGCATCGCCAAAAAGCCATTAGTGATCTTGCTTTTAAGGCTCACATTTGTAAAGATTTGATTGTGAGGCAATTATGAAAACATAAGAAGAGTATCATAAAGGACTGCAAACTCAATACATGACCAAGAAGATGTCGAGGTCGGGAGAAGAGCGGGCCAGAGCACGAATTAGGCGCTGGGTGATGTAGCGACGGGTGACTTGCTCCCAGAGGGTTTTCTCGGCGGTTGCGCCGCACACCAACAGCGTGGCGTTTTTCTCCTGCGCCACGCGCTGAATGGTGCCAACGATATCGTCGTCTTTCACGCGCAGAATCTGCGCGCCCAGTT
Source organism: Hymenobacter sp. BT491 (assembly GCF_014349165.1). Lineage (NCBI taxonomy): Bacteria > Pseudomonadati > Bacteroidota > Cytophagia > Cytophagales > Hymenobacteraceae > Hymenobacter > Hymenobacter sp. BT491. The sequence continues at coordinate 1,297,717 of NZ_JACSJJ010000002.1, read as the reverse complement.
CCGTGGCTAACTGCAAATTATTCAAGAGGTTGCGTTGCGCAGCTAGGCCAATACGGGCCGCTGATTCGTGACTCGTTTGCACGTAGAGCACGTACCAAACAGCCGCCGAAAGACGGTCGGCGAGGCGGGAAGTTTTGCGGATGATTTCCTTGGCGGCCAGGGCATTGGAGTTGATGCACGCCAGTAGGCGGTCGGTGTTGCGGTGCTCGGGCGCTACGGCTGCGCCGTGGGGGGCATTCTCGATTTGGCGGCCCAGTAAAAGAGATACTTCCTGAACGGCTAACTGACGGAGCTGTAACAAGTTATCGGCCCGGAAGAAGTGCTGGAGTGCCGTTGGTATCTTTGGGGCCTCGTAGATTTTGCCTTCTTTCAGGCGCGTCTGCAACTCGTCCACCGTCAGGTCGATGTTCACAACTTCGTCGGCCCGCTTCAACACTTGGTCGGGTACGCGCTCGGTCACGTCGGTACCCGTAATTTTCAACACCTGGTCGTGAAGGCTTTCCAGGTGTTGCACATTCAAGGCAGTAATGACCGAAATGCCCGCTTTCACTAGCGCTTCCACGTCCTGCCAACGCTTTTCGTTTTGGGAGCCCGGCACATTGGAATGCGCCAGTTCGTCGACGATCACCACCGCCGGCCGGCGCTGCAAAATAGCCTGTAGGTCCATTTCTTCGAGCGCTCGGCTTTTGTAAAACAGCGTTTTGCGCGGTATTATGGGCAGGCTGCCCAGTTGGGCCACGGTGTCGGCGCGGTTGTGGGTTTCCACGTAGCCCAGCACCACATCCACGCCGTGTTGGTGCAAGTTGTTGGCCTCCTGCAACATGCGGTAGGTTTTGCCGACTCCGGCGGCCAATCCCAAATACACCTTCAGCCGGCCGGGCTGCTTCTGCTGCAAAAGTCGCAGAAACCGTTCGGCCGATTGGTCGCGGGCAGCAGAAGAGTCGTTGGGGGCCATCATAGGAATGCTCAGAACGAAATAGCAATGCTAGACGTCACGTTGCCGTAGTTATCCGTGGGCTGACCGTTACGGTCGAGCAAAAAGTTTTTCGGGGAGTGAAAAATGCGGCCTTCAACCCGGCACGCTACCTTGCTAACGGGCAAATAGTCAAGGTTCAACGAAAAGGATTTTACCTTGAAGTCCTCGTCGCTGTCAGCGGGTGTAATGGAACTGATAATTACGCCGTGTTCGGCATAGTAATACTCGGCACGACCCGCCACGGCCCATTTCTCGGCTAGCTTGTAGCGCAGCAAAGCCGCACCAGTGTGCCAAGTATCGGTTTTGCTGCGGTTGGCTCGCGCTTGCTTGCCTACATCAAATACCCCAACCACACTTAGGCGATCGGTGGCGGCGTAGCTGGCGTAAAAATCGTGGAAGTAGCGCCGGCGGCGCGTTACGCCTTGGGGCTGCTCGTTGCCGTAGAAGGTACTTGAGTTAAAGAGCAGCTTTTCTGTTGGTTTCCACTGAATTTGGGTGCCTACGGCCTTGCTTTGGTTGGTTTCCTGTATGTTTTGCCACCCGTTGAGTACCAGGCCGGTCAGAGTTAGTTTGGGATCGACTTCGTAGGTAAAGCGGGCGCCAGTCTCGTAATAGGGCGAATTTTCGGCTGCCAGCGACCGGGTCAACGTCCAGTTGTCTTTGCTGATGGCCGACTCAAATCCGATGTGCGATCCGAAAATGCCAACGTCGAGCCACGCTTTTTCAAATGGCCGGAAGCCAGCATATGCTTCGTAGATGTGCTTGAAAACTTGTGGTTCGGCGGCGTAGTTCGCTTCTACATAAGAGCCCGCATGCAGACCAAATGCGCCGCGCACTTTCTCATCTTGGTAGCGCAGCCCCACGATGCCGTTGTTGATGGTGAATTCGTTTTGGCGGTTGTGGGAGTAGAGGAAACCGGGGCGCTTCTGGGTGTCGGCATGCTTGAAATCGTAGCCATAATAGCCATCAACATACCCATAGAAAGCGAGTGGGTTGGGCGGCGTAGCTTCGGGCGCAGCGGTCGGGGGCACCGCCAAAGTAGAATCGGTTGCTGGGGTAACCTGAGCGAACGCATGGCTAGCAGACAGCAGTAACAGGCTCAGCATTAGATAGTTTGTCATAATAAAAGCGCCCATCAACAGTGTGTCTTGCTACGGGAAGTAGGATGGGGTTAAGTGTAAAGGGCGGGAAAAATAAGTTGTAACAAGTCGCGCCGCTGCTATCTGTGGGCGCTAAGCTCGTCAAGCGCGAGGTTCAGACGAAGCACATTCACTTTTGCAGGACCAAAGAACACAAATAGCGGATCTTCGATGTGCGCGGCAACCAGTGCTCGGACGCGCTTGGCGGGCAAACCGCGCAGGCGGGCTACGCGATCTACCTGGGCGTAAGCCCCAGCGGGCGACAAGTGTGGGTCGAGGCCCGAACCGCTGGCCGTGACCAACTCGCCCGGCACCTGGCCGGCCTCTACGGTGGGGTTCTGTTGCAAAAATGCGCCGGCCCGGGTTTGCACTTCTTTTAAATAGTCGGGGTTGCTGGGCCCTTTGTTGGAGCCGCCCGAGCCGCTGGCGTTGTAATCGACGGCCGACGGCCGCGTGTTGAAGTATTCGGGCCGGTCGAATTTCTGGCCGACATTGGCGTAGCCGATCACGCGGCCGTTGCGCACAAGCTGTACGCCTTCGCCGTGCCCCGGAGCAAACTGAGCAGCGCCCCACACCAAGGCTGGATATACAACGCAGCAGAGCAGCAACAACAAGAGCGAAAGCCGAAAAGCCGGAAGCAGATGAGTTTTCATGGAAAGGTTGAAATCTGAAAAGTCACAATAAAATATAAGTAATTGATTGTGAGATACTTGTATTAAATTAGCTTTGTTCTACAGAAACGCTCCAACGAGTAAGTCAATCAGCTTAATGCCGAGGAAGGGCACCAGCACCCCGCCCAAGCCGTAGATCAGCAAGTTGCGGCGCAGCAGCGCCGAGGCTCCGATGGGTTGGTAGGCCACGCCTTTCAGGGCCAGCGGCACCAGCGCCGGGATGATGAGGGCGTTGAAAATCACGGCCGAAAGAATGGCCGATTGCGGCGATTTTAGGCCCATGATATTGAGGGCGCCCAAGGCCGGAATGGCGGCCATAAACAGTGCTGGCACAATGGCGAAATACTTGGCCACATCGTTGGCGATGCTGAAGGTAGTGAGCGTGCCCCGCGTCATGAGCAGCTGCTTGCCGATCTCGACCACTTCGATGAGCTTGGTGGGATCGTTGTCGAGGTCGACCATGTTGCCGGCTTCCTTCGCGGCCTGCGTACCCGAGTTCATCGCCACGCCTACATCGGCTTGGGCCAGGGCGGGCGCGTCGTTAGTGCCATCGCCCATCATGGCCACCAGCTTGCCCTCTTGCTGCTCGCGGCGGATGTACGTCATCTTGTCCTCGGGCTTGGCTTCGGCAATAAAATCATCGACGCCCGCTTTTTCGGCGATGTATTTGGCCGTAAGCGGGTTATCGCCGGTCACCATCACCGTTTTGATGCCCATGCGGCGCAGGCGGTCGAAGCGTTCTTGAATACCGGGCTTGATGATGTCCTGAAGTTCGACTACCCCCAGCACCCGGTCGTTTTCCGACACCACCAGCGGCGTGCCGCCGTTCGAGGCAATGGCGGCCACGCGGTCGGCCACATCGTTGTGGTAGACGTGGCCAGCTTGTTCGGCTAGCGTGCGGATGGCATCGGCCGCGCCCTTGCGTAGGCGGGTACCGCCCGCTAGCGTGACGCCTGAGGAACGCGTTTCGGCCGTAAACTTGATGAGCTCGGCCCCGGCCAGGAGGTTTTGGAGGTGCGCGGGGTTCACCTTGTTGTCGCGGGCCAGCTCCACGATACTTTTGCCTTCGGGGGTTTCATCGCTAAGCGACGCAAGCGTCACTGAATCAATGAATTGCTGGTTATCTACGTTGGGCGCGGGCCAGAAGTGGGTGGCTTTGCGGTTGCCAATGGTAATGGTACCGGTTTTGTCGAGCAACAATACGTCGATGTCGCCGGCCGTTTCCACGGCTTTGCCGCTCTTGGTGATCACGTTGGCGCGCAAGGCCCGGTCCATACCGGCAATCCCGATGGCCGAGAGCAAGCCGCCGATAGTGGTCGGAATCAGGCACACAAACAGCGCAACGAAGGCCGAAATGGCCAACGGTGCGTGTGCATACTCGGCAAAAGGCTGCAGCGTCACGCACACGATCACGAACACCAGCGTAAACCCGGCCAGCAGAATGGTGAGCGCAATCTCGTTCGGCGTTTTCTGCCGCGACGCGCCTTCTACCAGCGCAATCATCTTATCGAGAAAAGACTCGCCCGGGGCCGTGGTCACCTGCACCACGATGCGATCACTCAGTACCTTGGTGCCGCCCGTCACGCTGGACTTGTCGCCGCCTGCTTCACGGATCACCGGCGCCGATTCGCCCGTGATAGCCGATTCGTCGATAGTGGCGAGGCCTTCGATAATTTCGCCATCTGTGGGAATAATTTCGCCGGCCTCGACCACGAAAACCTGTCCCTTTTGCAGTTGGGCCGAACTCATAGCCACCATCGTGCCGTCGGGCTGGCGTACGGTGGCAGGCGTATCCTGGCGGGTTTTGCGGAGCGAATCGGCCTGGGCCTTGCCGCGTGCTTCGGCAATGGCCTCGGCGAAATTGGCGAACAGTAAGGTCAGGAACAGTACACTGAACACCGTGAGGTTGTACCCAAAGCTGCCCTGCGCCGCGTCGGGCTTGAAAAGCAGGCCCAGTGTAACGAACAACATCACTACGGTGCCGATTTCCACCGTGAACATCACCGGGTTGCGAAACAGGGTGCGCGGGTCGAGCTTCACAAAGGCTTGGCTAACAGCTTCGCGGACCAGCGCCGGCTGGAAAAGAGATTGGGATTTGGGGGTTGACATCTTCTGAACTAAAGGAAGCGTGTGGTTTCGGCCGATCTGAACTGAGTGACGGGCGACAAAGAGGGGGATCAGTACAAGGTGAAATGCTCGGCCAGCGGCCCTAAGGCGAGAGCTGGGAAGAAGGCCAGGGCGGCGATAATCCAGATCACGAAAAAGACCATTGCTCCGAAGGTGGCCGTGTCGGTGCGCAGCGTCCCAACCGATTCCGGAATGAATTTTTTACGGGCCAGCAGCCCAGCGATAGCCACTGGCCCGATGATGGGCAGATAGCGAGCCAGCAGCATTACCACGCCGGTGCTCATGTTCCACCACGGCGTGTTGTCGCCCAATCCTTCAAAGCCTGAGCCGTTGTTGGCGGCCGAGGAAGTGTACTCGTAAAGCACTTCTGAAAAGCCGTGAAAGCCAGGGTTGGCCAGCCAACTGCTCAGCGCTTGTGGGTCGTGTGAATGCAGGTAGGCCGCCATAGCCGTGCCCGTCAAGATCAGCAGGGGGTGCAGCAGGGCAATAAGAATGGCGATTTTCATCTCGCGGGCCTCAATCTTTTTGCCCAGTAGTTCGGGGGTGCGGCCCACCATCAGGCCCGAGATGAACACGGCCACAATGATGAACACGAAGAAGTTGAGAAAGCCCACGCCCACGCCGCCATAAAAGGCATTGGTCATCATGCCCAGCAGGGCATTCATGCCCGAAAGCGGCATGAGCGAGTCGTGCATGGCATTGACCGAACCGTTGCTGGTAACCGTGGTCTGGATGGCCCAGAGCGCGGCGGCCGGGGCCCCCAAGCGTATTTCCTTGCCTTCCATCGCCCCCAGGCTCTGGTCGATGCCGAGGCGGGCAATGGCGGGGTTGCCGTGCATTTCCAGGTACACAGTAGGGAGTTGCAGCAGCAGGTAGCCGGCCGTCATTACGCCGAATACCATCCAGCCCAGCTGCGGGCGGCGCAGGTAAAAGCCGAAGGCCAGCGCCATGGCCATCGGAATGAGTACAATGCTCAGGTTTTCGACGGCATTGGTCAGGTAGGTTGGGTTTTCGAGTGGATGCGCCGAATTGGCACCGAAGAAGCCGCCGCCGTTGGTGCCCAACTGTTTGATGGCAACCATGGCCGCTGCGGGTCCGCGGCTTACGGTTACCGAATCGCCTTGCAGCGTGACAAGCGGCTGCTTGGCCCGAAACGTCATGGGCGTGCCCTGGAAGGCAAGTACCAGCGCTACGGCCAGCGAGAGCGGCAGCAAAACGCGTGTAAGACTCTTGACGAAATACAGATAAAAGTTGCCCAACTTGTCGGTGGTCCGGCTTTGTAAAGCATTGAAGACCACCACGCAAGCTGCCATGCCCGTGGCAGCCGTTACAAACTGTAAGAACATTACCACAGTCAGTTGCGAGAGGTAGGTAAGCCCCGTTTCGCCGGCGTAGTGCTGCAAATTGCAGTTGACCACAAACGAAATGGCCGTGTTGAAAGCCAAATCGGGCGACATGGAGGCATTGCCATCGGGGTTGAGCGGGAGGCTGCCCTGCGTACACAGCACCAGCATCGCCCACAAAAACCAGAGCGCGTTGATGGTCAACAAAGCCACCAGATGCTGCTGCCAACTCATTTCCTTCAGGGGGTTGATGCCCGCCACGCGGAACAGCAGGCGTTCGAAGGGCGCCAGAAAGTCGGTTGGGGTGCGAGTGCCGCGGTACACGGCTGCCAGATAGCGGCCCAGCGGGATGGCCAGCAGTACTGTGCTCGCGAAAATGGCACCGATGCCCAGAAGTTCTTTATTCATGACAGGGGAAGAAATTAGAAGCGCTCCGGGCGAAGCAACACATACACCAGGTAGCCAAACGTGGCCAGTGAAAGCAGAAATAGTGCAAGCATCATGGCTAAAGTGAGGCTAGATGTGATCGAAATAGTCCACGGATTTGAAGAAGAGCCAGAAGCCAGCAAGGCCCGCGGCCGTCAAAAGCGTAGTGAAGAGTAAAGGAGGCATGAGCAGGGGTTAAGTGAGACTAGCAAACGCATGTGCTTCTCCGAAGGCAAGCGGCGGACCTGCTTTCTAAATCGGTTGCCAATTATTTACAAATACTTGAATATCAATATATTATGTAATAAAAAATATTTTATTACCGATGCTGGTAGCTCACGGGATCCTAGCAAAACGCTAGGGTTTTTTGCAAAACGCTAGTCCTCCATTAGGGCCAAAACGCCGACGACCCTGCCGGTCAGGGCAGGGTCGTCGGGGGAGGCGTGGTGCGAAAGCAGGAGCTACAAGGCGTACTCCTGGATTTTGCGGTACAGGGTGGTGAGGGCAATGCCCAGCACGCGGGCGGCTTCGGTTTTGTTGCCACCGACTTCGAGCAGAACACGTTGGATGTGCTGTTTTTCGGCGTTGCGCAAACTGCGTTCGTCGTCGGAGGTGGCACTGGAAGAGCTGTTCTGAGCCGCCATTTGCAGTTCCAGCGGAAGTCCTTCGACGGTGAGTGGCTCGTCGGGCGGCGTTAAGATGGAAGCGCGCTCTAGCACGTTCTTGAGCTCGCGCACATTGCCGGGCCAGGCATATTGCTCCAGCACGTGCAAAGCCTCAGGAGTCAGCACCAGCGGACGGCGGCGCAGCTTGACGGCAAAATAGTGCAGAAAATAATCAGCCAGCAGGCCGATGTCGGTGCGACGGGCGCTGAGCGAGGGCACCTGTACCACCACCACCGAGAGGCGATAATACAGGTCGGCCCGAAAGTGGCCTTGTTCGGCTTCCTGACGCAGGTTGCGGTTGGTAGCGGCTACCAGCCGCACGTTCACGCGGGTCGGCTTGGTATCGCCGATAGGGATAAATTCCTGGGTTTCGAGCACGCGCAACAGCTTGGCTTGCAGCGTCATATCCAACTCCCCGATTTCGTCGAGAAACAGTGTGCCGCCGTGGGCTTCGCTTAGCAAACCCTTCTTGTCGGTTTGGGCGCCCGTAAAAGCGCCTCTTTTGTAGCCAAATAATTCCGATTCGAGCAACTCCTTCGGAAACGCGCTGCAATTAAGCGCCACAAATGCCTTGGTGTGGCGCGGACTGGCTTGGTGGATGGCTTGGGCAAACAGCTCTTTGCCGGCTCCGGTCGGGCCTTCCAGCAACACGGTAGCATCGGTGAGGGCCACTTGCTGGGCCGTGCGCTTAGCTTGCTCTAGGGCCGGCGCTCGACCAATCATCGAAGCAAAGCTGTACTGAGCGCCTACTTTCTTTTCCAGTTCTGCCACCCGGCGTTGCAACCGCGCTTTCTCAGCAGCGCGATCCACGACCACGACCAGTTGGTCGTCGGAGTCGCCCTTGGTCAGGTAGTCGAAAGCGCCTTCGCGCATGGCCCGCACGCCGTCGGGAATGGTGCCAAAAGCCGTCAGCAGAATGACTTCCGCCAGCGGGGCCTTGGCCTTGTAGCGGGGCAGCAAGTCGAGCCCAACGCCATCGGGTAGCTTCACATCCGACAAGATTACCAGTACTTCATCAGTATGTTGCTGCAACGTTTCGAGGCCGCGTCGGGCGTCGGTGGCTTGCAGCACCGTGTAACCTTCTAGCTCCAACATGCGGGCTACAGCTTGGCGCAGCGGCGCTTCGTCGTCGATGAGGAGCAGGGTACCAGTAGGCATTGAAGCGAGAAAGATGATGGGAGCAGGCGCCGACTCGTGGGGTTGAGTATCTTATCGACATTTGATTGACTGTCAATGAGATAGTAGAAGGCTTGATCTGCTGTTCAAGGTTCAGAGAAGCAACTCACAAACTTACGACAACAGCCGCAGGCTATCCGCATGAATCAACTGCGAACCCGTGTAACGACCTGCGCGCGGACCATTTTCGAGGTTGAGTACGCCGCGGGGGCACGCCGTGGAGCACATGCCGCAGCCCACGCACGAAGCCCGGATGATGGGCTCGCCGCGCTGGGCGTACTGCTTCACATCGATGCCCATTTCGCACACGTTGGAGCAGTTGCCACACGAGATGCATTGGCCGCCGTTGGTGGTGATGCGGAAGCGCGAAAAGTGCTTTTGCAGCAGCCCCAGGTAGGCTGCCATCGGGCAGCCAAAGCGGCACCACACGCGGCTCCCCATTAGCGGGTAGAAGCCCACTCCAATCACTCCCGAAAACACCGAGCCGATGAAGAAGCCATAGAAACGGTACAAGCCATCGGCCACGCCAGCCAGCGGACCGCCTGGCACGTAGCGCACCACCCAGAGCATGGCGGTCAGTAAGATGATGAGCGCCAGTACGGTATAAATAATGCGCACTTCCCAACGCCAAGCTACGCGGCGCTTATCGGAAAGGTGGCGGTAGGGATCGCCGGCAGTTTCGGCCAGGCCGCCGCAGCCGCACACCCACGAGCAATACCAGCGCTTTCCATAGAAATAGGTGAGCACGGGCGTCGCCAGAAACGACATCACTACGCCCCAAAACACCATAAACACGCCCAGCGCCTGCCCGTCTTTTACCAAATAATCGACGCTGTTGGGAAACAGGTAGTCGTATTTCAGCGGCCAGAAGTAGGTGAAATAATACTCCGGTTGCTGAAAGAAGAGCAGCACACCGGGCAAAATAAAGGCAAAGCCCAGTTGGAAAAACATCACCGACAAGGTGCGGATTACTTGGTAGCGCGAGTGGCGATATTTCCAAAGCGCCCGGCCGCCCATCAGCAGCACGGCCAGCGTGTAGAAGGTGCCGTACACAAACCACTGATCGGCGGGCTTGCGGCGTAGGGCCTGGCTCAGCGGGTCGGCTGCCCGAATGAGGTTTTCCAGGTATTGGGGAAACCAGTACAGCACTACGTAAAAGCCGGTCAGCACCAGGCCGGTCACCCAGGCAATGCCGCCGCGGCTGGTGCTGGCCCGCAACCACAAATTGTTCTGCTTAACGCCCGATTCGCCGCGCCCAAATTTGTGCCACGACCACAGCAGCGTGCCCCCGCTAACCAAGGTCAGCGCGCCGTAAAATAGCAGCCGGGCGCGGTCGTGGTTTGCATCCGAAGCCGCTACCAGCAGCGCCAGCAGCCCCAACGCCACCACGGCCAAGGTGGCTTTTTCGGTGGCGTCGGCCTCGCGGACAGGAAGCTGAGGAAGTGCTAAATCAGGCGTGGCAGTGAGAGACATTGGATCTTCAATAAGAGCAAAAGATTACTGTATATAATAATTTGATAATCAGTGTATTATAATGATATATAAATTTAGCTTTGCTCGTTTAAACCAGCCGGTTTAATGGTGGTGATGGTGATCTTCGCTGGGCTTGCCGAACAGATTCATCAATGAGCCAATGACGTAAAGTGCCGTCCAGCAAACGTATAGCCAGTCGAATCCGGGCAGCGTACGGTGCACGAAAAAATGCAGGATTACGTGTGCGGCTCCGCTCATGATCAGGCCGGTAATGGCGATGAACTGGTAGCTGTTGAGGGCGCTGGGGCGGTATAGTTTGGAGAAGTCCACGGGCAATGACGTTGAGATGATCAAAATGTAAATGCGGGTACTGAGCGGTTGCGAAGCAAAATAACCTGCTGTTGCACCCGGATAATTCCAGGACGCTACCCCAGAAGTTTGGCAAACAGCCCCTTGCGACGCTGCAGAATTACCGGCTGCTGAGGAAATTGTTGGTTAAACTGGCGGATGACGTCGGGCTCGTATTCCCGAAAAAACTCGGGGTCAAAATTAGCAGCTCCCAAGTTGGCGAGCACCGTTTGCACCGGCGTATTGGTCTTGATCCAGTGTTCGCACACCTCGTGGCGCAGGCGCAATCCTAAAGCATTGAAGCCCAGTACGGCGTGATTGTGAGCGGGTGAAAAATTGATGCGCAGGCACTGCCGGCCGGTTGGGTTTTCCCAATAGAAGCTTTCTTCACCCGCCGTCGGCCTCGCGGGCACTCGGCCGTAGGTTTGGTATTCGAGGTTGAAAAATTTGGCCGAGTTGAACCACACGCCTCGGCGGTAGGGCGTGGTCTGGCCACAGATCGTATGCGCGACGGCTTCTCCCTGCATGCGGCCGGTGTACCACAGCTGCTCAATGGGCACTTCGCCCGCGCCGAGCTGGCGGTGCTGAGCGCAGTCGCCGGCGGCGTACACGCCCGGGATGTTGGTTTGCAAAAATTCATCCACCAGAATGCCGCGCTCGGTTTCCACCGGCGTATCCTGCGTTATGCTCAAGTTAGGCGTGACGCCAATAGCAATGCCAACCCATTGGCAATCAAGGGATTCTCCTTTGCTGGTGATCACGCCCTGTACGCGTCCTTCGGCATCGCCCACAACCTCGCGTAGCTCGGTGCGGTAACGGATATCTACGTGATGCTGAGCGAATTGGTGATCGATGAGGTGCGCTTCTTCGGGCGGCAGCACGCTGGCCCAGTAGTGGGCATCGCGCACCAACACGGTTACGGCAATGCCGCGGGTGTGCAGCATCTCGGCCAACTCCACCGCAATGAGGCCGCCGCCTACCACTACCGCCTGCCGAATGCCGTGCGTGTCGCGCTCCATTTGGGCCAGATCGGGGAGGCCGTACAGGCCCTGCACGCCGCGCAGGTGCTGGCCCGGCCAGCCGTGGTATCTGCTCACCGAACCTGTGGCCAGCAGCAATTTATCGTAGGGCAGAGTCTGGCCGGTACTTAGGTGCACTTGGCGCTTCTCCACGTCGAGGCGGGTGGCGGTGGCGTGCACCAGTTCCAGGTTATTTTCGGCCCAAAACCAATCTTCGTGCGGCTTAATATCCGGATAGCGCAGGTGGCCCATGTACACATACATCAGGGCGGTGCGCGAGTAGTGGTGTGCGCTTTCGTCCGAAACGATGGTGATGCGGGCTGTAGGCTGGAGGCGTCGCACGGTCAGGGCCGCCGTGATGCCGGTAATGCCGTTGCCAATGATAATCAGGTGCATAGAACGCGCGAACGAAAGCAAAAAGACAAAACCAAAGGTAGCCGGGTCGGGCTCTGGGTTTCTCAAGGTACTCTTTATCGCTGCATTCGGATTTTTGGACGCGCCGCATGCCTCCGGTTGTGGCAGCGAACCAACCCGGCCGTAGTGCGTAAGACCAAAGGCAGACAATCTCTGAGATTTCCACCCCAACGGCTTACTACTATGATACTTGATAACTTGTTTGGCAGCGACGACAACGGCAACGAAAACGAGAAAATCACCGAAAACACGCCCGTTTCCAAGAACGAGCGGCTCGAAAACGAGAAGGACTACAAGGAAGAAGAAAGCAACGGCAAAGTAGCCAACGACCCGTCGGCGTTGCGCAATACCGGCGCCCAGGGCTACACCCAGCGCAGCAATCAAAAAGACCAGCTCGAAAACCTGCACATCGGCGGCGACGAAACCCACCCCCAGGGCGGCAACGAGCACCACGACGCCGGTGAGCAAGCCCAAGGCCCTGGTTTTGAGGTCGAAGGCACGTATGAGCTGGACCACAGCGTGCGTTCCGGCGAGCAGAAATTCGGCGATGACAAGAAAACGCCGGGCGAACCATCGCACAGCGAAACCATCTCCGGCTCCTAGCCTTCAGCCCTCCACGATCGACCCCGCGCCCCAAGCGCGGGGTTTTTTGTTGCCCAAAATTTGGGGCAAAATGGAGGATTGGCTGCCCTGCGGCAAAGTCAAGGTTTGAGGAGTGCAACTACTGGCATAATATCTGCCACACAGGTATTTGGAGATGATATCGGCATCGTTATACCTTTATCAACATCTGAAAAGCCGATTGTCAATCTCATCATAGTTAAGTGCAAATGAATGAGTTGGCTCTGATAACCCTTTACATACTCCCTTAATTCAATCCTCCCACCTATGAGCACACCTTCTACCCAGTACGAATCCGAAACGCAGGACACCGACCAGTTGCTGGCCGAAGAGAAGCAGCTTGCTTCCGGCAACACCCGGCTGGCCATTATTGCCGGCGCCATCATGCTGCTGGCGGGCGCCAGCTATGCGTTGGTGCCATCCCAAACGGCTTCCAATGCCGTTTCCAGCATGATGCCTTCCATGGTGCTGGGCGACGCAACAGTTACGGGCACTCGCGAAGTGGCCGCGAAACCCGCTGCTCAGCCAGAAGACGAAAACACGGACGCAGCAAAAACGGCTACTGCGCCACTGGCAGATGCCAAAGACAAGTCCAAGGCAAAAGCAGCCCCAACCGTGGCCGCTGGCAAAGCTGAGGTTCCAGAGAAAGTTACTGATAATCAAGTAAATCGTGTCGAAGAGACCGTGAATGCAGCCCCTGCTCAGCCGGCTCCTGCGGAAACGGTTGCCGAAGCGACACCCGCTAACGTCATGCTTTCCGGCCGCATCCTCGACGAAGAAGGCGAGCCCCTGGCCGGTGCCACCGTCTTTCTGAAAGGCAGCAAGAAAGGCACCAGCACCGATGCCAAAGGCAATTATTCGCTCGAAGCACCTGCCGGCGACAACACCCTCGTCTATGGCTACGCGGGTTACGACGACAAAGAAGCACACGTGCGCAACGGCGCGCCTACTATCATCAGCCTCCAGCCCCGCGAAGACGTAAAACGCCGGCGCCGCAAGTAGAAATTCGAGTTATTATTTTAACAGAAAGCGCCTCTGCGATAGCAGAGGCGCTTTCTGTTATTTTATAGGTAAGCAATTGATTAGTAATTACTTATAGAGATTTATTGCCAAAGCGATTTCGGAAGATGAAGTATACCGGTACGCCCAGGGCAACCAAACCCAGACCGCGTTGGGAGTAAGTGGAAGTGCTGGGGTCGAGGAGTAAGATGAGGCAGAACGCGGAGGCCAACACCACGTACAACAGCGGAATAAAAGGGTAGCCAGCCGCCCGATAGGGGCGCGGGGCGTCGGGGCGGGTGCGGCGCAGCACGAAAATGCCCACGATGGTGATCACGTAAAACAGAATCACCGAGAACATCACGTAATTGAGCAGCTGCCCATACGAGCCCGACAGGCACAACCCGCTGGCCCACAGACACTGGGCCCACAAGGCTACGCCCGGCACGCCGGCTTTGTTGAGGCGCGCCATGCCGGGAAAAAACAGGCCGTCGGCGGCCATGGCGTAGTAAGCGCGGGCACCGCTAAGCAGAATGCTGTTGTTGGCGCTGAACGTGCTGATCATGATGAGCACCGCCATGAAATAAGCCCCCACGCGGCCCAGAATGCTCTCGACGACGGCGGTGGCGACGCGGTCATTGGTGGCGAACATGATGCCACGGCCTGCTACGGTCGTCGCGTTGGGGTCGCCTTGCAGGGGCAGCACCAGCAGGTACACAATGTTGATCAGGATGTAAAGAGCAGTAACAATGGCCGTTCCGATGGCCATGCTCAATACAATCGTGCGCTGCGGATTGACGATTTCGTCGCCCGAAAACCCGATGTTATTCCACGAATCGGAGCTGAACAGCGAGCCCGTCATGGCCAATCCGATGGCCGTGATCAGTGCCCAGCCGCCGAGCGGCAGGGCAGGAGCGCCGGGTATGTAGCGCGTGGCCGTCCAGAGGTCGTGAAAGTTGAGGTCGACGGTTTGCTTGTTGATGCCCAGCGCCAGGCCAAACACAATCAGTCCAAACAACGCTACCAGCTTAGTGCTGCCGAAGATGTTGGCAATGAGCTTGCCGCTGCGCACGCCCCGCGAATTGACAGCGGTAAGTCCCACAATCAACACAATAGCAAGTAGTTGCACCGTGGTGAATTGGAAGCTGCCGATGGTAAATAGCACGTGGGCTTCGCTGAACCACGGAATGAGAACGCCGGTGAACTTGGCAAACGCCACGGCCACGGCCGCAATCACGCCGGTTTGGATGACCAGAAACAGCGTCCAGCCATAGAGAAAGGCCGTCAGCTTGTTGTAAGCCTCGCGCAGATACACGTACTGGCCGCCGACTTTAGGGAACATAGCCGCCAGTTCGCCGTAGCTTACGGCGCCGGCCAGCGTGATAAAGCCCGTCACGAGCCACACCACAATCAGCCAGCCCGCCGAGCCGACTTGCCGCGCGATGTCGGCCGAGACAATAAAAATACCGGAGCCAATCATGCTGCCGGTCACGATCATAATGGCATCAAAGAGCGTAATGGCGCGCTGAAAGTGGCCTTGCTTTTCGGACATAAAGGGGAATAAATTCGGAATGAGGGGCTGAAGATAGAAAAAACGTACTGTCGGGCTGTGCCTTGGCGCGCAACTTTCCCGCGGCTTCTGCCGAATAACTACTTTTGCAGCCCTTGTCTTTTCACCGCCGCTTGATGTCGCAAAAGCTACTGGTGTTTTTAGTGGGTCTGCTGCTGGTTTCGGCTTTGGGCTCCTATGTGTATTACCGCCGTGCCGTGGCCGCCGTTCCTGTCGACCCGTGGTCGCTCGTGCCCGACGATGCCGTGCTGGTGATGGCCACCCGCGACCATCCCACGCTCGTGCGGCACCTGAAGGAAACCCAACTCTGGGACAACCTAACGGCCGTCAACTATTTCCAACAAGTCGAAGACAACCTCGCGTTGGTAGACAGCGTGGCCGGGTCGCGCAACGTGGTGTTGCGGTTTCTGGGCACCAAGAAAGTGTTTACCTCGGTGCACGTGACGGGCCCGGCGAAGTTTGACGTGCTGTTTCAGGTGCCCATTGGCACGGTGCGCGAGTATCGGCAGGTGCGCGGCCTCGTCGATGGCCTGGCCCGCGACGCCCGCTACCAAGTGGCTACCCGCGACTACCGTGGCGAGCAGCTCACCGACGTCCGCGACCGCCGTACGGGCTCCGGCATGACGTTCTTCAACTACCGCAATCACTTGGTAATCAGCGCCAATGCCGAACTGGTAGAAGGCGTTGTGCGTCGGCTCGAACATCCGGAAGCGCCTACCGTGGCCTCAGAATTCCAATCCACTGATTATCTGCGTCTTAAAGATGTGGACGCGGCGTTGCTGATTAATTACCGGCGGCTGCCGCAGTTTTTGGGTGTGTTCTTCCGCTCCGAGTTGGGGCCCGACTTGGCGGCGCTTACCAGCCTGAGCCGCAATAGCCTCATGGAAATGAAGCTGATTGGTAACAGAGTGTTATTCAACGGCTTCGCCAACCCCGAAACGGCCCGCGATGCGCTGCACCAGCAGTTGCGGGGCCAGTCGGCGCAGCGGTTGCGCATGGCAGAGGTGCTGTCGTTGCGCACGGCGCTGCTGGTGCATCTGGGACTTGACAAAACGACGGTTCTGCGCGAATCACGCCAAGCGGCGCCCGCCGCCGACACGCTAGGCGCAACCAGCGTCCCGCTCATCGATAGCTTAGCTGTTTCGCTGTCGCAGGAAGCGGCACTGTGCTATTTGTCGTCGGTGTCGGCGCGGCAGAAACCGGCCAAACTTGCTTTGGTGTATTGCGAAACTCCGGCGCGCGTAGCTGCCTTGCTTGGGCAGCTGCGGCGGGCAGTGGGTGCCAGTCCTTCGTTTGAGCGCGTGGGCCCGTACCAGATTCACCAAACCGGCGTACCCGAGTTGCCTGCGCGGCTGCTCGGGCCGCTGTTTTCCAACTTTGGCACGGCCTCGGTAGCGCAAGTGGGTAATTATCTGGCGTTTGCCGAGGACCCGGCGGCCCTGCGCCTCTGGCTCACCGACGTAACGGCCGGGGAGGTCTGGACGCGCTCACCAACGCAAGTAGCGTTCCTGCAAGACACCCAACCCTTGGCTCGCCTCAGCGTGTTCATGGACACGCGCAATTGCTGGAACGTGCTGCTGCGTGCTTTGGTGGAAGATCGGCGGGCCGGCTTGTTGCGCAACGAAACGCTGTTCAAACGCTTTCCCCAGATCGCATTTCAGTTCGTGCCGGCCGCCAACGAATCCGAGCCGGATGCGCAGTATTTTACGCAGTTTGTGTTTCGCCATCCGGCCTCCGGACCCGCCGTTGCGCGGCCCCAGACCCAGACCGAAACCGGTACTTTGCTCGCCTTCAAAACGCCCTTGAGCAGCGCTCCCACGCTGGTGCCCGTTTCGGGAGCGCGTACGCCGGGTGTGCTGGTGCAGGACCAAGGGCAGGTGCTGCACTACATCACGCCCGACAATGTAGTGGCGTGGTCCGACTCGTTGGCGGGCGCGGTGGTCGGCAGAATTAAGCGCCTGTCGCTGCCGGGAGGAAACACGGGTACTTTGTTTGCTACTCCTAACCGTTTGCACCTGCTCGGCGACCAAGGTCAGGAACTGGCAGGATTTCCTTTGAATGTGCCTGACACGGTGCAGGTTACCGCGCTGGCAGTTTCGCCTTCCGATGGCCGCAGCGCCCCGCGACTACTGGTGAGCGGCCGGAGCAGCAACCTTTTTCTCTTCGACACCAACGGCAACACATACGCCGGTTGGCAACCTAAGCAGCTGGATTTTGGCCTGGCCGCTCCGCCTCAACTGCTGGTCGTGGGGGGGCGCGCTGTGATCGTGGCCCTGCTCGAAAACGGCTATATCTACGCTTTTGATCAACAGGGCGGGGTGTATCCGGGGTTTCCCATCAGCGTTGGCGCGCGGCTGCACTCGGGCGCCTTTGTGGAAATCGGCCCGACGCTGCGGCGCACGCGTCTGACGGTCGTCAGCCAACACGGTGAGCGTGTGAGCTTTAACCTCAGCGGCGACGTGGTCAGCCGCAGCCGGGTAGCCACCTGGAGCCGTAATTCGGTCTTTCGGGTAGTGCCCGATCAGCAAGGCAAAAGCTATACGGTGTTGCGCGAGCAGGGCGGCCTGACGGATTGTTTTGAGCCTTCGGGACAGGCCATTCTCTCCAAAACCTTCGTGACTTCCGCTCTGAAATCGGCGCAGTATTTCAACTTCGGTAACGGCCACCGCGTATTTGCCCTCACCGAAACCGGCCCGCACAAAGTGTATCTGTTCGACGCCAAAGGCCGCCTCGTAGCCAACCAAAGCTTCGACAACAGCGCACCCGAAGTTGGGCTCGAATTTGATGCCGCTGCCAACACGTACCAGCTGTATCGTGTAGTCGGCAACGAGCTTCGGAGGACTGCTTTGAAATTGAATTGATCATTAAAGCCAATACATATAACTATTTGATTATCAAATAGTTATATGTATTGGCTTTTGAGTCGTTTAGACGGTTGATTCTTCACGATCAGTTATTGGTCAGCCAGCCTTTTCGATAAAAATACACCAGCTGCACAATGACAATGAGCAGTAGCACACCAATCAAAATTGGGTAGCCCAGCGGGTGATAAAGCTCCGGCATGTTGAGGTAATTGATGCCGCCGTGGGGGTTTTCCCGCTGAAAATTCATACCGTACAGCCCGACTACAAAGCTCAGCGGAATGAAGATGCTGCTGATGATGGTCAGTACTTTCATCACCTCGTTCATGCGGTTACTTTGGTTGGACATGAACAGGTCCACGAGGCTGGTGACCGATTCGCGGTAGCTTTCGGCCAAGTCCATGGCTTGGATGGCGTGGTCGTAACAGTCTTTGTAAAAGACCTTTATATCGTCGGGCACGATGTCGTCGGGCAGGCGCAGAATCTCGGCAATTTTGTCGCGCTCGGGGTACACGAGGCGCCGAAAGCGCACGATGTCTTTCTTGATGTGCAGGATGCGACTGAGCATGCGGCGGTCGGTGCGGCCGTGGAAAATGCGGTCTTCCAAGGCCTCCACATAATCGCCGATGGCGGCCATGGTGGGGTAGTAATGGTCGAGAACCACGTCGGTGAGCGCGTAAGCCAAATACAGCGACGAATACCGCAAAATGTGGCTCATGCCCGACCGGATGCGGTTCCGAACCGGCTCAAGGCAGTCGTCGTAATCGTCCTGAAACGTGAGCACGTAGTTGGGTCCGGTGAAGATGGAGAGCTGGTCGTCGTCGATTTCCCACTGCGAAGTAAAATCCGTCATGCGCGACACCATAAACAGGCGGTTCTTGTCGAATACCTCCACCTTGGCCCGTTGGTAGTCGCCCAGCACATCTTCCATTTGCAGCGGGTGCAGGCCAAAATCGGTCATGATCTGCTCCATCAGGGGCAGGTCGTTGTAGCCGCGCACGTCAATCCAATGGCGCCGTTCGGGGTTCTCGCGCACAAACGCAAGCAGCGCGTCGTAGTCGAAATACTCACGCTCCTGAAAGAAATCTTCGTCGTAAGAAATCAGAAAAAGGCGCGGATTGAGCGAGCCGGGATGGATTTGCAGGGTGCCCGGCCGCTGGCCCACGCTCTGCATGTGCGCCTGCCGAGTGGCATCCCGATCGGAAACCCGGATGCGGCCTTCCGCAGAACCGTTGGTGGCATCGGCATCGGGGAGGGGTATGGAAACCGCAGGATCGGAGGTCGAAGAAGTCATAGGAGCAAGCTAAGCAGCCAAAAAGGAAGGGGAGCTGAACAGGAAGTGACAAACGCGTGCTGAAGCTGCGCACGGGCCTTTCCAAAACTGGCTTTTTATTTTGAAGAAAGCATGAAGTCGGGTGGAGCCCATCCCAAACGGGCCAGCGGGCCGTAGGTTTCGGCGTGCAAATACACCAGCCCTTTGCCAGTGACCAGCCGAAGCTTCGGGCAACGAATAGGGCAGACTCGGCGGCGCATTTCCCGTACTTTCGTGGCTTCGAAATCACTTGTTGCCCGTGAGTTCAGCTCCTGTTTTATTCCACTGGTTTTCCCTGGCCGCGGCTGACAGTCGTTATGGCGTGCGGCTGCACGTCGGGCCGACCGTGCCCGCGCCATTGTGGCCCTTCGCTTTCGAGCCCTTCCTGTTTTTAAGGCCCGAACATCTGAATTTACAACCGTTTGAGGGTGAGATATTTACGTTTTATCTGGAAGATAGCAAAACCCAGCAAACCGTAGCCCAGTGGCATGAGTTCGTGGTTGCCGGGGCGGAGGTAGCGCACAGTCCGTGGCAGGCACCTTTCGGATCGGTGCAACTGGCTGCAGGTTTGGATAAAGCAACGTTGCGGGCTTTTGTAGAAGCAGCGCGCACCGAGCTGGCGCAGCGTGGCATCCGACAAATTCGCCTCAAGAGTTACCCTTTTGCCTACGACCCGGCCGCCAGCGCCCTGCTTACCGATGTGCTTGTGCATCAAGACTTTCGTGTGACGCTGGCCGAACTCAACAACCAGTTGCCGCTGGCGCGGGATTTTCGGGCGCATCTGGTTACGGCGCAGGAGCTGCGCCTGAAGCGATGCCACCGCGCGGGGTTCGTGTTTGAGCAAGAATCGCCGCTGCTCCTAACGCCGGCACACGCTTTTATCAGCGCCTGCCGCCGCGAAAAGGGCCACAGCGAGCCCCTATCGCTGGAACGCTTGCAAGAGCTTTTTGCCAAATTCCCGCGCGACCATTTCCTGTTTTCCATCCGCGACGCTGCGGGCGAATGGGCCGCTTTGGCCATAGTGGTGCAGATTAGTAGCAAGGTGCTGTACAGCTTTTACCTGGCTAGTCCCTTGTCTTACAACCTGTTCAGTCCGGTGGTAATGTTGCTGGAAGGCATCCACGGCTTCGGCCGGGCCAACGGCCATCGCCTCCTCGACATCGGCACTTCAACGCTGCCTACAGGCCTGAACGCGTCGCTGCTGGCTTTTAAGCGCCACATCGGCGGAGTGCCCGGTCTGAAGCTTACCTTCGAAATTTAGCCCGGCATTGCCACGGGCAGTTGCTTGCGCAGCGCGTACTTTTAACCCCGATGTTGCCCGTACCTCCGCCTGTTGTGACTAAGCCCGAACCGCGCGCTACCGTGCTGGGCCGCTTTCTGCGGGGCTCGCTCGGCTCCGGGGTAGCTGTACTCGCACGGGCAGCCGGTGCCCTGACAGTCAATAAGTTACTGGCTGTGTACGGTGGCCCCGGTGGCCTGACGCTGCTGGCGCATTTTCAAAACCTGATGGCCCTGTTTACCACGCTGCCCAACGACGGCGTGCACGTTGGCTTGGTCAAATACCTAGCGCCATTGCCTACGGGCTCCCGGGGCTACCGGCGGTGGTTGCAGGCTGGTATAGTGCTGAACATCAGTATCTTGTTTTTGGGTTGCCTGCTGTTGGTGCTGGTGCCAACGCCGCTGGTGGGTGTGTTTCACCCGTCGGCAGGTTGGGTAGTTTTGTTTGCAGTCGGCATTGCCTTGCTCACGGCATACGGGCTGCTGGTATCGGTGCTGCTAGCCGCCGGAAAGCTGCGCGTGTACGTAGGGTTGACGGTGGCACTCAGCGGGTTAGGGGCCGGAGCAGTGGCATTGCTGCTAGCCTTGCACGTGCCGCGCCTCGAATGGGTGCTGTTGGCATATCTGCTGGCGCAAGGCCTGACGTTGGTGCCCGCCCTGCGTGCGTGTCGGCGCCTGGGGCTTTTGCGCGGGGTTGAGCGGGGGCGGGTGAGCCGGCCCGCCTTGCTGTTGCTGGGCAAATTCCTGCTGATGGCCCTGAGCGTGCTGCTGTTCGGCAAAGCCGTAGATTTTGCGTTGCGGGAAGTGCTGATCCGGCGTTTCACCCTGGGCCAGACCGACTTATGGCAGGCCGTGGCCAAGCTTTCCGACAACTACACGATGGTGTTCTCAGCGATCATGAGCAGCGTGTACTACCCGCGGCTGGCCGCCCTGACAAACCATCCCGCCGCTCTGCGCTCCTACGTGCGGACGGTGCTGCTTCTGCTGGCGCCGGTGCTGGCCGGCGGGTTGGGCGCGATTTATCTGTTGCGCGACTGGCTGTTGCCTCTGCTGTTTGAGCAGCATTTTGCCGCCGCGCGCGGGCTCCTTGCTCCCCAATTGATCGGCGACTGGGCCAAATTTCTAACCTGGGTTTTGCTGTTTTTGCTTACGGCCCATGCCCAGGTTGGGCGTTACATTGCTGCCCAGGTGATCTCGGCAATTTTATATGCCGGACTGTTGGCTGTGTTGCTGCCACACTACCAACTGTTGGGGGCGCCGCTGGCGCATGCCGCCCGCTTTGGCATCTTGCTCGTAGGCTACGGTATCTACTTTCAACGGTACTGGAAGCATGCGTAACAGAGTATGTTGAGGTTAAATTTATAGATTGTCTTCGATAGTATAAATGTCTGATAGTCAAAACAATATATTTCCATTGGTGAGTATTGTTGCTTTGTGCTACAACCATGCTCGTTTCCTGCCGGAAGCCCTCGATTCTATTCTGGCCCAGTCTTATCCAAACATCGAAGTGCTGCTTGTCGATGCGGCCAGCACCGATGGAAGCGTCTCGATTTTACGGCAATACGCCGCACAGAATCCTACGTGGAAGACTGTTTTTTTACCGCATAATGTGGGCAATTGCGCCGGCTTTAATCAGGGATTTCGGCAGTCGAGCGGAGCGTTCCTTATCGACTTTGCCACCGACGACGTGCTGTTGCCCGACCGCGTGGCGCAGCAGGTAGCCGCGTTTCAAACCCACGGCGATAACTGCGGCGTCATCTATTCCGATGCCGAACTGATCGACGAAGAGTCGCGGCACGTGCGCTACCATTTTCGGCGCGACGGCCGCGGCCATTTGCACCCCGAGCCGGCCTCCGGCGATGTATTTGCGGCAGTGTTGCGCCGATATTTTATCAGTTCCCCCACTATGCTTATCCGGCGGCAGGTTTTGGAGCGCCTAGGGGGCTACGATGAGGCGCTGGCCTACGAAGACTTTGACTTTTGGGTACGCGCCGCCCGCGATTACGAGTTTCAGTACCTCGACGTCGTTACAACCAAAAAGCGGTTGCACCCGCAGGCCATGTCACGCAAAGGCTACCGCCCGCACGATCCGTACCTGGCTTCTACCATTCGGGTTTGCCAAAAAGCGCAGGCCCTGTGCCGGACGCCCGCCGATCGAGCTGCCCTAGCTGTGCGCCTGCGCTGGGAGCATCGCCAAGCCGTACGGTGGCGGAATTATCAGGGCGCCAACGAGTTATATAAAATGCTGAAAACCGAGCAGGCGCTACAACCGCTCGATTGGGCATTACATCTCTGGAGTAAAATGAACTATCGATAAGTGATTGATTGTCAATCACTTATCGATAAAGACTTCGTACAGCGTCACTTTACCCGTTTCGGCCACCGGCCGGCGCTGCGGAAACCAGCGCAACACCGAATCGGCGGAGTAGCGGATGAGCTTACGCGTGAGCTCGTCGTTGGTGAGGGTGCTGCGGTTGAGCAGCAGCCACGCCCGCTGCCCCGGCGCCAGTCGCACCGAATCGCGGGCCCAGTAGCGCCGAAAGGAGAGGCCCTGCGGCACCTGAAAGCTGTAGTAGAAATCGTAATTGCTTATCAGGTAGTCATCTACAAACACCACGCCTTGGGCCGGCGCTTGTAAGTGTTGCCGGAAAATCTGGTTCTGGGCAAAGTGCGACGACACACTGGGCTTGCCCATGAAATAGAGGGGCCGAATGGCAAGGAATCCGGCCAGTGCCAGCAAGGTCAGCGTTGCGAAGGCTGAAGTGCCCGGCCGCAGCCGCCTCGACACGCCGCTCAGTTGGTTGCCAAGAGCCGCGGCCAAGAAATATAAGCCCAAACCCGCATACACCACCGAAACGCTGTTGTGCAGCCACGCGGCGCAGGCCAGCAGCGCCGCGCCCAGCAGCCAGCCCCCGCGCCCCGTCCGAACAAAATTGCGGAGCCCAAAGCCGGCAGCCAGGCACAAAGGCGGCAGCACGGGCGTGGTCATGCGCGGGAGCAGCGTAATCGGGTTATATTGGCTCAGTGACGTGCTGCCCAACCAAAAAAACGCCAACGTACTGAACCCCAGTGCCATCCAGAAACTGGCATCGGAGTCGGGGCTGGGTTCCCGATTGAAAACTACTGCTACCGCCAGCACCAACGCCGCTCCCAAACCAATGCCCACGAAGAAAAGCACAGGCAAATACGTCACCCGCGCCAGCAACTTGTCCTGATGGCCCTGCAAAAAATTGCCCTCTTTCAGATACGCGTTGGTATGCTCAATAAGATGAACACGGTAGAAAGCGTCATTTGTAAATATTTGATAATAAGATAGATACAGAATAATCAACAGAATGCCCGTGCCCAGCGCGGCGACCCAAAATTGCCGATGTTGCCGCTTCCAGAGGTCAAAAACCAGCAGGCCCAGGTAAAAAGGCAGGTAGTAGACGATGGTCTCTTTGCTGAGAAAAGCGGCGAAGTTGAGCAACGCAAATCCAACTCCCCAAAACCGCGGCGCCTGCGTTGGGCGGCGACCGGTGAGTAGGGCGGCGGCGCTACACAAACACCAGAACATCAGAATGTTGTCGGGGTAGAGGTAGCGCGTGAGATCGAGGGTGAAGTAGTGCAAGTTGAGCAGTAGCATGGCTGCTGCCGCCACTACAGGCTCGCGCCGGCGGTAAAGCGCCCAGATAACTACCGCGCAGCCCAGGGTGCAGACCAACGGCCAGAGCGTGGTGGTAACGATGTCAGTACCAAAGAGTTGGTAAAGCAATGCCACCGGCGCAAAGATGAGCGGCCGTTCCTTCAGCGGATCGTGCAGCAGGCCCAGCGGGTCGGGCCGGACGTGAAAAGTACCCGAAGCCAGTTGGTGCGCGTAGCCAGCGTAGAGATAATCGTCGAGGTCGTAAAGGCCTTCGTGCGCCAGAAAAAAGAAGGCTACGGTCAGGGCCACGACCAACAGCAAGGCCAGATCGGGGAGGCGCCGGAAAACGGAAGAATGCACGCCGCAAGTTGGCGAAGAATCCAGAATAGGCAGCTGGAAGCAAGCGGCGATGGTCCTTTCGGCCTTCTGCGCTGCAAGTCGTTTTGCTACCTTGCAGGCAAAAATGAGTTCATGAGTATCCGGTTCAACCAGCGAAGTGAAGACGATGCGGCGGTGCACCAGCTGGAATTTTTGCTGCACCTGCTACTGGGCACAAATGTGAACCATAAAGCCGCTGCTAGTTGCGCAGCCCTAGAAAGGCTATTTTGGCAGGTCTTCAACTGATGCTAGCAAGTACCAACGCAGCGACTGGCTCGCGGGCGCTTTTGTGGAAGCTAGGGCGGGTCGTTGCCTTGCCGGCCTTGCTAATCTTGCTGAGCGGATGGGCACTGGGCTGTTTTTACGAAACCAACGACGACGCAGTCATTACACTGTTGCTGCGGGGCAACATGGCCGTTGCACCCGTTACCAATCTGCACCTGTATTTTCACGGTGTAGCCTGGGTTTTGACAACACTATATGAAGCTTTTCCGGCGTGGCCTTGGTATGGCTTTGCGCTTTATGGGCTTCTTTACCTGTCTACGGTACTCGCCTTTGCTGTGCTCGATCGGTTGCTGCGACCTCTTTTTTCGGCTCCAACGATTACGGTTTTGCTGGTGCTGTTTTTCTACGTGGCTTGGGTCGAGCACGGCATGTGGTTCAATTACGTGCGGGTGCCGATGCTGCTGGGTGGCGCAGGCTTGCTATATGCTACCCAACGCCTTGGCCAAGCGGGCACGCTGATGATGGGCTTGCTGGCTTTCGGCCTCGCGTGGCTGATTCGGCCCAGTGCGGCCATGGTGGCCCTCATAGCTGCTGCGCCGGGAATCTTCTGGTTAGGTGGCCGCCGGGCAAGCGTTTTGGTGCTGGCAGCCAGCACGTTAGCTGTAGTTGGGGGAGGAACTCTCACGCTTACCCGCTCCACCGCGGCGAGTAACTACCGCACGTTGGACGTGCTAAAGTCCAACCTCAACGACTACCATCTCTACCGCCCAACGCCTGTTACCGCTCCGGACAGCCTCGCGATGCAAGCCGTAGAACAATGGATGCTGAGCGATTCGGCGGTGGTAAATCCTGACTTATTTAAGCGAGCCAGCCGCTTTGAAGCAGGGTATTTTTTGCGACACCAATTCTGGTTGAAAGCCACGGAAACAGTGCAGCAATTGCTACGTGATTATTTCCAGTTGCTCCTGCTGCAAGTTTTGATCTGCTGGCAAGTATTTGATAGTCAAAGATATACACATGAGAGGCGTTTTTGGGTGGTGCAGGTCATGATGATTGGCTTACTGCTGGCCTTGGGCATCGTACTGAAATTACCGCCGCGGCTGGCCTTGCCACTCCTCGATTTGTGGGTGCTGGGTAACTTGGCTTACCTGCTCGATGCGCGTCATCCGCGGCCGCGCTTGGCGCCGCTAAGCGCCGGGCTGCTGGCACTTGTTGTGCTGGCTTACGGGTACAAGACTTGGCACCGAAAAGCAGTTCTGAGCCAAGAAGCGTTGCGCGGGCAGCACATACTGGCGCGTTTTGCGGCGGGACTTACAGGCCACGAAGCCGCCGTGGTGGTAGCCGGACTGGAAGAGGCATTTAAAAGCCAGTCGCCGTTTCGTGAGTTCAGCGTAAGCGCGCCCAAACTGGTACTGCTCACCGGCTGGCCCACGCTCGATCCATCGCAGCCTGCCTTACGCCAGCAACTCACCGGCACGCGCGATTTCCCCACGGCCATGCGCGCTTTGGCGCAGCGCTCCGATGTAAAATGGTTTCTTGCGCCGGATGCAGCCGCTTTGCTCAGCAGGTTTTGTGTTTTAAAATGCTCCGGCAACCCACCGCAAGTGAGGTGGCTGCCGCTGCAATCGGGCCTTGGTCCGGCACCCGTTTTTTATGCGCCGCATGTAGAAACCGTGAAATAATCTCAAATAGCCAAAATTTTATAGGTGACCGAGGGGAGTTGTTTTTCGTATGTGAGTGTAGTGAATGTATACCTTTGGCATTCCCTATACTCTTGTATTTTTCCCGCCCTGCCATGATTGCAACCGTAACCTCCCGCGGCGAGGTACTGCAGCATCTCGAATCTTTCCTGAAAGAAAACATGGGGACCTTCCTCAAGAAGGTAGAAGATAGCTGGCAGCCCTCCGACTTTCTCCCCGACTCGCGTCTGGATTCGTTTTTTGATGAAGTACGCGCCCTTCGCGAACATGCGAAAGAACTCAGCTACGACCTGCTGGCCGTGCTGGTAGGCGATACCATTACCGAAGAAGCCCTGCCCAATTACGAGGCGTGGTTTCATCAGCTCGACGACCTCAACCGCGACCCCAACAACGGCTGGGCGCAGTGGATTCGGGGCTGGACGGCCGAAGAAAACCGCCACGGCGACTTGCTCAACCGTTACCTGTACTTGTCGGGCCGCGTAAATATGCGCGAGTTCGAAACCAGCACGCAGTACCTCATCAACGACGGTTTCGACCTGGGCACGGCCCACGATCCGTACCGGGCGTTTGTGTATACGAGCTACCAGGAAGCGGCCACCAACATTTCGCACCGCCGCGTAGGTACGCTGGCCCGCAAAGCCGGCGACGACCGCCTCTCGAAGCTCTGCGGCATGATCGCCGGCGACGAGTCGCGCCATGCTCGTGTGTATCAGACGTTTGTCACCAAAATCTTCGAAGTAGATCCTTCGGAAATGATGCTGGCGTTCGAAGACATGATGCGCAAAAAAATCGTGATGCCGGCGCACTACATGCGTGAACTCGGCATTGAGATGGGCAAAACCTTCGGCCACTTCACCGATGCTGCCCAACGTCTCGGCGTGTACACCAGCCAGGACTATACCGACATTCTGGAAGGCCTGATTAACACCTGGAACCTGGAGCACATGACCGGCCTAAACGGTGCCGCCGACAAAGCCCGCGATTACATCATGGCGCTGCCCGGCCGCTTGCGCCGTGTTTCGGAGCGTATGCCCGTACCCAAGCTGGAATACAAGTTCAAGTGGATCGATTAGTGTAACCAATTGATAAACAAATAGTTGCAAAAGGCCTCTGCTGGAAACAGCAGAGGCCTTTTGCTTTACGCTGGTTGTCCATCGTTATTAAGTGAGTAGTGGCAACTCATGCAGGCTCTCGGCGTGGGCCGCTTCCCAACCAATGAGCGCCGCTTTGCGGGTGCTGCCCCAGCGGTATTGCCCCAACTCGCCCGTCTGCCGGATTACGCGGTGACAGGGGATTAGGTAGCCTATTGGATTGCTGCCGATGGCGGTGCCCACGGCCCGCACGGCTCGGCTGTATTGAGCCTGCTCGGCCACCCGCGCGTACGTAGCCAATCGGCCCTCCGGAATGCGCAGCAACGATTCCCAGACCTTGAGCTGAAACGGCGTGCCCTTCAGGTGCAGATGCAGCCGGTCGGTGGGGCCAAACTCATGCCGAAAAAACCGGGCTACGGCAGTATGGGCTTCGGCCACAGCCTGTTCTAGCGTGGCAAAGGGCCATTCGGTCCGCAACTCGGTGAGGGCTGCTTCGGGCTCTTCGCAAAAGGTAAGCTTGCAGATTCCTTTCGCGGTAGAAGCGACCAAGTAGTGGCCAAACGGGCTTTCGCCAAAGCTGTATTGAATGTGCAACTCGGCGCCGCCCTGGCGGTATTCGCCGGGCGTCATGCCTTCCAGCGTGATAAACAGATCGTGTAGGCGGCTTGGGCTCGACAGGCCGGTTTCGTAGGTCGCCCCGGCTACCGATTGCTGGTCTTGCAAAAGCGTTTTGGCGTGTTGGATGCTTACGTACTGCAAAAATTTCTTGGGGCTGACCCCGGCCCACTGTTGAAACTTGCGCTGAAAGTGAAAAGGGCTCCAGTTCGCTTGTTGGGCCATGGCCTCCAGATCGGGCTGCTCCTGAAACCGCTCGCGGATGTAGGCAATGGCCGCTGCTATTCGTTGATAATCCGTCATCGTGCTTGGGCTTTAAGAACTCCCAAATGTACCCTTCGGCAACGCCTTACAACACCCGAAACTTGCGCACCTTGCGCAGATCTGCAATTAGCAGGGGGGGCAACATATTTTACCACATGATTATGTATTGGTATAATGAATTTTAATATGTAAATTATTCTATATAAAAAGCGAGTTGACACGTGTTTCCCGCACAGCTGGTCTGTGCGAGCGGGTAGCAATGCATTGCTACTAAGGGATGGTGAACAGTTTCCGTAATTAACGTTATGCACTGGTCAAGTATATAACTGCTTGACTAACAATGTTATAAGTTGCTGTCTTTTCGTGATGGAGATTGCGTAAGGCGCATGCGCCTTCAGTATCTGCGCTTATTGGCTGGTCCGGTATGCATGCCGCACGACCTCGGGGACTCCGCGCTTCCCCGATGATGGCCAGTAAGTGTGCGACGCCGTGCGGGGCAAGTTGAGTCTGCTCACTGTTTTTGGTTCCTGGGTTGCCGGAGGACAGCTTCCGCGTGCCAGGCTTTTACTATTGACGCCGCTCGTACCCCTGTTTCAACACCAGATCACTGAAACCCACGTTATGAAACTGAATCCTACGTTGCCGTTGGGAGGCCTCCTCACGGGTATACTGCTGTTTACGTCTACATCCTGCAATAAATTCGAACAGCCCACCTGCCGTCCGGG
This sequence comes from Hymenobacter sp. BT491, assembly GCF_014349165.1. Classification (NCBI taxonomy): domain Bacteria; kingdom Pseudomonadati; phylum Bacteroidota; class Cytophagia; order Cytophagales; family Hymenobacteraceae; genus Hymenobacter; species Hymenobacter sp. BT491. The sequence continues at coordinate 1,268,676 of NZ_JACSJJ010000002.1, read as the reverse complement.
CAACAACAAAGTCACGGTATTTGCTACGGGCCTCAACAACCCCCGCGGGCTGAAATTTGGCCCCGATGGCTACCTCTACGTGGCCGAAGGCGGCACCGGTGGAACCAACTCCACGGTCGGCCAGTGTACGCAAGTTGTACCGCCGGTTGGCCCGTACAAGGGTAGCGAAACGAGCGGGCGCATCTCCAAAATCAGTAAGTCGGGCGTGCGCACGACCATCACCGATAAGCTGCCTTCTACCCAAAACACTGAGTTGGTCGGCGGCGATATCAGTGGGGTAGGCGACGTTGCCTTTATTGGCAATACCCTGTATGCCCTGATTACCGGGGCCGGATGCTCACATGGCGTTACCTCCATGCCCAACGGTCTGCGGAAAATCAATGCCGACGGCTCTTCGACGCAGGTGGCCGACCTGAGTGCGTACACTATGGCCAACCCGGTCAAGAACCCGGAAGAGGATGACTTTGAGCCCGACGGCGACTGGTACAGCATGATCAACCTGCGGGGCGATTTCTACGCCATTGAGGCCAACCACGGCGAATTGGTAAGGATCACGCCCGACGGGAAAGTGTCGCGCGTCATTGACATATCAGCCAGCCAGGGCCACATCGTACCTACTTCCGTAACGTACTGGGATGGCAACTTTTATGTCGGCAACCTCAACCCGTTCCCGATTGTCGATGGTGGTTCCAGCATCTACAAAATCTCGCCCAGCGGCGACATTCAGAAGTGGGCCACTGGGTTTTCCACTATTCTGGGCGTGGTGTTCGACAGCGAAGGCGACCTGTATGTGCTAGAAACCGCAGTAGGCACGCCGTTCCCGGCGCCCGGCAAAGGCCAGATTGTGCGCCTGAACGCTTCCGGGAGCCGCGAAACCATTGCCACCGGCCTTTCCATGCCTACCGGTATTACCTTAGGGCCTGATGGTCAGCTGTATGTGTCGAACGTCGGGTTTGGCCCCTTAGCCGTCGGCGGTGGCCAGATTTTGCAGATTGATGTAAGGGCCTGCACCAACAACGGCTCGCCTTATACCAGCATGCACCCTTAGCCAAGCCGCAGGCGCACGCTTTACGCGCAAGCCCCCAGAAAAGGCCACCCCGCAAAGTGGGGTGGCCTTTTCTGGGGGCTTGTTTGCTATAAAAGCTTGATTAACTAACTAATTGATAATTAGTTAGTTACCTGTACGCCTTTCCAGAAGGCTACGCGGTCTTTGATTTGCTTGGCGGCGTCTTTAGGCTCGGGGTAATACCACGCAGCATCTTTGTTCAGCTCCCCGTTGACGCGCACGGAATAGTAGCTGGCCCGGCCTTTCCAGGGGCAGGTGGTGTGGGCAATGCTGTCCTCGAAATACTCTTTTTTGATAGAATCGGCGGGGAAGTAGTGGTTGTTTTCGACCACGACGGTATCGTCGCTTTCGGCCAAAATGGTGTTGTTCCAGATAGCTTTCATGGCAATAGAGGAAGGAGGGTTTAGCAGCAAAAGCCGCAACGGCGGTGCTTTGTTTTCACTGACGCTCAGTTACCTTACAAACCAACGGCCGCCGCACTGAACATTGCGGCCGGGCGCGTTGTTCTTTTAGCTCAATTACCTGACTTATGGCTGCTGGCTTCCGTTTCCGAGACTACGTTCCCGACGAGTCGCCCGAAAAGGGCTTCGACTCGCTTTTCAAGATATTTATGCAATTGGTCACCATCACGTCCGGCGACGTGGGGGAGGCGCTGTCGTGGCTGTCGGAACTGGACAAGCAATATGGCCTCACCGACGACCAATACGGCATCGGTGACTTCATCGAAGACCTCAAAAAGAAAGGTTACATCGACGACGATCCGCAGAAAGCCGGTGCGTTTAAGATTACGCCCAAAAGCGAGCAAAACATTCGCAAAAGCGCGCTGGAAGAGATCTTTGGCCGCCTGAAAAAGAGCAACACCGGCAACCACCGCACGCCGCACACCGGCCAGGGCGACGAGATGAGCACCGACATGCGCGAATTCCGTTTTGGCGACTCGCTGGATCAGATTTCGATGACCGAATCCATCCGCAATGCCCAGCTCAACCACGGCTTGCAGGACGAATTCATGCTGGCGGAAGGTGACCTGGAAGTGCGAGAAAACGAGCATAAGTCGCAGACCAGCACGGTGTTGATGATCGACATTTCGCACTCGATGATCCTGTACGGCGAAGACCGCATCACCCCGGCCAAGAAGGTGGCGATGGCCCTAGCCGAGCTGGTGAAGCAGAAGTACCCCAAAGATTTCCTCGACGTAATCGTGTTCGGCAACGACGCTTGGGAGATCAAGGTGAAGGATTTGCCCTACCTCGAAGTTGGGCCGTACCACACCAACACGGTGGCCGGGCTGGAGCTGGCAATGGACTTGCTACGCAAGCGCAAAACCGCCAACAAGCAGATCTTCATGATCACCGATGGCAAGCCAACTTGCTTGAAAGAAGGCAATAGCTACTACAAAAACAGCTTCGGCCTGGATCGCAAAGTGGTTAACAAAACGCTGAACCTAGCCGCCGCCGCTCGCCGCCTCAAAATCCCGATTACCACCTTCATGATCGCTTCCGATCCTTATTTGCAGCAGTTCGTGGAGGAATTTACCGAAATCAACCAAGGCAAAGCCTATTACAGCGGCTTGAAAGGCTTGGGACACTTGGTGTTTGAAGACTATAAAAAGAACCGGCGTAAAACATTGTAAATCAGGATTTTATAAAACAAAAAGGGGAGCCGAACTTGGCTTCCCTTTTTGTTTTAGCCCCAGCAGCAAGCCGCTGTTACTTTGCAGCTATAGCGCCATCTTCAGCGGTGGCGTTGCGTAGTTTGGGGATGGTTTGGAGGTAGGCGAACATCGCCTTTACTTCTTCGTCGCTCAGCACCGAAAACTTGGGCATGGGCAGGCGCAACGGGCCGTGCGGCGACTGCCCAAACTTCACGGCCTTCACAAACTGCTCTTCCGACCAATCACCGATGCCGGTTTCGGGTTCGGCAGTGAGGTTGCGCGAGAAGATGGTCTCGCCATTAGGCGTGATAAACTTGTTGCCGCCGGCCATAAAGCCTTCCGACCTTTCGGGCTCTAGGATGTTGTTGGTCTGAAAGTCCTTGGAGTGGCAATCGTAGCACAGATAGCGCCCCGTTACTAAGTAATGGCCAAAAGCAACTTTGTCGTCGGGGTTGGGCTGGACGATGGCGTGCGCCGGCATGGGTGTCGGTTTCATCACTGTGTTCACGAGCACTTTGCCCAGAAAGGACGGCTCTTGGGCATGCGAAGCCACGGCTTTGGGCTGTACCCATTCGTGGTTGGAGCGCAGAAAGACCACCAAGCTGTTGATGTCTTCGTCGGACATGTGCACGAACTGGGGCATTACGATGCGGAAACGGCCGTCGCGCCCGATGCCGGTCCGAAACAGCGTGATCAGCTCGGCGTCCGTCCACTTGCCGATGCCGTGCTCGGGGTCTTGGGTGATATTAGCCGAATACAGCTTGCCAAATTCGGGCGGCAGGTCACTGATATAGCGGCCGGAAAAGGAATTGGCTTTCCGATCGAGATGGCAGTCAGCGCACATCGACATAGCGATTTTCTCGCCGTTGGCGAGCAAGGCCGGCGTGGATACCACGCTGCGGATGGCCACTTTAGGCACCTCATACGTTGGGATGCCGCGCACGCTCACAAACGCGGCCGCTCCGGCCGCTACTACAAGTACAACAACGATTATGGCGAGAAGTATTCGTAGGGCTTTTTTCATAATGTATTGTTTTGTTTAGGTAAGGCGCTGACTATCAAGGATATTTTTGCAATTATAATATCAAAAATTCTCTATATCTGTCACATAATGATGTGAGCGCTTTTGCTTGCGTTTTGATTAAATAACCGTAATAATCCTTTTGGCCTGAACCTCAGGTGGGGCTCGGCGGTTAAACCATGGGGACCAATTCTCCACTCTCATTTGCACATGACCCACGACCATATCCGCACCCTTGGCCAACTCCGCGCCAGTGGGTATCAGCCGCGTTCCGTCAAGCAGGAACTGCGCGACAATCTTATCGCCAAACTCCGCAACAAGGAGGAAGTATTTCCGGGCATTTATGGCTATGAAGAAACCGTAATTCCGGATTTGCAGCGTGCCATCCTGAGCATGCACCACATCAACCTGCTGGGGCTGCGCGGGCAGGCCAAAACGCGCATTGCCCGCCTCATGGTGGACTTGCTCGACGAGTACATTCCGGTGGTAGAAGGCTCGGAGCTGAACGACGATCCGTTGCAGCCGCTCTCGATCTACGCCAAAAACCTCATTGCCGAAAAAGGCGACGACACGCCCGTGTCGTGGATGCACCGCTCGGATCGCTACACCGAAAAACTGGCAACGCCCGACGTTTCGGTAGCTGACCTGATTGGGGATGCTGACCCCATCAAAGCGGCAACGCTCAAACTGCCGTATTCCGATGAGCGCGTGATTCACTTCGGTCTGATTCCGCGCTCGCACCGAGGCATTTTTGTGATCAACGAATTGCCCGACTTGCAGGCTCGCATCCAGGTGTCGCTGTTCAATATTTTGCAGGAAGGCGACATCCAGATTCGCGGTTTTAAAGTGCGCTTGCCGCTGGACATTCAGTTTGTGTTCACGGCCAACCCCGAAGACTACACCAACCGTGGCTCGATTGTAACGCCGCTCAAGGATCGTATTGATTCTCAGATCATTACGCACTACCCGAAATCCATCGAGATCGGTAAGCGCATCACCAAGCAGGAAGCTCGCATCAAAGAAGAGCAGAAGGGCATGGTGACCAGCAACGAAATCATCCATGACCTCGTGGAGCAGGTAGCCGTGGAGGCTCGCGGCAGTGAGTTTGTCGATGCCAAAAGCGGTGTGTCGGCGCGTCTGACCATTTCGGCCTACGAAAGCCTGATCAGTGCCGCTGAGCGCCGGGCGCTCATCAACGGCGAGAAGAAAACCTACGTACGAATCGCCGACTTCATTGCCGCCGTGCCTGCGCTTACCGGCAAGGTGGAATTGGTGTACGAAGGCGAGCAGGAGGGCGCCGGCATTGTGGCCGAGAAGCTGATGGGCAAAGCCATTCGTACGCTGTTTCTCAATTACTTTCCCGACCCCGACAAGCAGAAAAAGGTGAAGACCAAACCCAATCCGTACAAGGAAGTGCAGGATTGGTTTGGCGCCGGCAACACCGTCGACGTGCTCAACGATTCGTCGGACAAAGACTACCAAAAAGCGCTCGACCAAGTACCGGGCCTGCGCAACATCGTGACGTTCCTGCACCCGAATGAGGACAAGGAAACGACGTATTTCCTGATGGAATTCTGCCTGCACGGCCTAGCCGAGCACAGCCTGATTTCGCGCAACCGCGTTACGGCCGGGGCGCAGTTCAAGGACCTGCTCTCGTCGATGTTCACCATGCCTAGCTTCGGCGGCGACGAGGACGACGACGAGGACGAGAAACCCCGCCGTCGCCGGTAGTTCTTTGATTTAGCTCATAAATTTAGCTCATAAAAAAGCCGCCATCTCAGTTCTGAGATGGCGGCTTTTTTATGAGCGGTTTTGCGAGCTACTCGCTGGTGTATTTACGGCTTAGTCTGAGAGATATATGTAAATATCTGATAATAAATTATTTGTGATTACAGCCGCACGACCATTCCAGCTTGCCATTGCTTGTCTGGAATGTGATATCGACCTGGGCCACTCGCTCACCGGGGCTGAACTTAGCGGTGGTTGGGCTTCCTTTCGTGAAATAGCCACTCAGGAAAGTCAGTCCGCCGGTAGCTGCGTTGTAGCTGTATTTTCCGGCTTGCCCCATGTATTGGTATTGGCCGTTGGCGCCGAGCGTGAGCGCACCTTTAGGGTCGGATTTCATGCGGCGCTCGCTTACGTCCCAATGGCCCGCGTCGCAGGCATAGACGCCTAATAGGAGTGGACCACCAACCGCGCGGCCCGTGGGGGCTGGTGCTGCGGGCGTTGGGCGTACGGCTGGTGCAGGGGCCGCCGGAGGAGCTGGGTTTACTGCAACGGGGCTTGCCGGCGCAGCGGGTGCCGAAGCTGCAACGGCCGCATCCAATTGCGCGAGGTAGCCGTTGGCTTCGTCGCGGTAAGCAGGATTTAGCTCCACAGCTTTTGCCAATTCTGTACGCGCTTTCTCTGCTTTGCCTAGTTGCACGTAGCATTGGCCCAAGCGAAGATGCCCCTCCGCAACTGCTGGCCATTGCAGCACTACAGTTTCGTAGCGCCACGAAGCATACGTGTAGTTTTTATTGGCCAAATATTCGTTGCCATAGCGCAGCTCGGATTCCATTGAACCCGGAGCTTGAGCCTGGCTAGCTGTCGAACAGAGGACCAGCGCCACAAGCAGTAAAAAAGTGTAGAGTTTGAGCATACGCAGTTGGGGTGTGGGGAAGAAGAGTACCGCCAAATGTAAAAAAAAGAGGGCCAGCGAAATCGCCAGCCCTCTTTTTATGTGCAAGCAACCGATGCCTGCAAGTCAATCGTCAATCTTACGATTCGGTGACCGTGATTTTCTGGATCTCGTCGTTGGCTTTGATCTGGTCGATCACGTCCAGGCCTTCCACAACTTTCCCAAACACGGTATGGTTGCGGTCGAGATGGGCCGTGTTCTGACGATCGTGCACAATGAAGAACTGCGAACCACCCGTGTTGCGGCCGGCGTGCGCCATCGACAGGACGCCGCGCTCGTGGTACTGGTTGTCGCCGGTAAGTTCGCAGTCAATTTTGTAGCCAGGGCCGCCGGTGCCGGGCACGCCCTTCGCGCCATCGCGGGAATTCGGGCAACCGCCCTGAATCACGAAATTCGGGATCACGCGGTGAAACTTAAGGCCGTCGTAGAAGCCTTTTTTGGCGAGGTCGGTGAAATTTTTGACCGTGTTGGGAGCGTCTTTTTCAAAAAACTCCACTTTCATTACACCCTTGCTGGTGTGGATTTCGGCAGTTTTCATGCGGGTAGGAATTGATAAATCGGGAAAGTTATCCCGAAGCTGGAAAGCGGCTTCGGATGCGGCAAAGGTAGCCATTTCGGCGCGGAGCAAACATCCGAAGCGTTACTGGGTTTCGTAGGTCAGTAAACAGCCGGCATCTGCGTGCTGTTTTCGGGTTCGCTTTTAATATTTGCGTTCCTAACCCAACTTTTTTCTTTTTCTATGACCAACGTGTTCAAAAGTACTTCCTTCTCCTTGCTGACTGCTGGCCTCTTTGCACTTGGCCTGGCCAGCTGCGGCGACAACACCAGCACCGAAAAATCGGCGGCTACAACGGCCGCCGACCTAGCCGTAGCCGACTCAGCAGCCATGCCCACCGACTCGGCCCGCATGGGCAAATCCGACGGCGTGATGGTGGATGGAGTGGCCATGACGCCCGACAAAACCATCATCCAGAATGCGGTGCAGGCCTCAAGCGTGAGCACGCTCGTGAAGGCCGTGCAGGCTGCTGGCCTCGATGGCACACTTAGCGGCGCGGGTCCTTTTACGGTGTTCGCACCCACCAACGCCGCCTTCGATAAGCTGCCCAAAGGCGCAATGGCCGGCCTGCTGAAGCCCGAAAGCAAGGACAAGCTCAAAGGCGTGCTGACTTACCACGTAATTGCCGGCCGCCTGCTCGCCGCTGACTTGCGCGACGGGCAGCAACTTACTACCGTCAACGGCGAGAAAATCAAAGTTTCCGTGAAAGGTGGCAAGGTCATGATTAGCAACGGCAAAGATGCGCCAGTGACCGTCACGACGCCGGATGTAATATCAAGCAACGGAGTCACGCACATCGTCGATGGCGTGCTGTTGCCTCCGCCCGCTTCCGAGTAAGATTTCCCAAATGGTGAAAAAAGCCCGGCTGTTTCGGCCGGGCTTTTTTGTGTATGGGTTAAATTATAAATAATTGACTATCAATTATTTATAATTATCAACGCCGGCGTCATCCGATACGCGTTGGGCAAAGCTGGCCCAATCGATGTTTTCGTCGTTGCGGGCCATCGTAGCCGAAAGCCGGTCGAAGATGATGTTGGCGAAAGGTAGTGGCACCACACGTTCGCGGCCTTCGTTGAGCATGAGTTTCAGGTCTTTGCGAATGATGGAAGGCGGCGCGCCTACGGGTTGGTAGTGCTCTTCGGCAATGAGCTTGCCGTAGCCTTTGTACACGGGCGAGTTAAACAGCGTGCTCGTGAAGAATTCGTACATCTGCTGCCGCGGAATGCCACTTTTCTGCCCCAGCGTGAAAGCCTCCGCCATTGCCTCGATGGCCGCGCCCAACATAAAATTGCCGCAAAGCTTCACGACGTTGGCCGCGCCCGGATCGTCGCCAAAATCCTGCGTGCCTTGTCCCAATGCAGCCAGAATGGGCTTTATGCGTTCCCGTGCTTCGGCAGGGCCTGCCACTGCCAACCAAAGCTTAGCTGCCGCCGCTGCGTCGGGCTTGCCAAACACCGGTACCGCGACGAGGTACGAGCCGTGAGTTGCGTGTTGGGCGGCCAGTTGGCGGTTGGTTTCGGGCGCTACCGTGCTACAGGAAGCGTGTATGGCATTGACCGGCAAGTCGCTCAGAATTCCAGCCGGACCGGTGGTGAGTTCGGTTAGGGCATGGTCGTCGGTAACCATTGAAAAGACAAATTCTGCCTCGCGTACCGCTTCGGCCGGCGAAGTTGCCACGCGTGCGCCTTGCTGCTTTAGCGCGTCGGCCTTTTCGGGTGTGCGGTTGTATACGGTGAGCGCATGGCCCGCTTTGAGCAGGTTGGTGGCCATGGCTTCGCCCATGCGGCCTAAGCCGAGGAATGCGATTTTTGACATTTGAAAGAAGAAATAGTAGAAGGTAGAATACGTGAAAAGCACGCGGAAAGTCGGTGCAGGCCTTTCAGTTTGCCATCGCCTGCATAGCAGATAAGCTAAAATCGCCTGTCATCCACAGCGTAGAGCTGGATAGCAGGCGATTTTGGAAATAAACTCTTTTGAGTAAATGGTTGACTTAGTGTCGGTTATCTTCGCCGTTCATCATGCTCAGGTAGCTGTCGTAGCGAGGTAGCGCAATTTTGCCGGCATCGACGGCTTCGCGCACGGCGCAGCCGGGTTCCTGCAAGTGGCGGCAATTATGGTAGCGGCACTGATTGAGGAGGGCGCGCATTTCGGGGAAAAAATGCGCCAGCTGCGTCGGCGGAATGTCTACCAAGCCTAGTTCTTTAATGCCTGGAGTATCAATTAGATATGTGCCGGGCCGTACTTCCAGCATTTCGGCGAAGGTGGTCGTGTGCACGCCCTTATCAGAAAAACCGCTGATTTCCGAGGTTTTCAAATCCAGATCGGGCACCAACGCATTGATCAGTGTGCTTTTGCCCACGCCCGAATGCCCCGACAATAAAGTGACTTTCCCATCGAGTTCGGCGTCGACTTCCGCGATGCCTTCGCCGGTTTCGGCCGAGCACCGCAGGCTGTCGTAGCCGGTGCGCTTGTACATCTTCCGGATCTGCTCCTGGTACTCGGTGAGGTCGGCATCGTAGAGGTCGATCTTGTTGAAAATCAGCTTCACCGGAATGCTGTACGCTTCGGCCGTGACCAAAAATCGGTCGATAAAGCCAAAGGAAGTGGCCGGCGAAACCAGCGTCACGACCAGCATGGCCAAGTCGAGGTTGGCGGCTACGATGTGGGCGTGCTCGGCTTTGTGCACCGAGCGCCGGATGATGTAGTTGCGGCGCGGCTCGATGTGGTGAATCACGCCGGCGCCCTCGGTTTGCTCTTCCACCGTAAACTCCACCTGGTCGCCGACGGCCAGCGGGTTGCTCACCTTCAAGCCTTGGTTTTTAAACTTACCCCGCAGCCGACAGCGGTGCAGCTTACCCGTTTCGTGCTCCCGCACCAGATACCAAGAGCCCGTGGATTTGATGACTGTGCCGATCATGAGTTAACTGCTTCGGGATGAAACCATTGCGATAGCGCTGTCATTATTTTCGGAGTGGCGCCAGCATGATCGATAACGTATTGGCGATTAGTAACGCTTTCTGCTTCACGCGGTTGGTCAGCCCGAAGCCAGCTTCGCAAAACGGTTTCCAATTGCGCGCTGTCGGTTACTGAGTGTGCTCCGCCCAGGGTAATCAGGTCAATGGCTTCCTGAAATTTTGCATAGCGCGGCCCAAACACCAGCGGCAACCCAAACGCTGCCGCTTCGAGCGTGTTGTGCAGGCCCTTGCCAAACGCGCCGCCGATGTAAGCAAAAGAGCCATAGCGATATAGGTCGCGCAGCAGCCCAATGGAATCGATGAGCAATAGCCGGGCGCTGGCCGCCGTCGCAGGCGTCGCTCGCGAGTAGCGCACCGTTTGGCCCGGCAGCACGGCTTCAATTTGCTGTAAGCCGGATTCGTGCAGTTCGTGGGGGGCCACGATTACGCGCAGGCCGGAAGTTGCCGCGTCCGATATAAGCCGTTGAAGCGCAGGCGCTAATACGGAAATGTCCTCTGGCCAACTGCTGCCCACCACCAGCACAGGCCGCTTGTGGGCCGTATCGCTGGCCACAAAAGCTTCCAACAACGGCAGCAGCTTATGCGGCGCAGCGGCGGTGGCTACTACTGTATCAAAGCGCGTGTCGCCGGCGATGCTGGCTTGTGTAACTTCCGCTGAATGAAGGAGTTGCACGGAAGCTTCATTTTGGGTGAAAATATGCGTGAACCGCCCCAAAATCTGCCGGAAAAAGCCACCCCAGGGTTTGAAAAACGCTTGCTGCGGCCGAAAAATGGCCGAAACGCAGATTGTGGGAATGCGGCGTTGGTTAAGGACAGTCAGGAAATGATACCAGAACTCGTATTTCACAAACACCGCTAGCTGTGGCTGCACCGCTTCGACGAAAGCGCGGGCATTGGCAGCCGTGTCGAGGGGCAGGTAAAAGACATAGGCCGCACCCGGCCAGTTTTTACGCACTTCGTAGCCAGAAGGCGAGAAGAACGTCAGCACGATTTTGTGCGTCGGGTATTGTTGCGCAAACGCTTCCATCAGCGGGCGGCCCTGCTCAAATTCGCCCAAGGAGGCGCAGTGAAACCACACCCGCGGCGCGGCATCTGGTTGCAGCGTTTGCCGAATGTGCGTTAATAATCCGCGTCGGCCAGCCGTCCATTGTGCGGCTTTTGGCACAAACGGAGACAGGAGCCGTAGCAGCAACGCGTACGCTTGCAGCGCTAAAGTGTATAAAAATGGCAAGTTGTTGTAAATCAGTTGTTTATGTGCCTGCCGTTTTTGTGCTTCTGGGCAATAGAAAAGCGGTGGCCGCTCAAAATTACTTCCTTCTGACTTAGCCCAAGAAAAAAGCCCCGACCGCAAGGCCGGGGCTTTTCGCTAAGCACCAGAAGCGCAGTACTTTACCTAGTGCGAATCGCGCTTGCCGAGGTAGTTGGCTACGCCCTCACGGGTAGCCGACATGGCCTCTTTGCCTTCTTCCCAGTCGGCGGGGCATACTTCGCCTTTCACCTCGAAGTGTTGCAGAGCGTCCACCATGCGCAGGGCCTCGTCGATAGAGCGGCCCAGCGGCCCGTCGTTTACCAACTGGTGACGCACGATGCCGTCACGGTCGATCAGGAACAAGCCGCGGTAGGCGAGGGGCGAACCTACGAATACCATTTCGCCTTGCTCGTTGTAGTCGTAATGACCACCCAGCACGTCGTAATTGGCCGCGATGGTTTTGGTAGCATCGGCTACCAACGGATAAGTAACTCCCTGAATGCCACCGTTGTCGCGGGGCGTTTGCAACCAAGCAAAGTGCGAGAAATGCGTGTCGGTCGAGCAGCCCACTACGGCAACGCCTTTGGCTTCAAACTGCGCGATCTGATCCTGAAAAGCAATGATTTCGGTAGGACACACGAAGGTGAAGTCGGCGGGATAGAAGTAAAAAATCACGTGCTTCTTGCCCAAGTAACGGTCGAGGGAGAAATCTTCTTCGAATTCGCCATCGATTACAGCCGTAGCCTTGAAAGAAGGAGCACGTTTGCCAACGAGAACTGCCATTGTAAATGAATTTGGGGTGTTAAAAAAGAGGTACTAAAAACAAGGAAATCAAAAAGTTATAGCGGTTTTATCTCCTGCGCGGCATCTACTTTCTCGCCCGTGATGTGCAGGGAAAAAGCGCGGGGCTGGAAATTCTGGAAGCCGCGAGCCGCAAAAAACTCCTGAATGAGAAGATCAAGCTGTGGATTGCAGTAATCGATAATCTCTTGTGTGTCAGTGCAATACAAATGGTGATGCGCCGAGCAGTCGGCGTCGTAGCGGCGGCTGGCACCTTCGGCAGCCGCCACGCGCTTGATTAGGCCGGAAGCCACAAACGAATCGAGCGCTTTGTAGATGGTACCCAGCGAGATGGTGGGCGTTTCCAACACCACACGTCGATGCACCTGCTCGGCCGTGGGGTGGCCGGGCAATACCATCAGGCTTTCCAGAATTACAATGCGCTGCTGCGTAGCTCGTAACCCCGCCTGGGCCAGCCGGGCGCGCACCTGAGCGCGGTCCGGCTGCGAAAGAAACTGATCAGAAGAAGGGGACACAGACAAGAATAATTCTCCGCAAAAGTAGTTCTATAAGCTTTTGTCGGCCAAAATTGTTTCCGGAGAGCATTGCTCTTTCTGCCCGAACCAACTGCTTGTCAAGCGGTTATCGGCCTTTAAATTCTGGCTTGCGCTTCTCCACGAAAGCCGCCATGCCTTCCTTCTGGTCTTCGGAAGCAAACGTGAGGTAGAAGTTTTTGCGCTCAAAGTGCAGGCCTTCGTCGAGGTGAGTTTCGAACGCCCGATTCACCGATTCTTTTGCGAGCCGCGCTGCCACCGGCGACATTTCGGCGATGCTGGCCGCCAAGCGGAAAGCTTCTTCCAAATACTGGCCTACTGGTACCACCCGATTTACAAGGCCATGACGTTCAGCTTCTTGTGCTGTTATAGGTCGGCCCGTGAGTACCATTTCCATGGCGCGTGCCTTGCCCACCGCCCGCGTCAGGCGCTGCGTGCCGCCGGCCCCCGGCATGGTGCCAATGCGAATCTCGGGTTGGCCAAACTGGGCGGTTTCTGAGGCTACAATCATGTCGCAGGTCATGGCCAATTCGCAGCCCCCGCCCAGCGCGAAACCCGATACGGCCGCAATCAGGGGCTTGCGCGTCTTGCGAATCTGATCCCAAGTGCTAAACTGATCGACAATGAGCATGTCGATGGCCGTGCGCCCGGCCATTTGCTTGATGTCGGCACCGGCAGCAAAGGCCCGCTCGTTGCCGGTCAGCACGATCACGCGCACCTCATCGTTGTCGTCGAGTTCGCGCAGGGCATCGCGGATTTCCAGCATCAATTGCAGGTTCAGCGCGTTGAGCTCTTTTGGGCGATTTAGCTGAATAAGGGCTACCTGCGGGCGGGCATTGGGCGTAACAGTGATGAATTCCATGGGAGTTGGGTGGGGGTGAAAGGCAAATGAGTGAAACTTTAAAATATTATAAATAATTGATTATGAGATAATTATAAATCTATTTAATGTATTCATTGGCGCTGCCTCGGCAGATGAACTGAAACGTCTGGCGCGTGCGCTGCTCCAGCAACAGCTCGCGCCCGTCGGTGAGGCGGCGGATGCTGGGCGCATCGTAATTCTTGATGGTATACAGCTCAAGACCCGTGTTGTAGTGAATGGTAAACTGGTCGCGGAGGAGCGCCAGCAGCTTTTCCAGCCGATACGCCGAAAAATCGGTGCACACGGAAAAGGAGATAGCCGAATTCTGCATCAAATGGATTTTGAGCCGCACCTGCGCCAGCGCCCCGAAGATCACCTCTAGGTTTTCTTCCGAAATGAATGTCAAATCCTTCGATTCGAAGGAGATCAGGCATTGACCGGTCTTGCGGATAAATGCCGGGGCGAGCAGCGCATGGCGGCAGTCGCCGATGCGGGTGCCTTCCGCCGCCGGATCCAGAAACGACTTTACATACAGCGGAATCTGCTTGACGGCCAGCGGTTTGATCGTCTTGGGGTGAATCACGGAGGCGCCATAATAGGCCATCTCGATGGTTTCTTGGTAGCTGATTTCGGGGTAGCGCACCGTGTCAGCAAAGAACTTGGGGTCGGCGTTGAGCAGACCGGCTACGTCTTTCCAGATCGTTACGGCTTCGGCGTGCAGGCAATAGGCAAAGATGGCGGCCGTGAAATCCGAGCCTTCGCGGCCCAAAGTCGTAGTCTGGCCGCTGGCCGTGCCGCCCAAAAAACCTTGCGTCACGACTGGCCCGCGCTGCAAAAGCGGCGGGACCGCAGCGCGCACATTGCGCTCGGTAGTCGGCCAGTCCATACGGCCTTCCCGCCACGTATGGTCGGTGCGCAGCAGGGGTCGGCAATCCAACCAATGCGCACCCAAGGCCTTGGCAACAATTACAGTAGCCAGCAATTCTCCAAAGCTCACTACCTGATCGTATTGCCGATCGTAGTCGCCGGGCGTAAGGGTTGCTAGGCGGTCGCCGAGTTGCTCGAGCAGACTTCCCAGCGAATGTGGTTCGGCGTTTTGCCAATCGTGGGGAAGAAGCTCGGCGGCTACCCCCAGATGAAAATCGCGCAGGGCCGCGAGCTGAGGTGCATACTCCTGCCCGGAATGTGCCAAGTGAAAGAGTTCTTCGAGCGCATTAGTCGTTTTGCCCATCGCCGAAACCACGATCAGCAATTGCGTGTCGCGGCCGTACTCGCGCGCAATGCGGACGAGGTTTGTGATGGCCTCGGCGTCCTTTACCGAAGCGCCCCCAAATTTGTAAACGTGTATCGCATGCGGTCTCTGCATGGTTCAAAAGTAACAACAGTTGGCAGTTAGCGAGCGGCTACTTCAGAACTGCCCAGTTGATTTCTCGTACTTGAAATAGGCGTTGGCTTTCAGCATCCGAAGGTCCGGAATGCCGACGACTGTCGTTTTGAAACCCGCAACTCCCGACTCGCAACAGCTAATCGCAACCCGAAAAAGGTTAGTTTTGTACACCATTCCGATAGCACATTCTTTCCTTACTCATGGACCACAACAAACTGGCTCTTCCCGTTGGCACTACCCTGGATCGCTTCATCATGCGCAAGCAAGAAGACTTTCCGTACGCTACCGGGGAGCTTTCGCAATTGCTGCGTGATATCGCGCTGGCTGCCAAAATTGTAAACCGCGAAATCAACCGTTCCGGGCTTATCGATATTGCTGGAGCTTACGGCAACCGCAATGTGCAAGGAGAGGACGTGCAAAAGTTGGATGTAATTGCTAACATTCGCTTTATCAGAGCGTTACGCAACGGAGGGGAAGTCTGCACCATCATTTCCGAAGAAGAGCAGGAAATGATTCAGACGGGCAACCACCAAGGCAAGTACGTGGTGGCCATCGACCCCTTGGATGGCTCGTCTAACATTGATGTGAACGTCAGCATCGGGACCATTTTCAGCATTTATCGCCGGGTATCGCCAACGGGCAGTGAGGGTACGGAGCAGGATTGCCTGCAGCCAGGCACCCATCAAGTAGCGGCCGGCTATGTGATTTACGGCTCGAGCACCATGCTGGTATATACTACCGGAAACGGCGTAAACGGCTTCACGTACGAGCCGTCGCTGGGCGAATTTTTCCTGTCGCACCCCAATATCACCATTCCCAAAACGGGCTCGATTTATTCCATCAACGAAGGCATTTCGGAGTCTTTCACACCCGCTACAGCAGCCTTTGTTAAGCACTGCAAAGACCAGAATTACTCGGCTCGCTATATCGGCTCGTTAGTGGCTGATTTTCACCGCAATCTGCTCAAAGGCGGTATTTATATGTATCCCGCTACCAAAAAGTCGCCGGAAGGCAAGCTGCGCCTCATGTACGAGTGCAACACGCTGGCTTTTATCGTGGAACAAGCCGGTGGCAAGTCCAGTAACGGGCAGATCCGCACGATGGAAATTGAGCCCAAAGGACTGCACGACCGCTGCCCGTTCTTCATTGGCTCGATGGAATTGGTAGAAAAGGCTGAAGAGTTTATGGCCAGCGAGTTTTCTAATTCTTCCGCTCCGGCGGTTTAGATCATTGCTTGCAGACACAAAAAAGGCCGCCTGCGCAAGCAGGCGGCCTTTTTTGTGTCTTTCAGACCGGTAAAAGCTATTTCTTGGCGCCCTTACCAGTTGATGAAACTGCCTCTTTGGTCGCGGCCTCCGGATTGGCAGGAGCGGAGCTTTCTTCCTCGGCCGAAATGATACCGGCCGTGCTCAAGGCTTCGTCGGCAGCAGGTGTATCTTGTTGGGTTGATTCTGTATCCGTTTCATTATCAGATTCTTGTGAATCATTGCCAGCAGCTTGATACTCCAAGTTACTGCTGACGGCCTTGTACCACGTCACCAGCTTTTTGATGTCGGACATGTACACGCGCTGGCGGTCGTAATCCGGAATAGTTTCTTCCATAAACGCCACCAGATCACGGTCATCCGATTTGCTGTTGACGGGCAGCTCAGTGCCGTACTTCTGATAGACGCGGTCGAAAGCCTCTGTCAGCGGCACCGTTTGGTCGTAATCCTGAGTATAAATTGAGATTTCCTGCAGAAGGGAAACCTTGTTGCGGGCCGAAGCCACCGAGCGGGCGGCCCGCTCGTCGAGCGATTCTACAATCACACCGGCGCGTGTGGGGCGCACCAAGCGGTAAAGACCGGGCATACCGCTAATCGCGGCTATTTCCTTCAGGTCGTAAGGCATAGTAAAAAGGAGTTGGTAGAAGATTCAAAGGTAGGAAGTAGTGCCGACCTCGTGGTAGGTTAGAGCTTAAAAGGCACTGGCAGGCTGGTCAGGATGGCGTAATCGGGCTTCTTGAATTTGAGCAGGCGCACTACACGCAGCGCTTCTTCGCCACAACCGCCGCCAATGTTCTTTACCAGTTTAATGCCCGACATTGTGCCATCAGTATTGAGTGTAAAGCTCACAATGCAAGTGCCCTGAATGCGGTTGCGTTTCGCCAGGATCGGATACTTGAGTTCGTTTTCGATAAAGGCGTACATGGCTTCTTGGCCGCCCTCGTAGTATTCGGCAACTGGTATTGCTTTGCCCACACCGGCCTGCGCTGTCTGGGGAGCTGCGGGCGCCGGGGCAGCAGGGTCTGTAGTGGGTGTTTCCGTCTGAGGCTTCGCTTTTGCTTTCTGGGCGAAAGCGGGTGCCGAAGCAGCCAACAAACCGAGGGAAAGCAACAAGGCAATTTTTTTCATGGTGTACAACCGAAAAAGGAAGGGTAAAAGATAATTTGTAATGCCCATGGCCAAGGCAATTACAAGGCCAATCTACGCATTCGCAGGGGCCTGCACCAATTGTTGATTGATCTCGTCGATGAAGCCCAGAAGCTCTTCGCGCCCAAGTTTGGTCTCCGCCGACGTAATAAAATAGCGGGGAATTTCATCCCAAGTTTCTTGCAGCTTCGCAGCGTAGCTGGCTATATTTTGCTGAGTGCGCGAGCCTGATAATTTATCGGTTTTGGTGAAAACAATCACAAAAGGTACCCCCTCGGATCCTAGCTTTTCCATAAATTCTAAATCGGGAGCCAAGGGTTCGTGACGCGAATCAATTAATACAAATACGCAAGACAGGTTTTCCCGCTTGCTCATATAATAGTTAATCATTTTAGCCCATTGCGCCCGCGATTCTTTGCTGACTTTGGCATACCCATACCCCGGCAAATCGACCAAATACCATTCGTTATTTATAAGAAAATGGTTGATAAGCTGCGTCTTACCTGGCAAGGAAGAAGTTTTGGCCAGCCCTTTTTGACCGGTGAGCATATTGATAAGCGAAGACTTGCCCACATTGGAGCGACCGATAAAGGCGTATTCAGGCAGAGTTGGCGCAGGGCATTGGTCAACGCGCGTGTTGCTGGTAAGAAATTTTGCTTCGCGGATGGTCATGGCAAATAAGGAAAAGGCAGCGTAAAGATAGCGCAGGCAGGCTGCCCAAGGAATTAGCAAATTTTTCGATGATTTTATTGTAGTCTACAAAGGCCGACTATATTTGCGCGATTTGTTATCAGTCCAAGTGCTATATAGGCAATAACAAATGCGTTTTTACACAAGGGTACTCTTATGCAAGCCGATAGGCGGAAGGGCGTATTATAAAAATTCTATCTTTGCCCGCAAACTTGCTTATTTGTGTACAACCCATGATTTCAGCGAGTAGGCCTGAACATCAGTTTTTAGCGTTTGAGCCGAGAAATTATTTGTTTAGTCTTAACCCTGTGTTGGGTTTTAAGTATAAGAGGCATCTCTTTAAAAAAAGGAAGCCTTTACAAACTGGCCTCCTTTTCAACTCCTTGCAACTCCCTATTCCCAAATCCTCCTAAAATGGACAACTTAGTCAGAAGGTTATTGAAAGCCTCTTGTACCTTCGCGCTTGCCGCGGCCGTGGCTCAGCCTACTTTGGCCCAGAGCACGCGCAAGCAACTGAAGACCGCAAATAAGTTCTTCGATCAAGAGAACTACCGGGCCTCCATCCCTTACTACGAGCAGGTATTGGCAAAGGAGCCAAACAACGCACAGGCGTTGTTTCGGGCGGGCATTTCTTACATGTCATTCGACAAGGAGAAGGCCAGTGACTACATCTACAAAGCCCAGCGCCTCAAGCCGAAAGTCTCGAAAGACGTAGAATATTGGCTCGGCCGCGTCGATCACCTCAACTACAACTTCGACGAGGCCATTGCGCATTATCAAGCTTATAATGCTACGCTGAAGAAGAAGAAAGATACCCGAAAGGCAGAACTCGCTCAACTGATTCAACACAGTAAAAATGCGAAGGTTCAATTCAATAGCCCCAAGGACATCTTTGTAAAAAACCTGGGCCCAACGATTAACACGCAGTATTCGGAGCACAGTCCCGTTATCTCGGCCGACGACAAGCTCTTGTTGTTTACATCGCGTGGTGAAAACGTAACGGGTGCCGGCAACGCCAACGGCAAAAAAGGCGGTAACCTAGCCACCGACGGCGAGTATTACGAAGACATTTTCGAAGCCAAGCGCATCGACGACGAGAACTGGGAGAAGCCCCGCTCGCTGAGTGGCGTGCTGAACGGCAAAGGGCACGATGCCTCGATCCAGGTTTTCGACAACGACACAAAAATGCTGATGTATCGCCAAGATGAGAACGGCGATATCTTCTACTCGGAGAAAGCCGGTGGCGACTGGACTGAGCCTAAAAAGTTGAATAATAATATCAACTCAAAGAGCTTTGAATCAGATGCTTATATAACGCCGGATGGCCTAACGATTTACTTTTCAACCGGTAAGTACTCGGAAGACGGTACGCTGGACCTGTACTACGCCACGCGCCAACCCGGTGGCGATTGGGGCGAAGCCAAATCGTTGGGCGGAGCCATCAACACGAAGTATGACGACGACAGCCCGTACTTGAGCAAAGACGGCAAAACCCTCTATTTCAGCTCGCGTGGTCACAACACGATGGGTGGCTACGACATATTCAAATCGGAGTATGATTCGGTAGGCCGCAAATGGGGGCAAGCCGAAAACATGGGCTACCCCATCAACACGCCCGACGATGATACTTATTATCGCTTGAGCCCAGATGGTAGCTATGCTTACCTATCTAGCTATCGCATTGGGGGTTATGGTGAAAAAGATATTTACACCATCAACTATATCAAGAACGCCATCATTCGTGGTAAGGTGTTCTCGGCCCGCGATAGCTCTTCGGTAATTCCGGGAGTAGAACTGGTGTTCAGCGGTACCCAAGCCGACAAAACGGCCCTGAGCTATCGCGACATTACAAAGCCTGATTCGGGTAATTACCAGGTAAGCGTACTGTCGGGCCGTACCTACCAAGTGGCCGTTTCGAAAGACGGGAAGAATATTGAAACCCAAGAGTTTACCGTGCCGGTAATTACCGACGATTCGACGGTGATCACGAAGAACTTCTACGTACCGTATGTAGACACGACTTCGCAATACGCTTTCCAGAAAATCTACTTCGATACCGACAAGTATAAGCTACGTCCGGAGTCGATCGCAGAACTGAATAACATCAGCAGCATTCTGAAAGCCAATCCGGGCATCAACATCTCTATCGAAGGCCATTGCGACTCGCGTAATACTGACGAGTACAACATGGTACTGGGTGAGAACCGCGCAAATGCCGCCTACAACTACCTGAAGAAAAACGGAGTAGCTGAAACGCGCATGGTGACGGTAAGCTATGGTGAGCGTCGTCCGGCCGCCCCGAACGATTCGCCGGAGAACATGCAGCTCAACCGCCGCGTTGAGTTCCGCGTGATTCTGAAAGAAGGGGAAACGATGCCGCAAATTAACAGCGGAACGGGTACTGGTTCGGGGACTTCCACCACGAGCACTGCTCCAAGTACTTCTTCGCCATCGAGCACGCCACGCACCACGGTACCGCTCGCACCGGGCAAAACCAAAGTGAAGGCTGCCGACGGTACCAAGGTGAAAACCAAGGTTGACGAAGATTCGGATAAAGTAAAAGTAAAAACCAAAGGTGCCGCAGGCGACGAGTCTAAGACCAAAACCAAAGAAGGTGAGATCGACTCGAAAGCCAAAGACGCTACAGGCGAAAAAACTAAAGTGAAGACAGGCAACTAATAACGCCATCTGCACGCCGCAAAAACGGGCTGGGCATTTTGCCCGGCCCGTTTTTTTTAACATAATGCGATGCGAGACGTTATGTTTGGGCAATTCCGCTCTCGCTTTTTCGTTTTGTTTTCCGAATCATGTCCATTGTTCCCTACAAAGACGATGCTGCCGGCAAGAAGTCGCAGGTAGCCCAGATGTTTAACAGCATCGCTGGCAAGTATGACTTCCTTAATCACTTTCTCAGTGTCGGAACCGATATCTACTGGCGCCGCAAGGCGGTAGGCGAGCTGAAAGCCATGAGGCCGGCCCGCATTCTGGATATTGCTACTGGCACAGCTGATTTCGCCATCGAAACCCTGAAAGCCGCCTCCGCCGATGCTCACATCACAGGCGTGGATATTTCGGAAGGCATGCTGGACGTAGGCCGGCGCAAGCTTGCCGAAAAAGGGCTGACGCATCGCATTCAACTTGAGCTCGGCGATTCGGAAAACCTACCTTTCCCCGATAATCACTTCGACGCGGTAACAGCCTCGTTTGGGGTGCGTAATTTCGAAAACCTGCAACAGGGACTCGCCGAAATGCGGCGGGTGCTGCGGCCCGGCGGCAAGCTCGTGATCTTGGAATTTTCAAAACCTACGGCTTTTCCGCTCAAGCAGGCATACAATTTTTACTTTCGGCGTATACTGCCCGTATTCGGTAAACTCATTTCAAAAGATCGCGCTGCCTACACCTACCTGCCAGAGTCGGTGCAGGCATTTCCGGATGGTCCCGCTTTTTTGGCTATCCTTGCGCAAGTCGGTTTCAAAACTCCTGCATGGCAACCTCTCACGTTCGGTATCAGCTCCATCTACACGGCCCTAAAATAGGCCGTATCGTTTCGGTACTATTGCTGCTGGCAGTGCTGCCTTTCACGGCTGCCCACGCGCAAAAAAAGAGCCGTTCTAGCCGCGGCAAACACGGGCGGGTGAAATCCATCACGGTCAATAACCTGCCGGGCTACGACAGCAAGTGGTTTCACCCTGGCTTTTATGTAGCTCCCAACTTTTCGAGCTACAAGATCCAGCAAGCCACCAAAAACCTTGGTAGCGTCGCCTCCAATTCCATCATCAGCCCCGGCTTTTCAGTTGGTTTCATTGCCGATGCTGCGATGGGAGACTATTTCAATCTGCGTTTTACTCCGGGTGTAAGCTTTATCACGCGCCGCATTGAATTCAAGGATGCCGGTTATACGCCAGTGCCGCCGGAGCCGCCGCAAGTGGAAATTTTTACGCAGGAAATAGGCACCACCCAGATTGATTTGCCGCTGCTGCTCAAGTTCAAATCGGATCGGCGGCGTAATACGCGGGTGTATCTTATCGGGGGTGTGAAACCAAGCTTTAACCTCGGCAATCGTCGCAAAGATCCCGATCGCAACCTGTTGCAGGCCGAGTCTGCTGACTTTGCAGTGGAATATGGAGTAGGCCTGGATCTGTTTTACCCACTCTTTAAATTTGCGCCGGAACTGCGCTTTTCCAACGGACTGATCAATCTGCACAAGCCCGGCAACGACTTATACAGCCGCAGCCTACAAAGCATGCGCAGCAACACGGTTACGCTGTACCTGAATTTCGAATAAAGATCTAAGTGCTTTATTAGTAGAGTATTATACTAAAATCATAATGTTCTAATAATCAAGCACTTAATCGTTTGTAAATTATTTCATGACCAAAACTGCTTTTATCACAGGTGCTTCCTCTGGCATCGGTCGCGCTACGGCCATAGCACTGGCGCAATCGGGCTTTCAATTGGTAGTTACCGGCCGCCGCCGCGAACGTCTGGAAGAACTGGCACAGCAAGTAGCTCCTACGCCCGTCCATATCCTTACGTTTGATGTGTGCGACCGCGCCGCAACTGAAGCCGCCGTTGCTGGCTTACCTGCTGATTTTCAAGATGTTGCGGTTTTGATCAACAGCGCAGGCGGGGCACACGGCTTGGCGCCGATTCAGGATGGCGACCCCAATGATTGGGACGCTATGCTCGATGGCAACGTAAAGGGGCTTCTGAACGTGACCAAGGCCTTGTTGCCGGGCATGACGCAGCGCAACCGGGGTCATATCATCAATATAAGCTCTGTGGCCGGCTCTGAAGTATACGCCAACGGTAATGTGTATTGTGCTTCCAAAGCCGCCGTTTCGGCACTCACGAAAGGCATGCGCCTTGATCTGTTGGCGCACAACATTCGGGTAGCAGAAATCAACCCTGGGGCTGTCGAAACAGAGTTTTCTGAAGTGCGTTTCAAAGGAGACGCTGCGCGGGCGGCCTCCGTGTACAAGGGCTTTGAACCTCTCACGGCCGAAGACGTAGCCGATGTCATTCAGTTTATGGTGACGCGTCCTCCGCACGTCAACATAGCCGAAGTGCTGCTTTTCCCGGCGGCCCAGGCTGCCGCTACCACGATCAAGAAGGATCTGTAACGCGCTGAGGATAAGTAAAAGCCGAAGGCCGGATAGTTGCATGCATTGCAACTATCCGGCCTTCGGCTTTTCTGTAAGTTGTATTCTTGCAAGGCGTTCTACAAGCGATCAAACGTGCTTTTTAGCTGTTTCATCACGTCGGCCTGCAACGTGTGCTTGCCGTTGAAACGCACGACCGCTGGCTCGACGCCGCGTTTTTGCAGAAAAGCGCGTTGTTTGGCAAAAGCATCCCCACTGATAAACTCGTCTTGATCGCCGCAAACCAAGGTGATGGGAAGGTGCTGAAGCAGCCGCGAGGCTACCGCAAAATCTACATCTTCCGGAAAGGCGCCGGCCCACAGAACAAGTTGAGCCGGCCGAAAAGGAGCGTGCGCCAGCCACCGGCTCACAGTAGCGGCCCCTTGCGAAAAACCAAGTACCAACACTTTGGTCTGCTCAGCGCACTGGGATAAAATGCTGGTAGATAGTTGGTTGAGATACTCTACGTAATCCTCAATTTCGGCTAGCCGGTCTTCACGCGTCATCCAGGTAGCCCCGATGCGGCCTCCCGTGCCCGAAAGATAAAAGCGGGAGAGACCTTCGGGAGCAACGACCACCAAAGTCGGATCGGCTTGCACCAGCGGCGCAAAATGGCGAATAAAATATGCTGCCAACTGCCCGTAGCCATGCGCTACAAACCACACCTGCCGCGTATGCGATGATAGCTCGCCAAGCTGGTAGTAACGTGCCGAACGGGTTACCGAAAAATGGTGCTCTTGCGCAAACGCCATCAGTTAAAAGAACTCCAGCGCGTCAGTCAGGACAACCCTGCAACCTAACGCACTTCATTACGCTACTTCAATAAAATTATAAAGCATTTACAATCAACATATTATGATTTGGGCGGAAGGTCGTTGCTGGAAAACTGAAACGGCAGCAAATCGCCTAACGACCGGAAGCGGTAGATGGACCCGTTGGGGCCCGGCAGCAGCAACGGAATAGATTGGCCCTGCCGGTTCTCGTATTCGGTCATGACTTGGCGGCAGGCTCCGCAAGGCATTGCCAAGGTAAAGTCGCCGTTGGCGGGGCGCGCCGCAACGGCCATATACGCAATGCGACGCTCAGGATGCGCGGCGGCAACGCCAAACAGAGCCGTGCGCTCGGCGCAAAGCCCCGACGGATAGGCTGCGTTTTCCTGGTTGGTTCCCTGAAATACCGACCCGTTGTCGAGCAGCAACGCCGCGCCTACGTGAAAATGAGAGTAAGGAGCATACGCCCGATCGGTGGCGGCGCGGGCCTGTTGCCACGTAAGCGCTTCTTCGGGGGTAAGTTCGGCTTCGGAAGCCAGTACGTCGACGGTGATGGTAAGATGGAGTGGCTGAGCCATCGGAGAGAGAAATGAGCGTTCCGGTACCGAATGGCGGCCCCGGTAGGGTAAGGGGCGGTGAATGTACTACAATTATCAATTATGATTTAACAAATGACATTTCGCGATCGATAATCTCGGAGAAGGCTGAATTCTGAAGACAATTGCCGTTTTTGCCACCCCTTACCAACCCGTAGTGCTTGTCCGCATAGCCTGTTTACCACCCAATTGTTGCTTACCGCTGCTTCTACCATGACAAACATTCTGTTGCTGGGCGCTGGCCGCTCGTCGTCGTCTTTGTTGCACTATTTGCTGCGGTACGCGCCGCTGGAAAAGTGGCAGATCACCGTTGGCGATGTCAACCCGGCGCATCTGGCCCCGGTGCTGGCGGCGCATACCGAGTACGCCCGCGCCGTGACCTTTGCGATAGAGCACGAAGCGCAGCTGTCGGAACTTGTGCAGCAGGCCGACGTGGTCATTTCGATGTTGCCGGCTCTGTTTCACGCGCCGGTGGCACGGGCCTGCGTTCAGTTTCGGCGGCACTTGGTCACGGCGAGCTATGTCTCGGAGGAAATCCGGAGTCTGCACGAAGAAGCACAAGCCGCCGGCATCATCCTTCTGATGGAATGTGGTCTCGATCCCGGCCTCGACCATATGTCGGCCATGGCGGCCTTGGCCGATATCCGAGCGCAGGGCGGGAGCCTGACAGGATTCAAATCGTATTGCGGCGGCCTGATGGCCCCGGACTCCGAAGGCGACAACCCGTGGCGCTACAAGTTCACCTGGAACCCGCGTAACGTGGTGCTAGCCGGTCAAAGCACTGCCAAATACCTGGAGCAAGGACATGCGCGATTCATCCCGTATCAGCAGCTATTTCGCCGTACCGAGTTGTTAGATGTGCCCGGATACGGACAATTTGAAGGCTACGCCAACCGCGATTCGCTGAGCTACCGTGCGCCGTACGGGCTCGAAGAAATTCCCACGATTCTGCGCGGCACGCTGCGCCGCCCGGGTTACTGCGCCGCCTGGCACGCGTTGGTGCGCCTCGGCCTGACCGACGACACCGTGCGCCTAGGCAACAGCGCCGCTCTGACGTGGCAGGAACTGATAGAATCGTATTTGCCGGCCAGCGCCACCCCTAACGCCGACGTGGCCACTCGGCTAGCCGCCTACCTCGGCCTCGAGCCCGAAGGTGCGGAAATGCAGCGCCTTATGTGGTTGGGCGTTTTCAGCGAGCAACCCGTTCACTTATCCGATGCCACCCCCGCGCAGTTGCTCGAACGCCTACTCACGGAGAAATGGCAATTGCAGAGCGGCGACCGCGATATGGTGGTCATGCAGCATTTGTTTGATTATCAGGTAAATGGCAGGTCGATGCGCCGTACGTCTTCTTTGGTTGTGTTGGGCGATGATGCTACGCACACAGCCATGGCCAAGACGGTAGGTTTGCCGGTCGGGATGGCGGTGCGGCAACTCACGCGGGGCAATATCGGGCAGCGAGGCGTGGTGATCCCGACGCACGCTGATCTGTACCAACCCATTCTGGTCGAATTAGCAGCGGATTACGATATCGCTTTCGAGGAAGAAGAATATGTCCTGTAAAATATTTATAATCAAGTAGTTATAGATACTCTGCTTTCGATATCGTTAGGAGGCTAAAAAGCCAAATAAAAGTCTTGCAGCAACGTCCGAAAGGCTGGCGAATAAGCTTCGCTTGCTTCGGTGTGAATAGCCAGGGCTTGCTGCTCTAATGGCTGCGGCTGCCGCTCGAAGGAGGTAATATGACGCAGGGCGCGGCTGCTGGCGCGGTGGTGCAAGGTAAGGCGGTGTGCCGCGTACAGGCCTGCTGCTGCCGCTTCGCGTTCAAAATGCTGCATTTCGGGCGGCGGTAATAACACCGTCAGTTGTCCGTGCGCTACTAAGTGTTGTGCTGCGAACGCCGCGATCTCCGAAAAGGGCAAGGTATCGGGCGCGGTATGGCGCGCCGCAGTGCGGGCCGCATCGGGCGAGCGCAGGGAGTTGCGAAAGAAGGGTGGGTTGCAGAGAATATGATCGAAAAGGGCGGGGTTTCGGGCTGCGTATTCTTGCAAGCTTACCGCTTGTAGTTGCAGCCGCGATGCCCAAGGGCTGGCTTGAAAGTTTTCGGTGGCCTGCGCAGCAGCGTCTGCGTCCACTTCTACGGCTTCAATGTACGCTGTGGGCGCTCGTTGCGCGGCCATCAGAGCCAACAGGCCGGTGCCGGTACCAATGTCGAGGATATGCGCAGCCGTTTCAACGTCCGCGGTAGCGCCCAGCACACACGCATCGGTGCACACTTTCATCGCGCAACTGTCTTGGTGCACGGTGAAGTGTTTGAACTTGAAATAGGGATTGGGCACGGAAAATTTATTTTGCTACTGCATCCTGCTGCCAATCCCGGAGCAGCCGCTCGAGCGCGAAGTATTCCTTGGAGGTTTCTTCGCCGATCGGGAAGTCTGCTTTCAGCTTGCGGAAATAGCTCAGCGCCTGCAAATTGCCCGACAAGGCCGCGACGAACAGCTGATTAGCCATGTCAATTTTTTGCCCCTCTTTTTTGCCGGTCATCTTTTCAAACGCCCGCAATACCTGTGCCTGCTCTTCAGTCGAATAAGAGCGCAGGTTGTGGTTCAAAAATGCCGTTTGGCCCACCTGATCTTGCTTCGGAAAGAAGCGGTAAATTTTAAACGGTACGAACTCGTATTTGAAGTTTTTGCCCACTGGCAAGTACTTCAGGGTATTGACGCTCAGCGTATCGTTCTGGAACACAAGCTGGCATTGTTCGCGCAAGTCCCAGTAATGCAGCACTTTGCTGGACTGGCACGACGATACGGCAAACTCCGAATACAGAACGCGGTTTTCTATGGTCTCCTGTGAGCCGCACACCGAAGCCACCTGGCCGTTGCTGAATGCAAAAAGCGTATCGGGCTTCTGTTCCGAGACGGGCACGTCGGCGGGGCAGGCGCACGAGCTGGCCTGCTCAAGCGGTACACTTTTGGCGGTGCCAGGTGAGCTGCGCTCGGGTTGCTGCTGACAGGCGCTTATCAAGCTTGTAATGCTGATCAACAAAGTGTAGCGGCTTTTCATGGGTTACTTCTTTTGAAGTTCCTGTTCGTAGCCAGCGTCAATTAGCAACGGGCCATTTTCGGCGCTCCACACGGCCAGTTGGTCGCAGCGCTCATTTTCGGGGTGGCCATTGTGGCCGCGCACCCAGTGAAAGCGCACCGTGCGCTGCCGGTAAATTTTCAGGAAACGACGCCACAGATCTTCATTGGCTTTCTTGCCAAAATCGGGTTTGTTGGCCCACCCAAACACCCATTTTTTCTCCACCGCGTCCACCACGTAGCGCGAGTCAGTGACTACGGTAATCGGAATTTCGGGTTTAGTGACTGCTTCTAGGCCCACAATCACGGCCAGCAGTTCCATGCGGTTGTTGGTAGTCAGACGGAAGCCTTGCGTAATTTCTTTCTCATGGCGGCCAAAACGCAGGATGGTTCCGTAACCTCCAGGGCCGGGGTTTCCACGCGAAGAGCCGTCGGTAAAGAGCTGAATCAAAATGAATTGTAATTTAATGAGCTGTCATGCCGCGGGCAGATACTAGTATCTGCCACACTTGTTTTCGTCCTACGCTGAGGTTCTGGATAACCGCGGCTTTTTACGAGACGAAGAAGTTGGTTTTGAAGAGCTTGATGGCAATGGCGAGCAAGATCACGCCGAACACGCGCCGCAAAATGTCCTCGCCAGCTTTGCCCAACTTACGCTCAATCCAGGCGCTGCTTTTTAGCACGACGTATACAAACACTAGGTTTAAGCCTATGCCTACCAGCACGTTAGGCAGCGAGTAAGCGGCCCGCAGCGACAGCAGCGTCGTCATGGTGCCAGCCCCCACGATGAGGGGAAATGCCAAGGGTACAATGGAGCCGCTGGCCGCCATCGAATCGGTTTTAAACAGCTCGATGCCCAAAATCATCTCCATGCCGATCAGGAAAATGATGATAGCGCCGGCCAAGGCAAAAGACTGATAGTCAACGCCAAACAACGACAGGATGCTTTGCCCCAAAAACAGAAATACCACCATCAACACCCCGGCCACCAGCGTGGCTTTCTCGGAGTGAATCCGGCCCTCGCGCTGCCGAATCTGGATGATAATCGGGATGGAGCCCAGAATATCAATCACCGCAAACAGCGTGAGCGTAACGGAGAATATTTCCTTGAGTGAAAACACGGGAGAAATTTGCGGTGTAAGGTCGTTATATAAATAATTGATTGTCAATTATTTATATAACGACCTGGATTGATTCTTTTTTAAGCGTATTCTTTGGCGAAGAATTGCACCAGTTGCTCGAAAGCTGCGTCGGGGATGGCCGGGAAGTTGGCGATGCGCAGCGAAGTAGGCTTCCAGTTGCCGTAGCCATTGCCGAGCTGCAACCCCAGTTGCAAGGCCCGGCGTTTTACGTCGTCGATGAGCTGGGGTGGGCCTTGCAGGCCGATAACGGTAGTCGAGCGCGTTTCGGGGTTTTGCACCAGTGGCTTAAGCTGCGTGGCTTGGTCGAAGTAATCGTAGAGCTTAGTCGCGCGGTCAAGCAGGTGCTGGTGCACGGTTTTGATCGGCTGCCGGTCTTGTAGCACGCGGTACAACAGATAGATTCCCAGCACGTTGGGGGTGTGCGTGGTTTGGTAGTTGAGCATCTTCTCGTACTGGGCCGTGAGGCTGTTGTAATGCGAGCGCTCGTTGATTTGGCGAAACCGCGCCACAGCTCTTGGCGAGAGCACCATCAAGCCCAAGCCCGCCGGCAGCCCGAAGCATTTCTGCACCGACGCAAACCATACATCAGCCTTAATGTATTTGAGTTGAACGCCGCCCAGCGAGGAAGTGGCGTCCACGGCTAGTAGCGCGCCGCCCAAGCGGTTGTAGAGGTTCAGGATGAAGCCGTCGCGGAGCTGGGTGGCGTTGGACGTTTCGTTTTGGGTGATGCACACCATGTCTACTTCGTCGTCGGGTAGGGGCAAGGCCGCCACGTCGGGTACTTCGTCGATGCCAAATGGGTAGCCCGTGCACGCCGGCCGAAGCGCTTTGGCATACTCGTACCACTTCTCGCCGAAAGCGCCGCTGTAGAGGTGAAAGCTTTTGGTAGGCGTCAGGCTTTGGGCCAGCACTTCCCAGCATTCGGTGGCCGAACTGAGGAAAAATACCGTGTAATCTTGGGGGATATTGAGCTTTTTCTTCAGCTCTTCAATGGTTTGGCGCATGAGCCCGGTGAAGCGCTCGCCACGGTGCGGCGCCGACAGCCAGCCTTCGTCGTAAGCCGCGGTGAGGTAGTTGCGCACTTCCGGATAAACGGCCGCCGGACCAGGATTGAATGTATACATAAGGAAAGAAGAGTCGGGTTGAGAAGGCAAAGGTAATGGTGTAGGAGCGCGTTGCACGCGCCCGCCGTTGAACGAACCATGAATAAGCGAACGTATCCATTGCTCTAATAACAACGGGCATGCGCAACGCGCCTTTACACTTTAAAGCCCACCCGTTTGGGCCGCGTGCCTTCAAAGTAATGCAAGGCTAGTTTGTAACTTTCTAGTTTGAAGCCGCTTATGCTGCCAATGCAGTGCTTGCCGATGAGACTCGTCTGCCGAAATTGCTCGCGGGCGGCCAGGTTGCTCAGGTGCACTTCTACCACCGGTGAATTGATGGCGGCAATGGCGTCGGCGAGAGCGATGCTGGTGTGCGTGTAAGCACCCGCGTTGAGCACGATGCCGTGGTGCTTAAAACCGACTTCGTGCAGCTTGTCGATGAGTTCGCCCTCGTGATTCGACTGAAAATATTCCAACTCCAGATTCGGGAAGGCCTCCCGCAGCTCGGGCAGGTAGTCTTCGAAGGAGCGCGTGCCGTAAATGCCGGGCTCGCGGCGGCCGAGCAAGTTGAGGTTGGGGCCGTTGATGATAAGGATGTGCATATGCAGGGCTTAAAAAAACGTAGGAGCGTGGAGGCCGGCAAGATTCGCCGCACTGAAATAACACGGAAAACTACTGCTTCGTACGGCCGCTCAAAATTTCAGTCGTTAAACTTGCGGCTTCTTCCGCCCGCCCTTAGCCCCGATATGTGAACTGGTCCGTCAGCATCCGACAATTTGAAGGGTACCTCCAACTCGAAAAATCCCTTTCGCCCAACAGCGTCGAAGCCTATGTGCGCGACATCGGCAAGCTGCGCCAATACTTGGAACTCTCGAAGCTGGCCGCCAATCCGGAGCAGGTGACTACGCGCATTCTGCGCGATTTTTTGTCGTGGCTGGGCGAACTCGGCATGAGCGCCACGTCGCAGGCCCGCACGCTGTCGGGCATCAAGGCTTTCTACGACTTCCTGATCATGGAAGACTTACTCACAATCGACCCCACCGACACGCTGGAAGCGCCCAAAGTAGGCCGCAAGCTGCCCGACACGTTGGCGTACGAAGAGATTGTGCAACTCCTGGATTCGGTAGACCTGAGTACGCCGGAAGGCACCCGCAACCGTGCCATCTTGGAAGTGTTGTACTCGTCGGGCCTGCGCGTGTCGGAACTGACGGAGCTGCGCCTCTCCAACCTCTACGCCGACCAAGGCTTTGTGCGCGTGACGGGCAAAGGCAATAAGGAGCGCCTCGTGCCCATCGGCCGCGACGCGCTCAAGCATCTGGGCTTTTACCTCAGCGGCATTCGCGCCCACCTCGACATTCAGCCCGGGCACGAAGATGTGGTGTTTCTCAACAAGCGCGGCTCTAAGCTATCGCGGGTGATGATCTTCAACATTATCAAGGACTTAGCCAGCAAAGCCGGCGTTCGCAAAACCATCAGTCCGCACACGTTTCGCCATAGCTTCGCCACGCACCTCATCGAAGGCGGCGCCGACCTGCGGGCCGTGCAGGAGATGCTGGGCCACGAAAGCATCACCACCACCGAAATTTATACCCACCTCGACCGCGATTACCTGCGGCAGGTCATCACAGAATTTCATCCGCGGAGCTAAATTTTAAAGAATAAACACAAGTAATTGATTATCAATTACTTGTGTTTATGAGCAAAGCTATGGTCCGGCGCGGCGGTGCAGGGCGTTACTTTTGCGCCAACTTCTGCCGTATGTCTCCTTTTTCTTTGCCTTCCAAACCACTGCATCTGGCCTTGCTGGGGCTGCTGCTGTTTTTGCTGCCTTTCGCTATTCTGCGGGAGCGCAGCTACGTTACCATCGACGACAATCTCGATACCGAGATCAGCATTCCGTACCTGCTCACGCGCTACCACGTCGCCCTCGACTACCGCCCGACGGCTGTGGTGCCGCCCGTTATGAACGGCCTGCCGCGCAACGCCATGCGCTCGGGCCTGAGTGTGACGGTGGCAGTATTTGCGCTGCTGGAGCCGCTCCCGGCTTACTTAGTGCACCAGGCACTGGTGCGAGTGCTGGCGTTGCTGGGGATGTATGCGCTGCTGCGCGCTCACTTTCTTAAGCGGGACAATGATAAGGCGTTAGCGGCGGGGTTGGCGTTGGCGTGGGCCGTGCTGCCCGTGTACTCGATGTACGGCATGTCGGTGCTGGGGCAGCCTTGGTTGTTGCTGGCATTCCTCAACCTGCGCCAAGGCCGCAGCCGCTGGACCGATTGGGCCTTGATCGCAGGGTTTCCGTTGTGGTCGTTTTTTGTGTTCGTGGGGCCGTTTGTGCTCGTAGCGCTGGCCGGGCTGCTGCTCTGGGATTGGCAGCAGGGGAGAGGCATCAGCAAGCGCGTGCTGCTGGGCATGGCCCTCCTGACCATCTCTTATTTGGTAGTTGAATATCCGCTGCTGTATTCCTTGCTGATTGCCAAGCAGTTCGTGCCGCACCGCGTAGAATTTGATTTGGGTAAACTCGGTCCGCAAACGCTCGCGGCACAGCTCAAAAGTGCTTTTCTGTATTTCGTAACGGGTCATTATCACGCCAGCCGTTTTTTCCGCGGCGCGGCAGTACTTGCCGTAGGCGCCGCTTTCTTGCTGACGCCCGCTGCCAAGCGCCGGGCTTTGTTACAACAGGTGCTGCCGCTGCTGGTAGCGCTGGCTGTCGTGGCACTGTTCTGCGGTTTTGCGCAGCAAATCACCGATTCTTTGCAACGAGTCATTCCGCCGTTGCGCACCTTCAACCTCAGCCGCTTCCACTTCCTGACGCCTTTGTTGTGGTTTGTGGTGTTGGTGCTCAGCCTGCGCTGGCTGACGAGCCGGAAGTTACAGGCAGCTTTTATCGCGCTGCAATTGCTGATCGGGCTGGGAATGAATACCGAATGGCTAAACAACCTGCGCGAACTGGCCGGCCGGCCGCTGCCCGACGAGCCAAATTATCAGGCGTATGTTGCGCCTTCGTTATTTGCTGATATTCAACGCTATACGATTGAGAATGCTGGTCCGCCGGCGTTGTATCGGGTGGCGTGTTTAGGGTTTCCGCCCAGTGTGGCCCAGCTCAACGGTTTCTATACTCTCGACAGCTACCAAAACAACTACCCGCTGGCCTACAAGCACGAATTTCGGCCCCTGATCGCGGGCGAATTGGCTAAAAATGCCGCGCTACGCACATACTTCGACGACTGGGGCAACCGTTGTTATCTTTTTTCAGCTGAATTGGGAAGAAATTTTCGGGTAAGCGCCCGCCAGCATCGGCAAGTGCAGGACTGGGCCTTCGACGCCGCAGCTTTTCAGCGCTTAGGCGGGCGGTATGTGCTGTCGGCGGTGCAGCTGCAAGCCCCGGCTCGCAGCGGATTGCAGCTGCGGGGCGTGTTTTCGGCTAGGACGGCGTACTGGCGCGTGTATCTTTACGAAGTAGTGCCTTCGTCGAGTCCCAAGCCGGGGGCTGCGGTAGGGCAGAAACTGCCAGAAATCTCTAAATTTGGCCTTTTGGTGTGCAAGAATGGCTAAGAATAATACCTACAAACAACCTGATTCTCCGACTCCGAGCCGCAACAACGAGCCGCGGCCGGTACGAAATCAGCCGAAGCCGGCTGCCGAAGCTCCCCGCGAGCCTCGCCGGGCCGAACCCAAAACGACAAAGGCTCCGAAAGCTCCGCGCCGCCCTCTGAAACTGCCTTCCCTGCGCGGGGCGTTTTCTTTCTTGCGCGATCGGCGTTTTCAGCTTTTCCTCGGGTTCTTCTTCCTGCTAGCTTCTATTTACCTCACCATCGCGTTCGTGTCGTTCCTGTTCACCGGGCACGCCGACCAAAGCGTGGTGGAAAGCGTAAGCAGCACGCCGGTGAAAGAAGCCGGCCAGGAATCGGGCAACTGGCTGGGGCTGATTGGCGCTATGCTCGCGCAAGCCCTGATTTACAAGGGTTTCGGAGTGGCTGCTTTCGCAGTCATTCCTGTGGTGTTCTTCCTGGGGTACAAGATTGTATTCCGCCGCGCCGACGTGTCCATCAGCTACGTGCTGGCGCTGTGCCTTTTTGTGATGGTGTGGTTGAGTGTGCTGATGGGCTATCTGGTGCTCACGTTGGAAGCGCCCGATGCTGACCCAATTCTGGCGCACAACCTCGACTTCCTCAGTGGGGGCGTAGGCTACGAAGCAGCGCTGTGGCTCGATAGTCTAATTGGCTGGGGCACAGTGCTTTTGCTTGCCTTCCTGTTGATTTCATTCGTGGTTTTCTTCTTCAACGTTACAACCTTAAACCTGCGCCGCAGCGCCGACGAGGACGACGATCTGGCTCCTGCGCCTACTTCAAACGAGAAAGATCTGTATGAACACGCTGGCTTGGGCGTAAACCACAATGCCAACCCC
This sequence comes from Hymenobacter sp. BT491, assembly GCF_014349165.1. Classification (NCBI taxonomy): domain Bacteria; kingdom Pseudomonadati; phylum Bacteroidota; class Cytophagia; order Cytophagales; family Hymenobacteraceae; genus Hymenobacter; species Hymenobacter sp. BT491. Next base: position 1,234,554 of record NZ_JACSJJ010000002.1, on the reverse strand, counting down.
ACCGTCTCGCTCGATCAGGAAGAGGAGGATGACGCGATGGGCATGACCGTGCGTCGGGTAGGCCCAGTTGCCCAACCCTCTCGTTCTCAGCCTGTTGTCAGCAAACCCAGCTTGAGCGAAGATGAGCCATCTGATCAGCTACCCGTTACGAATAACGGCAGTGTTGCTAACAATCAGGTAGCCAATAATATAGCTGCATCGGCCAGCGTGCCGCTTACGGTCGCGTCGGCTGCGAGCGCACCTCTGAGCGCTGCTGCAACCATGGCAGCGGCAGGAGCAGTGGCCAGCACTGGTCCGAGCTTTTCAATCGAAGCCCCCGCAGCTGATCCTGAGCCTGTTGCACCGGTTGCTTCGCGGATCCCAACACCGCTTTCCTTGGCGGATCTAGCCGATTCCAATGCACCAGCGCCGGTTGCCTCCGTCCTGCGTGAAGTGCCCACGCCTGCCCTGGAAATCGAAACGACCACCGACGAACTCGACCCTTCGGCCGGCGCCGACATGGCTGCTATTGCCGAAGACGACGATAGCGAAGCGATGCCCACGGTCAACTACGACCCTACGCTGGATCTGCCTCGCTATCAGTATCCTACGTTGGAATTGCTTAATGACTACGGGGCCGCCAAGGCGCAAGTCAGCAAGGAAGAGCTGGAGGCCAACAAAGACCGCATCGTGGAAACGTTGGGCCACTACGGCATCAACATCGCCAGCATCAAGGCTACTATCGGCCCTACGGTTACGCTGTATGAGATTGTGCCGGATGCAGGCGTTCGCATTTCCAAAATCAAGAGCCTGGAAGACGATATAGCGCTGAGCTTGGCCGCGTTAGGTATTCGCATCATCGCGCCGATTCCGGGTAAGGGAACCATTGGCATTGAGGTGCCGAACACTAAAAAAGAGATGGTGAGCATTCGTTCGGTGTTCAACACGGATAAGTTCGTGAACACCGAAATGGACCTGCCCATCGCGTTTGGGCGCACCATCACCAACGAGGTGTTCGTAGCCGACTTGGCTAAAATGCCGCACTTGCTGATGGCCGGGGCTACGGGCCAGGGTAAGTCGGTGGGCCTCAACGTGATCTTGGCCTCGTTGCTGTACAAGCGCCATCCTTCGCAGCTGAAGTTTGTGCTCGTTGACCCGAAGAAGGTAGAACTCAGCATCTTCAATAAGATTGAGCGCCATTTTCTGGCCAAACTGCCTGATACCGAAGAAGCTATCATCACCGATACCAAAAAGGTGGTAAATACGCTCAACTCGCTCTGCATGGAAATGGATCGGCGCTACGACCTGCTCAAGGACGCTGGCTGCCGCAACCTAAAAGAGTACAACCGCAAGTTTGTCGAGCGCCGCCTCAACCCAAAGAAAGGCCACCGCTTCATGCCGTTTATCGTGTTGGTAATCGACGAGTTAGCCGACTTGATGATGACTGCGGGCAAAGAAGTGGAAACGCCCATCGCGCGATTGGCGCAGCTGGCTCGTGCCATCGGCATTCACTTGATTGTGGCTACGCAGCGGCCCTCGGTAAACGTAATTACGGGTATCATTAAAGCTAACTTCCCGTGTCGGATTTCCTTTAAAGTGACGTCGAAGATCGACTCGCGGACGATCCTGGACACCGGCGGTGCCGACCAGCTAGTCGGGCAGGGTGACATGCTGTTCTCGGCCGGTTCCGATCTGATTCGCGTGCAATGTGCCTTCATCGACACGCCCGAAGTCGATCGCCTCTGCGATTTTGTGGGAGGGCAGCAAGGGTATCCCGAAGCCTACGCACTACCTGAAGTAGCCGGCGAAGACGGCGGCAACAGCAGCAGTGAAGACTTCGACGCCGCCGACCGCGACTCGATGTTTGAGGAGGCGGCCCGCGTGATCGTTACGCACCAGCAGGGCAGCACCTCGCTGTTGCAGCGCCGCCTGAAACTTGGCTACAACCGCGCTGGTCGCCTAATCGACCAGCTCGAACACGCCGGCATCGTAGGGCCATTTGAAGGCAGCAAGGCACGCGAGGTTTTGATTCCGGACGAGTACAGTTTGGAGCAATTATTGAATAGCCTGCCCAAAAGTTAAGCTTGAGTACCAAAACATCGGAGAAAAGTCTAGTTTCCGACTGGAATGAAGCTCGTTGAAACCTTGTTACTCTTCTCACGTCTCAGTACTCTACGCTCCATTCCACCACCTTTTTCAAAATGAAAAAATTTCTCGCCCTGCTTGCGTTTTCGGTAACACTGGCGCACTCCGCTCCGGCGCAGCAGGACCCCAAAGCCGGTAAAATTCTCGACCAGATGAGCGCTAAGTATCAGGCACTCAAGGCTTTTAATGCATCTTTTACCCAGACTTTGGAAAACGACGCTGCGAAGGTGAAGGAGAACCTTACCGGCGACATCACCGTGAGCGGCCAGAAGTTTCGGCTGAAGATGAAAGGCCAGGAAATCATCAACAATGGCACGACGCTCTGGACGTATATGAAGGCTGAAAACGAGGTTAATATCTCGGATTATGAGCCTGACGAAGAGGAAGTTTCGCCCTCACAGATCTATACGCTTTACAAGAAGGGCTATAAGTACACGTATGTGCAGGAAGCCAAAGAAGGCGGCGAATTGTGCGATGTGATCGAACTGTCGCCGGAAGACCGCAACAATGCTGTGTTCAAAGTCCGTCTGTCGGTTAGCAAAGCTGACAAATCGGTGAAGAGCTGGAAAATGTTCAAAAAGAACGGCAACCGCTACACGTTCACCATCAAGAAATTCGTGCCGAACCCGCCCGTTACGGCAGCAACTTTTACTTTCGATAAATCAAAGTATAAAGGCGTGAAAGTCATTGACTTACGTTAATAGGTAAGAAATATCTGCCTTTCTGACCGGCCCGCTTCCTCTGGAGGCGGGCCGGTTTGTTATTGAGGGTTGCTGAACTCGTCAAGGCGCTATTCGTGGGCGGTGCCATTGGGTTGCAAAAGCGATTCCCTAATTTTCGGACCGAAGCACGTCGAATAGGATATTTTTAAGTGTTTTATCCATTATGAAAGAGGATTTTCTGCATTATATCTGGCAGTATCAATATTTTGATAAGCTTAATCTGAATACAGAGGAAGGAGAAGCCATCACCGTATTGCGGCCCGGCTACCGCAATTCTGACGCCGGACCTGACTTTTTGAATGCCCGGTTGCAGATTGGCGAAGTCGAGTGGAACGGGGCCGTCGAAATTCACTTGCGGGCTTCGGACTGGCAACGCCACCAGCATCAGCATGACCTCAAATACGACCAAGTGGTGCTGCACGTGGTGCATACCGCCGATCAACCCGTGCGGCGAACCAATGGCACTTTGGTGCCCACGCTGGCCGTTGGTGCGCGTATTGCCCCGCATATGTTGCAGACCTACAATGAGTTGCTGGAAAGCGCTACTCCGTTGCCTTGTGCGCCTTTGCTGGAACAAGTGTCCACACTCACCCGCACTATGATGGCCGCCCGTACACTACTCGAGCGAGTGGAGGAGAAGGGAGAAGCCCTTAGCCGGATGCAGGAAAACCTGGACGGCGATTGGGAAGCAACGACTTATCATGCGTTGGCCGCGGCCTTTGGGTTCAAGAAGAACAGCGAGCCTTTGGCTAGATTAGCCAAAGCCTTGCCCATCAATATACTACGACGCCATCGGCACAGCTTGCCCCAATTGGAGGCATTACTCTTCGGGCAAGCCGGTTTTTTGATGGAAGTTGTTGATAATGAAGAAGATATATATTTAGCTGCATTGCGCAGCGAGTACAGCTTCTTGAGTCATAAGTACAACCTGTCGGCCACGGCCCTTAAGCCCCACGACTGGAATTTCCTGCGGCTGCGGCCTGCTAATTTCCCGCCTGTCCGGATTGCTCAATTGGCCGCCGTATTGCATGCGCGCCCAGCGCTTTTCGATGCCTTGCTGACCGCTACGGATACGCTGGCGTTAGAGCAGTTTTTTATGGCACCAGTTTCGGAATATTGGCGCCATCACTACCGGCCTGGGAAAGCCGGCAAAGTTCCGGCCCTTGGCCGTAGCAGCGCGCACTTGCTGATTACCAATGTGGTTGTGCCACTGCGCGTTGCGTACGCCCGCTACACAGGACAAAGCGAGCTGGTCGAGCAGGCGTTGGCGTTGCTGGAACAATTGCCGGCCGAGCACAACCACCTAACCGACGTCTACGATGCATTGGGGTTCGAGCATCGTACCGCCGCCGACTCGCAGGGGTTGCTAGCTTTGCAACGAGGATATTGCGCGCCCAGGCGTTGCTTGCAGTGCGCCATCGGGAGCCGAATCCTGCAACGTAACGTAGTAGTGCGGTGAACATACTTGTAGCCATTGCGCTGAACCTGAGTATTTTACTGGCGTTGAGCATTTGGCTTCGGCGCCAGATGCACGTGGTTGGCCTTGGTAAACTGGTTCTGCCGCTGTTGGCTCTCAAACTAGTGGCCTGTTGGTTATCGGTGCGGTGGTTTTTGAGCGGGGATGCGCAATACTTTTTGGAGTGGGCTAGTCTGCTCACGCAGCAGCTCAGGGCTGCACCGAAAGCTTGGCTGCATACGGCCGTGAGCGAAACATTCCGCTACCGCGGCTCTAGCTTAGTGTTTCACGGCTTTTCCAATACGTTTTTCTTCATCAAAATCTTGTCGTTGCTGAATCTGGCCTCGTTGGGGAACGCCCTGCTCAATGGCGTATACTTGTCGCTGTTCAGCTTTATAGGCTTTTGGAAATTGGTGCGAGTGCTGCAACAAGCATTTTCCAGCGTGGCAGCATTGGCGGGCGCGATCAGCTTTTTGGTCTGGCCAACTACGGTTTACTGGACTTCAGGAATCACCAAGGAAAGTCTGCTGGTGGGGAGTGGCGCGTGGCTCACCGCGATCGTGTTGGGGTGGTTGTACGCCGGCAAGCGGCCGCAGGTACTTACCGTTGTGGGCCTGCTGGTGCTGATCGTGCTGCATTTCAAGATGCGGTTTTTCTTCGCGGTGGTACTGCTCGGCGCTTTGGTAGGAGTGACGCTCAACCGAATAGTACAGCGCATGGGCCTCGGGCCGGCTCGCGGCTTGCAACTTGTGCTTTTTGCCGGGCTGATGTTGCTGGGCACTTGGACGGCCAGCGAAATCAGCCCCGTTTTCCGATTCAATAAGTTTACCAGCCAACTGATTCGTAATTACTCCGACCTGTTGGCCGTTTCGCACTATCGCCCGCACATCGAGTACGATGATCTGGCCCCGACCTGGCAGAGCATTGCCTGGAACGCGCCGAAAGCGGTTTTTAGTACCTTAGCACGGCCGTTGCCTTGGGAAGAAATGCGGGGTGTGTATGTATGGGCCGGACTGGAAAACCTGTTTTTGCTGGCCTTGGTAGCGATAGCTTTGGGTGCATTGCCGCGCCAACGGGCCGGCGTATTGCCCTTTGCCCTGGTGCTGGCATTGGTCTTTTACAGCTTCGTGCTGGCAGTGTTGTTGGGCTTAAGCACGCCCAACCTGGGCACGCTCAACCGCTACCGGGTGGCGATGCTGCCGTACTTGGTGCTGTTATTACTGCAAAATGAGTACGTAGCCCGCTGGCTCCGTCGCTTGCTGCCAAGCACCTCGCACGACATAAAGGAACCCTCGCTTGGCGCCCGTCGTCTGGGGGTGTAACTTTGTTGTTTCGATCCGCACGGCCACTTTCTGGCTGCTCTTTAGTTTTCTATGGAAAATCCCGTAATCATTCTGGGTGCCCAATCGCTGGGTATCACTGCTTTAGACGCGTTCACCAGCAACGATGTAGTCGTATACTGCCTGCTCGACGACGACGCCAAGCTCCAGAATACCGAACTCAACAACGTGCCCGTGATGGGCAATACCGAGGATAAACAGCTGCTGAAGCTGCTCGGCAAAAAATGCGAAGTATTCGTTGCGACCGAAGATTCGGCTAGCCGCCGCAGCCTCACCAACATGCTGCGCGAGGAATACCAAGTTGCTCCCGTCAATTCCATTCATGCTCGCGGCAGCGTGTCTGAGCACGCATGGCTGGGTCACGGCAACCTGATTAGTGCCGGAGCCATAGTCGCCAGCAATGCCAAACTCGGCGACGGCTGCCTGATCGGGCCCAATGCCGTAGTGGATGTAAAAGCAGAACTTTCTGATTATGTGCAAGTTGGCGCCGGCGCTATTATCAATGCCGACGTGCTGGTAGGCGAAGGCGCCTTCATCGGGCCGGGGGCTGTGGTGGTAGCCGGCGTCAAGATTGGAGCCAAAGCCCGCGTAGGTGCCGGTTCGGTAGTGGTAGCGGATGTGCCTGCCAACCAGACTGTTTTTGGTAATCCTGCCGCAAAAATTTAGACCTTGGTTTGGAGAGATATGGAGTGATTTAAGTTTGTATCTATTTGATAACCAAGTAGATGTAGTAAAGCTAAATTGCCTCGTGCCTCTCAACTCTTATTTCTATTAAAATGGACTACCGCGTTTTACTGTACTACTGCTATTCGCCCATCGACGATGTGGAGGCGTTTCGGGAAGAGCATCACCGCTTGTGTCTGGCCCTGAACCTGCGGGGGCGCATCATTGTGGCGCACGAAGGCCTGAACGGCACAGTGTCGGGCTTAATGGCTGACTGCGAGGAATATATGCGCGTGGTAAAAGCCGATCCGCGGTTTGCAGCGTTAGAGTTTAAAATAGATGAGGCCCCAGAGCACACGTTCCAGAAGCTGCACGTGCGCGTAAAGCCCGAGATCGTGCACAGCAGCCTGCACCACGTGAAGCCCCACGAAAAAACCGGGCAGCACGTATCGCCGCAGGAGTTTAAAGAGCTCAAAGACCGCGACGATGTAGTGCTCGTCGATGTGCGCTCAGACTACGAATACAACGTGGGCCGCTTCAAAAATGCCGTTACGCTCGACATTGAGAACTTCCGCGATTTCCCGGAGCGCGTCGAGCGCCTACGTGAGTTCAAGGACAAGAAGATCGTGACGTACTGCACGGGCGGGGTGAAGTGCGAAAAAGCCAGCGCTTACCTGTTGGAGCAGGGTTTTGAGAACGTTTACCAACTGCACGGCGGCATCATCAAATACGGCCTCGAAACCGGTGGGGAAGATTTTGATGGCAAATGCTACGTGTTCGACAACCGCGTAACCGTGGACGTAAACCGCATCAATCCGACGGTGATTTCGCAGTGCTACCACTGCGGCACGCCTTCTGACCGCATGGTAAACTGTGCCAATCCGCATTGCAACGCGCACGTCGCGATGTGTGAAACGTGCGGACAGCAACTCGACGGCGCCTGCTCGGTTACGTGTCGGGAACACCCCGAAAAGCGCCCTTACGACGGCACCGGCGCTTATCCCAAGTCCAGCAACAACTATAATCCTGTACAGGGGCTGCTTTCGTATCGGCCGCCGGTAGCGGGCTAAGAATCAGGAAGTAACGCGGGCTTCGATTAGCCGTTTAGGGAGCAAAACCCAACGGCTTGGTCGAAGCCCGCGTTTTTGTTTGCGTACAGAATTAGCACCGCCCTTGGGAAGCCCGGTCTAATTCCTGATTTTTACCCCTTCACCCTTACTTTTTACGCCCATGGCCGCCATCCCCGAATCGGAGCTGATACTCAACCGCGACGGCAGTATTTACCACCTTAACCTCCTGCCCGACCATATTTCCGATACCATCATCACGGTGGGCGACCCGGAGCGTGTGCCACTCGTCAGCCAGCACTTCGACTCCATCGAAACGCAGATTCATAAGCGCGAATTTGTCACCCACGTCGGCTACTACAAAGGCAAGCGCCTCACAGTGATTTCGACCGGCATGGGCACCGATAACATTGATATTCTGCTCAATGAGCTGGATGCTTTGGTCAATATCGACTTCGTGACCCGCGAGGCCCGGCCCCTGGAAGAACGTATCACGCTGCGCATTATTCGGGTGGGTACCAGCGGCGCGTTGCAGGCTGATATTCCGTTGGGTTCGCACCTAGTGACCGAGCACGCCGTGGGCCTGGATTCGCTGATGCAGTTCTATCCGCTCGTGGAAACGGGGCTGGAAGTGGAAGTCGGGGCCGGCGTGCAGCAAGCCCTGAAGCTCGATTACCGGCCGTACTGCGTCCGCGGCTCCGATTTGCTACGTGAGCAGTTGGGCGCCGGCATGCTGGTTGGCAACACACTTACTTGCCCCGGTTTTTACGGTCCGCAAGGCCGCGTGCTGCGCCTCGACCTGCGCCAGTCCGATCTGATCAGTCAGTTCCAGAATTTCCGCTACCAGAGCGCTGAAGGTGAGTTTCGGCTGACCAATTTCGAGATGGAAACTGCTGGTTACTATGCTCTTGGCCGCATGCTGGGGCACGAAGTAGTGTCGCTCAATGCCATCGTAGCCAACCGCGCCACTGGGGAGTTCGCCACGAATGCCGAGGAAGCAATTAATAGCTTAATCATGAAGGCTTTGGACAGAGCTTAATCAATCCCGTTCAAACAAAAAGACTCGTTGGCCTTGCAGCATGTGCAAGGCCAACGAGTCTTTTTGTTTGAACGGGATTGATTATTAAATGCTTAGCCTAGTAGAAGTCGAAGCGGGTTACGGCTCGAAGCGGGAGCGTAATGCCTGACTTGAGGGTAAGGTATTCCTCGTGCGCGGCCCATACGCTGGTGTACACGCGCTTGGTGGCGCCATCGGCAGTTTGGAAGTATATATCTAGTTTGCCGTGGTAGGCATTGCCAAGCGTAGCAGCGCGCTCGGCGTCGTGGCGGCGCTGGATACGGGCTTCGGGTTTGGCCAGAACATCGTATGCGGGAAAGTGCAGATTCGGAATCGCTTCTTTCTCAATGGTTTCTACAGTTTGCAGATCAGGTTCCATGATAGAGATTGGCTGAAGACGTTCAGCAGTACAACAATTATTTCTGGAAAATATCTTCGCCCCATGAAGAACGCGTGAGAAGCTGGGCAATCGGTCTGTTTTACGCCAATTCTGCCAGGAAGGCCATGGTGTCAATGCCATCGGCGTAATCGCTGACGGCCGGAGTTTGGGCCCGTCCAAACGGGAAACTGCCCGGATAGAGCCCGCCCGACGACACGATGCACTGCGTCTGTTCGGCAATGTCGGTGAGCTGATCGACTAAGTTGACTTCGTTTTTGTACGCGGCATAATGCACCACCGAAATCGGAGAAACGAGCTGCGGGCTTTCGGTCAGCAACAGAAACCCAGAGTCGAAATGCGGCACCCGGTTAACCAACAGGATGCTTTTGTTGTAGTCGTAGTTGTTGTTGTATTTGTGATGGTCGAGCACCGAATGCCACGGCTCCAGAGAATCCAACAAGTCGGTAAACTGGTATCCGACAGGCACATACATTTTGGAAACGTTGCGGCAACCCAGCCCATAATATCGGAAGATATCGGCCCCCAACAGGCCCAGGTCGTGGGGCGTTTCGTGGCCCGTGAGCACGGCGATGCTGGTACGGTTGCGCCGGATGATATGGGGCTTTTTGGCGAAATAATACTCGAAGTAGCGAGCCGTATTGTCGGAGCCCGTGGCGATGTAGGCGTCGGCAGCGTTGAGGCGCTCCTCAAATTGCAGGCGCTCGGCAAAGCGCGGTTCTATTTTGATTAATTCGTCGGCCACCCAGCGCATGAGCAGGCGGTCGTCTTTGCTGGGCTTGGCCAGCAGCGTATGCCCGCTGATCAGCACGCAGAGCAGATCGTGGAAGCCTACCAGCGGAATGTTGCCGGCCATCACGACGCCCACTGTACGGGGCGTGGTGGGCTCGGTAGGGTAGCGCCCCGACCAATGGCGCAGGGGCTCCTCATCCAAAAGGTGAGCAATGCCGTTTAAAGCTGCAGTAACGTTTGGTTGGTCGAACCAAGCGTTGGCGTTGCGGGCCTGAGCGCTAAGCACAGCAATTTCGTCGCTGGAAAGCTGACGGAGGCGCTGGCCCAACGCCACAAAAGCGGCAACACGTTCGGAATATGTCATAAGGAAGTTGTCGTAGACAGCAAAAAACTCGCAAGAGTACAGGTTAGTTTCTACTTTTGCCTAGTGTTGCCGGTTGTCTTCGGGCACAAGTGACCTAAAGTTCAGAGAAAAAGAAGTTTACAATACAAATAAGGAGGAACGGCAATGGCCATCATGATAACCGACGAGTGCATCAACTGTGGTGCCTGCGAACCGGAATGTCCTAACAACGCAATTTACGAGGGTGGCGCGCAGTGGCGCTGGGCCGATGGCACAGCCCTAAAGGAGGTGGAAGTCGATGGCGGTGAAGTGGTATCGGGCACGGCTCCCCAAACCCCGGTTTCGGACGAGTATTACTACATCGTATCGGACAAATGCACCGAATGCGTGGGTTTCCACGAAGAGCCCCAATGCGCCGCCGTCTGCCCCGTGGATTGCTGCGTCGATGACCCGGATTACCGTGAGTCGCAGGACGAGCTCATGAAGAAAAAAGAATGGCTCCATGCGGAAGCTGTATAACTATTTGATGATCAATTAGTTATGGAAACCCGCTTCTAGGAGCGGGTTTTTTTGTAGGCGGGCCTTGTCAGGTGCGCTTGCTGCCACCCGGCATTTCGGGCTAACCGCCTGAAATGCCTACTTTTGTTCTTATTCCGAACCGATTTTCTCTGTCGATGTCCATCGCCAAAACCTACACTCCCGCCGACGTAGAGGCCAAATGGTACCAACGCTGGCAGGAGCAGGGCTTCTTCAAAGCCAAGCCCAACCCGCGCAAACCTGCTTATTCTGTGGTCATTCCGCCGCCCAACGTGACGGGCGTGCTGCACATGGGCCACATGCTCAACAATACCATCCAGGACGTACTGGTGCGCCGTGCCCGCATGCAGGGCAAAGAAGCCTGCTGGGTGCCCGGCACCGACCACGCCTCCATTGCCACCGAAGCCAAAGTAGTAGCCTTGCTGAAGGAAAAAGGCATCGAAAAGCGCGACCTCACCCGTGAGCAGTTCTTGGAACATGCCTGGGAATGGAAGGAAAAGTACGGCGGCATTATTCTGGAGCAGCTCAAGAAGCTCGGTGCCTCCTGTGACTGGGACCGCACGCGCTTCACAATGGAGCCCGAAATGACCGAGGCAGTACTGCGCGTTTTCGTGGATTTGTACCGTAAAGGCCAGATCTACAGGGGTGTACGCATGGTAAACTGGGACCCGCAAGGGCGTACTGCTATTTCCGATGAAGAGGTAGTCGCCAAGGAAACCACGGCCAAGATGTATTACCTGCGCTACGAAGTAGTGGGGCAGGACGGGCAGTTTATTACCGTAGCCACTTCGCGTCCGGAAACGATCATGGCCGACGTGGCCGTAGCCGTAAACCCCAACGACGAGCGCTACAAGCACTTACACGGCCAAAAAGTGCGCATCCCGCTGCTCGGTCGTGAGATCCCCGTGATCACCGACGAGTACGTAGCCATGGATTTCGGTACGGGCGGTCTGAAGGTAACGCCCGCGCACGACCTGAACGACTACGAGTTGGGCGTGAAGCACAATCTGCCTGTAATCGACATTCTGAACGACGACGGTACGCTGAACGAAAAGGCTGTACTCTACGTCGGGCAGGATCGCTTTGCCGCGCGCAAACAGATTGCGAAGGACTTGCAGCAAGCGGGCTTGCTCGACAAGATTGAGGACTACGCCAGCGTGCTGCAAACCTCCGAGCGTACCGGCGCCGTGATCGAGCCCCGCCTGTCGTTGCAGTGGTTCTGCAAGATGGACGAGATGGCCAAGAAGGCGCTAGAAGTTGTTGAAACAGACGAAATTAAACTGCACCCGCCTAAGTTCAAGAACATGTACCGGGTGTGGATGGAAAACATCCGTGACTGGTGCATTTCGCGGCAGCTGTGGTGGGGCCAGCGCATCCCGGCGTGGTACCTGCCCGACGGCTCGTTCGTCGTGGCGCTGAACGAAGGCGAAGCACTTAAGCTAGCCAAGGAAAAGGCTGGTAACGAGCAGCTCACCCGCGCCGATCTTCGCCAAGACGAGGACGTGCTGGATACGTGGTTTTCGTCGTGGCTGTGGCCGATTTCGGTGTTCGACGGCTTCAAAGACCCCGACAACCCCGACATCAACTATTTTTACCCGACCGATGACCTCGTAACGGCCCCCGAAATCTTGTTTTTCTGGGTGGCTCGCATGATCATGGCTGGCTTGGAATACCGTCGTGAGGTGCCGTTTCGTAATGTGTATCTGACTGGTATTGTGCGCGATACGCAGGGGCGAAAAATGAGCAAACAGCTCGGCAACTCTCCCGACCCGCTCGACCTCATTGCCGAGTACGGCGCCGACGGTGTACGCACGGGCATGCTGTTCTCCTCACCGGCCGGCAACGACTTGCTGTTCGATATCAAGCTCGTGGAGCAGGGCCGCAACTTCAGCAACAAGCTCTGGAACGCCTTCCGCCTCACGCAAGGCTTGGAAGTGAACTCAGAACTGCCATTTGCGAGTGAAAAGGCCGTGGAGTGGTTCGGTGCGAAGCTGCAAACGACACTTACGGAGCTCGACGAACACTTCGCCAAGTTCCGCATGTCGGATGCGCTCATGACGGTGTACAAGCTGGTGTGGGACGACTTTTGCTCGGTATACCTGGAAATGGTAAAACCGGCTTATCAGCAACCCATTGATGCCGAGACGCTTAAGTATACTACAGGTTACCTCGAAACACTGTTGAAGCTGCTACATCCCTTCATGCCTTTCATCACCGAAGAGATCTGGCATGAGTTGGCGGAGCGTGGCCCCAAAGACTACGTGTGCGTAGCGCCGTGGCCAAAAGCGCAGCCGGTAGCCGGTGCCACCGACATTCTGGACCGCATGGGAAAAGTGCTGGACATCGTGGCCGGCGTGCGCAACGTGCGCAACCAGAAGAACATCGGCCCCAGCAAAGCCCTGACGTTAGCTGCCAAAACCGATGAGCCCGAATTACTGACGGCCTACGAGTCTGTGATTCGTAAGCTGGCGAACGTGAGCGAGCTAAGCTTTGTGGAAGCTGGCCCAGCGGCCGCGGTGAGCTTTGTGCAAGGGGGCAGTGAGTTCTTCATCCCACTGGAAGGCCACATTGACCTCGATGCCGAACGGGCTCGCCTGCAAAAGGAAATCGAGTATGCGCAAGGGTTTCGCGATTCGGTGCTGAAAAAGCTCAGCAATGAGAAGTTTGTGCAAAACGCCAAGCCCGACGTTATCGAGCGCGAGCGCCAAAAGCAAGCCGACGCCGAAGCTAAAATTGCCGCGTTGGAGCAAAGCTTAGCGGCGCTGTAAACCCATCCGAGAAGGTTATCAAAAAGCCCGGTGCCGAAAGGCGCCGGGCTTTTTGCGTAGCTGAGAAAAGCCCCGCTTTACTCGTCGCGCAGGCTATCGGGAGTGACGCCGCGGGTGCGGCCGGTAAGCTGGTTTTGCAACTGAAAGCTCACTTGCTCACAATCGGCGAATCGCTTCTCGGCCAGCTTCAACGCCTCTTCGGTAGCCGACAGTCGCTGGTAGAGATATAGGATCAGGCCCAAGGAAATGACCAGCGCGATTAATGAAATGATGTTCTTCATAATGATCTGATTATGAAATAAATAAGCCCATCTGGTTGACGGGCTTATTTATATAAAATGCTTGCTGAAAATAGAAGATTAAATGACCGTATTTGGGTCAAACTGCTCTAGGTAATCGGCTACCCGGCGCACGAACATTCCGCCTAACGAGCCGTCTACCACGCGGTGATCGTAGGAGTGCGATAGGAACATGAAGTGCCGAATTCCGATCAGATCGCCTTGTGGAGTTTCGATCACGGCGGGCTTCTTCTTGATCGCGCCGAGGGCCATGATGGCTACCTGTGGCTGCATGATGATAGGAGTGCCCATCACGTTGCCAAACGAGCCCACGTTCGACACGGTGTATGTGCCACCTTCCAGATCGCCGGGAGTGAGTTTGTTGATACGAGCGCGGTTGGCGAGGTCATTTACCTTCTTGCTCAGCCCGTTGAGGTTAAGCTGGTCGGCTTTGTGAATGACGGGCACAATCAGGTTGCCGGAAGGCAGCGCCACGGCCAAACCAATGTTGATGTCGCGCTTCTTGATGATGTAATCGCCTTCGACCGACACGTTGATGTTGGGGAAATCCTGAATGGCCCGCGCAATTGCCTGAATCAGAATGGGCGTAAAGGTCAGGTTCTCGCCCTCGCGCTTTTTGTAGACATCCTTGTGTTTGTTGCGCCAGTTCACGATTTCGGTCACGTCGGCTTCTACAAACGAGGTCACGTGCGGCGAAATGCGCTTGCTGTCGACCATGCGCTGCGCGATCATTTTGCGCATGCGGTCCATTTCGATCAGCTCGTCATTGCCGCTTACCGACGGCGCCGGTTTGGAAGCCGCCGCCGCTACTGCCTGGGCCGGCGCTGCTACTGGGGCAACTTGTACTTGCGGCACCTGAGAAGGCTGAGCAGGTGCAGATGGGGTCTTTTCTGTAAGGAATTGATTATCAGATGTTTGTGAAGCAACCTGGGGTGCTGCTTCACTCTGCTTGCCGCCCGCCACAAAATCGAGGATATCTTTCTTCGTGACGCGGCCTTCTTTGCCGGTGCCGGGCAAGCGTTCGAGGTCCGCCATTGAAATGCCTTCTTCCCGAGCGATGCTCAGCACCAGGGGCGAATAGAAGCGGCCCGGCTGAGCCACGCCAAGCCGCACATTGCTCTGTGGGTCGTGGGGCTCGGGCAGGTAGGGTACTTCCGCTCCGTTGAGGGCGGGGGCGGGAGTTGCCTGTGGCGTAGCGGGCGTGGCAGCAGGTGCCGTTGTAGCGGCCGCAGCAGCGTCGGTTTCGATGACGGCAATAGGAGCCCCTACGGCGACTACTTGGCCTTCCTGTACCAGAATTTCCTGCAAGACGCCGGCATGCAAGGCAGGTACTTCGGTATCTACTTTATCGGTAGCCACTTCCAGTACGGACTCGTCCTGCTCAATGGGTTCGCCTACTTGTTTGAGCCATTTCAGGACGGTGCCTTCCATAATGCTTTCGCCCATTTTGGGCATCACCATTTCCACTCGTGCCATGCAGATTTTCGGGGGTTGATTTGTTGGGTGTTGAAGGTCAGACAGCTAGCTCTGGACAACTCATAACAAGGGGTGGGGTTGTCTAAAACCGAATCAAAGGTAGCGCTTTTGCCCGTGTAGCGTAAGGTTTCGCTCACGCTCACCACAGGAATCAGGACTTCCCAAACTGGAGTTTGGCTACTGAACCGGGGGCAGGCTCAAGCGCAGCAGGTTAAGCACGGCCGTTGTGGTATACTCGATATTGATCTGGCGGCCGCGGTTGAAAGAGAACCGCCGGCTTACGGTTTGGTGTGCGTCGGCATAAGCAATGCAGATAGTTCCAACGGGTTTGTCTGGGGTGCCGCCGTCGGGCCCGGCAATACCGCTGGTAGCAATGGCTACGTCGACGCCAAGGTTCTTGCGGGCGCCTTCTGCCATTTCCCGAACGGTCTGTTCGCTCACTGCTCCATATGAAGTGAGAGTTTCAGTACTTACTGATAATTGCTTGATTTTGATTTGGTTATCATAGGCCACAATGCTGCCCAAAAAATAGCGTGAGCTACCTGCTACACTCGTCAGCTTATGTGCTACAAAACCGCCCGTGCAGCTCTCAGCCGTCCCAACGGTGAGTCCGCGCTCGGTTAGCAAGCGGCCAATTGCTTCTTCCAGCGGGATGTCTTCCTCAGCAAAAATGTACTCTCCGATGCGCTCGCGCAACGCAGGCAGCAGGGCTTCCATGCGACCGCGGAGGTTGGGTTGGCCGTCATCGGTACCGGTGAGGCGCAGGCGCACGTTGCCCAGCGAGGGCAGGTAGGCCAGCTTCATATTGGGGGGGAGCGCATCTTCCCAGTCCGCAATCTGCTCGGCCAAAAACGATTCTCCTAAGCCGGCCGTCTGGATAACAAGGTGCTCGATGGCGGGCGTTTGGAAGTGCTCCTTCAGCTTGGGCAGCACAATGTCGGTCATCATGCGCTTCATCTCAAACGGCACGCCGGGCATCGACACAAACACCGTTCCTCGGTCTTCAAACCACATGCCCGGCGCCGTACCCATGGCATTGCGGATGGGCGTGCAGCTGGCCGGCAAGTAGGCCTGCTGGCGGTTTACTTCCAGCATTGGCCGGTTGAAGCGGGCAAAAATAGCCTCCACATCGCGCAAAGACGGCTCGTTGAGCACCAGCTCAGTCCGAAAGTACTCCGTCAGAATATTCTTGGTGAGGTCGTCTTTAGTAGGGCCGAGGCCCCCCGTAATCAGTACCACGTCAGCGCGTTCGCGGGCTGCGTCGAGGGCCAGCACGATTTCAGCAGCCCGATCCGATACGCTCGTTATTTGGCGCACGCGCAGACCGATCTTGCCAAGCTCCTGGCCCATAAAAGCGGAGTTGGTATCCACGACCTGTCCGTAAAGCAATTCGTCGCCGATGGTAATTATTTCTGCGTTAGGTATCTGCTGCATGTTGGGTGGAATAGAAACTAAAACGTGTTTGTTTTGGTCCGGTTTATGCCTAAGTAGCGGCATCGGCCCGCATGGCCGTTACGTATTTGCCGCCCCGAGTTATGAAAAAGATTCACTATTTCTTGCCTTTTGCCCTGGTCTTGGGCCTTCAGCTTTCTGCATCGGCTCAGGTTTTCAAGCTGCCCAAAATCGGGAACATCAAGCTCCCAATTCCCAGCACTACTACCACCCCCGGCAGTTCGGTTAGCCAAGACGAAGCCGCTCGCGGCCTGAAAGAAGCCCTTACTCAAGGCATCAGCAAAGGCACCGATCAGGCATCGCAGCAGGATGGCTTTTACCTGAACAAGCTCATCCGCATTCCGTTTCCGCCCGATGCCCAGCGCGTAGCTAACACTTTGCGAACCATAGGGTTAGGCTCGCAGGTCGATCGGTTTGAGTTATCGCTGAACCGCGGCGCCGAGGATGCGGCCAAGAGCGCAAAACCGATTTTTATCTCGGCCATTAAAGCCCTGACTTTCAAGGATGTATGGGGAATTCTGACGGGTGAGAAAGATGCGGCTACGAATTACCTCAAACGCACCACTAGCCAGCAGCTTACCACGGCTTTCAAGCCCATCATTCAGCAATCACTTGACAAAGTAAACGCCACGCGCTACTACACCGATCTGACCATGCGCTACAACCAGATTCCGTTGGTCAAGCCCGTCAACACCGACCTGAATAGCTATGCCACTGGCAAAGCCATCGATGGGTTATTTACCTTGGTGGCCCAAGAAGAAGCGAATATCCGGGAGAACCCCGTCGCCCGTACCACGGAGTTGCTTCGCCGCGTATTTGGTGGCTCCAAGAGCTAACACAAAGAGCCATAGCCAACAAAAAACCCCGGCTACATGTAGCCGGGGTTTTTTGTTGGGCGTTAACGCCGGTTAATAGTCATCGTCATCGTCACGGCCTCGGCTCCGGCCGCGTGAGCGGCTGCTGTAGGCATCGTCGTCATCGTCGTCAGCGAGGTCATCCAGATCATCGTCGCCGAAGCTGGAGTAGCCGCTGCTGCCATCCGGATCTTCGGCGGCTTCGGCCGTGGTGTATTCTTCCTCCGTCATGCTGGCAAGGTCAAGCGCTTCGTCGTGCGAAGAACCCGTGTCGCGCCACATCAGGTAGTCGGCGTACTTGGCACTAAGGCGTTCTTCGGGGCTACCGCTGCTTTTGCGGCCTCCTTTCTGAGCGAAGGTATCCAGCTCGTCTTCATCGTCGAGGAAATCGTCGTCGAGGTCGTCGTATTGTTTCATGGCCGGGTGAGGGCAGATAAAAGTGAATGGTTGAAGAATGTCGTAGAAGGGGACCGTCGCGAAGATACGGCTCGGTTAGTATCTGCCTTGGCCGCAGTGTACGTTTCAAAGCGGCCGGCAGGTTGCAGTTCAGTTGGTAGAAACACTGAAATTACGCCTGCCGATGATCGGACAGAGGTAATAATTCGTGCAGGCGAAACAACCACAATTTGGTCAGTTCAACCTCGAAAGAAGCTGTTTGAGATGGTGAAGGAGCGAGACGTTACCAAAAATAAGAACTAACGCGCAAAAGAAATACACCTGCCCTGGTTTACCGGGCCATTTTTGCGCCGAAATCTGTCACGTCGAGTTGCTCGGTGCAGAAATCGTATTCCTCCGGAACGTTCGAGCTTACCAGCACCAGACGGTCCGCTGTGGTGGCCTGCACGTGTTCGTGGTACCAGTCTACGCCGGTGCGGTCGAGGTTGGTCGTGGGTTCATCCAGCAGCAGGAGCGGGGCGTCGCTGTACAGGGCCAGGGCCAGCTTGAGGCGCTGCTTCATACCCGACGAGAAATCGCGGATCAGCTTATGGCGCGACTTTTCCAGGTACATCAACTCGATCAGACGCTTAGCTGTGAATCCAGTTCGAAGCGGCTTAAAGCGGGTATGAAAATGCAGAAGTTCTGTAAGTGTCAGTTCCTCAATGACTTCCAAATATGGTGCGCAATACGCCAGCAATTGCGGTATTTCTTCTACGGCTATAGCTCTGCCTTGGTAAGCGTACGAAAGCGAGCCCTCGGTGCTAAGTAATTGGCCTGAAAGTGTGTTGAGCAATGTGCTCTTGCCCGAACCGTTGGGGCCAAGAATTGCAGTTGCCGAGCCCGGCCGGAAAATGTGCGTCAGGCCCCGGAAGATCCACTCGCGGTGGAAGCGTTTGCCCAACCCAACGGCCTCAATCTGCACCGTTTCCGTTGCGCGAATAGCCTTTAATCACGCCGCGACCCGAGTTGCGCACAAAGTTTACTACTTCGTCGCGTTCGGGGCTGGGCAATAACTCCAGTTCAATTTTGTCGAGGGCGTCGTTGTTGTTTAGCCCGCTCAAAAACAGCAGGCGATACAGTTGCTGAATCTCGCTGATCTTCTGATCGGAGAAGCCCCGGCGGCGCAACCCGATGGAATTGATACCGCTGTAAGTCAGCGGTTCACGGCCGGCTTTTACGAAAGGGGGCACATCCTTGCGCACCAGCGAGCCGCCCGAAATCATGGCGTGCTGGCCAACCCGCACGAATTGGTGTATGGCCGAAGTCCCGCCGATAATGGCATAATCGCCAATCTCCACGTGGCCAGCTAGCTGCACGCAGTTAGCCAACACGCAGTAATCGCCGATAAGGCAGTCGTGGGCCACGTGCACGTAGGCCATCAGCAGGCAGTTAGCACCTACTACAGTCCGGAGCTTATCAATAGTGCCGCGGTTTACCGTCACGCACTCCCGAATCACGGTGTTGTCACCGATGTGGGCGGTCGTTTTTTCGCCGGCGAATTTCAAATCCTGCGGTACTGCCGCAATGACGGCACCAGGAAATATCTTGCAGTTTTTGCCAATACGCGCCCCCGACATGATCGTCACGTTGGGGCCAATCCAGGTGCCTTCCCCGATCTCGACGTCTTTATCGATAGTGGTAAAGGGCTCTACCACAACGTTTTGCGCGATCTTAGCCTCGGGGTGTATATAGGCGAGCGGCTGGTTCATTTTGTTCAATTATCAATTATCAGTCAACGAGTAACAAGAGCATCTGACGGCCGGGTATCAACGCTTGAAAAGGCTGTCCATTGTTCAGGTACCGCTCATTACTTGTTAAGTGAGAAGCTTAAGCGTCTTTGCGGACAATGGCGGCGCTCATTTCGGCTTCCATCACCACTTTGCCGTTCACGAAGGCTTGGCCCTTCATTTTGGCGATGCCGCGCTTGACGGGAGCCAGCAGCGAACAGCGGAAAATGATGGTGTCGCCGGGGATCACCTTTTTGCGGAAACGGCAGTTTTCGATGCCTAAGAAATAGGTCCAGTAGTTTTCCGGGTCCGGCACAGTATTCAGCACCAGGATGCCGCCGGTTTGGGCCATGGCTTCAATCTGAATCACGCCGGGCATAACGGGGTTGCCAGGAAAGTGACCCTGGAAGAACTGCTCGTTCATGGTCACGTTCTTGACGCTGGTAACCGTCACGGTATCCAGATGAATGATCTTGTCGATCAGCAGGAACGGGTAGCGGTGCGGTAGCGTGGCAGAAATCTGGTTGATGTCCATGACCGGCGTCCGCGACGGATCGTAAGTCGGAACGGGACTGGTATCAGCCTCCATCATCTTCTTCTTGATCCGCTTGGCAAACGCTACGTTAGCGGCGTGACCCGGCCGAGCCGCCAGAATCTGGCCTTTCAGCGGACGGCCTACCAACGCCAAGTCGCCTACCAAGTCGAGCAGTTTGTGGCGGGCGGGCTCGTTTTTGTGCCGCAGATCGACGTTGTTCAGGATGCCTTCCTTCTTGACCGCTACTTTGGGCTTGCCCAGCATGGTGGCCAAGTCGCTCAGCTCTTCTTCGCTCACCACGCGATCCACGACCACGATGGCATTGCTCAAATCGCCGCCCTTGATGAGGTTTTGCTTGTAAAGCGCCTCTAGCTCATGCAGAAAACAGAACGTGCGTGACGAAGCTATTTCCGTGGCAAAATGCGTGATGTCGTTGAGCGAGGCATGCTGCGAGCCCAGCACCGGCGAATTATAATCGACCATTACCGTTACGCGGTAATCGTTGAGCGGGAGGGCCGCAATTTCCACTGCCCGGCCATTATCCACAAAGCGGATTTCGTCGGGGATTTCAAAGTAGTTGCGCAGCGCGTTCTGCTCTTCCAAACCTACTTCCTGAAGCGGCCGGATGAACTCATACGACGAACCATCCATGATGGGCGGCTCAGGCCCATCGAGTTGGATCAGGACGTTGTCGATTTGCAAGCCTACCAGCGCCGCCAAGGTGTGCTCCACCGTATTGACGCGGGCGCCGTTTTGCTCGATGGTCGTGCCGCGCGACAGATCCACTACGTTGTCAACGTCGGCATCCACGATGGGCTTGCCGGGCAGGTCAATGCGCTGGAATTTGTAGCCGTGGTTGATGGGCGCGGGGCAGAAGGTCATGGTGGCCTCAACGCCCGTGTGCAGGCCAATGCCGCTCACGGTCACCGGCGCCTTAATCGTATGTTGCTTGTCGTTCATCAGTAGGGAAGCGCGAAACGAGAACTAGGAAGGGAGCAAAGAACAATTTCAAAAGGCAGAAATCGTCTTACTGCTCACGCCTTAGTTCGCATCTCTAAAGGGAAGTGCAAAGCTAGGAGTTTTCCGGTTGGGTATTTTGATGTTCCAAAGCATCAAGGCGGCGTTCCAAATCGGGCAAATGGCGGAAAATGGCGTTCGCCCGTAGGCTGTCGCGCAGGCTGAATGCCGGCGAGCCTTGCAGAAAGACACCTTCCGTTTTGATGGATTTGCCTACGCCCGATTGGGCCGTGACGGTGGTGCGGTTGGCCAGCGTCAGGTGCCCGGCAATGCCAGCCTGCCCGGCCAGCACACAGAAGTCACCGATTTTGGTTGAGCCCGAAACACCGGTCTGGGCGGCAACGACTGTGTGGCGGCCAATCTCCACATTATGAGCCAGTTGTACTAAGTTGTCAATTTTGGAGCCTTCCCGGATGACGGTCGAACCCATGGTGGCACAGTCGATGGTGGTATTGGCCCCGACGCTCACGTTGTCTTCCAGTACCACGTTGCCAATCTGTGGGATGGTGCGGTACGAGCCGTCGGCTTGCGGCGCAAAGCCAAAGCCATCGGAACCCAGCACGGCGCCCGCATGAATAGTGCAGCGCGCCCCAATCACGGTATCGGCGTAAATTTTGGCGCCGGCATAAATAATAGTGCCATCACCGATTTGGCAGCGATCGCCAATGTAGGCCTGCGGAAAAATCAGTACGTCGCGGCCAATGCGGCAGCCTTCGCCGATGTACGAAAAGGCGCCGCGGTAGTGATTTTCGCCGATCTCGCTGTTGGCCCCTACAAAAGAAGGCTCTTCCACGCCGCGCCGGCCGGTGCGGCTGGCCTGCTGGTAAAACTCAAGCAGCGTAGTGAAGCTGGAATACGGGTCGTCTACTCGGATCAGGGCCGCCGCGACAGGCTGGCGCAACACCAGCGAGTGCGCCACAATCACGGCCGACGCGCCCGTGGTATAGAGGTAGTGTTCGTATTTGGAGTTGGCCAAAAAGGAGAGGGCGCCGGCTTGGGCTTCTTCGATTTTAGCCAGCCGGTCAATGCGCTGCGTCGCATCGCCTTCTACGGCGCCGCGCAGCACTTCTGCTATCTGGCCTACGGTAAATTCCATCGCGCAAAAGTAATGAGTTGAGGCTTATCAGTTGCCGATTGCCCGGTGCGAGTTACCAACTGCTCGGCCAAGGCGAGAAGCAACACGAAAACGCAGCAAGTAGGAGAGATAAGTTGAGGGAAAGAGCATTTTTGTAATAATATGATTGTCAAATAATTATGAATTGTCGTGACTCGCGGCTTTCTCAGAAGAATGCGCCACTATTTACTGCGCAATTTCCTTTGGGTAGCAGATGTAGTGTTTCTCTACGCGCTGGCTCAACGCGCGGATGTTGGGCAAATCGGATGCCTCAGCCACGTTGACTACCCGGCCGCGCTTAGTGAGCACGTCGATAGTGTCTTTGCCATCGGCATCGTAGGCATTGTTGCTAATGCGGCCCGTGAGCATCAGGAGCTTGGCTTCGTCGGGCGGCAATTGAAAATGGTCAGCGATCAGTTCTACTACGCCTAGTTGAAACTCCTCGTCGAAGGGCTCGCTCTGCAAGACGATCTTAAACAAATGACGATCCAACATGCTGCGCGACATATAGCTCAGTACTTTGTCGGGGTGGTTGGCCCACATTTTTACGGCGCTCCACACATCTGTATCGTCCAGTTGCACAAAGCGTTGCAGAATGGTGTCATCTTGCTCAAAGTTCAACAGGCTGACGGGCTTGGCCAGAAAATACTGCAAGTCGGGCGAGGCTGGCAGCGCGTGCCCCGTGCGCGCCAGGTCGCGGGCGCGCTGCATGATCCGGATGATCATCTGCTCGGCGCTCGTAACCGTCTTGTGCAAATACACTTGCCAGTACATGAGGCGGCGGCTCACCAAAAAGTTTTCGATGCTGTAAATGGCTTTTTCTTCCAGCACCAGCTTCTCGTCGGCTACCGTGAGCATTTTGATGAGGCGGTCGGCACCGGGCCGGCCTTCCTGCACGCCGGTATAAAAGGAATCGCGGTTGAGATAATCGAGCCGGTCCATGTCGAGCTGGCTGCTCACCAGTTGGTGAAAAAACGGCCGGTGGTAGCTCCCCTGAAAGATTTCGATGGCCAGCGTAAGTGCGCCGTTGAACTCATTGTTGAGCCGTTGCATTAAATACAACGAGAGTTGCTCGTGGGGCACTTCGTGAAAGATGGACGTCTCGAGCGCGTGCGAGAGCGGGCCGTGACCAATGTCGTGCAGCAGAATGGCCGCCAGGGCCGCTTCGCCCTCGGCGGCCGAAATTTTGATATGTTTGTCTTTCAGCGTGCGCAAGGCCATGCTCATCAGGTGCATGGCTCCCAAGGCATGGTGAAAGCGCGTGTGCAGCGCGCCGGGGTACACAAACCCCGTAAGCCCAAGCTGCTGAATGCGCCGCAGCCGCTGGAAATACGGGTGTTCAATCAGGTCGAAAAGAAGTTCGGTGGGCACGGTGACAAAGCCGTACACCGGGTCGTTAAAGATTTTCTTCTTATTCAAAATAGAGCGTACGCTTTGGTAGTTTGGTGCCGGGGCCGCCGTTTGGCAATCAATAGGTGGTCTATACGCAGATCGAACAAGTGCGGAAGCGAAAGCGTACGCGTCTTATGCCGAATACAGCTCGACGGCCAAAAATTGTAAAACTTAAATTCAGGGATTGGGGGTAAAGCTACTTACGAAACTTCATTTGCAACGGTGCTAAACCCACCCGGCTCTTTGGAGTCTATTGAGTAAGCTGCTGCGCCGACGCAGGGCCTCACCTGCTTGGCGCTGGCCGGGCTTTATCCTTGTAATTCCAACCCTATCCATACATGCAACGCTACAACATCCTCTGGGCCGACGACGAAATCGATCTGCTGAAGCCCCATATTCTCTTCCTAAAAGAAAAAGGCTACGACGTAACCGGCGTCAATTCGGGCGCCGATGCCATCGAGCAGGTACAGGAGCAGAACTACGACATCGTATTTCTGGACGAAAACATGCCCGGCCTTACCGGCCTCGAAACCCTGACCGAAATCAAAGCTTCTCGCCCTACAGTGCCGGTGATCATGATCACCAAGAGCGAGGAAGAACACATCATGGAAGACGCAATTGGCTCTAAAATAGCCGATTACCTCATCAAGCCCGTCAACCCGAATCAGATACTGCTGTCGGTGAAACGGGTGCTCGACAACAAGCGCCTGATTTCCGAAAAGACCAACAGCAGCTACCAGCGCGACTTCCGTCAGCTGGGCATGCAGCTCGGCGACCGCCTTTCGCCCTCGGAGTGGGCGGATGTGTATAAGAAGTTGGTATACTGGGAGTTAGAGATTGACGAGACGGAAGGCAAAAGCATGGCCGACGTCTTCAACATGCAGAAGGACGAGGCTAATACGTACTTCGGCCGCTTCATCACCGACAATTACGAAGACTGGGTAAACGGCGACGACAAAGACGCCCCGCTCATGTCGCATCAGTTGTTCAAGGAGCGCGTGTTTCCGCTGCTGAAAGACACCGGCGACACGCCCGTTTACTTTGTGCTGATCGACAACCTGCGCTACGACCAGTGGAAGATTCTGGAGCCCATCATTGCCGAGCTGTTCACCGTGGATTCGGAGGAAATGTATTACAGCATCCTGCCGACTACTACTGCTTATGCCCGCAACGCGATCTTCTCGGGCATGATGCCCGGCGAAATCCAGAAGAAGTACCCCAACCTGTGGGTCAACGACGACGACGACGAAGGCAAGAACCTGCACGAGCAGGAATTCATGGAAATCATGTTCCAGAAGGCCAGCCAGAAAGCCAAATACAGCTACAACAAGGTAACTAACCTCCAGGCTGGCAAAGACTTACTGGGTAAGATGTCGAACCTGCACAACAACTACAAGTGCAACGTCATCGTCTACAACTTCGTGGATATGCTCTCGCACGCCCGTACCGACATGGCCATGATTCGGGAGCTGGCCGGCGACGAATCGGCGTACCGCTCGCTGACGCGCTCGTGGTTTCTGCACTCGCCGCTGTATGAAATGCTCCAGCAGATTGCCGAGAAAAAAGGCAAGCTCATCATCACCACCGACCACGGCACGATTCGCGTAAAGCGCCCGTACAAAATCGTCGGCGACCGGAACACCAACACCAACCTGCGCTATAAGCACGGCAAAAACCTCGGCTTCGACGACTCCCGCGATGTGTACGTGGTGCGCAAGCCGGAGCGCATTTTCCTGCCCCGCGAAAATGTATCGACCGCGTACGTGTTTACGCTCGGTGACTACTTCTTCGCCTACCCAAACAACTACAACTACTACGTGAACTACTACAAGGACACGTTCCAGCACGGCGGCATTTCGCTGGAGGAAGTTATCATTCCCTACATCACGCTCACTCCGAAGGGGTAAGGTAAGTCTGTGTTCACAACGCAAAAGCGGCGGCCCCAGTTGGGACCGCCGCTTTTGCGTTATAATTTCCTACTTCAGTTCGAACAAGGTAGCGTTGAAGGTATTTAGTTGGTAATGAGTCTTTTGCTTGCCCATCTTGGAGAATTCCTGTTCAAGTGATTTGCCCGGTACAAACTTCTGATCGTGGTACCATGCGGGCTGATCGATGAAGTCGCCGATGGGATCGCGGTTGTTGGTGTCGTAAATAAACCAGAGCCGCTTTTTGCCTTTAAAGCCTTTGAAGTCGGGTTTTAAGTGGTTGATGTAATCGGTCGGATTGCGGGACTTGTTTTTTACGTAACTGGCCTCTATAGCATTGAATTTTAAATAGTTAGCCGCTTTGTAAAACTCGTACGCCTGGCGCATGTTCCAGTAAACATACACCGCGTCGCCGGGCTTGTAGTTCTGGTTGACAAACAGCACTACTTCCCGGTTGTAGTCCTTGATAACCTGATGAGGATCATTGACTTGCTCGGCTGAGTTTACGAGTGCAGGGGTCAATACCAACAACAGCCCCAGCGCCACAAGGGAGTAGCGCCGCGGAAACAGCGCGCAGAAGCGCTCAAAGCCATACGCCAGCATCAGCAGGAAAACAGGTCCCAGGAATAGCAGAAAGCGCTGATGGAACGGATAAACCTTCAGGCCGGACGCCGCCATCGTGAGTAGCACGGGAAGCAATAAAACGCTGAAATTCAGCCGGTTCTTTCGCAACATCAGTACTGCGCCGAGTACGATGGTGGGCGCATACAACCAGCCCATCCGCAGGAAGTAGTACAAAAAGGAATGGTCGGCGTTGGGCTCAAAATAGAGCATCAGCCCCAGCGGGCGGTCGAGGAGGGAGTAGGGTTTGCGGACAAGCCAGGTAAGGTCGGAAACCGAAGCCGGCGGCAAGGGCATGAAGGCATCGTCTACTCGCTTGAAAAAGTCAATCAGCCAAGCCGATTCGTGGAATTTCCGGACGAACAAAAAATACAACACGCCAAAGCTCAACAGCCACAACGTGAACGGGATCAGCAACATAAAGAACCTGCGCCACTCTTTCCGCAGCAACGTGTCGAGGCAAACGGCCCCGGCAATGCCCGCCGCAATGAATATCAGCGAGAAGGAAAACCACAGCAAAATTGCCCCGGCAACGCCCCAGATCAACAGCGATTTTAGGTCGGTACGGTCGTGGTATTTCGTGTAAAGAAACAGCGCAAGGATGGCGGCCGTCAGCTCGGTGCAGTATTGCTTGGCCTCCACCGAATGGTAGATGAACGTGTAGGAAATCGAGAGCACGCCGACCGCAATAACCACGCCCCAGGACCGGAGAAAATGCCGCGCCACGGGCACGAAGAGAAACAGGGAACTGATGCCGCAGAGCAGCGAAAACAGCCGCAGCACCTGTTCCGAATTGCCCAGCACTGTAGTCAGCAGCTTTACCGCCCACAGGTAGCCCAACGGGGCTTTTTGCTGGTATTCAAACGTGCGGGTGGCCAAGCCCCAGAAATCCAGCTTGACGATGTTGACGTTCAGGAAAAGCTCGTCAATAAAGAAGGAGCGATTGTAGAGGAACTGAAACAGCCGCAGTCCAATACCGATGAGGATCAGAATATAAAGCGTAATGTTCTGATAATCAGCTTCCACAAGCCCGCCGCCCGTAGCGGTACGTGTCCGCCTGGGTGGCGCTGGCAGGTTAATGGATTTGAAATTTAGGGGCATAGGTATTGTCCTTCATGCCGAAGTCACGGCCACTGTGCTACCCAACTATAATTTGTAAGTTACTCAGTAAGAATGCCTTAATAGCCAGTGCAAACCCGGTATATCCACGAACATCAGGGTGACGAGCAGCAGGCAGAACAACACGACGTAGAGCATAAACCACTTGCGCGTGTAGAGTTTTTCGGAACCCTGCACAGGCGAATTTTTGAGCAGCCCGATCCGCAGGTACCACGAAAACAGCAACGCGAAGAAGGGAAAGCTGATCAGCAGCTCAATGCGGTTTTTGACCAGGAAAATACCCAGGAAAAACGCCGACGTGAGCGCATAGAAAAACATGGAAATCAGGAGGCTATGCTCGGTGTAGTACTTAAACGAGCGACGGTACAGCCCAGCTAGCTCGGGGTTGTCGATGAGACGGTATTCGGCGAAGCGCTTGGTGGCCATCAGGTAGGCACCGCCCATCCAATAGGCCACAATGATGCTGGTGGGCGGCAGGCTGTTGAAGAGGCCGATGCCGTCGAGATTGGCCACCGACAGGGCCGGGGCGACCGTAAACCAGCCCAGCGCGAACCGGATGGGGTTATTCACCGACTCCGAAAGCACGTCGATGTACACGCGCTCCTTGGTCCGGAACGGGCGCACGTTGTACATCACGCCCATGAACAGCAGAAACGCCGACACGAGCAGAAACTGAATGCTGATCTGATAGGCCAGCAAAAACCCCACAGCGGCCAGCAGAAACCACTCCGTGTACACCAGCACCGGATTGACGACCCGCACCACCGACGTGCGCTTCTTCTTGAGCGGATGAAACTTATCGAACTCGGCGTCGAGGTATTCGTTGATCACGTAGTTGGCCGAGGCTACCAGGCAGGTGCTCACCACACCCATGATCATCTTCGACAGCAGCGCGGCGTCGAAGGAAGTGCGGTACACGATCAGGGCAAACAGCATGCCCGGCACCATAAATACGTTTTTGGCCCAGTTGTCGGGGCGGGCGATGGCGATATAGTCTTTCAGCCCCGCCGGAATCAAGGCAGCCTCCTGCTCGTTAGTTTCTGCATTAGGAAGCATAGATGTCTGATTCATAGGTAGTTGTAGTTGGTTTAAGATCGGTGGTAAGTAGCTTCGTCAGGTTATCGTAAAAGTTGAAGGAAGTGAAGGGCTGTTTCTCGACAATCAGGTAGGGCATGTTGGCGCGCTCGGCGCATGCGCCGTCAAGCTCGGGCCGGTCGCCGATAAACAGGCATTCTTCCGGCGCAACCCGCAGCAGGTCAGCCAGATACAGTAGCCCTTTCGGGTCGGGCTTGAGGCGGTCTATTTCCGGGTCGGTCGAGGCCACTACCGCATCGGCTTGCAGGCCCATGGCCCGCAGCTTGTCGTGGGCTTTGTAATCGGAATAGATACCGATTTTGATGTGGTTGACTCTGAGGGCGTTAAAGAACTCTTTGGTGCCGGGGTAGGTGCAGTCCGACAGATATTGATTTGGGTAATCGAAAATCCACTGCTGAACGACCCGCTTAATTTTGGCAACCGGGTAGCTAGTGCCCTCGGCGCACCAGGCGTATTGGGCATTTTCTAAATCAGGGCCTGCGTAGGCAGGGTGCTTTTCCCGCTCGCGTCGGAAGCGTTGCAACAGCCGCATCTCACCGAGCCGCCACGGCCGTAGCGCGTAGTAGCCCAGCAGCGCAAAGAGCATTTTTTTGCGCAGCTTCGACTGCTCGTACAGGGTACCGTCAACATCAAAAACGACCATCTTCACCTTGTTCCACACTATCTTCCCGCTGTAGCTCATCCTTGTTATATTACTAAAAAATATAATTTAAAGGCAAGGCAAGTTTTTCAAATGTACTCACGAATTACATTATTCCAACTATTTGTTGTGCATTAATGCTTTTTAAATTCCGTATTGTTTTACACCTTGCTTCAACTAAGCTAAGTTAGTTCGCTGTGATTCGGACGCAAACTCCAGAGGAAAGCAGCGCTGTGAGCTAAATTATCAAATACTGTCCCGCCACAGCATCGCATTCGATTGGTAGTATAAGTTCGGTAATCGGCAGCAGCACAAAAGCCCTTTTGTGTGGCTTGTCTACCCTGAGGATGGTCGGGGGTGAGTCACTCAACAGCCCCCGTGTTTTCGTTATTTCAACAGATAGAACGCATGTCGATTGAAGCAGTATTTGCGGAGCCGGATCAGGCCTCTGCTCCCGCGCGTGCGCACAAAGTGCGAGTTAGCTGGACCTACCTTACCTGGGCGTTTGTCGCGCTGGGCGTGGCCGTTCGGCTCTTTCATTACTTCGACAACCGATCGTTGTTTATGGATGAGGCTTACCAGGCCAACAGCCTGATTCGCATGGGGTTTGGGGAACTCGCAACCCAGCCCCTCGAATTTGATCAGAAAGCACCGCTGGGGTTTTTGTGGCTGCTCCGGTTGGCGGTACTAGTCATTGGGAAGGGCGAGATGGCGCTGCGGTTTTTTCCGCTGCTGGCCGGCATCGCCTCGCTGCTGCTGTTTGTGCCCGTGGCGCGGTATTTTTTGCGGCCCGTTGGCGCAGCCGTTGCCCTCGGGATGCTGGCCTTGGCACCGTACCTGATCTATCATGGCGTGGAAGCAAAGCCGTATGGCCTGGATCTGCTCGTAACCATTATTTACCTGTTCCTCTACACCCGCTACCACGACAAAAATGATACTAAGTCATTGATTCAATGGGGGTTGTGGGGGGCAGTGCTAGTGTGGTTTTCTTTTCCCGCCGTTTTTATTGTGGCAGGAATGGCCGCCGGGGTCTCCCTGTATTACCTCCTGACCAAGCAAGGAACGCGCTTCTGGCGGTCACTGATTCCGTTCGGAATGTGGCTGGTGAGCTTTGGCCTGAGCTACCTCCTGTTTACAGGCAAACGAACTGAGTCGGGGTGGCTAATCATCTGGTACCGCTACCGCGATGCCTTCATGCCGCTGCCGCCCACCTCACTGGCCGATTTCAAGTGGATTTTGATCCAGCTTTACCTGCTGCTCGACTATCCCTTGGGCCTACTAGTAACGCACAGTGTGCTGGGGAGCAACTTGCCTCGCCTGTTGCTGCGCGTCGTACCCATAGGAGCTGCCCTGCTGGGGCTGGTCTCGTTTTACCGCAAAGACAAGAAGTTTTTGCTGGTACTGGTGTTTCCGTTCTTGCTGGCGCTGGCAGCTTCCGGCCTCGAGCGCTACCCCTTTCACGAGCGGCTGCTGGTCTTTCTGGCGCCTTTCGTGCTGCTGCTGGTGGCGCGGGGAGCCGAAGAAGCCGCCTACTATTTTACGACGTTGCCCCGCGTTGTGCTGCCGGCTTTGCTGCTGGCGCCGCCCTTGGTTACGTCAGTGAGCCAAGTCGCTGATACAACGCAGTTTATCGGGCTTCGAAAAACTTATTTCCGGGAGGCGTTTCAGTACGTGGAGCAGCATTTTCAGCCTGGCGATGTCGTGTATTTGTATTGGAACCACGATGCGCCCTACCGATACTATAAGGAGGCTTACCTGCTGAATTCGCTGCGCTATCACGCCATCGTGGGCCATGACTTGCGCCCACAGTCGAAGAATATGGAGGAGTATGTCGGCAAAACGACCGACGAGGTGAAGGCCGTAGCAGGCAAGCACCGTGTGTGGCTTCTGTACAACGACATGGTAGGCGGGCAGGGCGATATCGAAGGCGATCCGGCCTGGTTCTATGAAGGGCACGTCCGCGTCGGAGATAAAATCCGGGATAAACTCGCGCTCACTACTCCTCAAAAGGATGAATTCGTGCGGGTAGGGGTCGCAGCCCGCCTCTTTGACTTGCGGGAATACGCGGACAATTCCACGAAATGAAATCTTATGATATAAATAATTGATTGTCAATATTTTGTGTTTCTTATTTAACTATTAGTCACCTCCTGAATCAGTGTCAAAAAGGCGCGCCACTTAGAAATGGCGCGCTTTTTTTATGTTTTATAAATACTTGATTAAGAAGTGTTTATGAACCACTGGCGCGACGCTTCTCATCTTCGGCGCCGCCAGTGCGCTTGCGGGTCGGGGCTACTTTGTCGTTGCCGAAGCGGTAGCTGAACGAAAGCGTGACCACCCGGAAATCGCCGCGCTGGTAGAAGTGCTCCACGTAATTGTCGTAGGCCGAGGTAGCGCGGACTTTGCCGGTGAAGAAAATATCGGTGGCGTTGAGCTTGAGCGTGCCTTTGCGTTCCAACACCGATTTCTGCAACCCAAGGCCTACCTGCCCGTTGGGCCGCACGTCGAGGAAGCCGTACTGCTCGCGCGACTGGTAGCGGCCGTTGAGTTCGGCCGACCAGCCCTGGCCGAAGGTCAAGGTGCTGGTGCTGCTCAGGTTGAAGGCCGGGCGGCCTTTGTCCAGGGCCGTGCCGGCCAGGTGGCCCACGAAGCGGCTGTAGTAGAACACACCGTTGTTGTAAACGCTCCACCACTTGGCAAGCTCGACGGGCGCCGTCAGCGTCAGGGCATAATAATACTGCTTGCCCAGGTTAACGCTGGTAGACACCACGTTACGCCCCGATTCGGGTTGAACTACCTGAATGATGGGGTTGCTGGTGATGCTGTAGCTCAGGCCGGTGCTGAATTTTTGCTTGTAAGTGTGGGTCAGCTCGAAGTTATAGCTCGTCTGCGGGCGTAGGTACGGGTTGCCGGCGCCGGAGGTAGTCGGGTCGATGATGATGCGGAAGGGGTTGAGCTGCCCATAAGAAGGCCGGTCGATGCGCCGGCTCAAGGACAGCGATACTTCGTGCTTATCGCTAAGGGTTTGCTTGAGAGCCGCACTTGGGAAAAGCTGAAAATAGTTACGATTAAAGCTTTGGTTGCCAACAACTTGCTGCCCAGTAGCTTTGGTTTGTTCGCCCCGCAGCCCAAGCTGTACGTTTAGTTTGGCAATGGTCTGGTTGAAGTTGACGTAAGCCGCCCGAATGTCCTCGTTGTATTTGAAGCGGTTGGTTCGGTTAGCATCCACGCTGCGCACGCCGTTTTCCGTTATTTCAAACAGCACGTCGTTGTCGGAGTGGACGCGGCTGGCCTTCAGGCCGGCCTCGAAGCGGGCGTCTTTGCTGAGGGGATGCACGTAGTCCGCCTTGGCCGATTGAATGGTCAGCTGGCCCGACTGATCGCCGTCGTTGCGGACCTGCGATCGGCCCGACAAGCCAAAGCTGGTCGTCAGATCTTGAAGGCGGTCGGTGTTGTAGTGGGCGTAGTCAGCGTCGGCGGTCAGCTCACGGGACCCGCTCGAATCGGCCGGGAAGGTGTGCTTGAAGTTGACATTGCCAGCCAGGCTGGGGGCGTGAAAGCTACGGTTGCCCAGCGCCACATACGTATCGAGTAGTTGGCCGTTTTGGTCAAAAAGGCTCGTGGCATTGGTCGTAGGCATGCGGGGCCCGCGGTTTTCGAGGCCATTGACTACCACGCCCAAGTCGGTGTTTTTGGAGAGCGAATAGTCTGCCCCAACTTTCCAGCTGTGCGATCGGTTGCCGCTGAGCATCTTGTTGGCTTGATCGCTGCTGCCAACCAAAGTGCGCCGGCTATCCGTGTTTTCGTAGAAGTCGCGGTGAATGTTCAGCTTGCCGTATCCATTGCGATTGGTGTAGTTATAAGACGCGAAGAGGTTGAGTTTTTGGTGGCGGTGGTTGAGCGCGAGGCCGCCGGTAAACTTGCCGTATTGGCCGCGGCCGTAGGCGGCGTTGGCGCTGCCGTTGGTGCCCTGGCGCTGGTCCTTCTTCAGGTTGATGGCAATGATGCCGGCCCCGCCCTGCGCGTCGTACTTGGCCGGCGGGTTGGTGATCAGCTCGATGCTTTGCAGCTGCTCGGCCGGCAAGGCCCGCAGGTACTCGGCCAGCTCGCTGCCGCTCATCGGCTGGCGCTTGCCGTCGATGAGCACGAGTAGGCCTTGTTTGCCGCGCAGGGCCAGGTTGTCGTTGCCGTCCACGGTCACGCCCGGGGCCCGGGCCAGCACGTCGAGCGTGGTGTTGCCGGCGGCCAGCGTGGAGCCGGCCACGTTGACGACGGTGCGGTCGGTCTGGTGCTCGAACAGGGGCTTTTGGCCCACCACCGTCACTTCCTTCAACTGCGTAGCCCCACTGGCGGACAGCGTGAGGGCTTCCAGCGTGACCCCGCCGGGGGCCAGCTCAAACGGCGCGCTCCAACGCCGCACAAAGCCCACCTGCGAAGCCGAGATTAAGTACCGCCCACCCGCGGGCTGATCCAGCCGAAAAGCGCCTTTATCGTCGCTAAACTCGGTTTTTACAACCGTCGAGTCGGCGGCCCGGTGCAAAGTGACGGTGGCATATTCAATGGGTGCGCCCGCCGCCGTCTGGACGGCGCCCGTCACGCTGGTTGGGGCTTGCGCCTGGGCCGAGCCCAAGCCCAAGCCTGCTGCACTTAGCAGAAGCAACAAGGAGAGTTGAGGAAGCCGGAACGAGTATACGTAAGTAGCAGATTTCATAGCCGTTGAGGAGGGGTGCGGGTTTCGGAAAGAGTCAGGAAGTAAGTCAGGAAGGAAAGGGCAAAGCGGTGCCAGCCCGGCCCAAAAGCAAGGGGCGGATCGAGTAGAAATGACCTGGTTTTGAGGGCCTGCGGGACTAAGACGACGCAGGCCTTCGGGGTAGCGGCTCGTTCCGGCTTCGGGCCCGGAAGCAGGCGCGGGCGGCTACACTAATGATCTACGAATGTATTCGTAGACAAACATACGAAAGATTTCGTATATACAAGAAAAGCTAGTTAGTTTTCGACAAAATTTCTGACTTCGGGGGCTGGCGAGCAGGGGAGCAGTTGGCGGCAATGCGTTCGAGCACTTGGCGAAGCAGCGTCAATTCATCTTCAGAAATGCCCTGAAGAGCCGTTTGGCGGTTGTCCAATACGATGGGCTGCACTGTGTCGAGCATTTGCTGGCCCGCGAGGGTCACCCGCAGCTGGGTCCGACGGCCGTCGTGGGGCAGGGCTTCCGTGACCAACAACCCGCGCTTGATGAGTAGCGCAATAATGCGGGCCACCGACGCCTGATCTTTGAAAACGCGGTCGGCGATTTCCGTCTGGGTGAGGGTATCGTCCTCCAGCAACACCCGCAGCACCAGCCATTGATCAATGGTGATGTTGAGGCCAGCCCGGTCGATGTTGGCCTGCGCAAACTTGCGGTAGCGCCGGATGGCTTTGTCGAGCGAATAGAAAAGGACGTTGTTGAGCATGGCAAGTAAAAAACGAACTATCTAATAGATGCATGATATATCATGCAAGTTGCCTAATAGCAGAGAAAATGATTCAGTAATTTTATAATATGCTGATTAATAATAAGTTGACGAACGATTTAATTCTTGTTTTTATTCCGCCCTTACGATGGAGCGTGCTACTCGATGCCCTTTGAAAAGGTGAGCAGCTGATGAGCTCATACACGATCTGTGAGTATATGTGGGCCGAACGTAATCTAAATGGTGCCGGGTGCGTATGGCTACAGGATTAACCCGGGCTCGGCTGAGCCCACAACTTCCTCCCTTTATGGACATGCATTTCATCCGGCGCGGCACCGGCAAACCCCTGTTGTTGGTACACGGCATTGGGGGCAGCTGGCGTTCTTGGAACACCCTTATGGATGCCTTAGCAGCTGAGCGAGAGGTAGTTGCTGTCGATTTGCCAGGTCATGGGGAAACCCCCAAACTAGTAGGTGAAAACTCTATTGGCACCTTCGCCGATGCCCTCACAGACTTTCTCGGTCAGCACAATCTGCTGGGCATCGATGCCGTGGGCAGCTCAATGGGCGCGCGGCTGGTGCTGGAACTGGCCCGGCGGGGCGGCGTGCTGGGCGCCGTCGTTTCGCTGGACCCCGGGGGCTTTTGGCAGGGTTGGGAAATCCCGTTCTTCTACCACTCGGTAGCGGTTTCGGTGAAATTGGTGCGGGCATTACAACCTGTTATGCCCGCGTTGGCAGGCTCGGCAGTGGGGCGGACGATATTATTGCCGCAATTTTCGGCGAAGCCCTGGGCTGTTGATTCGAAGCAAGCCATCGACGAGATGCATACCTTCGCCCATACACCTGTTTTCGACGAACTACTCGATCAGCTGGCGCACGGCGAAGTGCAAAAGCCGGCTCCCAAAGGCAGTATTTCCGAGCCGTTGGTGATCGGTTGGGGCCGTCAGGATCGGGTGTGCCTGCCCCGTCAAGCGGAGTTAGCGCTGGCGAAATTTCCCGATGCGCGCCTCTATTGGTTCGATAACTGCGGCCATTTCCCACAGTGGGATCAGCCCGCCGAAGCCGTCCGCCTGATTCTGGCCGTCACCGGAAGGCAAGAATTTAGCGATGCATCCATTGCCCAGAAAGCAGCAAGTACCGATACGGCGGCTTTCCCCAAAGCAGCGGTAATCGGTGCGGCTCTGGCTTTGCTGGCAGGCGGCTGCTGGCTGCTGGCATCCCGAAAAGATAAGTGATTCAGGGATAAGAGGTTATATAGGATGCAGTGCGTGATTGCTGTACTTATAGCTTTCTGTAACTGATAAGTGATGAGCAGGTTGTGAGATAGACTGTTATTCCGGTTTTACGGCTGCTAACACGCGCTTGATCAGCTCATTGGGGCTGCCGTTGTGCCAGCGCCACACAATGACGATGTCGTGCTCCGGATCGACCCAGATGGTGTTGGAACCAGCGCCTAACGCGGCAAAACTGGTGGCCGGAGCGTCGGGCCAAGCTTTTTTAGTGGTATTGAGCCACCACAAATAGCCATAGTCCGGGCCGACCGGGCCGGGCGTGGTGGCTTGCTTTACCCAATTGGCAGAAACGATTTGTTTGCCTTTCCACTGGCCCTGGCGCAGGAACAGGTAGCCAAAGCGGGCCTCGTCCTGGGCGCTGATCCAGAGTCCGCCGCCCCAGCGCGTGCCGCCGCTCACCGAAGGCATGGGCTCGCCGTCGATCATAACGGTAGAGTTGCGGTAGGGCAGATACTGCCACGTGTCGGATGCGCCAATCGGGTCCATGATTTCCTGCTTGAATACCTGCGGCAGCGGATTTTTCCAAAGCTCCAGGAGTGAAAGCGATAAGCGGTTGATACGCACGTCGTTGTACTCGAAATACGTGCCGGGCTCCTGAAGCTCGCGGGGCTTGCGTTCGCCCTTGCCAAAAGCTTCGTGCCCGATAAAATCAGACTTTTTGCCCCACATTTCGCCTTCCCACTCGCTGGTTTGGCGGGCGTGGTATTCCCACGTCACCTTGCGGTTGCGCTCCGAATCGTAGCCGCCGTCGTGGATGTACTGGGCCACGGGATCGTGAATGTCTTTGATTGTGCCGCGCTCAATGGTGATCCCCAAAATCGTTGAAAGCACGCTTTTGGCCACGCTATACGTGGGGTCGACGGCTTTCGTATCGCCCCATTCGGCCACGATGTAGCCGTGGCGCAGCACCAAGCCGTTGGTCGGGGCGTGGCTGGCGGGCATGGGCCCAATCAGCGTGCCGAAGATCTCTTCCTGGGTCGAGAAATTTGGAGTCATTTGGCTGGTTTCCTGCGTTTTAGCCCACTCCACGGCTTGTTGCAGCACGGCGGGGTCGAGGCCTGCTTGCTCGGGCTTTTTGTGTTGCCAGGAGTCGCCCTTCGGCGGGTAATAGACGGAGGCGGCCGCTTTCGTGCTGGCCTCGCGGCTGGCCGAAGGCAGTTTGGAGCACGCCAGAAAAGGAAAAAGCAGCAGAAAGCAGAGGTGCTTTGGGGTCATGGGGCGAGGCTATGAGGGAAAACAAGATGCGGCAACAAAACCAACCACCACCGAAAATGGCGCGGCTTGCGGCGCAGAATAGTAAACTTGCATCGGAGAAACGACATTCAAATGCCAGTTACCGAAATTAAGATTCCCGCGCTTGCCGACGTGCCCGCGGCAGCCGATCAACTCAAAACGGCCTTAGGCGGCCACACCGTGGTGCTGTTTGAAGGCGAAATGGGGGCCGGCAAAACCACCTTCATCAAGGCGTTGTGCCACAGTTTGGGTGTGAAGGACGACGTGAGCAGCCCCACTTTTTCGCTCGTCAACGAATACCGCGACGCCGGCAATCAGCCCGTTTATCACTTCGATTTCTACCGCATCGACCGTGTCGAAGAAGCCGTAGGAATAGGCGCACAAGAGTACTTCGATTCTGGCTATCTTTGCCTAATAGAATGGCCTAGTCGGGTTGAGGCACTCTTGCCACCTTCCCGACTGCTTGTCACGCTGACCGTTACTGGACCAGAGTCGCGGATACTTCAATTAAAAGTTATGGATTGAAAGCCCGAAATCAGCTTGGAAGTGCCTTCTTGTAAGAGATTGGTAATCAAACAGTTGGTGCATAGCTTGTTCATAGGTTTTAGTTCATAATTTCTACTCGCCGAAATGCCTGAAGCAGTACCCCCAGGATTTGAGTCGCTGGCCACGAGCCGCGCGTTTTACACGCAAGAGTCTATGTTGGCCGTGGAAACGCGACGGCGAAAGCTGTTTATCGGGCTGCCGCGCGAGACCTCGCTTCAGGAAAACCGCCTGTGCCTGACTCCCGAAGCCGTGAAGCACCTCGTGGAAGAAGGCCACGAAGTGGTAATGGAAAGCGGTGCCGGCGAGCCCAGCAAATATTCCGACCACGACTACTCCGAGGCCGGCGCCAACATCGCCTACTCGCAAAAGGAGGTGTACGAGGCCGACCTCATCCTGAAAGTAGCCCCGCCCACGCACGACGAAATTGAGCACCTGCGCGCCGGCCAAACCCTGATTTCGGCCCTGCAATTCGGCTCGCTCACGTCGGACTACATCACGGCCATTTTGCGCAAAAAGGTCAATGCCATCTCGTTTGAGCTGATCAAAGACCCATCCGGGGCGCGGCCGGTGGTGCGGGCCATGAGCGAAATCGCGGGCTCGACGGTGATGCTGATCGCGGCCGAATACCTGGCGCGCTCCAACGAAGGCAAAGGCGTCATTTTGGGCGGAATTACGGGCGTGCCGCCGTCGCAGGTGGTCATCTTGGGGGCGGGCACGGTGGCTGAGTATGCCGCACGCGCCGCTACGGGCCTCGGGGCCGAAGTGAAGGTCTTCGACAACCACTTGTATAAGCTGCGTCGTCTGAAGCAAAATCTTGGTACTCAATTGTATACGAGTACGCTGGATACTTATGCCCTCAACCAGCAGATTCGGCGGGCCGACGTAGTAATTGGGGCGCTCAATGCCGAAGAAGGCCGCATCCCGTTTATGGTGCCCGAAAACGTAGTGGCGCAGATGACGCCCGGTTCGGTCATTATCGACGTGAGCATCGACCAGGGTGGCTGCTTCGAAACCAGCGAAATGACCAGCCACAGCAAGCCCGTCTACCGCAAGTACGACGTGATTCATTATTGCGTGCCCAACATCGCCTCGCGCGTGCCCCGCACCGCGACCAATGCGCTGAGCAACATTTTTACGCCCATTCTGCAGGAAATCAGCCAGCACGGCGGCATCAACGAGGTGCTGTTTACCAACGAGCATTTCCGTTCGGGTGTGTACGTGTACAAAGGCTCGCTCACCAACTCTGTGATAGCCAAGAAGTTCAACATGCGCTACAAGGAGCTGGGCCTGATGATCGCTGTACGCAACTGATTGATTGTTAAGTAGTTAACGTTTAATATTTTACGTCTGTCATGCTTAGCATGACAGACGTTTCTCTTAGCGCCAAACCCGGTTAAGCCATTTCGTTTATGTCCGACCCCATTTTCAGTGCTGCTCAGCTTACTTCCAAAACGGTGCTGGAATGCACATCCGCCGAGCTGAGCGAGGCCATGAACCGTTCGTTTGAGAATTATTTTGTGCCGCTGCACTTCGATGCGGCTTCGTTCGAGCGGCGGTTTCGGGGCGAAAACCTCGACGCAAGCGCCAGCCGGTTGTGGTTTTGCGGCGAGGCGTTGGTCGGGGTGGTTTATATCGCGCGGCGGGGCTGGACGAGCCGGGTAGCGGCAATGGGCTTGGTCATGGAAGCCCGCGGCTTGGGGCTAGGCAAAGTGATGTTGCAAACGGCTATAGATGAAGCCATTGCGCGCAACGATCACAGCCTGATGCTGGAAGTATTCACGGTAAACGAGCCCGCCATCCGACTTTACGAACGCTTGGGCTTTCAAAAAGAGCGCATCCTTACCGGTTTTCAAAGAAAACAAACGACCCCAGCATCGGCTGATTCAGTTGATCAGCTCACCGAAATTGACCCGCTCGTTGTGGCACGCCTCGTCACGCAGGAGGGCGACTCCGACCTGCCCTGGATGATAACCGGCGAAACCCTGGCCGCTGCCACGGCTCCGGTTGCGGCTTGGCACTTGGCGCAAAATGCCTACGCCCTGGTGCGGCCCGAAGCATCACGTGTGCTGTTGCTGAGCCTAGTGGTACCTAAAGCGGTACGCCGGCAAGGCTGGGCTACGCGCTTACTCCGGGCCTTGGAAACTCACTACGCCGAGCAGCCCCTGGTAGTGCCGCCGTTGTTACCGCCGGGCACTGGGCAGGCATTTCTCCAGGGCTACGGTTGGGAAGCTACTTCCTTGCAGCTTTTCGAAATGGATCGCCTGCTGCCCTAACAAGTAGCTCTGAGTCAGACTGTGGGCGCCGCCAGCAGCAGCGTTTTCCAGGCGTCTTCCAGTCGTCCTTCTTCCAGAATCTGCTTGGCAAGCAGCACCAGCTGTTTTTGTTGCTCCGCGGCATCGTCCCGGTACTTATTTAAGGTGTATGCCACCAGTGGTTCCTGCCGGAACGCTTCTACCGCTTCCGCTGACGGAATGGCTTGCTGCTCAATGTTGCCTAGTCGGCCTAAGTTGTTGCCAGTCAATAGGTTGCTATGGCGGATGAATTCGGGCAGCTGATCGATACCGATCCCTTTGTTGCGGTTGGGCTTGGGCACGATGAACAGGCTTTCGGGCGTCACGCGCGAATACCAGTCGCCGGCGAGGCGCGCTACGGCATCCAGCTTGTGCGGATCGACGCTCAGGCCGTCGGGGGCGAGGATATCTTCGCGGTAATGGGCCTGCACCACGCGGCAGATCACAAGGTTGCCGCCGCCGTTGCTGTCGCCAATGGCGATGATCTGCTCCACCACGCACTCAAACGACACCGGGCACTCGGCTACGCGCGGCGGCCGGATCAGTTCGGACGCTAATTCCGTGAGGCCCGCTTTTCCAAATTCATTTACGCCGCGCTCATACTCCGTTGAGGCCAGCGACATCTGCTCCACCAAAGCGTAATCACAGATGTTGATGACGCATTCGGCCACCTCGCGCACGTTGTAGAGCGTGTGCTTTTGGGTGTTGTCGCGCACGCGGTTGGCGGGCGAGAAAATGAGGGTGGGCGGGTTGGAGCTGAACACGTTAAAAAAGCTGAACGGACTCAGGTTCACTTCGCCCTCGGCCGAAATGGTGCTGACAAACGCGATGGGCCGCGGCGCAACGGCACCCAGCAGCAGTTGGTGCCACTCGGCGCCTTTGAGCGTGCCGGGCGTAATGGTGCGGAAAGCAGGGTGGGGCATAAGGAAGTTTGGACGTGAATTAGTGACGACGAAGTTCTAAGATTATCCGCAATATGGTTTGCTGCTATGGCCGATCTCTGTGCATTGGCATTCCTTCTGTACTTCCTTACGGCTGATCTTCAGATTAATAGCAAAGCAGAGTACAGAAGTTGAAAAGGTTGATCTTAGCTAAATAGCTATATCTTTACTAAATACGTATAGCTTAGTGATTACTTTCCAATTGCTTCGAAATGTCTAAGCCTGCCTGCCCCAAGTGCGATTCGACGGAAGCCACCAAAAGCGGCGTGGTGGGCGGTAGGCAACGTTATAAGTGCAAAAACTGCGGCTATCATTTCTCGGTGGCGAAGGTCGGAAAGGAGATCAACTCCTATTACGTGATCAAAGCCCTGCAACTCTACGTGGAAGGCGTCAGCTACCGCGAAATCGAGCGGCTGCTAGGTGTGAGCCACGTGAGCGTGATGAACTGGGTGAAAAAATACGGTATGCATGCCCCGCGCCAAACCGAATATCATCCTACCTATAAGATAGTAAACCAGAAGGAGTTAGCTGATTTCTTTCAGCAACCTCAGAATTTAAAAGGCGCCGGGCTGATCGTAACAGAGCTGGGCGACAAGTACATGATGATCCGGTGGGAGCGCTTCAAGGGTAGCTGAAACTATAGCGTTTAGCGTAACTATAGCAAGGGCGTGATTTCGCCTTCAGGATTTCTCTACTTGGTTGGGCCGAGCCACAGCTGCTGCTGTGGCCTCGGGACTGTTCTCCTCCATCTCCTCACCCAACCGACCTACCTGTATGCTAACCCCCCGTTATGCATTGACGCTCAGTGCGCTGCTCGCCGCTGCCACCGCGTCGGCGCAAGTGGTGCCCCCGCCACCCGCCGGTCAGAATCCGCCGCCCGCCGAGCAGGCGCCTCCGCCACCGGCTCCCAAACCGGCCGCGCCAGTGCCCTACGGGGCCGGGATGAAGGTGAACCTATCACCCGATGGCTCGAAGTACCTGCGCTTCATGACTTGGCACCAAGTATACGTGCGGTATAATGAGAACAATACCAACACGTTACGGGCACCTAACAAGCCCCAACACAGCCAGATCGATTTCGGTCTGCGGCGCTCGCGCCTCGTGATTCTGGCCCAACTCAACCCGCGCTTCTTGATTTATACCCACTTTGGGATCAACAACCAAAACGCCGTGAGTGGCGGCGCACCGGGCGAAACAACTGGCCCCGGCAAAAAACCGCAATTCTTTATCCATGAGGCGGTTACCGAATACAAAGTCAACAAATACCTCAACCTGGGTGCCGGCTTGCATTACTACAACGGCATTTCGCGGCTGACCAGCGCCAGCACGACCAGCATCCTGACCATGGATTTGCCGCTGACCAACTTCCCGACCATCGACCAGACGGACCAGTTTGCGCGCTGGTTTGGCATTTATGCCAAGGGACGC
Organism: Hymenobacter sp. BT491; assembly: GCF_014349165.1. Classification (NCBI taxonomy): domain Bacteria; kingdom Pseudomonadati; phylum Bacteroidota; class Cytophagia; order Cytophagales; family Hymenobacteraceae; genus Hymenobacter; species Hymenobacter sp. BT491. The sequence goes on along the minus strand of NZ_JACSJJ010000002.1, from coordinate 1,192,464 downwards.
ATCGGCAAGTTTGATTACCGCATGGCCATCGACGACCCGTTTCTGACCAACCAGGCCAGCACCCCGCTGAACCTGGGCACGACCGCGGCAGGCGTGAACACGGGAACCAATATTGCCCAGTATAACCCTCAGAATACCAAGCATGTATATCAGGGGTACTTCAACTACAATTTCCTGGAGCCCGAAGCCAGCGTGCTGCCGTACTTCCAAGGTACGTACCTGGGTACCAAGCGCGTACTGAGCATTGGGGCGGGCTTCCTGTACAACAAAGACGCGATGTATTCGCGGTCCACGACGAGCGTAGTGCCCAGCACATTTCCGGCTGCTACCGACCTGTTTGCCGCCGTCCCGACGCGCAAGCACGATATGAAGATGTACGGCGTGGATGTGTTCTACGACGCGCCCATCGACACGGCCTCGCGCACGGCCCTGACGGTGTACGGCGTGTATTACAACTTCAGCATGGGCCCAAACTACGTGCGGTTTGTAGGGGCCGAAAATCCCGGGTTTGGTACCGTCGCGACCCGTGGCAATGCCGTGCCGCAGTCGGGTACGGGCAGCTCGGAGTACTTGCAGCTGGGCTTCCTGCTCCCGAAGCAGACGTTTGGCCCGAAAGCACGTTTGCAGCCTTATGTGGCGTATTTGCACAGCAGCTACGAAGGCCTGCGCGATGCCAGTGGCGAGCGGAAAGGCGTGAATATCTACGATGCCGGCGTCAATTTGCTGCTCGACGGGCACAACGCCAAAGTTACCCTCAACTACCGCGCCCGGCCCGACTTTACCAACGTGAACAGCGTGAATTACCGGCCCGAAATCTCGCTGCAAACCCAGGTCTTCCTGTAAGCGACAGCCTTGCTTGTCTTTGAATCTCCCTTCCTAAATTCCCTTCATTCCAACCCGTATTCAGTTATGGAACAAAGCATTCCTCGCCGTCCCTTTGCCGGGGCGGACCAAGCGGTGGACGCCGCGGCGGCACACGATAACAACAACGTGTCGGTCAGCAAGATCTGGCAGGTCATCACGGCCTCGTCGGTGGGTACCGTCATCGAGTGGTACGACTTCTACATTTTCGGCTCGCTCGCCCCGATTATCTCCACGCTGTTTTTCCCCAAAACCGACCCCGTAGCAGCCATGCTGGGCACACTGGCAGCCTTTGCTGTGGGTTTTGTTGTACGGCCATTTGGTGCCGTGTTTTTCGGGCGCATCGGCGATTTGGTTGGTCGCAAATACACTTTCCTGCTGACGCTGCTGCTGATGGGCGGTTCCACATTCTGCATCGGCCTGATTCCGACGTACGAGCGAATTGGGGTGATGGCGCCCGTGATCTTGGTGCTGCTACGCACCATTCAGGGCTTGGCGCTGGGCGGTGAGTATGGCGGGGCAGCTACCTACGTGGCCGAGCACGCCCCCGACAACCGCCGGGGCTACTACACTAGCTTTATCCAGACTACCGCCACGCTGGGCCTGTTTGTAAGCATTGCCGTGATCGTCGGCACGCGCCTATCGGTGGGCGAAGATGCATTTAAAGAGTGGGGCTGGCGCATTCCGTTCCTCATTTCCCTGATCTTGGTTGTTGCTTCCTACTACATCCGCCGCAAGCTGCACGAGTCGCCGTTGTTTGCGAAGGCCAAAGCCGAAGGCACCACCAGCAAGTCGCCGCTGCGCGATTCGTTTGTAGAGCCCGTCAACCGTCGTTTGGTGTTGCTGGCCCTGTTTGGGGCTACCATGGGCCAAGGCGTAGTATGGTACACGGGACAGTTTTACGCCTACTTTTTCCTCCAAACCGTTCTCAAAATTGACCTCGTGACGGCCAGTACCATCCTGTGCCTGGCGCTGCTGTTTGCCACGCCGTTCTTTGTGTATTTCGGCGGCCTTTCCGACCGCATTGGCCGCAAACGCATCATCATGACGGGTTTGGCCTGCGGGGTACTCTTCACCATCCCGATTTTCTACGGCCTGAAGGCATTCGCCGGCCCTCTAACAGAAAAAACCGCCGCTACCGTGGATGCCGCCGGCGTGGCAGTGCCCGCCGTTATGCAGGCTGCTACTCCCAACGTATTGGCCCTCACAGTGTTAGTGTTCTGCCTGGTGCTTTTCGTAACAATGGTGTACGGCCCTATCGCGGCGTATCTCGTGGAGTTGTTCCCTACAAAGGTTCGCTACACATCGCTGTCGGTGCCCTACCACATCGGCAACGGCATCTTCGGGGGCTTGGTACCGCTGATCGCCACGGCTATGGTAGCGTGGGCAGCCGCTCAGCCCAGCGGCTTTTTACAAGAGCACAGTATTTATTTCGGCCTCGTGTACCCAGTAGTTGTGGCCCTGATTTGCTTGATTGTGGGCTCTACGTACATGAAAGATGTGCGGAACGTTAAGATCATGGACTGATTGATTTTTCCCAGCCTGTCTTGGTGAAAAGTCCGTCGGACCATTGGTTCGACGGACTTTCTACTGTCGGGGCCAGCTTTTATATCTCACTATATCTCACTGCTGCTGGGTTTATATCCTTTTGTTCACCAGATACTTATCGCCTCATGTCTTCGATGTCGCCGCAGGAGCAAACCGAGCAACGCCGGGGCCAGCAGCTGCTTTTCGTCGCTCTTCTGTTTGGGATTCTGCTCAATTTCCCGCTCCTGGCCGTGTTCGACCACGACGGCAAAGTAGGCGGGGTGCCGGTGCTGTATCTCTACGTATTGCTCGCCTGGATTGCCGTGGTGGTGCTCACGGGCTGGCTGGTTACCCGCATGAAACATGAGGAATAATGCACTTTGTAAGTAATTGTGTAGCAAGTATTTACAAAATAAGCCTTTTGCCTGATTAGCCACTTTTTCAATGTCCAAGCTGCTTGTCATAGGGTTTTCATTCGGCTACCTGGCGTTGCTGTTCGGGGTGGCCTACGCAGCTGAGCGCCGCTCGTCCACGCGGCGAAGCCTCGTGAGCAACCCCTATGTGTACGCCCTTTCGATGGCTGTGTATTGCACCGCCTGGACGTACTATGGCAGCGTAGGGCGAGCGGCGTATTACGGGCTGGAGTTTGTGGGTATTTTCCTGGGTCCCACGTTGTTAGCGCCGGCCTGGTGGCTGGTGCTGCGCAAAATCATCCGCATCTGCCGGTTGCAGCGCCTGACCTCCATTGCCGATTTTATCTCGGCGCGCTATGGCAAAAGCGCTGCCTTGGGTGCCGTCGTGACGGTCGTGTGCGTGCTGGGAATTATCCCGTATATCGCTCTGCAAATCAAAGCGATAGCCGGGTCGTTCGATATCATCACGCGCGGGCCCGAAGCGATGACAACCGGCGCCAACGGTGGTGTAGCCGCCGTAAGCTCGGCTCTGTTTACCACCGTGGCGCTGGCGTTTTTCACCATCATCTTTGGCGTGCGTTCCGTGGAAGCCACCGAGCGGCACGAAGGCATGGTGCTGGCCGTAGCCCTAGAGTCGTTGGTAAAGCTGGTGGCGTTTCTGGCGGTGGGCGTGTTCGTCACGTTTGGCCTGTTCAACGGCTTCGGCGACGTGTTTGAGAAAGCAGCGGCCGTGCCTGCCCTGAGCCGGCTGTTTACGTTGCACGGTGCCGGCGTAAGCGGCGCGCAGTGGTTTACTCTCCTGCTGCTGAGCATGGCCGCTATTCTGATGCTGCCGCGGCAGTTTCAGGTGTCGGTGGTGGAAAACGTAAACGAGGTGCACCTGCGGAAAGCCATGTGGCTGTTTCCGCTGTATCTCATTGTCATCAACCTCTTTGTGCTGCCCATTGCCTTTGGCGGACAGCTGCTGTACGGCCACGCCGGCCTCGATGCCGATACCTTTGTGCTGGCGTTGCCGCTCGGGGCGGGGCAGCAGTGGCTGGCTTTGTTTACTTATCTCGGCGGGTTGTCGGCGGCCAGCAGCATGATCATCGTCGAGACCATTGCGCTGAGCGTAATGATGAGCAACAACCTGCTCATGCCGTTGCTGGTGCGCATTCCGGTAGTGCAGCCCCAGACCCAGACGCGCTGGTTTGCCTACCTCAGCCAAACCGCGTTGCAAAGCCGTCGGCTGGCCGTGGTACTCGTGTTAATGCTGGCCTACGGCTATTACACGGTGGTAGGGCATTTGCTGCCGCTTGTCAACATTGGGCTCGTGTCGTTTGCGGCGGTAGCGCAATTTGTGCCGGTGGTGCTGGGCGGTTTGTACTGGAAAGGCGGCACAAAACAAGGCGCGATGGCGGGCATTGTGGGCGGGTTCGTGCTGTGGTTTTTCACGTTGGTGCTGCCCACCATGATCGGCCCGCACCTGCTCCCGACAGCCTGGCTCGAACAGGGCGTATTCGGCTTGGCCGGGCTGCGGCCGTTTGCGTTGTTTGGGCTAACCGGGCTCGATTATTTGTCGCACGGCTTATTCTGGAGCTGGTTTTTCAACGTGGGTCTGTACGTGGGCGTGTCGCTGGCCGGCCGGCCCTCGGCGCTGGAGCAGCGGCAAGCCGACGTATTTGTGGACGTATTTCGCTACCGCAACGTGTTCGAAGGCCCCTCGTTGTGGCAAGGCGCGGCACCTCTGCCCGACGTACGGGCTTTGCTCAACGGGTTTCTGGGTAAAAAGCGCACAACCCAGGCGCTACGAGCCTTTGCCGAGCGTTTTCCCGACGCGCATCCCGCCGACACTTCGGCCACCACTGCCGATCCGCGTCTCTTGGCCTACGCCGAAAAACTGTTGGCTGGCAGCATCGGGCCGGCGTCGGCGCGGTTGCTGCTCTCGTCGTCGGTAGGGGCGGAAGAGATTAGTTTCGACAACGTAGTAGGCATCCTGCGCGAGTCGCAGCAACTCTTGGAAGCCAACCGGCAGCTGCAAAAGCAGTCGCGGCAACTTCAGAACCTCACGGCCGATTTGCGCGACGCCTACACGCAATTGCAGGAGTTGGACATGCGCAAAGACGAGTTTTTGTACACCGTTACGCACGAGCTGCGCACGCCCCTGACCAGCATTCGGGCACTGTCCGAAATCCTGTCCGACAACCCCGATCTGGAGGAAGAAGAGCGCCTGCGGTTTCAGCACACCATCACCAAAGAGGCCGAACGCCTAAGCCGCCTCATTACGCTGGTGCTGGATCTGGAGAAATTTGAATCGGGAAAGGCCACCCTGGAGCGGGCGCCCCTGGATGTGGCCGAAGTGGTCAACGACGCCATCGACTCCGTGGGGCAGCTCCTGCGCGACAAGCAAATCCGCCTCGACGTAGCGGTGCCGCCCGGCTTACCCAGCCTTACCGGCGACCGCGACCGCCTGATGCAAGTGCTTGTCAACCTGCTTTCTAACGCGGTAAAGTCGTGCCGGCCCGATGGCGAAGGCCGCATTGGGGTAAGCGCCGAAGCCGCCGGCAACGCCGTGCGCATCAGCGTCACCGACAACGGCAAGGGCATCGATCCGGCGTTTCACACACTCATTTTCGATAAGTTTTTTCAGGCCCAGAACCAAACCACACGCAAGCCCGAAGGCTCGGGGCTGGGGCTGGCCATCACCAAAAAAATTGTGGAGCTGCACGCCGGCCGCATCTGGGTTGAGAGCGAACCCGAGCAAGGCGCCTGCTTCTCCTTTGAGCTTCCTGCTGAGGAACTTAGCAAGTAATCACGCCGACCGCACCCTTTACCATGGCTATGAATACAACCCGGGTTTTAATCGTCGATGACGAGCCCAACATTGTGATGTCGCTCGAATTTTTGATGCGCAAAAACGGCTATCAGGTTAGCATTGCACGCAACGGCACGGAGGCGCTGGAAGCCGTTGAGCAGACCGCTTTCGACGTGATTCTGCTGGATGTGATGATGCCCGACGTTGATGGGTACCAAGTGTGTCGCCACGTCAAAACCCGCCCCGAACGGCAAACCACGAAGGTTATCTTCCTGAGTGCCAAGAGCAAAGAAGCCGACATTCAGAAGGGCTACGACGTCGGCGCCGATCTCTACATTCCGAAACCCTTCAGTACGCGTCAGCTCATGGAAAAAGTCAGGGAGCTAGTCGCTGCGCCAACTGCTTAGTAATCAGATAGATGCCTTTTTTACTTTCAGAGGCCATGAAACCCGTTTCCCCACCCGCATTACCCTACGCCGAGGCTTATGCCGCTAGTCTGGCCGATCCGGCCGCTTTCTGGGAGGAGCAAGCCCAACAGATTCAGTGGTTTGAGCCGCCCACCGAGATGCTGACTACCGATGCGCAGGGCTTGTACCGCTGGTTCCCAGGTAGCCGGCTCAACACCAGCTATTTAGCCCTCGATCACCACGTGCACTTCGGCCGCGGCGAGCAAATAGCCCTGATTTATGATTCACCCGTTACCAATACCATCAGCCGCATTACCTACCGCGAGCTACTCGACCGCACGGCGCACTTTGCGGGTGGCCTGCGCCAATTGGGCGTGGAAAAAGGAGACCGGGTAATTATTTACATGCCCAACGTACCCGAAGCGGTGGTGGCCATGTTGGCTTGCGCGCGCCTCGGGGCGGTGCACTCGGTGGTGTTTGGCGGCTTTGCGCCCCACGAGCTGGCAGTCCGCATCGACGATGCCCAGCCGCGGGTGATTGTGTCGGCGTCGGGCGGCATGGAGTTCGACAAAGTGATACCTTACAAGCCACTGCTGGATGCCGCCATTGAGAAAGCCAGCTTCAAGCCTGCGCATACTGTCATTTTGCAACGGCCTTTTGCTCAAGCAGATATGCAAAGCGGCCGCGACGTGGACTACCAGAAAGTGATGCAAGCTCCGCAGGTGGGCTGCGTTTCCGTCGAAGCCACCGACCCGCTGTATATCCTTTACACGAGCGGCACCACGGGCAAGCCCAAGGGCGTGGTGCGCGACAACGGCGGGCACGCCGTGGCACTTAAATACAGCATGTCCGCGATTTATGGCATGCAGCCGGGCGAGGTGTTTTGGGCCGCCTCCGATATTGGGTGGGCAGTAGGACACAGCTACATCGTGTATGGTCCTCTGTTTCAGGGGTGTACCTCGGTGCTGTTTGAAGGAAAGCCGGTTCGCACGCCGGATGCCGGCACGTTCTGGCGGGTGGTGGCCGAGCACAAAGTGCAGGTGTTGTTCACGGCGCCCACGGCCATTCGAGCCATTAAGAAGGAAGACGCCGAAGGACAGCTTGCCCAGCACTACGACCTTACAAGCTTGCGCTACCTGTTTCTGGCCGGCGAGCGCTGCGATCCGGCTACCTACGAGTGGGCCGCTCGCACGTTGAGCGTGCCGGTAATCGATCATTGGTGGCAAACCGAATCGGGCTGGCCGATGCTGGCTACCATGGTGGGCCTGAGCGAGATGCCGCCGCCTCGTGCCGGCTCGGCAGGCCATCCGGTACCCGGCTACGACGTGCAGATTCTCGACGAAACCGGGGAGCCGCTGCCCCCAACGCACACGGGCCTGGTGGCGGTGCGTCTGCCGTTGCCGCCGGGCTGCCTGCCCACCTTGTGGCACGACGACGAACGCTTCCGCCAAAGCTACCTGACTACTTTTCCGGGCTACTACCTCAGCGGAGATGGCGGTTTCCGCGACGCGGAGGGCTATTTTTTCATCATGGGCCGCGTCGATGATGTCATCAACGTTGCGGGCCACCGCCTGAGTACGGGCGAGATGGAGGAGTTGCTGGCCGCGCACCCGGCCGTTGCCGAATGTGCCGTTTTGGGCATCGCTTGCCTGTTACGAGGCCAGCGGCCTGTCGGGCTGGTGGTACTGAAAGATGGATACACAATTGGCGAGGAGCAGTTGGAGCAGGAATTGGTGCAGTTGATTCGCGACCAAATCGGGGCCTTAGCAAGCTTTCGCAATGCCTTAGTAGTCAAGAGGTTACCCAAAACACGCTCTGGTAAGATTTTACGCAAAAGTATGCGCCAACTTGCTGATGGAGAAGCATTTACTATGCCCTCTACTATCGATGACCCCGCAATTCTGGATGAAATACGCGCTGTACTGGTGCGGCGCCAGGTTGGACTGGCTTTTGAAAAAGACAGTACTTGATTTGGCCTCCTCACGAGGGCTAAAACCTGCCTTTAGGTCTTTAAAAAGCAGAGAGTTTTAGCCCGACTATTGAAATTCTGACCGTAAAGACACTTCTTGAACTTCCTCCTTACTAAAATTCCTACCGTTATGCCCGCACAACACGCTCGCATTCAGTCAATTGAAGAATACGAAGAGGCCTACCGCCGCAGCACCGAAAACCCCGAACAGTTTTGGGCCGACATTGCCGAGCCTTTTTCCTGGCGCCGCAAGTGGGATACAGTCTTGGAGTCGGATATGGTGGAAGGCCACAACAAGTGGTTTAAGGGGGCAAAACTCAACATCACCGAAAATTGCCTCGATCGCCATTTGGCCACGCGCGGCAACAAGCTGGCGCTCATCTGGGAGCCCAACGACCCCAAAACCCGCCAGATTCGTTACACCTACCGCGAGCTGCACCAAGAGGTATGCAAGTTTGCTAACGTGCTGCAAAACAACGGAGTAGAGAAGGGCGACCGCGTGTGCATCTACATGCCCATGATTCCGCAGTTGGCGATTGCGGTGCTGGCGTGCGCCCGCGTGGGTGCGGTGCATTCGGTGATTTTCGCGGGTTTCTCGGCCAATGCCATCTCGGATCGGGTGAACGACGCTCAAGCCAGTGTGGTGCTGACTTCCGACGGCCTAAACCGCGGCGACAAGCAGATTCCGGTGAAACGCGTCGTCGACGACGCCCTGCATCATTGCCCTAGCGTGCGCCGCGTCATTGTAACCGAGCACTTGGGCTGGCCCGTCAACATGGTGGAAGGCCGCGACGTGTGGTTGCACGAGGAGCTGGAAGAAGTGGAGAAAACCTCGCCGGCCGAGGAGATGGACGCCGAAGATATGCTCTTTATCCTCTACACGAGCGGCTCGACGGGCAAGCCCAAGGGCGTGGTGCACACGCAGGCGGGCTACATGGTATGGGCCGATTATACCTTCCGCAACGTGTTTCAGGTCAATGAGAACGATGTATACTGGTGCACCGCCGACATCGGCTGGGTTACGGGCCACACGTACTTGTTGTACGGCCCGTTGCTGAGCGGCGCCACCACGCTCATGTTTGAGGGCATCCCAACGTATCCCAGTGCCGGGCGCTTCTGGGAAGTCATTGATAAACACAGCGTTTCGGTGTTTTATACGGCGCCCACGGCCATCCGGTCGCTGATGGCTACGCCGCTGGATAACGTGTTAAGCTATTCGCTTGATTCACTGCGGGTTCTGGGATCGGTGGGGGAGCCCATCAACGAAGAAGCCTGGCATTGGTACTACACACACGTAGGCAAAGAGCGCAGCCCCGTGGTGGATACGTGGTGGCAAACCGAAACCGGCGGCATCATGATTTCGGCTTTGGCGGGCATTACGCCCAGCAAACCGGCGCGCGCGGGTCTGCCGCTACCGGGTGTGCAGCCGGTGCTGCTCACGCAGGAAGGCAAGGAAATCGAGGGCAACGATGAGGAAGGCTACTTGGCCATCAAATATCCGTGGCCGGGCATCATTCGCACCACCTACGGCGACCACGAGCGGTGCCGCCAAACCTATTTTGCGCCGTATCCGGGGTATTACTTTACCGGCGACGGCGCCCGCCGCGACGAAGAAGGTCTTTATCGCATTATTGGTCGCGTCGACGACGTGATCAACGTCTCGGGTCACCGCTTCGGCACAGCCGAAATCGAGAATGCCATCAACCAGAACTCGCACGTGGTAGAAAGCGCTGTAGTGGGCTATCCGCACGACGTAAAAGGGCAGGGCATCTACGCCTACGTGATTTGCCGGGGAAAAATTTCCAAGGAAGAAGCCATCTACGTGGAAGCCAGCATCATCGAAACGGTGGTGGCCGAAATCGGCAAAATCGCCCGTCCCGACAAGATTCAGCTCGTCACGGGGCTGCCCAAAACGCGTTCCGGCAAAATCATGCGCCGCATCCTGCGCAAAGTGGCCGAAGGCGACACCAACAACCTTGGCGACACCACCACACTCCTCGACCCGAATGTGGTGGACGAGATCATTGAGGGTAAGAAATGATAAAATTATAAACCCAAGGTCTTTAACTTTAAAAGAGGTTGAAGCCCTTGGGTTTTACTAAGGCTATTTAAACGCCCGCTACCCTTTTCTGTAGTATTGATTTAACCCAAGGCTGGAATTTTCTTTCAAGAATAAAACTCACCAGCATTACAACGCCTAAAAATGTAAGAAATCTTGGAAAAAACGCTAGTCCTGATACTGTGAAAAAATCATTTCTGCGCAGTAATTGTAGTATGGGAAAATGGATAATATAAATCCCATATGATATGCTACCTAAAAATTTTCCCAGATCGATAATTTTCTTTGATATTATTTCGATAAAATTTTTTGGGTAGACTAATAAGATTAAGCTGACTAAATAGGTAAAAATAGGAATTATAACTGCAGTGAACTTTGGTGAATAATATCCAGTGTATCTAATAAAATTATAAATACCATAAGCAGGAATTAATTGCAATATAAACTGTATCGGCTTTCTAAATCTGTATTGTTTGTTCGTGAAATTTAAAACTAGTAAGATGCCGTAAGGCAGAAAAGCAAAATCATAGAAGGAAATGACAGTGCCAAACCACTCACGGGGATTAATAAATATAACGTCGCTGTGAAAAAGAGTTCTATATCTGTAAGTCAACAACTGTTGAAGTGTATTAAAATTATAAAGCGTTAAAAAGAGAAATATATTACTTGCCAGCAAGCCGTAAGTATTTTCTCTCTTTCTTCTAAGAAATTTTGCCAAGACTAGTCCTGCTGACCAGAAGGCGAAACCAAATGCATATGATGTGACAACGGCTGGACCTAAAATAGGGTAAGCATAAAAATTGAGTAAGCCTATTACTATCGATGCGCCTAATGATATTATTGGATTAATATTAATAGCTGAAATAAAGATAAATATTATATAAAATAGCATCTCGTAATGTAACGACCAAGATGGGGCGTTTTCCCAAATAACCTCCGAAAACATGACTTGGGTAAGTGAGATATTGTGAGCTATGACCTGCCATGAGTAATTTTTGCTCGCTGTTAATAAGGCGAATAAAATACTTAATAAATACAAGGGATAAACTCTTGTAATACGTTTATTTATATAAGGAAAAATTGTAGATCTAGTAAACTTAGTTTTATTGGTAGTGCCAATAACGTACCCCGAGATAATAAAAAATGCTAGGACGCTTAAATGCCCTGGTGGTTGAAATGTAAATATGCCATTAGCACGTTCAGGAAATAGGCGATTGTGAACTCCGATTGTGTGGCTGCTGACAACAAACAATGCAAGAAAACCTCGTAGCGCTTCAAGATTAACGTCGAAATCTTTGCGTGGTTTGCGTTCTTCGGCTTTATCTATTTTCTGTAAATTTGCGGACATGAAGCCATAGTTAGGCACTCGGTAGAATCGTCCCGCTTACTTCCCCAAAACCAATTCGGATGCCATCCTTTTCGGCAAAACCGCGCATCGTGACGGTATCACCGTCGAGGAGGAATTTGCGTTCCGAGCCATCGGCGAGGGGCAGGGGGCGGGTGCCGCGCCACGTTAGCTCCAGCATCGAGCCCAGCGAATCGGGCGTGGAGCCGCTGATGGTGCCGCTGGCGTAGAGGTCGCCAACTTGCAGGTTGCAGCCGTTGCTGGTTTGGTGCGCTAGCTGTTGGGCCATGCTCCAATACATGTACTTGAAATTGGAGCGAGAAATTACGGTTTCAGGGCCGCCAGCAGGCTCAATGGCTACTTCTAGGTTGATGTCGAAATTGGCAGCGCCCGTTTGCCGTAAATACAGCAGCGGCTCGGGCTCTTGCTCGGGCCCCGGCACGCGGAACGGCTCCAGCGCATCCAGCGTCACGATCCATGGCGACACGCTGCTGCCGAAGCTTTTGCCTAAAAACGGGCCGAGCGGTACGTATTCCCAACTCTGGATATCGCGGGCGCTCCAATCGTTAAACAGCACCAAGCCAAATATGTAGTCCTCAGCCTGCTGGATCGGTACGGCGTGGCCGAGCTGGGTAGCGCGCCCGCCGATGAAAGCAACTTCCAGCTCAAAATCCAGCTGCTGCGATGGCCCAAAGGTAGGGGCCGCTGCATCGGGTGCTTTGCGCTGCCCGTTAGGCCGGCGAATGTCGGTGCCACTCACTACAATGCTACTGGCGCGGCCGTGGTAGCCAATCGGGATGTGGCGCCAGTTGGGGAGCAACGCATTAGCGGGGTCGCGAAACATCATGCCCACGTTGGTGGCGTGCTCGATGCTGGAATAGAAATCGGTGTAGTTGCAGATCCTTACAGGGCGCAGCATTTGCACCTCGCTTTGCCGCACCAGGCAAGTGTGCATGGCTTCCTCGTTGTCACGCAGGGCGGGGTTGTCGTGGCGCAGCAACTCACTGACGCGCTGACGCACGGCCCGCCAAGTCGGGCGACCCAGGCGAATAAAGCTGTTCAGCGAGCGACGACGGAAGACTTTCGGCTGGGTGTTGATGTCCAGATCGTCGAAGAAACCGTATTGGCTAACCGCGTATAGATCAAGTACATAGTCGCCGATGGCCACGCCGGCTCTCGTGCCTCGCTCCGGGGTTTCAAACACGCCAAAGGGCAGGTTTTGAATGGGAAAATCGCTGAGTGGCGAAATATCAATCCAGGAGTGGAGGTCGGGATTATTGGCAGCAAGCATGGTGAGCACAAGGTTTGGCGTCGGAGAAAGGCAGTCGGCAAATATAGAAGGGGAGAAGTTTGGAGGCCTGTGCGGTTAACCCTAGTCCTAAAACTAAAAAAGACCGCTGCTTAGCGGTCTTTTTTATAAAAATTAGATAATCAGGCAATTATCGAACTTGCCCGGCGGGTTGCTCTTCCATGGGGGTGGCATTGGTGGCCTCCACGCGAATGATTTCGGGCACGGCTTTTTTCACCGATTCTTCCACGCCCGCTTTTAGCGTCATCGGCGACATGGGGCAGGTGCCGCAAGCGCCGAGCAGTTCCAGTTGCAAAACCATGTCATCGGTGATGTTGAGCACGCGCACGTTGCCCCCGTCAGCGGCCAAGTACGGACGAATCGAGTCCAAGGCCTGCTCAATGCGGGGCAACAACGGATGTTCTTCTACGGCAGTGGAATACAGCATACAGGATATACAATCGAGGGCAGGACGAAGTTCGGCATTAAATCGCGGATTGGTGTTGGCGGCGTTGATTTCGCTGATTTTTTAGCTCCTGAGCTTGTTAGTACAGGCTTATTAACCAGTTGAAATCGCCGGAAGCACCGCTGCCTAGCGATTCATTTCTACTACTTGGGTACGGGGTGCCACAGCGTTGCGGATGGATACTTGGCGAGCGAGCTCTTCAGCCAGTTGCTCAAACATTGCGGCCGAAGGCGAGCCTTCCTGTAAGATTGCCGGGGTGCCGTAGTCGCCGTTTTCGCGAATGCTTTGCACCAGCGGCAACTGGCCCAACAGCGGCACTTCGTGCTTTTCGGCCAAGGCTTTGCCTCCGCCTTCGCCAAAAATAAAGTACTTATTTTCAGGAAGTTCTGCGGGCGTAAACCAAGCCATGTTCTCCACGATGCCCAGCACCGGCACGTTGATCTGAGGCTGGCGGAACATTTGCAGGCCCTTTTGCGCGTCGGCGAGGGCTACCTTTTGGGGCGTGGTCACGATGAGTGCGCCCGTCACGGGCACCGTCTGCACAAGCGTAAGGTGAATGTCGCTGGTGCCGGGCGGCATGTCGATGAGCAGGTAATCTAGGTCACCCCAATCGACTTCGGTGATGAATTGCTTCAAGGCCGATGAGGCCATCGGGCCGCGCCACACAATTGCGCTTTCAGCCGGAGCCAGGAAGCCAATGCTCATCAGTTTTACGCCGTAGCGCTCGACAGGCTGAATCAGGTTTTTGCCTTCCGGGGTTTGAAATACGTGGGGCCTTGCATCTTCCACGCCAAACATAACGGGCATGCTGGGACCGGAAATGTCGGCATCCACGAGGCCGACTTTGGCGCCCGTACGAGCCAGCGCAATGGCCAAGTTGGCCGTCACGGTGCTCTTGCCCACGCCGCCTTTGCCGGAAGCAATGGCAATGATGTTTTTAACGCCGCTCAATACGGCCGCATTCGCGGCACGCGCGGTGGTCACGCGAGAAGTCAGGTGCACATTCACCGTGGCTTCTTTGTCGACCATCGTATGAATGGCCCGGATGCAGGCGTTTTGAATGAGTTCTTTAAGCGGGCACGCGGGCGTCGTCAGGATGACGGTAAACGACACCGTTTTGCCTTCAATCTGCACGTCCTCAATCATGTTGAGCGTCACGAGGTCTTTGCCCAGATCGGGCTCTTCCACGTAGCTCAGCGCCTTCAGGACGTCTTCTTTAGTAATAGCCATAAGTCAGAAATGCGAAATGCAGTTGCAAAGATAACCCGGAAAACCGGGCAGAAGTTGGTTGAGTTTGTTACTGCTGCGGCCCAAGCTTGCACCTGATGTAAAGCGGTGGGCTTGGCTCCGTACCTTTGCGCTTCCTATGGCCCGTATCCCGAAAGAAACCATTGATCAAATCCTGCACCACGCCGACATCGTGGAAGTGGTGGGCGATTTTGTAAGTCTGAAGCGTAAAGGCCAGAATATGTGGGCCTGTTGCCCGTTTCACCACGAAAAGTCGCCTTCCTTTTCGGTGGCGCCAGCCAAGGGACTCTACAAATGCTTCGGCTGCGGCAAAGCGGGCGGCGTGATTCAGTTCATCATGGACATCGAGGGCACCAGCTACGTGGAAGCCCTGAAGTACCTGGCCAAGAAGTACGGGATCGAGATTCAGGAGGAAGAGAAGACGCCTGAACAGCAACTGGCTCAGAATGAGAAAGATAGCCAATTCATTGTTTCTAACTGGGCCAAAGACCACTATCATAAGCTGCTGCTCAACACCGACGAAGGCCAGAGCATTGGAATGAGCTACCTGCGCCAGCGCGGCCTCAACCAAACGACCATCCAGACCTTTGAGTTGGGCTACTCGCTCGATCAGTGGGATGATCTGCTGAAAGCCGCGCAGAAGGAAGGATTTGAAGCTAAATACCTGGAAAAGACAGGTTTAACCATCATCCGGGAAGACGAGCAAGGCAAAGATTCCGGTCGGCGCTACGACCGCTTCCGGGGCCGGGTGATGTTCCCGATTCACAATGTGTCGGGCCGCGTGATTGGCTTTGGAGCGCGTACGCTGAAAGCTAACGATAAGACAGCCAAATACTTAAACTCGCCGGAGTCGGAGATCTACCACAAGAGCGACGTGCTCTATGGCATGTATCAGGCGCGGCAAGCCATTCGCACCGAAGAGCTGTGCTACTTGGTGGAAGGCTATTTGGATGTGCTTTCCCTGCACCAAGGCGGCATCAAAAACGTGGTGGCCTCGTCGGGTACTTCGCTCACGGAGAGCCAGATACGTCTGATTTCGCGCTACACCGACAACGTAACCGTTCTCTACGACGGCGACGCGGCCGGTATTCGGGCCTCGTTGCGCGGCATCGACTTGATTCTGGAAGGCGGCCTGAACGTGCGCGTGGTGCTGTTTCCCGACGGCGACGACCCCGACAGCTACATCCGCAAAGTCGGCGATCAGCGCTTCAAGGACTACGTCGACGGCAACAGCCAGGACTTTATCTCCTTCAAAACCAACCTCGTAGCCAAAGAAGCGGCCCACGATCCGGTAAAGAAAGCCGAAGCCATTCGGGAGGTGCTGCAAAGCATTGCCAAAGTGCCCGACCCTATTAAGCGGCAGGTATTTTTGCAGCAGACCAGCGGCACATTCGGTATTGACGAGCAGGTACTTATCACGGAGTATAACAAGCTGGTCAAGAATTCCAGCTCCAAGGCAGTCGCTTCGCCTGGCCAGAGCGGTGGGGGCGCCGCAAGCGCTGGGGGGCAGCGTACTGCGGCTGCGCCACGGCCGTTGTCGCCCGACGAGGAGGCCGAAATGGCCATGTACGGTGCCACTCCCGACGATCTTGTAGCGGCTGGTGGCGGTGCCCAGCGGGAGGAGATTGAGCCGCTGCCCGACGTGCTGGCTGATTGCGAACGCGAAATTGTGCGCCTCATGGTGCTCTACGCTTCGCAACCGGTGCAGCCCGAAGTAGGGGTGGCGCACTACCTGTTCAGCCAGCTCGACGATACGACGTTTCGCACGCCCCTCTATGCCGACATGATGCACTTGTGCCGGGAAGAATTGGAGCAAGGCCGCTGGCCCGACGTGCGCACGTTTGTGCAGCACGGACGCGGAGATATCCGGCAGTTGGTCAGTGATTTAGCTACGGACAAATACGAGCTGAGCCCCAACTGGACTACCCACCAGATCTACGTGCCGCGCGAACTCGATTTGTTGCAGCAGGCATGCGACAACGCTATTCTGCGGCTCAAAAAAGAGATTGTGCAGCGCGAATTGAGCAAGTTGCAGGAAGAACTGCGCTTGGCACAGGATGCCGCCGCCGTCGATAAGATATTGGAGGCCCTCATGCTCTACAAGCGCCTCGACAACGAACTCGCCAACCACTTGGGTACCGTGATTCCTCGTGGTACATTGTAAATAGTTGATAATCAATAATATATGCCGAATACTTCTTCCGTAGATAAGCTCGGCGCTGATTTTGCGGCAGAACGAAGCCGGATGGTCAATTTGTGGAAGCGCGCCAACCTCAACCGGTTTTTTCTGGCATTGCTGTTGGCCGTGGTCAGCTTTGCGGCGGGCGTGGTAGGCTTCATGAGCATCGAGGGCTTCAGCTTTGTCGATGCCTTCTACATGACCATGATTACCGTTTCGACGGTGGGTTTCGGCGAGTTACATCCCCTGTCGCCAGACGGGCGGCTGTTCGTCTCCTTTTACATTTTTTTCAACCTGTTGGTCATCGCCTACCTTGTGTCGGTCCTGACCACGTATATCTTTGACGGCGAGCTTCGTACCATCTTCAAAATGTTCAGAACTGATCAGGAAATCCGAAGCTTCGAAGGCCATGTGATTGTGTGCGGATTTGGGCGCAACGGCAGCAAAGCCTGCTCTGAGCTGGTGGCCAGTGGGGCGCGGGTAGTGGTGGTCGAGCAAAATCAGGACCTGCTGCGTGCCGCCAGCGAAAACGGCGAAAGGAGCCTGCCTTCTGTGTTTGGCGACGCCACTTCCGACGAAACCCTGCTGATGGCGGGCGTGGAGCGGGCGCGAGCCCTGATCACGGCTTTGCCCAAAGACGCCGACAATGTATTCGTGGCCCTCACGGCCCGCGAGCTGAACCCCAACATCAAAATCATTGCGCGGGCCAGCCTCAAAACCAGCGAAAGCAAGCTGCTGCGCGCCGGCGCCGACTCGGTAGTGATGCCCGACGAAATCGGGGGCTCACACATGGCCAACCTGGTGATGCGCCCCGAAGTGATTCGCTTTCTGGAGATGATCAACGGCTTAGGCCCGAACAAGCTTCGTTTGGAAGAGCTGAGCTTCAAGGAGTTGCGTCGTGAATTGCAGGGCCGCAGCATCCGCGAGCTGGATGTACGCTCGCGTACGGGCGCTACGGTTATTGGCCTGAAGCATTTCTCCGGCGAATTCGAAATCAGCCCCAGCGCCGACACGCGCCCTGCCCCCGGCGACGTCCTGTTGCTGTTGGGTACAGAAGCCCAGATTGCCACGCTGGTCGCTCAGTTTCGGGCCTAAACGGTAGCGCTTCGGACTGAGGAGTGATGCTGCGTTCTTATTTGTAGTTTTGTTGCTCTTTCGCTCCGAAAAGCCCGTTTTCCCGCCCTCCGTGCACATTCTCCAGCTCTGTCCGCGCGTTCCGTTTCCGCCTCACGACGGTGGGGCCATCGCCATGTACGACGTAACGGCGGGACTAGCACGAGCTGGCCATCGGGTGACGGTGTTGGCCGCCAACACGCCCAAACACTGGCAAGACGGTAACGTACTCGACCACCTGCCCAATGTGCGCCTCGTAACGGTGCCCGTCGATACGAGCCTGTCGCCGGTGAAAGCGCTGAAAAACTTATTGGTAAGCAAGATACCGTACAACGTCGAGCGCTTTATCAGCCCGGCGCTGGCCGATGCGCTGGCTCATATTCTGCAAACTGAGCGCGTAGATGTGGTCCAGATCGAGGGAACCTTGGTGGCTTGGTACCTGAAAGTGGTGCGGAAAGCGGCGCCGCATGTGCCCGTTGTGCTGCGGGCGCACAACGTTGAATACACGATTTGGGAGATGCTTGCCCAGCGCGAAACCAATATTGCTAAGTCATTGTATATGAAATACTTAGCAAAAGGCTTAAAGCGCTTCGAGTTAGACTATCTGCCAGAGTTCGATGCTCTTGCGGCCATCACCGAGCCCGATCAGCGGCGGCTGCGCGCGTTGGGCTGCCCCGAGCCGGTGGTGTTTATCCCCGCAGGCGTCGATCTGGAGCGGTTTCAGCCCCATCCTAAGCGTTGCCCCAAGCCCCGCACCCTATTTATGATTGGCTCCCTGAACTGGCTGCCCAATCTGGAGGGCCTCGATTGGTTTTTGGCGAATGTGTGGCCGGAAGTCCACGAGAAAATGCCCGATCTGGAGCTGCACATTGCCGGCAAAGACACGCCGGAGCGCCTCAAGCACCTAGACCACGCCAACGTAATCGTGCACGGCTTCGTCGAATCGGCCGCCGATTTTATGCAGCAATACGAGGTGATGCTGGTGCCACTGCTGTCGGGCGGCGGCATGCGCGTCAAGATTATCGAGGGCATGGCGATGGGTAAGTGCATCATTAGCACGGGGTTAGGGTCGGAGGGGATTCATGTGCGCAACAACCACGACATCATCCTTTGCGACGAGCCCAGCGAATGGGTCGACCGCATTACCCGCTATTACCGGGGCGAAATCAGTGTGCTGCACATGGGCAAGGCGGCCCGCCAAACCATCTGCCGCCTTTACGATAACCAGCGCGTGGTCGAGCGTTTTCAGACCCTGTATCAGATTGTGCGCGCCCGCCCCGAAAGCGCGTAAGTTTGCCCTATGAAGCTGCTCGTACTGTTGTCTCGGTTTCCGTATCCCCTCGACAAAGGCGACAAGCTACGTGCGTTTCATCAGCTGCGATACCTGGCCCGGCACCACGAAATCTGCCTGTTTGCCCTCACCGACGAAGATGTTCCGCAGAGCGCCTACGAGGCCGTAGAGCCGCTCTGTGCGGGCGGCTTGCATGTGCATCGGCTCCGGCGGCCAGGCATTGCCCGCAACATGGCGCGGGCCTTGGCTACGGGGCGGCCATTTCAGGTGGGGTATTTCTACGACAAAGCGGCGCAAGACAAGCTGGACGAGGTGCGCCGCCAGTTTCAGCCCGAACATATTTACTGCCAGCTCATTAGAATGGCCGAATACCTGCGCCCGATAGCCGGCCAGGTGCCCATGACCCTCGATTACATGGATGTGTTTTCGAAGGGAATGGAGCGGCGGGCTGAAAAAGCACCGGCTTGGCAACGGCCCGTCTTTGCGCTGGAAGCTGCCCGCCTGCGCGCTTACGAAGCCGCGGCTTTCGAGTGGTTTCGACACCATACCATCATTTCCACGCAAGACCGCGAACTCATCGACCACCCGCGCCGGGAGGATATCCATGTGGTACTCAATGGTATAGACACCCGCTTTTTCCGGCCCGTGCAGGTTCGGAAGGAGTACGAGCTGCTGTTCTGTGGCAACATGAGCTACCATCCCAACGTGGATGCAGCCGTTTTTCTGGCGGAGGAAATTCTGCCGCTGGTTCGCCGTGCTCACCCGCGGGCGCGGCTGCTCATTGCCGGCACTACGCCCGCGGCCCGCGTGCAAGCCCTTGCTTCTGAATGCGTTACCATAAGCGGCTGGTTGGCTGATATCCGCGAAGCGTACGCCACAGCGCGGGTATTTGTAGCCCCGATGCGTACCGGAACGGGCCTGCAAAACAAATTGTTGGAAGCGATGGCCATGCGCCTGCCGTGCGTGACTACTCCCTTGGCCAACAACGCGTTGCGGGGTACGCCCGGTGAGCATTTGCTCGTGGCGCAGTCGGCGGCGGAGCTGGCCGCCAGCATCAGCGAGCTGCTGAGCAAATCGGCCCACGCCGACGCGCTTGCGCGCCGCGGGCTGGCCTTCGTGAGCGAGCACTACAATTGGGACGCGGCCACTTCCCGGCTCGACGCGCTGTTTCGAAAATAACGGCGGCAGACATTTCCCGCGAAAGCCAGCCCAGGATGGGCAAATCAGCAAAACTCCCGCGAGAAATCGGAACCGCGTAACTTCGCACCTTCGTACGCGGTTGTACATAATATTTGCTCAAAATTCCATGCTTGATTCCATAGAAGACGCTATTGCCGATATTCGGGCCGGCAAAGTTGTGATCGTCGTCGACGACGAAGACCGCGAAAACGAAGGCGATTTCATCTGCGCAGCCCGTTGCGCAACTCCCGAAATCGTCAATTTCATGGCCACCCACGGCCGCGGTCTGGTGTGCGCTCCGCTCGTCGAAGATCGTTGCGAAGAACTGGGGTTGGAGCTGATGGTAGGCCGCAACACGGCCCTGCACGCGACGCCCTTCACGGTTTCGGTCGACCTGCTGAAAAACGGCGTTACCACCGGCATCTCGGCTTCTGATCGCAGCAAAACCATTCTGGCCCTCATCGACCCAACTACCAAGCCGGAAGAGTTGGGCCGTCCCGGCCATATTTTCCCGCTGAAGGCCCGTAAGGAGGGTGTATTGCGCCGCGCCGGACACACCGAAGCCGCCGTAGATTTGGCCCGGCTGGCAGGTTTTGAGCCGGCTGGCGTGCTGGTCGAAATCCTGAAAGAAGACGGCGAAATGGCCCGTCTTCCCGACCTGGAAATAGTAGCCAAGCGCTGGGATCTCAAGCTGATTTCGGTACAGGATCTGATCAAGTATCGCTTGAAGCAGGAGAGCCTCATCACGCGCGAGATTTCGGTGCAGCTCCCAACTGAATTTGGTGATTTTGAGTTGGTTGCGTTTACCCAACGCTCCAACAATGCCCAGCATTTAGCTTTGGTAAAGGGTGATGTTTCGACCGGAGAGCCCATCTTGGTGCGCGTACACTCCAGCTGCGTCACGGGCGACATCTTCGGCTCTTGCCGCTGCGACTGCGGCCCGCAATTGCACCGCGCCATGTTGCAGGTAGAGCGCGAAGGCAAAGGCGTGATTGTGTACATGAACCAGGAAGGCCGTGGCATCGGTCTGCTTAATAAGCTGAGAGCCTACAAGTTACAGGAGCAAGGCCGCGATACTGTGGAAGCCAACCTGGAATTGGGCTTCGGTATGGACGAGCGCGACTACGGCGTGGGCGCGCAAATTCTGCGTGATTTGGGCATCACCAAAATGCGACTGCTCACCAACAACCCACGCAAGCGGACCGGCCTGCTGGGCTATGGCTTGGAAGTAGTTGATACTGTGCCTATTGAGATTGAGCCCAACGAACACAACGAGACGTACCTCACCACCAAGCGCGACAAGCTCGGCCACACCATTCTGAGCAAGATGCGGCCCGTGATAGCGGCCTCCAATACGGCCGAAAAAGAATCCTAGGAACGGATGCGGGCGGTACGCGTATTTGGATTATCTTTCCTTAGCTATGAAAAATCTGCGTTCCGCCCTATCCATTGGCTTTGCGGTGCTGTTGTTGAGCCTCGTTGGCCCAGCCACGACTGAGGCACAGCGCTCGGCTGGCAGCTATGTGCAGAACTTTGCCGGCGGCACCGTGCTGCTTGCTACGGGTGATACCATCGAAGGCCCCATTTCGCTGCATCGCACGGAAGATGTAGTGCTCGTGACGATGCCCAACAACACGGTCAGTACCTTGTCGGCGGTGGCCATCCAGAGCTTTGCCGTGAAAGGGGAGCGCCTCGACCGGCGCCGCGATTCGTATTACTACGACGACTTTTACGACGCCCGGCGCGGGTATTACTACGGCAACCCGGCTTTCTACAACATGCCGCCGCCCCGCCACCGCGAGCAGCCCGATACCAGCTTGGTACGTGTGTTTCGCACGTATCGCTGGAACCACGACAACGATTACAGCGACTTCAAATCGCCGGCTTTCTTCGAGCAGCTCAGCAACGGGCCTACGATTTTGCTGCGGCGCGAGGCCCTAGTACAGCGTCCGGTTTCCTACGGCAGCCCATACGGCTATGGGTACGGCTACGGTGGTGCTTACCCATACGGAATGCCGCGTTCGACGGGGTATTACACCGAAATAAAGGACAATTTCTACCTCGGGACCCCGCAGGGAAATGTGTTGCCGCTACGCAATCCGAAGAAGGACTTGCTGGCCGCTTTCCCCAAGCAAGCCCGCCAGATTGACCAGTACGCCAAGGAAAACAAGCTTAGCTACACCAACGCCCGCGAGCTGGCTTTCCTGGTCAATTATGCCAATTCGCTGGCTAAGCCTCAATAGCGGTGCAACGCGTTAGTCAAGATAAACTGCTGTCTAGTAAGTTGTTATAAGTCGCGGTTGCGTAGCAAAGCGTAGCTGAGCAGCCAGAAAAGTCCGATGTAGCCGATTGCGAAGGGTAAGGCCTCCGTAGCCGTAAACGAGCCGTTGGGGCCGGTTACGGTGTCGAGCATTTCCTGGCCCGGCGTAGGCGTGAGACTGGCCAGAATCTTCATCGGGAAAAAGCGGTCCAGCTCGTCGGGCAGCGAGAACCGGATGAGCGGTTCGACTACCCAGGAATACAGCAAAAACAGCAGAATGGCCGCTCCGCTCCGGCGGATCAGGAAGGCCAGCAGCGCCGCCAGCGCCAAATACCCCAGCGCCTGCACGGCGTACAAAGCCACGGCGCTCAGGTTGGTAGTAGCGGAGGCGGCCGTTTCCGGCGCCCGCGTCAGACCGAAGTAAAATCCAATGATGAGCACAGCCGTCGTTCCGAACAGCGTTAGCAGCGCCGATACGGCCATTTTTCCCTGAATCAAGTCCAGCTGCGACGCGCCGTTAATGACCTGCTGCCGGAAAGTGCGGAACTGAAATTCGTCGGTAATCAGAATGATGAGCAAGATGCTCAGCAGCATGTTAAAATAGCTGGCCGCGTACGACAGCTTGCTCCATACCGCTGGAAACGCATACAGCGTCTGGCCCACGCGCTGCCCGTTGATCACGACGTTTCCGCCCACCGAAACAAAAATGGCCAGCAACACCGCGTATAGCACCAAAATAACCCAGGCAGTGCGGTAGGGAAGGAGTTTGCGTAATTCAGCGCGAAGCATTTCGGAAAAGTAAAATTTGAGCACAATCAATCATATTCATAAATGATTGATTGTTAATAAGTTGTGTTAAGGGTGTTATTTGCCTGTAAGCTCCAGGAATTGCGCTTCTAGGCTGCGGTGGCGCATCTCTAAACCGGCGACGGCTACGTTATGGGCAAACAAAGCCCGGTTCAGCTCGGCGGGACTAAGGCCGGCCGCCAACACCACGCTCACGCTGCCGTCGGGGGCAGGCTTGATGTCCGACACCCACGGAATGTGGCTGAGCGCCTGCTGCAATTCGGGGAGGGCTGCGGGGGAGGACGGCCGCAGCAACACCCGGTCGGTGGCGTTGAGAATGCTGCTTACGGGGCCGGCAGCGCGTAATTCGCCGCGTTGGAGCACCGCTACGTGCGTGCACACCTTCTCGATTTCGTCGAGCAAATGGCTAGCCAACAGGATGGTTTTGCCTTGCTGCGCGAGTCGCTGCACCAGCCTCCGGACTTCGGCAATGCCTTGTGGGTCGAGGCCGTTGGTGGGCTCATCGAGCACGAGTACTTCCGGGTTGCCCAGCAGCGTGGACGCCAGCGCCAAGCGTTGTTTCATGCCCAGCGAAAAACCCGAAAAGGCATCGCGCTGACGCTGAGCAAGATCCACGGCTTCCAGAGCTTCGTCAACGCTTTTCGCATCGGCCCCTTTTACCTCAGCGGCGAGCAATAGATTTTGCCGGGCCGAGAGGTAAGGAAAGAAATTAGGCGTTTCGAGCAAGGCCCCAATCCGGCCCCGGCTGGCGGGCGTGGGCGCTTGCCCAAACCAACGCACCGTGCCCGCCGAAGCCCGCAACACGCCCAGCGCAATGCCCAACGTAGTGGTCTTGCCGCTGCCGTTGGGCCCCAGCAACCCGTACACGCTGCCGGCTTCGACTTGCAGATTGAGGCCCCGCAACGCCGTTGTAGGCCCGTAGTGCTTCGTCAGATTTTCGAGTTCGAGAACAGCAGCCATTTATTGAGTGAGAGTGGAAAATTGCAACTCAGTGAGTTTTGAAATTATGCTTGATAACTTCTTGGAGAAATTGATGATTTACTAATTGGGCTTATAATAACTTGATTAACAATATATTAAGTATTAATAATTAATTCTCTGGTGAAGCTGGTAGAACGCCATTTTGCCAGCGCACTACTGGGTACCGCAAATGTGACTTTTCATAGTAGGGAGAGTGGCGGTACACAAAATCGAGTTGGGCCTGGGCGCTTTTGGCGAAGGCGGGATCGGCTTGGCGGCGGGCTTCGAGCTGCTGCCGAAGCTGCGGGTCGCGGCGCAGCAAGTCGGCAGCCAAATCTTCAAAAACGTAGTCGGAGAAGTATTCTTTCTGCTGCAAAATGCTGTCGAAAAATCCCCAGACAAAGAACGAGTCGGTGGCTTGGGGCTCCAGCGTTTCGATGAGGTAACGGGCCGCGGGCTGGTTGAGCCACGCCACAAAATCGCCTTTCCGGAAAGTAAGTTGCTGCTGTTCTGTCCGCAGCTTTACTTGGCTGTGCAGGTAATGGCCTTCGTAGGGGCGCGCCCCGGTTTTGTAATCGTCGATGTAGTAGACCTCGGCCGTTAGTACAATGTCGCGGGTAAGGCGTTGGAGCTGCACATTCGACCAGCGCAAGCGATCCAGCACGTCGGCCCACGCCTGTGGGATGAGGTAAGCCACCGGCCGCTGCGCCGTAGCCGTCGGGCGATAGGTGTTAAAAAACTTTACTGGCCGCGTAAACGGCGCCTTGCGATCGTAATACAGGCGCGGCAAGCCACTGACTTCGCTGGTTTTGGTGCGCCCTTCGTACCCCCGAAAATTGACCTTATCGATGGCTGTTGTATCGAGTTGCCAACTCAATGGGAATTCGGTTTGGGTCAGAACTTGTTGATTAGCAGTGATATGCGCCTGCGCAATCTGGGCGGCGTCGCGGTGAACGGTGTGGACGAGCAAATCCAGAAAAGCGTAGGTGGTGTGTACGCGCGGCGCAAATGCTTTCCACATATGCGTTTCGGTCATGAACCCAATCGTATTGAACAACGTGGTATAGCCCGTCGAGTAGCGCGGCGTTTCCAGAAAGCCGTGAAGCCCGCTTTCCGGCGTGCGGCCTTCAAAATCGACGTAGGGCGTCAGCGGCCACTTCTTTTTCTCCATGCCCGCGTACAGCGTCGGGAGCAGGTGCTGCTGCATATACTGGCTTAAGGCCGGATGCAGCTTATCCTTCTGCGTGTCGATAAGCGTCATGGTGTACTGATAATCAGCACCATCGGAAGTGTGCGTATCCACGAATACATCGGGCTGCCAGCGCTGGAAAAGCTGGGCGAAGGAGCGGGCATTGCGCGAATCCTGCTTGATGTAGTCGCGGTTTAGGTCGAGGTTGCGGGCGTTGCCGCGGAAACCGTACTCGCGCGGCCCGTTTTGGTTGGCTCGGCTCGTTGCGGAGCGATTCAGCATGCCGTCGATGTTGTAGGCCGGAATGATGACCAGCGTTACGTCTTCGAGTTGGCGGCGCAACTCCTTCTTCTGCACGTAGTCGCGCGCCAGCATCATCGACGCATCAATGCCTTCCGGCTCGCCGGGGTGTATACCATTCTGAATCAGTAGGATGCGTCGGTTTTTGCGGCGCACCGAAACGGGGTCAGCGTCGCCACCGAGCGAGATCACAACTTCGTGCAGATGTTGCCCAATGTCGGTCGGCCCCACTTCCCGCATCGTGATTTCGGGGTAAGCGGCATCGAGTCGTTGGTAATAGGCAATGCACTCGGCGTAGGTAGCGGTGGTGTTGCCGTCGCCTTTTTCGAAAGGCGTGCGCCAGTCGGTAGCCGGTGCAGCAAAGAGGAGCGAAGAGAGCAGAAACGCGAACATAGTGGGCTAAAGGTAAGCGCCCCACCACACAAAGTTCGACCGGCAAGTTGGCACAAGATGTTAGGCTGTTTGCCTAAGTAAGCGCAACTGCCAGCTAATCAGCGAATTATGCTTCGCCACAACGGACGAATAGTTCAGAGTTACCCTTTTGAGTAAGTTCTTGATTACCAGACTAATACAAGCGGCGCGGACCTGGGAACAGCATTTGGTCGAGGCTGTATTTGCCGGGACCTGCCAACAGGAGACCCAAGAACAAAAAGGCCGCTTCCAGGGCGTGGGAATAGGTGTTGAAATCGTCGCCCTTGCTCAGGTGTGTAATGGTAGCCATAATCATGGTGCCGAGCAGAAAGGCGCAGGCAATGCGAAAAAACAGGCCCAGTGCGAGCAATTGCCCGCCTACGGCTTCTGCCACGGCGGCCAAGAAACCCCACATGGCCGGGGCAAAATCCAACCCAATCAGCTTCATCGACGTGCCAATTTGGGCCCACATCGTGGGCCCTCCGATCAGTTTCGGGTAGCCGTGAATGGTAAACATGATGCCAATTCCTACACGCAACAGCAACAAACCCAGATCGTGAGTGCGGTACCGGTTTTCGAACAGTATCATAGGCAAAAGCGGGGAAAGAAGTAAAGCAGCGGCTATGGGTAAATGGATATTGAAGTATTCTTAGGTTATTGTAATTGCCAAAGTACACAAATGCTGCAAAACCTATCAATCATCGGACGACGATTACGCCCGTAATGCGGGTAGCGGGCGGAATATCTGCGGAGCTCATATCGCGGGAGTGCTTGGCAGGTAATGATTTCTCGTCCAGAATCCAGCCGATACGCATGGTGCCTGAAATAGCTACATAATCCTGCTCGTTGAAACGAACCCGGGTGAGGCCGTACGTTTGCCGGGCTGCTCCGAAGGGCGAGCCTACCCCAATGCCCTCCGCTGTGCGGTACTGGGGGTCACGAATGCGGATGCGCCGTAGCCGGTAGCCTTCTTTTTCGGAGCCATCCATTTCCAGGGTGGTTGGCGGAGCGTTCGGCTCCTGAGCGTCGCGCATTTCGTAGGCCGGGTAGGTAGCGCCTTGGTACTGATAGCTGGTCTTGGTCAGCTGACCGGCCGGCACGAGAGCCAACAGGCCTTTTTCGGTTTGGTTGAGGCGTAAGCGGCCTACCCGCCCCGGACTAATCAGGTGCAGTGAATCGGGCACGTTGGCGTTGGCTGCCAAGCGTTGCGCGGCGGCTGCCGGATCGGTAGCCGTATTGCTCGCCTCGAAAGGCGTTCCGGCACTGCCCGAAGAAGCCGGCGTACGGCCGGTGGGCGAGTCGCAGGCCGCGAGGCCACACGTAAGAAGTGCCGCCCAGGCTGTGGCGCGGTAAGTAGGTGATAGACACTGCATAGGCGCTTTCATACGCAAGCCACGCCTACACCGTTCAGAAAGCCATTTACGCTGCTCAACCGTTGCCGCGGGCTTGCGTACCTTTGCCGTGCCTTTTCACCTCAAAACAAGCTGCCCGTGACTGCTAAAACTCGCAAACCGCTGATTCTGATTTCCAACGACGACGGCATCACGGCCCCCGGTATTGCCACGCTGGTGCGCGTGATGAAGCGCATTGGGGAAGTGGTGGTGGTGGCGCCCAATTCGCCGCAATCGGGTATGGGCCACGCCATTACCATTGGCGAGCCTTTGCGCCTCGACCCCAGCACCATCTTCGAAGGCATTGAGGCCTACGAGTGCAGCGGCACACCCGCCGACTGCGTGAAACTGGCCAAAAACGTGGTGCTCCGCGACCGGCGTCCCGATCTGGTGGTGTCTGGCATCAACCACGGCTCCAACTCGTCGGTGAACGTGCTGTATTCGGGTACCATGTCGGCGGCCATCGAAGCGGCCATTGAGGGGCTGCCGGCCATCGGGTTTTCGCTCTGCGACTACGGCCACCTCATCGATTTTTCGCACACCGAAAAGTGGATTGAGCACCTCACACGTCAGGCCTTGGAGCACGGCGTTCCATTTGGTACGGCTCTGAATATTAACATTCCCAAGATATCTGACCAACCCATTGCAGGCGCTCGCTTGTGCCGGCAGGCGCGCGCCAAGTGGCAGGAAAAGTTTGACTTACGCCACGATCCACACAAGCGCCCGTACTACTGGCTTATCGGAAATTTCGTAAACGAAGACCAAGGCAACGACACCGACGAGTGGGCGCTGGCCAACAACTACATTTCGGTGGTGCCTTGCCAGTTTGATCTCACGGCGTTGCACGGCATGGCCCAGATGAACGAAAACTGGGATCTGAGCTTGGGCGGCGGCTACGAAACCCGCGTGGCGGATGCCCATGCTCCCCGCATCGGGAGCGCGTCGCCGGCAAATCCGGGCCGCGAAAAGACTCCGAAAAAATAACCTCCTGCGTAGTTCGACGAGCACAAAAAAGCCCCGGCAGTATTGCCGGGGCTTTTTGCGTTAGGACTTCTATCGGGCACGAGTGGATTTGGTGGAGGCTTTGCGGGTGGGGGAAGTATGAACAGCCAACACACGTTTGGGCTCTCCTGCGGTCCGGGCCGATTTGCGGACCACGGGCACGAATGCCTTGACCGTGGGCGGGTGGGTTCGCGGGTACAGGAGCGCCGCGAGCACCAGGAAAATTCCGAGTGCCAGCACCCCAAGCAGGAGGGGGAGTTTTCTCATGAAAAGCATAAAGCAGATTGCGCCTCTAAGCTAGCCTTCGGAAGATGAAGGCGATGTGAAATATCGGGGATAAATGAAAAGGATATTATTTTATAATATATTGATAATCAGATAATTGTGTAACTGCAAAAGCCCTGATTATGCATCAGGGCTTTTGTATAGTTGGCAACGCAAAAGCGAGGGTTACATGCCCTGCTTCGTAGTGGTCTTGACGGCGGTTACCTTCTTGTGTGCGTGCGCCGTGCCGGCATGCTTCATCACGGGCTTGGTCGAAGTTTTGGTCATCGACGACGACTTGGTCTGGCCGCTGGGCGTTTTCATTTCCTTGGTCTGGGTGGCCGTTTTCTGGGTGCCATTTGCCGAGGAAGAAGTCGAAGTAGAAGCAGTTTTGGACTGCGTGGTTTGAGCGAAGCCAGCCAGCGACAAAGTGAGGGCGGCGAGCAGAACGATGGACTTTTTCATGGGGTGGGAAAATAGGATGGAAGGAAAGGAAATATAGCCTCAAGATAGCTCCTCCATTATGAAGAATAAGTGAGGTTACGGCTTGTCAGTCAGGTAAATAAAAGCTTAAACGTAGTGCCTTTGCCCAGCACCGATTCCACGCTCAGCACAGCTTTGTGAAACTCCGCAATGGTCTTGGCGATGGGCAGGCCCAGACCATAACCTTCCGGCGAAGCCGCCCCCGAATTGAACCGCCGAAACCGGTCGAAGAGGTGCGGCAGATGCTCGGGCGCAATGCCTGGCCCGCTGTCCGTGACGCTGAGCAAGTAGCCCTTGGCCTGCATGGCGCCCTGAATGGTAATGCTGCCGCCCCAATGGTTGTATTTGATGGCGTTGCTGATTAGGTTGAAGAGCAACGTAAACAGCAGCGTGCGGTTGGCTGCCGTCAGCACGTAATCGGGTTTCAGGTCGACCAGCAGCTTGAGTTCGCGCTGGGCCAGACGGTCTTCCAGCTCGTTGGTGACGTCGGCCAGCACCGCCGCCAACGATACCGACTCGTCGCGCAGATATTGTTCGTTTTCGATGTTGGCGATGAGCAGCAGGGTTTTGACTGTGTTGCGCAGGCGGTAAAGCGTCTTCTGCGAATCCACGATTTTGAGCGAGTGCGCGTGGCCCAGCTCAGGGTCTTGCAGCATGTTCTCAAACCGCGATTGCAGGATGCTCACCGGCGTGAGCAGCTCGTGCGACACGTTGGACATGAATTCGCGCTCCTTTTCAAACGCCGACTGAATCGTGCGCATCATCTCGTTAAGGCTGTCGTCGAGGCGCCGGAAGTCGGTGGTGGTGGTCGGAATGGACTCGAACGGAAAGGCCGACGGATGGTGCACGCCCTGAAGCTTTTGCGAAATCAGGCGCCGCAACGGGCTTAGGAGGTAGTGCGAAAAAGCCGCGTCGGTGATCACCGTCAGCAGCGCCCCCACAATGAGCACCCACAACGCCATGTGCCGGAGCGTGGCCGTGAGCAGCTCCACCGTGGCCAGGCTGCTCCCGATTTCCAGGCGGTAGGGGCGGCCTTTGGCCCGAAACTCGGAACTCAAAATCCGGAAATCTTCGATCTCGTTGCCCACCTGACGCGGCTCGTTGAAGATGTGGACAGCCTTGTCGGGCGCTTTGGCCGTGGGCAGCGGCGAAAGGGTGATGTATTCCTGCTTGAGCAGGTTGTAATCGGCGTATGTTTCGTCTTGCTCTTCGCGCACAAACGCCGTGATGCCGTCGCGCTTGATGAGGTTGAGCACCTCGGCCTGCTTCTCGTACAGACGCTGGTCGGTGTGCCCCACCGCCACCCGGCTCACCACCGGCGGAATCACCAACGCGCCCGTCAGCACCAGCAGCAGCTTCGAAAGCGCATTGAAAAGAGCCTGTTTTGCTTCGAGACGCAATGTGTTGGTTACTAAATGGTTATATAAAAGAAACTCCCCTCCTCAGCCGAGGAGGGGACGCGGCAGCGCAGCTGCCGCTGGGGTGGTTGGCTCGTTGCTGATGTTATTTAGTATGAGTAATAAACCGTAGGAGGTCATGCGCAGCGTAGCACCTCTGCTAATTAGTAACTCAACGAAGCGGGAGAGATGCTTCGCTCTCGCTCTGCATGACCACTTTCGTTGGGAAGCAGCTAAACAACCAAACAACGCCGTTACCACCACGCCCTGCGGGCACCCCTCTTTGAAAAAAGGAGGGGAATTCTAATTTCCGCGCGGTTTGCTTTTCAGCTTTGATTCTCCGGCTGCACTACCCGGTAACCGATGCCGCGCACGGTTTCCAGGAAGTCGGTGGGCGCGTATTGGCTGAGTTTTTTGCGGATATTTTTGATGTGTACGTCAATGTAATTGGAGTCCGAGTCGTCTTCGAGCACGTTTCCCCAGAGGTGTTCGCCAAGCTGAAGGCGCGTGAGCACGCGGTTTTTGTGCAACAGCAAGTAGTGCAGCAGGTCAAACTCCTTTTTCGTGAGCACGACTTCGTTGCCTTCGTGGCGCAGGGTGCGGCCCGTGACATCCAAGTGGAAGCCCTGGCCAAACGTCATTTCCTGCCGCTTCAGTCCGAATTTGCGGCGCGTGATGGCCTGCATCCGGCTCAGTAACTCCAAGAGGGAGAAGGGCTTAGGAAGATAGTCGTCGGCGCCTAGGTCGAGGCCTTTGATGCGGTCGTCGAGGGCACCGCGGGCGGTAAGGATGATGAAAGAGGCGTCCTGGTTTTCGTTTTCGCGGGCTTCCCGCAGCAGACTTAAGCCATCGCCGTCGGGCAGGCCCAAGTCGAGCAACACGAAATCATAGCTGTTCACAAAAATCTTTTCCGAAGCCTCAGCGTGGGTATAGGCCGAGTCGCAGAGGTATTGCGCTTGCGTCAGGAACTGCCGCACCTCTTGGTGCAGGCTTTTTTCGTCTTCAACAATCAGGACGTGCATAGCAAAGCGAGGGGATTGATACGGGTTTTCACCACAACATACGCATAGCAGCTGTGAAGAGGGGATGAAGGCAATCCCTAGCACAGGCTTAGTGTTCATTTCCAGCAGCTTGCATAGCTCGCTGTGGGGCAACTGACTACCAAGCTTGCGCAGTGGCCCTATTGCTTCAAATACGCGCCCAACTCCGAAATTGAGCCGATGCCCAATTGCGTCGCCTGCTGCTGGCGCATCAATAACGCGTAGGTGTTGTTAAAACCCAACGGCGTAAGCCATTCTAAATCAAAACGTTGCCGAAAGCGTTGCTGCACATAGCGATACACAGCCTGCGGATCGCCACCCAGCGAGTCGAGCGTTGCGGGCGAGGGCTGAAGCAGCACCAGCAGCCCCGTGCCCGTGTATTCGGGATAGAGGTCGATGGCGCCGGTGCGCAGCGCTTCGAAGCAAATGTTGGTGCCGCCCAGGCCGGTTTTGGTTTTTACATCGAGCGAGGTGTAGCCGCGAATAAGGGCCGCGTACATCTCGGCCAGAATGTATTGCTCGGCAAAGATCTTGGAGCCCAATACGATAGCAGGTCCGCTTATTGGCTGCGGCGCGCGCCACAAGCCCCGCTGCCGCAAAAACGCCAGCGCCACGGCACGCGGCTCGTGGTGCAGGTAGTCAACCTGGTAATTCAGATCCGTCATCACCGAATCGTTGATTTGGCCGGCCAGCATTTCCAGCACCGCACGCAGTTCGGGATGGTCGGCCAGCACCTGCGGGCGCACTACAGGGGCAGCGAAATACGGCGGAAACGCCCGGCGGTCGTCGCGGAGCACGCGCAGGTGATAGGCCTTGATGCGGCCGTCGGTGGAGTAGCCGTCGATCAGGTCGACGTCGCGGTGGCGAGCGGCTTCGTACACGAGGGCCGGGGCCAGGATTACGTTCGTAGGTTTTAAACCGTACGTCTGACGCAGGCCCGGCAACCCGTCGGCGCGGCCCACAAATTCCGGGCTAAACCCCGCCAACAGCTTGCTAGTTGCGCGCGGCAACAAATACAGGCCCGCCAGCACCGGCAACGCCACCAGCAGCACCGCGCCCACGCGCACCAGCCGTCGCACCGAAAGGTGCTGCAAGCCTGCCAGCGCCGCATCGAAAACCAAGGCCAGCGCCGCAGCCGGAATCGCACCAGCCAGAATCATGGCGGGGTTGTTCAGGGCGATGCCGCCAAAAATGAACTCGCCCAACCCGCCCGCCGCGATGTAGGCCGCCAAGGTTGCCACGCCCACGTTGATAACTGTAGCGGTGCGAATGCCCGCAAACAGCACCGGCAGCGCCAGCGGCAACTCCACGCGCCTCAGAATCTGCCAGTTCGTAAGCCCCAGACCCCGAGCCGCTTCCACTACGGCCGGACTCACGCCCTGCACGCCCGTCAGCGTGTTGCGCACAATCGGGAGCAGCGAATACAGGAACAGCGCGAAAATGGCCGGCTTCGGCCCGATGCCCATCGCCGGAATCAGGAAGCCCAGCAGCGCAATGCTCGGGATAGTCTGCAACACGCCCGTCAGGCCCAGCACCGCCGGGGCCCAGCGCGGCTTCCGGGTCAGAAACAGCCCCAGCGGCACGCCCACCAGCACGCCCAGCAGCAGCGAAGCCGCCGTGAGGCCAATGTGCTGCACGGTTTGTTGCGCTAGCTTGTCGGCCTGCGCGTGCCAGAAGGCAAAGAGTTCAGTGAGGGTTTGCACGCGGCTTTTTGGGGTTGAATCTGGGTACGGCCAAGTTGGTTACCTCGGTGAAAATTAAGCTGCTAAAATGGAAATGCGGTGAGTTATGACTATTGCCACAGCACCTGCTGTCGTGGCAGTGGGCTGGGATATATCAGTACTACTTTGCAAGCGTGCCAGCAAGGGAGTGGTTAAGCTATTCTAATTACAGTCTTGACTCCATCTATTTCTTTAATAAAAGCTGTTATCCATTGACCTTTGTCATAAGTATCTAATTCTTTTCTAGTTATAGGATTAATTAAATTATGTTTTTTATAAAATAAATGCTCCATTATATAAAAGACGTTACCGCTTTCGTCAGCCAGTGTAAAGAGCCAATCAAACGCATTTGTGAAATTTGTTTTTGTTATTTTTAGTCGCATTCTGTTTAAGAGTATAAAAGGTATTGTATTCTTAACTCTCCGCGTGCTAATGAAGGAATGTGTCTAACTTTATCTGAAATAGGCATATATAACGATTGAAAAATAATTTATCATAGTTATTGTGATTGAAAAAAACATATCTAATGTTGCTGAGTTTGCTCTTTTTTCATAATGTTTTACTATTAGTTTGTATCTATTGTTTCTTATAAAATAAATATATAAAAATATATATAAAATGAGTAATAAAATAAAGCTTACTCCTATATTTGGGATCGTTTTGTAAAACAATCCAAATGAAAATAGTAGAGTAATAATCAAGCAACAAGAACTAGATGCCATTACAGCAATTGACTTGATTTCAGGAAAATCGTTTTTCCTTAACTTGTCGAAAAGGATATAATTGCAATAGAATATGTATTCAATAAAGCCCATTCCTAATGTTTTTTAGTGTTGTCAATATTATTCTATATAAGCGATTCAAGCTACAATCAGAAAGCTACAGTTCCCACGAAATTCCAAAGGCCAATCATTCCTCCACGCGGGCAGTCTTCATCGACTGCACTGCTTCGCCAAAAGCCAGCATGAGCCGCGAGAGCGTTACAGACTGAGCGCTTGCGGCATCCTGCGTAATAAGAAGCTGAGGATCAGGTGCCTCTGAGGGCCGCGTCAGGGCCTCCAGTGCCTCGCGTACCGTAGCTGACGCTGGGAGACTCGGTAGAGCCGAGGCCGGAGATTGCTGATGATTTGTTGATTTTATAAAAGTCAGTAAGTCAGATAGTTGCAAAACCTGCATTTGTAGGCTCAGGCGTTCGGCCTCGAAGAAGCGCCGCACAAAGTCATTCGCGGGCCGAAACAGCAGCTCCCGCGGCGTGCCTAGCTGTT
Organism: Hymenobacter sp. BT491; assembly: GCF_014349165.1. Lineage (NCBI taxonomy): Bacteria > Pseudomonadati > Bacteroidota > Cytophagia > Cytophagales > Hymenobacteraceae > Hymenobacter > Hymenobacter sp. BT491. Next base: position 1,157,835 of record NZ_JACSJJ010000002.1, on the reverse strand, counting down.
GCACCACGCCACCGTCGAGCAGGGCAATGCGGTCGGCTAGCTCGAAGGCTTCGGCCACGTCGTGGGTCACGAGCACGATGGTTTTGCTGCGTAGCTCTTCCAATTCGCGAAAATCGCGGCGGATGGCGGCACGCGTGATAGGGTCAAGGGCGCCGAAGGGCTCGTCCATGAGAATAATCGGCGGGTCGGCGGCCAACGCCCGCGCCAGGCCCACGCGCTGCTGCTGCCCGCCCGAAAGCTGGCTGGGGTATTGGCCGGCGTAGCGTTCGGCGGGCAGGTGCAGGCGCGTGAGCAAGGCCGTGGTGCGCGTCGAGATGTCGGCGGGGTTGTGGCCGAGCAGCGTCGGGACCACGGCCACATTTTCGGCCACGGTGTAGTGCGGCAGCAAGCCAACCTGCTGAATAACATAGCCAATGCCACGCCGCAGCAGCTCCGGTTTCTGCGTCCGGATGTCGCTGCCGTTTACTTCCACGGTGCCCGCATCCGGCTCGATGAGGCGGTTGAGCATCTTGAGCAGCGTCGTTTTGCCGCAGCCGCTGGGGCCGAGCAGCACCAGCGTTTCGCCGGCCGCTAGGGTAAATCCCACGTCGTTGACCACCGTATGGTTGCCGTAGCGCTTGCTGAGGCCACGAACGCGAATGATAGCAGGGGAGGGCGAGGCAGATGAAGTCACGCGAAGGAAGACAAGTGGCAGCCGGAAAGGTAGGGCTGAATCGGGAAATTGGCCCGGCGGTAAGTTGCTCACCATTTTGGATTTATCTTGACGCGCCTTTCCCTTAACAACTATCTGCTTTATGTTTCTAAAACGCTCTCTGGTCGCCTTGGCGATATTGCTGCTCGGGTTGGCCCAAGTTGCTGCGGCTCAAGTGTATTCGACCACCGATCCGCTGGCGCATACCTTCTCCATCGTGGCCCGCGACCCCGCCACCGGCGACATGGCCGTGGCCGTGCAAAGCCATTGGTTTTCGGTCGGAACGTCGGTTTCGTGGGGCGAGGCGGGCGTAGGCGTCGTGGCTACGCAGTCGTTTACCAACAAGTCGTTTGGGTTGCGCGGGTTGGCGTTGTTGAAAAGCGGTAAATCGGCTCAACAAGCACTGGATGAGTTACTTGCCAACGACGAAGGCCGTGATGTGCGCCAGGTCGCCATTCTGGACAACCAGGGCCGTGTGGCCGTGCACACCGGCAAAAAATGCGTCGACATGGCCGGGCACATCGCCGGCAAGGAGTTTTCGGTGCAGGCCAACATGATGCTCAACGACAAAGTATGGCCTGCTATGGCCAAAGCTTACGAGCAAAACGCCAGTTTGCCCCTGGCTGAGCGTGTGCTGGCCGCGCTTGACGCAGCCCAGACGGCCGGCGGCGACATCCGGGGCCGGCAATCGGCGGCAGTCTTGGTAGTTCGCGGCAAGGCCACCGAAGGCCCCTGGGCCGACCGCCTTGTCGATTTGCGCGTGGACGACAATGCGGCCCCGCTCACCGAGCTGCGCCGCCTGCTGAAGCTGCACCGCGCCTACGAGCACATGAACGCCGGCGATTTGGCCGTGGAAAAAAACGACATGCCCAAGGCCATTCAGGAATATCAGGCCGCCGAGAAAATGTTTCCTAACAACCTGGAAATGAAATACTGGCACGCCATCACGCTGGCCAACAAGCAGCAAGTGCCTTCTGCGCTGGCGCTGCTCCGCCCGATTTTTAAGGAAGAGCCTAACTGGCGCACTCTCACTGAGCGGCTGCCCAAAGTCGGCCTGCTCACGGTCAGCGACGCCGAGTTAAAGCAGATTCTTAGCCTGAAATAAAGCAGCTTCCGAGCATCGGGCTTGTCTTTGGCCGCCCCCCTGAATCGTTAGACCTCCTTTTCGCTCGTTGTATGCGTACTGCACTTCGTTGGTTATCAATCATTTGCCTTTTCCTGTTCTTTGCCGGATGTGCCGCTTCGCAATCCGGGAGCGCTGATCTTGCAAAAGGCTCTGTAACAACCGTTTACATCGTGCGCCACGCTGAGAAGAATACCGAGCCCGCCAACGATCCACCCCTCACGCTGGCCGGTGAGCAGCGGGCGCTGGCCTTGCGCGCCAAGCTCAAAAGCAAGCCGGTCGCGGCCATTTTTACCACTGATACCCGCCGCACGCGTGCCACCGTGGCCCCCCTTGCCGCGGCCCTGAAGCTTACGCCGCAAGTGTATAATCCGCGGCAGCTCACGGTGTTGGCCACCCAGATCAAACAAACCTACGCCGGCAAAACCGTAGTGGTGGTGGGGCATTCCAACACCATTCTGGAAACAGCCGAAGCGCTCGGGGCCACGCGCCCAGTCCCGACAATCGGCGATGCCGAATTCAATTATTTGCTCGAAGTCAAAGTGCCTGCGCAGGGCGCAAGCACCGCAAAAGCCACGCGCTATGGCGCAGGCCAGAAATAAGTTTTGTCCGGCGTCCCATAGCTCTATCTTCGGCGGCTGAATCCCTGGGCAAAGCTCCTCAACTTTTACGCTTTACGTTTTTACTATATGATCCCTTTCTTTTCTCGGTGGCAGGCTGCTTTAGGTTTTGCTCTGCTCTCGGCTACTGCACCCGCCGCCGCCCAAACCACCGCCAAAACCGATTCCATCAACATCCGCAAAATTTACGACCAGGCCCTGTTGCACGGCGAAAGCTACGAGAACCTACGCCAGCTTACCGGTAAGATCGGTGGCCGCCTGAGTGGTTCGCCGCAGGCTCAGCAAGCCGTCGATTGGGGCAAAGTGACGATGGAAAAGCTCGGGCTCGACCGCGTGTACTTGCAGGAAGCAATGGTGCCGCACTGGGTGCGCGGGGCCAAGGAAAAAGCCCAGATCAAACCAGCCAAAGGCAAAGGCATCGACCTGAATGTGTGTGCGTTGGGTGGTTCGGTGGGCACCAACGGCAAGCTGCGTGCCGGCGTGGTAGAAATTGATACTTGGGCCGAGTTGGAGGCTATGCCCGCCGAAAAGGTGAAGGGCAAATTCGTGTTCTTCAACCGCCCCATGAACCCGACGTTCATCGAAACGGGTCGGGCCTACGGCGACGCCGGCGACCAGCGCCGCCGGGGCGCCATCGAAGCGGCTAAAAAGGGCGCTGTGGGTGCGTTGGTGCGCTCGCTCTCGCTGGCCCACGACGATTTTCCGCACACGGGCACCATGGCCTACGACGAAAAAGTTACGAAAGTGCCTGCCGCGGCTCTCAGCACCAACGGCGCCGACGAGTTGAGCCACCTGCTCAAGGCCGATCCCGGCCTGACCGTAGAGCTGGAAATGGCTTGTCAGCAACTGCCTGAGGTTAAGTCGTTTAACGTGGTTGGTGAAATCAAAGGGTCGAAGTACCCCGATGAGATCATCACCGTGGGTGGCCACCTCGACTCGTGGGATCTGGCCCAGGGTGCCCACGACGACGGCACGGGCTGCGTGCAAAGCATGGAAGTGCTGCGTCTGCTCAAGGCCACGGGCCTGCGGCCCGAGCGCACGGTGCGGGCGGTGCTATTTATGAACGAAGAAAACGGCACCCGCGGCGGCAACAAGTACGCCGAGCTAGCCAAAGCTGCCGGCGAAAAGCATGTGGCCGCTATGGAGTCGGATGGGGGCGGGTTCACACCGCGCGGTTTCGGCGTGGAAGGCGACCCGGCTGTGGTAGCGAAGGTGCAGCAATGGAGTCCGCTGTTTGTGCCCTACCACAGCGAGGAAATCAGCATCGGTCACGGCGGTACCGACATTGGCCCGCTTAAAGGCCAAGTGAAGGCCCTGATCGGCTACGAATGCGACGACCAGCGCTACTTCGACATCCACCACACTGCCGCCGATACCTTCGACAAAGTCAACCGGCGCGAGTTGGAGCTAGGCGGCGCCAGCATGGCCTCCTTAATCTATTTAATCAGCAAATACGGCCTGTAAGACCTGCTTGGGCAGTATCACGTTATCACGTCGTTGTTTGGCCGTCTGCTCACTTCAACCGGCTGTCATCCTGAGCTTTGCGAAGGACCTTATCTCGCCAGAACAAATTGTTGTTCCGGGAGGAGGTTCTTCGCAAAGCTCAGGATGACAGCCGGCTCTTTTGTGTGACTGGTGGGATTCTTGAAGGTGATGCCGGTAATAATATATCTTATTGATAAATAATACATTATGAATACTATGAATGTTTTGTATCTCGTCGCGGTGATGCCGCCGGAGCCGGTTTTGTCGGAGGTGTGGGGCTTGAAGCAGGAAGTGCACCGCCTCACGGGAAGCCGTAACGCTTTGAAGCTGCCCGCGCACATCACCCTGATACCGCCGTTGCGGCAGCCACCAGAATTCGAAATCAAATTTCGTGCTGCGCTCTCGGCGTTTGCGGCTACGCAGGCGCCATTTGCAGTCGGCCTGCGCAACTTCGCATGGTTCGGTGACCGGACTTTATTTGTTCAGATAAACCAACCTGCTGGCATACAGGCTTTTCAGGCGCAGCTTGAGGCATGGTGCGCCACTCATTTGCCCGAGGTGCCCCGCGAAAAGCGGTCTTTCACCCCACACATGACCTTGGCCACGCGCGATTTGTCTTCGACACAAGTACCCGAACTACGCACGCTTTTTGCAGCCCGGCATTTCGAAGCGGAATTTTCGGTTCAGGCCTTCCAACTCTTTCGCCACGATGGTCGGGCGTGGCACGTAATAGAGGAGTTTGGTTTAAACGGCCCGACAAACCAATTAAGTAGGGAAATCTGATAGTAAGAAAGAATATATTTAGCGCTATGTATTAATTTTACTTGTTGAGCTTTAGTGTACTTCGTGCCTTTTATCAGGATAGTGATAACAATTCTTTCGGATAGGAGTATTAAATAAAAATGATTGTAAATCAATCGTATTCCCAGTTTGTGCTGCTATAAAGTCGCATCGTTATGAGTGAACGATATATTTTCCATGTGCCAAAGGTATATGCAACGATTATAAGCAAAGCTATATTCTTAGTAAATACAAAGGATGGCTTGCAAACGACTGAAAATGAGCAAGTTATGTCTGATTTGCGAAAGTTATATGATACATTGCAGCGTCAGGAAAGCATTAGTCTTTCAAAGGCGGAATTGTTGAGCTTAATTGACATTCTACAACCGGCTTTGTCGCCAGAATTGACTTTTGAGCAAATAGGAATCACTCGGCTATTTTTGCAGGATGTAATGGTCGAGCAGATGGCGTTTGCTCGGCTTTAGAATTTAATTGCGAATTTTATTACTTGTATATTTTTTAGTTTTATCGACTGAATGTAAATCTGGTAATCTGAATTATTATTGGCAGTTATATTACCTATAACATTAGTTTTTCGGCACGGAAAAGATCATCGGTGGCCTGTAGTATTTTGGCACGCAGCTTAGGATTGTAGTCGGGGTGTTGCTGCAGAAAAGTGCGAACCGTAGCGGCTGCCGTAGGGCTTTGGTAAGCCCCAAATGTGGCTTGCAGCCACGAATACGGAAAGAAAATATCGCCCGTCAGCTGAATTTCTTCCAGCAAAGCCAAACTTTTGGGTAGGTATTTTTCGGAAGTCGCGAGGCGCAACGGATGATGCAAGTAGCCCAAAGCCGCCACGACCCACGCTTCCTTTTCCCGGTTTTGGGCATCCTGCAACGAAGCAAAAAACGCATCGCGGGTTTTCTCGTCTGCCGAGAGTGCGGGCATCAGAAACTCCATGCGCTTACGCCGGTCGGGGTTTTTGATGCGGGCCAATTGCTTGGTCAGGAGTTGCCCATCGGCGGCATAATCGCGCACGGCTAGGGCCAGGGCCAGGGCAGTGTAGTCGTCCTCCGTTAGCTTCACGCCGGCCGGCGCCTGCTCTTTCTCCCACACCCGATACAACTGGCTTTGAGCCGCCGCGGTGAGCGCTACGGATTGGTAAGCCTTGAATAACAGCTTCTTGGAGTTGGGGGCTGCCTGTTGCTGCATGGTTTGCCAAAGCTCTTTCTCCAGACTCGGAGCGAGTGCTACGCGAGCGGGCGGCGGCAAAAACTTCCAGAAAATATCGCTGATTTGCCCGGTTAGCAGTTTCAGGTTCAGTTCTTCGGTCTCGCTGGTTAGCGCCTGCCGGTACACGGCCAGCAACTGCGCCGGAGCCAAAGCCCGGCGGTTGAGCATGTTTTCGTAGAGGTTGATGTAGACCGAAGCCCGCGCCACCGGATTTGACAATGCCGCCATGCCAGCGGCCATGGGCTTTTCGACCGGGAAAACGCCGTAGCCCAACCCCGACGAGTTGAATAAAATGTACGAAGGCGCCGGCGCGCCCGCCGCGGAAGGAACTGTTACCTGCCGCTGGTTCATGTTCACAGTTAGCTCTTTAGCGCCGTTGGGGTACACCAAGGTAACCTCAAATAGTTGGGGCCAGATTCGGTCGGAACCGTCTTCGGCCTTTTGCGTGAGGGTGAGCTCGGTAATGTGGCCGCTTTGCGTTTTTAAGCTGTAATCGAAGACGGGGCGGCCGGGCTCGTTGACCCACACCTGATTCCAGGCCTGCAAATCGGCGGGTGTGCGGGCATCCAGAATCGCGATCAGATCGGGCCAGGTGGCGTTGCCGTGCGCGTACTTCTTTAGGTATTCCTGCAAGCCTTGCTTAAAGGCTTCCGCGCCCATAAGCCGTTCCAGCTGCCGCATCATGATGGGCGCTTTGTGGTAGATAATGTTGCCGTAAAGCGAGCCTGCATCTTGTAAGTTGTTGAGCGGCTGGCGAATAGCGTTGGCCCCGCTGGTGCGGTCGATACCGTAGGCGGCGGGGTAATGGTCGATGACGAACTTGAGGTCGTAGTTGGAATTAGCCACGGCCACCTGCGTGATTTTGTCGGCCATGAAATTGGCGAACACCTCCTTCATCCACACGTCGTTGAACCACTGCATGGTTACGAGGTCCCCGAACCACATGTGGGCGGTTTCGTGGGCGATCAGGTTGGAGCGCGCAATCTTTTGGTCCTGCGTCGCGCCTTCGTCCAAAAACAGCGTGGAGGCCATATAATCGATGGCGCCCACATGCTCCATGCCGCCGTACTGAAAATCAGGAATCGCGACGAAATCGAATTTGCGGAACGGATACGGAAGGCCGGTATACTGCTGCATAAACGCCAGCGCATCTGCATGAATCTGGAAGATGGGGTCCAGGCTCAGGCGCAGCTTGTCCTGGTCGGTTTCGCGGTGCAAAAATTGCATTTGGCGGCCGGCCATCGTGCGGGAAACCCGCGTAAACTTGCCCGCCACAAACGAAAACAAGTAAGTGCTGATCGTATCGGACGGGGCGAAGCGGTACGTTTTGGTACTGCCAACGACTGCCGAATCTTGCAGTGGTCCGTTCCCAACGGCTTGCCAGTCAAGCGGTAAGGTTAAGGAAAGCCGGAACGTCGCTTTCAGGTTAGGTTGATCGAAAACGGGAAATACCGTGCGAGCGCGCTCCGGCACCAATAAGGTATAGAGATAGTCGTCGCTGCGGTTGAGCGACAGATTGCCGGCGATAAAGTCAATTTTTACCTCATTTTGGCCGGTTTTGAGCGCCGCCGCGGGCAATACCAAGTGTTCGTTGCGGTGATCAATGGTAACTTGCTTCTGATTGATAGTCAACAACTTAACATGATCAGCTTTTTCCTTGAAATCGAGCTGTACCGGAGTTTGAGAATCGCGCAGGCGGAACGCCACCGTTTCAGAAGCGAGAATTGGGTCGTCTTTGCGGGCCGGAACCGTAAACTGAAGCGCATACGCTATGTCGCTGATCCGTTGCTTGCGGCTGTCGGCCAGTTCCTTGGAGACGCCGTTTTCAACCGGCTGATTATCAGTTATAATCATTTTCTTGCTGCAAGCCGCAGTACCAAGCGCCAAACCAAGAAACCCGGCTTTGGCGTACGCAAATTGGCTGTTTTTCATTCTGAACCGGAGTTGATCACTGAATAGCAGTGCAGTCTTTGTGTCGAATCGTGGTATACTTGTAAACTGCACGTCGGGTGGTCGGTGCGCCGCTTTTGCCCGTTATTTTAGGCCCAAGATACCAACGCCAGCTTTCGCAGCTAACCCCCAACTCCGAACGGACGCAAGAATGGAAAACCCGCAGCGGAACCCGAGCCGCGCACCAGCCGCGCACCTAGCGCCCGTAGGTGATTCGGGGCTGGTAGTGCAGTTTGGCGACGCCATCGAGCTACCGACGCACCTGCGGGTGCAGGCCTTCAGCGCCTGCCTGCGCGAGCACCCTTTTCCGGGCCTCATCGAATATGTGCCGGCTTTTGCGAGCGTCACGGTTTACTATGATCCGTGGGTGCTGAGCCAGGCGGGCCGCTACAATCCGTACGAAGAAGTAACGCGCTTTATTCATGATCTGCTGCGCCAGGCCGAATTGCGGAAGGAGAAGTTGCGATCCAAAGTGGTAGAGATTCCGGTGTGGTACGGGGGCAAGTTTGGGCCCGATCTGGAGTTTGTAGCAGATTACGCCCAACTATCTGTCAAGCAAGTAATTAGCTTGCATACGCATGGCGAATACCTGGTGTACATGATCGGGTTTGCGCCCGGCTTTCCGTACATAGGTGGGCTGAACGAGAAGATTGCGGTGCCGCGTAAAGACAAGCCGCGCACCAAAGTGCCGGCCGGCTCAGTCGGGATAGGCGGGCTGCAAACGGGCGTTTACCCGATTCAGACGCCCGGCGGCTGGCAGCTCATTGGTCGCACGCCGCTTCAGCTATTCAATCCGCAGGCTGCGTCGCCGAGCTTGTTGCAGGCCGGCGACCGGGTGCGGTTTGTGGCCATCACAGAAAAGGAATTCGAACGCCGCCGCGAGTATGAGTTTTAACATTCTTAGTCCGGGGCTGCTGACCACGGTGCAGGACTTGGGCCGGCACGGCTACCAAAAGCAGGGCATTTTGGTAAGCGGCGCCATGGATGCCGTGGCCCTGCGCGTGGCCAACCTGCTGGTGGGCAACCCGGAAGACAGCGCCGGCCTGGAAATCACTTACTTAGGTCCACGCATTCGCTTCGAAGCCGATCATTTGATTGCCCTCATGGGCGCCGATTTGTCGCCGGTGCTCAACGGCGAACGCGTAAAAATGGGCCGGCCCGTGTGGGTCCGGCGCGGCAGTGTGCTGGAATTTAGCACCCCGCGCTCGGGCATCCGGGCGTATCTGGCCGTTGCCGGAAGCTTCGCCATTCCGAAGGTGCTGGGCAGCTATTCTACCTACCTGCGCGCCGAAATCGGTGGGTTCAGAGGCCGCGCCCTGAAAACCGGTGATCTGCTGCCTTGCGTTGGCCTTTCGCCGCAGGGGCAGAAGCTCTGGCGGGTCTTAGCCGGCGCTTATCCCGCCAAAGATTGGGGGCAGGCCAAGTGGACTCCCGACCCGCAGCTCTACCCGCAGCCCGTGGCGAGCCCGGTTATTCGGGTTTTGCAAGGCCCTGATTACGAATTGTTTACCGAAAGCAGTCAACACGCTTTCTGGCACCAGGAATTCACCGTTACCTCCGACTCCGACCGCATGGGCTACCGGTTGCAAGGGCCGGCCTTGTTTCGGGACGAGCCGCGCGAGCTGCTGTCCAGCGCCGTTACTTTTGGCACCATTCAGGTGCCGCCCGAAGGCCACCCCATTGCGTTGCTGGCCGACCATCAAACGACCGGTGGCTACCCGCGCATTGCGCAGGTGATCACGGCCGATTTCTCGCGCTTGGCACAGGTGCCGCTGGGGCAAAAAATCCGGTTTCAGAGGATTTCACTGGAAGATGCACAGTACCTGTACATCAAGCAAGAGCAAGATATTCAGCAGATTAAGAAGAGTTTACAGTTTAAAATCGAGAATGCATGACACCACCCTTGCAGGTTGACCTCAACTGCGACATGGGCGAGAGCTACGGCGCTTACCAGCTTGGGCACGACGCGGCTATTCTGCCTTTTGTGACCTCGGCCAACATTGCCTGCGGCTTCCATGCCGGCGACCCGGCCGTAATGAAAAAAACCGTTCGGCTGTGCCTGCAACACAACGTAGCGATCGGGGCGCACCCCGGTCTGCCCGATCTGGTGGGGTTTGGCCGCCGCGAAATGGCAGTTTCGCCGGAAGAAGCTTTCGACATGGTGGTCTACCAATTAGGGGCATTGGCTGGGTTTGTAGCCTCCGAAGGCGGCACCTTGCACCACCTGAAACCCCACGGCGCCCTCTACAACATGGCCGCCGTAAATGTGACCCTCGCCGAGGCCATTGCGGAAGCCCTGTATCGCGTCAATCCGGAATTGGTGCTGTATGGGCTGGCCGGCAGCGAACTGATCAGGGCCGGGCAAAAGCTGGGCCTTCGGACGGCACAGGAGGTTTTCGCCGACCGCACGTATCAGCCCAACGGCACCCTGACTTCGCGCCGGCTGCCCCAGGCGCTGATCACCGACCCCAACGAAGCCATCCGGCAGGTGGTGCGCATGGTAAAAGAAGGAAAAGTCCGGACGCTCCCCGGAGAAGATCTTACGATTCAGGCCGATACGGTATGCATTCACGGCGACGGCGCACACGCATTGGCGTTTGCCCAGCAAATTAATCAAGTGCTTGCAGATGAAGGAGTTGTGCTAGAGGCTGCGTTGCTTACAAAGCCTGTATGAAGCAACGAAAAGATTGGAGCGTACTGCTCGGAGCCGCGTTTCTGATGGCGACATCGGCAGTCGGGCCCGGCTTCCTCACCCAGACCACCGTTTTCACCCAATCCTTGGGGGCCAGTTTTGGCTTCGTTATTCTGGCCTCCGTGCTCATCGACTTGGGCGTCCAGCTGAATATCTGGCGCATCATTGCCGTAGCCGAGAAGCGGGCGCCTGACATTGCCAACATTGTGCTGCCGGGGCTGGGGAGCTTGATCGCGGTGCTCATTGTGCTCGGCGGGTTGGCCTTCAATATTGGCAATGTGGCCGGGGCAGGGTTGGGCTTGGAAGTGCTGTTTGGCATCACGCCCCAAACGGGCGCCCTGCTTACAGCGGCTATGGCCATCGCTATTTTTCTGGTGAAGGAAGCCGGCAAAGCCATGGACCGGTTTGCGCAACTCATGGGCCTGCTCATGATCATAAGCATTGTGTATGTGGCCGTTACGTCGGGTCCACCGGTGGGCGAGGCGCTGGTGCGCACGGTGGCACCTATCAAAATCGACTTTATGTCCATCATCACGTTGGTGGGGGGCACGGTGGGCGGCTACATCACGTTTGCCGGCGGGCATCGGCTGCTTGATGCGGGCGTGAAAGGGCAGACCGCCTTGCCGCAGGTTACGTCGAGCGCCGCGTCGGGCATTACGGTGGCCTCTATTATCCGGGTGTTCCTGTTTTTGGCCTCACTCGGCGTGATCAGCCAAGGGCTTGCCATCGACGCCGGCAACCCAACGGCTTCGGTATTTAAGTTGGCTGCCGGGCAGATAGGCTATAAGCTTTTCGGAGTGGTAATGTTCTCAGCCGCAATCACTTCGGTGATTGGGTCGGCTTACACTTCCGTAACGTTTCTCCGGTCCTTTCATCCCGGCATTGGTCGCAACGAAAACCGAATCATCATCGGATTTATCCTGTTGTCGACACTCATTTTCGTGCTAGTTGGCAAGCCAGTAAGCCTGCTGATTCTTGCTGGAGCGCTCAACGGCTTTATTTTGCCCATTACCCTCGGCACAATGCTGGTAGCGGCCCACCGCAAATCGGTGGTAGGCGAGTACCGGCACCCGTTGTTCCTGACTTTTTGCGGCCTGTTGGTCGTGCTGGTGATGGCTTGGATGAGCAGCCGGGTTTTTATCGAACAGGCGCATACTCTGTTCGCGTAGCCTCCGTATTGACTTGTTTATATCTATTTGATAATTAGATAGATATAAATTAAAAATCCCCAATTCGCAACGAAGCGGATTGGGGATGAAGCTTAAGTCAGGAGCGGATTTAGTACCCAGCCGTTACCAACATGGTGTGCATGTGGTCTTCGTTGACGGGGTTGCCGACTACAATGCCGCCCGGCCCTTCGATAAACAGGCCGCGGGTCGGGCTGTTGTCGCTGCGGTGAACGCTGATTTTTCCTTTAGTCGTGACCTGGCAATAGACATTCGTGGCAGGGTCCACGTTGAAACCCAGGCGCATTAGCGCCTGCTGAATTTGCGTAAGGTGCATGAGGTAGAGTTGTGGCAAATAGTTGTGGAACGGTGAAAGACAAACATACAAAATATTGCTTCTACAATATGTATTTTTTTATTGTTTTTCCACGAGGCTAGAAGTGTAATTTGTACCTATGCACTTATACAAATGATGTATCATGATAGCACGGCATTTATATAACATATTGAATTTCAATTAGTTGTGTAAAAAAATATTTTGTAATATATTGACTATCAATCCAATGTGGTGAATTGTATTGGAATGGATAAGATACAAAATTGTTCATTGCTAACTAAGACGCTTGATAAATTAGGACGCCTACTGAACCTTAGTATATATATTTACTAATGTTTTTTATTGTAAGTTGTTGATTTACTTATGATTATGCGTAAGTTTGATGTAAACAACAAATCTTTGAATCAGTAATAGCTATAACTATACTAACAAAAGAACTTTAAAGCTCAAGTATAATACTATACTTGGTATTGCTTCTACCGATTACGGATTTTGAAGGTGTTTTCTGGCTTTAGCTCTTCCTAGCTGCGTCAGGTCCAAGATGCCTTAGAGATATTCAGTACTGGCAACAAAAAGCCCTGCATCACGCTTTGCGGATGCAGGGCTTTTGCTTGCCAGTACTGTTGTTGTTGCTATCGCGATTTAAGAAGGATAGACGGTCCTGGATTTTGGCTTTTTGCCCCGCTTATTCTTAGGCCACGCCAAGTAAGCCAAGCCGGCCGTTATCGCTAGGGTAGTCCCAAGAGAGACAATCAGACCTTTGCGGTCGTGTTGCCAAGAAGCTTTGTAGCCTTTCTCCTTGAAGATGTTGGGCACATGGCCGCTGGCCAAATCGTCGAGGACGCATTCAACCACGTTGATCTTGTCGGCTAGCACGAGCGTGAACCAGTGCCGGTTGTCGTTTTCGCTGTAGTTGGCGTAGGCATGGCGACGAAGCATGCCACTCAAACCGCTAGGCGGCGTGGACGTGCCGAACACAGCTGTCAGGTTGGGCCGTTCCATCGACTTAAGCACTTCCACGTCAGGCTGTTGCAAAGTGGGTCTTTCCCAACTGATGCCCGTGTGCTCCGCGTCGGTGCGTTGCTTCATGGGGTAGGTAGGGTCATTTTTGGGGTCCGCGTCGATGCCCCAGCCGGGCAGGTCAGTCGGCGGAGTTTGGGTGCGCGCGCGAGATGGCTTGCTGTTGTTGGTAGTCGGTTCCATGGTTGTGGGAGTTATCTGGCGGATGGGGGAATCAGGACAGGCTTGATGCAATTGTCGAGCTTGTCGGAAAAGATGCGGTAGCCTTCCGCAACTTCTTCCAGCGGAATCCGGTGCGTGATCAGGGCCTTGGGGTTGAGTACACCGTTTTGGACGTGCTCAATCAGGCGGGGTAGCAGGCGCTTCACGGAGGTTTGGTTACCGCGCATTGTCAAGCCTTTGTTCATGAAGTTACCCAGCGGAATCAGGTTGTCCGTGGGGCCATAAACGCCAACTACGGAAATGATGCCGCCTTTTTTCACCGAGTTGATGGCCCAGTGCATTGCCGTAGCCGAGCCGCCTTGCAGCAGAAGCTTGCGGCCCGTGATGGTCTGGGCTGTGTTGCCGGCGGCTTCCGCGCCCACGGCATCGATGCAACAGTCGGCGCCTAGCCAGTCGGTCTGTTTCTTGATGAACATGGCTACGTCGTCCATGTCCTTTTTGAAGTTGTAAGCCTCGCACTTGGCGTAGTTTTTTACAAACTCCAAGCGGTAGTCGTACTCGTCGAGCACGATGACGCGGCCGGCCCCAAACAGCCAGGCGCACCGCGCCGCCATGATGCCGACCGGGCCGGCTCCGAATACCACTACCGTGTCGCCGGGCTGAATGCCAGCCATTTCGGCGGCTTGGTAGCCTGTCGGAACTACGTCGGTGAGCAGCACCGCGTCGTCGGGGTCCATGCCTTCCGGAATTACCGTTGGGCTGACGTTAGCGTACGGAACGCGGGCGTATTCGGCCTGACCGCCGTCGTAGCCGCCCCCCACGTGGGCGTAGCCGAAAAAGCCGCCCACAGCTGTTGCTTCGGGGTTGGCTTCGTGGCAGTTGCCGAACATGCCTTGTTTGCAAAAATGACACCGACCGCAAGCCACGTTAAATGGCACGATTACCATGTCGCCCACTTTGAGCTTGGTAACTTCCGAGCCGATTTCTACAACTTCGCCAATGAATTCGTGGCCAAAGGTCATGCCTACGCGGGTGTCCGGGACGTTGCCGTTGTATAAATGTAAGTCGGAGCCGCAGATGCAGGAGCGCGTTACCCGTACAATCGCATCCTCCGGATGCTTGATCTCGGGCATGGGTTTCTGCTGTACGCGGACCCGCTGCGGGCCGCGAAAACTCATTGCTAGCATATATTCGTTGCTTTAAAGGGTGAGGAGAAAGTAACCCGATTCCCAGCACTTTTCTTAAGTGATAAGCCACGTCATGTGGCAACACTCAAATGCCCTCCGAACCTGAGTCATTTACTGTCCCTCACCCGCAAGGTTGTAGCATGACGCGCAATTGCCGGTAAACCCGTATTCGCCCGAAAATTATCGGTGATAAATACGTAGTATGAAGCAGATTTCCCGTATTTATCCCGCTTCGCCGCGCAACACCTCCAGCGGCGGGCGCGTGAGCACCTCTCGGCTGTTAAGCAATCCGATCAGGACGGTAAGAATCGTTGTGAAGGCGGCCAGCAGCAATAGTGGCCCCGGCTCGGGAGCAAAATTGACCTCAAATACCCAGTAGGCCAGCGCCCACGCTGCCGCACTCGCCAGCACCAAGCCTGCCGAAGCGGCCAAGAGCCCCAATACCGCGTATTCGACCAACGTAATGCGCAAAATCTGGCGCCGGCTGGCGCCCAGCGTGCGCAGCAACACGCTTTCCTGTACCCGCTGGTAGCGACTCACAACCACCGAACTGGCCAGCACCAGCAACCCCGTAGCGATGCTGAACAGGGCCATAAAGCGGATAACGAAGGAGATCTTGCCCAGAATGTCGTCCAGCGTTTGCAGAATCAGGCCCAGGTCGATGGCCGACACGTTGGGATAACGGCTTACCAGCGCGCGCTGCACCGAGCCTAGTACGGCGTTGTTGGGAACGCGGGTCATAAGGGCGTAGAACTGCGGTGCCGCTTCCAACACCCCGCTCGGAAACACAACTAAAAAGTTGGTTTGAATCTGCGTCCAGTCGACGATGCGCGTGCCGCCAACGATGGTGGTAATGGGCACACCCTGCACGTTAAACGTCAGCGTGTCGCCGAGCTTGAGCTTGAGGCGTTTGAAATAGCCATCTTCAATGGAAATACGCGGCGTTCCATCTGCCGCCAGCGCTGGGCGCTGCCCAGCTTCCAACTTCTCCGACGTGATGAGCTTGTTGCGGTACGTGACGCGGTATTCGCGGCTAAAAGCCCATTTGGGCACACCCCGGGCGCTGTCTTTCTGAAAATAGGCTCCCGAGCGTCCGTTGATGGCGGTCAGCCGCATGGTCACCACGGGCACTTGCTGCAGAATGGGCAAGTGCTGGTTCTGAATGATTTGGTTGACGCCCACCCGCTGCTCCGGCTGAATGTCGAACAATACTAAGTTGGGTTGTTGGCCACCGCCGGCCAACTGCACCCGGCCCAGCAGCAGACCTTGGAGCATGTACAGCGTCGCCAGCAGGAACACGCCAAGCCCAATCGAAACAGTTAAAGTAATCGTCTGATTATTAGGGCGATATAAATTGGCTAGTCCTTGCCGCCAGACGTAGCTCCAGGAGGTAGGGAAGTAGCGGCGCACCAATAAGCGCAACCCCTGCGCCAAGCCTGCCAGCGCCCCGAAGGCCACTACCAGCCCGGCCGCAAACCCTAGCGCTTGCTTCCACTCGCGGGTTTGCAGGTACGCGAAGCCCGTAATGAAGACCGCAATCAGCAGGAACACCGCCAGGCGCAGCGGATCGGGGCGGGAGGAGTCTTCCTCAAACGACGCCCGCAGCGTCCGCAACGGCGACACGCGCCGGATGCTCAACAGGGGCAGCAGCGCAAACAGCACCGCCACCAGCACGCCGGTCAGCACGCCTTGCAGCACCGCCGACCACGAGATGGCCACCCGCACCGCCACCGGTAAAAATCCGGCAAACACCTGGGGCAGAAGTAGTTGTACGGCGGTGCCCAATGCCGCACCTACCACAGCGCCCAGCAAGCCCATGAGAGCCGTTTGGAGCAGATAAATCAGCAAAGCCTGCTGGCCGCTGGCTCCTAGGCAGCGCAGTATCGCCACAGCGGACACTTTTTCGCGCACGTACAGGCTCACGGCGCTGGCCACGCCCACGCACCCCAGCAGCAGTGCCACAAACGCCACCAGATTCAGAAAGCGCGTCAGGTCGGCGAAGGACCGGCCCGTTTGCTTCTTGCGGCTGGCCACGGTATCGGTGTCGATGTTGGCCTTGTCGAAACGAGCTTCGAAAGGTTTGATGAGGCGATCGACATCAGTGCCTGCTGCAAACTGGTAGTAGGTGCGGTATTGAATACGGCTACCGCGCTGCACCAGACCGGTTTGGCTGAGCAAAGAACCCGGAATGAAAACCGTCGGGGCTACGGCCGCGCTGAAACCCGACTGCCCCGGTGTTTTGCGCACGCGTCCCGCAATCAGGAAGGTCAGCTTCCCAACTTTAATGGAATCGCCGGGCTGGGCGCCAAACTGAACCAACAGCGCATCATCGACCAACGCCACGCGCTGCTGCGAAGCCGACGCCTGCCGGAAGGCCGCTACCGCTGCTGCGGGCTCCAGCACCCAGTCGCCGTAGTAAGGAAAGCCGCCCGTAAGCGCCCGAATTTGCGCTAAGCGAACTCCTTGTCCCTTAGGGAATTGCACCATCGAGGCAAAAGCTACCTCGTTGCTGCGCGTCGGGCTCAGCTTGCGCAGCGTGGGTTGCAGGCCGGGTTCGAAGGGTTGCGTCGACGATACCACTAAGTCGGCGCCCAGCAGTTCGCGTGCCTGCTCATCGATGCTGCGGGCAAGGTTGTCGCCGAAGCCGTTGATGCCTACCAGCGCCGCAATGCCCAGCACAATGGCCGAGATAAAGAGCAGCAACCGCGAGCGGCTGCGGCGGCTGTCGCGCCAGGCCATGCGCCAGAGCCAAGCTACGCCGGGGCGGGCCGAAGGTAGGTTACTCATGAGGCCGAAACAGGCGCAACTGCCTGCTGGACAAGTGAATCGGAAACTACCGCGCCGCCCTTAATGCGCACGACGCGCTGGGTTTTGGCGGCCAGTTCCAAGTCGTGCGTGACGAGTACCAGCGTTGTGCCGGCCTCGCGGTTTAGCTCAAACAGCAACTCTACCACCGTGGCGCTGGTGTCGGCGTCGAGGTTGCCGGTGGGCTCGTCGGCAAACAGAATCTTGGGCCGATTGGCGAAGGCCCGCGCCAGGGAAACGCGCTGTTGCTCACCGCCGGAAAGCTGAGTCGGGTAGTGGTGGCCGCGGCCGCCCAACCCCACGCGCTCCAGCAGCGCCTGCGCCGTGTTGGCGCCGCCCTTCACGCCGCGTAACTCCAAGGGTACCAGCACGTTCTCGAGGGCAGTAAGGGTGGGCAGCAACTGGAAATTCTGAAAGATGAAGCCCACATGTTCGTTGCGCACGGCTGCCCGTTGGTCTTCGCTGAGGTCGTCGAGCCGAATGCCGTTTAGCCACACGCTCCCCGACGAGGCCCGGTCGAGGCCGGCGCACAAGCCCAGAAGCGTGGTTTTGCCGCTGCCGCTGGGGCCCACAATGGAAAAGGTGTCGCCGGGTTGCAGCTCGAAGCTGACGGACTCCAGCACGGTCAGGGAACGGCCGCCGCTGGTGTATGATTTGGTGAGGTTTTCTACTTTCAGCACGAATGAGGAAGGAATAAACCGCTGCGAGGCGGTGCTAAAACAAAGAATAAGAGCGAGATAACGGGTTGATCAAACGGTAACTTACAAGACGTTTCAACCTTTGGGATACTTTCCACCGTTACGCATATACCCAAAAAAATCGTTGTCCGCATGAAAACAGTTCCGTCCATACTTAGTTGCGGGTTGCTGCTCGCCCTTTGCATTAGTTGCGGCAGCAACAGCTCCCAGCCCGCCGCCGATGTAGTCACCGCACCGGCCGAAAACGCAGCTCCACCGCCTGCGAAGCCGGCGTCCGCCTCAGCCAAGCAAACCATTCTTTTCTTCGGCAACAGCATCACGGCTGGCCTCGGCGTGGAGCCCGAACAGGCTTTTCCGGCGTTGGTGGGACAAAAAATTGATTCGGTCGGCTTGGGCTATACCGTCGTGAACGCGGGCCTGAGCGGCGAAACCACGGCCGGGGGGCGAAGCCGCGTGGGATGGGTGCTGCGCCGCCCGGTGGCCGTATTTGTGCTCGAATTGGGTGGCAACGACGGCCTGCGCGGCCTGCCACTTTCCGCGACCCGCCGCAACCTGCAAGCCATCATCGATACGGTGCGCCGTCGCAGTCCGCAGGCGCGTATTGTGCTGGCTGGCATGCAGATACCGCCCAACTTAGGCGCCGACTACGCCGCCGATTTCAAAAAGCTCTACGGCGATTTGGCCCGCGAAAACAAGCTCACCCTGATCCCATTTCTGCTAGAAGGCGTCGGTGGGGTGGCGCGCTTAAACCAGCGCGACGGCATCCATCCCACGCCGGCGGGGCACCGACTGGTCGCCCGCACCGTTTGGGGCGTATTGCAGCCGCTGTTGCGCCAGCCGGTGCCGGCAACTCCCTAACGCAGACCTAAGTGCGCCGCAGTTACTTCGGCGTTCGGCGTTTGCACAGCACATTCGCGCTCTTCAGATAGCCCTTAGGCAAGTATTTGACAATCAAATACTTGCCTAAGGGCTATCTTTTTTGTTTATCCGGCGCCTCAGCAGGCAATGCGGGAAAGAGTTTGGGCGCTTGGCGGTGGTGGGTGGCTTGTTCGTAGGCGAAGGTGTACTTGATAAGCGTGGGCTCGTCGAACGGGCGCCCTAAAAATTGCAGCCCGGCCGGCAAATTATCGTAGGTAAATCCCATCGGCACGGTGAAAGCGGGCTGGCCGGTATGCGGCGCAATAAGCTGACTGTTATCGCCTTTGTAGCCTTTGAAATCGCCTACTTTGGCGGGCGGGTTGTTCCAGGTGGGGTAGATGAGCGCGTTCACTTTGTAGCGGTCCATCACGTCGGTAATGGCTTTGCGGAAGGCAATGCGCTTGGGATCGGTGTAGGCATCGGCGCAGGAAGTGCCCTGCTGCACCTCGGCGTGCTGCTGATGGTAGGTGAGGTTTTCGGCGATGTACGGCGCGAATTTGCCGGAAGCAATGATCTCGTTTAAGTTCTTAACCGGCACGTTTGGCCCCAAAGACGCGAGGTATTCGTTGATGTCGTGCTGAAAAACCGAGCACCACTGATCCTTGCTTACGCTGGCGAAGTCAGGAACCTCGATGGGGTCGATGATGTCGGCGCCGGCTTTCTTCAAATCGGCGATTGACTGCTCAAACAGCGCTTTTACCTGCGGATCGGGGTTGCGTTCGCTGAGCGTGCGCAACACCCCGATGCGAGCGCCTTTCAGGCCGTTTTTGTCGAGAAACTGCTGGTAGCTTTTCGGAATTTTGCCCTCGCTGTACTTGGTGAGCGGGTCGGCTGGGTCGAAGCCGGCCATCACTTCCAGCAGCCGCGTGGCGTCGGCGACGGTGCGGGTCATGGGGCCGCCGGTGTCGTTGCGCAAATAAAGCGGCGCGATG
This sequence comes from Hymenobacter sp. BT491, assembly GCF_014349165.1. NCBI lineage: Bacteria > Pseudomonadati > Bacteroidota > Cytophagia > Cytophagales > Hymenobacteraceae > Hymenobacter > Hymenobacter sp. BT491. Next base: position 1,138,036 of record NZ_JACSJJ010000002.1, on the reverse strand, counting down.
CCCGCCCGGCTAACCAGCCCCAGCGTCGGCCGAAACCCAACCAGCGCGTTGTGCGACGATGGCCCGCGGATGGAATTGCCGGTGTCGCTGCCCAGGCCTGCCGTACCGAAATTGGCTGCCACCGCCGCGGCCGTGCCGCCGCTGGAGCCCGCCGGTACGTGCAGCAGGTTGTATGGGTTGAGCGTTTCGCCCGCAATCGAACTGATCGAAACCATTGGGCTAAAGGCCCATTCGGCCATGTTGGATTTGGCCAGCACAATGGCTCCGGCCGCCTTCAACGACTTGACGACGGTAGCGTCTTCGGCGGGTTCAAAGCCCTTGAGAGCCAACGAGCCCGCCGTAGTTTGCAAACCCGCCGTGTTGTAGTTGTCTTTGACAATGAGCGGGATACAATGCAGCGGCCGCAGCTTTTTGGTTTTTTGATACTCCGCGTCCAGCTGCCTGGCCGTCGTGAGGGCCTGCGGGTTGGTCAGGATAATGGCGTTGAGCTTGGTCGGTTGGTCGTAGGCGGCGATGCGCCGGAGGTATTCCGTCACCAGCTGCTCGCAGTTGCAATCGCCTTTCCGAAACGCCTGATGGATGTCGGCGATGGTCGTTTCCAGAAGCGGAAATTTTTCTTTCAGGAGCGCCGGGGCGGAGTGTGGCCGACTGTAGCTGTTGGGCACCAAAGTGCTGAGTAACAGCAGAAAAAAGCAAACAGGAAACTGTAGAATTCTGCTCATGCCGAACGGGAAAGTAAACTTGAGGTTCTAAATTTGAGACCAGATTATCTTTATAATTGATTGATTATCAATTAATTATAAAGCCTGCACAAATGCCGCCATTCGCTCGCGCGTCTTTTCATCGGGCAGCTCGCCTTCGCCTGCTTTCAGGTTGTCGGCCAAATGCGCTGGGTCGCGGGTGCCGGGGATGACGCACGTAACGGCCGGGTGGGAGAGGATGAATTTCAGGAAAAACTGCGGCCAGCTGCTGATTCCCAGCTCATTGGCCCACGCGGGCAGCGCCTTGCCTTTCACGCGCGCCAGCAGGTTGCCTTCGGTAAAAGGCCGGTTGATGAGCGTGGCAACGCCACGATCTGCGGCGGCCGGCAACAGGCTTTTCTCGGCGTGGCGATCCAGGATGGAGTAGTTAAACTGCACAAAGTCAACGGGTTCTTTGCGTAGGATGCGCTCCAGTTCGGCGTGCATGGAATCGGTGTAGTGCGTCAGGCCGATGTACCGGATTTTGCCCGCCTCCTTCCAATCGCGCAGGGTGTCGAGGTGGGTTTTCCAGTCCGTGAGGTTGTGGATTTGCATCAGATCGAGGCGGGCGCGCCGCATTTTGCGCAGCGAGGCTTCCATTTGCTGAATACCTGCCTGCCGGCCCGTCGTCCAGACTTTGGTGGCGTAAAAAAACGAATCCCGCGCTGCCAACTCCGCCGTAAGATCACCAATAACTTCCTCCGACCGCCCGTACATCGGCGACGAGTCGATAACCGAGCCGCCAGCAACGTGCAGTGTGTCAAGCGTTTGGGAAAGCTGCGAATAAGCGGCTTTGCCGGAGGCATCGAACGTCTGCCAAGTGCCGAGGCCGATCACGGGAAGTGGCTCTTGGCTGGAAGGAATGAGGCGGGTAAGCATGACGCAGAAGTAGATGACGAGCGAATTGGAGCTAGCTCATGTACAAGCCGCCGTTCACGTTGAGGGTCTGGCCGTTGATGTAGCCGTTGGTAGCCAGCAAAAGCACCGCGTCGGCAACTTCCTGCGGCTGGCCGAAGCGCTTCATCGGAATCAGATCGGGCGTGATCTTGGGGTTGTCTTTGATCATGTCCGTCTCAATAAGGGCCGGTGCCACCGCGTTGGCCGTGATGCCGTGCTGCGCCAGCAAGGAAGCGTACGAGTGCACCAACCCAAGCAGGCCTGCTTTGGAAGCCGTGTAATGCGGCCCGATGACGCCACCCGTTTGGGCTGCCGTCGACGAGATCATGATGAGGCGCCCGAAACGTTTGGCCATCATGGCCGGAATTGCGGCCTGGCTAACCAGGAAAGCCGACGTCAGGTTGGTTTGCAGCACCTGCTGCCAATCGTCGAGCGTGACTTCCAGAAACGGCTTTGGCACGCCAATTCCTGCGTTGTTCACCAGAATATCCACGGCCCCAACCCGTTCCCGGATCTGACGAAAAAGCCTTTCTACGGCCGCGGTGTCGGCTACATCGGCCTGAATAGCAAAGGCTTGGCCCTTGTGGCGCGTAATGTCCTGCACTACGGCGTCGGCTGCTGCCGGGCTGCTGTGGTAATTGACGATGACGGTGGCGCCGGCCTGGGCCAGCGTGCGTGCGATACTGTGGCCCAGGCCGCGGCTGGCGCCCGTCACCAAGGCCACTTTCCCGCTGAGAGGTTGGGTTTCCATCCGACTGGCTAGCGTTCCAGCTTGAAATCTTTGTCCGGCGTGGGGCGCTGATCGCGGTTGGCTACGGCCCATCCCGTGAGGTAAATCCAGCGGGTGACGTTGGCCATTTTGGCGATGTTGATGCGGTCGGGCTCGTCTTTGGGCGTGTGGTAGTCCTTGTGCAACAGCGTGGTATAGCAAATGGCGGGGATGCCCAGGCGCGCATAAGGCAGGTGGTCGCTGCGGAAATACCAGCCTTCGGGGTGCGTGGCCTTGTCCCAGAGCGTGTCGAGCTTAAACTTCGGGCCGGTTTGGTTGGCGGTCATCGCCAGGTTTACCAAATCCTGGGAGTTGCGGTGGGGGCGTTGCGAGCCCAGCAGCGCGGCGCTGTCGGGTGCGTTGCGACCGATCATCTCGGCGTTCAGCACGGCCACAATGGATTCTTTGGGCACCGTCGGCGTGGCCGAATAGTAGCGCGAGCCCAGCAAACCCCGTTCTTCGGCGCCGTGAAACACAAACAGCGCCGTGCGGCGGCCGGGCTTTTTGACAAAAGCGCGCATCACGGCCAACGTGCCCGCGCAGCCGGTGGCGTTGTCGTCGGCGCCGTTCCAGATGGAGTCGCCGGCCACGGCGCGGCGCACGCCGTCGTGGTCTTGGTGGGTGCTGAAGAGCACGTTTTCGGCCTTCAACTTGGCGTCGGTGCCAGGCACTTTGGCCACGATGTTGACGGACGGATAGCTGAAGCTTTCCACGTTGATGCTGGCCACCAGTTGCTGGCCGGCCTGCTGCACCCAAGAAAGCGCGGATTCTGGCAACCAGATAGTTGGCGCCTGCTCCGCTACTTTGGTATTGGGGCCGCCGGGCAGGTCGTAGCGGCCGCGCTCGTAGATGGTGCCCCAGCGGTTAAAAATCTCCTGTGCCCGCGCATCCGATACATACACCACGGCCACCGCGCCAGCCTTCACCAGTTCGGCCGAGCGGGTGCGCATGGTCGTGTTCAGGAAGTAGCGAAAAATTGTGCTGGCCGGCGGCGTGCCCGAAAACACCAGCGCCACGGCTTTGCCTTTGATATCGACTTTGGCGACTTCCTCCGGTGTGCCGGTGCCCACAAACACCATGGGTGCATTCACCGAGGAAATGCCTGGTACCGTGATGATTGCATCTTCATTCACCTTGAGCTGGTGGTTGCCGATGCTCAGGCGGCTGCCCTTGGTGATGCGGGTGCGCTGGATGTGGAAAAACTGAAAATACGTGCCGTCGTCGCCGGCGGGTTGGGCCCCGATGGCGCGCATCTGCTCGGCAATCCAGGCGGAAGCGCGCAATTCGTCGAGCGTGCCGCCTTCGCGGCCGCGGTAGTGATCGCCGGCCAGCGCAAACAAATCGCGCTTCAGGTCGCTCTCGCGGATGGCGTCGCGCGCATCGGCGGAGGTTGTTTTTTTGGGTGCCGGCTTTTTCTGTTGGGCCGATCCGCTCAGCGGCATCGCGATTGTCAGGCCCGACACCAGCAGGCCAATTGTGGTTCTGTACACTTGGTTCATGCGGAAGAATACGTGACAAGTTGAGCGCTCGGCGTCGTGCGGACGCTTTTTAGATGTACTTGATAACCAGTTGATTTAAAATATTCTCATAACTATTTTACAATCAAATAGTTATGAGAAATAGGTTATTCGCCGCCGGCACCAGCGGCTGGCACATTATCCGTGCGGATGGTCGGGTACTTGATACCCAACTGCTCTAGGTAGGTTTTGTATTTACTGGGATTGTAGTAGTACTTCTTCATCTGCGGCCGGTATTCCGCCATGATGCTCTTGTTCAGGGTGATAGCGGGCTTATCGGTCTTGGAAACCAGCGGCGTGTACTTGACTTCCTTAGTCTGAACATCCTTGAAATACGTCCAAGCGTCCTTGATGATCTCCGGCTTCACCAGCATGTCCAAAAGCGTCAGGGCTTCGGCTTTGGCGCCCGCCGTGACCCCCTTGTGGGCGATGGGCGTGGCCATGGCAATTGCGTTGGCCCAGTGGTGGCCGGGCAAACCGGGAATGTTGGCCGGGTAGCTCAATACCACCGTAGGCACGTTCCAGGAGATGTCCGCGATGTCATCGGAGCCGCCGCCGATGGAGAACGTTTCGGGCTTTTTGAGCGAATCCAGCTGGGTAGCCAAGCCGTCGATGGGCTTGTTGCGGCGGTCGGTTTTGGGCGCTTTGGTTTCTTTCTGGGCAGCTCGGGCCAGAATCTGATCGGCCTCGCTCCAAGTGGGCAGCCCCACCGTTTGGATGTTTTTGTACATCGCCTCCGCGATCGGTTTGTTCATATGGCCCGGCCACGCGCTACCCAGTACTTCGTAAGTCATTGTGGTATTGGTCATTAGCGTAGCACCTTCGGCCATTTTGATGCCGTCTTGGTACATCTGCTGAATCTTGGGGTAGGTACGGTCGCGGAAATAATACCACACCGACGCCTTCGAGGGCACGACGTTGGGCTGGTCGCCGCCGTCGGTGATTACGTAGTGCGAGCGCTGCGTGACCTCCATGTGCTCGCGGTGGTAATTCCAGCCGATGTCCATCAATTCCACGGCGTCGAGGGCGCTGCGGCCCCGCCACGGCGCGCCGGCCGCGTGGGCAGCAGCCCCTTCAAAATTGAACTTGACCGAAACCAGCCCGTTGTTGCCCGCGTCGCCGTACGCCACGCTCAGGTTATCGCCGACGTGGGTGAAAATGCAGGCATCCACGTTTTTGAAGTAGCCATCGCGGACGAAGTAGGCTTTCGCGCCCACCAATTCTTCGGCCACGCCCGGCCAGAGCATCAGCGTGCCGGGAATTTTCTCGCGCTCCATGATTTTCTTGAGCGCCAGCACGGCCGTGATGTTGAGGGGCACGCCCGAGTTGTGGCCTTCGCCGTGGCCCGGCGCCCCCACGATAATGGGGTCGTGGTACGCGACGCCCGGCTTTTGCGAGGCTTTCGGAATGCAGTCGATGTCGCTGCCCACGGCGATCAGCGGCTTGCCCGAACCCCAGGTGGCCGTCCAGGCCGTGGGGATACCCGCAATGCCCTGTTCGATTTTGAAGCCGTTTTTCTTCAGAATATCGGTCAGGTAGCGCGAGGTTTCTACTTCCTGAAAGCCCAGCTCGCCAAAGCTGAAGACCATATCCACCATCTGCTGCGTCGACTTCTGCTGCTTGTCGATTTCGGCGGTCAGCTCTTTCTTGAGGGCTTCCAGCTTAGCGGGCGACATGCTGGTTTGAGCGGCTGCTGGGCTGGGTGCCACGGCGAGCAAGCCCAACATACAAGCCGCGGCACCAGACAACAGCGGACGGCGAAAGGAAGTAGAGGGTTTTGTCATGAGAAGCGGAGTTAGGCGAAACAGAATGCCGGAAGCAGCTTGTAATAATCCGGATAATATATTGGGTTTCACTGGGATTGGCATAGCCCGTTTGTGCATTGCCCAAATAATTCCGTTTCCTACTGCTCCTCAGAGCTTGCTATTAGCCGAAACCCAACCGCCGCTACTTGGCCGCCTGAATCTCTGCCACAGCCTGCTCGACTAGCGTAGTTGTTTCGGCCGCATTGGGGCGAGTAGCTTGGTGCTGTTGCAATTCGCGCAGCAACGCGATGAGGCGGGCATCCACACCGTAAGGCTTGTAGCGCACCGCCAAGTCTTTGATGCGCGTAATGCCTTGGCGTAAAGCCGTTGGGTCGTCGAGGCGTCCGAGCAGTGCAGCGAATCCCGACAGCATGTTGAAGCGCCCGTTTGCGTCGGCCGCGTCGAACTTGGCCAAGACCAGCGGCCACTTCGCCGGGCCGCCGGCCTGGCCGTACACTTCCACCAAAGCCACCGTCAAGGCGCCCTTGTTGTCAGCCTCGAAGGCCGTGGCGCGCGCTAGCGCTTGCTTCGGATCCAGAGGCAACATCGCCTGCAACGCCGCGCCCTGCACCCGGTACGATTTGCTTTCCAGCGCTTTACCAAACAGCTTGGCGTAGCGTTTCTCTTTCAGCGTACCCAACGCTAGCAGGGCCGCCGCTTGCACCTGCACCACTGAATCGTTGGTCGCCAGTTTCGCCAAAACGGGTGCCGCGGCTTTGCGCAGGGCTGGGTTCTGAAGGTCGAGCTGGTCGATGGCCAAGCTGCGCAGCGCGGGCGACTTGTCGAGCAGACCTGCTACTAAAATCTTCTGTGCCAATGGGTTGGCTATTTGGGCTTTGGCGGCTGCTAAGGCTTCGCGGCGGTCGAGGTAGCGGGGCGCGTGGCGAAATTGATAGGCAAATTCTGCCAGCGATTTATTGTCCTGCTTTTGCCAGAGCAGCACTTTTTCGGCGTCCACGTTCACCAGATCAGGCCTAGTGGCCGACGGGAAGTAAAGCGTATCCACGGCACGGCGCAGCGTGACGGGGTAGTGCTGCGTGCGCCCGCCGGCATAAACATCCACCGTAAGCGGAAGGATAAACGGCTCGCCGGCCTGCGTCTGATGCACGATCACGGCTTGCTGCTTTCGAGTCGCATCCCATTGGTAATCAAGGGTTACGGTAGGGTGGCCGGCGCGGTAATACCACTGATTGAAAAACCAGTTGAGATCCTGGCCCGAAACTTCTTCCAAGGCCAGCCGCAGTTGGTGGGGTTCGCCGGTGCCGAAAGCATTTTGCGTCAGGTAGCGCTGCAAGCCCTTGAAAAACACGTCCTCGCCCAAGTAGTGCCGCAGCATGTTCAGGATGGTGCCGCCCTTTTGGTAGGTCACGGCATCGAACATGTCCTCTTTGTCGTCGTAGTGAAAGCGGACTAGCGGCTTGGTGTAGTTGGCGGGGGTGCGCAGGTAAGTGCTTTGGCTGCGCTCGGCCTGGGCGGCGCCGGCGTCGGGACCGTATTCGTGCTCGGCCCACACCACTTCGCAAAAGTTGGCAAACGACTCGTTCATCGTCAGGTTGCTCCAGCTTTCGGCCGTTACGTAGTCGCCAAACCAGTGGTGAAACAGCTCGTGGGCAATTTCGCGCTCCACGCCGGCGTATTCCCAATCCAGCAGCTCGCGGGCCGTGCCCTGGGCCTGCTCGCCAAACAGAGAAGCCGTGGTGTTTTCCATGGCCCCACTCACGTAGTCGCGGGCGACTATTTGGGAATATTTATTCCACGGAAACGCTACGCCAAGGCGCTCGGAAAAGAACTCGAGCATGCGGGGCGTCTTGCCAAAAACCTGCCGGGCCTGGGCCGTATACCGGGGTTCGAGGTAATACGCCACTTCCTTGCCGCGCCACGTATCCTTGGTGATGCGGAAGTCGCCGATGGCCATCATGACCAGATACGGCGCATGGGGCTCGTCCATTTTCCAGGTATCGGTGCGCAGACCGGGGCCGGCTGCCGCTTGGCCCACTAACTTGCCGTTGGAGAGCGTGACGTACTTGCTCGGCACGGTTAGGCTGATTTCGGAGGTCGTTTTCTGGTTAGGCTTGTCGATGGTCGGAAACCAGGCCGAGTTGGCCTCCGATTCGCCCTGCGTCCAAATCTGGACCGGCTTGCCCGCCACCGCGCTGTCGGGGTTGATGAAATACAGGCCTTTTGCGCCCGTAATGGCCGCGCTGCCTTTGGCCTTGAGCTCGTCGGGCTTGGCGGTGTATTCAATATAGATGGTGTACGCCTCGCCGGCCGGTACTATCCGCCCCAAGTGCACCAGCAGTTGCTGCTGATTGTAGTCGTATTTCAGGGGCTGCGATGCATTGCCCTGCACCAACGCAATCGCCTTGATATCCATGCCCTTGGCATCCAGGCGCAGCGAATCGGTGGGGTAGCCGTGGGGCTTGAGCGTCACCCATTCCTTGCCGTAGAGGTAGCGCTTGGCGTAGTCGAAGCGCACATCCAACTTGGTATGCACCAAGTCGTTGACTTTGCGCTGGGTGGCGCGGTAAAGGGTGTTGGGTTGCTGGGCCAGCACCGGGGCAGCGGTAAGCAGGCCGAGGGTCAGCAGGAGAAGGGTTCGCATAGGAGCACAAGGTAGGGAGCCTTGGCGTTGCCGCAATTCATCCTGCACAGACTCGCCAAGCGGCAAGCTGAAATCGGTGGGGTTTGTATTTATATCAATGCATAAAAAACATAGCTATAAACACTTGATTATCAAGTATTTATAGCTATGTTTTTTATGTTATTCTAGTTCAGCTGAGACGCGGCAACGGGCATTGTGGCAGCTGTTTCGACTTTCGTAAGATCTTTGAGAATCTCGTAGGAACGGAGGCGCGCTGCGTGGTCGTAGATGTGCGAAACCACCACCAGTTCGTTTACTTGCGTACCCTTCACGAAGGCTTCGAGTTGCTTCTGTACCGTGGCCGGTCCGCCTACAAACGAGTAGGCCATCATCTGTTCGACGGCTTCTTTCTCCATCTCGCTCCAGAGGCCGCGCATGCTATCGACCGGGGCCTGCAAGGGTTTGGTCGAACCGCGGATAACGCCCAAGGCAAACTGATGAAAGGAAGTTGTGAGACGTTTGGCTTCGGCGTCCGTATCGGCGGCAATGACGTTCACGCACGCAGCCGCATACGGCTCGGACAGGTATTCAGAAGGCTGAAAATGAGCCCGGTAGAGGTGCAGCGCCGCCTGCAAATGCGTGGGTGCGAAATGGCTGGCGAAGGCAAAGCGCAAGCCCAGCATGCCGGCTAATTGCGCGCTGTACGTGCTGGAACCCAGCAGCCAGATCGGAATGTCCAGCCCCTCACCGGGAATGGCGCGTACTTTACTGCCACGGTTTTCGGCCGACAGATAAGCTTGCAGCTCCTGCACGTTCTGCGGGAAGTCGTTTACCGAACCCTGCAAATCGCGCCGTAGGGCCATGGCCGTGAGCTGGTCGGTTCCGGGCGCGCGGCCCAGGCCCAGGTCGATGCGGCCAGGATACAGCGTGGCTAGGGTGCCAAACTGCTCGGCCACCACCAGCGGCGCGTGGTTGGGCAGCATCACCCCGCCCGAGCCAACCCGAATGGTGGACGTGCCCCCGGCGATGTACCCGATCAGGACGGACGTGGCGGAGCTGGCAATGCTGGCCATATTGTGGTGCTCGGCCAGCCAAAAGCGTTTGTAGCCCCATTGCTCGGCGTGCTGTGCCAAATCGAGGCTGTTGCGAAATGTATCGGCAGGCGTTTTTCCTTCTAAAATGGCTGCCAGGTCGAGGACCGATAAGGGCAGCGCAGCAAGTGGTGTTGACATAGTATTGAGAGCTAGCCGGTAAAACAACCTGCTAAGGGCGGTTGTTCGCTTTGCTATCGAATACTGTCACAACTAATTGCGAGTGAGGTGTTTACCTGCAATGTTTCTGAAAAAGGGTGGTTTGAGCATACCAGTGGTAGCTCAAACCACCCTTTTTCGTTTTGCATCTGGTCGTGCGTCTTTTTGACTTACCGCCCTTGGGCGTAGGCGTTTCCGGCGCACGCCGGCAATGCTGCAGGGTAGCTGGTGGCGTAGGCATTGTCGCGCCAGCAGTTGTCGGCACCGGTACCGTCCCAGAGCAAGTCGACGCCGGGCAGCGGAATGCCGGCGGGCGGGGCCATGCCGTTGTGCACCAACCGGTTTCTGACAATCTGCGCGCCATCCGGGTCGGGGTTGATGAGCGCGAAAGCCTCATCCGGCAAGCCCGCCAAACCGCCCAGCAGCTTCGTGCTGACCACCGCAATGCCCAGGAAATTGTTGTCCTGCACCCAGTTTTGCGCCACGCGGGTGCCATCAGTACCCACGACCAAAATGCCGGAGCCACTAGGCACAAAGCTCTCAAACCCCGCGCCCGGCTCGGCAAAATTGATGTGGTTGTTTTTGTACACGCGGTTCTTTTCCACCACAATATCCGCGGAAGTTGTCACGCGTAGGCCCGGCAACAGCACCACCAATATGCCCGCTACGTTGTCGTAGCACTGGTTGTTGGTGGCCACCACATGCGAGCAGTTTTCGATTTCGAGGCCGTTGACGTTCGCAAAAGCCTTGTTGTTGCGCATTTTTATGTTCTCCGACTGGCCCACGTAAATGCCCGTATCGGTGTGGCCGCTGGCCGTGCAAAACTCAATCAGGCCGCCGTTGCTGAACAGCGGAAAAAGGCCGTATTCGCCACAGTTGATGGTAGTTACGTGGCTGAGCACAAAGTCATTCACCCGAATTAAGATCACGCCGTTTTCCTCAAACCCACGCAGCGTCACGTTGTACAGCTCGAAGCCATCAGCGTTGCTGGGTTCGGGGCTGCGGCCGCCCACGAAAATGCCATCCTCGGCCTCGCCGGGGTTTTCAATGACCACAAACGGGCTCCCGACGATCTTGATATGGGGCTTATTGACCTGAAAAGATTCGCGGTAGGTGCCGGGCAAAATCAGGATCAGATCGCCGGCTTCGGCCTTGTCGATGGCCGCCTGAATGGATTTGCCGGGCTTCACTATCAAGTCGGGCTTCTTCAGCTTCAGGTCGCTTTGCGCTTCCAGTTGGTACGTGTCGGGCGCTATCTCGTGCTGGGCGCCGTCTTTGCAACTTGCTAATAATAAAATGCTTAGCCAAAGTAGGATGCTGGCTGGCTGGTCGCAAAGAACGCTAAGGGCCGTGGGCAGATTGCCAATAAATTTTTTCATAAAAATTTATTCGAATGGGGTGAGCGGCATGGGTCGGATACATCTGGCGAATGAATTATTCGGACACGCTAGCTCGTTCCGGCGCTTGGCAACATAGTAGCCGCCCGGTCGGGTAAAGGACTGGTAGGCAAGTGCTTGTTGCAAGCAAGGCGGCCCGCCATCTTAGCTGCCAGATGGCCAAAGGGCCTGTCGGAAGAACAAAGGGTGCCAACCGAAGCATTTTCGGCACAACAGGGCAGTTTTCCGGCAGCACCAACTGTTGTGGGCCCATCGGCGCTGCCTTCTAGCGCCACAACCGGCTGCTCAGCAGCAGCGCGCACAGGAGGAGTTGGGCATAGGCAAAGTGCGTTAGGGAGATGAATATTAGAAAGTACGAATTTATGTGCAGACGGCCAAGAGCGCGGGTTTTGGCCCTGCATCCAAGTTCCGCAGTAGGCGCGCGGGCGGCAATCCGAGCTTTTTTTGTTTAGCAAATAATTTATAATCAATATCTTATTAGTGAGTTGCCTCCTAACGTGCTGCTCCCTATGAAAACCCTGTGGCTCTTTTGCTGGCTTAGCTTCCTGACTGTGCAGGCAGGTATGGGAGCGCAAGACCCGGCGGCCGAGCGGTTGCAAGCGGCTGTACAGGCCAATTCACAGCCCGATACGGCACGTGTAAACCTCCTCAACAAATTGGCTTTTGCGTTGCGGGCTAACGCTTCCAAGCGCAGTCTGGCGGCTTACCAACAGGCCCTGAGCCTGGCGCGCAAGCTGGGCTACATGGAGGGCGAGGCCACGGCGCTGCTGGGGCTGGGCTTTTACTATCGGTTTCGCAACGAGTACGGGCTGGGGCTGACGTACACCAAGCAGGCCCAAAAGCTGTTTCAGGAGCTCGGCGACGAGCTTAGCCAGATCGCGTGCCTGTATAATTTGTCGTATGCGGTGTCGGGGCAGGGGCAGTTTTCCCAAGCTATGGCCTACAGCCTCGAAGGCCTGCACATCGCGACGGCCCTGCACAGCCAGAAATGGATCACGTTGCTTAACAGCCAGTTAGGCAACACCTGCCTAACCGTAGGCGAATACGGCAAAGCCGAGCAATACCTGCTGCACGGCCTGCGCCTGGCCCAGCAAGCCGGCGACCAAGACGGTATCGTGCATTGCCTGTCGGGGCTGGGCGAGCTGTACGGCCGGCAGCGGAAATGGCCCGAAGCCCTGCGGTACCAAGAGCAACAACTAGCCCTTGCTGAGCAGGCTGGCAACCAAGGCTGGATCACCATTGCCCAGTTGGCCATTGCCGAAGTCAATGAGCGCATAGGCGACTACCCGAAGGCTTTCGCCGGGTTGTTTCAGTGTCTGAAGCGGTTGCGGAAGCTCGATGCGGTCGGGAGCCTGCCGCGGGCGCACCTCATCCTGGCGCGGGCCTATCTGCACACCGATCGCCCGGACAGCGCCCTGATTTACGGTCAGAAGAGTTTGCAAGCCAGCCAAAGCAACGGCACCAAGAGCGTAAGCCGCGATGCCAGCTCGGTGCTGGCCGAGGCAAACGCCCGGTTGGGCCGCTTCCCTGAGGCCTACCGCTATCATGTGCTGTTCATGTCTTACAAAGACAGCCTCAACAGCCAGGACTTGCTGCGCCGCACGGCCGCCTTGCAGTACACCTACGAGCTCGACAAGCAGCAGTCGCAGATTCGGCTGCTCACGCGCAACGAGCAGCTCAGCCGCCAACGCGCCAACCAGCAGCGGCTGCTGCTCTTCGGCTCGCTGGCTGCCCTCACGATTGTGGCCGGCTTGAGTGTGCTGCTGTGGCGCAACAACCAGCAAAAGCAGCGCGCCAACGCGTTGCTTAGCCAGCAGAAAGAGGAAATGCAGGCCCAGCGCGACCAGATTCACCAAGCCCTTACCGAGCTTCGAGCCACGCAGGCGCAGTTGGTGCAACAGGAAAAAATGGCGTCACTGGGCGAGCTGACGGCCGGTATTGCCCACGAAATGCAAAACCCGCTCAACTTCGTCACCAACTTCTCCGAAGTAAGCGCCGAGTTGGTAGCCGAGCTCCGAGCCGCCCACGCCAACGAGGCCGCGCCGGCGCAGGAAACGGACCTGTGGGCCTCCCTGACCCAAAATCTTTACAAGATCAAACAGCACGGGCAACAGGCGTCGCGCATTGTGCGGGGCATGCTCGAACACGCTCGTCGGCCAGGCGGCGTGCGTCAGCCGACCAACCTCAACACGGTCTGTATCGAGTATTTGCGCCTGGCCTATCACGGCTGGCGCGCCCACGGCCCGGCGTGTTCCGTGGAAGTCCGGACCGAGTGGGCACCGACCCTTCCGCCCGTGCCTATTGTCGTGGCCGAGCTAGGGCGGGTGTTGCTTAATATTTTGGCCAATGCGTTTTACGCCGTCGAGCAGCGCAAACTACAGGAGGGAGCCGGGTACGAACCGTGGGTGCGGATCAGCACGCACTGGGTTGGCGATCAGGTGCTTATTAAGGTGCGCGACAACGGCGTAGGCATCCCGGAGTCCATTCAGCGCAAGATCTTCCAACCCTTCTTCACGACCAAGCCGCCGGGCGAAGGCACGGGCCTGGGCCTGTCGCTCAGTTATGACATTGTTACTCAAGGCTATGGCGGCTCACTCACCGTTGAGAGCCAAGAAGGCGAGTACACCGAATTCACAATCGCCCTGCCTCTGACCGTATTGGATAACGCCCCGTTGCGCTACCAAGCCCAACCCGAAACGACCGAAGGAAACTGAGCAGTATACGCCGGTACACCCGCATTTATAAAAAAAAAGCCATATAAATAACTAATTGATTATCAATTAGTTATTTATATGGCTTTAAAGCTTTAATCTGCTCTTTTAGAACTTCAGCGTGGGCGGCAAATACTTGGCAACCAACTCCTCATAATACGGTCGAAGCTCAGACCAGTTGGGCGGTGTGGGGCTTTTCGAGTAGAGGTCGTAGGGGTTAAACAGATCGACCCACTTGAACATTGCGCGGTCGTGGGCGTCGAGTAGGTGCGCGTAGGCGTTTTCGCGGTGCTGCGGGTAAAAGGAGTGGTAGCGCAGCATGTACAGGGCCGGCTCGGGCAGGTAGTCCTTCACCATATGGTACACGTATTCGTCGTGGCCCCACGACATGTGCACGTTGCGCAGTCCGTAATGTCGCTCATACACACCAAGTTGCGTGTTGTAGCGCGGGTCGTGCGCGTCGGGGTTGTGTTGGAAGAATTCCGCATACACGATTTTATCGGAGAAAGCGCAGCCCACTGGAAACGTGTCGCCCACCACGGCCCACTGCGCTTCGCCAAACAGGCACAGCACCTTGCCCATATCGTGCAGCAGCCCCACCAGCACAAACCAGTCGGGATGCCCGTCCTGCCGAATCGCTTCCGCAGTTTGCAGCAAGTGCTGAAACTGGTCGAGGTCGGTGTCGGGGTCCGAGTCGTCCACGAGCTGGTTCAGGAACTGAAACGCATCCCACACCGGCATTTCGCGCTTGTCGAAGCCCAGAAACTCCTGGCGCTTGGCCTGCACAAAGTCGTAGGTCTGGTGCAGGTGGTTGAGGCGGTAAAACTCCCGTACCGAATCGCGGGCGGGCTCCGCGTAATTGCGGTACGCCTCCTTAGCGCGGCCTTGTGCAATCGCGTCCGGGTCGGGGTAGCGGTTCAGCAGGTCGTCTTCCCAAAGCTCGAGGCTTTCGAGTGGGGTTTTGTCGGGTGAGCTGGGGCTGTTTTTCATAGAGCGTCAACTACTTAGCACCGGTGCGGCGCCACTTAGTAAAAATGCTCATTCTCGGGCAGCTTTGCTTGGAAAGGGCTGACTTTCTTTACGCAAATGCTTTCGTAATCAGCGAGTTTGCTTTCAAATCCGAGGCCTTTGCACCCCAGCCGCTAGTAGCCGCGCATCTGTGAGAGAACGTCGCAGCAGTACAAGTAATATAAACACGGTTTTACAACAATATTTTCGTAAATTATCCTGCCGGCGTTACCGAGGCAGGCCGCCTGGGTACGGCTTACTTTACACCAGCCCCAGCCATGCAAAACATCCTTGTTCCTACCGATTTTTCGCCCGAAGCGCACAACGCGTTTGAAGTAGCTACGCAGTTGGCCCACCGCACCGGCGGCCACATCACCCTGCTCCACGTGGTGGATGCCCCCGCGGCTTCCGGCATGATCACGACCGGCGGGGTAGTGGGGGGCTCGTCGCGGCATGGTGTGTACATGGTGCAGCTGCTGCAACAAACCAAGCGGCGCATGCACGAGCTGATGTATGAAGTAGCCCGCAAGTTTCCGGAGGTGCAGGTGCAGGATCGCATTGCTACCGGTCACATCGACGACTCGATTCTGGAGGTGATTCAGGAGCACCAGATTGATTTGGTGGTGGTAGGGGCGCAGGAGCACCACGCCGTAACGCACTTATTCACGCCCGACTCGCACGCCGAGCGCCTAGTGCGGCTTTCGCCTTGCCCGGTGCTGACGGTGAAACACCCGGCGCCCAATTTCGACGTGCACTCGATTGTTTTCGCTTCCGATTTCGCCGCCGAAGCCGATTTGGCTGTGCCCAGCCTGCGGCAAGTGTGCACGGCGTTTCCCGAAGCCGAGCTGCATCTGCTCGACGTGGTGACGAGCGCCGAACAGGCCGATGCCGCCCTCGAGCGCATCAAAGCCTTTGCCCAGCGCCACCAACTAGCTGCATATCAACCCGATGTGTACAATGCTCCAAAAGTGCGCGCCGGCATTCCGCGCTACGTCGAGCAAGCCCATCCCGACCTGGTTGTGATGCTGAGCCACGGCCACACGGGCCTGCGGCATTTTCTGCAAGGCAGCGTGGCCGAAGCCGTAGCGGTAGAAACCGCAGCGCCGGTTCTGACCTTTCACCCTCCGGTTGAGGTAACTCGTTAATTGTCAAATGATTAACAAGGACCGGAAAGGTGTAGATTAGCGCACCTTTCCGGTCCTTGTTCTATCTATATTATAACATTATAACCCGCCGGAGATTGGCGTTGCGGTATCGGGCTGCGGGATAATGCCAAATCGAGCGCCCCGGACATCCACAATAACGGTGTGGTCGCGGAAGACCTCATTGCCGAGCATGCCGCCCATGCCCGAGAAGCGCATTAAGGTGCTCTGCCACAGGCTCATGCCTTCAACATAGGTGACGGTGCGCAACGGTACGGCCGTATTGCCCAGCTGCAAAGCCGCCGCCGTTGAGATGGTGTGGTTCGTCAGGGTTTTGCCCCACGAATTGACGGCATCGGTGCGTTCGGTGGCGGCGGGTTTCGCCAGCGCCTGCCAGATCGTTTTGCTGGTCAGGAGGGCAAAAGCACTGCTGCCGGAGTCGAAGAGCAACTGCTCCGTTTTGCCTTGCAACCCGGCTTCCAGCAGGAGCCGACGACTCTTGTACGCAAGGGGCACAAACGCGGCGCGGCGCACCAGGCTATCGGGCACTTGCGGAAGGAGGCGGAATTGTTGGCGGCCGTAATCGAGCACCAGCGCCCGGCCGTCCAGCACGTCGGCTCCCAGCGTACCAATGATTATGGGGGCGGTACTATCGGCTGGTAATTCCTGAGCGCCGTAGCGCAGCACGCGCAGCCGGCGGGCCTGCACTTGGGCCTCGCCCAATGCAAAGCCGAAGTTGTGCAGCGTGTCGGCCTGGGGCAGCAGGGCTTGCTGCGTAGCTGGGTAGCGGGCCCGCAGCGCCGCCAGCGGATTAGCGTAAAGCACCGACGAAGGCGCCCCGGTATCGAACTGAAAGTAGCAGGTGCGCGGGCACCCGGTGATGCGTACAGGCACGAGCAACGCGGCGTGGGGCAGGGCAGGTTGGGCTTTCGTATCGGCCAGCCAGACGAAGTCACACGTGGCGGGGAGCCCCGTTACTACGAGCTGGTTGGGGGCCGGCTCAAACTGGTTGCGGAAGTAAAAATAGCCACCAATGCCACCCGCAACGAGCAGCAGCAACAGGGAAATCAGGACTTTGAAAAGGAGTTTCATAGGGCGCTAGCCGGGGGGGTGAAGGATTGCGTCAAAAGTAGGAGCCCCAACTGCCTCGCCCGTGCGCCATATTACCGACATTTTGCCGCCATTATGGATAAGTATTTGTGTGTCAATGAATTATCTATAGTCGGATGCGATATACGTCGATGCGGCCCCGGCGCAATTGCAGGGCGTAGTACCCAATGGTAAGCGCGTTAAGCGCATACGTGACCACCATCACGCCCACAAAAAGCCCCGGCACAACTACCTTAAAATACCGGGCTGCCACCAGCTGCCCTACCACTGCCAGCAGGAAGGCAAAGAAGCTCCCGGCTTGCCACAAAATCTGGAAGCCGAGCACGCGCCGGCCCAGGTCGGCGACGTGCGCTGTGTCGTGGCGACGGGCCCGCCACAGCAGCAGCGGCACCACCAAGTTGAGCAGCGGCACGACCAGAAAGCTCAGGGCGCTCAGGTTAAGCAATTGCAAAAATTCAGGGTCGGAGCGCAGGGCCGGCGCCGGCACGGCCGCGGGTTCGGGCGCGGCCTGCAACGCTTCGAGCGGCACGTCGAGGGCGGCGGCCAGCGCCTGTACCGTGTGGCCGCGCGGAATGGTGTGGCCCTGCTCCACGCGCTGGATGGTGCGCAGGCTCACGCCCGATTCTTCGGCCAACAGTTCCTGCGATAAGCCTTTGCTTTTGCGAAGGTCGGAGATGCGGGCGGCGGAAAACGTAGACATGAAGTAGAATTTCTATCAAAAGGAACGAGGAAAGATTACGCCGCCTGCCTGTGCCGGCTGTGCGATTTCTGCTTCTAAAGCTATCGTTTTTCGTTGCGACGGTTAGAAAAAATTACGGGCACTACTAAGCATTGGGCACGAATGTTAGAGCTGGTCGCTGTTCCGCTTGGCTGGCCTTTCGTACTTTGCCCGCATGATGAAATCTTTCGCCTTGCTGTTGGCACTCGGGACCATTTTCGGATTGGGGAACTGCCAGCAAACGCCCTCCGCGGCCGACCAGTCTGCTCAATCCACTCCGCCTTCTGCGCCTGCAGCCGTTTCGGCTGGTGCTCCTACCGAAGCCGAAGCCCGCGCCGCCGTTGCGCGCTACCTGCAAAAGGAGCCCAACGTCGCCCTTTTTCAGCTCGATTCAGCGCGGGTCGTGGACGTAGACACGCATTGGCAGGTACTCGTGCCCCGCACCGATTGGGCGAAGCGCATGCCCAATGCCGCCGCCTTCGACGTCGATAAACAAACCGGCAACGTCACGACCCTTCGCGTGAAGTAGGGAATACCCTTGCCAGCCAGTCGTTCTGCTACAGGAATAGATGTAACGATAAGTTATTGTAATGCAATACTTTACGAAAGTGCTTTCGCCGCTACTGCTCACCTTCGGTAGCTTTTCGCTGGCTGCTCAATCCACGCCCATCGACCGCAAAGCGCTGGTGGAGCGGCATAAAGTCGTGCTGACCTCCACGGATACGCTGTCTTCGCTGTCGGTGGGCAATGGGGCGTTCGCTTTTACTGTGGATGTAACTGGTTTGCAGACCTTTCCGGCATATTATGAGAAGGGCGTGCCGCTGGGTACGGAGTCGGAGTGGGGCTGGCATTCGTTTCCGAACACGAAGGGCTACAAGTTTGACCAAAGCTTGCGCGACTACCCCCTGAACGGCCGCAAAGTCAGCTATTCGGTGCAGGTGAAAACGCCGGGTGACCAAGAAGCGGTGGAGTATTTTCGGGCCAATCCGCACCGGTTGCAACTGGGCAACCTGGGGTTCGTTATTCTGAAAAAGAACGGGCAGGCGGCCGGGATCAAGGATATTCGCAATATCCAGCAGGAACTCAACCCGTGGACCGGCGAAATCAAAAGTCACTTCACGGTGGAAAATGTGCCTGTCGAGGTCGTGACCGTGGGGCATCAGCAGCAGGACGCGGTGGCCGTGCGCATCGAATCGGCGCTGCTGAAAACCGGGCGGCTGAAAGTGGCACTGCGTTTCCCGTTTCCGACCGCCGCCTGGGCCGATATGGGCACCAACTACGCCCACAGCGACCAGCACAAATCGGCCATTGCGGCGCAGCAGAAAGGCACTGCCTTGGTGTTGCACCAACTCGACACCACCAAATATTACGCCGCCCTGAACTGGCAACAGACCGCCACGCTGGCGGCAGGCCGGGCCCACGAGTTCGTCCTGACGCCAGGCAAAACCGAGCAGGTGCTGGAGGTCAGCTGCCGTTTTTCGCCCCGCCCGCGCTCTGCGGCGGCTCCGGCATTTGCGGCCACCCGCCAAAACAGCCAGCAGCAGTGGCAGGCCTTCTGGAAAAGCGGCGGGGCCGTGGATTTTGGCGGTACCACCGACCCGCGTGCCACGGAGTTGGAGCGCCGCATCGTGCTGTCGCAGTACCTGACCAAGCTTCAGGGGGCTGGCTCCGTACCGCCGCAGGAAACCGGGCTAGTGTTCAACAGCTGGTATGGGCGGCCGCACATGGAGATGATTTGGTGGCATTCGGCGCATTTTGCGCTGTGGGGCCGCTCCGCGCTGCTCGAAAAAACCCTGACGTGGTACGCCCGCCCCGACGTGCAGGCTGTGGCGCGCGGCATTGCGCAGCGCCAGGGCTA
Organism: Hymenobacter sp. BT491; assembly: GCF_014349165.1. Taxonomy (NCBI): domain Bacteria; kingdom Pseudomonadati; phylum Bacteroidota; class Cytophagia; order Cytophagales; family Hymenobacteraceae; genus Hymenobacter; species Hymenobacter sp. BT491. The sequence goes on along the minus strand of NZ_JACSJJ010000002.1, from coordinate 1,118,533 downwards.
CGAGGGCCTGCGGTGGCAGAAAATGACCGATCCGTGGGGGCAGGAGGGGCCGTCGTCGGTGGGGGCATTTCTGATCTGGCAGGAGCCGCACTTTATTTATATGGCCGAAGAATGCTACCGTGCGCACCCCGACGCGGCCACGCTGAAGCTGTACCAAGACCGCGTGTCAGCTACGGCCGACTTTATGGCGTCGTTCCCGTTTTTCGAGCAAGGCAAAGACCGCTACATACTTGGCAAAGGCGTAATTCCGGCCCAGGAACGCTTCAAGCCCGAAGAAACCTTCAACCCGACGTTTGAGCTGGTATATTGGAATTGGGCCCTGAATACGGCTCAGCAATGGCGTGTGCGCCAAGGACTTGCGCGCAATGCCAAGTGGGAGGCCGTGCTGCAAAAGCTCGCCAAGCTGCCCCAAGCCGACGGCGTGTACCTGGCCGCCGAGAGCGCTCCGGATTCGTACACCAACCCCGAGTTCAAAACCGATCATCCGTCGGTGCTGGCGGCGCTGGGCATGATGCCCGCCACCGGCCAGCAGGACGCCGCCACCATGCGCCGCACCTTCGACCTGATCTGGAAAGATTGGAGCTGGGACAAAACCTGGGGCTGGGACTTCCCCATGACCGCCATGACCGCCACCCGCCTCGGCCTGCCCGACAAAGCCGTTGATGCCCTGCTAATGAAAGTGCGCACCAACACTTATCTGCCCAGCGGCCACAACTACCAAGAAGGCCGGCTGCCCATCTACCTGCCCGGCAACGGCGGATTGCTGACCGCCGTTGCGCTCATGTGCGCCGGCTACGACGGCTGCAAAGAAGCTAACCCCGGCATCCCGAAAAGCTGGAAAGTAAAGTGGGAGGGCTTAAACAAAATGCCCTAGCATTACATAAGCGATTGACTATAAAGTATTTATAGGTGGGTCGCTAATTCCCGGATTGCTGCATGATGTGTTCTCTGTCGTCGGGCGCTACAGGGGCAGTTTGTCGCGCAGGGCGCTGTAGGTCCAGGTGCCGGCCAAGGCAGCTACAATTAGCACGGCGGCCGAGGTCACACCGCTGCCGAGTTGGGCAAACAGCGGGCCGGGGCAGGCGCCCGTCAGGGCCCAGCCTAGCCCGAAGATAAGGCCCCCGATCCAGGTGCCGTGGGTGAATTTTTTATCGGTGAGGGTGATGGGCTCGCCGTGGATGGTTTTGAGCCGGTTGCGTTTGATGAGCTGAATGGAGAGCAGCCCTACCACGATGGCCGAGCCGATTATGCCATACATGTGGAAGCTCTGAAATCGAAACATCTCCTGAATCCGGAACCAGCTGATCACTTCGCTCTTGGTCAGGATGATGCCGAATAACGTACCCAGTATCAAGTACTTGCTGTTTTTCATGGCGCTGCCCGAATTAAAATAACAGCGGATAAATGACCCACGTCATCAGCAGACCACCCGCGAAGAAACCAACTACAGCCACCAGCGATACCCACTGCAAATTTGATAGGCCCGAAATGGCGTGGCCCGAGGTGCAGCCCCCGGCGTAGCGCGTGCCAAAACCAACCAAAAAGCCGCCTAGCACCAGAAATACCCAACCTTTCCAGTTGGCAAGGTTCTCAATCGCAAACAGCTCCTTGGGCAGCAGGCCCGAAAAATCGGTCAGGTGCATTTGCGCTTGCAGGTCGCGGACGGTGTCGGGCGAAATGGCCACTACGTTGGGGTGCCCCAGCACGCGGTAGCCCACAAAGCCGCCAAGGGCAATGCCGAGCACAAACCACAGGTTCCAGCTTTCGGCGCGCCAGTTGTAAGTCAGAAAAGGAATGTTGGCCGGTACGCAGGCCGCGCACATGTGGCGCAGTGAGCTGCTGATACCCAACGCTTTGTTGCCAACGAGTAGCAGCGCGGGCACAGTCAGCCCGATCAGGGGGCCAGCCACGTACCAAGGCCACGGCTGGCGAAGTAAGTCAAGCATGCAATAGAAATTCGGGCAGGAAATAGGGAAAGGCTAGCGCACCAGCGGTTCGGGCCAGTCGAGCACGCCCCCGAGCAGATTGCGCACGTGCGCAAAGCCCGCCGAGCCAAGCTGGCCCGCAGCGCTGGCAGAGCGGGCGCCGCTGCGGCAGTACACATAGGTCGGCTGGGTTTTGTCGAGGGCGGCCACGCGTTGCGCAAAATCCGGGGCCGTCACGTCGAGGTTGAGGGCACCCGGCAGATGGCCCGCGGCAAACTCATCGGGGCGGCGCACGTCAAGCAGCATTGCGCCGGGTTCACGTAGTCCTTCGGCAAACTGAGCGGGTGTCAGGTTCTGGTAATTCGAAGATGATTTCAAAAAGTCAAACATGGTATGCTGATGGCGTTTTATAAATCTCAGTGAATGAGACCTTTAGTGGATGACCGCAGTCGGCTGGAAGGACTTCACCGCTTCGCCTAAGTCGAACACCCACGTGGCAGGCAGAACCGGGGCCACGATGCTAGCACCGGCGGCGGAGCGGTAGCCGCCGGCACAATGGACCACCACCGGCTTACCGGCCGGAATCTCTCCGGCTCGCTCGCGCAGTTCGGGCACGGGGATGTTCAGCGCGCCTTCAAATAAAGGCTCCGCTTTGGCTTCCGCGGCATTGCGGATGTCGACAACGGTATAGTTTTCCGGGTGCCTACGGAAGGCGTTCACGTCAAGGGGCGGCAGCGTGGCTTCGGCCGAAGGCGAGCCCACCAGCGCGCCTTTAATCAGGGCCTCGTAGCCGATTTTGGCCGTTTTCCGAATCAGGTTTTCCAGATTCTTTTCGTCAGCCGCTACCAAATAAAACGACTCTTCGGGCCCCACGATGGAGCCCAGCCAGGTTTCAAATTTGCCGCCTTGCTGAATGTTAAGCGCGCCGGCCGCGTGCCCCTGCTTGAACTCGGCTTCGGGGCGGGTGTCCACCACCAGGACACCGGGCTCTAGGGGAGCGCCAGATGCCGGGCGCTCCACCTGCTGCACGCTCGGAGCGTAGGCCGGGGCGCCGGCTTTGTTGAGGGCCACGTCGTAGCCGAAGTACTTAGGAATGAAAGGCTGATCGGCCAGCAGCTCCTGCACGAAATCCTCCTTATTCAGTGGGCGCAATGCGTAGTTGCCGGCTTTTTCAGCCCCGATGGTACTGCTGTTGGCCCCGCTCAGAGCCTTGCCGCAGAGGCTGCCCGCGCCGTGGGCTGGATACACCAACACCTCATCGGCCAGCGGCATGAGCTTCTCGCGCAGGGAGTGGTACATCTGGCGGGCGAGTTCCTCGCGCTTGGCCGTCAGGTTGCCGGCTTTCTCGCGCAGGTCAGGGCGGCCTACATCGCCAATAAACAGGGTATCGCCCGTAAACACGGCCACGTCCTGTCCCTCGCGGCTGAGCACAATGCTAATCGAGTCGGGTGAGTGGCCGGGGGTATTTAGGGCACGGAAGGTGAGTTTGCCAATAGCGAACGAATCGCCCTCGTCAAACGGTTCGTGGGCGTAGTCGGCTCCGAGTAGCTTGCTCACGCGGATGGTGGCGCCGGTCTGCCGGGCAATTTCCAGGTGGCTGCTCACAAAGTCGGCATGCGGGTGCGTTTCGATCACGCTGATAATCTTCGCGTCGTTTGCCTGGGCAAAGTCATAGTAGGGCTGCGGGTCGCGGGCCGGGTCGATGAGCACAATTTCGCGGGCGCATTCGCTCAGGATGGCGTAGGAAAAATGCGCCAGGCCCTTGTCTTCAAACTGTTCGATTTTCATGGAAACTTCCAAAGTAAAGAGTTTTGTTCGTATAAGTGCCTTGTAATCAGATAGTTACTTATGAATAAAAACTAGCTCCCGTAGCAAGATGAAAGTCCCCATAGCCAGCGTAAACCAGCCAAAAGCCGGCTTGAGCTTGGCCCCCGGAATAAAGCGGGCCAGGTAAGTGCCCAGCACAATGCCGCCCAGGGCGAAAGCCAGAAAACCCAGCAGAAATGCCCAGGCGATGGGCGTGCCCGCGCTCAAATCGCCCGTAAAGCCGATCAGGGAGTTGAAGGCAATAATGGCCAGCGACGTGCCCACGGCCAGCTTCATGGGCAGCCGCGCGCCCAGCACCAGGGCCGGAATAATCAGAAAGCCGCCGCCCGCACCTACAAAGCCCGTGAGCAGACCCACCACCAGACCGATGCCCAAAATGAGAAAGTAATTGAAGGCGTGCTTGTGGTGCAACTCTTCATCAAGTATCGTCTCGGCCTGCTGGCTGCGAATCATGGAGGTGGCCGCCACCACCATCAGCACGGCGAAGGCCACCAGCACCAGCAAGTCTTTGGTAAACACCACCTTGCCCACCGTGAACAATTCGTGCGGGATGGCGGGCAGCAAGACTTTGCGTACCAAAAACACGGCCGCTAACGAAGGCAGCAAAAACACCACGGCCGTTTTCACCGACACCATTCCTTTGCGGAAGTAGCCCGAAGCCCCCACCGCCGCCGTGGAGCCCACCACAAACAAGGAGTAAGCCGTGCTCAGCACCGGGCTCACGCCCATTAAGTACACCAGCACCGGCACCGTCAGGATGGAGCCGCCGCCGCCCATGATGCCCAGGGAGAGGCCAATAAAAATGGCGGCGAAGTAGCCGAAATAATGAAGCATGCGGGGTGGAAGAACGTATGAAATTATGAATGGGTGTTCATGTATTGCGCTAAAAAAGCCTTGCTTCTTACAGAAATGTGCAGGCGGCCAAGCACTGGATCACATCGATCACTTCGCGCATTTTCAGCGAATAAAACACGTTTTTGCCGTCGCGGTGGCTGCTCAGGATGCCTTTGAGCTTCATGCCCGAGAGGTGGTGCGAGGCCAGGCTTTGTTCCACCCCTAGCTTTTCGCTGATGTCGTTGACCGACATGCTTTCCTGCGCGGCCAGCAGTTGCACGATACCAATGCGAGTGGGGTGGGCCGTCGTTTTGAGAATGAAGGCCACCTTTTCCATCTTTTCAATGGAAAGGTTCAGGTCGATAGAAGCGGGGATGGGAGGTGTCATATTCTGCTGCAAATGTATGGTCATTTGTTCATATGTACAACTGTTCATACTTGCCTAGTTCCATGCTTGCTCACACTACTGCTTCGGTGGCCGGGTATTCGCGTTGTGTAGTAAGTCTTGGAGGGTAAGCGCGCCGAACTTTACTGGCAGTAGGGCTTCGCAGCCCTGTTCAACGTGGCGGCGGAAAAGCAGAGGGCCCACACCGCCTAATGCGGGTTGTGAATGTATAAGCAATTTAAATTCAATAAGTTATGTGGGCTTGTTTGGATTTTATGAGTTACCTTATGTTCTCGGTATGTTGACTCGAACTCGGTGAAAAGGTTCTTTTATACGTTTGTTGAAATAGGTTCACTCGCAGATGTGCGGCTGAAAACCTTCCTTCTATTTGCGCTCGCACTGGTTTTGTTTGTGTTGATGGAGCGGCGGCGGCTGCGCGAAAAATAGAAGAAAAAAGGCCCCGGCACTAGCAGGAACGGCCCGCAAACCTTTTCGGAAATTCCGCTGTATAGTATTGTGTATGAGGTACGAGCGAAGAAGGGTTGAGTATAGTCTCAAGTGGGGCACCGTACGCACTGCGTTGGTGCTGTTGTTTATTTTCCTGATGCTGGGAGCAGGTCTGGTTTGGTGGCTCCGCACGTAGGCGGTGCATCAGCAATAGAAGCAGATAGTAGGAAGGCTGGCTGAAAACGAGTTGGTAAATTCGCTTAACCCTAGTGCTATGTCCATGGCCAGAGGATATTACTTCGGCTATCGGCAAGAAGCGACTTGGCTAACCTGTTGCCAATCAAGGGAATAGTGCTGGGCGGTCCGCGCGCTACCGGTTTTAGCTTCGCCGGCAGGAAATGCCTCGCGGACCATCCATTGTTTCAGAACCTACGGGAGCCCCAGTAGCGCATATCCGACTGCAGCCGTGACGGCGCCAGTAAGAGTATTGAGCAGGTTGACCGTGTCGTTGGAAAGTATGCCACGCCGCTCGAGCGTAGCTCCCAACACCGAATCGGCTAGGTTGCCCACCGTGCCGGCCAGCGCCACTACCCAGAAGCTGTATGCTTGGGGCCAGCCAAAGCCCAAGGTGGCCACACCCGCTAGGAGGATGCTGCCTGTTAACCCCAACAGCGTGCCTTCGGCGCTGACTACGCCATCGCGGCCACGCGTATCGGGGCGCAAGGTCAGGATGTTATAAAACCGGCGGCCGTAGACGGTGCCCAGCTCCGAGGAGAGCGTGTCGGCGGTGGCTGCCGCCAGGCTACCGGCCAAAAGAAGCTGGCAGAGTGGGGCATGGGCGGGCAACACCCAACTCGCCAAGGCCGCAGCGCCAGCCACCCCGGCGTTGGCCACTACCTGGGCCGCGGTGCGCCGGCCGTGGTGCGCTTCCGCTACTCCCCAGCGTTGCTTGGTTGCGCGTTGCCAGACCGTCGCGCCTGAGCCCAGCAGGAAAAACAAAATCAGCAGCCCCAGGCCCGTATAACCGGTGCCTAGGAAAATCAATAGCCCGAGTGCCCCACCAGTGCCGGCTCCAGCGCGCGTGAGCTTGCCGGTTTGTAGGCTGTAAGTCATGCCCAAGCCGAGCAGCAACAGTACAGCACCCAAGGAAATCAACGGAGGCATTGCAGGAACTACAGGGGAGAGAAGCTGTAAGGTAGCCAAGAACCGCAAAGCCCATGCTCGATGGCTGTTTTCCTCACCATTTCTCTTGGTAAATCCTGCGCTAGTTCTGCTCCAGAATCTGGAATAGCTCGTCGAGCTTGGGCGTCAGGATGATTTCGGTGCGGCGGTTCAGGGCTTTGTTGGCGGGCGTATCGTTGGTAGCGACAGGCAAGTATTGTGCTCTGCCAGAAGGAGTTACCTGGCTGGCTGGCAAGCCTGCCGTCGTCAGGATGCGCGTGATTTCGGTGGCGCGCAGCACACTCAGATCCCAGTTGTCGCGCATACCGGCGGTGCCGCGGGCGATGGGCACGTTATCGGTGTGGCCTTCCACCAGTACGTTCACGTCTTGGTTTCCTTTGAGGGCCGTGGCCAGTTTCTTGAGTGCTTCTTGGCCTTTGGGATCAACTTTGGTAGAGCCTGATTTGAACAGCAGCTGCTCCGACAACGACACGTATACTTTGCCGTTTTTGAGATTTACCTGCAAGTCGTTGGCATTGAAACCGAGTAGCGCGTCTGCTACTTTTTGGCGTAAGTTCTTCACTGCCTGATCTTTCTGTTCGAGCACGCGCTGCATTTCGGCGAGTCGGGCTTCGCGCTCTTTCAATTGTTCCTGCGTCGAGCCAAGGTTGGCATTGAGTTGGTTTACCTGCTGATTCTTGCTGAGCAGGTTGTTGCGCAACTGTTCTTCGCTTTGGGCTTTCTCTTGCTCCAGCGCCGCTTTTTCGGCCTGCAATTGATCTCTGGATTTGGTCAGCTCGTCGCGCTGAGTTTGCAGGGCCATGTATTTCTTCTGCGATACGCACGACGGAGTGCCGGTCAGGATACCTGCGCTTAACAAAGTCAGCAGCGCGGTACGAGGGAGGTTCAGATTCATAAGGAAAGGGAGAAAGGGTTGGGGATTGGGCCTTCAAACGGACGAGCTTCCTGCCGAGTTGCCGAGGGCGCACCACCAAGAAGCCCAGCGTTGACAACCACCAAAGGTGCGGCAACTTAGCGTGGGCTTGCGAGAATTGCTATACATCTGCGACGGCCGTCGTACCTTCCGCCGCATATTGGCTGTGTTTCCCGTGTTGTTTTTCTTTCCTCGCTTACGTATTTCGTTCCGGGTCCGGCATTGGCAGCTGTTCGCATCGATTGCGAGCGCTGTATGCCTGGGTATTACTTCGCAGGCCGCGGCCGAACCGATGCCGCAAACGGCCCGTTATTGGGTGCAGTTGCGCGACAAGCGGGACGTTCGGTTTGATCCCGCTACCTACTTTTCATCCCAGGCTCAGGCCCGGCGACTGCGGCAGCACCTGCCCGCCGCCGACAGCAGTGATTTTCCGGTGCGCCCCGATTACGTGAGTCGCGTACAGGCTGGGGTCGATTCGGTGATTTTCGTAAGCCGTTGGTTTAATGCAATTTCCTGTTGGGCAACCCCCCTGCAGGCGACGAGACTGCGGCATTTGCCGGGCGTACGCGCCGTGACGCGGCAGCCCGACGCCTCCTTGTCACCGGCTGCCCGGACTGGCTTGCCTGACCTCGGCAACGAGGCAATTAGTGCGGAAGACCGACAACTGGCTCGTCGCCAAACGGCCAGCCTGGGAGCCGCTGATTTTCAGACAGCTACCCTCGATGGACGCGGCCTACGCATTGCCATTTTCGACGTGGGCTTCAACGGGGCTGACCGCCATCCGGCATTTGAACATCTGGTGCGCGACAGGCGCATTGTGGCCACCTATGATTTTGTGAAGCGCCGGAACTCCGTATTCACGGGCGGCACGCATGGCACGGAAGTGCTCTCGTGCATTGCCGGTTTGCTGCCCGATGGTACCCCTTTGGGACTAGCACCCAAGGCGGAATTCCTGTTGGCTCGCACTGAGCGGCTCCACCGGGAGATCTATGCCGAGGAAGAAGCCTGGTTGGCTGCCGCCGAATGGGCCGATCGCAACGGCGCCGACATCATTAATTCATCTTTGGGCTACACGAATCGTCGGTATTTTCCTGAGCAGATGAACGGCTACACCAGCTTGGTGGCCCGCGCGGCGGAGCTAGCCGTGCGCAAAGGCATCTTGGTAGTGAATGCCGCCGGCAACGACGGCGATAACGAAGACTGGCACACCGTGGGCACGCCTGCCGACGGCGACTCGGTACTGGCTGTCGGGGGCCTCGACCCCGATACGTTCCTGCACGTCGACTTCAGCAGTTACGGGCCCAGCGCCGACCGCCAGGTTAAGCCCAACGTCACGGCATTCGGAACGGTGCTGGCCGCCGCGCCCGGCGGGTATGTGCGCACACAGGGTACCTCGTTTGCTAGTCCGTTGGTTGTGGGCTTTGCTGCCTGCGCCTGGCAGCAAAACCGGCAACTGACGGTGATGCAGCTATTTGCCAAGATTCAGGAATCAGCCGACTTGTATCCGTATTTTGACTACGCGCACGGCTATGGTTTGCCGCGGGCATCGGCTTTGCTCCAAGAGCGAAAGCCCAGAACAGAGGCCGCGTTCGACTTGGTGCGGGAAGATTCAGTGCTTTCGGTAATCATCAGACCTACAGCTGCTTACGTGTCGGCGCGTACGTTGCCGCTTTACGCCGATTCGGTGGTGCGCGTAACGACCTTGGCCCCCAAAACGCCTTCGGTGCCCCGCGTAGGGCGCGAGGAGCTGAAGCCACCTTTGTCGGGCGAGCCCAAGCATGGCGAAGCCGCCGGGGAAGCGGCGCCGCAGCCTCCGACGCACCCCGACTACCTGTACTGGCACATTGCCGACCGCTACGGCGTATTGCGCACCTACGAAGTGCTGGAAGTCACGCAGCGAGCTGTGTTGCGGCTGCCGCTCAGCCGTTTGCGGCCAGGCGATACGGTGCGCGTGCATTACCGCGGCTTCACCCAAAGCTACTCTGTGCAATGAAGGCTTCGACTGTTCTCCTTATCGGGGCGGCGCTGGTGTTGGGGCTTACGCCCGCGGCCCGGGCCCAGCGAGTGCTCTTGCGCGCCAACGTAGCCGAAGACACCATTCGGAGCTCCTTCGGCCCTAACCGGACGTATTACAACCACTTTTATCTGGGTTATGCGGCCGTGGTTGGGGCTCCGGCCAGGGCGGGAGCCGCGTTGGAGTATGGCAAGTCGGGTGAGTTGTTTCTGGGCCTGCGCAACAAGTTTCGGCTGAGCCAGGCTGCTTCTGTCGGGCTGGATTTGCGCTATGCCCGCCTGAGCTATCACCTCAAGCAGAACAGCCAGAAGGTATTGCCCGATGCCCAAACGCATTACCGCGAATACGTGGCCTTGCCTCAGTTGCAAAGCGAAGCCTTTGTGCGACTCAACTACGGGCGGCGGGGTAACGCCATCGGGCGCTACCTCGACCTCACGGGGTGGGGCGGCTGGGTAGCAAGTTCCGTGCATCACTACGAAGATCGGGCCGGGGCTGCCGGCGCCAAGCGTACGGTAGTAAGCGAGCGCGGCCTCAGCTACGTGCGGCGGTGGACGTATGGCGTAGGTGCCCGGCTGGGTTCGGGGCGATACGCGCTGGTGGGGCGATATCGCCTCTCCGATACTTTTACCCGCGCCGCCCGCCCCGCATACCCGGAGTTGCCCCGCTGGACAGTAGGCATAGAGCTGGGCTGGCTGTAAAAAATCGTTGGAATTCAAATCTCAAGCCTTAAGCTTGCGCCGGGTACTGCAAGGGCAGATTGTAGCTCGGAATTTCGCATTCATTTTTTAGCATCAGACTATAACCTTGCGACTTATTTTCCGGTAAAAAGCCCCGAATTCGAGCTTTGGTACAAAATTAGCTGCCTGAGCGAACCCTCCCGATGGGCTGACGAGTTTACCATCTTGCCCACAAGTACTAATGGACGATTGCCCGATAATGAAGAAACTTCTCCTCCTTGCTTCTTTCGCAACCTTGTTGCAAACCACTTCCTGTATCAATACCGAGCGCGAAATGGGCACTGCCAAGAGTCCGCAGGTGTTTACGCCCACGCCGGAAGCGCAACGCAGCCGCCTCAACAGCCGCAGCGTGCTCAACGCCGTCCGGACGACGCATTATTTTTCCAATACCAAAGCCAAGGACAACTTCGTGCTGTTGCTGCAAGGGCCGAAAATCGCGACGGCCCAGGCGCGCTTCCTGATTCTGAGCAGCAAAGGCGACACGCTCCGCAACGAAGTAATTCCGGCCACTGCCCTGATGAGCGACTCCGACTTGGGGGATGCCCCCGCTACCACGGTACGCGACAAAGAGTTGGCCATTCTGAAAGCGATGAATAGCTTCTTCAAGGAAGACCGCTTTGTCCAACCCGCCGTGGCCCGCTCGGCTGCCCAACCCGCCGAAATTGACCCGCAGGCCTGGGCCTCGGTAAAAGAAGATTCCAAAGCCGTGGGGTTCGATTACATCAGCAACAACGGCCGGGAACGTCGGATTGCCTACGCCAAAAAGCTTCAGAAAGCCGTTGTGATCGCGGAATAAAGCGCTGTTTTATAAGTATTTGATTATCAAATACTTATAAAAAATATGTTTACTCAATCAACAGGAAAGGCCTTGCGTAAGCAAGGCCTTTCCTGTTGATTTTCATTTCCGCGAGGTACACATGCCCAAACAGAAAAACGCGACACAACTTCTTTTGCAAGAAGTCATGCCGCGTTTACTCCAATCACCACTGCAAACTAACGCCAGCCATATGAACGGCGGGTGAAGAATGCACAAAGTTTGCTACGAATGCGGGGCGGGCTTGGCAAGCAGCCAACCTATCTCTCCTCTAGGACTTTGCACCAGCCGAAACCCGCGAAACTCGCCCAGCACGGCCACCCGCGTCTGGGCCGGCAGCGTATCCAGTGAGGCTGCGTCGGCGGAAGGCTGGCTGTACAAATCCGTAGCAGCAGCCAGCGATTCGCGGCGCAATGGGTCGGCAGCCGCGACCACCGATTTCGCCAATACGTAGCCCATCGTGCCGTCGGGGCGCTGCACGCGGTACCAGTCGGTTTGGCTGCCTACTACCATCAGGGGCGTATTGCGGGCCAGCGCCGTTACGGTGCCAGTTCGAGGAGAAGGGGTCCGACGAAGCTCGGCGCTTTTGTCGCGCACGCGCACCCACTGGCCCAGACGCTCGGGGTTGGTGCGTGGTGCCGGTGGCGTGGCATCGGCGTGGCGTACAAACGGAAACGGATCGACGGCGCCGCGCCCGCCGCGGTAAATGCCAAAGTGCAGGTGAGGCATAGTGGTGCGGGCATTGCCCGTGTTGCCGACTAGCCCCAGCGTGTCGCCGATGCGTACCATTTGGCCGGGCTGCACAAGCTGCTTATCGAGGTGGGCGTAGTAAAGGTGTTGCCCGTGTTGGGTATCAGCCAGCCACACCACGTTGCCGCCCAGCGGCGTCACATCCACGCGCGTGATCAGGCCCGGTGCGGCAGCTACGGCGGGGGTGCCGCGCTTGGCAAATATGTCGATGCCTTCGTGGCGACGAGCGCCCCGGTCGCGGTCGGCGCCCCAGAAGCTACCCACCGCAACGTCGCTTTTGCCTCGCACCGGAAAACCCAAGGAAGGCTCGCGCTGAATGCGGAGGGTGTAGCGCCCCGAGCGCAACAATTCGGGCTGAACCCGTAGCAAATGCTGCTGGTCGTCCTCCACTACATAATTGAATGACAGGGCCGTAGTGTCGGCCGAAGCCAGAGGCTTCGGCGCCGGACGGTCGGGGCGTAGCTCAAAGGCATCCAGAAACACGCGGGCATCGGTGCCAGCACCCAGCGCCAGCGTGATGCGCACAGTTTCGCCCTCGCGCACGGCATAGCGATAGGAGGCAGCCGTGGCCCGATCGGCGCGGAAATACCCGGTTTCCTGAAAGGGAAGCGTAACCACCAGCGAGTCACGCAACGCGCGGTCAGCGGCCGCGAGCCAGTCGTGGCCCAGGGCCGTTTGGTCGAGGCCCGTTTGCCGCAGGCGGCGGGCGTAGGCCTCGTGCGGCGTCACTTTTTGAAAGATGCCTTGCAGCGTTTGTTGCTTGCCGCAAGCCGTGAGAAGAAGTAGCAGGAGTAGCCCCGAGGCGTAGGAACGAAAACCAGAAATCATTCGAAGAAAATAGAATCAAGCGCTTTATATGGCGTTATAACCTTTGACGAAAGCACGGAGTTCGTTGTCAACTTGCCGAAGTTTCAGATTGCCCGCCGCAACCTTCGTATGCAGCCTGTCGAGCTATAAGTGAGGAGCACTCCGGTTTTCGCCCTATCTTTTACTTTTGTCCGATACGCCCTCCACTTCCACGCACCTTTTTTTATGAAACTCATCGAATGCCCCCGCGATGCCATGCAGGGCTTACCCGAGTTTATCCCGACGGCTACCAAAACCGCTTACCTGAACCAATTGCTGCAAGTCGGCTTCGATACCCTCGATTTCGGCAGCTTCGTGTCGCCCAAAGCCATTCCGCAGCTTCGCGATACGGCCGAAGTGCTGGCCGGCCTAGACCTGAGCACTACCCGCACCAAACTGCTGGCCATTGTGGCCAACCTGCGCGGTGCTGAAACGGCCGCTTCTTTCCCTGAAATCAGCTATTTGGGCTTCCCACTATCGGTTTCCGAGACGTTCCAGCTGCGTAACACCAACAAGACGATTGCGGAGGCGCTTACCGAGCTGGCGCACATGCAGGACCTCTGCGAAAAAAACGATAAAACGCTCGTTACCTACCTTTCCATGGGCTTTGGCAATCCTTACGGCGATCCGTGGGGCCCCGAAACGGTTGCTGAGTTTACGCAAAACCTCGCCGACATGGGCGTGCGCGTTGTGGCCTTATCCGATACCGTTGGCGTTTCGTCGCCGGACACGATCGCGCCATTGTTCAGCCAACTCATTCCCGAGTTTCCGACCATCGAATTCGGGGCTCATTTGCACACGATCCCGACTACGTGGCAAGAAAAGGTCGAAGCCGCGTATCTGGCCGGTTGTCGCCGTTTCGACGGGGCCATTGGCGGCATCGGTGGCTGCCCCATGGCCGCCGACCAGCTGACCGGCAACATGCCCACCGAAAATATGGTGGCTTTTTTCAGCAGCCATCACGTAGATTTGGGGCTAGACCTGGAGGCTTTCGCCGCCGCCCAGTCTTACGCCCAATCTGTTTTTAACTAGTTATCTATAAGTAATTGATTATCAATTACTTATAGATATATTGAAAAATTCATCTCGGTGGATTTTTAGCTTGATTTCACTTCCCTCTGAGCTTGCTCACCGGCTACTCCCAACCGATTCTCATGCCCGCTGTCGATTTATTTATTCCTTGCTTCGTCGATCAATTGTTTCCGCAAACGGCCATGAACATGGTGAAAGTGTTGGAGTCAGTGGGGTGCGAAGTGCATTACAACGCCAACCAGACTTGCTGCGGCCAGCCAGCCTATAATGCTGGGTATAAGCAGGAAAGCCACCAGGTAGCCTGTAAGTTTTTAGACGATTTCCCCAACCAACCCGACCGCTACATCGTGAGCCCGTCGGGGTCGTGCGTGGGCATGGTGCGCAACGCCTACGCCGAGCTGTTCGACGGCACCGCCGACCAAGCGCGTTACCACGGCTTGCAGCGCCGCATTTTCGAAATGACGGAGTTTCTGGTGGATGTGTTGGGCGTGAAACAGATCGCGGGGGCGCAGCTGCCGGGCAAATACACCTACCACGATTCGTGCTCGGCCCTGCGCGAGTGCGGCATCAAGGAAGCGCCGCGGCTCTTGCTGGATGCAGTGCAAGGCCTCGAACGCGTGGAAATGAGCGAAAGCGAAACCTGCTGCGGGTTCGGCGGCACGTTTGCCGTCAAATTTGAAGCGATTTCTGTCGCCATGGCCGAGCAGAAAGTGGAAAATGCGCTGGCCACCGGCGCCGACTACGTCGTGAGCACCGACACGAGCTGCCTCATGCACCTCGACGCCTACATTCGCCGCGAGAAAAAGCCTATCAAAACCATGCACGTCGCCGATGTGCTCGCCAGCGGCTGGTAGCCAATTTGATCATCAGACATAAAAAAGCCCTGTCGGACAACCGGCAGGGCTTTTCTGTTATGGTAATTTATTGTCTTACAGCAACTTCTGAATGCGATCTTTGAGGCTTGCCGACGCTTCCAATAACGGCAACCGCGCTGCTGCCGAGCATAAGCCCAAGGCTTCTAAGGCTGCTTTCACGCCCACGGGGTTGCTTTCCTCGTACATCAGCGGGTTCAGAGGGAGGAATTCGTAGAGCAGCTTGCTGGCCTCGGCATACTGACCGTCGAGGGCCAAGCGCGTCATGTCGCTCATGCGCTTCGGAAAAGCATTGCCCAACACCGAAATCACGCCCTCGGCCCCAAAAGAAACCAAGGAAGTAGTGAGCAAGTCGTCGCCGCTGATGAGCAAGAAACCCGCCGGGCGACGTGCCGCAATGGTCATGCATTGCTCCATGTTGCCGCTGGCTTCCTTGATGCCGATGATGTTGTGGTGTTGCGCCAGCCGGAGGGTGGTTTCGGCGGTCATGTTGGAGCTGGTCCGGCCGGGTACGTTGTAGAGGATGATCGGCAACGCGCTGCTGTCGGCCAGCCGCAGATAGTGCTGAATGATACCGGCTTGTGAAGGCTTGTTATAAGCCGGGCTGGCCGACAAAATCGCAGTGATGCCGGTGAGGTCAGTTGAGCGAAAAGTGGCTTCGACGCCGGCCGTGTCGTTGCCGCCGATGCCGTACACGAGCGGTACACGGCCTGCTACGTGCTCTTTCACCACCCGCAGGATTTCGTTTTTTTCGTCGGGGGTAACGGTGGGCGATTCGGCCGTGGTGCCGTTGATGACGAGGTATTCGACGCCGCCTTCAATCGTGAAATCGAGCAAGCGCCGCAAAGCCGCATAATCTACGGCGTGGTCGGGGGCGGGAGTAAAGGGCGTAACGAGCGCAACGCCCGTGCCTCGGAGTTTGTCCATGCGGAAAAGAAGCTGTTGATTTGTAACCCGTAAGGTCAACGCGAAGGTACAAAGTCAGTCGTTGCGGCTTTTCATCACCTCTTTTTCTTTTCAAAGATTCTCTTGCGCTCGCTTTGCAGCGCCGTTCACATGGTAATAACCCGTAGTGCGTTCCTCGCTGCCGCCCTGGCCGCAACTTTTTCCATCTCTTCCTGCGAAACCAAATCCGCTACGGCTTCCGCAACGATGAGCAAATCCGCCGTTGAGTCTGCCAAAGATTCATCGGCTACCACTGCGGCTCCGGCATCCGCGTCGGCCCCCGACCCGAGCAGCATTCCGGCCGGCAAAATTGCCAGCGCCGAAACCATTTTGGGCCGCGACCAAGTACCGATTTTGTGCTACCACCAGATCCGGGACTGGCGTCCGCGCGACTCCAAAGGCGCGAAGGATTACATCGTGCCGGTAGCCAACTTCCGCGAGCAGATTAAGATGCTGGCCGACAGCGGCTATCACACCATCCTGCCCGATCAGTTGTATGCTTACTTGGCTACCGGCGCACCGCTGCCCAGCAAGCCAGTAATGCTCACCTTCGACGACACCGACCTGGATCAGTTCACGATCGCGCGCCCAACGCTGGAGAAATACGGCTTCAAAGGCGTATATTTTGTGATGACCGTTTCGCTGGGCCGCCCCAATTACATGAGCAAGGCACAGGTAAAACAGCTTTCCGACGAAGGCAACGTAATCGGTTCGCACACTTGGGATCACCACAACGTGAAGAAATACCAAGGCCAGGATTGGGTGACGCAGATCGACAAGCCCACCAAAACGCTCGAAGAAATCACGGGCAAGGACATCAAATACTTCGCATACCCATTCGGCCTTTGGAACCCAGAAGCCATTCCGGAGTTGAAAAAGCGCGGTTTTGTAGGGGCTTTTGTCCTCGCCGAAAAGCGCGATCAGCAAGATCCGCTTTATACCATCCGCCGGATCATCGCCAGCGGCTATTGGTCGCCGCGTACCTTGCATAACAGCATGGTAAATAGCTTTTAGTACATTGATAGAGAGCTCGTTGTAAAAGCTAAAAATGCACCTAGGACTTTCCAGGCGCCTTTTTAGCTTTTACACATCTTCATACTTGTTGTTTTTTAGAAGTGCATACTTCAGCGAATCAGGATAAAAAAAGAAGGCCCCAGCGCAAGCGCCGGGGCCTTCTTTGATAAATGATAAATGCTTGATATAGAATGTGTTGTAAAATATGATGTATAAACTGTTGCGTATGAGAAGCTTATAGGCTAGAGCCAATGATTACTTTTTGACCGAAACGCTGCGCACCGCTTTCAACCTGAAGGAAATAATTGCCCGCTTGCAAGTCTCTTACCGGAATGAGCAGGTCGTTAGAGCGGCCTGTGTGTGTGCGGCACAAGCGGCCCAGCCCGTCGTAAAGGCGCACCGTGATCGAGCCAGAAGCAGGGGTATTAGTCGTGATATGCAGCGCATCCTGAACAGGGTTAGGATAAGCGGAACACCAAATTGTTGGCGTTGTGGAAGAGTTGTGAGCTGCCTGTACAACGCGGTTGCTTTCGTAAGCGCCAACGTTGCCCGTCAGGCCTACCTGCGGGGTAGGCGTGCCGTAGAAGTCGCGTGGGCCGGGCGAGTAGCTAAACAGCGCATTCAAGTCAAGCGCCGCCCCGATCAGAGCCGAGGTAGGCTGTAATACATAAGCTGCTAAGGCCGAATTAGGAGAACGGTTCAGGGTGCCACCCGAGCCGGGCGCTGTGAACTTCGGGTCGATGTTGAAGCCAACTGCGTGGCCGCCAACATATTCCTGCCCAGAAGCAGTCCGCCACTCAGTGAGTGAGTTGAAAGTGCTTCCTCCCCATTGCAGCGTCAGCGCCTGGTCGGTGCCCCAGTAACAGTTGCCTTGGAAACGCACGCCTTGCGTAGTCTGGGAGCTTACGACTGAAAGACCATCAGTAGTTTGTAAGATATTATTAGTAACGGCAACGTCAGAAATCCCTCCACTTATAATCGCTACAGCCTTCGGCTTGGATCCGTCTGCACTTGGAGTAATAAAGACCGTGTTGTTGTGAATGCTAGCCCGCCGAATTCCACCGCTTGCTCCGGTTGACCAAAGCATAATGGCTCCTTGTCCTTGTTTCCGTGCATCGTTTTCGCTGATATTATAACGAACAGTCACGTCACTAAATTCCGGAGCGCCATCGTACTGGCATAGGAGATAGCCGCCGCCGTCATTATCATGCGAATAATTGTACTGCATAATAGAGTTAGTGCAGCCGCCATCCAGATCGAATCCACCGCCATCGATGGTACCCGAGCGGTTATGGTGGGACTCGCATTCTTGGATAACAAGGTTGTTGCAGCAATACGCCCAGATGCCTACGGGGCCGCCACCAGGGTTGGCATTTAGCCAGCCGTTATTATAGGCTTCGCAATGCTCGATGATTCCTCCGTCCAGTCCCGCCACTACAAGACCACTTCCCGTGTGGGTGTATGTCACTTCAGCTCGCCCAGCATTATCGTAGAACTTGCAGGTGCCAAAGTACCAGTTGCGATGGGCTTTTAGGGCTTCGGAGTACGAACAAAAGCCGGCTTCTCCGTTCTCGTGTGTTGTGCAGTTTGTGACCCGAACATTATCGTACCCGCTTGCTCCTTTCCAGCTTCCGATCGAAATTCCTGATGAGCGATAGCCCTTCACATCAAGGCTGTCTAGAACCAAATGGTTGAAGTGGGTATCGACAGAGTCAAGGTAAAAACTAACTCCTGATTCGGTATTAGAAAGGCGACCAGATCCTTCAAAATTCAGGCTCCGTAACTCAATTCCGCCGACGTTGTAGGCGTAGAACCCAGACGATTTGCCGCTGGCAATGGTGGCGCGGCTTTTACCGTAGGAACTGATCACAATAGGCTGGGCTTTCGTTCCCTGAATTTTGCTCCCTAGATAAATACTACCCGTAAAGGTGCGGTTCCCTTCAAACAGGACGCGGTCGCCAGCGTGCAAACTGGCAGTGTTTACCCGCTCAATCGTTTGCCACGCCGTCGCGACAGAAGTGCCAGCGCCCTTATCATTGCCATTTGCACTTACGTAATACGTAGTTGCTTGCGCACGGTAGGAAATAAGGCAGGTGAAAAGTAAGAGAAAATGTAGCGGTGTCTTCATGCTTGAACCCTTATTGTTTTCAGGCTCAATATTATAGCATAGCTGTCGATATTAAAATATGAACATTTTTCAAAGATTTTAAGAACAGGTTCAGAATGTTAAAATCTAATATTTGCATCATCCTATTTTGGATGATTTTTAGGTCATTGATCTTGAATTTAGCATTTAAGAAATAATTTTTGGGATACTTGTTAACGGATGCAAAGTCTTATACAGCTAAAAAGTTACATGATGAGTTTAGCGTTGTTGAGAATGCCGTATTATTAAAATCACAGTTTGTCGCTTGTATAAATTTTTTAGAAGAGAGGTAGCCGGCGTAAGCAGTTATAGTTTATTACCGAGGTAGGCGCTTATTATAGCAATTGACACTAGAAGAATATATTATTGTATTAATATAAGAATAGAGAGTTGCTAACTTCCTTGTTCTTCCGACTACAAACAGGTGGTTCAGCTTTTAAGCAGGGAAATGTGGGTGGGATAAGTTGGATAAGGATAAGATACAAGGGCGGTGGGCCGGAAGTACTTGAAGCGCCCGGCCCACCGCCCTTGAACAAGTTATTGAATATCAATTATTTATATTTCTGGCTAAGACGGGCTCAAGAATAGGGGTAGTGCCAAAAATGACAGCCTTAATTTCTGGGTAAGATTTGCCGAGGGTTTGCGTTTGCTGGGCCAACCGGTCCGGTCTGATGGCAGGACCAACTACCAGTACAGGCTTGCCATGCAAATCTTCGCATTGTGCGATGCTTGCTCGAAACTGCTCGTAGCGGGTTTGCAGGGCCGCCAGAGAATCGGAGGTAGGGCGTTCGTTGCGAAATGGTTTGGAACAGTCTATGCTCACCCAATCGACGTAGCGTTCGCCGGGGTAGTAAAACCGCATAGAATCTGGCTGGGCAGGCGCATCCCACACCCAGAGAATATTGGAGTCATTGCCGCGCCTACAGCGCTCCACCACATGGCGCCAAGCCTCAATGTTGGCTGCGGACGTAATAGAAGGGGATTGGTTGCGCAAGGCAGGGTCCCAAGCCAACCGGATCAGGACGGGCCGCTGTAGGCTTTGCAGGGCTTGCAAACAATGGTCCCAATATGCATCTAGCTGGCCAAGAGCCACAGAACCGGGAGAGATAGGAGCGGTGGCAGTGCCTAAGGAAAAGGTTAGTAATGGTACTTGCTCATTCGTAAGCTGGCTGCGCACCCAATCGGTTGGGAAGGAGGTAACGGAGTCGGGGGAAGGGGATACGGAAATAGCCAGTGCTACCACGTCGGGACGAGTTGTGACGGGTTGCCAGGCTGCTGAATGGGCTTTTAGATTTAGCGCAATCCCTGTGTGAAGCGTAGGCCCGCCATCCAAGGCCCAGTTGGTGGGCGATTCAACGTACTGATTTGCATGCCAATGCAACGCTAAGGTGCCCGTAAGCATCAACCCCATAATCATGACGGCCGAAGTTGCGGCCACTGCGGGGCGCCGCAGTAAGGCTTTCACTCCGTCGTTGGCCGCTTGCAGCAAGCCGAGCACGCGGCCAGCTATCGGTAATTCCGACACCCGGGTTGCGAGCCGCGCCAGGGAAAGGTGCACACGATGCAAGCCAAGGCCGACAGACGCAAAAATGGAAGCCGCGTTGAACAAGCAAAAGGCCGTCATAGCCAACGAATACACATTATGGCGATCCTCGTGCGTCAACGTGAGAACCACCAACAAGTTGAGCAAGCCTGCCGCAATATTGGGGGCCGAAACACGCCACTCGTTGGGCAGCGCGCTTTCCTTGGGTGTAGGAATATACGGCACCTTGATGCCCAGAATAGCATACACAAAGCCCACCGTGTAGACCCACCATGTGCCCGCTCGCAGAAATCCGCCTACTAGGTGCAGGCCCACTTCTCGCGGATCGCGTAGCCACCTTTGGGAATACAGTCTGATTACCAAGGCGATAGCAACCAGCGGTAGAAAATGCGCTGCGAAACCGGTCATCTCAATCGACCATGGAAACCGTCCGATAAGCAGCGCAATGCCCGGCACTACCAGATCGATCAGGGTAATGACCCCCGCCAAAAAATAAAGTGGCAGAGTAGCATAGTGGAGCTTCTGGCTCCAAGTAAGACGGCTGAATAAGCGTGGATAGACGCGAAACAGCAGGTCGAAGGCGCCGCGCGACCATTTGAGTTGCTGGGCATAAAACGAGGCCAGCGAAGAAGGAACTAAGCCGCGGCTGAGCACTTCGGGCACATACACGCTTTGCCAGCCGTGGGCGTGCAGACGCATCGCCGTGTGCATATCCTCCGTCAGACCGGGTGCGTGCCCACCGATGGAGTCAAGCGCAGTGCGTCGGAAAGTGCAGTTGGCCCCAATGGCCAAGGCCGTACCGAAACGATTCATCCCCATCATCAGAGGGCCGTAGAAATGGTACGTCTGCTCGGCAGCACCTTGGGCAACTAAACTATCTGCTTGATTACCATAAGCTTGCACAACCTGCGCAAAGCCCACTTTCGGATCAACAAAGTAAGGCACCACCCGGTCCAGAAAATCGGGTGTGGGCACGTGGTCGGGGTCGAGCACCACGCACAGCTCGCCCGTCGCCTGGCGCAGGGCGTTGTTGATGTTGCCTGCTTTGGCGTCAACTTTAACCTGTCGCGTGACGTGAACAACGCCCAGCTCGGCGCAAAGCCGGCGCAGCACAGGATCGTCGCCTTCGTCGCAGAGGTAGCTGGTATGCGGGTATGTAATGGCTTGCATCGCCCGCAGCGTCTTCTCGAACATTGCCAGCGGCTCGCCGGGGCAGGCCGTGGTGAGTACATCGACGGTAAAACGGTGCTGCTTCACTACGTCCGGCGCCGCGTCGGGGCGCACCAGTTCGCTTACCCCGCAGTAATGCACCCACTCGTGCACCATGCGCAGAAGCTTAAAGCCCATGGACAGGGTCAGGAGCCAGAAAAGTGGCGCATAGCCGATGTGTTGCTTATCGCAAAACCACCACAGAAAGTTGATTAGCAACAGAATCCCGGTGGCCACCAAAAAATGCATGACCCGCAAGCCCGACGCATTTCGGGATTGGATTTGAGGAACAGAAGCAAGGGGCTTTGCCAAGTTCATTCGAGCCGATAGTTCTGTTAATGGCATTGCCACGTAATTTAAAATAGCTGTTCTTCAGAGCTTTACAATAGTATTAACCACTTGATTCTCCATACATACACAGAGTAATCCGTATACAAAGTAGCGTAAAAATAGTAATAATCGAAATTAAGATATAACTTTATCAGGTTTTAATTTGCATTACTCTGCCTAAGAAGAATACTCTCCATGATAGCGCTGCATAATCTGCTCACTCTGTGTGGGATAAGCCTCAGCTTGCTGACTTGCCAAAGTGCAAATACCGTGTCAGAAGTGAGCGAAGCTGACCCCCGCGAGGTTGCAAGCAAGCAAAATTTGCCGATGGTTGTGAAAGTGGCGCGCACAGCTAAGGGCTTTCAGTTGCTGTGTAATGGAAAACCTTTTCAGATAAAAGGAGCGGCTGGTTATGAGCATTATGATTTGCTGCACAAGGCCGGCGGCAATTCGGTGCGTTTGTGGAGCACCGATTATGCCAGCACGTTGCTCGATGAGGCCGAACGCAATCAACTGAAAGTGACTTTGGGCCTGTGGATGGGCACGGGGCAGCAGGGCTTCGATTATTACGATAAGGTGGCTGTCAAACACCAACTAGCCGAACTGCGTGAGCAGGTGCTGCGGTACCGCAACCACCCCGCCTTGTTGATGTGGGGCGTCAGCAACGAGCTCGACAACACTTCGAAGGGCCGCGTGCAGGTGTGGGAGGCCGTAGAAGAAGTGGCCCGCATGGTGCACGAACTCGACCCCAACCACCCGACTGTGCTGGTGCTTTCGTCAGCGCTGCGCGACTTTGCCTTGATGCGCAAAACCTGCCCTAGTATCGATATTATTGCCACCAACGCCTTCCGGAATCTGTATAAAGTGCCGCTGAAATTTGAGCGCAACGGGTGGGATGGTCCGTACCTGATCACGGAATTTGGGGCGGCGGGCTACTGGGAATCGCAGGCGGCGGAGTGGAAGACGGCTTTTGAGCAGAGCAGCTCCGCCAAGGCCGAGTTTGTGCGCCTCAATTACGAAAACGTCATCGCCAATAATCCGCGCTGCTTGGGCTCGTACGTGTTTTACTGGGGCCAAAAGCAGGAATACACGTCGTCGTGGTTTAGCACGTTTTCGGCGACGGGGCAAAAAACTGCGCTGGCCGACGAGATGCAACACCTCTGGACCGGGCGCTATCCTGCCAACCGCGCCCCGTATATCGGGACAGTCAGCCTAAACAAAAAGATTGATACTGAGAATATTATCCTGAAGCCCAATACACCGTATCAGGCCACCATTACCGCTTTCGACCCCGAAAACGACCCGCTCACGATCCGGTGGAGCGTTGTGCCCGACTACGACCAACCTGCGCTTTCCATCGAGCCGGCGGAGCTGCATACAGCGCCCCTGCCGGTGCCCAACGCGGTGCAAGCCTCCGAAGGCTTGAGTGCTACCATCCGAACGCCGGCCAAAGCGGGCCCCTATCGTTTGATGGTGACGGTCGCGGATGACCAAGGCAGTATCGGAACGGCTAACGTGCCTTTTTACGTGGGTAAATTACTAAATAATTGATTGTCAGATATTTGCATAAAAAAGTTGCTCCGGCCATTCACGTCAAAGGTGCGAACGATCGGAGCACTCTACTTTTAAGGCAAATGCCTAGAACAACGAACCCTGCTTGCCTGGTTCGGCGGCAGAATCGGCAGGCGCAGTTAGTGTTGGGTCGCCAGTCGGGGAAAGCGCATCGGCATCAGCGCCGGCAACATCGTCTTCGGCTTCGAGGTCAGAAGGAATCATGGCCAGCAAATCGGTTTCGCTGATGATGGGCACTTTCAGTTCGGTAGCTTTCTCGCGTTTGGCAGGGCCCATTTTGTCGCCGGCTACTAAGTAACTGAGCTTCTTGCTGATAGAGCCCGTTACTTTGCCGCCGTGCTGCTGAATCAGGTGTTGCAGCTCTTCGCGGCTGTGCTGCTCAAATACACCTGACAACACAAAGGTGAGGCCGGCCAACCGGTCGCTTTGGGCACGGGGCGGCTCGCCGGTCAGGGCAAGCTGCACGCCCGCCGCGCGCAGCCGCTCAATTAGCTCGCGGTTGTTGGCGTCGGAAAACCATTCGGCCAGCGATTCGGCAATAACGCCGCCCACTTCGGGCGTAGCGGCGAGCTCACCGGCTGAGGCGGCTGCCATGGCATCGATGGTGCGGTAATGCGCAGCCAACTTTTCGGCCACCGTTTCGCCCACATAGCGAATGCCCAACCCAAACAGCACCCGATCAAACGGAACTTGCTTGCTGGCCTCGACGCCTTTGAGCAGGTTGTTGATGGATTTTTCGCCCAGCCGCTCTAGGCCCGTCAGCGTAGCGGCGGTGAGGTCATAAATGTCGGCCGGCGTCCGGACCAACCCCAAGTCGAAGAAGCGACCCACCGTTTCGGTTCCCAATCCATCGATATTCAAGGCTTTACGGGAAACGTAGTGTTCGAGCTTTGCTTTCAATTGCGGCGGGCATCCTTCGTCGTTGGGGCAGCGGAAGTGCGCTTCGCCTTCGGGGCGTATGAGCGGCGTGCCGCAAGCCGGGCACTCGGTGGGGTACTTGATCGGTTCGCTGTCGGCCGGGCGTGCGGTGAGATCAACCCCCGTGATTTTAGGAATGATTTCGCCACCCTTCTCCACAAACACCATGTCGCCGATGCGCAAGTCGAGGGCAGCTATCTGGTTGGCGTTGTGTACGGAAGCCCGTTTTACCACCGTTCCGGCCAGCGGCACGGGCGTAAGCATGGCTACTGGCGTCACGGCGCCGGTGCGCCCCACTTGGTATTGAATGGAATTGAGGCGCGTACGGGCTTTTTCGGCCGGGTATTTATAGGCAATGGCCCACCGCGGACTCTTCGAGGTGAAGCCCAAAACTTCCTGTTGGCGCAGGTCATCGACCTTGATCACGATGCCGTCGGTGGCCACGGGCAGCTCGAAACGCTTCTTTTCCCAGTGATGCACAAAGTCCAACACCTCGTTGATGGAATGGCATAGGCGCCACGTATCCGACACCGGCAACCCCCAGGCTTTCAGGGCTTCCAGCGACGCGCTGTGCGTGGGGAAGGTGCGGCCGCTGCTCAGAAAGCTGTACGCAAAAAATCGCAGCCGTCGTGCGGCCACCATCGCCGAATCTTGAAGCTTGAGGGTGCCACTAGCAGCATTGCGGGGGTTGGCCAGCAAAGCCTCGCCGTTTTGCTCGCGCTCCGCGTTCAGATCGTCGAAAACGTTAATGGGCATGAAGATCTCGCCGCGCACCTCAAACTCGGCCGGTTGGTTTGGGGCTGGGCGCAGATGGAGAGGTAAGTTCTTGATTGTGCGCACGTTATTGGTGACCACGTCGCCGCGGGTACCGTCGCCGCGCGTGACGCCCTGGGTGAGTTCGCCGTTTTCGTAGGTTAGGCTCATGGCCACGCCGTCGAACTTCATTTCGCACACGTACGTGTAGTCGGCGCCTTCCAGGCCGCGGCTCACCCGCTCGTCGAAGTCACGCAGATCGGCCTCCGAGTACGTGTTGCCCAGCGACAGCATGGGGTAGCGGTGCAAGGCCGTCGGAAACTGCTTGGTGACGGTGCCCCCAACGCGCTGGGTGGGCGAATTGGGCAGCACAAACTCTGGGAATTCTTTTTCCAAGGCCTGAAGCTCTGCCAGCATGTGGTCGAACTCCTGATCCGGAACTTCCGACACGTCGTTCTGATAGTATTGATAATTAAGGTGATGCAGACGCTGGGTGAGGGTCTTTATTCTTTCCTGCGGGGAAGTTGGGTCGGACATAACAAGTGCGTCTGAACGGCGGGTGAACAAAAGGACAAAGGAAAACGAAGATTCAGACGCTTAAAAATACGGCAGTCGGCTTGGTTTAAGCCATGCGTTTTGGCGTTGGGGCAAAAAAGAAGGCTACCGTTTCGGGTAGCCTCAGGGGAGTAGGTCGTCGGAAAAGTCGGGTGGTTACTCCTGTACCAACACGCCATCTGCCTCAAAATTAAGCTGTTGCTCAGGTTTGGTGATGGCGGCAATTTCCTTCGCCGATTTGCCGGCGTCTTTGGCGTAGTGCTGCAAATTTTCGACGGGCACTTCTTCGCGGTGCGCCCAGCCGTTGATGACCACGGTTTTGCCGGCGATGTCTTTGGGTACGAAAAAGGCGTAATTCTTAAAGCGCACGCGCATTTGCTTGCCACTGGCCGTTTGCATCGTGAGCCAGCAGCCTTTGGCTTGGCACACTTCGCTGGCTTTGCCAATCAGCTTGACCTGCGCCGAATCCTGTGTGCCGAGTACTTTGGCCAATTCGGTTGCCGGAATTGCGCCCGCGCTGGTGATGGCGGCGCCGTAGGTTTTGCCCGTTACGGCCTTTTCCGTTGTGCTTGCGGCTGCCGTCGCGCTTTGGGGCGGCGTGTTTGATTGGCAGCCCAGTAAGCCGATTAGTAATGCATTGACAATAAAGGTGTTGCGCAGCATGGGCGGGAAAGTAAGGGCGTGGTCAGAAGAACAGTCGCCCTAAAATAGCGTTTTTGCGCTACTACTGCCCGCCGCTCCGCGATACCAGCGTAAGCGTCTGCTCCAGTTTATTGTTTTTGTTATACACTTCCGTCTTCACGATGCCCACGGCGGGCGCGTAATAATCGATTACTCTGCCCACACTACGTAGCACCAGATCGGCGTGCGGGGCAGTGCCTTGCTCGCGCTCGGCTTCTACTCGGTAGCACTCAAACGTGCCAGCCGGCGTGCTGATTTTCTCGGGGCCGCTCACCACCCGCCGGTTGCGCAGGGTGGTATATACTTTCGCGATGGCCACTACCGAG
This sequence comes from Hymenobacter sp. BT491, assembly GCF_014349165.1. Classification (NCBI taxonomy): domain Bacteria; kingdom Pseudomonadati; phylum Bacteroidota; class Cytophagia; order Cytophagales; family Hymenobacteraceae; genus Hymenobacter; species Hymenobacter sp. BT491. The sequence continues at coordinate 1,091,963 of NZ_JACSJJ010000002.1, read as the reverse complement.
CTGCTCACGTCGATGGTGACGCCGCCGCTGGGCAACTGGCTGCCGACTGTGGGCTGATTGGGCCACGCCAGCGGCACAGGCGTGTAGGCAAGGCGGCGGTCGCGGAAGGACTTCAGCGCGTCGTAGTTGATCTGGGCCATGCCATCGGTAAAGCTCGTGTCGCGGCGGCAGAAGAAGGTAAGGTCCTGAAGATGAAGAAGTTTATTTTTTTCATCATAGGTGCCGCTCTTCAGCAACACATTGTTCAGCGTCACGGTCTGCTTTTTCTCTTTGCTGGTATCAGTGCTGGGGCGCACCACGCGGTTGTGCACTTGGCCGGCGGGTTTGCCAGCGGCATCTCTGATTTCATACACAACCTCCATGTTGTCGGAGAGGCCAAAAGGGTGCGCGCAGTCGACGGCTGTGGGCAGTGCCGCTTGCGGAGTGTGGGCCGCTACCGGCTCGCTGACGGCCCGCACCTGCTCGGATGAGGTCGCGGGTTTGGTGCAGCAAACGGCACCAGTCAGTGCAAAGCCGGCAACTAAGGGGCGGAAGGAGCGGGGGCGGGGCATAACGAAAGGAAGAGGGATCGCGGCAAGGGTGCGTAAAACGCTTACGTAAGTAGAATTATTTGGATTAAGCTAAACCACGGATTTAATAATGTTGTGGGGAAAGCACCGAACATTGAAATTGTACCTACAACTTGCGCTTTTCCGTAAGCGAAAGCGCAACTTTTCTCTACCGCCACTACCCCTTACTTTTTCTCTTTCATGGCTGATTCTTCTCAACAACCCGCCGCTAACTGGGCCGACACAGCGGCCGCTTTACTTTCCAAGCTTTCGGGCAGCGTAGAACTCTCGTTTACGTTCGATCAGATGGAATTGCAAGTTCCTAATAGTCAGAATGTTAATGCAGCGCCTGCGACGTGGCGCCTCAACGGCTCGTTGCGCATCCGCACGCGCGGTGAAAATCCATCGGCGGCGTTGCCCCAAGCTACTCCTTCGTCCCTTGGCTAACGCGCTCGAAATTGAGGCGCGGCTAGTCATTTCGCACGACGGCGACGACATTCAGGTGGCGGCTTCGGGCACGTACCTGATCGTTAATATACCGAGCCAGCGCGTACTCGACAAGCTCACCAGTACGCCCAAAGGAGCGCCAAAAAAGCCCAAGGCCGCCAACGCGCCCGACCCCTTGCAGCAGCTCAACGACCTGGCCCGGCGGTTGGGCTTGGTGCTCGACTTGCGGGTGGCCGGCAAAACCTACGTGACCTTCGGCGTCGGGCGTAGTCCGAAGATTACGCTCAACGCCGTTTTGGGTAAACTAGGCTCGTTTTTTCGGGGCGAGTAACCGCGAAAAGAGCTAGCCATCCGCTCGTTTTTTGCGTACCTTGTTCAGAAGGCCTACGGTGCGGTTGGAGAGGTCCGGCTCGGAACTAAAGGCCCGTTTTTTGGTTTGCCAAGACATACGCGCCATCACCACCCGATGAATTCTGACAAAGAACATAAAGACAAAGTAGGGGCAGGCCGTCCACCCTCTGCCTTTGCCCGCATGGAGCGGGTGCCACCGCTGCTCATGCTCCTGTACCTGGGCATGATCGGCATCACCGTGCTCTTCGCCATTCTGATGGTGATGTACGTCCGGACGCGCATTTTTAGCGGCATTCCTACGGGCTTGCACCCGTTTCCGCGCTACTTTTCCATTAGCACAATCGTTTTACTAGTAAGTAGTTACACGCTCAGCCAAGCCCGGCGCCTGTACCAGCAAGACGACGTTACCAACTTGGCCCGGTGCCTGGGCGCGACCCTGATTCTGGGGCTGACGTTTGCCGGGCTGCAAGTGCTGGGCTGGCACGACCTGATGACGCAGCGTGTCCTGTTTACGGGCGAGGCCAGCGGCACGTACGTCTACATCATTTCGGCCTTGCACGTGGCTCACTTGCTAGGCGGCGTATTGTTCCTGACGGTGCTTTCCTTGCGTACCCTGCACGCCTCCCGCGACGGCGTCCGGACGTTGGTGTTTATCCGCAATCCGTACCGCCGGCTCCAGCTGCGCATGGTCAGCATCTACTGGCACTTCATCGACGGGTTGTGGGTATTGCTGTTTGCGATGTTCCTCTTCTTATATTGAAGCAAATCAACTGCATAAAAAAAGCTCCGGTGCCGACACGCTGGAGCTTTTTTATACAATTAATTCAAAGTTAAGTACTTGATATATAAGTATTTATTTTATCGCGCAATGGTGACCAAACCCTTAAAGCGTTTTTTATTCGTGTACTCAATCAGATAGAGATACGCGCCGGAGGGCAACTGACCGCCATCCCAACTGAAGGTGCGGTCGGTGGTGCGGTATACTTCGTTGCCCCAGCGCGTGAATATCCGGATGACGGCAAAGCGCGAATCGCAAAAGTCGGGGGGCAGGGCCGGCATGGTGAAAAAGTCGTTTTTGCCGTCGTTGTTGGGCGTGAACACGTTGGGCGGCAAGAAGCTGGCGGTATCCGTATTTGTGACTTCAAAGCGCACCATGCGTATCTGGGGTTTGGGCAGGCAAGTGGCTTCCTGAAGCTGAAACGTAACTTCCAGCGCACCCAGCGCAGTCACCGCATCGCAACTGGCCTGCCACCGGAAGACGCCGGTAGCACGGCCAGCCCCGTTGTGAGGCTCGAAGCTCATGCCCGCCGCGGCCAAATCGAAGTCTTTGCCGGCGGCCGTAAGCGTCAGCTGGTCGGCGTCGGCATCCAGGCCCTCCAGCGTTACTTCGTACGTCCCGCCCAGCGGCCGTCGTACCACCACGGGGGCTTCCCCGGTCAGGGCAAGCGGCTGCGAGCTGGTCAGCGTAGGGCCCACGTTCTGATAATCAATCTGGATGGGGACAACCACGCTGGCTGTTTGCTTGGTGTTGCAGGGCGATGCCGCCGCCGTAAATTCAAATTCATACAGCGACTTGCTGGCCGTTGGGCAGGGCGCGCGCCACGTAAAGCGACCCCGTAGCTGGTTGTTGCTGATGCCCTGCACCAATTGCGCGCCCAAACTAGTGGGCGCAAATCCGCGGCCGGTCATCTCCAGGGTCAGTGGGTCGTTTTCGGGGTCGGTGGCGGTTAGGTCGAAGGTGATGGTAGCGCCTGGCCGCACGTGCAGCGGAAACGTGGGGCCGGCTGTGCTGACCAGCGAGGGCGCTGCATTGGGGTCGGGCTGCGACGTAAATGCCACCTGCACCGTGTCGCGTTTGGGCAGGCTACAGCCGTCGTCGGCCACAATTACGTCCAGTAAATACACCTTGCCCTTGGTATCGAGGCAAGCCGGAAAGCACAGCTGCGAAACCAGCGTGTCGGGTGCGCCCTGCGTCCGGACGGTGCCTTGCGCAAGGGACAACTCCGGCAGTGCGCCCGTAAAATTGACCGGATGCAACGACAAACTCAGTCGTGAAGCTGGGTCGAGGTCGGTGAAACGCAGGGTTGCGCAGCGGTTGCTGGTGGTCAGCCGCAACGTATCGATGCCCTCGCGGTAGGCCCTCGTACGACCCGTCGTGCGCACCGTCAGGGAAGGCGCTTGGTTTTGCGGACAGTTGAGCACCTTCAACTGAAAATCGCGGCGCACTTCCCCAATTTTCTCTCCCTTGCGGTATTCCGAGCACCGGATGCCGAACACAAACAAGCCGAGCTGCGACGGCCGCACCTCCAAGCGCCCCGTTTGCCGGCCAATGCTGAGCGTGGGCGTACCCGGAATTTGGTTGGTAGCACTTAGGCCCGCATTCCAGGTGATGTTGCCGTAGGGGGCAGGCAGCGCCAGTGGCTTGGAGTTGGTAGGATCCGCCGTGGAGTGGCCGTTCAGCGGGGTAACCAACTCATACACAAGCGAATCGCCGTCTATATCCTGGCCGCCGAAGTTGTAGTAGAACAGCTCGCCGCGGCAGGCATAATCGCTCAGGGGCGGAAAAATGCGCGGCGTCGAGTCGATGAAGGGCTGGCCCCGGCGCGACACGGCCGGAAACTCCAGGTAAAACGTCTGGCCGGCATCGCCGGGCGCCACGATGTTGCTGATGCCGTTGTTGCGGCAGCAGCGCTCCACAGCCACGTAATAGCCCGTGCCGTTGGAGTATGAGGCAGCCGGCAAGTCAATCGCGCGACTGTAAATAAGCTGGCGGGTGCTGAGCGAGGGCGAGGTACAGGCCGGGTTGGTATAGGCCACGAACGTATTATTAGTCAGCGGCAACACGATGTCCTGCATCCGGCGGTTGGTCCCTTTTTCGAAGATGGTGGCTGTCAGGTCGTTGTCCAGCGCGCCGGGGCTGCCATTGATCGCGTCGAAATACAGCGTCAGGGTCAGCTGGTAGCTGCCGCCCGATTTGTATTGCAAGTCCAGCTCGCCGCCGACAATGTGCGTGGCGTAGGCTACTTGGCTCATTAGCAGCAAAAGCAGCAAGCCCGCGTACTTTCGGAACGAAAACCGTTGTAAAAATGCGTTCATGCAGAAGACAATAAGGTAAGTTGCGTTCTCCTTACAAGATACAAAATCGCGTTCCGACCTCGTACTTTCGTAGTCGGTATTTTGATTAAGGTAACTATCTGTAATATAAGATGTTAACTGGGGAGTGCTATACTTCCTAACGCTTGCATGAAGCCTAACCTATCCCTATTGCTGACCCTGCTGTTGTGGACGCTGATGACAGCCGCCCGCGCCCAGACGCGTACGCCAGTGCCTGTGCCCGACGCTGCCCTGATGTGTGCACAGTCTCGCTCGACTACGGCGCTGCTCAAACCCGCGACCACCGTGAGCCACCGGCGGAAGATGGACCGCTACGACGTAACCTATTACAAGCTCGACATCGCGCTCGAAAACACGTCCCGCAACGTGGCCGGCTACGCCCGCATGCAGGCCCGCGCCACGCAGGCCCTCGACTCGCTGGCTTTTGAGCTGTATCCTTCGCTGGTCATTGATTCGGTGGTGGTGAATGGCCGCCGGAGCCTGGGCGTGCGCCGCAGTGTCGGTGATGTAACGGTGGGGATGGCCCAGGCAGTGCCCGCAGCTTCGCTGTTCAACGCCTACATCTATTACCACGGCGCGGCGGTGCCCAACGGCCAACTGCCACCCGCAGTCGATTACGCGCTCAATACAGCTTTGGTGGCGCAGTACAACACCAACGTCACCTGGAGCTTGTCGGAGCCCTTTTATGCTTACGAATGGTGGCCCTGCAAGCAGGTGCTCACCGACAAAGCCGATTCGTCGGACGTGTGGGTGACCACCACCAACCCCAACAAGGTGGGCTCCAATGGCGTGCTCGACCGCGTTACACCCTTGGCCAACAACAAAAGCCGCTACGAGTGGAAGCAGCGCTATCCCATTGATTACTACCTTATTTCGGTGGCCGTGGCGCCTTATGCGGAGTATGTAAACTACGCCAACCCCGTCGGGGGCGCACGCATCCCGATTGTCAACTATGTCTACAATCAGGCGGCACTCAACGACTTTCGCGCCGAGATCGATCGCACGCCGGGTTTCATCGAAAACTACTCAAAGCTGGTTGGTCCGTACCCGTTTGCCAAGGAGAAATACGGGCACAGCATGGCGCCCATCGGCGGGGGCATGGAGCACCAAACCATGACCACGCAAAGTGGCTTCAGCTTCACCCTCACGGCCCACGAGCTGTTTCACCAGTGGTTTGGCGACAACGTAACCTGCGCTTCGTGGGAAGACATCTGGCTTAACGAAGGCTTCGCGTCCTATGGCGAGTACCTGTCGTATGAGGCATTGGGCACCCCGGCGCAAGCCCGCGCCTGGATGGACGACGCCCACAACACTACGCAACGGGTGCCCAATGGCAGCGTGCGCGTAAGCGACACTACCTTCACGAGTCGCATTTTTGATAGCCGTCTGAGTTACAAGAAAGGGGCGGCCGTTATTCATATGCTGCGCTACCTGCTCAACGACGACGCCAAGTTTTTTCACGCGCTGCGTACGTACCAAACCACCTACGGCGGTCGGACGGCGCGCACCACCGATTTGCAGAAAGTATTTGAGGCCGAAGCCGGCCGGCCGCTGGGTTACTTTTTCGAGCAGTGGTACCGTGGGCAAGGCTATCCTTCGTTTAACATCTTCTGGAATCAAGTGGGGGATAAGCTGTATGTGCGCTCCGTGGAGATTGCTTCCTGGCCCACGACCACCCCCTTTTTCGACACCGATCTTGACCTGGGCATCACCACCAGCGCCGGAGTGCAGGTCGTCCGGTTTCACCAGAATCAGCCCACTACGCAAGTCGTGTTGCCTGTCACCGGCACCGCAATCAGTCTCCAGATCGACCCAAACCAGTGGGTGCTCGAAGGGTCCTCGACGGTGCAACGAGATGAAACGCTGGGGATTCCCGTCGAGGTCGAGTTTGCTATCTATCCCAATCCCTGCTTCGATTATTTGAAGGTAGCCGGCTTGCCAGCCGCCGCACACGCCGAGGTGATTGACGCCTTGGGCCGGACAGTATTACAGCAGAATTTGCAAGTAATTGATAGTCAAATAGATACACGTAATCTTGCTTCGGGCCTTTACCAACTGCGGCTGACTACCGACGCAGGGCAAGTACTGAAGAGCCGGTTTGTGCGCCTCTAAACGCTCTTCTAAATCCAGCAAAAAGCCCGATCGACATCAGTGGATCGGGCTTTTTTAGTGTGAAAAGCAGAGTTAAAGCTGCTTACGCTTTGGCGTACTCCTTGATGCGGGCCTGCACTTCGGCGTCGGCGGGCGGCAGGTTAAACACCGCGTCCATGAGTTCATCAAACGATTTGGCCACCGTAAAAATGTTGTCTTGGTAAGGATTGCTGAAAAAGCGAATGAAGCCCGGCTGCCCGTTGATGCTCACCAGATCGACGGTAACGGTGCCGAATCGCTGGTTGCAGCGGCCCGTCACGGTGCAGTCTTTGGGCTGGGGCTTGAGGAAATGCTTCTCGATGGTTTCGGTGTAGCGCGGGTGGTGCAGCACGCGGCGGTCGGAGGTAGAGAGGTTATAACCCAGGGCCAGCACCCGATCGCGAATAAAATCGAACAAGTGGCGAAAGTTGCCCGGCCCGATGCTCGGATCGAAAAAAAACAGTGCCCCGTACCGGCCACATTCATCGGCAAGCTGCACCCGAAACCCCCGATCCGTGACGCCCGCCTTGCGGAAATGGTAGGCTTTGAAAAACGGCCCCATCCAGTTAAGGTATACGCGTTGGTGCACCCACTGCGAGTGGGCGGTCTGCTCGGCGGGGGTGCGCTCCAACGGTTGCCAGTTGGTAAAGTCAGCCCCGCGGTCAGCGGATAAGAGCTTTTTTAGAAAATTCAACAAAACGGGAGAGAGATTCGCGATCTGAGTGCAAACACGGGCCCAGCAAAATAGTTTCTAAGAAGAAAGAGCAACTTGGTTTGAGAAGGCTCGTCTTTATGACTTGATCTATCTGTTAATCAGCAACCTATGACTGTCACACAACGCACTACACTCAAACAACAACTCTTAGCCGAATGCCGCCGCGTGCAGCAGCAGAAAGCCGACACCGCCCGCCAAGCTATGCTCGACGTGCAGGAAAGCGCCAACGAAAGTCAGGGCGCCATCGAAGATAAGTTTGAGTCGTTTCGCGAGGCCTGTCATATTCAGCGCGACTTGTATGCACGCCAACTCGACGAAGCGCTTTCGGGCCTGCAAGTGTTGCAGCGCGTGCCCGAAGCCCGTCCGCCCAAAGACCAGCCGGGACTGGGCTCAGTAGTTGTCACCAACGACCAGCGCTTTTATATTTCGGTGAGCATTGGCGAAATCCAGGTCGAAGGCGAGCCGTATTGCGCCATTTCGGCCTTCTCGCCGCTCTTTCAGGCCATGTCGTCGAGCCGCACCGGGGAGTCCTTCGACTTCCGCGGCAAGCGTTATTGCATCGAGGAGATTTATTAAGCACCCAGAAGGCTATATTGATAACTATCTTATTGTCAAATAGTTATTAAATTTCCTTCTGGAATTCGATACGTCTTAGCCGCACTTCACTTCGCGACCCGCGACCAGTAGTGGGAGCGGCCGATCATGGAAAAACCGATGTATCCCTTGATTTCCAGCCGGTCTTGGCGGTCCAGGCGCAGGAAACAGGAATAGGTATGGCCGTTGTGCGGGTCGTAGATTTCGCCGCCGTCCCAGAGGTCATCGCTGGCGTTGTACGTCAGGTTTTGCACCACTACCAAGTTGAGCAGCGGTCGGCTGCGCTTTTCGGGGTCGGGGTTGCGTAGGTCGGTCTTGGGCCGCCCCGTTACGGAATCCTGTGGCTGATTCAGCCAGACGATGCGGCCGCATAGCTTCTCCCCACACCGATAAATTTCGATGTGCGATTCGGCTACGTCGTCAACCCAGATGCCAACCGGCGATGCCGATTGGGCCCAGCCCACTTGGGGCGCCGCCGCCCACCACAGCAACAACCCCACCCACAGATATTTCAACAGCGTACCGGCTTTACTACACGAATGGACTGCGCATTGGCAGGTCCCAGTATTTGCGCAAGATAAAAAAACAGCGACCACCCGAGCTGGGAAGTCGCTGTATAAATACGAGCAGAAGCCGCCGTTGGGTTACTTCACGCGCGTCCAAGATTGTGAGCGCCCGATCAGCGAAAAGCCGATGTAGCCTTTCACTTCCATCGAGTTGGCGCCCAGCATTTTCATGTAGCAGGAGTAGGTTTTGCCGCTCTCCGGATCGTAGATTTTGCCGTCGTCCCACTTGTTGTCCGAGTCGTACACAAAGTCCTTCATAAACACGAGGCCCAGGCGGGGGCGCGAGCGCAGCTTGGGGTCGGGGTTTTCCGAGTCGGTTTTGGGCTTGCCGGTTTTGGGGTCGTTGGGCACGGTCAGCGCCACGATCTTGCCGCACAGCTTGTTGCCGCACTGGTAGATCTCAAAATTGGCTTTTTTCTCGCCGTTGGTCCATACGCCCAGCGGCGAAAGAGTTTGTGCGCTGGCTACGCCAACGAAGCCTAACAGCATCGTTAGACACAGGAGCAGGGTTTTTTTCATGGGAGGGAAGATGACTGGTTTGGGGGAAAAGATAGGGGAAAACTCCTGAATCTGGATGGCTCGCGGAGGAGGCAAGCGTTGCAAGCACAATTGCAAGTTTGAGGCCAAGCCTGGAAGGCATACAGATTTAGCAATATTTGCTAGTTTGCTTGGAGAAAATGTACCTGATAATCAGCCATATGGGCCAAATAGGGCCCCTTCGCTATAAAAAATGGCCTTTTAATTTTGAACCTTCCCGCGCTCTTTTAACTTTACCCACCAGTAGTGAGTGCTACGCCCCCGACCCACGCCGCCCTAAGGTACTGGGAAGCCCGGCCGGGGTTATGTGAAACGTAAAGAAAGGAGGTACAAAATGTCTAGTAGTCCCAACCAAATCCTGCCAAGCCTGTCGAATGTAGTCCGCTTCACCGCCGGACGCGCTTAACAACAGCTTAGCGCGGATTTAGCCTTTCTTTACGGCTCTTTCCCGCATTACGGCATGGTCTTACCTATATAAGGAGATGACGGGGCTGTACCCCAGACTCGTCGCTTGGTAAGATTTGAAGGATTAGATACCCGGTTTGCCCAGCAACTCTTCTGTAGAGTGTGCATAGGCAAACCGGGTATCGCTTTTTCAGGGGTACCCATCCTCTATAACAGCAAGAGCCGCCCTTTCGGAACGGCTCTTTTATGTGCTTGATAATCAATATCTTATATTAAATCGAATTTATAGCACCCGGCGCACCCCCATAAAGCGGCGCTCGTAATCGGTGTTCTCAACGGTGCTGATCTTGACGCCCGACTCCTTGCGGGCCGACGACGAATGCACAAACCGCAGCGGCTGACCCGGCTCCGAAATCACAATGCCTGCGTGCCCGGCCGTGGTAGAAGTGGTGGCTGTGCCTGTAAATACCACAATGTCGCCTTTGCGGGCTTCTTCGCGCGGCACTGGCCGGCCCGTATTGATCAGCAGCGCCGTAGAATGAGGCACCGGCACGCCGAAATGGGCAAACACGTAATTGACAAAGCCTGAGCAATCGAAGCCCGTTTCGGGGGTGCTGCCCGCGTAGCAATAATTGGTGCCAATGTGCTGAAGCGCATACTGCACTACGCTATCGGCGCGGACCGCCGGGCGGTTGTCAACCCAAACGGCGGTACGGGCCGGCGCTTCGACGGGTATACGCTGCACCAACGGCGCCGATTTCGTCGAGCCAGCCGGATACAACCGCTGCCGGCCTAATAGTGCCAGCAACACGACCGCAAAACTCAGAAAAGCAATCCAGACGTAGCGCATAGGTGAAAATGGTGGTAGATAAACGATTGCTTCGGCCTTGCTAACGGCAGAGCTTGGCCGTGGGTTCCGCCGGGTATGCTGCGCAAGGCAGCCCTTTGCGTTGAAAACGCTGGCAAGGGGCCCATTTTCAGCCGTACCTTGCAACCTCTGCCGGCTTTTGCCGTCGGAATGAATTTACTTCTTTCACTCTTATCACTTTTCATGCCCCACTCTCGTTTCCGCCTCTTGCTGGCGGCCGTGCTGGTGTTGGCGCTGGGCCAGTTTGGGCCAGCCGTCGCGGCTTCTTCGCTGCGCTACACCCTCTCGATGCCGGCCCCACAAACCCACTATTTTGAAGTCGAAATGGCCCTCAGTGGCTTCGGCAAACAATTCACCGACGTAAAAATGCCCGTGTGGGCACCCGGCTCGTACTTGGTGCGGGAATTTGCCAAAAACGTCGAAGGCTTTCAGGCAACGGCTGCCGGTAAAGCGCTCCGCACCGAAAAAATCAACAAGAATACCTGGCGCGTGTACCACGCTGGTACGAAAGACTTTGCGGTAAAATACAGCGTCTATGCCTTCGAGCTAAGCGTGCGTACCAGCTTCATTGATGCTTCGCACGGCTACCTCAACGGTACTAGCGTATTTATGTATCCGGCTGATAGCAAGCAACTTGCAAGTACACTCACGGTAAAGCCCGCCGCGGGCTGGGGGCAGGTTTCGACCAGCCTGAAGCCGGTTTCCGGCGCCGCGCCGTTTACCTTTCAGTCGAGCAATTACGACGAGCTGGCCGATTCGCCTATCGAAATCGGCAATCAGAAAATCCTGTCGTTTGTAGCCAATGGCACCCCGCACACGGTGGCCATGTACGGCGACGCTCGCTACGACGAACAGCGCCTGCTAGGCGACATGAAGCGCGTGTGCGAATCGGCGCAGAGCGTTGTGGGACAGAACCCCTTGGATCGCTACCTATTCATTGTGCACAACATCGACCGTGGCACCGGGGGCTTAGAGCATCTTTTCTCCACCACATTGTCTGTTTCGCGCAACTCGTATGCTACTGAAGCGGGCTATAAAGGATTTTTGGGCTTGGTGGCGCACGAGTATTTCCACCTCTGGAACGTGAAGCGCATTCGGCCAATTGCCTTAGGGCCATTCGATTACGATACCGAGAACTACACGCACATGCTTTGGCTCAGCGAAGGCGGCACCAGCTACTTTGGCGACCAAATTGTGCAACGAGCCGGCTTTACCACGCCCGAAAACTACTTGGCTAGCCTCAGCAACACCATTACCCGCGTCGAAAATACGCCCGGCAACAAGGTGCAGTCGGCCGCCGAATCGAGCTTTGATTCGTGGATCAAGCAGTATCGGCCCAACGAAAACTCCAACAACATCGGCATCAGCTACTACGACAAGGGACAACTCCTTGTAGGGCAGCTTGATCTGATGGTGCTGAACGCAACCAACGGCGAAAAACGCTTCGACGACGTGCTGCGCTACCTCTACGCCGAGTATTACCAGAAGCGCAAGCGCGGCTTCACCGACGAGGAGTTTCAGGATGCCGTAGCCAAAGTGGCCGGCCGCCGTTTCGACGATTTCTTCCGCACCCGCGTCTACGGCACCCAAACGCTGGACTACAACACGGTACTGGGCTACGCTGGCCTGAAGGTGACCCAGACGCCTGCTTCGGCCGATGGCATGCTGGGGGCTACTGTCACGGCTACGGGCGCCAACGTTAGCGCATTGGGTGCCGCCACGGGTGGTAAATACATCGTAACCAGCGTAGTACGCGACGGCAGTGCCTGGCAGGGCGGCCTCAGCGTAAACGACGAGATCCTTGCCATCGACGGCAACCGCCTCGCCGACGATCCCGGCAAAGCGCTCGCAGGGCGTCCGGCGGGCACTAAAGTCACGGTGCTGGTGACCCGCGAGGGGCAGATCAAAGAGCTCACGTTCCCGCTGCTGGCCAGCACCAATCAGCGTTACCGGATCGAGCAGCTTCCGAACCCTACGGAGGCGCAACTGCGTGTCCTGGGCAAATGGTTGAAGAACAATAAGTAACGGCAACTAGCCACAGGCAACCAACAAAAAGGCCTCCCAAATCACGTTTGGGAGGCCTTTTTACAACTATTTGCTAATCAAATAATTACATAACGCGCTTGAGTGCTACATCGCGTACAGGCGTAATGACCAACGGTACCTTCTCCACTTTCACTGAGCTGGTATCGAGGCCGAAGTACTTGTCTTCGGAGGCGATGAACTGCTTGATGTAGAAATAGGCCTGCATCACGAGCTTTTCCATGAGCGGGAATTCGTTTTCGACTGACAGGAATTTCTCCAGTACCACGAAGCGGAAGTCGCCCGTAACGTGCTGTTTGCTAAGTGATTCGTAGCGCGAGGTGATGTCCACTTCCTTGTTGCGCACCAGGTCTTCGACCACTTTGCGGAAGTAGAGGTTGATGCGCTGCTCGACCCGGAAACCCAACCGGAAGGTGATGCGGAAGGCGTCGTCGGGGGCCAGCTCCACCACCTTGTACTCCATGGTATACGGCTCGTCGGTGGTGTCGACGTGCACAAACCAATAGATGTCGGCGCGCTTCGGACGCTTTTGGAAGATGGAGTAAATGATCTTGGACTCGATTTCCGAAGGCCGCTCCGCCGACGTCATGAACACCAAGTGCGTTGAATATTTTGGCACCGAGTCGTCGTCGCTGAGCTCTTTCAGCGCATCCATATACGGCTCAATCTTAACGAATTCCGTCAGGCGGCGCTTGATGTAGAAAGCCCGCAGCCACGTGTACATCACGCTCATCAGGGCCAAGCCAATAGCCAGCGAAACCCAGCCGCCATGCGGAAACTTGATGAGGTTGGCGATTAAGAAGGCCCCTTCGATAACGCCGTACACGAGGGCGAATAACACCACAACTGCCATGGGTACCCGCTTGGAGCGCAACCACATCGTGAGCAGCAGGGTGGTCATGAGCATGGTGAGCGTAATAGCCAGACCGTAAGCGGCTTCCATGTGTTCGGAGCGCTTGAAGTAGAGCACCACCCCGATGCAGCCCAGCAGCAGCAGCCGGTTCATGCTGGGTACATACAGCTGGCCCTTCACGTCGGTGGGGTAGTTGAGCTTCACTTTGGGCCACATGTTCAGCCGGATGGCTTCGGCCACCAGCGTAAACGAGCCCGTAATCAGGGCCTGCGACGCGATAATGGCCGCAATGGTGGCAATGCCAATGCCGATGAGCAAAAACCACGGCGGCATGAGTTCATAAAACGGATTGCGTCCGCTGAGCTGCTCGCCTTGGTGAGCCAATAGCCACGCGCCCTGTCCGAAGTAGTTGAGCAGCAAGCAGGTTTTCACAAACATCCAGCTGATGCGGATGTTGCCCTTGCCGCAGTGCCCCAGGTCCGAATACAAGGCCTCGGCTCCGGTCGTGCACAAGAAAACCGCACCCAGCAGCCAGAACCCACCCGGATACATCACTAGCAACTCGTAGGCATAGTAGGGGTTGGCGGCTTTCAGGATCTCCGGGTGTTTTGCAATCCAAGAGCCTCCCAGTACGGCCAACATGGTAAACCACACAAACATAATCGGCCCGAATGCTTTGCCAACTATCTGAGTACCAAAGCTTTGTAGCAAGAACAATCCCATTATAATGGCGATAACGATGGGCACCGTCGGGATGTGCGGGTACACCGTTTCCAGACCTTCAATGGCCGAGGACACCGAGATGGGAGGAGTGATGACACCATCGGCGAGCAGGGCCGCGCCGCCGACAATGGCCGGAATCGTGAGCCAGAATGCCCGGCGCCGTACCAAGGCAAACAACGAGAAAATGCCACCCTCCCCGTTGTTGTCGGCGTTCAGGGTGAGCAATACGTACTTAACGGTGGTTTGCAGCGTCAGGGTCCAGAGCACGCAGGAGATGCCACCGTACACGAGGCGCGGATCAATTTCCTTAGGCACAATGGCTTTCATCACATACAGCGGCGAAGTGCCGATGTCGCCGTAAATAATGCCCAGGGCAATGAGCAAGCCGGCAGTCGAGATGGCGGTGTGCCGATGTTTGGCGTCCATAGTAAGAAATAGAAGGAGAAATCTTCCCGGCGAAAAAGCGCCTAAAGGTAGGGTACGCAGAGCAAATCGGGGACTCCGTTTCCCAAGTGGTTTGGTAGAAAGAAAAGAGGTAAGTAAAGCTCCTAAGCAGATGGCTCGGCGCCTGGCGGCAGCTCCTCGTACGTGGGCGGAGGAAGCAAGGCCGCAGCCGCCGCAGCCGCGGCCTCGTCGTGCCGACGACGGATGCGGCGATTGGTTTCGCGGGCCAGTTGCTGCCAGCGTTCGGGCTCGCCGGGAAGCGCAAAGTGTACGGCCTCGCGCCCTAGCCTGTGCAGGCGCAAACGGTTGGTGCCGCGCTGCCCATACACGAACAATAAAGCGCTGGCCGCCAGACCTAGCATGGCTGGCATCGTGCGAAGCCAGTTTTGCAAAAAGGCTAGCGCAAAACCCGCCAGCGCAAACCCGCCCAGCAAATACCACAGCAGCCACCGCACCGGGGTTAACTCTACCGCTTCAAGCTCTAGCAACAGAAAGCGCTGGCCATTTACGGTCAGCGTATCGGCTGTGAGTTCCAGCCGCCCATCGGAGCTGCGCAGCGGAGGGAGCGAAGGCTCAAGAGGTTCGGGGGCGTTTAGCGGAACGCTTTCTTCGGAAGGCATGGGGGCAGGTGGGGCCACCGACCCGGTCGTGGACGTACGCACCCAAGTCGGGAACGTGCCGGTAGCGGTTGGGTCGGTGGTCATCCTTTGGTTGGAAGCGCTAGTTGTTGACGCGCAATAACTCTACATCAAAAATCAAGGCAGAGTTCGGGCCGATGTCGCGGCCCGCACCGCGCGTGCCGTACGCCAGCTCCGACGGAATGTAAAGGCGCCACTTCGAGCCTTCGGGCATCAGCTGAAGCGCTTCCGTCCATCCCGCGATTACGCCGTTGACTGGGAACGTAGCGGGTTCGCCGCGCTGGTAGCTGCTGTCGAACACGGTGCCGTCGATGAGGGTGCCGTGGTAGTGCGTCGTGACGGAGCTGCTGCGTGTGGGCTTTTTGCCGGTGCCTTCCGTCAGGATTTCGTATTGCAAGCCGCTGGGTAGGGTGGTCACGCCGGGCTTGTTTTGGTTTTCGGCCAGGAAAGCTTCACCGGCCTCCTTGGCATCGCCACCGCCCTGAGGCTGGCCACCACCATTTTGGGCCTCCTGCGCCTCCATCTGGGCTTGCAGTTGGGCCATGGCGTCGCGCATTTGCTCTTGGGTCAGGCGGCTGGGCTGGCCGGCAATGCCTTCTTTCAGGCTGTCAGCCAGCACGTCGATGTTTAGGTCGAGGCCCTGCTGGGCGAAGTTGCGAGCTAAATCGCGGCCAATGATGTAGCTGATTTGCTCCTTGAGGGTGTTTAGGTTCATGGGAAAAAGGAAGAGTGAGAAATACACGGGCGCGGCCCCTTCCGAGCCGTCCGTACTGTGAAGTACCGAAAACCGCTCGGAATGGATGTGGTTTTTTTCGGCCGCGCAAGGTAAGGCCCTGATTATGACGTTCAGATGGTTTTTGGGCAAAATAAAAAGGCTCCGCTGCAAAGCGGAGCCCTCCGAATAATCGCGCGGCGACCAAGCCGCTCAGCCAGAAAAACTAGCAGTAGTGAAACTCTTCTTCGTCCCGCAGGTCAAAAAACAGGTTCAGGTCCAGCACCTGAGCGGCTAGGTACCCCAGCGAGCCAAGGCCCCCCAGTACCAATAGCGACGAAACAGCGGCAGTGCTCTTTTTCATGGCAAAAATGTATGTAGTAGTGAATCAGGTTCTTGAGTGCAAAGGTACTACGCAACTGTTGTAAAATTGTTATGCAAGCATCATTTATTTGTGACCAAGTAGCTTGCACAAAGCCACGTTAACTTCTGTTTTGAAGTACAACTAAACAACCTCCGCAACGACTCAACCGCCCCGGCGGTAGCTTCGCTGCCGCGTCCCCTCCTCGGCTGAGGAGAGGAGTTTTTGTTTAGGCGCCGTTTTCCTTAGGGGCTTTGCCGGCGGTGAAATTGAGGCCGAAAAACAGGTTTTCTTTCAGGAAAGAATTGCGGCGCCACAGCTTGTTTTCGCGCTCAACCAGTTGCTGGGCGTTGTCATCCTTGAACATAAACGGCGGAAACAGCCGGATATACTGCACGTCGGCGGGGTAAATGTGCAGGCCTTGGCGGGCCAGCTCACGGCGCCAAGTGGCGAGATTGCGAATGTTTTCGTTGCCCAGCAGGATTTTTTTATCGAGCTGCGGGTCGTGGATTTCGATGATGCGCTTGTTGCCCCGGCGCAGGTATAATTTGGTGTTTTGCACCACATTGCCGCCGTTTTCCTCTACGATGATAAGCGTGCCAGCCGGTCGCAGCGCTTCCCGGAAAATGCGCAGCGCATCCTGGAGCGGTTCGAGGTGGTGGAGGGTGTCCTGAATGATGATATGGTCGTAGGAAGCCGGGGCTGGAGGCGAGTCGAAGAGGTTTTCGTAGCTGTAGGTAAAGCCCGATACGTCGCCAAACTGCGACCAGTAGCGCAGCCGCTCCGGGATGTGCTCAAAGTAAAATTCCAACGTCGTGCCGTGGACTTTGTAGCCGTTCAGAGCCAGAAAAATAGCCGTGGTGCCGTAGCCACAGCCGCAGTCCCAGATGGCGGCCTCGGTGTTGGGCAGCCGATCCAGGATGTAGTGCAGGCGCTGCGTAACATACACTTTCCGAAACTCAAAGCTGGCCGGATTGGCCAAAAACTTATAGTAGCTGGTGAGCTTGGGGTTGCTTCGTAATTCGTCCAGAAATAACGCAAAGAATTGATCAACAGTCATATCGGGAGCGGAGGAAGCCGGTTGGGTAAGACAAAACGCAGCATGCTGCTCGGCAAATGTACGGGCTTGAAAGAGTTTGGTAAAAGCCAGGCCCAGCGCCTCCCCGCCGACTCAACAAGCCTCCTGCATCGAATAACCTACCCGCGAGTGTGCCGATGGCTTGGTATCTGGCTCAATATTAGTAACTTATAATATATAAGAAAGTGGTAGTAGGCGACGCAACAGAAACGCTTCGCAGGGTGCCTGACTAGGCCGGAAAGTGGATGAGGTTGCGCGGGAGCCGAGATGCGCCGGCTGGCTTTGGTGCCCGAAGCAGGGTGCTGATGTGAATGTTTATTTTTACCTACACTCCTATGAAAACACTTCTGTTAGTCATTTTGTGCTTGATTTCCAGTCGTTTGACTTTGGCCCAAATGGCGCCGGCTCACCTCACGCCTACGGACGAAAAGGGCATCCGTGAGTCGGTTAATCACTGGGAGGCCAACCTGAACAACCACCGCTTTCAGGAAATGACCGCTTACACGACCAAAGACATAAGCTTCGTTACACCCATCGGCATGCTATGGCGCGGCCAGCAGCAGCTGGTGCAGGAGCATTTGAAGCTTTTTACCAAGATGTATAAAGGCGTGCCTTTCAAATCTTCGGAAATGACCATTCGGGCTATTGCCCCAGACGTGGCAGTAATGAACCAGATTATGGCGATCGGCGTCGCCTACCCACCCGACGGGGTCAACAGGGGGACGAACAAGATAGGCCCGACTCGTGATAGAGTAACCATGACTTTGGTGAAGCAAAACGGACACTGGCTGGTCGCGGCGGGTCAGGTTACAGCTATTGATGAAGAGGCCATCAAAGGCTCTGCTCCTAAAGTAGCCTCCGTCAAAACCAATCCGAAGTAAGCGCCGGGTCTGTTGTGCCGGTTTTGTAACCCACCAATCCCAACTGCTGCGGTAGCTGCATTAGCTACCGCAGCAGTTGGGATTGGTGGTTTTTATAAGTATTTGATTACGAAATACTTATAAACATGGCTTTTGTAAGGCTTACCCTTGTTTTTTGCCGGCACTCAGTTGGTACGCTTTGATTTTTTCGGCCACCTCGACCATCGGCGCCACCCAGATATCTTTTTCGTGGGCTTTGAGGTAGCGCAGCAACTGACGATGCGCCTTCAGATCGACATTCAGCGAGTGGCCGCCGCCTACGCCGTGAAATAGAAACACCAGAAGCGTGTGCGACTGCTGGGCCTTCTTTACCAGATCAATCAGATAATCAGCCGATTGTCCGTTGATCATGTAGCTGTCGATGTTGGTCAGGTCGACTTGCGCGGGCGTTTGCAGACCGCCGGTTACACCCCGCGCGGCCACGAAATCCTTTTGCAGTTGGTCGTAAAACTTGACGCCGCCAATGGTGAGATCGCCGCACGGGTAGGCAAAGGTGCGGGCCGTTTTGCCGTCGATGGCGCTGAGCAAGGTGTTGTTGGCGCGGGCCTCACTCACGGCCCTGCTGACGGTGTATTTGCTCAGGTCGTTGTCGGGGGTGACGAAACTGCGGCCGGGCAAGCTGCCATCACAAGGGTGCATCAGGGCGTGGTTGCCTAGTTCGTGTCCGCGTTTCGCCGCCTGTCGCCACTCGCCAAGCCGGCGCGCCACCACCGGCGAGGAGCCAATCAGGTAAAACGTGCCCCGCAGCTTGAGGGAGTCGAGGGCCGGCACCGCGTTGTCCAGGTCCACGTCGATGGCGTCGTCGTAGGTCAGCACAACGGCGCATTGTTTGTTATTCCAGGTACTGGTGGTTTGGGCGAAGCTGGTGGCGGGGCCCGCAAGCAGGAGGGCCGCGGCCAAGGAAAGTCTGCGGGGGGTATTCATCGGGTAGGAGTTACGGAATGAGCGTAAAGATGGGGCCTTTGAAACGGTGTGGGCGCACGCTTCGCACAAGGTAGGAGCCCCGTTGCCGAAAACCGTGCGTTCCCATGCTCAAGGCGCTCGGCTGAGCGTATACCGGTCTGCACGCAATTTTCTGAAGGGAAAGCGCTTTGGGCTTATCCTAGGTACTCTAAGTCTTCCTGGCTCAGCTGGATATCGGCTGCTTTCAGGTTTTCGCGCAAATGGGCCACGGAAGAGGTACCGGGAATCGGCAAAATCCAGGGTGACTTGTGCAGCAGCCAAGCCAGGTTGAGCTGTGCTTCTGAGGCGTTATGCTTCTGGGCTATTTCCGCAATTTTGGCGCTAGCTTTTGGCAGTGAGTTCACTAAGGAGAAATAGGGAATAAGCGGAATGCCGTGTTGCTCGCAGAGGGCCAGCACTTCCTCGCCGCCGCGGTCTTCGCCGTGCGGAGTCTTCACGGTGGTGCGTTGCCCGTAGCCATACATGTTCTCCACCGTAGCAATTGCCCCCATTTTGAGGCCCGCTTCTAACTCCTCGCGGCTTACGTTGCTGAGGCCCACGTGCAGAATTTTTCCTTCCCGCTGCATCTCAAACATGGCCCCCAGCGACTCGTCAAACGGCACTTCGCTGTGGGGCATGATGCGGAAGTGTACCAGCTGAATTTGCTCCTGCTTCAGGGTGCGCAGGTTGTTGTCGATGCTGGTACGCAGGTTTTCAGGGGAGTTAAACACCACCCAGCTTTTATCGGGCTTGCGGGTAGCGCCTACTTTCGTACAGATAACCAAGTCGTTTGGGTAAGGGTGCAGGGCTTCGGCGATGAGTCGATTGGTGACGTCTTCGCCGTAGTAGTCGGCGGTATCCAGAAAATTCACGCCTTCGGCAATGGCTGTTTTCAGTACTTCAAGCGCTTCAGGTCGCTTGGCGGGCTCGCCCCAAATACCGGGACCCGTGAGGCGCATGGTGCCATATCCTAGGCGGTTGACGGTAAGGGGATGCGCAGAATTTTGGGCGATGGTAATGGTCATGGTAGTGGTTTGGGGCGAATGGACTTTAAGCTTTGGTAGTAGTAACTGCTCTGTGGGCGATAGGTTATGCTCCGGCGCAAGGCCCAATGGCCCTGCTGATCACATGTAGATGTGAAACACGCTGACTATCAGCCAGGCTACATTTGCCCCGACGCTGAACTGCCCTGCCTGCTATGAAAATCCTGTTCTTTTTATGCTGCCTGCTGCCCGTAGTGGCCGCGGCCCAATCCCGCGCTGAGTACGATGTGTGCTACTCGCCACACTTGGCAAGTGAGGGCTTGGAGGTGCAAGTCAGCGTGCGCACTCCAAAGCCCGATGATTCAACGGCATTCCGTTTCTCCAACGAAGTATGGGGCGAGCACGACCTGATGCGCTGCCTAAGCGGTTTTCGCGGCGAAAACGCTCAGTATCGCTTTCGCCTGATGCCCGATAGCAACCGCATTGTGGTGTACCACCCGCGCGCCAAGTCGGTGCGCTTTGCTTACCGCGTAAAGCAGGACGCACACGAGTATTCGGAAAACAGCTCCAATCGCCCGCGCGTCACGGATACCTGCTTTCACGTGCTCGGCGAAACGCTGTTTGTAGTGCCGGAAGCCGCGATTGGCCCGTCTGGTGATTCCGACTACGCTGCGACCATTCGGCGGGTGGGCTTTCCCAAAGACTACGTGCTGCACAACGCGTTTGCCTCCGGCGCGACCTCCCAAACCTTTCGTGGCAAGCTCTGGATGCAGTTTTACTGCTCGCTGTACGTGGGCGGCGCCGACCTGCCCCTAACCCAACAGGACTTGATCGAAGGCTTCGAGTTAGATACATCGCAACCGGCGCCGGTACTCAAAGCCACTATCCCAAGTACTGCCTTGTGTGAGCGGTATTTGAACCCTAAAGCTGGAGTGAAACCTGTGGCTGTGCACTGATTAGGCAGATTAAGCGAAACCCTACTTGTGCATAAATACTTGATAATCAAATATTTGTATATTTATCTATTTTGCCTCCGATACTTCCACGCGGCGGTTACGGGCATCGGGTGCGGGGTAAAGTGGGTAGGTGTCGCCATAGCCCACGGTGCTGATACGGTCGGGCGCAATGCCCGCCTTTACAAGGTATTCCTTTACCGCCGCGGCGCGCTGCTCCGACAACGTCAGGTTTTTCTGAGGCTCGCCAATACGGTCAGTGTGGCCCGCAACCTGCAACCGCAGCGCAGGCCGCTCGCGGAGTTCTGCTGCTAGCTGATCCAGAGCCGGAATGGCCTCCGGCAACAGCTCCGGCGTACCCAGCTTGAACAGCACCGTCGGCAGCGCCACAGGCTTAGCCGATACTATGGGTGCCGGCACCGAGCGGGCGGTATCGGCTGGTGGGGGCGCGGGGGCTTGTTTGGGTTCGGCCTTGGCTACAGCTCCTTTTACTTGAATGGTGATGGGCACCACGGCGCCTTCGCGGGTAGGATAGTAGCCTTGCGTCAGGTAGAAGGTAGTGGCTTTGCTGAGCTTGGTGCGGTACTCGTTGCCGCTGTTTACCGGTTGTTTCAGGTCCGCGTCGGCGTACCAGCGCACGTTGCGGCCCGATACACGAAGGGTGGTTTCGGTGCCTGCCAGCACAGTAGGCGCCGATTTTAGTTTGATGCGGTAAAGCGTGTAAGTGCCTTTGTCGCAATTGCCGACGGGGTCGTAGTCAGCGCGGCCGGTCAGCTTTTCCAGTTTGGGGTCGTAGGTGAACACGATGATGCCTTCGCACCAGTAGGTGAAGGGGGTGGCCCCGGTTTCGTTTAGCTTACGCACGTGTTCGAGGCGCATGCCGCCGGGAGTTTGGGTGGCCCGAACCTGAAACGTTACCGTAGCGTCCGGCCGCTCCGTTGCCTCCTGATACATCACGCCAAACAAGCCCGTGCCCTTGCCGTTCTGCACCCGCAGCACCGACGGCCAGGTGGCTCCCGGCTCATCAGGGTCTGTTTCTACACCTTGCCAAATGCCTGCCAGGCCTTGGGCTTTCACGGATCCCGCCAGCAGCAGGGCCGCCACGCCGAGCCAAATGCTACGTTTCATGAAGCTATGCAAAGCTGATTTCAACGAAAAAGCGAATGTGCCACTCAGAATGTAAGTACAACGAACAATTTCTGCTGGTATTGGCTAGATAATTTTTCTAGAAACGTATGGCGGCGAGGAGCGCGTAAATGCGTCGAGAAATATCCATTTCTTCCAAACTGGATCTGCTTTACTTAACTGATCGCGCTGGGCTCAGTTCTGACACCCGCTTCCTGCTGATCTCTGGCTAGCCTCGCTTAATACCCGTTCTGCGCCCTGCGCCGAATGCGCGCTTCCCACCGCTTACGGCGCGGGGCAATGCTGCCGCGCAAGTATTTCTCCATCACCAGTACGGCACAGGGGGCAGCGGCCGTAGCCCCGAAACCTGCATTTTCGACGTAAACTGCTACGACGATCTGGGGGTTGTCAGCCGGCGCGAAGCCGACAAACGCGGCGTGATCATCGCCTTCGTCGTTTTCCACGGTACCGGTCTTGCCCGCCACCGTGATGCCCACATCGGCCAGGCTGGAAGCATCGGCAGTGCCGCCGCGCTGCATCACGGCCACCATGCCGGGCACCAGCGCGGCAAAGTTGGCGCTGTCGATGAGGGTGTGGTGCCTTTCGGTGAAGCGCGGCAGCGGTCCGCCTGCTCCGATGCTGCGTACCAGGTGGGGCGTGTAGTACCAGCCGCGGTTGGCAACGATGGCCGCCATGTTGGCCATTTGCAGGCCCGTGAGGTTAATTTCACCCTGCCCGATGCTAAGTGAATAAATGGAGCGATACGTCCAGAAGGGCGTGCGGCGAGCCTTATCGTAATAAGCCGGGGTGGGTAAGAAGCCGGGCGCTTCACGCGGGATGTCCACACCCAGTACCGAATCCAGGCCAAACGACCGGGCGTAGCGGCGCCAGAGCGCTAGATTGGCATGGCGGGCGGCTGCCGAATCCAGGGCCAGGCTGTCGGGCGTGCGGTTGATGACGTTCCGCAGCACTTGGTAGAAGTAGGGGTTGCAGCTGTACTTCAGGCCCAGCGTCAGGCTTTGGGCCTGCGGATGGCGGTGCACGCAACTGATAAGCGATTGGTCGCAGCGAAAAGAGGTAGAGGTGCTGATGGCACCCATCTGCAACGCCACGGCGGCATTTACCAGCTTAAACACCGAGCCGGGCGGATTGGCCAACATGGCCGGCCGGTTGAGCAGCGGCATGTCTTCGCTTTCCAGCAGTTTAGCTCGCACGCCCGCTTGGTCGGGCGCGGTGAGGGTGGCCGCCTTGTATACGGGCGCCGACACGAAGCACAGAATTTCTCCGGTGCGCGGGTCCAGGGCCACCAGGTACCCTTTGCGGTTTCCCAGCAGTTTTTCTGCATAGGCCTGTAGCTTCACATCAATAGTCAAGTGCAGGTCCTGGCCTTGCTGAAAGGTGGTGTCGCGGGCCCAGGTGCCGTGCTCTTTGCCCTTTGCATCCACCAAAGGGTGCAGGTAGCCCCAGTGGCCGTTGAGCAGGCCGTTGTAGTAGGTTTCGACCCCGCCGCTGCGCAGCCTATAAAAGCGGCCGCGCCGGTAGCGCTTGGCTTGGCGGAAAAAGGCCTGCGCCTCCGCACCCGTGTAGCCCAGCACCGCCGCACCCGCGCTGGTGGTGTAGGCGCGCTGGTGACGCTCGGTCAACGTTAGGTTGGGCCAGTCGGTGCTGTCGCGGCGCACACGTTTGGCTTCGGCCGCCGTGAGGCTAAGCTGAACCGGGTAACCGGCTGGGGCTTCTTCGTAAGGCAAAGCGTCGGCAATGCGGCGGTGGACGGTCACCGAGTCCCAGCCCAGCAGCTGGCCCAAGGCCAGGGTATCGAGTGGGGGGCGGCGCGGCAGCTTCAGCAGGTATTGCAGGCGGGTGTCCACCAGCACCGAGTCGTACCGGTCGAGCACGCGGCCCCGGTACAACGAGTCGGATACCACGACGCGGCGCCGGGCGTAGACTTCACCCGTGGTTGGGTCTTTAGTGGGTGCGCCATTTTGCTGTTCGGGTGATGAGCAGGCAGCCAGCGCTACTAGCACGGCTAGTAGATTCTGTCTCCAATTCCAACTATTGAAAGCCCTACGCATGGAGTAAAGCTAGACATTTACCGTTCTCTTGTGCCTAGTATCCGATCAAATGTATAGTTGTCCGAAGCAGGATGGGATCCGGAAGGCCTGTTCCAGGCGCGAACAGATGAGAACTGCTTCTGCATTTTGCTTCTCTGGCTGCATCACCACGGCCGCTACGATG
Organism: Hymenobacter sp. BT491; assembly: GCF_014349165.1. Lineage (NCBI taxonomy): Bacteria > Pseudomonadati > Bacteroidota > Cytophagia > Cytophagales > Hymenobacteraceae > Hymenobacter > Hymenobacter sp. BT491. The sequence goes on along the minus strand of NZ_JACSJJ010000002.1, from coordinate 1,067,678 downwards.
CCGTTGCTTCTGCTTTGCGGCTGCCTAGCTGGGCCAGCACCCCCAGTGCCGGCCCCAAAGCGAGCATGAAGAAGAGATCATGCGTATTTACGTAGCTGGAGAGCCACCGCGTAACTTCTATGCTAACAATGGTAATCGCAAAACCCAGGCAGTTCACGATGGTCAGGGCAGTGCCACGCGATGTTTCCGGCGCGCTTTGGGCCACCAAGGTGGAGAACAAGGGAGAATCGGCGACCACCATCAGCCCCCAAAAAAACAGAAAACACAGGAGCAGGGCCGCTGAGTTGCTGCGCAGCACCAGCGGCGAGAGCAGGCAGCACGCGCCCGACAAGGCCAGCGCCGTCGTGGCTACCTTGCGCGGGGGCACCACCCGCGAAAGCAGCCCGCTACTCACGCAGGCCAAGCCGCCGGCCCCGATCAGCAAAAACGACAACAGGGACACCGGCAGCTCGGCGTTGGGGTGCGCGCGGTTGTAGGTGGTCAGGATAAGGGGCAGGAATGCCCAGAAGGTGTAAAGCTCCCACATGTGGCCGAAGTAGCCGAAAGCCGCGACCCGGAAGCTCGGCTGCCGGAACCCCGCCGCAAAGGCCGTAAGCTGCAACCGTTGCCCCTTTTTGCGGTAAGGCCCATCCGGCACGAGCAGTAGCATGGCCACGCCGCCCAGCACCGCCAGCCCCGAGGTGGTGAGCGTTACGTAGTGCCACGGCAGCTGCGCCGTGACGCTCTTGAGCAAGTGCGGAAAAGCCGTGCCCACAACCAGCGCGCCCACCAGGAAGCCCAGCCATTTGCCCAGGCCTGCCTGCACGTAATCGGCGGCGATTTTCATCCCCACGGGGTAAATACCGGCCAGGAAAAAACCAGTCAGAAACCGGAAGGCGAGCAAGTTGCCCGCTTCCAGGCTGCCCAGGTTGATGCCCAGATTGCATAGGGCCGCCGCCAGGGCGCTGAGGAAGAATACCCGCGAAGGGGAAAAGCGATCGGCAATGGCGAGCAGGGCAAAAACCAGCGTGCCGGTGATAAATCCCAATTGCACAGCGCTGGTCAGGTGCGCTACAAACGTGGGCGGCTGCTGCAACGCCGCCGCCAGATCGACCGCAATGGCATTGCCCGCAAACCAGAGCGAGGTGCAAAAGAACTGGGCCAGCACAATGACCGGTAAAATTCTGGACATGGTGGGAGAGATGACCCGGTGCATGGCTTGTGCTTGGGTGAATGGCTGAGTATTATGAATAATGAGTTTTTAAAAGTTTGTAAATGTCAGACTATCAATAAGTTGTATTTGTTTAACTCCGGCAGATCAAGGGGCTATTTCCCCATCCGAAAATCAGTGACGCTGTTTTGCGTTAGGCTTATCTGCTCAAAATGGCTTACGGTGCCCGTATCAACGGGGCACTGCGCACTAACTCCCATCCAGATTTCGGCGGGGTAGTTGTTTTTGTAGAGCCGTACCAGTTGCCAGGTTTTATTATCCAGCGAATAGTAGCTGGCCACCGTGCGCGTGTCCGACGAGATTTTCATGTACGCCGACGGGCTTTTCACCACGTCGTGGTTGTTGTCGTCGGAAGTGCCCTGGGTGCGCACCGTCACAATCCGGTGGTTGCCACGCTCGTCCTGCTCGAAGCAGTGCTTTTGCCAAAACTTATCGTTTACGTAGATGTACAGCACGCCGGCATTGTAAAGCCCTTTAGGCGTAAAGCCCGGAATCACTTTGGCTACCAGCGTAAAGGGCTTGGTGTTGTCCACTTTCGCCAGCAGGATGGGCGCCGTGTTGTTCGACAGTTTGCCGTCGTTGGGATCACAGAAAAAGTCTTTCTTCGCGCCGACCCGAAATGCCATGCGCCCCTGTTGATCCACCTTCGTCAAGGTATCGGCACCATTGATGGCCTTAGTAAAATGGATGTTATCCAGCTTGATGTCGCAAGGCTTGCCACTCACCCGTGCAGAGTCGCCGGCGCTAGCCTGGGAGGCCGCCGGAGCGGACCTGTCGTTCGTTGCCGACTCACCCTGCGTTTTGTTTTCAGAGCAGCTCCCAAACAGGAGCGTTGCTAGTACCACCTGACAAAAAGGAAGCTTTTGTTTCATGTGCGCTAGTTGACAAAAAGGGTGAGTTGCTCTGCGAAGAAACATGTGAAATAAATCAATGGATTGATAGCCAAGTTATTGTATAATGGGTGCAGCCTTTTTGTCATGTCTAGGCACGAGTTACACTGCGGCAATTTGTGGGTCCTTATGCAAGTGATTCTTCAATAAACTGTAAAGCTTCAGCGTAGGGATCTAATGCCCAAGTGCCAATTTCGTGGTGTAAACCTTTTAAATTCCAAAGGCAAATCACTTCGCAATCCGGGTCCAACTGAACGGCAAAAGATAGTTCTCCTTTTTCGTAAACGGCATACAAATCCTCCGTTTGAGAAGTGGTGGAACGGAAGAAGCGGAAAGCAGAAATTACTCCTGGAATAGTTTGTTCAAGGTGCTTAAATATGTCTTTGCCAAAACCTGAATACTGCTGCATAGCCTGACCATAATCTGTTTCGACGAACTTCCAACCATTAGGGCCTGGCAATAGGGAATGCATTTCTTTAGGATTAAGTATTAAACAATAAGTATTAAACAAATAAAAGGGTGCTGCCTCAATAAGGTAGCACCCTTTTACATTAGCATAAACGAGCTAATTACATATTCCTTCTATACTGCCCACCTACCTCAAACAGCGCATTCGTAATCTGCCCCAACGAGCAGAACTTTACCGTTTCCATCAGCTCCTCGAATAAGTTGCCATTTGCTACGGCTACTTGCTGCAAGTGCTTCAGGCGCTGCGGAGCTTCGGCTGCGTTGCGGGCGTGAAGGTTGCCGAGCATCGTAATCTGATACTGTTTTTCCTCCTCCGTGGCCCGGATAACCTCGGCCGGAATGATAGTGGGAGAGCCCTTCGACGACAGGAACGTGTTTACGCCGATGATGGGGTACTCGCCAGTGTGCTTCAGCATCTCGTAGTGCAGGCTTTCCTCCTGAATCTTGCCGCGCTGGTACATGGTTTCCATGGCGCCCAGCACGCCGCCGCGCTCCGTGATGCGGTCAAACTCCAGTAACACAGCCTCTTCCACTAAGTCCGTTAGCTCTTCGATAATGAAAGAGCCTTGCAGCGGGTTCTCGTTTTTGGCCAAGCCCAGTTCGCGGTTGATGATGAGCTGAATAGCCATAGCCCGGCGCACCGACTCCTCGGTGGGCGTCGTGATGGCTTCGTCGTAGGCGTTGGTATGTAACGAGTTGCAGTTGTCGTAGATGGCGTAGAGAGCCTGCAACGTCGTGCGAATGTCGTTGAAGTCGATTTCCTGGGCGTGCAGCGAGCGGCCTGAGGTCTGGATGTGGTACTTCAACATCTGCGAGCGGGCGTTAGCGCCGTACTTCAGCTTCATGGCCTTGGCCCAAATGCGGCGCGCCACCCGGCCGATCACCGAGTATTCGGGGTCGATGCCGTTGGAGAAGAAGAAGGACAGGTTGGGCGCGAAGTCGTTCACGTCCATGCCACGGCTCACGTAGTACTCCACAAACGTAAAGCCGTTGCTCAGCGTAAGCGCCAACTGCGTGAGCGGGTTAGCCCCAGCTTCGGCAATGTGGTAGCCCGAAATCGAGACCGAATAGAAGTTGCGAACCTTCTCCTTGATGAAGTATTCCTGCACGTCGCCCATGAGGCGCAGGGCAAACTCCGTGGAGAAGATGCAGGTGTTCTGCGCCTGATCTTCCTTCAGGATGTCGGCTTGCACCGTGCCGCGCACTTGCGAAAGCGTGCGGGCCTTGATCTGCTGGTACACATCGGCAGGCAGTACCTGATCGCCGGTAACGCCGAGCAGCATCAGGCCGAGGCCGTCGTTGCCGGTGGGTAGCTCGCCCTGGTAGTGGGGGCGGGCCGTGCCTTTAGCTTGATAAATCTCATTAATCTTGGCATCAACCTCGGCTTCCAGTCCGTGTTGCTTTATATACAACTCGCATTGCTGGTCGATGGCCGCGTTCATGAAGAAAGCTGCCAGCGTCGCGGCGGGCCCATTGATGGTCATCGAAACCGACGTCATGGGGTCGGCGAGGTTGAAGCCGGAATACAGCTTCTTGGCATCGTCGAGGCAAGCGATGCTCACGCCGGAGTTGCCGATTTTGCCGTAGATGTCGGGCCGCATGTCGGGGTCTTCGCCGTAGAGCGTCACCGAGTCGAAGGCCGTGCTCAGGCGCTTGGCTGGCAAGCCCGCCGATACGTAGTGGAAGCGACGGTTGGTGCGCTCGGGGCCACCTTCGCCCGCAAACATGCGGGTCGGGTCTTCGCCTTCGCGTTTAAACGGAAACACGCCGGCCGTGTACGGAAACTCGCCGGGCACGTTTTCCTGCAACTGCCACTTCAAAAGGTCGCCCCAGGCCGTGTAGCGCGGCAGCGACACCTTCGGAATCTGGAGGTGCGAAAGACTTTCGGTGTGCGTCTTGATGCGGATTTCTTTATCGCGCACCTTGAAGATGAACTCCGGGTCGCGGTAGGCTTTTACCTTTTGCGGCCAGGTTTCCAGGAGCTTCCAGTTCTGGCCGTCCAGCCGGAGCTTGATTTCCTGGAATGCTTTCTCCAGGCCGGCCACGATTGATCCGGCGTTTGGTTGATCGCTGCGGCTCCCGCTGCTTCCGTTAGATCCTCCGGTTTCGAGGCTGCGGACGGCGGCGATACTTTGGTCGAGTCCGAAAAGCTGCTGGGCCACTTCGGACTGTTTCTGAACCCATTGGTCATATTGGCGATTGGTTTCGGCGATTTCGGAAAGGTAACGCGTGCGGTGAGGCGGAATGATGTAAATCTTCTCCGAGTCCTCCTTGGTGGTTTCGAGGTGGGAGGCGAAAGCGATGCCAGTCTTCTGGCTAATTACCTCAATCACAGCCCGATACAGGCGGTTCATGCCCGGGTCGTTGAACTGCGAGGCGATGGTGCCATACACGGGCATCTCGTCCAGGGGCTTGTCCCAGAGCTGGTGGTTGCGCTGATACTGCTTGCGTACGTCGCGCAGGGCATCGAGAGCACCGCGCTTGTCGAACTTGTTGAGGGCAATGACATCGGCAAAATCGAGCATGTCGATCTTTTCGAGTTGCGTGGCCGCGCCGTACTCGGGCGTCATCACGTACAGGCTCGCGTCGGAGTGCTCGATAATCTCAGTGTCTGATTGACCAATACCGCTGGTTTCCAGGATGATCAGGTCGAACTGGGCCGCACGCACCACATCTACGGCGTCTTGCACGTAGCGGCTCAGGGCGAGGTTACTTTGGCGCGTGGCCAGCGAGCGCATGTACACCCGTGGCGAGTTGATGGCGTTCATCCGGATGCGGTCGCCGAGCAGGGCGCCGCCGGTTTTGCGCTTCGACGGATCGACGGAAATAATGGCGATCGTCTTGTCGGGGAAGTCATTCAGGAAACGCCGCACCAGCTCGTCCACCAAGCTTGACTTGCCGGCGCCGCCGGTGCCCGTAATTCCTAAAATCGGGGCTCTATGTGTATTTTGTTGATTATCAAGTAGTTGTGATTCATTGCTTTCGCGCTCCTGAAAATCGGCTACGAGTTGGTTCTTGACGCGCTCAAACTCCTGAGGGAAGTTTTCGGCGGCCGAAATCAGGCGGCCAATGCTGCGGGCGTCTTTCTCCTTGAGGTGCCCGGCTTCGCCGTTCAGGTTTTGGCCCGTTGGGAAATCGCAGCGCGCAAGCAAGTCGTTGATCATGCCCTGTAGGCCCATGGCGCGGCCGTCGTCGGGCGAGTACAGGCGCTCAATGCCGTAGGCTTGCAACTCGGCAATTTCGGTGGGCAGAATCACGCCGCCGCCGCCGCCAAAGATGCGCACGTGGCCGGCGCCGCGCTCGTTGAGCAGGTCATACATGTACTTAAAGTACTCGTTATGACCACCTTGGTACGAGGTAATGGCAATGGCCTGCGCATCTTCCTGAATGGCACAATCCACGATTTCCTGCACCGAGCGGTTGTGGCCCAGGTGAATAACTTCGGCGCCGCTGCTCTGGATCACGCGGCGCATGATGTTGATGGCTGCATCGTGACCGTCGAACAGCGCCGCCGCTGTCACGATGCGAATGTGGTTTTGGGGTTTGTAGGGAGCTACAGGAGCTACTTGCATAGCGGAGTGGGTGGGGTGAAAATAGGAGGGCTAAGGTACGAAAAAAGCCCCGGCGGGGTGGCGCGGGGCTTTTGTTGCAAATGATTTTAATTGAGTTGTGTAAAGTGTAGGTTCATTCTGTACATATAAATTCATAGTATATATTCTCGTTTATTGCCTCCAAGAAGTCTATGGCTAACTCGTAAGCATCGTCGGAGTGTGGGTATATTGAGGATAAATCCAGTATGTATTCAGAACTTAATTCGAGACAGCTATTTTCAATACGAACTCCGTCGATTCCCCAAATGCCTATTTCTTCGGTTCTACATGCATTTATAAATTTCAAGGCGGCTTCTTTCTGAAAAAGGAGTACAGACCCTATCGATTCGCCTAGATATCTCAGTTCTCTTTCGACCTTGTTCATTACTACTACCTACCGCAGTTCCGCTAACCGCAGGTGAAACCCCTGTAATACATTCTCTCCAAAGAGCTCATTGTCAAACCCCTGCACCACTTCCGGCTCCGTACGGTCGGGGCGGTATATATACGCGGTTTCCGTTTCGGGCACGATAAGCCACGCAAGTTGCGCCCCGTTGCGCAGCCAGTCTAGCATTTTGGCTTGCAATGTTTTTATGGAATCAGAAGCGGACTTTAGCTCAACCACGAACTCCGGGCATACCGGCGCAAATTTGTCCTGCTGCTCCGTAGTAGGCGCATTCCATTTGGCGGCCGAAACCCACGAAGCATCCGGCGACAGCATGGAGCCATCGGGGAGGATGAAGTCAGTGTTCGAGTCGAATATTTCGCCTGTTTTAGCTGTAATAAACCATGTATAAAGCTGCCCATTGAGGCGAGCATGGCGTTTGCCGGAGCGGCTGCCGGTGGGCGAAATAATTAAGATTTCGTGGTTAGCGGTGCGCTCAATGCGCAGATCGGAGTTAAGCTGGCAGAAGTCGAAAAACTCGTCGTCCGACATCTTCGCTAACACCGGGCTGCGGAGCGTAATAACGCCTTCGGTGATTGTAGGGCGCATAAGCACAAAAGGAAATACCTGCTTCAAGATACGCAAAAACGCCACAGTCGGGCGGCTCGAAAGCTGCCTAGCTGTGGCGTTTAAAGGCTTGGTTATTTACTTCGCGGCCTTCTTTTCAAGCGCTTGCAAAAGCTCGTCGGCGGCCTTTTCAATGTCGGAGTAGCCTTGCTGGGCGGCGCGCTCCTTGGCGGCAATCAGACCGTCGCGGTGCACGGTTTTGAAGTCGCCGTAGGGAAAATGGTAGCGGCCTTTGGTGTCTTCGCCCTTGCTTTTGTCGAGGCCGAGGTGCCACTGGCTATACTCGGCAATTTCGTGCTTGTCCAAAAACTTGTTTTCGGCGCTCGAATCGGGGTTGTGCTGGCCCCAATGGCCTTGGTCGTTTTTCAGTTTGCCGTCGGCAATCAGCTTTTTGGCAAACGCGACGGCATCGGGATTCAGTTGTACGCTCATGGCAGGAAGAGTTTAGGTGAATAGGAAAGAACGGCAGCTTTGCCTACGCACTGTGATGCAGGAGGTTAAAGTCCAGCTAGGGCGTCGGGGCCCGTCAATCTTGACAAACCAAACTTGCGCGTTACAGTCCCGAAATGGCCTCTACGCCGGCCTGCGCCACCGCGTAGTCGTCTTCGACGGTGCTGCCCGATACGCCAATGGCTCCGACTACGCGGCCGGTGCTGTCTTTAATCGGCAGGCCGCCGGGAAAGGTGATCAGGCCGCCGTTGGAGTGCTCGATGTTGTAGAGCGAGCCGCCGGGTTGCGACGCCTTGCCCAGATCGCCGGTAGGCATATCGAAGAAGCGGGCGGTTTTGGCTTTCCGGATGGCGATATCCACCGAGCCTAGCCACGCGTCGTCCATCCGAACAAAAGCCGTAAGGTTGGCGCCGGCATCCACAACGGCAATATTCATCTTGACGCCCATGTCGAGGGCTTTTTGGTGAGCAGCCTGAATGGCGGTTTGTGCTTGTTCGAGAGTGATACCCATGTTGGTTGTAGTTTTTAAAAAGAATGGTCAGAAGTAAGCTACGAAAGCATTGTTTTATAAATAATTGACAACCAATTACTTGTAAAATAACACTGATTTTTAAGTGATGCGGCCCTGCTGCTTTATTAGGAAAGCGGACCTTCTCAACAACGGAATTTTCCGGGTAGTGGTCGGTTTTTTCGGCGTAACCAGCATAATACAGCGCGGCAACTGCTAGAAAAAGTAACCGGGTCGGCCGGGAATCGGCCTTGTTTTGAAGCTGGGGTTGCATACCTCCTGAGCCAGTGCTTCGGTGGGTCTGCTTAGCATTTCCAGCCCGTTTTGCCTACCTTTGCAGTTGGAAAATAGCCCACTAGTGAAGAACATTCGCAATTTCTGCATCATTGCTCATATAGACCACGGCAAGAGCACCCTCGCCGACCGACTGCTGGAATTTACCAGCACGGTGGCGAAGCGCGACATGCAAGCCCAGTTGCTCGACAACATGGACCTGGAGCGCGAGCGGGGCATCACCATCAAGAGCCACGCCATCCAGATGCAGTATCAGTACAAGGGTGAGCAGTACACGCTCAACCTGATTGATACGCCCGGCCACGTCGATTTTAGCTACGAAGTATCCCGCTCTATTGCCGCCTGCGAAGGCGCTTTGCTGATTGTGGATTCTTCGCAAGGTATTGAAGCTCAGACAATTAGCAATCTTTACCTAGCCATTGGTTCCGACCTGACCATTATCCCGGTTCTCAACAAGATCGATTTGCCGCACTCCATGCCGGAGGAAGTTTCGGACGAGATTGTGGACCTCATTGGCTGCGACCGCGAAGAAATTATTCCGGCTTCGGGCAAGGCTGGCATTGGCATCAAGGAAATTCTGGATGCCATCTGCGACCGGATTCCGGCACCCAAAGGCGACCCTGATGCGCCGTTGCAGGCTCTGATCTTCGACTCGGTATTTAACTCATACCGCGGCATCGAAGTGCTTTTCCGCATCAAGAACGGCACCATGCGCAAAGGCGATAAGCTGCGCTTCATGGCTACCGGCAAGGAATACGGCGCCGACGAAATCGGCATTCTGGGTCTCAACCAGGAGCCCCGCCCCGAGATGGCGGCGGGCAACGTAGGCTACCTGATTTCGGGCATTAAGGAAGCCCGCGAGGTAAAAGTCGGCGACACGATCACGCACGTACTCAACCCCACGGCCGAAGCTATCCATGGCTTCGAGGATGTGAAACCCATGGTATTTGCCGGTATTTATCCGGTTGAAACCAGCGAATACGAAGAGCTGCGCGGGGCCATGGAAAAACTCCAGCTCAACGACGCTGCTTTGGTGTGGGAGCCCGAAACGTCGGCTGCTCTTGGCTTTGGCTTCCGTTGCGGTTTTCTGGGCATGCTGCACATGGAAATTGTGCAGGAGCGCCTGGAGCGCGAGTTCAACATGACCGTGATCACGACGGTGCCCTCGGTGCAGTTCCATGCTATTGGTAACAAAGACCAGCAACTGATCGTGAATGCGCCTTCGGAAATGCCGGAGCCGAACCTGATGAAATACATCGAGGAGCCTTTCATCAAGGCCCAGATCATCACGGCATCGGAATACGTGGGGGCCATCATCACGCTGTGCATGGACAAGCGCGGCATCATCAAGAACCAGAGCTATCTGACTTCCGAGCGAGTAGAGCTGACGTTCGAGCTGCCGCTGTCGGAAATTGTGTTCGACTTCTTCGACAAGCTCAAAACCATCAGCCGCGGCTACGCTTCGCTCGACTACGAGCTGATCGGCTTCCGCGAGTCGGATATGGTGAAGCTTGACGTGATGCTCAATGGCGAGAAGGTGGATGCACTTTCGGCCATTGTGCACCGCTCCAAGAGCTATGACTGGGGCCGGCGTCTGTGCGAAAAGCTGCGCGAGTTGCTGCCCCGCCAGATGTTCGACATTGCCATCCAAGCCTCTATCGGCCAGAAGATCATTGCTCGCGAGACGGTGAAAGCTTTGCGCAAAAACGTTATTGCCAAGTGCTACGGCGGCGACATTTCGCGGAAGCGGAAGCTGCTCGAAAAGCAGAAAGAAGGCAAAAAGCGGATGCGCCAAGTAGGCTCCGTCGAAATCCCGCAGGAAGCCTTTTTAGCCGTTCTTAAAATTGACTAAAGTCAGAAACGCGCCTCTCAAGGGCGCGTTTTTTTATGCTTGTTTCTGATTCAAATTTTCTTTTCACCTCATACAATTCTTGAAAGGGCAGCGTATGATTATTCCCAACACATGTCCAAAGAACTCACCAAGAACTGTACGAGCGAAGCACAGCTAGAAAAGATACGCAAGGGACAAGAGCGCAAGTTTCGGTGGCGCGATGATTGGCCGGAGATGGAAAAAGCCATTCTGGCTGAAGGTGCCGCTGCTATTACTTCCCACGAAGCCAAACATAAAACGGACCAAGTATAAAGCAACACGCATGACCACTACTCCCGAAGTTTCGACTACCTACCAGCTCATCGACGGCAAGAAAACGGCTGAAGATATCAAGGTTGAAATCGCTGCTGAGGTAGCGCAGCTGAAAGCGGCTGGAAAGAAAGTGCCGCACTTGGCGGCTATTCTTGTTGGGCACGACGGCGGCTCCGAAACCTACGTGCGCAACAAGGTGCTGGCCTGTGAGCGCGTGGGATTCGAGTCAACGCTGATTCGCTACGAAGACGACGTTACCGAAGCGGAATTGCTGGCGAAAGTAGAGGAGCTTAACCACGACCCAAGCATCGACGGCTTTATTGTGCAGTTGCCGCTGCCGGCCCACATCTCTTCCGAAAAAGTCATCGAAACGATTCGGCCGGAGAAAGATGTGGACGGTTTCCACCCGATGAACATTGGGCGAATGGTAGCGGGGCTGCCGGCGCTGCTGCCTGCTACGCCTTCTGGAATCGTGGAGCTGCTAAGCCGCTATGGCATCGAAACCAATGGTCGTCATTGCGTAGTGATCGGGCGTAGCAACATCGTGGGTACTCCGGTTAGCATTCTATTAGCCAAGAACTTAGAGCCTGGTAACTGTACCGTTACCTTATGCCATTCCCGTACGCGTAACTTGGCCGAAATCACCCGTACAGCTGATATCGTGGTAGCCGCGCTAGGCCGGCCCGAGTTTGTGACGGCCGATATGGTAAGCCCCGGTGCAGTAGTGATTGATGTGGGCACTACGCGAGTAGAGGATGCTTCCAAAAAGTCGGGCTTTACTTTGAAGGGCGACGTGAATTTTGCCGAAGTGGCTCCTAAAACTTCCTACATCACTCCGGTGCCGGGTGGAGTCGGGCCCATGACCATTGCTATGCTGCTGCTCAATACGTTGCGGGCAGCAAAAGGCGAAGTGTATCCCCGGTAGAGTCCTATTTTTTTGTTTCCAGGCTTTCAACTAGCCTGATTATGTGCTACTTTGTAAAGGCTAACCGGAAGTAAGGGAACTTGCTGCGGTTGGTTGGCAGTTGCTTTACTTTCGATTCGGCACATCTGTTTATTTTTTGCTTTGCTGCACGAACTTCCCGTAACGTCGACGCCCATGCTTTCCTCCGGGACAGGGGCGCTTGCACTGCCCCTTATGGAGCAGTTTTATACCATTCAAGGCGAAGGCTATAACACCGGCCGGGCTGCCTATTTTGTGCGTTTAGGTGGCTGTGACGTCGGTTGTCACTGGTGCGACGTCAAGGAGTCGTGGGACGCCGACCAGCACCCACGCGTTGCCATTCCCGAGATCGTGGAGGCCGCAACATCCTATCCGGGTCGCAACGTAGTGATTACCGGGGGCGAGCCTCTCATGCACGACTTGACCTCGCTTACGCACGCTTTGCACGAGGCTGGCTGCCAGACGTGGCTTGAAACCTCTGGGGCGCATCCGCTTTCGGGCGAGTGGGACTGGATCTGCTTGTCACCCAAGAAGTTCAAGGCCCCCTTGCCCGACGTGCTGCGTCAGGCTCACGAATTAAAGGTGGTCATATTCAACAAAAGTGACTTTGCGTGGGCCGAGGAACATGCTGCGCAGGTTAGTTCGGATTGCCGCCTGTACCTGCAACCTGAGTGGGGCCGCGCCGCCCAAATGACGCCCCTGATCGTGGATTACGTCAAGCAAAATCCGCGTTGGCAGGTATCCTTGCAGACGCACAAGTATCTTGATATTCCGTAGCTTCCCGCCCTATGCGTTGTTTGCTACCCATTCCGGTATGGCTGTTACTTGCGTTCGGTGCGTTATCTGCTTCTCAGGCGATGGCGCAAACGCAATTGTCAACTACCAACTCCAAAGCCCGCAATCTGTGGGAAAAAGCTCAGTCGCAGGCGAAGGGCCGTGACTTCAACAAGGCAATCGAAACGCTGGACTTGCTCAATCAAAAGTTCCCCTCGCTGGGGGAGCCGTATGTGCTGAAGGGGTCTCTGCTGAAGGCAATGGGGGAAAACAAGCCGGCCTTTGAAGCCTACCGCGATGGCTTGGCAAAAATGTCATTCAACCCGGCGCGCTCCAACGATTATTACACCCTAGGCGAATTGGCGATGAGCTTCGGGGAGTACCAAGTGGCTGCTGACAGCTACAAGAAATACCTCAAAACGGCCTCCAAAGCGCAACGCAGCACCGTTCGGGCCCAGCGCCAGCTCGAAAACTGCACTTTTGCGCTGAGCGCGATGGCTAAACCCGTGGGAATCACCCCGGTACGTTTGGGCGGGCCACTCAACACGTTTTATTACCAATACTTCCCAGCGCTCACGGCAGACAATCAGTTCCTGATTTTCACAGCCAAAGCCAGTCCTGATGACTCCGCCGACGAGAACATTATGGTCGCCCGGCAGAACAAAGATGGTTCGATGGGCACGCCGGCTTCGATTTCCCCCATCATTAATTCACCCTATAACGAGGGCGCAGGCTCGATTTCAGGGGATGGCAAAACGTTGGTCTTTACTTCCTGTAATCGCCCTAACTCATTGGGTAGCTGTGACTTATATATTTCACGGCGCACGGGTAATACTTGGAGTAATCCGCAAAACCTGGGCCGCAATGTGAACTCTGTGGAGTGGGATTCGCAGCCTACGCTCTCGGCCGACGGTCGTACGCTTTACTTTACCTCGACCCGACGTGGAGGAAAGGGGCAGGAAGATATTTATGTCACCACCCTTCAGGCCGATGGCACCTGGAGCCCGGCCCGCAACTTGGGCGCTCCGGTGAACACTTCCGGCAAAGACATGGCGCCTTTTATCCACGCCAGCGGCACCACGCTTTACTATGTCACCGACGGGTTAGTCGGTATGGGTGGGCTTGACGTGTATCGGTGCGAAATGCAACCCAACAAGAATTGGAGTGATCCCCAAAACCTAGGCTATCCGCTCAATACTTTTGAAAACGAAGCCTCGCTTTTCATCACTTCTGACAACCGTCGCGGATTTTGTTCGCGCTCGCGGGCCTCAGAGCCGGGCGTTAAAGCGGAGCGGGACCGACCCGTCGAGCTGTTTGGGTTTGAGGTGCCGCCAGAAGTTCGCGCCCGCGAAACCAGTACCTACACCCAAGGCCGGGTGTACGATGCCCAAACCAAAAAGCCCATTCAGGCCGATGTGCAGCTCTACGATCTGGGCACTGACGAGCTTACGCAATACGTAACCTCCGACCCGGAAAACGGCGACTATACGGTTGTGCTCAACGAAGGACGGCAATACGCCATGTACGCCGCTGCCGACAAGTATCTCATGAAGAGCTTGAGCTTCGACTACACCGATAAGCGCACGTTCGACCCGCTTACGCTGGATATTTATTTGGAGCCCATGCGCGCCGGGCGCAGTATTGTGCTCAATAACCTGTTTTTCGATACCAAGCAGTACACCTTGAAGCCGAAATCCCGCACGGAGCTGAATCGCCTTATTCAGTTTATGCAGCAGTACAAAGACGTGCAAGTGGAGATTTCGGGCCACACCGACGACGTAGGCGCCGACGCTGACAATATTGTGTTGTCGCAGAACCGGGCGCGCTCGGTGTATGATTACTTAGTGAGCCATGGGGTAGCCGCGGCCCGCTTGCGCTACAAAGGATACGGTGAGACCAAACCGCTAACCGCAAACGATTCAGACGCGCATCGGCAGCAGAACCGCCGCATTGAATTTCGAATCCTCTGAGAGAATTCTATTTTCTGTCTTATTCTAAGCCCAGCCCAATTAAAGCTGGGCTTTTTTATATTGTAGTATTCCTTCTTTATATCACTAATATCATTCTGGTAACCAGACAATTATACTGCTATTGTTCAATTTTTACTGGTAAATAGTTATAAAAAATCCTTTTTTTGTTAAAATAAAGTGTTATGTTTGAGCATTCACTAGCGATAGTGATAGAAGGCAGACGGACTTAATCCAAATGCATTCTTAGCACATTCAAAAACCGAGTTTTTAACTTTTCAAGCTTCCTCCACCGTTCTGTAATATGAAAAAAATTTACATTCTGGCTAGTCTCTTCCTGAGCTTGCAGGCGACTGTCGTTGCGCACGCCGAAACGGAACCCGAGGTTCCTACCACCATTCAAGCCCGCGCCGTTACCCTCACGCGCGCCATGGCTGATAAGATGCACTTGGATGAGGGCCAGTACGTCAAGCTGAAGCAGGTCAATATGCGGATGCTAGTAGAAATGGACGAACTCAAATCGCGTTACGCCGCCGATCCGGCTGTCTTGGATCAACAGCTGGCTACCGCTCAGGGACGTTACCAACAGGAGACTGCGGCTTTGTTGCGGCCTACGCAGCTTATCGCTTACGAGCAACTCCGCAACAGCCAGATGGCATTAAGCAGCGCCAGCAAATAAACTGAGAAAAACACACGTTGCGCAGGAACACAGCCTTCTGCGCAGCGTGAAGTTTTGCTACAGTACTTGGTTGCTGAACGAGGCTGATTTTTCTTGCTATCGTGATAAAAATCAGGATTTAACGATGATCTGAGTATTCAAATACTCGTATACATCAATTCTAGTCTCAGTCTACTTTCACTTTATCCATCCCACATTCCAACTCCTATGAAAAATACTCTTTACTCTCTTCTGTTGGTAGGTGCCTTTTTCAGCACGTCGGTGCTCGCAACGGCCGCTACGAATGACACCCCTGCAGTGGCAGCCCGCGCTAAAACGCTGACTCGCCAAATTGCCGACAAAACCCGCCTGAGCGAAGGTCAGTATGTGAAGGTAAAGCAGTTGAACCTGCGGATGTTGTCGGAAGTAGAAAACGTGAAAAAGCAACTTGCGGCCGATCCGGCTGCTCTCGACCAGCGGTTGGCCGAAGTGCAGGATCACTACGAGTGGGATTTGGCAGCTATTCTGTGGCCCCGTCAAATGGCGGTGTACTCGGAGGCAAAAGCCAGTATGACGGCTCTTAATGTTCGCTAGTAACTTATTGATAGTAAAAGCGTTACAAAATATTTTGTGCGCCTTGTCACATCATAAAAAAACGCCAGCCTTATCAGCTGGCGTTTTTTTATGTCTGTATGTTGTCGATTTGTTGAGTAGCATATATACCGCAACAGAGATGCTTGTTATTTCTCACGCTGCTTGGCGAAACGCTAGAGGCGTGGTGCCCGTGTGTAGCTTGAAAAACCGATGAAAATAGGTGGCATACTCGAATCCTAGGCGATCGGCGATGTCTCCTACGCTCCAGTCGGTGTGGTGCAGAAGCAGCTTGGCTTCGCGGGTGAAGCGCTCAGCAATATGAGCCGTAGTAGGCTTGCCGGTGACTTCTTTTACCGACCTGTTGAGGCTGTTGACATGGATTGCCAGCCGGTCAGCAAACTCCTGCGCATTTTTCAGGATGGGCTCGTGGTAGGACATAGTTACCGGAAACTGGATTTCTAACAAGCTCATAAACAGGTTTGTGACGCGCTCAGCCGCGTTGGTGGCTACGGTAGGATAGGGGCTAGCCGGCTGCAGCCGAGCTGCCTCGTGGACGAGGAGCGCGAGCTGGTTCCGCAACAGGTCGTCTTTATGTGCATAGTCGGAGTCGAAGTCTCGGCGCATGCGGGCAAAAACCTCGCTCAGGTAGCGCCGCGGCTCGTCGTCGAGGTAATACACGGGGTTGCCATCTACACGGTACAACATTGACTCCTTGAGGCTGATACCGCGCATGGCCGAGTGCAGGAAGGGTTCGGTGAAGGCGCAGATATACCCTTCCTGTTCTACCGAGCCCTGAACGGGTTCCCACGAAAAGGGCACCAAGCGATTAGTAAATACCAGCGCGGGCTGGTCGATGGCATAGCTGCGCGTGGCGTAGTGGAGCGCGTTAGCCCCTTTTACAACCAATACACACTTGAACACGTCGCGCCGGTCGTAATGCCCCATCCCACACTCCGCTTCCTGCATGGTCAGGACTGTGATTTCGCCGCCGCTGAGCGAAGAGAGCGGAAAGATATCCGGAGCTTGCATGAGGGTTCAACGTTGTTGGGTGGAGTAGCCATGAGTTGATTTACGTACGGGTATTCCGCTTCCTTGGTCCTCCAGCAGCACTAATTGCTGGCAGTTTATTGGTCGTAACCAAGAGAAGAAGACGGATCCCGGTAGGCGTCGGTTTGCTGCTGTAGATCGCGAGCTACTTGGTCGGCAGTGCCTACGGCATCAGCCCCAGCCAGAAAGCGGCGAGGAGGCGTTGATTGGCTGGCGATCGACAATAGAGCCTGGGCGAGTTTGGCCGGGTCGCCGGCCTGCTGGCCGTTATAGCCTTTCCAGAACTCCATTTGCGCTTCGCGGCGGCCATCGTAATCTGTAATGGGGTTGTTTGCGAAGTTAGTAGACTCCTCCGTCAGCAACTCAGTGCGGAAGAAACCTGGAGCGGCCGGTAGCTACTACGGCGTGGCTAGCAGCCAGCACGGCTTTCGTTATGTCGAGACCCAGGCCCCGACCCGCGCCGGTTATTAGCCATACTTTTTTGTCTGCCATGATGCTGTTTTGGGCCAATAGGCCCGCTGAGGTGGATGGTATCACGTCTTTAAGCCAAGCTAGCGCTAGCTTGGCTTAAAGACGTGATACAAAGGTCTTCAACACACTCACCAACAGGAAATAAGAATCAAACAGCTTTGTATACAAATCAAACAGGCAAGTATAATTGAGGTTAGTGCCTTTTGATTGGGTCCGGCATATTCAACCTACCCTTACAACACAAACGCCTCGGCCATTTGGCCGAGGCGTTTGCTCAAGTAGGAGTAAATACAAGTTGGGGAGCGGGTTTCTAGAACGCTCTAAACTTGCTTAACGCTTCTCTACGGGAACGTAGTCGCGCTCCAACTCACCTACATAAATCTGGCGCGGACGGCCAATTGGCTCCTTGTTCTCGCGCATTTCCTTCCATTGGGCAATCCAGCCCGGCAGGCGGCCCATGGCAAACAGCACCGTAAACATCTCCGTTGGAATGCCGATGGCGCGGTAGATAATGCCCGAGTAGAAGTCGACGTTCGGATACAGCTTGCGCTCAACGAAATAAGGATCGGTGAGAGCCGCTTGCTCTAGCTCCTGCGCGATGGTCAGCAACGGGTCGTTGATGCCCAGCGCCGTTAGTACATCGTCGGCGGCCTTCTTGATAATTTTGGCGCGCGGGTCGAAGTTCTTGTACACGCGGTGGCCAAAGCCCATCAGACGGAATGAGTCGTTCTTGTCCTTGGCTTTATCGATCCATTTCTGCGTGTTGCCGCCGTCGGCCTGAATGGCTTCCAGCATTTCCATCACTTCTTGGTTGGCCCCGCCGTGTAGCGGGCCCCACAGCGCGTTTACACCGGCCGAAACCGAACCGTAAAGGCTGGCATTGGCCGAGCCCACTAGACGCACCGTGGAAGTCGAGCAGTTTTGCTCATGGTCGGCGTGTAGAATGAGCAATTTGTTTAAAGCACTCACTACCACCGGGTTGATTTCGTACTTCTCCGTAGGGAAGGCGAACATCATGTATAGGAAGTTCGAGCAGTAGTCGAGGTCGTTGCGGGGGTAGTTGAGCGGGTGGCCCACCGAATTTTTATACGACCAAGCCGCAATCGTCGAGATTTTGGCAATGAGGCGGATGATGTTCAGGTTGGTCTCTTCCGGGCTCTGGTTCGGATCAAGGCTTTTGGGGTAAAAAGCAGTGAGCGAGCAAATTAAGCTCGAAAGGATGCCCATGGGGTGAGCCCCCGATGGAAAGCCGTCGAAGATCTTCCGTACATCTTCGTGCACCAAGGTGTGCGTCGTGATTTGGTGAGCGAAGCTATCAAGTTCAGCTTGGGTGGGCAGCGTGCCATAGATCAGCAGATACGCTACTTCCAGGAAGTTTGACTTTTCGGCTAGCTGCTCAATCGGGTAGCCCCGGTAGCGCAAAATGCCTTCTTCGCCGTCGAGAAACGTAATGGCGCTCTTGGTAGCGCCGGTGTTCTTGTAGCCCGAATCGATGGTAACATAGCCCGTTTGGTCGCGAAGCTTGGCAATGTCAATTGCCTTTTCGTGCTCGGTGCCTTCAAAAACGGGGAAGGGATAGGATTTCCCGTCGAGGATAATCTCAGCAGACTCTGCCATAAGAGTTGGTTAGAGGGTGGTTGCGGGGCGAAACTAAAGAATTACCGGCAAGCCGGAAAGCGCAAGGAGCGCTTGCACTCTATACTGTAGTTTACCCAACGGTGTTGTTAGAAAAAAGGACTGAAAAAAGGGAAGCCGTAAAATTAGGCTTGCAGTTGGTTATTTAAATGAAATCCTGAAAAACCTATGAAAATGAACTCCATTTAGCATGGCAAATCCTTATAAGTAGAGGGCTTAAAACAGGAATTAGCCATCGCCGGAGCCGTTTTCGTAAGCCTCCTTCTCAATTCAACAGCTCATGAAGTATAAACAAATAGGAAAGTCCGGCCTGCGGGTGAGTCAGGTGAGTTTTGGGTGCATGTCGTTGGGCGATGATCCGAGGGACAATGCTGCCTTATTGCATCAGGCTTTGGATCAGGGAGTTAACTTTTTTGATACGGCCGATTTGTACCAAAAAGGCGACAACGAAGTCACGGTTGGACGGGCCTTCCGCGGCCTGCGCGACCAAGTGATCATTGCCACCAAAGTGGGCAACCAATGGCGCCCCGACGGCAGCGGCTGGGACTGGAACCCGCGTAAAGAGTACATTCTCAAGGCCGTAGAGCACAGCCTGCAACGGCTCCAAACCGATTACATCGACCTCTACCAGCTGCACGGGGGCACCTTGGAAGACCCCATCGACGAAACCATTGAGGCCTTTGAACTACTGGTACATCAAGGGAAAATCCGGTATTACGGCATTTCCTCTATCCGGCCCAACGTGATTCGGGAGTACGTGCAGCGCTCGCAGATTGCCAGCGTCATGATGCAATACAGCTTGCTAGATCGGCGACCCGAGGAAACTATATTGGCGCTGCTGCAAGAGCATCAGATTGGCGTGCTGGCCCGCGGCAGCTTCGCCCAGGGGCTGCTGGTGAAGAAGCCGGCCACGGCCTACCTCGGGTATGCGCAGGAGGAAGTAGCACAGGCCGCCTCGGCCGTGCGCGCCGTAGCAGACCCTGCCCGTACTGCTGCCGAAGTGGTTATTCAGTTTGCTCTGGCCCAACCCGCCATTACGTCGGCTGTGGTAGGCATTCGAACGGAGATGCAATTGCTGGATGCCGTGCAAGCGGCTGCGGGACAGTCGCTTAACGCGGAAGAGCTGCAAGGATTACGACAGGCCGCAAAACCCAAGTTCTACGATCAGCACCGCTGAAGCACTTGCGATTAAGTAAAAAGCGCCTTCGTATAATGACTTGATTATCAATGTATTATATAAAGGTGCTTTTACTTGCCAATACAAAACTGGGTGAAGATGCTGCTCAGCAGGTCGTCGGAAGAAATTTCGCCGGTGATTTCGCCCAGCGCGGCCAGCGCGTGCCGTAGGTCAGCGGCCAGTAGCTCGGTGCCGGTGCCGTGGCTCAGACCGGCAAGCACGGCGTTGAGCGCGGCTTGGGTGGTTTCGAGGCTGCGGGCATGGCGCAGGTTGGTGACAATGGTAGACGAGCCAATCTGGTCGAGGCCTTCGCCGCGTACGCGTTGGAGCAGAATTTCGCGCAATTCATCTAAGCCATCGCCGCGGGAAGCGGCAATCAGCACGGTGTTCGTGAGGCGTTGGAAGGCTGCGATTTCGTCATCGGAAGCGACGTCGAGCTTATTGCCAATGGCCAAAACCGGTACGTGACGCGGGACTTCCAGGGCTTCGATCTCTGCTTGAATCTGAGTGGGGCTAGTGCTCGTCAAATCAAAGAGATATAACACGAATGCGGCTTGCTGCACGCGCTGCTTAGTGCGCTCGACACCAATGGATTCGACCACATCGGTGGTGTCGCGCAGACCTGCCGTATCGACGAAACGGAAGCGGATATCGTCGATGGTTACCTCGTCTTCGATCATGTCGCGAGTGGTGCCGGCGATGGCCGACACGATGGCGCGGTCTTCGTTGAGCAGCGCGTTGAGCAGCGTCGATTTGCCAGCGTTTGGCTTGCCGGCAATAACCGTTGTCACGCCGTTTTTGATCACGTTGCCCAGCTCAAAAGAGCGCAGCAGCCGCTGTACCAGCGTCTGGACTTCCTGTAGCAGCTTCACCAAACCCGTGCGGTCGGCAAATTCTACATCTTCCTCGCCGAAGTCCAGCTCCAGCTCTAGCAAGGCGGCAAATTGCACCAGCCGGGCGCGCAGATCGCGCAGCTCCTGCGCAAAGCCACCGCGCATTTGCTGCATGGCCACCCGATGCGACAGCGCCGAATCGGAAGCAATCAGGTCTGCGACGGCTTCTGCTTGGGTAAGGTCGAAGGCTCCATGTAAAAAGGCCCGTTTGGTAAATTCACCGGCTTCGGCCAGCCGGGCGCCGCGCCGCACCAACAGGGCCAGCAGTTGCTGCACGATGTAGCGCGAGCCGTGGCACGAAATCTCAACCACATCTTCGCGGGTGTAGGAGTTCGGCCCGCGAAACAGCGACACCACTACTTCGTCCAGGATCTGATCGCCGTCGCGGATGGTGCCGAAATGCAGGGTGTGGGTGGCTTGGTCGCGCAGGCGGCGGCCCGCAAAAACGGCATCCGCAATCGGAATTGCATCGGGTCCGGAAAGCCGGATGACGGCAATTGCGCCCGCACCCGACGGCGTTGAAAGGGCTACAATTGTGTCGGAAAGGGCAAGAGGCAGGGGAGAAGGCACGGCGCAACAAGTATGATTGCCGCAAAGGTAAGCAACTCTAAAGTGCGCCTGCGTGGGGGCAAAAACTGGTCAAACAGTACGAAGGCTTAGCACTGAATTGTGCTAGGCCGTCACGAAAATATTGCGGCTTACTTCCGCGGATACCAAAACGACTTGGTTTTGGTTTACTTTGATTTCCAGAGAGTTATCAAACTCTACTTTATCCAGTACTTCAAATAATGAACCTAGCCCCATCCCGACTTTGTCGAGGTATTGTAAGAACAGCGGAGAGGTGTTTTTGACGGCTACCACCGTGCCGCATTCGCCGGGCGCGAGGTCGCCGAGCAAGCGGTGCTGCGGGCGGTGCATGGCACCGTCTTCGGAAGGGATGGGGTCGCCGTGCGGATCAAGTTGCGGAAACCCCAGGAACTCGTCGAGCCGGCGGATCAGCAAGGGCGATTGCAGATGCTCCATCTCTTCGGCAACTTCGTGCACTTCGTCCCAATTGAAACCCAGCTTCTGCACCAGAAACACTTCCCACAGGCGATGTTTGCGAATGGTCTGGAGCGCCAGCCGCCGGCCTTCCGCCGTGAGCGACACACCGCGGTAGCGCTGGTAGTGCAGCAAGCCCTTCTCACCCAGGCGCCGCAGCATATCCGTAACCGAGGCGGCGCGGGTTTGCATGACGTCGGCGATACGATTGGTGCTGACTTCCTCACCCGGCGTGGCTTCGGCCAGTTTATAGATCGCTTTCAGGTAATTTTCCTCGGTATAGCTGGGCACTGTTAGAATGCTGAAGGATGTGTGCGGAATGCGTAATTCAAATCTGAAACTGCCGCTTAAAATCTAAGAAACAAGCCTCATTATCTAAGTAATTGATTGTTAATTACTTAGATAATGAGGCTTGTGCACGAAGCTCCCAAGTAATTACCAGCGAATGAGCGCCGAGGCCCACGTAAAGCCACTGCCGAACGCAGCCAGACATACCAGATCGCCGCGCTTGATTTTGCCTTCGCCAACGGCCTCGCTCAGGGCAATGGGCACGGAAGCGGCCGTGGTGTTGCCGTAGCGCTGGATGTTGCTGTACACTTTATCGTCGCTGAGACCCATTTTCTGCTGCACAAACTGCGTAATGCGCAGGTTGGCTTGGTGCGGAATCAGCATGTCGATGTCCGAAGACTTATAGCCGTTTTGCTCCAGTGCCTCGTTGATCACCTGCGGAAACCGCACCACAGCGTGCTTGAATACGTTGGTGCCGTTCATGTAAGGATACATGTCCAAGGGGTTGGCCAGGGCCACTTCCACCCGGCCTTCGCGGTTGGAGCCGGGTTCTTTCACGATCAATTCCTCGGCGTATTCGCCTTGCGCGTGCAAATGAGTGCTCAGGATGCCGTGGCCTTCGCGGGAGCTAGGGCGCAGCACCACTGCCCCGGCGCCGTCGCCAAAAATGACGGAAACGGCGCGTCCGCGGGTTGTTTTGTCGAGGCCCGAAGAATGGATTTCGGAGCCCACAACCAATACGGTGTCGTACATGCCGGTGCGCACAAACTGGTCGCCGACCGACAGGCCGTAAATAAAGCCTGAGCACTGGTTGCGCACGTCCAGGGCCGG
The DNA here is from genome assembly GCF_014349165.1 of Hymenobacter sp. BT491. NCBI lineage: Bacteria > Pseudomonadati > Bacteroidota > Cytophagia > Cytophagales > Hymenobacteraceae > Hymenobacter > Hymenobacter sp. BT491. Next base: position 1,044,794 of record NZ_JACSJJ010000002.1, on the reverse strand, counting down.
AATGTTGTCTTTGATGCCTAACTCACGTTGCAGCAGTACGCCCGATCCGGGAAATATGTAATCGGGTGATAACGTAGCAAATACAATGAGCTGCACATCGTCGGGGGTGAGACCGGCCTGTTCGAGCGCGCGCCGGGCGGCCTGGGCGCCCATGTTGGCCGTGGTATCGACGCCTTCGGTGAAATAGCGCCGTTCGCGAATCCCCGTACGCTCCTGAATCCACGCGTCGGTGGTTTCCATGATTTGTTCGAGGTCGGCATTTTTCACCACGCGTTCAGGCACATAGTGGCCAACGCCGGCAATTTCGGAGTAGCGGAGAGTATTCATCAAGTAGGGAATTTAGCGGGCAAAAAAGAGCAGGGGAAGAGAGGCGAATGTAAAGCAAAACGGCACTTTTCTCCTAAACGGGGTGCGAAGGTCGGCAGTTACTGCAAAGAATCTACTATTGCCCACAATTTTGTCGCCTCCGATTGCCACAATACGTCGGCCGGAATTCCGTGGGGGTAAAAACGGGTTTTGGAAAGCGCCGCAGCTACGTCCTGCACGGCTTCCATCGAAGTAAAATCCCGGCAGACTACCGCAATGCCATCGTTTTGTAAATAATTGATCCATAGAGTGTTATCGGGGATGATAACAGGCAGGCCATGCGCCACATATTCAAAGAGCTTGGTCGGCAGGCAGCGCCACGTACTCGGATGCGGCCGGTAAGGCAACAGCCCAACATGCGCCCGCCGGATGGCGGAAATAATGTCTGCGTGCGGTACCAGCCGGTCGCCGCCGATGAGGGTGACGGACCCCGGTGCGTTGGCAATCGCGGCTTGCAGGCGCGCCAATAACGCCGGCTGCTGGCAGAAGCCGACAATAGTAAGGTGAGCGCCGGGCCAAATCGTGCGCAACTGACGGGTGAATTCAAGGGCCTCCAGCACGCCGTTTAGCTCCGAAATAGTGCCGGAGTATAGCAGGTGAAGCGGCTCGTGAGGTGCTGGAAGACGTTGTTTGGGTTGGGGCGCGACCTCGTGGGGTTGGGGTTGGTATTTGTTTTCCAGAATCACAGTGCGTTCCGGCAAAGCAAAAGGCAACTCCTCGGCGTAGCTGCGTTCAGCTAATATGACTTTGTAAGCCTGTCGGGCAGCCTTCGTTTCTGCCCAGCGCACCAGCTTAGCCAGCACCTGCCGAACTAGATGCGGGTACACCTGCTGCGTGAGGATGTTGAGCGCATAATTTTCGCGCACGTCATACAGAAACCGGCGACCACGGCCGAAGCGCTGCCATAGCAGCGTGAGCGGCAGCAATTCCGGGGCGTGCACCACCACCAGCGCCGGTTGCAGCGTGCGTAGCAGCTTCCAGTAGCGCCATTGGGCTGCCAGGCGCCGCCAGCTCAGGCGCGAGCCATCCAGCAGCTCGTGGGTGTGGAGGTTGCTCGGGGCGTTGCGTGGGTATGGGGCGCGGCGGCCGGCTATGTGTACCGCTAGGTCAGGTCGGCTGGCGAGGGTGCGCCCAAATTTTTCAAACATGCGCGTGTCGTCCACGGGCTTGAGTACGGAAGCTAAAAGCAGGGGAGACGACGCCATTGGTGGAGCCAAAGATGCCGGTTTTTATACTTACACAGGAGTTGGCCGGCGCAAAAAGCAGCGAAAAGCATTAGCTATTTCTGACAGGCGTTTCAACGGCGGAGCTTCGACTCGAAAAACATATCTACTTAAAACAGAACATTATAGCCTTTCGTGGTTTATGGGGAGAGAACGTCGTGTAAAATTGAGGGAGTAATTTTTTCAAGAAAAAATTTACCTCTAGCTTACGACTTGGTGCCTGTTCATTTTGCTCAATTTTCCAACCTTAACAACCTCTGCATGAAAAAAATCTTACTCATGAGTATTCTACTCATGGTCACGTTGCTACAGCAAGTGACAGCTCAAAACCGGACCGTCACTGGTCGGGTCACCGATCGTACTTCTGGTGAAGGATTGCCTGGGGTAACCGTATTATTGAAAGGCTCTACCAACGGGGTTTCTACCAATTCGGACGGGACCTACTCCTTGAGTGTGCCGGCTACCGGCGGCACTTTGGTCTTCAGCTCGATTAGCTATACTTCCGCCGAACGCGCCATTGGTACTGAGTCTCAAATTAATGTGGCGCTGGTCACCGATTCCAAGCAGCTGAACGAAGTAGTCGTGACGGCTTTGGGCATTGAAAAAGACAAGCGCACGCTGGGCTACGCCACACAGGAGCTAAAGGGAAATGAACTGGCCCAGAAATCGGAGCCTAACGTCGTGAATGCGTTGCAGGGCAAGGTTTCCGGGGTGAATATCACCGGGGCCAGCGGCCTGGCCGGCTCTTCTACCAACATCAACATCCGGGGTATTACCTCGCTTGGGGGCAGCAACCAGCCGTTGTTTGTAGTTGATGGCATCCCGATCAGCAACGATGCCGACCGCACGAACGGCGGGGCCGCCGGTACGTTGTACGGCGCCCAGACCTCAAACCGGGCAGCTGACATCGATCCCGAGAACATCGCCAGCATCAGCATTCTGAAGGGACCCGCTGCGGCTGCCCTTTACGGCTCGCGGGCTTCTTCCGGCGCTATCCTGATTACAACCAAATCGGGCGCGAACGTCACGAAGAAGCTGGAAATCAACGTTACCTCGGGTATCAACTTCCAGACTGTACTAGGTCTGCCCGATTTTCAGAACGATTATGGCCAAGGCACCGGCGGCGTAAACACGACCGCCAACGGCGCTGGCGACATCTTTACGGGTAGCGTAAACTCCTGGGGGCCACGCTTCGGTACCACTCCGACCCGGCCCAACGGCTTATTGCTTGCCGATGGTACAAACCTTCCTTATCGGGCCTACCCCGACAATATCCGTGATTTTTTTCGGCGTGGGCGCATTTTGACCAATGGCGTACAGCTAGCCGGCAACAACGGCACGTCGAACTTTTCGCTCAACGTAAACAACACCGACCAAACCGGTATTACGGCCGTTTCGACCTTGAAGCGTACCAACGTGCAGCTGGGTGGCGGCACTACCCTGCAAAACAAAGTGAAGCTGACTGGGTCGGTAAATTTTTCCCAAACCGATCAGCTGGGCCCCCAAACGGGTAACGGCGGCAGCGCCTTTGGTACCCTCTCGTCGGTGCCGCGCAGCTTCGACTTGCAAGGCCAGCCTTACCAGACGGCTACGGGCGCTAATCTGTTTTTTCCGGCCCGCGACAACCCCAACTGGAACCTGCGGAATGCTAACACTGCCAGCAACGTCACGCGCTTCATCAACGTGGCCAGCATCGGCTACGACTTCTTCCCGTGGTTGAGCGTTACGTACCGGGCCGGCCTCGACGCCTACACCGATCGCCGCAAGCAGATTGCCGCCATTAGTTCGGCACGTAACCCAAGCGGGCTGATTTTTCAGGATAACTACCAGTATGCCGAATTCACCGGCGACCTGCTGATCACGGCCAAGAAGGAGAACATCTTCATGGATCGGTTGAATGCCACGTTGCTGGTGGGTCAGCAAACCAACCAACGCCGGCGCAACCGGCAATATGTGTCGGCCTCCACGCTTTCGCAGCCCGGCTTTTACAATCCCATCAACGCGGCCAATTTCACCGGCAGCGGTGAGTTTTCGTCGGTGCGCCGGCTGTTGGGCTACTACGCCGATCTTTCCCTCGCCTACGACAACTACCTGTTTCTGGAGGGCACGGCGCGGGTAGACCAGTCTTCTACGCTGCCCAAAAGCAACAATACGTACCTGTATCCTTCGCTTTCGGCAGGCTTCGTCTTCTCCGATGCTTTTAACATCGATTCGGACATCTTCTCGTACGGCAAAATTCGGGCAAACGTAGCCCGCGTTGGCCGCGACGCCGATCCGTATGCCCTTGATAACTACTTTGTTTCGGCAGGCCAAGGCAACAACGTAGCCAACGTCACGTTCCCTTTCAACGGCGTTGTGGGTTTCACGCCCAGCACCTCCATCGGGGGCGGCAATGCCCTGAAGCCGGAATTTACCAAATCGGCGGAGGTAGGGGTGAACTTGGGGTTCTTCAACAACCGGTTTACCATCGATGCTACGTACTTCAAAACCATTAGCTCCAACCAGATCTTGCCGGTTACGCTTCCCGGTACTACGGGCTACGTGAGCTTTGTGACGAATGCGGGTCGCCTCGACAACAAAGGCATTGAATTGCTGGCCACGATCACGCCCGTAAAAACCAAGTCGGGCTTCAACTGGGACATTACGGCCAACTTTACTCGGCTCCGCAACAAAGTCGTGTCGATTTACCCGGGCGTAACGAGTTCGTCTATTGCAGGTAGCTCCTTTATCGGTTCGGTGCCCTCGTATGTAGTCGGGCAGCCGTACGGCGTTATTTTGGGGCAAAAGAAGGCTACGGCGCCCGATGGGCAGTATCTGATTAACGGCAAAACCGGGCTGTGGGTACCCGAGCTTAGCTCGCAGGTTACGGCCAACCCGAACGTCGATTGGCAGGGTGGCGTGACCAATACCATGAGCTTCAAAGGCGTTACGTTCTCGTTTTTGATTGACGCCATCGTGGGCGGCGACATCCTGTCCTTCACCCAGGCCGCTTACAAATCGGCGGGCATGCTGAAAGAAACGGGCAAAGACCGCGAGCTTCCGCGCATCATTCCGGGCGTAATTCAGAATGCCGATGGCACCTACCGCCCCAACAACATTCAGGTGGATGCGCAAAGCTTCTGGAGCAACCAAGGCTTGCAGAGCGACCTGGCCATCTTCGATGGGACGCACTACACCCTGCGGGAGGTTTCCCTGGGCTATTCGCTGCCCAAATCGCTGCTGGATCGCACGCCCTTTGGTAATGTCACCTTCTCGCTGTCGGGGCGCAACCTGTTCTACATCGCTCCGAATGCCAACTTCTTCCCGGAGGTAAATACGCAAGGCGCCGGCAACATCCGCAGCCTCGACCTGCAAGGTCCGCCAAGCGTCCGCAGCTATGGCGCTTACCTGCGTTTTACTCTCTAACGGAACCCCGAAAGCACACATGAAGAATCTATCCATTCTCCGATACTCTGCGTTTGCTGCCGCTGCCTTGGCGGCCGCCAGCTGCTCCCCCGATAAGTTTCTGGATGTAAACGCCAGTCCCAACAATCCGACCACCGTTCAGCCTTCCGTTCAGCTGCCCACCATCACCATCGGTACAGGCTTCGTACTGGGCAACACGCTGGGCCGCGACGCCGATCTGTTTGTGCAGCATTATGCTGGCCTGGCCAACCAGCCCGCCACAGAAGACCGCTACGTGATCAACGGCAACTACGACAATGAGTGGCGTAACGACTTGTATAGCAATAACTTAAACGGTGCTCAGACACTGATTGCCAGCTCGCAGGAAACCAGCCCGGCGTATGCGGGCATTGCCAAGCTGATCAAGGCGTACAACTTTGCGCTCACCACCGATCTGTGGGGCGATGTGCCGTATTCGCAAGCGTTGCAAGGGCTGGCAAACATTCATCCGGCCTTCGACAAGCAGCAGGACATTTACGAAGGCGCTTCGGGCATCCAGAGCCTGTTTGACCTTGTGCGCGAAGGCTTAGCCGACCTGGACAAAGCCAGCGTACTCAAGCCCGGAGCCGACGATTTCGTTTATAAAGGTGACCTCACGAAGTGGAAAAAAGTAGGCAACATGCTGTTGCTGAAATTTGCCAATACCGTGAGCCGCAAAGATCCGGCCCTGGCTACGAAAGTGATCAACGAAGTATTGGCCAAGGGAGCCGCCGGCAGTGCCGCCATCAACGCCAACGCCGACGACTTTGAGGTGCCTTTCGCTACGGCGGTCGGCAACACCAATCCGTTTTACTCTTACAACATCACCAACCGGCCCGACGATCAGATGGCCAGCTCGCGCTTCCTCGATTCGTTGGCGGCGTTCAGTGACCCGCGGCTGCCCAAGTACTTCACCACGACGCCCAACAACACGGCCGCTACCCAAACCACGCCGTATGGCAAGTTTTCGGGCTTCGAGAACGGAAACACCGTAACGCCGCCCGTGCGGGCCAATCGCTCGGTGTACAGCACCTACGTGCTGGGCTCGGCCGGGCAGGCTCCGGTTCGGCTGCTCACCAATTTTCAACGGGCGTTTATTCTGGCCGAGTCGGCGATAACGCTGAAAACGGCCGGCGATGCCAATGCGCTCTACCAAGAAGGCATTCGGCGCTCGATGGAAAAAACCGGTCTGACGACCACGGAAATTGATGCTTATTTCGCGGCCAACCCCAAAATTGTAACCCTGGCCGGCACCGACGCGCACAAAATCAATCAGATCATCCGGCAGAAGTGGATGGCCTGGGTTGGCAACGGTTACGAAGCCTACAACGACTATCGCCGGACGGGCTACCCACGCCTGCAACCGGCTCTGAATGTGTCGGTTACGCCAAACATTCCAAACCGGCTTCTCTATCCGCCATCCGAAGTCGCTGGCAATGGAGAAAATATTCCGTCGGTCGTTATTACCGACCGTGTTTGGTGGGATGTTGATTAACTCCCGGCCTCGTTAACTTTCACTCGCCTTGCATCATGAAAAAAATAGCCTCTAAGTTTTTCGTTCTTCTGCTTCTCGCCACCAGCTTTGCGGCCTGCAAAAAAGACTACGGCAACGTGCTGGGTCCGCTGGAAGACAGCATTGCCCCAATACCAGTTACGGTCACCAATCAAGAGTATTTCGAGCGCTTCCCGGTCGTGACTACGAAAGTGGATGCGTCGGCCAACGGCACTTTTTCCATCGTGTTCAGCATTCCGGCCGACAAAGGCAAGATTAAGGAGATTACGAAGGTGGCCACCGGTAACGGGGGCGTCGAGTACGTGCAGGATTCCAGCTACCCAAATTACCTGACCGCGCCCGTGGCCGGAAACGGCTCCAATACCATCACTTTCAACTCGGATCTGAACGCCGTACGAGACTACGCCAAGCGCCTGACGGCGGCTTTCGCCACCCTGCCGGCCAGCGCTACCAAAGCCCCGGCATTTGCCTTTACGGGCACCTCGACGGGAGGCGCGGGCACGCTGACCCCCAACACGAACCCGCAGACGCCCAATCAGTTGCGCTTCTTTTTCCTGCTTACGCTGGAAGACGGCCAGAAACTTATTCCGACCGAGGTGGACGTTCGCTTGTTGTAACGTCAGCAACTGGCAATCGCAAGCAAAAAGCCCTGGCAGTCGCCGGGGCTTTTTTGTGGTCTTGTCGGCAATGGGCAAGGGCGGCGGTCGGGGGCAGGCGTATGTTTTACCGCTTTCCGGTGCCCGCTTTTGGCCGATAGCTTAGTTTAAGGTGCTATTTTGCGGCCCGTATTTTTGAACCTTGAAGCCATGAACAACCTGCAAGCTACCATCGAAGCTGCCTGGGCCGACCGCAGCCTGCTGCAACAAGCCGCCACCACCGACGCCATTCACGCCGTCATTGAAGAGCTCGACAAAGGCCGCCTCCGCGTAGCCGAACCCGGCGCCACCGATGCCGACGAGTGGAAAGTAAATGACTGGGTGAAGAAAGCCGTCATCCTCTATTTTCCCATTCAGCAGATGGAAACCATTGAGCTGAAGCCCTTTGAGTACCGCGACAAAATGCGCCTCAAGACCGGTTACGAAGCACAAGGCGTCCGCGTGGTGCCACCGGCTACGGCCCGCTATGGCGCATACTTGGCCCCCGGCGTTATCATGATGCCCAGCTACGTGAACATTGGCGCTTGGGTAGGAGAGGGCACGATGGTCGATACGTGGGCTACGGTGGGCTCGTGCGCCCAAGTAGGTTCGGGGGTGCACCTGAGCGGCGGCGTAGGCTTGGGCGGCGTACTAGAGCCTGTGCAGGCGGCGCCCGTTATCATCGAAGACGGCGCTTTTATCGGCTCCCGTAGCATTCTGGTGGAAGGGTGCCGCGTGGGCAAAGAAGCCGTAATTGGCGCCGGCGTAACCATTACCGGCAGCACCCGCATCATAGATGTAACGGGTTCAGAGCCAAAAGAGTACCGTGGTTACGTGCCCGCGCGTTCGGTAGTCATTCCGGGTAGCTTGCCCAAGCAGTTCCCGGCCGGCGAATACCACGTGCCCTGCGCCCTCATCATCGGTCAGCGCAAGCCCAGCACCGATTTGAAGACCTCTCTAAACGATGCCCTGCGGGAATACAACGTTTCGGTCTGATCCACGAATTCGAATGGATTTTCGATTTCGAGAAATTTGCAGTCTGTTCAGCCTAACAAAAAAGCCTTTGCGCAAGCAAGGGCTTTTTTGTTAAATAACTGATTATAAGATAATTATATGAATGAGTTGAAGTTGGCCTAAAACCCCGCTGGGCCTGGGGTTCAGGCCTTCTTATCCATCCAAATGTCCACGAACGGCTCTTCCTCATTGATGCGGTAAGCGCGGCGCATGACGTTGGTGTTCGATTCTAGGGCGAAGTTGCCTTGCGGGTCGAGGGCGATGATGCCGCGGTCGCCTTCCAGCTTGTCGGCATACATACTGATTGCTTCCCGGGCGGCCTCTGCAATGGGTAGGTCTTTGTATTTGCACAGGGCGTACACCTCATGGGCTAACGCGCCGAGCATGATGATTTCGCCGTCGCCGGTGCACGAGGCCGCGCACACTTCGTTGTTGGCGTAGGTGCCACCGCCGTAAATGCAGCTATCGCCGACGCGGCCCTTGAGCTTGCCTGCGATGCCGCCGGTTGAAGTAGCCACGGCCAAGTTCCCTTCCTGATCCAAAGCCACGGCCCCGACCGTGTCGTGGCGGTCAGCGTGCTCTACCGCTTGCTCTTGCAGGATTTCCATCCATTCTTGGCGCTGCGGCTCGGTTTTGAAGTAGTGAGGCGTTTCTAACGGCAGCCCTTGGGCCAGCGCAAATTCCTGGGCACCTTCGGCCGTCAGAAAGGTATGCTTGCAGTTTTCCATCACCGCCCGCGCCAGGCTAATGGGGTTTTTTACCAGCTTAACGCAGCTCACGGCGCCGCCTTGTAAGGTGGCACCGTCCATGATAGAGGCTTCCGTTTCGACTTCCCCGTTGAGGGTAAACATCCCACCGCGGCCGGCATTGAAATCTTCGTTGTCTTCCATGGCGCGCACCGCAGCCTCCACCGCATCCAGTGCGCTGCCGCCTTTGTGCAGAATTTCCCAGCCGGCGTGCAGCGCTTGCGCCAGCCCTTCCTTAAGCTTGGCTTCCTTCTCGGGCGGAATAGTCGAGGGATCGGTTTGAACAGCGCCTCCGTGAATGATAATAACGTATTTGCCCATGCCAGTCGTAGAAATATGCGTGGTATGCGCTTCTACTCGGAACCAGCAATTTGGTTAGGTCGAGCTACGTTGTGGCCAATGCCGAAATTACTCTTAACATGTCGATGCAACGCACAAAAAAGCCGTTTCGCAGTTAAGCGAAACGGCTTTCATAAATACTTGATTAGCAAATACTTATGATTTAGCGGTGGCTTTAAGCTTCTCGCCAAATACCTGCCGCACCTTGTCGACTTTGGGTTTTACCACAAACTGGCAATAAGGCTGGTTGCCATTTTGGTTGAAGTAATTCTGATGATAGTCCTCGGCCGGATAGAATGCCTTCAGGGGCAGAATTTCCGTTACGATGGGCTTTTCGAAAGCGTGCGCGTCGTTGAGTTTTTGCTTGTACTCTTCGGCGATGCGGCGCTGCTCATCGTTGTGGTAATAAATGCCGGAGCGGTACTGCGTGCCCACGTCGTTGCCTTGCCGGTTGAGCGAGGTAGGGTCGTGGGTTTTCCAGAACACTTCCAACAACTCCTCAAAGCTGATGACGGCCGGGTCAAACGTAATCTGGGCGACCTCGTTGTGGCCCGTCAGGCCGCTGCATACTTCCTTGTAGGTGGGGTTGGCGATGCGTCCGCCGGTATAGCCCGACACTACTTTCTCCACGCCGTTGAGGTTCTGAAAAACCGCCTCGACGCACCAAAAGCAGCCGGCCCCAAATGTTGCTTGTTCCATGTTTTATAGATGCTTGAGATTCAATTAGGTATTAGGCAACCACTACATTGGCCCTTGCAGCTGAACAGTAAGGGCAGAATGTAGTACGTATTCACAAAGAGAGCCGCCTAAATGTTTTGCCACGGGCTCCGTGACGCCCTCTAGATTGCAGGATTGGCCATAGAGAGACAAGTTTATAAACACCATTTCTGGGCGTTAAGTGCGCCGGGAGGCTACGCACAAAAAGCCCCGGCATCTTAGTGAACGCCGGGGCTTTTTCTATCGGAGAGAGCAGGGCTTTATTTCCTAAACCGTTCTGCCACGACCAACTCCTTGGTGCCGTGCGTCCAGGAGTAAAAGCCTTCGCCCGACTTACTGCCCAGCCGGCCCGCCATGACCATGTTTACCAGCAACGGGCAAGGGGCGTATTTGGGGTTGCCCAATCCGTCGTGCAGCACGCGCAGGATGGCCAAGCACACATCTAGCCCGATAAAGTCGGCCAGTTGCAGCGGGCCCATGGGGTGGGCCATGCCCAGCTTCATCACCGTGTCAATTTCTTCCACACCGGCCACGCCTTCAAACAGGCTATAAATGGCCTCGTTGATCATCGGCATCAGGATGCGGTTGGCCACAAACCCCGGATAATCATTGACTTCTGTAGGCGTTTTGCCCAGTTGCCGCGAAATCTCCATGATGTGCGCCGTCACTGCGTTGGAGGTCGCGTAGCCGCGGATCACTTCTACCAGCTTCATGACCGGCACCGGGTTCATGAAGTGCATGCCGATGACCTTGTCGGCGCGCTTCGTAACGGCGGCAATTTTGGTAATAGAAATGGACGACGTGTTGGATGCCAAAATTGCCTCCTGCGGCGCGTGCTGGTCGAGGTCGCGGAAGATTTGCAGCTTCAGATCTACATTTTCCGTGGCAGCTTCGACCACCAATTCTGCTTCGCGCACGCCATCGGCAATGGACGTAAACGTGGTGATGCGGCCGAGGGTAGCCGATTTGTCGGCTTCGCTGAGGCTGCCTTTGGCTACCTGCCGATCGAGGTTTTTGCCGATGGTGCCGAGGGCCTTGTCTAGCGCGGGCTGGTTGATGTCGATGAGGGCAACTGCAAATCCGTGTTGGGCAAACACGTGGGCAATGCCGTTGCCCATAGTACCCGAGCCGATAACGGCGACGTTAGTCATGTGAGGGTGGTAAAAGTGGGTGGGAATACGAGAGCGCGCCTCTGAAAAAGCGCGTGGCTGCAAAGCTAGCGCGAAAATACCCGCCTCCAAAGCGCCGTCAATCGCAGCGTTGTCCTACAAATGAAAAAATAAGTAAAACTAAAAAAGGCCTCAATTTGCTCAAAATGGCATGTTTCAAAAAAAATAACTCCCCGGTATATCTAATTCTTTTAGTCGAATATATCCTTTTCAAAACGTTAGCGTACAAATCCGCAAATCGCCTTTCCAAACTAATCCATCCCGATTAGACCCTTCCAGGCGCTTCGTTCTCTCCCTTCCTTTCATCAAACCTAATTCCAACCACCATGGGAAATCTGCTGTATCTTATTGCCGTCATTTTAGTAATCATTTGGGCTATTAGCTTCTTCGGCGGCTTCTACACCGGCGGAATCATTCACGTTCTGCTTGTTATAGCCATTGTAGCCGTGTTGCTACGTCTGATTAGAGGCAACGCGGTGTAGCGTATTTATTTCGGCTTTTACGAGTTGAAATAAATTCTATTTAGTCTGAAAAAACGCAAATAAAAAAAGCTGCTCCAGCAATGGAGCAGCTTTTTTTATTTGTCGATTCGGGAGCCGAAAATGCGTTATCGCCCGATGTCGAATAAAAAGCTAAAGCGAATTACCGGTTGGCCGTAAGGCGACAACGGATAGCCAGCCGTATCATAACCGTCATTAAAATTATAAAGCACGGTAATATCGCCGGCGGCCCGCTGCCCAAATTGCTGACGGTAGCCCAGACCCAGCAAAGGCGTGTTGAGGGTACGCTTTACCTTCACAACTTCGTACTGCTGCTGAGGGATCACTTCGTACACGTTGTACGATTCGGCGCGGGTAACTTCGTATTCGGCATGAATGAAGAATTCGCGGTAGAACATGTACTGCGCGAACCCTTTGATACCCAAGCTGTTAAGCTGTACGCTGTTCGGGAACCCTATCGTGCGGTAATCACTCGGGAACGACACGCTGTTGAAGGCGTAGCTGATACCGGGGCCAAATGAGAACTTATCGGTGAGGCGATACCCAATGGCCGGCGCCAGACTAGCGCTAAACTGGCCTCCGCTGTACGGGTTGCTGCTGTAGCCCAGCCCGAAGTTGGTGTAAAGAAAGTACTTCGACTTGGGCTCATCAGCCTTTAGTTTAGCTCCTACCGGAAAATCGAGGCCGGAGGGGCTGTCGCTTCGCGGGGCTGTTTGCGACGGCAACGGCTGATCGACGGGCGGCGGAGCCGGCACGGGCACCGCAGGCCGGGCCGCGGGCTGATCAGCCGGGCGCGGCGCGGGGGTTGGCGGCCCGGGAGGCGCCGTATTCAGCTGCGGTTTGACGGTGGTGCGGGTCGTGTCGGTTTGGGCCGATGCCGTAGGCGCCAGCCACAGCGCCGAGCCACCCAATACCAACAGGCAGAAGAGTCGTTTCATAACGTTACAACGTGCTTAAGACACAAGTTGATACATGCGCTTGCGCTGCGTTTTGATTTGGTCGTCGGCCAGATATTCTTCGTAGTTCATGCGCCGGTCGATGATGCCGTCGGGCGTGAGTTCGATGATGCGGTTAGCTACCGTTTCAATAAACTGCAAGTCGTGTGAAGAGAAAATGAGCGTGCCCGTATAATCGCGCAGGCTGTTGTTGAGGGCCTGAATACTTTCCAGATCGAGGTGGTTGGTCGGGTCGTCGAGCACAAGCACGTTGCCCGATTCCATCATAATCTTGGAGAGCATGCAGCGGACTTTTTCCCCGCCGCTCAGTACGTTCGCCTTCTTCAAAGACTCTTCGCCCGAAAACAGCATCCGGCCCAAAAAGCCCCGGATAAAGCTCTCGTCCTTCTCGGCCGAATATTGCCGCAGCCAGTCTACCAAATTGAGGTCAGACTCGAAGAATTCGCTGTTTTCCCTCGGGAAGTACGACGGCGTAATGGTCGTGCCCCACTTGAATTCGCCGGTGTCGGGCTTGGCTTGCTCGAACAGAATGTCAAATAGGAGGGAGGCCGCCCGGTCGTCGCGACCGACAATGGCAATCTTGTCTTTCTTATCCAGCGAGAAGCTAACGTTGCGGAAAACGGTCTGCCCGTCCACCGATTTCGACAGATTCTCGACGGTCAGCAGTTGGTTGCCGGCTTCGCGCTCGGGTTTGAAGGCGATGTAGGGATACTTGCGCGACGAGGGCTTAATGTCCTCAAGGGTAAGCTTTTGTAACAACTTCTGCCGTGAGGTAGCCTGCTTGCTTTTCGAAGCATTGGCCGAAAAGCGCCGCACAAACTCTTCGAGTTCCTTGCGCTTGTCTTCGGTTTTCTTGTTGGCTTCCTGCCGCTGCTTGAGCACCAGCTGCGAGCTTTCGTACCAGAACGAGTAGTTGCCCGGATACATGGTGATTTTCGAGAAATCCAGGTCGGCCATGTAGTTACACACCGCGTCGAGAAAGTGGCGGTCGTGCGATACCACAATTACCGTGTTCTGGAAATTGTCGAGGAAGTTTTCCAGCCACAACACCGATTCGGCGTCGAGGTTGTTGGTCGGCTCGTCGAGCAGCAGCACGTCGGGGTTGCCAAACAGGGCTTGTGCCAGCAGCACCCGCACCTTTTCCGAGCCGCCCAAGTCCGACATAAGCGTGTAGTGCTTGTCTTCCGTAATGCCCAGACCACTAAGCAATTCTGCGGCTTCGTATTCGGCGTTCCAGCCTTCCAAGTCGGCAAATTCGCCCTCCAACACGGCCGCGCGCTCGCCGTCGGCATCCGAAAAGTCGGGTTTGGCGTAGAGGGCGTCTTTTTCCTCCATCACGCTCCACAGGCGCTGGTGGCCCATGATTACGGTTTGGAGTACGGGAAACTCATCATAGGCAAACTGGTTCTGCTTCAGCACCGCCAAGCGCTGCCCGGCCGGCAAATCCACGGTGCCAGTGTTCGGCTCGATTTCGCCCGAAAGAATCTTCAGGAAGGTCGATTTGCCGGCGCCGTTGGCCCCGATCAGGCCGTAGCAGTTGCCCGGCAAAAATTTGATGGTTACGTCTTCGAACAAGATACGCTTGCCGTAGCGGAGGCTTACGTTGGAAGTGCTGATCATATGATAAAGCGGAGAAACGAAAATTAAACGGAAAGCCGGCCTGAGAAACGGCGCGCGAAATTACGCAAAATGCCTCGGGGCACGTTAAATACTCTTGCGCAATTAAATAGCTGATACGAACCCAAATGAAAATTTCAGACTCATTTTCAGCGCATTGCCAAGCCGGTAAATTGAATCGGGATTATCGAAAACAAAAAAAATAAGTAGCTGCACAACATCCATTTGCTGAAAAGAGTATAGGAAATCAGCATTGAACTGCGCGCAGCCTGCGAGTCGTATAACATCGGACGGCTGGCCTGCAGTTCCTAAGTTTTCATTCTGATCCTCTTCCTAACCCCTTTTTTCTGACCTATATGGCTGACGCTCGCATTACTGCCGAAAACAATGGTTTCCGCTACGGCCTCCTGACAGCAGCAGTCCTGATTGTGTACACGCTCATTGCCGTGCTGGCCGACTTTTTTAGGAATATGAGCGCCGGAGCCCTCGATCTCGTTATTCTGGCCGTAGGGGTGATCCTGGCCATCATGAATTTGAAACGGGCCAAAGACGACCGGTTGCCGTACCTGCAGGGCTTTGGCACGGGCATTATTACGGCGATGGTAGCGTCGATTGCGCTGGGCTTCTTCTTCATTATTCTTAGCGTCATCAAGCCCGACATTTTGCAGCAACTCACACGAGCTCGCGATCTGTTCGGATCCGACCTGTCGGTAGTGATTGCTTTTCTGGCAATTATCCTGATGGGCAGTATGGGCGGGATGATCATTTCGCTGGTGGCTATGCAATATTTCAAGAGCCCTGATCACAAACCCATGGAAGGGGTTGAGTAACCTGCCTTCTTGCTGTGAAAGCCGATTCCAATCTGGAATCGGCTTTTTTTATGCCTTCTGAGGTCGCTCACGCTAGCTGTAAACTCCAAGGCTGAGTTCAGGAAATGTCTGGTTTGATAAAAATTTTCATAAAAAGTTTGCTATTACATTAATCCAATATATATTTGGACTATCAAAAAAGAGATTAATAAATAATCTAAGTTTAAGATCTTTTATTAAGCTCTTCCGTAAGAGTACCGTAGTTCTACCCCGCCAACCTTTCTACCACCGTTTTTATGAAATCTGCTTTAGTAACCTGCCTGTTCTTTCTGGGAGTTGTTGGTTCCGCTGCTGCCCAAAGAAGTGATCGCCACGCCGAACTGCCCGGCACCGGCGAGCCCGCCGAAAATCGGGTGACTTCCCTTACCCGCGATATGAGTGGCAAATTGCAACTCAATGAGGGTCAATATATTAAGCTCCGCAACATCAACCGCATCAAGCTGGCCCAGGCCGACGAGATCCAGTGGCAGTACCGCGATAACAGCTCACTGCGCCAAGCCAAAATGGCTGAGCTAGAAGCGCAATACGAAAGCGAATGCAGCCGCATCCTGACGCCTACTCAGCTGAGCTTGCTCCGCAACGAGCAGCCACAGGACGAGCAGCCCAAGTCTGACTCCGGCGAAAATGGCGTCGGCTAATTCGCACCGAAAGCTTTACTAGCCTTATAGGCAAAAAGGCGGCTCCGAGGTTCGGAGCCGCCTTTTTGCCTATAAGGCTAGTTGAAAATCGATACCCAACTCAGCGCAGGTACTGTACTTCGATCACGGTGCCGGTAGCGCTAAAGCGCAACGTGAATTTGCGGGCAGACGAGTGGAGATGAGCCGGCTCACATTGTGGGCCAGGTTCTACGTAATAGGTATACACGCGCTGGTTCTGGTCGGCTAGCTCCTCCTCGTCGGGGTGGCCCAAGATGCCGTCGATGTCGCTGGTACGGCTATCGTAAAGCTGGTCACGCGATTTTTCGAGGGCGGGCAGCAGCGCAGCGCGCTTGTTTTGGCAGGCAAAACGATCGCTGCGCCACGCGGCCGCGTCGAAGCCGGGCAGTTCGGAAAGCGAGTGACCACAGCCGGCAAACACCAAGGCTGGGAGGACTAGCAACAATCGGCGAAACAACATAACAAATTGAGGAATAGGAACTGACGCGGATACTATGACGGTTAGGAGGGCCGTTATAATGACACGAAAGTACTATTTTCGTTTTGCTTGCCCGGAGCTGCCACTACTTAAAACAACCTGTTGCGACTGCCCCAACCCATGAATTCCTTTCGAACAGCCTTTGTCAGCGCTTTTATTTCGCTGTCTTCCATACTATTACCGGCCGCGACTTCGCCGGCTGCCAACCGTCCGGCTTCCTCCTCAGGCTCGGGTGCTGCCGCGGTCCGCATCGAGAACGAAGCGCGCCGCACGTTATACCTGGCTTCGTTTGAGCAGCACGTCATGCGCAGCTACGCGCAATCGAAATTGGTAACCGCTGATTTGGCTCCCGATGTGTACCGCGAAGCTTTGGTGGGGTTTTACAACTTGCAGCAGCGCGGCGTAATATCGCCCTCGCAGCATGTGCTTACCATCATCGACTTCAACCGTTCTAGCCGCCTAAAGCGGCTGTGGGTAATTGATTTGCGTGAGCAGCGGCTGTTGTTTCACAGCTTGGTTGCCCACGGCAAAAATACCGGCGAAGAGTTTGCCACTGCTTTTTCCAACCGCGAAGGCTCCGAAATGAGCAGCCTGGGCTTTTATGTCACGGGCCACACCTACACGGGCAAGCACGGCTTGTCGCTGAAGCTAAAAGGCGTAGATCCCGGCTATAACACCAACGCCGCTACCCGCGCCGTGGTGGTGCACGGCGCCGATTACGTGAGCGAAGATTTTGTGCGCGAGCACGGCCGTTTGGGCCGCAGCCAGGGTTGCCCGGCTTTGCCTTCCAACGAAAGCTCCGACATCATCCGCGCTATTTATGGCGGCTCGGTGGTGTATGCACATGCGCCGCGGGGCGTGGCGTATCAATCGAATTGGCTCCAACTGGACCCCGCTCTGCTGGCCTTTGCCCGCAGCCAGGGAATTGATTCGCACGGCTAGCCGGCCGTACTTACAAACAAAAAAGCCTCGGCAACCGCCGAGGCTTTTTTGTTTGTAAGTATCTTGTAATCAAATGATTGTGAACTTAGGCTCTGTCGCCGGTGGCTTTCACCAAGTTGATGCCGGCGAAGAAGAAAATAAGGCCGACCGCGAAGGGTACAATGGCATTTACAGTGCTGAGCTTGACGCCGGCCACGTGCATAAAGCCGAGTGCGCCGTAAATGATGCCGATGATGCCCAAGATGGTCAGAATAGCTCCGAAGGTGCGTTTCTGGTTCATATACAAAGGGTTGTGAGTAGTGGAGAAAAGAAAAAGGAGAGGGGCCCCAAGGCCTGTTGAGCCTGATACGGTAGTTACAGAATTTTGGCTGCCTTCGGCGGGGGCAACCCTGCGCACAAGGCCGCGTTACAAGCCAATACCCCCTACTCTTACCTTTTTCAACTCCCTTTCCACACCTGACGACTCATGAGAGGAAACCTTCGTTTTATCATTGGCGGCCTGATGGCACTGTTTACCTTCCTGACTTACTACTGTAAGCGCTCGGTAAACGATGTGACCGGTGAAGTGCAGCACGTCGACATGACGGCCCAGCAGGAAATTGCGCTGGGACTGCAAGCCGCCCCCGAAATGGCCCAACAATACGGCGGCATTCACCCCGACCAGCAAGCAGGCGCCGCCGTTGAGCGTATCGGCCAGCAGATTGTGCGCAGCACCAAAGCTTCCCAGACGCCTTACAAGTTTCAATTTCACCTGTTGGCCGACGAAAACACCATCAATGCCTTTGCGTTGCCGGGCGGGCAGGTATTCATCACGGCTGGCCTGCTGAAAAACCTGAAGACGGAAGGCCAAGTAGCCGGCGTGCTGGCCCACGAAATCGGGCACGTAGTAGCCCGGCACTCGGCCGAGCAGATCGCCAAATCGCAGCTGACGCAAGGCCTGAGCGGTGCCGCCGCTATCGCCGCTTACGACCCCAACAACCCGCGCTCGGCAGTAGGCTCGGCGGCGGCCCTGATGATCGGCAAGCTTGTAACTCTGCGTTTCGGCCGCGAAGATGAGCTGGAAGCCGATAAGCTCGCCGTAGATTTTACACCCAAAGCCGGATTCGACCCGCGCTCGATGATTCAGGTAATGAACATCCTCGATCAGGAAAGCAAGGGCAGCAATCCGCCGGAGTTTTTGAGTACGCATCCGAATCCGGGCAACCGTATCGGACACTTGCAGGAAGAAATTACTGCCGAGTTTCCGGGGGGCGTGCCCGCTGGGTTGAAACCTTAAAGGATTCATTGAGATCCCTATCGCCAAAATGGCCGAGCTCTGTCGAGCTCGGCCATTTTGTTTATTTGCACGTACTAATGACCGTTTTCCCAGCCGCGCATTCCTTCGCTATGTCCACCCAAAATCCTGAAGTACTGTTTGTTCTGAATCCTGTTTCGGGCGACATCGATAAGTCAGAGCTAGAACACACCATCGCCGGCATTTGCGCGGAGCACGGGCGCCACGCGCGATTCTTTCACACCACCGGCGAGCAAGATGTGACTCAGCTTGAGCGCACGCTACAAGAAGGAAATTACCAAGCCGTGTTTGCGGCCGGCGGCGACGGTACGGCCAATTTGGTAGCGCAGGTGGCGCGGCAAGTAGCTGTGCCCATGGGGATTATCCCGTTGGGCTCCGGCAACGGCCTGTCGAAAGATTTGGGCATTACGCAGGATGTGGTGCAGGCCCTGGAACTCGTCTGGAGCCACCGCGAGCGGGCCATTGATACGTTGAGCGTCAGCGGGCACTTCTCGGTGCACTTAGCCGATTTGGGCTTCAACGCATTGGTGGTCGAGCGCTTTAGCCACGGCGACACGCGCGGGCCCGGCGCCTACGTGCGCATTGCCATGCAGGAGTTTTTGTCATACGAGCCCGCCGTGTATCGCATCGAAACCGATCAGGAAACCTTTGAGGGTCCGGCGTTTATGGTGACCATTGCCAACGGCAATACCTTCGGCAGCAACGTCATCATCAACCCCGAAGGCAAGCTGGACGACGGCTGGTTTGAAATCTGTTTGATTGAGCCTTTTCCGGGCACCGCGGCCTTGGGCATTCTCTACCAGCTCTACACCGAAAACTTCGATTCCTCGGCCTATACGCGCCGGCTGCGCTGCCAGCGGGCCAGTATTTCGGTGCCCGGCCAGCAGCAAGTGCTGGTGCAGGTAGATGGCGAACCGCTGACGGTGGCTTCCCCTGTAACGGTAGAAATCAGCTCGCGGAGCTTGCAGGTGTTGGGGCCTGATTCGGAACAAGTTGATTACTAAGTAGTTGGCGAAAGGCTTCTGGTGCCCGCTCGGTGCCATCGGTGTTGCCGGGCTCCAGGGTCCGCAGCCACACATCGCCGTTTTCGTAGTACTCGATCACAAAAAAACCCTTGTGCTCGTGCGTAAAGGTGGCTTTGCCGCCCTTGCCCACGAAGGCCGTTTTGCTGCCTGATCCGCTGACTAAGTAGTGGCCACCTTTGTAGTTGAAATACTGGAGGTTATGATCGTGGCCGGCGGCGTAAATCAGGTTCGGAAACTGCCGCAGCACCCGTAGCAAACGCTTGCGCATGGTGCGGTAGCGGGGGTGGGCCATATCTTCCTCGGCCCCCACGAGTTTGCGGTATATGGGAAACAGCGAGCCCAGGCCCGGCAGCGGCACATAGGCCTGCTTGTGCATCTGGGTAAGCGGAAAAACGTGCTGTTTGGTGGTAAACTGGCCCCCGTGCATGGCGTTGGAATACAGCGGATGATGGCCGGCAATCAACACCTGCTGGTGGCGGTTCTGCTCCAGAATTTCCTGAAGCTGCACGAAAGGCATGCGGCTGTCGGTGGCGGTGCAACCGTTTTCCTTGCCCAGTGGGCGAGGCCCGTGCTGCACCCACCACTGCGTATTGAGCACTACCAAAAGCACGTTTTCGGCGAGTTGCATCGTAACCGGGCCGGGGCAGCCGTTGGGCGGCAAGTAGTAGGCGCCCGGCAGGTGGGTCAGCACGTATTCTTCCTGACGCAGCAAGTATTCGTAGCCGTCGCGGCGGCCCTTGTTCCAATCGTGGTTGCCGCTCAAAAAGATTACCCGCCCGTCGTAGCTGCGTAAGGTATCCAACTGAATGTCAAGGCGAAACTCGGCGTTGCTGCGCCCGTGGTGCCCGACGGCGGGCAGGCCGGTTGGGTACACGTTGTCGCCGAGCACCACTACTGTGCTGGCGGGGCCGGCTTCCTGGAGCCAGCCTTGCAGCAGGTTCAGCACCGGGTCGTGGCCGTCGGTGGCTACGGCGCCCAAGTCGCCAACCAAGGCCACCCGATGTCGCACCGCAGCCGCCGGATCGGGCTGGTGGCTGGCCCAGGCGCGGGCAGTTGGCGCCACGTAGGGTTTACGACGAAAGTTGCGTTCGCGTCGGTAGCGGTAGGCAAACCAGCCACACAGCAACAAAAAAGCAACTATCAGTAAGTGAGGCAGATACGTAGGCAAGGCTTTGGAGCTTGAAGGTCAGGCTTTAGGTACGAGAAAAGGCCACAAAACGCTCAAGCCTACTTGGCCTCGGCTAAAAATTAGGGGGCGTCAGGTTTTTAAAGTGTCCGTTGAGGCGCACCCGGTCCTTGAGGCGCTCGGTTTCGAGCAGCACCGGCAGAATGTGGTCGAGGTGCTCGCGCACGATTTCCTGGCGCTCGTGTTCGCTGGTGGCCTCCAGCAGCTGGTATTCCTGATCGATATTGAAGCCTAGGTGATGGGCAATGTCGTAGATTTTGTAGTCGGGCGGCAGGTCCAGAAACAGCTTGCGCAGCCCCAGAATGTCGTAGAGCTTGCGCACCTGCTCGGTAATATGGGTTTTCAGCACCGCATCTTCCTCCGAATCGTCTACAATGTCTTCCACCTGACCCGCGGCGTAAAGCTTACCCGGCGCCTGCCGGAAAAACTCCTGCACCCGAAACACGCGCAGCCCGCGCGTCCGAATGTCCATTTCGCCGTTGTCATACACCTTCTCAACGCCCACCAAACGCACTTCGGTGCCCAGCAGGCTCACGCTGTCCTGGATATAAGGTGGGATGCCAAAAGTCATGTCTGTTTCGAGGCAGTCGTGCACTAGCTGCCGGTAGCGGGGCTCGAAGATGCGCAGATTGAGTTTCTCGCCGGGGTACACCACAATGTTGAGCGGGAAGAGCGGAAGAAGGCGCATAAGACGTCGGGGTTGGGGCTAGTAGGCTTGGTAATATAACAAGCCTCCGCCGCAGATGGCTTGGGAAGGCAACGAATCCGCTACTTTTGCGGCTTCCCTTTCTTACCTATTCCGCTTGAAGAAGGCTTTTTTACGCGTGGCGAATTACAAACAACTATGGCAGCGGACGTGGCGCATCGGACTGCAAGTGATAGCCGCGTTATTTCTGACCTCGCTGGCGTGGGTGCTTGTGTATCGGTGGGTAGCGCCCCCTGCCACCTGGATCATGCTGGAACGCCGGGCGCACCCGCCCGTGGGCAAAGGCTATTACGGCATCGTGCAGGACGGCCGCCGCATTCGCTACGATTTCAAAACCATTGGGGAGGTGACGCCGCAGCTGCCGCTGGCCCTGATCGCGGCCGAAGACCAGCGCTTTCTGCTGCACCACGGCTTCGATTTCGATGCCTTAGTGAAAGCCGCCAAGCGCAACATGAAGAGCGACGATAAGGTCGTGGGGGGCAGCACCATTTCGCAGCAGGTTGCCAAAAACGTGTTTCTCTGGCACGGCCGCAGCTACGTGCGCAAAGGCCTGGAAGCCTACTTCACGGTGCTCATTGAACTGCTCTGGAACAAGCGCCGCATCATGGAGATGTACATGAACGTGGCCGAAATGGGCGATTGCACGTTTGGGGCCGAAGCCGCTTCGCAGCGTTACTTTCACAAATCGGCCAATCGGCTCACACCGCCGGAAGCGGCCTTGCTGGCCGGCGTGCTACCCAATCCGCTGCGGTTTCGGGCCAGCAACCCCGGCCCGGCGGCGCGTGCCAAGCAGCAACGCGTCCTGCGCAACATGCGCCGCCTAGGGGGCACAACTTACGTGAAAGAGATTCTGGAGAATTAAGTATAACTAATTTATAATCAAATACTTATGAAGAAGCTTTTTTGGGTTCTCATTTGTGGCGTGCTGCTAAGCGCCTGCTCGCAGGTGCCTGCTGCCACCTCGCTGCGCCGCGACATTACCCAAGTGCTCACTACGCAAACCGCCGCCTGGAACCGCGGCGACGTGGCGGGCTTTATGCAAGGCTATTGGCAATCCGATTCGTTGGTGTTCATTGGCAAGCGCGGGCTTACCTACGGCTGGCAGCCCACCCTCGATAACTACAAGCGCAATTATCCCGACGCTGCCGCTATGGGCCAGCTGGTGTTCTCCAACCTGCGCATTACGCCCCTCGGCGACGAGGCCGCGCACGTAGTGGGCAAGTGGCACCTAACGCGCCCCAAGGCCGGCGATTTGGAAGGGCATTTTCTGCTGGTTTTTCGTAGGCTGAACGGGCAGTGGGTGATTGTCGCCGACCATTCAAGCTAGCTTTCTGTACTGCGTTTAACCTTCTTTTTGTACCTCGCCGGGGTCGTCGGGAGTGGTTTCGTCTTTGTGCTTTTCCTGCTCCACGGCCGGAATGGCTTCGGTGAAGATGAGCCCCGCGCGGGCGGCGTGCTCGGCGGCCTGCACCGTGTCCTGCACGAGCAACATTTCTACTTTGTCGGCCCGCAGCTCCTCCGACACGCTTTCCACCAACGTGGCGCGGTCGGGCCGGAGCACGTCGCGGATGTAGATGGCCAGAATGCGGCCGGGGTGACGCCGCACTACTTCACGGTAGATATTAGCGTCTTCCTGTCCGCTATCACCAATAAGCACAAAAGGAAGCTGGGGATAGGTAAGTAGCAGGTTATCAATCTCTTTGAGCTTGTGCCCATGATGCTCCGACGCATCGCCGGCTTTCTGGCGCACCAACGCCATGTCGCGCAGCAACAACGGGCCCGGCGGAATCTGATTTAGGGTCAGAAAGTCTTCCAGCAGGTCGTATAGGTTCCAGGGACTGCTGCTTACGTAGAAAAACGGGTTGTTGCGCTTGCCGTTGCGGCCCAGCTGCAAGGCCCGATAAAACTCCGCCACTCCTTTGAAAGGCAGCCGCGAGCGGGCATTGCGCAGCAGCACCGTGCGGGCCATGCGCAACATGTCGGTGGCCGAAGTCTGGATAACCGTGTCGTCGAGGTCACTGATGATGCCGTATTCCGCATCGGCTGGCGGGATAAGCACCGGCGCCTGCGTACGCAGGCCCGCCGCCATCGGGATGGGAGCCGGCACCGACTGCAACAGCACGTCCACCGGATACCACATAAAATCGATGGGTTCGGGCAGCGCCTGGGGTTCGATGTTAAGCGTAAAGTAGCCTTCTTCGTCGGTGACTACAGCGTGCTCGGTGCCGTCGGCGGGCCTGATAATGAGCTGCGCTCCGCTGATTTCGTTGCTTTCGAAGCGCCGGTACATGTTCAGCAGGTTATGCCAGCGCGAGTCAGAAGCGTCGGGCTCGCCGATGCCTTTGTCGGTCAGCAAACGGCCTTTAACATAAAGCCGTGTGGGCGTACCGTAGCTGCGATACGGCACAATTTGCAGCGGATCAAGCAGTCCCAGGCGCGTGCGGGTACGCAGAATGAGGTTGTCGGCCCGCTCGGCCCAGTCGCTGAATTTATCAAGAAAGGAAGGCATACAGGCAGGATAAAGGCCAAAGCTATGGAAATCCATACGCACGGAGCGGCCCCCGATGTTGTGGAGTCGCCTTAAGAGGCCGATGCTACTAAGTCCGGGCTAAGCTCGTCTATTTATGCAAAAAGGGCCTGCAACTTCGGTTACAGGCCCTTTCAAACGGTAAGCTATTGATTTACAGCAGCGATTTCAACTTGTCGAAATTGGTGTTGTCGACGGTGCGGCCGGTGCAGCCTTCGGTTTGGGCTTCGGTATTGATGGCCTCCACGCGCGAACCCGGATCGGGGTGGGTGCTGAGGAACTCGGGCGTACCGCCCGTTTGGCCTTCTTTCTGCGCTTTCTCAAAAAAGCCCGCCGTGCCGTTGCAGGCGTAATAGCCGGTGCCGTTGAGGTATTTCACAGAATACAAATCGGCTTCGCGCTCGAAGTCGCGGCTAAACTTCAACTGGCCCAATTCGCTGGCGATGGTAACCAGTTGGTTGGGGTTTTCGCCTAGTACTAGGCTCAGCAGCAACGAGATACCGTATTGCTGCTGAAGCTGCTTGGACGTATGGCGGCGGTCGGCATGGGCAATTTCGTGGCCCAACACCCCCGCCAGCTGCGATTCGTTGTCGAGGTATTTAATCAGCCCCGTGAATACGTAAATGTGGCCGCCGGGCGTCGCAAACGCGTTTTGGATGTTGTCGTCTTTGATGATTTTGACATCCCACGGAAACTCATTGCGGTAGGTAAGCTGACCCGAATTCAAAACCCGGTTTACCACCCCGTCGAGCAACTGGTACACCTGAGGATTGGCGCTGCGCTGAAGCAACTGGCCGCTGGCCTGATACGTGGAATCGGTTTTGGCCGCCACCTTGGTGCCGAGGGCTTTGTCGTCGTCGACGGAGAAGAGCACCACGCCATCGCCACTGCCCGAACAGGCCGAGGTAGCAAGAGAAGCAGCCAGAGATAACAGAAGCCAGGGTTTGGAAAGGAAGCGGATCATGAGTAAGGATGCAATTGGTATATAAGAAAGGGCGGGCTGAAAAGTGCAAGAGAGAAAACGGTGCCAAAACCACCGGAACCGCATACGGAAAGGCCACCAGAAGTGTTATTGATTTGCTTTAATCTTTCGTAGAGGCCAAAAAATCAGCGCATAATATTTTTGACGTTTTTAATTATTCTAATTTCTGGGGTGTTCGAGCGGCTCAATACTGCCGGTGCCTGGTCGGAAAGGAGACACTGGTACAATGAAAACGTCGGAAGTAGCTTGTTATTCTGTGGTTCTTGAATTGATTTATATAATATATTGATAATCAATATATTATGAAAAGGCGTGAATTGCGCTTGCGGCCTAGGTTGGCGAGTGCGTTACTTTCTGCCGGGTTCTGCGTAGAGAAAATCCCGCTGGCTATGTTGGTCAGCAGGCTTATCCTGTTACGATGCCCGCTACAACCCACCCACGCCCCAAAGTCAAGAAAAAGAACCTAGTCCCCGACGACGAAGCACACGTTCTCTACAAAGATCCGGCCCGCCAAGCCGAACTTGCCGGCCTGCGCTACCTCACCGATGCCAAGCCCGGCCTGACCCGCGTAGCCGGCCCCGATGGCACCTTCAACTATCTGAATGCCAAAGGGGAAGCGATCACGGATGAAAAAATCTTAAGCCGCATCAGCAGCTTTGTGATTCCGCCGGCCTGGACCGACGTCTGGATCTCGCCCTCCGCCAATTCTCACCTGCAAGTGACCGGCCGCGACGCCAAGGGCCGCAAGCAGTACATCTACCACACGGCCTGGGACCAGGCGCGCAGCCTGACGAAGTTTAGCCGTTTGCAGGCGTTCGGCGAGAAGTTGCCCGCCCTGCGGCAGCGCATTCAGCAAGACTTGAAGCACCCTAAGCTCGACCGCGAAAAAGTGATTGCCATCGTGCTCACCCTCATGGACCAGTCGTTTATTCGGGTGGGGAACAAGGAATACGCCAAGAAAAACAAAAGCTACGGCCTGACCACCCTGCGCGACCGCCACGTGCAAGTAGAAGGCGACGAGGTCAGGTTTTCGTTTGTGGGCAAAAAAGGCGTTCCGCACGACGTAACGCTGCACGATCGCCGTCTGGCCCGCATGGTGCAGAAGTGCAAAGAGATTCCGGGGCAGCACCTGTTTCAGTACTATTCTGCCGATGGCCACCGCCAGGAGCTGGAGTCGGGCGACGTAAATGCGTATCTGCAAGAAGTAACGGGTATCAATCTGTCGGCCAAGGACTTCCGGACGTGGGGCGGCACCGTGAAAATGGTGGAATGCCTCGAAAGTGTGCTGCACGAAGAACCCGACCTGCCCAAAGACAAAGTGCTGAAGCGCGCCGTGAAAAACGTGGCTGCCGGCTTGGGCAACACGCCCACCGTGTGCAGCAAATACTACATTCACCCGCAGGTGGTGGAACTTTTCAACTCCGATAAGCTGATTGACTACCTGCGCAAACACGACGTCGATCCGGAAGAAAACGACCTGCTCACACCCACCGAGCACATGGTGCTGGAAATGCTGAGCGAGATAGCTTAAGCACAAACTAAAGCAATTGCATTATTAGTAACTCACTGTCTATAAACGAGTTACTAATAATGCAATTGCTTTAGTTTGCTAGTAGCCTTCGCGGTCGTAAGCGTGCATAAGCACGCCTTTTTCGGTTTTGTCCTTGGTTTCAGAGCCTTTGGTGAGTTCGTTGCCGCGGTTGGTGTCGTAGTAGCGCGTCTTTTTGCTCCAGCCGCGTACGTGAGAGGTGTCCAGCACTGTGTCCTCGTTGGGGCCGCCGTAGATGTCGGTGCGGATGCCGCGCTTTACGTTGCCGCGCACCTCAAACACATCTTTCCCGTCGAGGCCATGCAGAACGAGACGCTTGGTTTCGTTGGTGCGGAACAGGCGCCGATAGAGCAGCGTGTCGGCGGGCGCTTTCTCACTTTCATCGGGAATGCGGTACATGCTGACTTGGGTAGTTGAGTCGCTAAGGCGCTCTACCACAAAGTGTTCGTCGGCATCGGTGCCGACCACCGTGACTTGTTCGGCCAGCAGCCGATAAAAGGTATGGGCGGCCGCGGGCAGGTTGCTACGCCGCTTTTTTAGCGCCTTTATCGTGCGGGCACCCTCCAAGGCATACACCGACGGTGGCATCCGGCGAATGGCTTTCTCAATCACGTTGTCGGTAAGGCGCTGCTGCAAATTGGTGGCAAGTTGCTGGAATTGTTGGGCGGTGACTTCGCTCAGGGCCCGCGCATCAATAAAGCGGGCATTGCGGACCAAGCCAGCAATGTCTTCATACTCCGGCTTGAAGGTGCGAAACTTGCGCACGCCCCATTTGCGGCTCGCCAGCCACGGAATCAGGCCGTCGTCGAAGCGGTAAAAAACTTGGTCGCGGTCTTTGGGGATGGGGCAGTACTGCGTGCGTCCTCCAGCCTGCTCGTACACGGCCCACTGCCATTGGCCCTCGTGCCGATCCCAGTCGCCCAGCCAGATGTCGAGCAAGCGTGCGCGCGCAAAGGCCAGCTGATCAACCTGATGCGTAGGATCGGTGTAGCGCTTGCGCAGCATGTCTTCGGTGTCCTTCAGGTCGGTGGCCTTACCGAACGCGGGGGTGAGGTTGGCAGGGCCGTTGTACTTTTCTTCCAGCATCACCACCTTGCCCCGAAAGCGCTCGGAGTATGGCCCCAAGGCTGTTTCTTTCGGACTTATATAATAAAGTTGCGGATTGGTGTGAAACACGCCGGCTGCTTCGGCCAGCGGCGGCACCACAAACGCTGCGTAGGGGTTGGCCGCAGAAGTCGCATCGCGTACCACATTGAGTACGAACGTCTTCTGAAAAATCTTGGGTAGCGTTTTGTACGGGTCTTTGTCGAGGGTACGCAGGGCGTAGGCGCGCCCGTTGTGGCCATCCAGCGTCATGCTGGTGCTCTGAAAGCCGCCACCCATCTTGCCCGCTTCCACACCGCCCGCCACGGCTGTCTGCGGATTAAAAGTAGGCACTACAACGGGCGAAGCCCACACCGAGCGGTAGTGCGCACCCATAAACACGTTGTAGAGCCTGCCATGCAAATAATGGCGTCCTGCCACCACCCGCGCGCTGTCGGTAGGGGCGGCAGGGCCGTCGGAAAGGCGGGCATCGGTTTGAAAAAACGCTTTTCGTGCGCAGCCGCTCGCCAGCAACAAGAGCAACGAGCAAGAGAGGTAGCGGTGGGGCATCAAGTGGGAATTGAGAACACAACGTCCATCCTTCAACGCAACTTTACAATAAAAGTGGACAGCTAGCTCAACACAACCCCTGCCGGGCCGTTTGCGCTATAAGTCCGGGTAACTGTTCTGGTTACTGGGTCCCGAAGCCTTACTCCCGATCACGTGCCTCTCTATTGTCTTCTTACGCCGCAAGGCCGACTGGTTTCCTGCCTCAGCGGCGCGCTGATGCTGTATTCGTGTTCGGCGCCGGCGGCTTCCAATTCTGCTCCGCCCGTCATCGCCCCCGACTCGACGGTGCAGGTGGCCGCCGGGCCGCAGTACCTGCGCGGGCCGGTGCACCAATTTTTTTGGGGCCGTCATTACCGAAAGGTATGGGCCGAGCCCGTGCGCGCGCCGGTGCTCAACCTGCGCACCGCCGTGCCCGGTGGCCTGACGCCCATCCAAGAAGGAGGCAGCTTCCAAACCAAAAACCTACGCCTCGTCGATCGCAACGGGGTGCAATACGTACTGCGCTCCGTCGATAAAGATGCGACCAAAGCCTTGCCGGCGCGCCTGCAAAATGGCCCCATCGGAAAGCTCATGAAAGACCAAACCAGCGTCATTCATCCGTATGGAGCCTACATTGTGCCGCCGCTGGCCGAGGCGGCGGGCATTTATTCTACCAATCCGCGGCTGGTGTACGTGGCCGATGATCCGGCGCTGGGGAAGTTTCGCAAGTCGTTTGCCAATGCCCTGTACCTGTTGGAGGAGCGCCCCGAAGGCGACCAAAGCCTGGTCAGTAGCTTCGGTCACTCTGCCAAAGTGGAGAGTTCGCGCAAGGTTTTTACCAACATCAGATATCGCCCTGATTACGAAATAGATACGCGCCAATACCTGCGTTCGCGGTTGTTCGATATGTGGCTGGGCGACTGGAGCCGGCGCGAAGACCAATGGCGCTGGGCCAGCTTCCTGACGCCCGACGGCACCACGCGCTACCGCGCCATTCCGCGCGACCGCGACCACGCGTTCTTTAAGTTCGACGACGGATTTCTGACCAAGATCATCAGTTGGGTGAAGTCCAACTACCAGAGCTTTCACAAGGAAATCCTCCTCAGCGACGTCGAGGGCCTCAACCGGGCCGCCGAACCCATGGACAAAACGCTGCTGGTGTACCTGACGGCCGACGATTTTCGGCAGGTGGCCGACTCGATGCGGCACCAGCTCTCGGATGCGGTCATAAAGAAATCGCTAACCGTGTGGCCCGCAAACATTTACAAATTATCCGGTGCCGAGTTTGAAGAAAAGCTGCGCAGTCGCCGTGATCAGCTGCCGGCGGTGGCGGCGAAGTTCTATGAGTTGCTTTCGCGCGACATCGAGTTGCCCGGCACCGACAAGCCCGAGCGCTTTGTGATTGAGCCAGCCGGCGAGGGCAAGGTGCGCGTACGCGTGTACCAACAGCACATGCAGCACGCCGACAGCCTCTCGGGGCAGCGCGTGTTCGACGTGAGCCAGACGCGCTCCATTAAGTTGTACGGCTTGGGTGGCGACGATATTTTTGAGCTGGAAGGCCTGCCCGACAAGCGCTTTGCCATTGGCATTTACGATGGAGCGGGGCAAGACATCATTCGTCAAAAGCTTGATACTCCGTCGGATATCGAGACGTCCGTTACCGTATTCGACAGTGGCGACGGCAACACTCTCAACGTGAGCAAAGCCATCAAAATTGAGCCGTATCAGCCCCGCGCCAACGAATTCGACGCTGCTGGCTGGCTGCTGCGCCACCGTTTGTTTTAATTACTTGATAATCAAATAATTGTGAAATAATTAAGCGCAGCACAGCCAGCGCACGGCCGCCTGCTGATCTTCGAACTGGCCTACCTCCAGTGCCAAGTGATTTATGGCATGGGTTATATGCTTGGTATACAAATAGTTGGCGGAATCCTGAGTTTGGACCACCGCGCAGCGTTTGTAGCCGCCTTCGTGCACGGCGCGGGGCGCCCAGCAGCGCGCCAGCCATTCTTTGTCCTCGGGCAGAATGGGCGGCATACTCCGATGGTCGGTCAGGACTTTGGTGTACCCTTTATTTTTGAGCAGCGCCAATACTTGCTCGTACACCATCCGAAACTCGGAGCTGCGCACGGGCACAATTTGCCATTCAATGCGCACAAACTTGGCGGGATGCTCAATAACGCTGGCTAGTTCATTATGAAAATACAGCGATTCGTCGGTAGGATATAGCAGGTCAGCCATGTGGCAGTAACGGTGGTTACATACAGGGATCGGGGTGACACGTGCAATAGGAGGGTAGATGGGGGAGCAGTATTGGCTTTTAAACGGGCAGGGCAAGCAGAAGGATAGCTTTTTTGGGCTTAAACGAGATTTTTTGTCACAAAAAAATACAGGCCGAATGTAACTGCTTGAATACTTGTGAAATAGGATAAAATCGCGGCGTAGGTAATCGAGTCTCCGAAACTAAGTAGTTCGGATAGGACTGCCTAAACTTTTCGTCCAACACAAAAAAAGCATCGCCGAAACGATGCTTTTTGTAGCTGACATAATTGGCCCGACCGGAAGAATCACCGAAAGATTTTCACTTTGTCTTTGTGCGGTGTGCGCAGGTACTGACGGATGATCTGCTGGACGTCTTTATTGTCGTTGTAGCGCGTGATCGCATCTTTAAAATCACCGATTCGCCGCGCCGAAAACTCGCCGTCGACGTAACCAAACCCCAAGTACCGGCCGTTTTCGACCAGCACGATGGATTTTTCGTCTTCGCGACGTCCTTTGCCGATGACCACAAACGAGCCGTGCTCAAACGTAAACGACTCAATGGCTTCTTCTACGCGCTTGTTGTATTCTTCGGGCGGCTCCAGGCCCACGCAGGCGCCTTTGCAGCGATGTACCTGATAATCAAAGCAGGAGCCCTGGGTTTTGTACAGATCGCAGAGCTTTTGGCAGAGCCCGAACTTCGATACTTTGTGAAACAGGAATCCCTTGGCTTTGAACTGGTTACCCAGCGCAATCAACGGATGTGACTCGGCGTGGTCGTCGGCCCGACCGTAGTAAAGGCGCAGGTAGCCGTTTTCGTCGGTGCGCAGAAAAATGCCCGCCGGAAACACCGAGCGGCGCTGAGCGCGGTTGTAGAGTGGCTTGAGGCGCTTGATTTCGTCGGATTCGTACAACAACGCAACTAGCTCAGAGCCAGTTAGATGCCAAGTAATATCCGAAATCGAGTTTTTGAATTCCAGCGACTTGCGCGACTTATAATCAACGGCAAAGTGCTGCTGAATGCGTTTGTAGATGTTGATGCTTTTGCCCACATAAATCACTTCGCCTTCCTCGTTGTGGAAGTAATACACGCCGGCTTCCTGGGGCAGCGAAGCTACTTTTTCGGGTGTGATGTTGGGTGGGAGCAAGGCCGTCTTGATGGCTTCCTGCACGGCCGAAACGCGCTTGGGGCTGGGTTGCTTAGCGGCCTTGGGCTGGCGGCCACTGGGCGCCACCGCGTCGACGGCGGCCAGCGTATCGGCTGGGCTGATGCCGGGCTGGGTCAGGGATTCGCTTTGCTGCGTGATTTTGAGCAGACGATCAAACAGGATGGCGGTAGCTTCGGCGTCGCCGGCGGCGCGGTGCCGGTTGTTCAGCGGGATGCCAATATTCTGGCACAACTTGCCTAGGCTGTAGCTCGGCTGACCCGGAATCAGGGAGCGGCTCAGGCGCACGGTACACAGGGTTTTGCGCGAGTAATTGTAGCCTAAATCGGCAAATTCCTTCTTCATGAAGGAGTAATCAAACCGCACGTTGTGGGCCACAAACACGCAGCCTTCGGTCATCTCGACGATCTTGCGGGCCACCTCATGAAACTTGGGCGCATCGCGCACCATGTCGTCGTTGATGCCGGTCAACTGGCTGATAAAGAAAGGAATAGGCCGCCCCGGATTCAAGAGGGTTTCGTACTGGTCGATGACCTGTTCGCCGTCGTGAATAAAAATGGCAATCTCGGTGATGCGGTCCTGGGTTGGCTGCCCACCGGTGGTCTCAAGGTCGATGATAGCGTACAAAAGCGAAGCGGCTGATAAGTGCTAATAAGAATGGTAACAAAGATAACCGGCCGAATGGTTGCACAAGATTTTGTCCGGCGCCGAGGAGTTTAGTGAACGCCAGCGCACAAAAAAAGGCGGCCTGCCGAAGCAAACCGCCTTTCATCGAAAGGAAAAACCAATTAATGAGTCTGACCCTTCAGCGTGGTAATCTGGTTCTTAGCCGCCAAGATTTCGCTGTGCTGCTTCTGAATTACGTTTTTAGCTTCGGCTGGCAACCCAGTGCTCATGGCCTTTTCATAGGCTTCGAGGGCTACTTTATCGCCGGTTTCGCACTCGCCCAAAATAGCCGAGTCGTCTTGGCCGGTGATGGCCGATTTGATGTTGATCCAACCGCGGTGTACGGCAGCAGCGGCATCGGCTACTACGCCTTCCACAGTGCTTTCGTTCTGCGGGCTAATGCCATATTGCTGAGCATGTTGCTCGAGGTCGGAGGCAAATTGGGCGCGCTGCTGGCTGAAGCGGCTCAGCTCCGATTTCAACTGGGGATTGCTTACGCCTTCAGCGGCTTCTTGGTAGCCCTTAGCGCCGGTTTTATTGATTTCAACGAGGTCGTTATATGCGCGGGCGATGTCTTCTGTGATAGCAGCCATTGTGTTGGGTGTTTGGTATGATGAATAGATCAGGTTAGCAAAGACCGCAGATGCAGACTCTTGGCTCTTATACTGTTCTACTTGGCGTGGGGTTACGCCTGGCCCCGCAGCCGTCCCCAGAGCCGCCCGAAAAAGCCCGGCTCATTTTTGTCCGACGGGATGGTGTCTTCCCCTTCGGCAATGTCACCGAGCAGGAAGCCCCACGGCTCCGTCGATTTGGAGGCGTCCAGTACCACTTTCAGCACGGCAATCAGCGGAATGCTCAGGATCATGCCCGGCGTGCCCCAGAGCTCGCCACCCAGAATCAGGGCGATGATGGCGGCCATCGGGTTGATGCTCACTTTAGAGCCCGTTATCATAGGCGTAATAAAGTTGCCTTCCAGAAACTGCACCACCAAAAACACGCCCACCACGCCCGCCGCCCGCAGGGGCGAACCCGTTTCCACCAGCGTCACGATGGCCGGCACGGCCGCCCCGATCATGATGCCGATGT
Organism: Hymenobacter sp. BT491; assembly: GCF_014349165.1. Taxonomy (NCBI): domain Bacteria; kingdom Pseudomonadati; phylum Bacteroidota; class Cytophagia; order Cytophagales; family Hymenobacteraceae; genus Hymenobacter; species Hymenobacter sp. BT491. The sequence continues at coordinate 1,011,553 of NZ_JACSJJ010000002.1, read as the reverse complement.
AGGGAATGATGGCCAGCACCGAAGCAAAAATGGCAAAGAAGATGGCAAACTTCACGCCCAGTACCAACAAGCCAATGGCATTAAGCACTGATACTATGATGATTACCGTGAAAAGCCCCGTGATGTACGCCTGCACCACCACCTGAATGTTGTCGATGGTCGTCAGCACGGTGGTGCGCTTATCCGGCGCCACGAAGCGGAACATAAACTGGCGCAGGTGATCGCGGTAGAGCAGCAAGCAGAAGATGTAAATAATAACCAGCGTCAGGTTGCTAAACACCGCCGTAGTCGTGTTGAAGGTGGTGCCCAGCACCCCGCCGGCCGACTTCTTCATGGACTTTACAATAGAGTCCGTAAGCTCGTCTTTGCTAATGGGTTGAATACCAAACTTTTGGTAGATAATCTGCTGGATTTGGTTGAAGTACTGATTTAGCTGACTTTGCAGCTTCGGCAGCTCGCTCTGAAACTGAATAATCTGCGAAGCAAAGGCATACATAATGCCAGCAATGGTCAGAATCACTAGTAGCAACACCAAGATAATAGCCAGAATGCGAGGCACTTTGCGCGTTTCCAGCCACCGACACAGGGGCAGCAGCAGGATCGACAGCAAGCCAGCAAACGCGATGGGCAGCAGAATATCGTCGAGCCGATTTAGGACGAACACGAGCAACGACAAGCCAATCAGCATGAACGTGTAGTAAATCACCGGTTGCTGGCGCACCTCAGACGTTGGATTGGGATGCCGCGGCTGATTAAAATTGTTGGGAGGGGGTAACATTAGCTAATAAAATTGGGAAGTTTTGTGAGAGGAAAATAGCCGGATATTGGCTATATTTGAAGAATCGCAGATGAACTCTGAGGGCGGCGTGTGGGTTAGGCTAATACGGTTTTGCCAACCAGGTTAGTTGTGCCCGCGCCCGCCCAGATTACAACAATCCTATTGGTCGGGCTTTACGGACGGTACCGGGAAAAAGCCGATTTTCTGCGTTATTTTACATCAAATTTGACTTACCCATTTCCGATGGCTGACGAAGAACTACCCCAAGCCCCACACGCTTATACCGAAGACAGCATCCGTTCCCTCGACTGGCGCGAACACATACGCCTTCGGCCCGGCATGTACATCGGCAAGCTCGGCGATGGTTCGGCGTACGATGACGGTATATATGTGCTTGTAAAAGAGGTTATTGACAATTCCATTGACGAGCACGTAATGGGCTACGGCCGCACCATCGACATCAAGATCAGCGACAGCCGCGTGCAAGTGCGCGACTACGGCCGGGGCATTCCGTTGGGCAAAGTCGTGGACGTGGTCAGCAAGATCAACACCGGCGGCAAGTACGATTCGAAGGTGTTTCAGAAATCGGTGGGCCTGAATGGCGTTGGTACGAAAGCCGTGAATGCGCTTAGCAGCTATTTCCTAGTGCAAAGCGTACGCGAAGGCCTGATGAAAGCTGCCGAGTTTGAGCAAGGTCAGCTCAAGAGCGATCCTAAGCCGGTGAAAACCTCGCAGCGCAACGGCACGCTGATGGTCTTTCAACCCGACGAAAGCATTTTCCGCAATTACCGCTTCATTCCGGAGTACCTGGAAAACCAGATCTGGAACTACGTCTATCTGAATGCGGGCCTCACCATCAACTTCAACGGCCAGAAATACCACTCTGAAAACGGCCTGAAAGACTTGCTGGCTCGCAAAGCCGACGAGGAGAGCGTACGCTACCCGATTATCCATCTGAAAGGAGAGGACATCGAGTTGGCCATGACCCACGGCAACGACTACGGCGAGGAATACTACTCGTTCGTAAACGGCCAGTACACCACACAGGGCGGTACCCACTTGGCGGCCTTCCGCGAGGCGGTGGTGAAAACCCTGCGCGAGTTCTACCGCAAAGACTACGACGCCAGCGACATTCGGGGCAGCATTGTGGCCGCCATTTCGGTGCGGGTGCAAGAGCCGGTGTTTGAATCGCAGACCAAAACCAAGCTGGGTTCTTTCAACATGGGACCTGACGGACCCACGGTGCGCGGCTTTATTGTTGATTTCGTTAAAGAGCAGCTCGACAACTACTTACACAAAAATCCGGAAGTAGCGGAAGCGCTCAAAAAGCGCATCGAGCAAAACGAGCGCGAGCGCAAAGACATGGCTGGCGTGAAAAAGCTGGCCAACCAGCGCGCCAAAAAAGCCAACCTGCACAACCGCAAGCTCCGCGACTGCCGCCTCCACCTCGACGACCACAAACACGAAAACGAAGCCCTCACCACGCTCTTCATTACGGAAGGCGACTCGGCCTCTGGCTCGATTACCAAGTCGCGGAACGTTGAGACCGAAGCCGTGTTCAGCTTGCGCGGTAAGCCCCTGAACTGCTTTGGGTTGAAGAAAAAAGTCGTTTACGAAAACGAAGAGCTGAACCTGTTGCAGCACGCCCTTAACATCGAAGAGGGCATCGAGAACCTGCGCTACAACCGGGTGGTAGTGGCCACCGACGCCGACGTAGATGGCATGCACATCCGGCTGCTGCTGCTCACGTTCTTCCTGCAGTTCTTCCCCGATCTGGTGCGTAATGGCCACGTATTCATCCTGGAAACGCCGCTGTTTCGGGTGCGCAACAAGAAGCAAACTATTTATTGCTACAACGAGCAAGAGAAGCAACAAGCCATGCGGCAATTGGGCCGTAACCCGGAGATTACGCGCTTCAAAGGCCTGGGTGAAATCTCGCCCGATGAGTTTGGTAAGTTCATTGGCGAAAACATTCGCTTAGAGCCAGTTATCCTGCAATCGGATCGCTCGATTCAGCAAGTGCTGACGTATTACATGGGCAAGAACACCCCGGCCCGTCAGGAATTCATCATCGACAATCTTCGTTTGGAAAAAGACTTGGTAACCAGTGACGTGCTGCCCGTGGAGGAGGCAGTAGAGGTGTAAATCGCTGTGTGGCTGTGTACAGGTCCGTTTACGGCTGATGCGGCAGATTTGCGGAAGGTTGAATGGTTGTAGTGTGCAGAACTCACCCGTGCCGGGCACTGCTCTTTTGAACAGCCCGACCCTCACAATCTCTGTTTATGTTTGCCCTGCTGGACTTGTTACGCCGCGGCAATTTGCACCGCACCCGCGTGGAGGCGTTCTCCGACGGCGTCTTTGCCATCATCGTCACCCTGTTGATCTTGGAGATCAAGGTGCCGCATCTGGCGCACGGTTCCGCCGCCGAACTGCTCCACGGTCTGCGGGTGCTGGTACCGAAATTTTTGAGCTGGGCCATTAGCTTTATTGTGGTCAGTAAATTTTGGGTCAATCATTCGTACATTTTCAGCCTCGCCCGATGCTGCAGCTACGCGGCCATGTGGATCAACGCTTTGTTTTTGATGGCTCAGGCCTTCATTCCGTTTCCGACGGCGCTGCTGGGCGAGTACCCGTACAATCCGGTGGCCGTGAGCTTTTTTGGTATCGTAATGGTTGTCAATACGTTGCTGTTTGTGTGGCTGCACAGCTACATCAACGACAACTTGCTGCGCGACGCCTCGCATTACGTGCCCAAGCGCACGCTGCTGGGGCGCTCGCTGGTAGGCCCGATTTGTTACGCGTTGGGAGCCGCCCTGGCGTGGGTGAGCGTATGGGCCGCATTTGCCGTGTACCTGCTGACCCCGCTGTTTTTTGTGGTACCCCTGCAACCCAACCACGGTTTGGCCGTCGCCGAAGGCGTAGTTGACGAGCACGAGCATACCGTTAGCGCCGCTTCGGCGGTGCCTTCGCACCGATAGTTTTTTGTTTGGAAGTGGCAAGTCCGCCACACTTTATTACTGCTGTGTCAAAAGAGAATAATCCACAAGACCCGAATCCACACGCTTTGCCCGCTGATCTGTTTGCGGCCGGCGACACCATTGATTTCGGGTCAGCCCCCGCCACGGGCGACGAGGCACCTGCGGAGCAGTCCGCGACGGAAGAAACTGTTATTTATTCACAAGTATCTGATTTTGAGATACTTATTGAAGATACTAGCACCGGTGATCATGGTGCGCCTGTGGACGAAAAGCCGGTGCTTGAGCCAGCCGAAGAGTCGGAGGAAGAGCCCAAATTTGCGCCCGGCGAAACCATTCACGACGTGGCCACCGTCAACGGAATGTACCAGAACTGGTTTCTAGACTACGCTTCGTACGTGATTTTGGAGCGCGCCGTGCCCGCCATCGAAGACGGCCTGAAGCCGGTGCAGCGCCGCATCCTGCACGCGATGAAGGAAATGGATGACGGCCGTTTCAACAAGGTTGCCAACGTCATCGGCCAGACGATGCAGTTCCATCCGCACGGCGACGCCAGCATCGGCGACGCGATGGTAAACTTGGGCCAAAAGGATTTGCTCATCGAAACGCAGGGTAACTGGGGCGACATCCGCACCGGCGACGGCGCGGCCGCCCCGCGTTACATAGAGGCGCGCCTCTCGAAGTTTGCGCTCGACGTTGTATTTAACCCCGACATCACCGACTGGCAGCTCAGCTACGACGGCCGCAAGCGCGAGCCCGTGACGTTGCCGGTGAAGTTTCCGCTGCTGCTCGCGCAGGGTGTCGAAGGCATCGCTGTGGGCCTGAGCACTAAGATTATGCCCCACAACTTCCGCGAGTTGTGCAAAGCCAGCATCGACGTGCTAAAAGGGCGTGATATTGAGCTGTATCCGGATTTCCCGACCGGCGGCCTTTGCGACATCACCAACTACAACAACGGCCAGCGCGGCGCCAAAATCCGCTTGCGCGCCACCATCGAGAAGGCCGACAAGACCATGCTCGTCATTCGCGACATTCCGTACGGCACCACCACCACGGCGCTGATGGAAAGCATCGTGAAGGCCTCGGAAGCGAATAAAATCAAGATTAAGAAAGTCGTGGACAACACGGCAGCCGAAGTCGAGATTCAGGTGCACCTGCCCACGGGCGTGTCGCCGGACCTGACGATGGACGCGCTCTATGCCTTCACCGACTGCGAAGTCTCGATTTCGCCCAATACCTGCGTCATCATCGAAGACAAGCCGCGCTTCGTGATGGTGGAGGACATGCTGCGCCTGAGCACCCAGAAAACGGTGCGCTTGCTGGAGCGTGAGTTGGAAATCCGGCAGGACGAGCTGCACGAAAAATGGCACTCGGCTTCGCTGGAAAAAATCTTCATCGAGAACCGCATCTACCGCAAAATCGAGGAATGCGAGACGTGGGAAGAGATTTTGGAAACGATCGATGCCGGCCTGAAAAAGTTTGTGCGCATCGACGGCGAGAAGCAAAAGGCCAACGATACACGCATTGTGCTGCGTCGCGCAATCACGGAAGATGACCTAACGCGCCTGACGGAAATTCGCATCAAGCGCATTTCGAAGTACGACGGCTTTAAAGCTGACGAATACATCCAACGTCTCGAAGCTGAATTAACAGAAGTGGCTGATAATCTGGCAAATATCACTCGCTACGCCATCCATTACTTCGAAAACCTACTGAAGAAATACGGCGCGGGGCGCGAACGCAAAACGCAGCTGCGCACCTTCGACGTGGTATCGGCGCAGAAAGTAGCCGTAGCCAACCAGAAGCTCTACGTCAACCGCCAAGATGGTTTTGTGGGCTACGGGCTGAAAAAGGACGAATTCGTGTGCGATTGCTCCGACATGGACGACATCATTGCCATCCGGCGCGACGGCTCGTTTATGGTGGTCAAAATCGCGGAGAAAACCTTCGTTGGCAAGGACATTCTGCATGTAGGTATCTACAACAAAAACGATGACCGCTTAGTGTACAACATGGTTTACCTCGACGGCGGCTCGCAGATAAGCTATGCCAAGCGCTTCCTGGTGACGGGCATCACGCGCGATAAAACCTACGATCTTACCAAGGGCTCGAAGGGCTCGAAAGTGCTGTATCTGACGGCGAATCCCAATTCCGAGTCGGAGATTGTCAGCATTCAATTGTCGGACAAAGCACCCGCGCGGGTGAAGCAATTCGACTTCGATTTCGCGGAGCTTTCCATCAAAGGCAAAGGCTCGATGGGCAACATCGTGACCAAGCAGCCTGTCAAGAAGATTACGCAAAAAGCCTTGGGTGACAGCACGTTGGGCGGACGCGAAATCTTCTATGATGAAGTAATCGGTCGCCTCAACACCGAAGGCCGCGGTCGTTACCTAGGCTCCTTCGACACCGATAATACGATTGTGGTGGTGTACAAAGACGGCAGCTACGAACTGACCTCTTTCGATGTTGGCAACCACTACGAAACCGGCAACATTGCTTTACTGCGCAAAAATGAGCCCGATCTGGTGCTCTCAGCGGTGTACATGGAGGGCGACACGAAAGTGCATTACGTCAAGCGATTCCACATCGAAACCACCACAATTGGCAAGCGCTTTACGTTCATCTCCGAAACCAAAGGCTCGAAGCTCTTGGCCGTAACGGCGCACCCAGAACCACAAATTGAGGTGAAGCTGCAGCGGGACAAAAAGTCCGACAAAGAGACCGAGAAAATCCAGCTCCACGAGTTCATCGACGTGAAAGGGTGGAAGGCAATGGGCAACAAGCTGAATTACTTCAAGATCCACGCAATCACGCTCCTGACGGCCGAAGCGCCCGAGCCAGAACGCCGAGTTGTGGCCAAAAAGCGCGGTCCGGCCACCATTCCGCGGCCTCAAGCAACGGCAGCGCCCGAAGCTTCCCTAGAGCTGGCTGGCCCCGTCGATATTACGGCTGAAGATGTGGAGCGAGCGCAAGCGTTGCTTCGGCGACCCAAATCGCAACTAAAGTTGTTTTAAGAAATGCCCCGGACGATAAGCCGGGGCTTTTTCTTGCCAAATTGGGCGCACCTGGTCAGCTTTATGCCGCGAGTGGGCGTTGGCCTAGAAGTTTTGGTTTGGCAGATCGTTATTTGCAAAAGTCGCGAGTAATTATATTTGCATAAATATTTGATAGTCAATGTTTTATACTGAAATGCTTTCGTTAAGCGTTTTTGAGTAAGATTCGGTATGGGTTCGTCTCTGCGTGTTGGCCTTCTCTTTCTCGTTCTTCTGCTCGTAGGCAGGGGCAAGACCGCACGGGCGCAAGCTACAGGCGAGGGAACCGAAGCCAACGCCGCACAGCCGGCGCCTGTCAGCATTCCAAAACTGCTGGCCGAAGCACGCGTATTGCAGCGCGAGTACCGCGAATCGGAGGCATTGGCCAAGTACGAGGAGGTTCTGGCCCGCGATCCCCGGCGTTACGATGCGTTGTGGCAAGCCTCGCTGCTGAGTATGAAAATAGGCGGCCGTTACAGCGACGAAACCCGCAAAAACGCCTATTTCGTGCTGGCTCGCCAATATGCCGACCGCTCGCTGGCCGTCAACCCAGATGGGGCGGAAGCTAACTATGCCGTGGCACTGTCATTGGTAACTCAGGCCACGTTGCGCACGGCCTATGGGCGGCTGTACGCCTATAAGGAAATGCAACCGTATGTGTTTATGGCTGTGGCGCGCCGCCCCGATTGGGCCGATGCGTGGGCACTCCTGGGGCGCTGGCACTTTCGCGTGGATCATTATAACATCCTGGAACGCGCCTTTAGTAGTTTGTTTTTGGGAGGTATGCCCAACGGTGCCAGCAGCCGAAAAGCTGTCGATGCGTTGGTACGCGCGCATCAGCTTGACCCCAAGCGCTTGCAATTTTGCTACGATCTGGCCCGCGTGCACATCAACCGTAAGCAGTTCAGTCGGGCGTATAAAGTGCTGGAAGAGGCCAATGCCATTCAGCCTATCACGAGCGAGGATCTGGAGCTAAGCCGTCGTTGCCGCCTTCTCTACGATCAGATGCGACGCAAGCTTAAGATTTCATCTCCGGAAGCGCCCGCGGCACCCAGCCGATAAGGCACACGTGGAGCATCCGGAGCCAGACGCTTATCTTTGCAGTACTAGTATTTGCCTTCCATTTTATAGTTGCCATGCGCTTTTCCTGGCTTTTGTGGCCGCTGTCCGTTACAATGCTGTCGGCTTGCGGTTCCTCTGAACCAACCGAGCAGCCGGATGTGATGGTGAACATCGCCACTGTGCAGAGCGGGCCCAAAATTCAGGCAGATGAGCTCGACGGTGCCATTGCCCGCCAGCCCCGCAACGCAGGCCTCTATGCCCGTCGGGCCGCGTTTCGCCTCGATGCTGGCCAGACTGCCGCCGCCCTGCAGGATATTAACCAGGCGCTGGAGCTCGACGATTCGCCGGGGGAGTTTTACTTTATCAAAGCACGGGCCTTGCGGGCTCAGAATACGCTGCCGGCAGCCTTGGCAGCAGCGGAAGAAGCTTCGCGCCATGGCTATTCGTCGCCGGAACTCAACCTGCTCGTAGGCGAAACCAACTTGGCTGCTCGCCGCTACGAAGCCGCCCTCGACCACCTCGACCGCACACTTCAACAGGAGCCTGATCACCCGGCGGCGCTATTTTATAAAGGCATCGCTTACGCCGCCACCGCCGACACGGTGCAGGCGCTGAATTATTTGCGGGCCAGCCTGAGCCGCGATCCGCGCCAACCCGAGATTCTGCACCAGTTGGCGTTCCTGTCGAATGCCTACCGCTTGCCTGCTGAGGCGGCTACCTACGCTGCCCGCGGGCTACGCTTGGCGCCGGGCTATGCCGCTCTGTGGTATGATTACGGGCGTCAGTTTGAGTTACAAAATCTGCCCGACAGTGCCGCTCGCCGCTACTCCCGGGCCGTGCAACTCGATTCGACCCAGTATCGCGCCGATTATCGGTTGGCCCTTATGGCTTATAAGCAACGCAAATACGCCGAAGCAGTGCCGCATTTGCAGCGTGCTTTACGCCGTGCGCCGCGCCTGGCCGGTGCCCGCCAAATGTTGGCCGAAAGCTACGAGAGTCTCGGGCAAGTGCCCGAAGCCCAGGCACAATATCGGTTGTTGGTTGCCGACAACCCCGGCAACAAGCACTGGACCTATAAAGTCTGGAAGCTAGGTGAACATGGCCGCCAACCTGCTGCCGACGCGAACCGCCCCGCCGCGATTGAGCCGATTGCGCCCCTCTCCGGCAGGCCCCCGGCAGGTTATTAGGTAGAAGGTTGTATAACGAATGCACTGTTCTTAAATTATTGATAATCAACTACTTACAAACAATACCTCTGCGTCTGTTAAAAGATCGGTAACGGATTCGAAACTGGCTGTGTTTAGAGCTGTAACCCTGAAGAAAAGTCGTTAGTCCACGTTTCAGCGCCCGAATTCGCCTTCCGCTGCGGGGCTAATCCTATTATTTTCGCTCATCAAATCCGCCCCAAGCTGCTAACTTGCGGGCCACCGCCTCTTTTTGTAACCACTCGAACATGATTGATATTACGCTCCCCGACGGCTCCGTGCGCCAATTCGAAGCCGGAACTTCCGGTTATGATGTCGCTGCCAGCATTAGCGAAGGCTTGGCTCGCAATGCATTGGCCGTCCGCGTCAACGGTGAGGTGCGTGATCTGCACCGCCCACTCGACGAAAGCGCAAACCTTGAAATCCTGACCTGGAACGACACGGCTGGCAAGGCTACTTTCTGGCATTCTTCGGCTCACCTGATGGCAGAGGCGCTGGAAGCGCTGTATCCCGGCGTGAAGTTGGGCATTGGGCCGGCAATCGAAAACGGCTTTTACTACGACATTGATTTGGGTGAAGGCCGCACAATTTCGACCGATGACTTCCCCGAAATCGAGAAGAAAATGCTGGAACTGGCCCGGAAGAAAAGCCAGTACGAGCGCCGTGCCGTGCCCAAGGCCGAAGCCATTGCCTACTTTACCGAAAAAGCCGATCCGTATAAGCTAGACTTGCTCGAGCGCTTGGAAGATGGCAGCATCACGTTCTATACCCAAGGCGATTTCACTGATCTCTGCCGTGGGCCGCACATCCCGGATACCAGCCCGATCAAGGCGGTGAAGCTGCTGAACGTAGCCGGCGCTTACTGGCGCGGCGATGAGAAAAATAAGCAGCTAACCCGCATCTACGGCATCACGTTCCCGAAAGCCAAGGAGCTGACCGAGTACCTAGAAAAGCTGGAAGAGGCCAAGCGCCGCGACCACCGCAAGCTAGGCAAAGAACTGGAGCTATTTGCGTTTTCGGAGCGGGTAGGAGCCGGCTTGCCTTTATGGCTGCCCAAAGGCACGGCTTTGCGCGAGCGCCTTGAGCAGTTTATGCGTAAGGCACAAGTGAAAGCAGGTTATTTGCCGGTCGTGACGCCGCACATCGGTGCGAAGGAGTTGTACGTAACCTCAGGCCACTATGAGAAGTACGGCGCCGACTCCTTCCAGCCAATCAAGACGCCAAATCCGGGCGAGGAATTCTTCCTCAAGCCGATGAACTGCCCGCATCACTGCGAAATTTATAAGACGAAACCCCGCTCGTACCGCGACCTACCGCTGCGCTTGGCCGAGTTTGGTACGGTGTATCGCTACGAGCAATCGGGCGAGTTGCACGGCCTGACCCGCGTGCGTGGCTTTACGCAGGACGACGCGCATATCTTCTGCCGCCCCGATCAGGTGAAGGAGGAGTTTTTGAAGGTAATCGACATCGTGCTTTACGTATTGAAAGCACTCGATTTCCCCAACTTTACAGCTCAGATTTCGCTCCGCGATCCCGAAAACAAAGCCAAATACATCGGCTCGGATGAAAACTGGGCCCGTGCCGAAGCTGCTATTCAGGAAGCCGCTGCCGAGAAAGGACTCACCACCGTAACCGAGTTGGGCGAAGCCGCTTTCTATGGTCCGAAGCTCGACTTCATGGTTCGCGATGCTTTGGGGCGGAAGTGGCAGCTCGGCACAATTCAGGTAGATTACAACCTGCCCGAACGCTTCGAGCTGGAATATGTAGCTCCCGACAACTCGCGTCAGCGGCCCGTTATGATCCACCGTGCCCCGTTTGGCTCGCTGGAGCGCTTTGTGGCAGTTCTGATCGAGCACTGCGCTGGTAATTTCCCTCTATGGCTGTCGCCTGAGCAGTTTGCTGTGCTTCCCATTTCGGAGAAGTACCAAGACTATGCCCAGCAAGTATACGACCGACTTGTGCAGGCTGAATTACGGGGTTCACTCGACAATCGCGACGAGAAGATTGGCCGCAAAATTCGGGATGCCGAAGTAGCGAAGGTACCTTATATGCTCATCGTAGGCGAAAAAGAACAGGAAAACGGCATCGTAGCTGTGCGCAAGCACGGGGAGGGCGACTTAGGCAGCATGCCTATTGAGGCCTTTATCCGCAGCTTCCAGGCTCAGGTAGCCGAGATGATGGAAGCAAAATAAAGGTGTTCAGCACTTAGGCTTGGACGATGATTTGAACAATGTCGACGTGATAATTGTCTTCAAGGTCCGTTCAAGCCTAAGTTGCTACATCCCCGATGGCCGCAAGCAGATAGGGGATTTTATATAGCTACTTTTTTAGATTCCAAAAAAATACAGGATATTTGCCCGCTGATAGCCCTCGTGAGGTCCGCCTCACATGGGAAATCCCGGAAAATTGACTTTTTCTCACCTTTCAGAAGGAGGACCAACTCATAGCAACCCCGAATCGCCGCTACATCCCCCGTGCTCAGGTGGAGGAGCCGTTCAAAATCAACCAGAAGATCACGGCTCGCGAAGTGCGCCTCGTCGGTGAAAACATCGAACAGGGCATTTATCCAGTCGAACAAGCTCGTCGTATGGCGCAGGAGCAAAACCTCGATCTCGTCGAGATTTCTCCTACCGCCGTACCGCCCGTTTGCCGCGTCATCGACTACTCGAAATTTAAGTACGAGCAGAAGAAGAAAACCCGCGAACTGAAAGCCAAGCAAACCAAAGTCATCATCAAAGAGATCCGCTTCGGACCTAATACAGATGACCACGACTTTGCTTTCAAGCTCAAGCACGCGCAGGAATTCCTGAAAGAAGGCGCCAAGATCAAAGCGTATGTGCACTTTGTAGGCCGTTCGATCGTGTTCAAAGAGCGCGGTGAGATTCTGCTGCTCAAGTTTGCGCAGGCGCTAGAAGATCTGGCCAAAGTTGAGCAGTTGCCCAAGCTCGAAGGCAAACGCATGTTCCTGTACCTAGCTCCAAAGGCCGTTGTGGTTGCCAAACCCAAGTCTGCGGCTCCCAAGGAAGTACCGGTCGGCGCTAGCAAAGAGGGCAAAGAGTCATCGTAGCCATCTTTTGTAACTACTTGATATAGAAGTAGTTACATGCGGAAGTTTTGATGGCCCAAACCAGCATTTCATTTCTCCAATACATATTCCAATGCCAAAAGTAAAGACGAAATCCGGTGCTAAGAAGCGTTTTACGCTCACCGGCTCGGGCAAGGTGAAGCGGAAGCACGCCTTCAAAAGCCACATCCTCACGAAAAAAGGCACCAAGCAAAAGCGCAACCTGACGCACGTAACCTTGGTAAGCACGGCCGACATGTCGCGCGTGAAGGACATGCTGAACATCTAATCAGCAAGTGGTAAGTAAATTTTAAACCCGGCGTCCGGTTTTGTAAGACTTCCGAGAAAGGGAGTCGCCAGCCGCCAAAAAAAAGTAGGTTATGCCAAGAAGTGTAAACCATGTGGCTTCGCGCCACCGTCGGAAGAAAGTAATGCGTCTGGCGAAAGGCTATTTCGGCCGTCGCAAGAACGTTTGGACCGTTGCCAAAAACGCAGTTGAGAAAGGCCTTCTCTATGCGTACCGCGACCGCAAGACCAAGAAGCGTGAGTTCCGTGCTTTGTGGATTCAGCGTATCAACGCAGGTGCTCGCGAGCACGGTCTGTCATATTCGCAGTTCATGGGCGGCTTAAAGAAAGCCGGAATCGATCTGAACCGTAAGGTGCTTGCCGATTTGGCCATGAACCATCCTGCTGCTTTCAAAGGCATTGTAGAGAAAATCAAATAGATTTTCTCTTAAAAAAAAGTAAAAAAGCCCACTTCGAAAGAAGTGGGCTTTTTGTTTTACTAGATATTTCTTGCTGAGAAGGTACCGATTGGTGCGCTATTTTCCTGATTCTTTGTCGATCGCGGCTAGTTCTTCGGCGCTAAATTTAATATTGGCTAGGCAACCTAAGGAGTCCGTGAGTTGTTCGGGCTTGCTAGCACCGATGAGTACCGAGGTAATGCGCTCGTCTTTTAGAATCCAGGCCAGTGCCATTTGGGCCAAGCTTTGGTTGCGCGTTAGAGCCAAGTCATTCAGCCGGCTGATCTGGCCGAGCCGTTCGGGGGTGAGCTGATTTTCTTGCAGAAAGCCTACGCCTTTTGCCACCCGTGAGTCGGCAGGGATGCTGCCCAAATACTTGTTTGTGAGTAATCCTTGGGCCAAAGGAGAAAACGGAATGCAGCCGACACCTTGTTGATCCAGTACATCCAGAAGGCCATTTTCTACCCAACGTTCGAATACGGAGTACTTGGGCTGGTGAATTAGGCAAGGTGTGCCCAGTTCGCGCAGCAACCGGATGGCCTCTGCGGCCTGCTCTGCCGGGTAATTTGAAATGCCAACATATAAGGCTTTGCCTTGCCTGACCATTAGGTCAAGCGCCGACATGGTTTCTTCTAGCGGCGTGTCGGGGTCGGGGCGGTGGTGATAAAAGATGTCCACGTAATCGAGCCGCATGCGCCGTAGGCTCTGATCAAGGCTGGAAACCAAGTATTTCTTCGAGCCCCAGTCCCCATAGGGGCCGTCCCACATTGTGTAGCCCGCTTTGGAAGAAATGATCAGCTCATCACGGTAGCCTCGAAAATCTTCGCGCAGAATGCGCCCAAAGTTCGTTTCTGCCGAGCCGGGCGGAGGGCCGTAATTGTTGGCTAAGTCGAAATGAGTGATGCCGCTGTCGAAGGCGCGGTGCAGAATCGCACGGAAGTTCGCTAGCTGGTCTACGTCTCCGAAATTATGCCACAGCCCCAAAGACACGGCGGGTAGCTTGAGGCCGCTGCGGCCGCAACGGCGATAGATCATGTCGTGGTAGCGGGAGGGAGCCGGCAGATAATGCATAGAAATGCTTGGAAGGTTGGGTTAAAAGGAAAGGCCGAGTTAATACTTTTCTTCCGTTCAGTATTCAGCTCTTCGGGCATTAAAGCGAACTTGAATTTTTAGAGAAGTTCAGAAACCGAGGCGGCGGGGACAGGCTCGAGGCCGGGGCGCAGCAACATTACGCCTTCTTCGCGGGCTACGACCGCGGCGCGCGCCAAACCCAAAAACAGGCCGTGCTCTACAATGCCGGGGATGCGTTGCAGGTGTTCGGCAAGCTGCGCAGGGTCAGGGAGCGCGTTGAAATGGCAGTCAACTAAGAGGTTGCCTTGGTCTGACTGCACGGCCGTCTGCGCATCGTTCGGATCGGTGCGCAGGACTGGAGCCCCACCAAGTGCGTCCACGGCGTCCAGCACCCAAGGCAGCGCGAACGGCACTATTTCCAGCGGTAGCGGAAAGCGGCCCAACTGCGGCACTGCTTTGGACGAATCGGCGATGATGAGCAGGGCATCGGAAGCAGTTGCTATAATTTTTTCACGCAGCAAAGCACCGCCGCCGCCTTTTATGAGCCGCAATTGCGGGTCGAGCTCGTCGGCGCCGTCCACGGTCAGATCGAAGCGCAACCCACGGCGGGGCTCGAGCATGGCAATGCCGGCCTTGCGGGCCAAGGCGTCGCTGGCGTGTGATGTGGCAGTGGCCTGCACCTGTAACTGGCCGTTGCGCACGGCTTCCCCTAAGGAGTTGATAAAATAAGCGGCCGTACTGCCGCTGCCCAATCCTAAGAGCATACCATCGCGTATCCAGCGTAACGCGGTCGCGGCAGCAAGCTGCTTTTCCTTCTCTCGTTGGGTTTGATCTTCGGAGGCTACCATTAGCGCATGCAGGGTTGGGGTCGATCGTGTCTACGGTTTTATCCCTATACAAGTATATATTTTTGTATAAACAATTGATAATCAAATAATTGCATGGTTATACTGGGTTTCTGCCCGGCTAGCGCTTACGGGGACGTTTGTCCTGCGCAGTCTTCATCCATATATCCCAGTGCGTGAAATAGTAGCCGTAGTTCTTATTGAATAGCTGGTGGTGTAAGTTGTGGTGCGTGGAGCAGGTCAGGTGCTTGCCCAGCAGGCTGCGCCGCACTCTTTCCGGCAGAAACTCATACCCAAGATGCCCTACAATATTGGCGGCCAGCACGAGCACGAGAAAGCAGCCAAAAACATACACATGCACGGGCAAAATCAGGATTATAGGAAACACAACGGCGCCCTCCAGCAGCGCCTCAACGGGGTGAAAGGAGTAGGCCGCCCAGGGGGTGGGGTTGGTGGAGTGATGATGAACAATGTGGACGTGTCGATACAGCCACCGGGTATGCAGCAACCGATGCGACCAATAAAAATACGCATCGTGAAAAACCAGAACCAGCAGGAACGAAGCGCCGAAGTAGGCCCAGCCCTGTAGGGCAATATCGGTATATAGTGTAGTGTACCCGTGGGTAAATAGCCAGTATACCACCACTCCGAGCAAGGAAAAGATGCAGGCCGTCGAACTGGAATACAGCAGTTCGTGCTGAATGTGGCGGGCCGAAGGCTGTTTGGGCTGAATCTTAAATCGTTGTAGGGATTGGAGACCCGGCCGGTAGCACAAAGCGTAACTCAGGCCCGCCAGCAGCGCATAACGCGCGAGGGCAAAAGCTACCACGGCCAATACCATCTCTCCTTCGTCTTCCATGACTGTGTGTGGTCAAAGGGTTGTTTGATTTACTGAGCTATCTGCGGGCCGTGCTCATCTTCTTGAGCAACCGGAAATGTGAGCTAAGTGCCCCAAACAAAGAATTGTAGCGGTACCGCAAGCCGAACTCCTCGGCAGTGGCCCGCACAATCTTGGTGATGGCCGGATAATGGACGTGGCAGTAGCGCGGAAATAGATGGTGCGCTACGTGGTGGTTGAGGCCACTGAACAAAAAGCTAATTATTTGTGAATCAGGGCTGTAATCGTCGGTGGTGCGCAGCTGGTGCTCGCCCCAGCTACAATGGATGCGTCCATCGGGGTCGGGCACCACAAACACGGAGTCTTCGACGGCATGGTTGGCCAGCAGCGCAAACATGGCCACTACGCCCGAGCCCAGGTGCATGCACACAAACCCTGCGGCGATCTGCCAGAACGCGACGGGTAGCACCAAGGCCGGCACCACGAGCATGTAGAAAAAGTAAAACGCTTTGGTAGCGAACAGCGTCACCCACTGCACGACCGGATGGTGCGCCGTGACCGGCCCGATTTTTTCGCGCTGGTAGTATTTGAAATCCCGGAACAAGACCCAAAACAGGATATAAAACGGGTACAGCACCCGCATGTAGCGGTGTTGGTACTGGTGCTCCGACCGGGAGGCGGTGAAGGGCGTCACGCGCACCATGGTGCTTTGCTCCAAGTCGATGTCCAAGCCCTGAATGTTGGTGTAGGCGTGGTGCGATACGGTGTGTTTGTATTTGTACATATAGCCGTCGCCGCCGACCAAGTTGGCAAACCGCAGCAGGACCATATTAACCCAGGGCCGGGCCGAAAACACGCCGTGGGCGGCATCGTGCACAATGCTCATGGCGGCCAGAATGATGAACACACCCATCGCAAACCACAGCAGCAAAAACGGCCCTAAGGGCATTGCTACGAGCAGGAGCGTTGCGTAGCTGGCCGCAAACAATCCCGCAAACAGTATGGCTTTTCCCACGGCTCCGGCCGTAGCATATCGGGGCAGCGCCTGCTGCTCAAAATGGGCATTCACGCGGCACTTGAGCGTGTTGTAAAATCCGTTGGCCGGCTCCGGCTGAAATCTGATCCTATCCATATCCGTGGGTTGAGTTGGTGGAAGCAAAAATCTGCCGTACTGCATCGTGCTTGCGGCCAGCACAGCCCCGTGACGGGCTAAAGGAAAGGCCAGGGGAATCATCGATGGACTAGCTATGAAAAGGTACCGCCCGCGGTAAGAGGGAACTAATCGACCTCTGCGGAGTCATTTTTTTATTGCTGCTAATCCTGCGTTGCGCAGCCTACAACAGACAGCGCGTAAGTAATTAGGTGCTAGGCCAAGACCTTGGTTTTGAAATAATTGCAATTTTTACTAACTCTTGAAAAAGTGTAGCAATACCTGCTACTCGCCTTTCATATGGACGCTCCCAACGCGCAAGTGCAATTTTTCCAGCACCTCAAAGTCAAGTTGTTGCCTCACCAATCCTTAGTGGAGGAAGTGGCCGACGTGCTGGACATCAGTACCGACAGTGCGTACCGGCGAATCCGAGGCGAAAAGCCCATCGACTTGACGGAAGTGCAGAAAATCGGCTCCCACTTCAAGGTATCCATCGATCAATTTCTGTTTCCCCAAACCGAGTGGCTCCTGTTCACGGGCCGCCCCGACATGCAGCCCGAAAACCGCATGGAGCGCTGGATGCTGGACGTAGAAAAACAGCTTGTGCTGATCAATAGCTTTCCTGCTGCGCATATCTATTTCTTAATCAAGGATATACCGCTTTTCTATCACTTCCAGATTCCGGAATTAGCCGAGTTTAAGTTCTACTTCTGGATGAAGTCCATTCTCCACGACGAGAAGTTGAAAGGGGTGAAGTTCAGGATCGGCGACGAGCGCTATCGACCTTTGCACGCGATCAGTCAGCGCATCATCCGGCTATATAATAAAGTGCCCACCACTGAAATATGGAACGCGGAAAGCCTGAACAGCACCTTGCGCCAGATTACCTTTTTCAGGGACTACGGCGCATTTGCTTCCGACGATGACGTAGCCCTGCTCTACGAAAAGGTGGCCGAACTCATCGACTACATCGAAGCGCAGGCCGAGCTTGGTGCTAAGTTTATTCTGGGCAAAGGGCCGACTTCGCCCGGGCCAGCGTATCGCTTGTTTGTCAATGAGTTAATCCTGGGCGACAACACCTTCGCTGCCGATTTGGGCCCAACTCGCCTGACGTTTCTCAACCATAGCGTACTCTACTTTGTAGGCACCGCCGACAAAGGCTTCAATGACTTCATGTTTTCCAACTTGGAGAACCTCATGAAAAAATCGACCCTTATTAGCGGCACCGGCGAAAAGGAGAGGGCACAGTTTTTCAACAGCTTACGTCGCACTGTGCAGGCGCATACGGTTTCTATTCGCTAGCGTAAATCGGGGCGCACACCCCTTGTTTGATCACTTGCTTCTTCGCAAGCTTACAACGGCATGCCTACGTCTCATGGCACTTACCCCAAGCCTGCTGACAGCGCAACAATGTACAGCTTAGGGATCATAATTGGCTCAAAAACGCACATTGTCGAAAACAGAAAAGGCCTCCCTGTTGCTGGAAGGCCTTTTCTTGTAGCGGGGACGAGAGTTGAACTCGTGACCTCAGGGTTATGAATCCTGTGCTCTAACCAACTGAGCTACCCCGCCGGGTTTTTGGTGCCGCAAAGGTAGGCACAAGATTTGATGCAGCGCAACCCTTGCGCAAAAAAAATCCCGTGTATATTGGCTCCTATCTATCCTTTTGAGGACGCCTTTCCGCTCTTACCTAATTATTACCTATGCCGCTTTCTGCAACTCGTTCTAAACATCGCTTTACGGTAGAATACCCTGTAAACGCGTCGCCCAAGATTCTCTATCCTTATCTAGCTTCTGCTTCCGGCTTGTCGCAGTGGTTTTGTCAGGACGTACGCATCGACGAGGATCATCGTTACAATTTCATCTGGGACAACCAAAGTCATTTTGCGGAGATGAACTCGCATCGTACCAACCGGTCGGTACGCTTCGTGTTTCTGGACCACAACAAGCGACCCATGCCCGATGCCAATTACCTGGACTTCTCCTTAGAAGAGTCGCAGCTGACTCAGGAAGTGTACCTGCGTATAGTTGACTACTCGGAAGAAACCGACGACGAAGAGCTGCAGGAAATGTGGGAAAGCCTCATCCAGAAACTACGCGAGCAAGTGGGGGGGTAAATTTCTACACTACAATTTGGCGGGAGCGGGAGCGAAACGAGTCTTACCTTCGTTTTACTTTCGCTCCTTACTTTTTCTCGGCTACAGCCGTTAGTAGGGCTTGCGCTGAACCACCATGAAAAAACTCGATAAACTGATTCTAAAGGCCTTCGCGGGACCTTTTCTGCTCACGTTTGCGGTAGTAGAATTTATTCTGCTGACCCAGTACATGCTCAAGTATCTCGATGACTTGGTAGGTAAAGACTTGGGTATGAGCGTGATAGGCCAGTTGTTGTTTTACTTCAGCGTGCTGATGATCCCGATATCGCTGCCGCTGGCCGTATTGCTGTCGTCGCTGATGACTTACGGCACGCTCGGAGAGCACCACGAATTAACGGCGATCAAAACATCCGGCATTTCCCTGACGCGGATCTTGCGTCCGGTCATGCTGGTGAGCGTGGTGTTGTCACTGGGGGCATTTTGGTTTAATAACACCATTGTGCCCATTGCTAACCTCAACGCCTACAGCCTGTTATGGGATTTGCGGCAACAGAAGCTGGCCTTGGATATCCGGGAGGGCGTTTTCTACAACGGCATTCCGGGATACACCATTAAAGTGAATAAAAAGCTGGGCGACGATGGCGACATTCTGATGGGCGTAATGATTTACGACCATACCCAGGGCAGCGGCAACGCCCGTGTCATTCTGGCCGATTCGGGGCGGATGTTTACCCGCTTTGATGGACAATACCTTAG
This sequence comes from Hymenobacter sp. BT491, assembly GCF_014349165.1. Lineage (NCBI taxonomy): Bacteria > Pseudomonadati > Bacteroidota > Cytophagia > Cytophagales > Hymenobacteraceae > Hymenobacter > Hymenobacter sp. BT491. The sequence goes on along the minus strand of NZ_JACSJJ010000002.1, from coordinate 991,938 downwards.
CTTAGAGTTGTATCGGGGCAAAACCTACGTGGAGCAACCCGACGCTCGTGACCGAGCTGGGGCTACTTTTGTTCGGCAAGCATTTGACCGCAACATGATCACGTTTTCGCTGGCTTCCTTCGACCTCAACCGGACGAAGAAGGAACTGTTTACCGAAAACAAAATGATGAAAAACATCCCCGAGTTGCACGCCTACAGCGACTCGCTGCACAACCGCCTGATGATCGAGCGCAAGCAGATGATCATGCAGTTGAATCCGTACTACACTTACGTGCGGTTTGATACGACCGGCGCAGCCGCCAACCGACGCGTTGCAGGGTGGAAGGTACACACCAAAAAATTGCCGCCGCCTCAGGCCGGGTACGTCGAGCAGGCCCTGAACCGGGCCCGCAACGTGCGCGCTTTTGCCAGCAGCAATACCGAGCGCCTCACGACATTAGCCAAAGACACTGCTGGTTATCGCATCGAGATATATCGTAAATACACGCAATCGGCGGCGATTTTGCTGATGTTTTTGATCGGAGCACCCTTAGGCTCCATTATCAAGAAAGGCGGGCTGGGCGTTCCCATTCTGATCGCTATTACCTTTTTCATTGTCTACTACGTCATCTCCATTCTGGGCGAGAAATGGGGGCGCGAAACGATTATGCCCGTAGGCCTAAGCATGTGGATGGCCAATGCAATTCTGCTCCCGATGGGCTTGTTCTTTCTGTATCAAGCTCGTCACGACTCAGGGTTGTTGGAAGTGGATTTCTGGCGCCGTCTGCCGGCTAAAATTCGCTGGCCGTTTCGCGGGTACCAGCGTTCTTCCTAACGATGGGGTTTAGCCACTATTTGCATTATTTTTGCCGGCTTATACTCTTAAACTAAGGGCTATTGGCTAACAACCAACGGCGAAATTCCTTACCTTTGCGGCCAACCCGAAATGCGGGCCATATTTTTTCACATTTAATCCAAGACGGGGAAACCTATCTGCCGATGAAACTCACTACCGAAGTAAAACAGGCTATTTTCGAAAAGAACAGCCTGCAGAAAACTGCAACCGATACGGGTTCTGCTGAATCGCAAATTGCGCTCTTCACGCACCGCATCAACCACCTCACTGAGCACCTGAAAGAAAACAAGAAGGACTTCTCGACCCGTCTGGGCTTGTTGAAGCTTGTTGGTAAGCGTCGCCGCCTGTTGGATTACCTGCAGCACCGCGAGATCAACCGCTACCGTGCAATTATTAAGGAGTTGGGCATCCGCAAGTAACCCACCCCACGAGAGTAGGGAGCCCTTCGTTAAGGGTTCCCTACTCTTTTTTTATTCGGTTCGGTCACTTTTTAGGCCTGTTCCGTTGTTTATCCTTCAGAAGTACATGAGCAAAGCAGTGTCGTAGGGCACTGTTTTTTTGGCTGCTCGCCCGCTGTCGCTTTTTCAAGCAACCCCTAGAAGATGCCCAATTACAACGCTGTTACCAAATCTATTACGCTGCCCGATGGCCGGCAAATCACGATCGAAACCGGCAAGCTGGCCAAATTCGCCGACGGCGCCGTAGTCGTACGCCTTGGCGATGCCATGCTGCTGGCTACAGTCGTGTCGCAGCCCAGCGCTCGCGGTGAGGTTGACTTCCTGCCGCTGTCAGTCGATTATCAGGAGAAATTTGGAGGTGCCGGTAATATTCCCGGTTCGTTTCAGCGCCGCGAAGGCCGCCTGTCGGACTACGAAATCTTGGTTTCTCGTCTTGTAGACCGCATTTTGCGGCCGATGTTCCCTAAGGATTATCACTACGAAGTACAAGTGATGATCACGCTGATCTCGGCCGACAAAGCCGTTCAGCCCGATGCGTTGGCAGCCCTGGCTGCTTCGGCTGCCCTTTCGGTTTCGGACATTCCTTTTGCCGGCCCGATTTCGGAAGTACGCGTAGCCCGTATCGACGGCAAGCTGCAAATTAACCCCCTGACCGTTGACATTGCCCGCGCCGACATCGACCTGATCGTAGGTGCTACTGCCGATTCGGTGGCTATGGTGGAAGGCGAGATGAACGAAGTGAGCGAAGAGGAAATGGTGGAAGCCATTGCCTACGCTCATGAAGCCATTAAAGAGCAAGTACGCGTACAGCAAGAGCTGGCCGCTGCCGTGGAGAAATCGCACGTAAAGCGCGAGTATCCGAAGTACGAAGAAAACGAAGAGCTGAAAAAGCGCGTTCTCGATGAGGTGTATCAGCAGGCATACGAGATTGCCAAATCTGGCAACACCAGCAAGTCAGGTCGTAAGGATGCTTTCGGCGCTGTGAAGAAGTCACTGACGGAGAAGCTGTTGGAAGAGCAGCCTGAGCTGGACATGAAAATGTTTGGTCGCTACTACGCTTCCGCTGAAAAGAAGGCCATCCGCGACATGATGATCAAAGAGCGCACGCGCCTCGACGGCCGCGCGCTAACGCAAATTCGTCCGATCTGGAGTGAAGTGAACTACTTGCCCGGAGCTCATGGCTCGGCTTTGTTTACCCGCGGCGAAACCCAATCGTTGACTACCGTAGCGCTGGGTACCAAACTCGATGAGCAAATCATCGATACGGCTATGCAATCGGGGTATAACAAATTCATGCTGCACTACAACTTCCCGGCCTTCTCGACCGGCGAAGTGAAGCCTAACCGCGGCCCCGGCCGCCGGGAAATTGGTCACGGCAACTTGGCCATGCGTTCGCTGAAGAAGGTATTGCCTTCGGAAGATGAAAACCCTTACACCATTCGCGTAGTTTCGGACATTCTGGAATCGAATGGCTCGTCATCGATGGCGACGGTTTGCGCGGGTTCGCTGGCGCTGATGGACGCGGGCATTAAAGTGCGGGCGGCCGTTTCGGGTATTGCCATGGGCCTTGTGCAGGACAAAGAAACCGGCGATTACGCTGTGCTTTCAGACATTCTGGGCGATGAGGATCACCTCGGTGATATGGACTTTAAAGTAACCGGCACGGAAAAAGGCATTGTGGCTTGCCAGATGGATATCAAAATCCAGGGCTTGAGCAACGAAATCATGACGGCCGCGCTGCACCAAGCCCGTGAGGGCCGGTTGCACATCTTAGGTGAAATGGCCAAGACCATCTCGGCGCCCGCTGCCGAGCTGAAGCCGCATACGCCTCGTTCGCATAAAATGCTGATTGACAAAGAGTTCATCGGTGCGGTAATTGGGCCAGGCGGTAAAGTCATTCAGCAGATTCAGAAGGATACCAACGCTACGGTTATCATCGAGGAGAAAGACGAAAAAGGCCACGTAAGCATTTTCGCTTCCAACCAAGACGATATGGAAGCGGCCATTGGCCGCATCCGGGCTATTGCAGCTCAGCCCGAAGTAGGCGAAACCTACAAAGGCAAAGTGCGCAGCATCCAGCCTTACGGCGCTTTCGTAGAAATCATGCCGGGCAAAGACGGCCTGCTGCACATTTCGGAAGTAGCCCACGAGCGTCTTGCCACGCTAGAAGGCGTGCTCGAAGTAGGCCAGGATATTGACGTTAAGCTGCTCGACATTGACAAGAAGACGGGCAAGTACCGTCTCTCGCGCAAGGCACTGCTTCCGAAGCCTGAAAAGGCCCAGGCTAATGGCGAAGCCCAGTAGCAACTAGCCGAACTTTCGCGGGTACTAAAACGTTGCTCACGATTAGTACCCGCGTATAGGTGGAATACCGATGTTAAATTTGATTCAAAACAATTTCTTTCCGCGCCCGCAATGAGACAGCTTAAAATCAGCAAGCAGATCACCAACCGCGAAAGCCAATCGCTGGATAAATACCTCCAGGAAATCGGCAAGGTCGATCTGCTCACTCCCGACGAGGAGGTAACGCTGGCGCAGCGCATTAAAGAGGGTGACCAGCAAGCTCTGGAGAAACTGACCAAAGCCAACCTTCGCTTTGTAGTGTCGGTGGCCAAGCAGTACCAAAACCAAGGTCTTTCGCTCGGTGACCTGATCAATGAAGGTAACCTGGGTCTGATCAAAGCAGCTAAGCGCTTCGATGAAACCCGTGGTTTCAAGTTCATTTCCTACGCCGTTTGGTGGATTCGCCAGTCCATTCTGCAGGCTTTGGCTGAGCAGTCGCGTATTGTGCGTTTGCCGCTGAACCGGGTAGGCTCTTTAAATAAAATTTCCAAGTCGTTTTCCGAACTGGAGCAAAAATTCGAGCGTGAACCTTCACCCGAAGAAATTGCCGAGGTATTGGAACTGACGACTTCCGAAGTCGTTGATACGCTGAAGATTTCGGGCCGCCACGTATCTGTGGATGCGCCGTTTGTGCAAGGCGAAGAAAACCGCCTGCTCGACGTGCTCGAAAACGAAGATGAAGAAAGCCCCGACACGGGCTTGATGAACGATTCGCTGCGCAAAGAAGTACAACGTGCACTCTCTACGCTCACCAAGCGTGAAGCAGACGTAATTACACTGTACTTCGGCCTGAACGGCGAGCATTCGCTGACCCTCGAAGAAATCGGGGAGAAGTTCAACCTGACGCGTGAGCGCGTACGCCAGATCAAGGAGAAAGCCATCCGTCGTCTGCGCCACACGTCGCGCTCGAAAGCCCTGAAGCCTTACCTGGGATAAATTTTTACTCCCTCGCTTTAAAAACCCCAGCCCAGCAGTTGGGGTTTTTCTTTTATGTACTGCTGCTTAGTCCGCGACTGCGGAGCCGCGGCGTACCTTTGCCCACTCAACCTGCTTTTAGTAGCAAATGAATACGACCACTGAACACGTTCATTGTTTGATAATTGGCTCAGGGCCAGCTGGTTATACAGCAGCTATTTATGCCGCTCGTGCCAACCTCAAACCTGTAATGTACCAAGGCCTGCAACCCGGCGGCCAACTGACCATCACCAACGACGTCGAAAACTTTCCGGGCTACCCGGATGGCGTAATGGGCCCGGAGATGATGGAAGATTTGAAAAAGCAAGCCGAGCGCTTCGGTACCGATATCCGTTATGGCTTGGCAACAGCTGTTGACTTCTCCGGCCATCCACACCGCGTTACAATCGACGAAAACAAAGAAATTACGGCGGATGCCGTGATTATTGCCACTGGTGCTTCGGCCAAATGGCTCGGAATCGAGTCGGAGGCCCGCCTGAACGGCATGGGCGTTTCGGCCTGCGCCGTTTGCGATGGGTTCTTCTACCGCGGTCAGGATGTGGCCATTGTAGGCGCCGGCGACACAGCCGCGGAAGAAGCCACGTATCTGGCCAACTTGTGCAACAAAGTGTACATGCTAGTGCGCAAAGGGGAGATGCGGGCTTCGAAAATCATGCAGAAACGCGTCGTTGACAACCCCAAGATCGAAGTGCTTTGGAACACGGCCACAGATGAAATTTTGGGCCAGGATGGCGTGGAAGCGGTTCGAGTGAAGAATATTCTGACGCACGAAACCCGCGAGATTCCGATCAAAGGCTTTTTCGTGGCTATTGGTCATGAGCCCAATTCCAAGATTTTCCAGCCCTATCTGCACCACGACGAGCAGGGCTACCTGAAGACTATTCCAGGCTCGGCCAAGACCAACGTCGATGGCGTGTTTGCCTGCGGCGACGTGCAGGATTACACGTATCGCCAAGCCGTGACGGCAGCGGGTAGCGGCTGCATGGCTGCCCTCGACGCAGAGCGTTACTTGGCCGCGTTAGGCGACCATTAAGCACAAAAATTTATCCCGAGCGAGAAGACAGCGTACGGTGGCCTGTGTGCACTAGCTGCCGTACCTTTCTCGTTTCGTTGGTTACCTTGCCGCGTCATCAAGCTGAAGCGCGGCTCCTCAACATCTATTGTCCTTGCTGAAATTCGTGAAATATTGGCTGGTGCCGTTCGTGCTGCTGGTGCTGTCGTTGGCGCCTGGGCGCGTACTGGCACAACAGCGCAAAGCGCCCCAGACGAAGGCCAAGTCCGGTGATGCCCGCAAGCGGAAAGATTTCTTCCGCATCAAATCACCATCCATTCGGTATGTCCGGCCAGATACGACGGTGCTGATTGAAACCGAGGAATTGCCCGACGACAACTCCGACGCGTCGAAGTCCATTTTCTTCAATCCGGCCAAAAAGCTGTCCATCGTGAGTGAGGATACGACCACGCTCAACGAAGGTGGCCAGCAGATTGTGGAGATGGCGGAACAAGTGCTAATCGACAGCTCTTGGATTCAGGTAGCGGGCTACTATTCGATTTGGGACACGCACAACATCAACCCGTATCGTGTGGATGGGCGGCGCCTGCGCGATACGCTGAGCCTGCAACTGACCGATCCACAGCGTAAGCGCTTTGCCAAGATGCCGCTTAACAGCACGCCCATCACCTCGGATTTTGGCTTTCGCGGATACCGTTGGCACTACGGCGACGACCTCGACCTGGAAACCGGCGACTCGGTAAAAGCTGCCTTCGACGGCGTAGTGCGCATTTCGAAATGGGACGGCTCGGGCTACGGCAACTATCTGTTGGTCAGGCACTACAACGGCATTGAAACTTTGTATGGCCATCTGCAGAAAGCCTTGGTCACGCCCGGTACCTTCGTGAAGGCGGGCCAGTTGATCGGGTACGGCGGCAGCACGGGCCGCAGCACGGGCTCGCATTTGCACTTCGAGGTACGCTACGAAGGCAATCCCATCGATCCTGAGAAGATGTACGACTTCCCGGATTACAAACTCTGGAAAGACAATTTTCAGATCACGTCGGCACTTTTTAGCTATTACAGCCAAGCCTTACGCGCCAAAGCCGCCGCCCGCAGCCATCCCAGCAAACCATCGGCGGCCCGCCGGGTAGTAACGCACCGCATTCGCAGCGGCGACACGCTTTCCGAAATCGCGGAAAAATACGGCGTGTCGGTTGGGCAGCTGAAGCGCCTGAACGGCAGCACCTCAACCTTGCGGCCGGGACGTGCACTACGAATCAAATAATTTAGCTTTAACCAAGCCTCAATCATAAGTAATTAGTAATCAATTACTTATGATTGAGGCTTCTTGCTTGCTGAACCTATGAAACTCGATATTCTGGCCATTGCCGCGCACCCCGACGACGTCGAAATGACCTGCGGCGGTACGTTGGCCGCCGCCGTAGCCCAAGGCAAGAAAGTGGGCATTCTGGACCTGACGCGGGGTGAGTTGGGCACCCGGGGCACGCCGGAAATTCGGGCAGCGGAAGCGGAAGCTGCGGCCAACATACTGGGCGTGCACGTGCGCGAAAACCTAGGGCTGCCCGACGGCTTTTTCCAAAACGACCGTGAGCACCAGCTGCCTATCATTGCGGCGTTGCGCCGGTTTCAGCCGGATATCGTGCTCTCCAACGCCATCCACGACCGCCACCCCGACCACGGCCGCGGTGCCCAGCTCACCTCAGAAGCGTGCTTTCTGGCGGGCCTGCGCATGATTGAAACGCTCGATGCCGCCGGCCAGCCCCAGGTCGCGTGGCGCCCCAAGTACGTCTACCATTACATTCAGGATCGCCTCATCATGCCCGACTTTGTAGTCGATGTTTCGGCGTATTGGGATAAGAAAAAGGCTTCGATTGAAGCGTTTCAGTCGCAGTTCTTCAACATCGACGGCAAAGAGCCAAACACCTACCTGACGACGCCCGGCTTTCAGAATTTCCTCGAAGCCCGCGGCCGCGAAATGGGCCACCTCATCGGCGTAGAATTCGGCGAGGGCTTCACCCGCGAGCGCATGATCGGCGTGCGTGATTTGTCTGATTTGATATAGGCACGGTAGACTTCATTACTGGACATATACCAAGCTGTCTCCAATTGTGTGGGCTTTTCCAAAGGAAAGCTCACACAATTGTAAGCCATTCGTTGGATGAGCCATGCACAATTACTAGTTGATGAACGAGCAGGTGCCACAAGCAAAAAGCCCGGCCTTAAGGCCGGGCTTTTTTCATTAAAGGGTCTTTATCTCGTTCCCAATCGGTTGCGTCGCCACTTTGATTCCGGCGCAACCGATTCAGTTGTAGCGGACGCTACCGGGAGCTTTTTCGTTTCCAGCAGCATGGCGCCGAGCACTGCAACTAGTTTGCTGGTGGCTTCGTCCAGGGGCGCAGGAGCGAGGTCGGCGGGGGTGAAGTGGTCGCGGATGAAATTGGTGTCGAAGTTGCCGCTTACGAAGGCCGGGTGCTGGAGCACGTAGCGGCCGAAGGGCAGCGTGGTTTCGATGCCGGTGATCTGGTACTCGTCGATGGCGCGGAGCATGCGCTCGATGGCCTCCGTGCGGTCTTTTCCGAAGGTGACGAGCTTGGCAATCATTGGGTCGTAATAGATTGGAATGTCCATGCCTTGCTCGAAGCCGTCGTCGACGCGCACGCCGGGGCCTTGCGGTCGCACGTAAGTCGTGAGCGTACCGATGTCGGGCAGGAAGTTGTTCTGCGGGTCTTCGGCGTACACCCGCAATTCTAGGGCATGGCCGTTGATAGCCAAATCCTCCTGCGCAAAGGAAAGGGGCTCGCCCTGTGCCACCTTGATTTGCTCTTTCACGAGGTCAAGGCCCGTAATTTGCTCCGTTACAGGGTGTTCTACTTGGAGGCGCGTGTTCATCTCCAGGAAGTAGAAATTCTTGTTTTCGTCGAGCAGGAACTCGACCGTGCCGGCTCCGGTGTAGTTGCAAGCGCGGGCCACGTCCACGGCGCAGCGACCCATGGCTTCGCGCAACTCCGGCGTGAGCACCGACGACGGAGCTTCTTCGATTACCTTCTGGTGGCGACGCTGAATCGAGCACTCGCGCTCAAATAAGTGCACGATATTGCCGTGCTCGTCGCCCAACACCTGAATCTCGATGTGGCGCGGCGAGCCGATGTATTTCTCTATAAATACGGATCCATCGCCGAATGCACTAACTGCTTCTGATACAGCTAGTTGCATTTGCTCTTCAAATTCCTCTTGGCGGTTGACGATCCGCATGCCTTTGCCGCCGCCGCCCGCGGAAGCTTTAATCAGGATGGGAAAACCGACCTCGCCCGCAATGCGCTTGGCCGCTGCCACATCGGTGATGGCTTCTTCGGTGCCGGGCACCAGCGGAATATTGTAGTTGGCCACGGCTGCTTTGGCCGCCAGCTTCGAGCCCATCAGCTCCATAGCTTCGGGCGACGGGCCGACGAAGATCAAACCGGCCTCTTTTACCATGCGCGCAAAGCCGGCATTTTCGGACAGGAAGCCGTAGCCAGGATGAATGGCATCGACGCCAAGGCGGCGGCACACGTCCAGGATCACGTCGCCGCGCAGGTAACTTTCGCTCGATTGGGGTCCGCCGACGCAGACGGCTTCGTCGGCGTAGCGCACGTGCAAGGCATTGCGGTCGGCTTCGCTGAAGATCGCGACGGTTTCAAGGCCCATCTCGTGGGCCGAACGCAGCACGCGCAACGCAATTTCGCCGCGGTTGGCGACCAGCAATTTCCGGATTTTCTTCATGGGTGGTGGGTTGGCGGGCGCCAGTCGGTGGTTTGCAGGGAATTTTTTTTGCCGATCGACCCCGGATATTTACCCAAAGAAACGCCATTCTAACGGCTCCCAAAAGCACTGCGGATGTTTTATACGGCAAGCCGAATAAGTTGGAAGCCAAGCCATGAGGGCGTACTTTTGCGGTTTCCTGTAACTTTAGCATCATAGGTAGGGTGTGCCAGCTGCATAACCGCCTGTTTCTTCAACACTTAAATCATTCCCCCGTGGATCTTTTCGAGAAGATTGCCTCTAACCGCGGCCCGCTGGGCAGCCACTCGCACTACGCACACGGCTACTTTACTTTCCCTAAGCTGGAAGGCGAGATTAAGCCCCGCATGATTTTCCGTGGCAAAGAGGTACTCACCTGGAGCCTGAACAACTATTTGGGGCTGGCCAACCACCCCGAAGTGCGCAAGGCCGATGCCGAAGCGGCGGCCGAATGGGGCATGGCCATGCCGATGGGCGCCCGGATCATGTCGGGTAACTCGAACCTGCACGAACAACTGGAAGCCGAGCTGGCCGATTTCATCAAGAAGCCGGATGTGCTGCTGCTCAACTTCGGTTACCAGGGCGTGGTATCCATCATCGATGCGCTCGTGAATCGCCATGACGTGATCGTGTACGACGCCGAGTCGCATGCCTGCATCATCGACGGCGTACGGTTGCACCAGGGCAAGCGCTTTGTGTATCCGCACAACGACATGGAGAGCCTCGAAAAGCAGCTGCAGCGCGCCAAGCGCATGACCGACGAAACCGGTGGCGGTATCCTCGTGATTACGGAGGGAGTGTTTGGCATGTCGGGCAACATGGGCAACCTGAAAGGCGTGATCGCGCTGAAGGAAAAATACGAGTTCCGCTTGTTCGTTGACGATGCCCACGGCTTCGGTACAATGGGTGCTACAGGCGCCGGAACAGGCGAAGAACAAGGCGTTCAGGACGGCATTGACCTATATTTTTCGACGTTTGCTAAGTCGATGGCAAGCATCGGCGCCTTCGTCGGCGGACCCGAGAGCGTAATTGAATATTTGCGTTACAATATGCGTAGCCAAATTTTCGCAAAATCGCTGCCTATGCCGCTTGTAGTGGGTGCTTTGAAGCGTTTGGAGCTCCTGCGTACCAAGCCGGAATTGAAAGAAAACCTCTGGACGGTGGTGCGCGCCCTGCAAAGTGGCCTGCGCGAAAAAGGCTTCAATATCGGGACAACCGAGTCGCCTGTGACACCGGTTTTCCTCAACGGCGAAATCCCCGATGCTACCCAAATAACCTTCGATTTGCGCGAGAATCACGGTATTTTCTGCTCAATCGTGGTTTATCCGGTCGTGCCAAAGGGCGTGATTATGCTGCGTTTGATCCCGACGGCGTCGCACACGCTCGAGGACGTACGCGAAACCATTGTGGCTTTCGAGACCGTAGCTGAAAAGCTGGACAAGGGCTTGTACTCAAAAACGCAGGTTCCGGCCTAAACGCCGCCTATTACGGATCTTCTCTTACCAGACGCCGGAAGCAAAAGATGCTTTCGGCGTTTTGTTTTTGTACTTTAGCTATATGAGGTGGGCTGGTGCAACTAGAGACGAAGGCAATAATTAGCCAAAAAACTGCCCGTAATAGCGCAGAAAGGGCTTTTGAAAAAAAAGTTGAACTATTGCTTGTATTTGAAATCCCTGTATATTAGAGCCGGTCAAACACATTGTTCCACACCAAACAAACCCCTCTAAAATGAGTAATTTTGGCAAATTGAAGGACCTCGTAATGTCGCTGGAAGGTGACTTCGAAAAGTTCTACGACAAGAACAACTCGGCCGCCGGCACTCGCGTGCGCAAAGGCATGCAGGAGTTGAAAAACATGGCCCAGCAAATCCGTACGGAAGTGCAGGACATGAAAAATACGGCTGGTGGTGCTGCTCCTGCGGCTGCTAGCGGTACCAAGAAAGCGGCCGGTGCTGCTGGTGGTGCCAAGAAAGCGGCCGGTGCTGCTGCTGGCGGTGCCAAGAAAGCTACTGGCACAGCCAAGAAAAAGTAATCAGATGCAGCCTCAACGCTGCATTTTGTATTACAAACGAAAAGGGAGCCCGCTTGCGGGCTCCCTTTTTAGTTGCATTTACCGACGGCTAACGCCTTAGGTTAGGGCAATGAGGTAGTAATTCTTCTTGCCTTTTTGCGCTACCAAGTACTTATCCAGCACGAGCGGCAATTCCCCAACTTGCTGGTCGGCGCCGGATACTTTCTGGCGGTTGAGGCTTACCCCGCCGCCCTGAATCATCTTCTTTGCTTCGCCCTTGGAGCTAAATATTTGATAATCAGTCACTTCGCTTAGTAGGTCGGCGGCGGTCAGCGAGGCTGCTTGGGCGCGGGTTACCTGCAATTGCGGTACGCCTTCAAAAACGGAAAGCAGCGTTTTCTCGTCTAGGCTTTGCAGCGTGGCCAGATCGCCTTTGCCGAACAGAATCTCGGAGGCCGCCACCGCAGCTTCGTACTCGGCGGCCGAGTGTACGCGCGTGGTTACGTCCTTGGCCAGCGCCTTTTGCAAGGTGCGCAGGTGCGGAGCCTGGGCGTGCTCGGTTTCGAGGGCCGTAATTTCGTCTTCCGAAAGCAGCGTAAACACCCGAATCAGGCGCGGGGCATCGGCGTCGGTGGCATTCAGCCAGAATTGGTAGAACTGATAAGGCGAAGTTAACTCCGGTGAGAGCCACACGTTGCCGCTTTCCGATTTCCCGAATTTCGAGCCGTCGGCCTTCGTGACCAGCGGGCATGTGAGCGCGTAGGCCTTGGCCTCGCTGCCCGCCAGCCGGCGGATCAGCTCGGTGCCGGTGGTGATGTTGCCCCACTGATCGGAGCCGCCCATTTGCAGCGTGCAGTTGAGCGTTTTGTATAGGTGCAGAAAATCGTAGCCTTGCAGCAGCTGATAGCTGAATTCGGTAAACGACAGCCCTTCCGCGCGTTGCTCAGGCGCGTCGCTGCCGTCGTTATCGGCAGTGCCTAGGCGGCGTTTTACCGAGTCCTTGGCCATCATATAATTGACAGTCAGGTGCTTGCCTACATCGCGCAGGAATTGCAGAAAGCCGAACTCCTTAAACCAGTCGTAATTGTTCACGACCACGGCCGCCGTCGGGCCGGGCGTGAAGTCCAGAAACTTCTCCAATTGCTGCCGAATGCCGTCTTGGTTGCGGCGCAACGTTTCTTCGTCCAGCAAGTTGCGCTCCGACGATTTGCCCGACGGGTCGCCGATCATGCCCGTCGCGCCACCCACGAGCGCCACCGGCCGGTGGCCGGCCCGTTGCAGATGCACCAGCAGCATGATCGTGGCCAGATTGCCAATATGCAGGGAAGCTGCGGTGGGGTCGAAGCCGATGTAGCCGGTAATGGGTTGATTAGCAGCCAGATGCTCGGCCGTGCCGGGCATGGCATCGTGCAGCATTCCGCGCCAGCGGAGTTCGTCGAGTAAAGCCAAGGGAATTCTGAATTATGAATTTTAAATCCTGAATGCGCAAAGCAATGGAGGCGCTTTGCACAGCACAAAGGTAAGCGGCGGATGCGGTACCTTTGTGCTACGGCTGCTTAGTCTGTGCAACCCCGCCCGCAGCCTTTCTACTTCCTAAATTCAGCAAGCAGTGCCCCAGTACAGTCCCGACGAGATTCTGCAGCAATTGCGCCAACGGCAATTTCAGCCTATTTACTTTTTGCAGGGCGAAGAGCCGTATTATATCGATCTGATTGCCAACATCTTAGAGCAAAATGTAATGCCGGAGCACGAGCGCGGCTTCAACCAAGTGGTGCTCTACGGCAAGGACACCGATGCGGCCACCGTGCTGGGGCAGGCCCGCCGCTTCCCGATGATGGCCGAACGCTCCGTTGTGATCGTGAAAGAGGCGCAGGCCATCGCCGATCTGGAAAGCGAGAAAGCTTTTCCTTTTCTGGAAGCTTACCTAAAAAACCCGCTTCAGAGCACCGTGCTGGTGTTTTGCTACAAACACAAAACGCTGGACGCGCGCAAAAAGCTGGGCAAACTAATGGGGGAGAAGGCCGCGCTGCTCACCAGCAAAAAGCTCTACGACAACCAGGTGCCGGGCTGGCTGACGGCCTACGTGCGCTCGAAGCAGCAGCAGATTACGGGGCAGGCGACGGCCATGCTTTCGGAGTACATCGGTGCCGATTTGAGCCGGCTGACCAACGAGGTCGATAAGCTGCTGCTCAACGTAGCGCCTGGCCAGCCCATCGACGAGGACTTGGTGCAGAAGATGGTGGGCATCAGCAAGGAGTACAACATCTTCGAGCTGCAAAAGGCGCTGGTACAGCGCGATGTGCTGAAGGCCAACCGTATTTTGCAGTACTTCGAAGCCAACCCCAAGGCCAATCCGCTCATCCCGAACCTGACGCTGCTCTTTGGCTTTTTTACCAAGCTGCTGGTGTTGCACCAGGCGCCCAATCCTTCGGACGCCGATTTTAAGAAGCTGGGCATCAACAACAGCTTTGCTCAAAAGGAATACCAGCAGGCGCTGCGCGTGTATAATTTTCCCCGCACCCGCGATATCATTCACCTGATCCGGCGAGCCGATTTACAGAGCAAAGGCATTGAATCGGGCTCGATGACGGAAGGAGAAATCCTGCGGGAGTTGGTTTTTCTGATTTTGCACCCAGTGCCGCTGAGCGTGCTGGCGTAGGAGGCGGGAATAAAATGGAACCTACGGAAATTTTTCTGCGTTACCTGGAAAAATTTCCGTAGGTTTCATCTCGCAAAATTCAAGTTGTATGGCCGTTGCCGCAGTAAAAGCCAAAAGCCCTTCTGCCTTGCCCACCGCGATGCGGAAGAAATGGGAGGCCTGGAGCCAGGCCGGGCAGGATTCGTTTGCTTTGGTAATGGCGGCGCGCAAAGGCATTCCGGCCGCTACGGCGTTTGAAGTCGCGGAGGCGTTTCAGCTACAGGCCAGCGAATTGGAGGCGATTTATGAGCTTTCGACCAAAACGCTGCGCACGTATTCGCAGGAAAAAAAGAACCTGAACGCCTCCAGCAGCGAGAAAACGTTGAAAATAATTTCGCTCTATACGCTTGGTACCGAGGTATTTGGCGATGCCGCGGCGTTTTTGCGGTGGCTGGGCAAGCCGGCGTATGGCCTCGACAACGAAGTGCCCCTGCGGCTGCTCGAAACCAGCGGCGGCATCGATCTGGTGGAGGAAGAGCTAACGCGCATCGCGTACGGCGACCTGGCGTAGCGCATGCAAATTTACCGCATCTGCCTGGCCAAGTATGCCGACGATCTGTTTGCATCGGGGCGGCGGGCGCGCTGGAACACGCAAGACAAGTTTGTGATCTATGCTGCGGCCTCGCGGGCGCTGGCCTGCCTGGAAAACGTAGTGCACCGAAGCGGCGAAGGTCTGAACGGCCAGTTTCGGGTGCTGGTTATCGACGTGCCCGACGACGTCGCCATCGAAGAAATAACCCCGGATCAGTTGCCGGCAGGCTGGGAGAAAGCCAGCCGCTATGCCGTGTGCCAGCCGCTGGGTGACGCGTGGTACGAGCACCGCTCGTCGGCCGTGCTGCGGGTGCCGTCGTCGATTGTGCCCCAAGAATCGAATTTTATCCTGAACACCCGCCACCCCGATTTTAAGCGGATACGCATCTTGGCGCAGGAAGAATTCAGCTTTGATGCCCGCATTAAAGCTGATGATTTATAATTACATAAGTAATTTATAATCAAATACTTATGTAATTATACAGACAGGTGTAATTTGAGATATTTCGCCGATAGAGTTTATTTCTGTGTTCCGAGCAGCTGAACGGTACGTGCGATTTAGCGTGTGCCACAAGGCCGGCGCGTCGGTGCATAGCCGTCGTAAGTGCGCCAGAAGTTGTATCTTCTCTTACGCCAAGCACGGCCCAGCTTGTTTTGGAATCCACTACCTGTTGTGCTTGGAAAGGCCATGTTTTATCAACTCATCTACGTCAGCGTGGCTTTTGCACCCTTCACCAATCCTGAATTGCATGCCCTTGCAGCCCAGGCCCGGGCGCACAACAGCCAACGCCACATCACCGGCATCCTGTTCTACGGAGAGGGCTACTTTGCGCAGGTCCTGGAGGGCGCGCAGGAGGAAGTAGAGTCGTTGTATGCGTCTATTAAGCGCGATACGCGCCACCACCACGTAACGCTGGTAGTTCGTGGTACCCGCCCGCGCCGGGAGTTTCCGCACTGGAGCATGGCGTGCCGTCAGCTGACCTACCCAGCCTTTGCCCAACTGGTCAAATGCCTGCCGGAAACGGCGCACGAAGTGAAAACTGCGACCGGATCGCACTCGTTGGGGGCCCGGATCGCGCCTTACGTGGAGCAAGGGGTGCGGCTGTAGCAACGGCGAGAGGCTAGAATAGTCATTCAGTACAAAATGCTGATAGCTAGAGCAGAAAGCGTGGTTTCGGTGACAATGCCAATTCCTGAATTAAGTACCAGCAAGCTAAATCAGACGGAAATCGCTCTGTTGTGAGCCCTCTTTCTATACCAAATCTTCTTGAAAAGGCGTTTAGCCGGTAAGGAAAGCAGATTTCAGCGCAAGCTGCGCCGAACTTTTCGTTACTTTTGGCCAATTCCCGGGCCTTCGGCTCCCTTACCTCGTAACGCCCCGCAATGAAGTTTATTCCCCGCATGGCGCTGGCCGCCACGCTCAGTGCCGCGGCGCCGCTGGCCGCCCAAGCGCAACAAACGCAGGTATTTGCCAACGACCAACGGTTTTTTCAGGAAGGCCTTGAGCTTTTTGACCGCGGCAAGTACGGCGCCGCCCAGCAGTCGTTCCAACGCTACCTCGACCTCACCCAGCGCCGCAGCGGCGAATTGCCCGCCAGCCATACCACCGACGCGGAATATTACTACGCCGTATCGGGCCTTTACTTGTTTCACCCCGACGCCGAGGATCGCATTCTGGCCTTTGCCGCCAACCACCCGGCGCATCCCAAGGCACCCGAAGCCTTTTTTCAGCTCGGGAAGTTTTACTTCGACAAGAAGGACTATGTGCGGGCCGTTGATTACCTGCAACGCGTAGGGGCCGACAACCTGACCGGCGAGCAGCGGGCCGAATCGGAGTTTAAGCTGGCTTACAGCTACTTCGCTCAGAAGGAATTCGACAAAGCCAAGCTGCTATTCGACCGCACCAAGCAAGGCAGCACCGAGTACCGCTTCGCCAGCAGCTACTACGCAGGCTACCTCGCGTACCGCGCCGGTGACTATGCCGGCGCCCGGCGCGACTTAGCCGTAGCCGAGCAAAACGACGCCTACCGCCCGGTAGTGCCGGCCGTGATGAGCCAGATTTATTACAAAGAGGGCGACTTCGACGGCCTCATCGGCTACGGTACGAAAGCGTTGGCCCAAACGCCACCGCCCCAGAGCGCCGACGAGATTCAGTTGCTCGTGGGCGATGCGTACTACCAGAAGCAAGATTTCAAAAAAGCCGCCGAATACTTTGATCGGTACGCGGCCGGCCGCAAGAAGATTGACCCCGAAGTCCAGTACAAAATTGGGTACGCCAACTACAAAATGGGCGACTTCAAGGGGGCCATCGGCAGCCTGAAAGGCGTAGCCGCCCGCCGCGACTCGCTGGGGCAGAATGCTGCCTACCATTTGGGCCTGAGCTACTTGCAGTCGAACCAGAAGCAATTGGCACTCAACTCTTTCGATGCGGCGCGCAAAGCCAATTACGACAAGAACATTACCGAAAACGCCACGGTGAAGTATGCGCAGGTAAACTACGAGCTAGGCAACGCGCCCGAAGTAGTGGCTTCGCTGAAGGACTTCAGCAAGCGCTTCCCACGCTCGAAAAACCAGGCCGTGGTGGATGATATTCTGAGCGAAAGCTTCCTGAACTCGTCGGATTACGCCCAGGCACTCAATTACTTGGATAACCTCGACGAGCGCAGCTCCAAGCTCAACGCCACTTACCAGCGGGTGTCGTACCTACAGGCGGCCACGCTTTACAACAACGGGCGCTTCAACGATGCCCTGCCCTTACTTGACAAATCGTTGAAATATCCGCAGGACGATGCGTTGCGCGCTGCTGCGCAAGTGCTTAAGGGTGAGATATATAGCATTGGGCAGAAATACCCCGAAGCCATTCAGAGCTATACGGCCGCGGCCCGCACGGCGCGTTCGGGCTCGGCAGCCGAAGCGGATTTCGACCAGCGCGCGCGCTACGGCCTTGGGTATGCCTATTACAACACCAAGCAGTATGACCGCGCCCGGCCGCAGTTTCAGGCTTATTTGAGCGATCCGCAGGCCAAGCCCACCGATCCGAACTACTACGACGTGACCTTGCGCTTGGCCGACACCTACTACGTGGCCAAAAACTACCAGCAGGCGCTGGATCTGTACGACAAAGCCATTCAAGCCAACGCGCAGGACAAGGATTACGCCTACTATCAGAAAAGCCTGACGCTGGGCCTAATGGGCCGGCGCGACGAAGCTTCGCGCAACCTGAGCACGCTGCTGAAAACTAACCCCAACTCGCGCTACGCCGACGATGCCGTCTACCAGCAAGCGCAGCTGGATTTTGAAAGCGGGAATTTCCAACCTGCCGTCGATGGCTTCACCCGCCTGATTCAGAACCGGCCGAACAGCCCCCTGATTCCGCAGGCGTTGCAGAAGCGGGGCGTGGCCTATGCCAACCTCAACCAGCACGAAAAAGCCGTGGCCGATTACCGGCAGGTACTGACGCAGTATCCGCAAACCAAATCGGCCAATACGGCGCTTTACAGCCTTCAGGAAAGCCTGACGGCGCTGGGCCGCACCGAGGAATTTGACCAATATCTGGCGCAGTACAAGCAGCAGAATCCCAGCAGCAACGCTACCGAAAGCGTAGAGTTTGAGGCGGCTAAATCGCTGTATCTGGCCGAAAAATACCAGCAGGCCATTCCGCGACTGGAGTCGTACCTGAAGCAATACCCCGGCAATGCGCTGGCCGCAGATGGTCGCTATTTCCTGGCTGATTCGTATCTGAAGCTCAACAACAAAACGGAAGCGTTGCCGCGTCTGCGGGCCGTGGTAGAAGAGGGCAAAAGCGAGTTCGTCAACCGCGCCGTGGGTCGGGTAGCCGATCTGGAGTTTGAAAACAAAAACTACGCGGAGGCTGCCAAGTATTACACGCGCCTGCGGGAAGTTTCGCAAAACAAGCGCGAGGTGGCCAATGCTGGCCTGGGGCTGATGAAGAGCTACTATGAAAGCGGCGACTTTGTCGGCACGCGCCGTGTGGCCGAGGAACTGCGGGCGCAGGGTAATGCTTCGCCAACGGCCAGCAACGCTGCGTTGCTGTACCTGGGCAAAGCCAGCTACAAAGCCGGCAACCTCGACCAGGCTATCCCCGAGCTGACAACCGCCGCCGCTGCTGCCGACGAAAGCGGCGCGGAGGCGCAGTACCTGATCGCCGACGTGCTGTATCAGCAAAAGAAATACCCTGAAGCTTTGGATGCGGCCTACAAAACCAACGCGTCAAACTACGAGCTCTGGCAGGGCCGCGGCTTTTTGCTGATTGCCGACATCTACGCGGCGCAGGGCGAAACCTTCCAGGCGCGGGCCACGCTCAACTCCATCATCGACAACAAATTCCCGCTGGCGGAAATCATCGAAGGAGCGAAGCAACGCCTGTCGGCTTTGCCCGCCGACGCCACGCCAGCGCCAGCGGCTCCTAGCAAAGCAGCGCCGGGCAAGACGCCCACTACCTCGAAGCCGGGTACCACTACGGCTCCGACCAGCAAGAAAGCGCCGGGCCGCAACTCCCTTGTGCCCACACCCGCGCAGCCCGCTGACTCTACTAGTACGACGGTAGAGCCATAGTTTGTAAATATCTGATTATCAAATAGTTATTTGCATGCATATAAAGTGGTGCTTGCAAATAACTTAACCTAGTTCACATGACGTTTCGCTCCCCCCAAACGTTGGCTTTTGCCGCTCTACTAGCCGCCGTTGCGCCGCATGCATCTGCGTGGGCCCAACGGACACCGGCCAAAACTGGCGGTAAGATTGAAGATGCCGAAATCGAAATTGTAAAGGAGCGGGTCAATCAGTTGCCCGAAGCCACGCGCAACTACGAGAAGATCAAGATCGAGCCGCCGACCAAGCAGAAGCAGAACGTTGGCTATACGTTTCCGGATTTTCGCCTGCCCGCCGACCGCCTCAACCCGTCGGTGCGCGTGCTCACGATTAAGCAGGAAGAACTCTCGCCGCTGACCGGCAACTATGTGAAAGGTGCCGTGGGTAACTACGGCACACTGTATGGGAAGGCATATTTGCATAACACGCGCAGCGATGCCGCTTCCTATGGCCTGGATTTCAGTCACTTGTCCTCCACGCGCGGTTCTGTTGACAAGGCCAATTCCGGCAGCAGCCAGACCAGCCTCGGCCTCAACGGCGAAACCTACAGCGGCCCAATGACCTTGGGTGCCAAGCTCGACTTGGGCAGGGAACGGTACAATTTCTACGGTTACAACCGCAACGTGCCGCGTCTGCCGCCCGAAGCCGACAGCATCAAGCAGGTGTTCCAGCGGGCCGCCGTGAAGGTTTACGCCCGCAACCGCGACAAAGACGCGGCTTTGCAATACGACTTTGGCGTCGGCTTCAATTTCTGGAAAGACCGGTTTCAGGCCCGCGAAAACAACTTCAACGCCTCGTTGCGCTCTACCTACAACATGAGCGAGAAGGGCCACGTGGTTGTAAACGGCGATGTGTCATTCATTTCTTACAAGGACTCGGCGACCACCAGCCGGCCCTTTGTGCAGATTACGCCGTCTTACGAGCTGACGCTGAACCGGTTAGCCGTATCGGTCGGAGCGACCTTGGGCTATTCGGGCGATACCATCAATGATGTCAGCCAGTTCAACGTCTATCCCGCAATTCGACTGGGCTACACCGTCACAGAGGATAAATTCTTGGTATTTGCCGGCTTGGGCGGTGCTATTCAGCGGGTTACGATGTACGACCTGACGACCGAAATGCCGTGGCTCGGATCCAACCAGCGGGTGGCAGACACGCACCGCGGGCCAACGCTTTATTTTGGTTTCAACGCTACGCCGGTGCGGGCCCTGGAACTCAACGCGAAGGTGACGGTATCCAACGATCGCAATCTGTACTTCTACAACAACGGCGGCGCAGTCGTGCCCGGCGCGATTACCAACGGCATCTTCCGCGGCGATTCGACCCGGTTCGACTTGGTGTATGACAAGAAAGCCACGCAGTTGCTGAACGTGCACGGCGAGGCGCTCTACAACGCCACCGAACAATTTCGCCTCGGCTTCAAGGCCGACTACAACGGTTACAAAGTACACACGCTCGAAAAGGCATACCACCGGCCGGCGTTCCAAACCGGATTGTTCGCCACGTATAACATGTACAGCAAGTTGCTGTTGGGCGCGGAGTTATACACCTACAGTTCCAGCTACGGTTCAACCTACAAACGCCAGGATACGCTGGTTGGCTACCGCAAACTGCCCCGCGCCACCGACTCTGTTGTCGACCTAAACCTGCGCGGAGATTATCGTTTCTCGGAAAATCTGTCAATATTTGCTTTAGGCAACAATTTGCTGGGCCGCAAGTACGAGCGCTTCCTCAACTATCCGGTGAAAGGAATCAATCTGCTGGCGGGCGTAACGTACGATTTCTAGAACCCGTTTGCGTTGATGCAACAACCGCTGTCCTCGTAGTGCACATGCAGGACCTTTTGGCCGCCCATTCTCCTTTCTTTCGATTGGCAAAGAAGGAGTTGGCTGGCTGAAAGGTCTTTTGTATTGTTCTGCTAATCAGATGGTTATAAAACAAAGCAAACCATAACCTTTGACGCCTTTGCAGCTCTCCGACCACATCCGAACCCTGCTTCGGGACCACGACTGCGTCATCATTCCCGATTTCGGCGGCCTGATTGCCGATTACGCCCCAGCGCAGGTACACCCGGTCCGGCATACGCTGGCGCCGCCGGCTAAGCGCGTGGCCTTCAACCAGTCGCTCACGCGCAACGACGGCCTGCTGGTCGATGCTATGGTGCGGGCTCTGAACGTGCCAGCAGCGCAGGCCCGGCAGCTCATCCGCGATGCCGTGGCCGCTTTGCAAGCGGAGTTGACGGCAACCCAGCGCACCGAATTGCCCGGCATCGGCGTTTTCCGCCGGGCGGTAGGCCGTGGTTTGGAGTTTGAGTATACGGGCACCCAAAATCTGTTGCCAGCTAGCTACGGGTTGCCTGAACTGGTATCGCGGCCAGTGCGCGCTACCGATGCCCTGCTGGCCCGCGACCGCAAGCCGGCCACACCGATGATGGCCGCGGCTCGTTCGCGCCGCACTATGCGCGCTTTCAAAATTGCCGCCGGCATTGTCATTGCGGGATTAGTACTGACGGCCAACTACATGTTTGCCTGGCAAACAGATTATTTGCCCAACGACTGGAAGCTCAGTGTTCTACAGCCACATGCTCAGTCTGTTGCAACGCCTGCCGAGAAAGTAGCCCGTCAGCAAGCGACGCTGGCCAACAACGGTTGGAGCGAAGAGTTCGTCCCGGACGGGGCCGCAGATAGCAAAGAAGCTGCCCCCGTAGCGCCGGAAGTAAAAGTTGCTAAAACACCGACTGTTGCTGCCCGCCCTGTAAAGCCAGCTGCACCCGCTAAGGGGACTGCGTCGGTAGCCAAAACCGCTGCGGCACCTAAAGCCGTAGCCCCAGCCGCCGCACTAGCCAAGCCGACCGTAGCACCTGCTGCTCTTGCTGCAGAACCAACAATTAAAGCGCGAACGGGACGTTACTACGTTATCGCCGGCGTTTATACCTCGCTAAAGCATGCGTTGGTAGGTCGGAAAGCGTTGGTAGACCATGGGCATCGGGATGCGCGCGTGATTCTGCCGGGACCGGGCAGCCGTCAATATCGTCTTTCGGCCGTCGATTTCCCGGACCGAACTACTGCCTACAACCAAGTCAATAAGCTGCGTCCGCACTTAGGAAAAGATCTCTGGGTTCTCAATTACTAGCATGACCTCATTTCTGCTGCAGATTACCACTGCCGCCACCACTGCCCCCGCCGATACTGCCGCTGCCGCGGTAGGTCTGCCCACCGCTGCTACCACCGATCTCTCACTCATTGATCTGATTCTGAAAGGGGGCTGGATTATGCTCCCCATCTTCCTGCTTTTCGCAGTTTCGGTTTACATCATTCTGGAGCGCTATTTCACCATTCGCCGTGCCGCCGGCAACCCCGACTCGTTCATGTCGGGCATCAAAGGACTGATGGTGAAAGGCGACTTACAAGGTGCCAAAATGCTGTGTGCACAAAACCCGTCGCCGCTGGCCCGCATGGTCGAAAAAGGCATTCGCCGCATTGGTCTGCCACTGCAAGAGATTGAGGCCAGCGTAGAAAACGTGGGTAAAATCGAGATTGCCCGCCTCGAAAAAGGCATTGGCGTGCTGGGCATCATTGCCGGCATCGCCCCAATGCTGGGCTTCGTGGGCACCATTATCGGCGTTATCAAAATCTTCTACTCGATTTCCACTACCGGCGACTTCGGCATCGCTCAGATTTCGGGCGGTCTGTACACCAAAATGGTGACTTCAGCGGCCGGTCTGATTGTGGGTATCGTGGCCCACATCGGTTACCACTGGCTCAGCATCATGGTCGAGAACATCGTGCTACGCATGGAAAACTCAGCCGTGGAGTTCATGGATATTTTGCAGGATAACTAATTAGCGGTCAGTCTCATGAACCTCAGCCGCCGCCGCAAGCTTTCGTCCCACGTCGAGACGAGCTCCATGAACGACATCATGTTCTTTCTGATGTTGTTCTTCCTGATTGTGAGCACGATGGTCAACCCCAACGTTATTAAGCTCATGCTGCCCAACGCACGGTCGGGAAAGGCGGTGATGAAGCAAACCATCAACGTATCGGTCGACGCCGCGGGCAAGTATTTCATTGATCGCCAGCCGGTTGCACCCGATGGGTTGGAGCAGGCCTTGGGTCAGCGCGTGGCAGGCCTCGAAGCGCCTACCGTCGTGCTGCGAGTGGATGCCGGCCTGAATGTGCAGAAGCTGGTCGATATTCTGGAAATTGGTAATCGCTTGAAAATCAAGATGGTCATGGCAACCCAATCGCAGCAGGCGGCGGGTAAAGGCTAAACTGCCCGCGGAACAAGCAAGCGCGGGTTTCCGTTGTATTTCAATACTCATCCGTTCGCGGCGCGGTTTTTCCCGCGCCGTCGTGCGTTTCTACAGTTGCTCACTTATGGCAGTTGAATTTCGCGAAGAAAGCCGCCGCGAGGCCATTATCGGAACGGTAGCGATTCATGCGCTGCTGGCGGCCATCTTTTTCTTTACGGTTTTCAAGGGTCCCGATCCGCCCCTGACTTTCGGCGGCGACGGCGTAGAACTCAACTACGGCGTGGACGAAGCCGGTTCGGGCGACATCCAAAGCATGGCGCCCGCCAATGCTTCCAAAAACCGCGAAGACAGCCGCCCGCCAGCCTCAAATCCCGATCCGCAGCCCCGGCCGGCTCCGGTAGCGACGCCCGTGCGCGAACAGCCTTCCCAAGAGAAAATCGTGACCAGTGAAGCCGAGGAAAGCCCGGTAAAAGTGCCACCCGTTACGACGCCTTCGCCGCCAAAAGAAGAGGTGGCCGAAACGCCTGCACCTCCCAAGCCCGTAGAGCGCCCCCGGACGCTTTACACGCCCAAAGGCAGCGCCAATGGGGGCGGTAATGGCTCTAACGGCACCAGCAACACGCCTACCGGCAACAACAACGGCGATCGTGCCGGCGCCGTCGGGGATCAAGGCAACCCCAATGGCTCGCTAGATGCCAAAGCACTTTACGGCCAACCTGGCAGCGGCGGCAGCGGCAGCAGCCCCGGTTCGGGCGGCCTGGAAATGAGCGGGTGGGCCTTCGATACGCGCCCGCGCCCACCCATGATCGGCAACGAGAACGGCTACGTACGCTTCCGGGTCAAAATCAACGAAGACGGCGAAGTAGAAAGCGTGCAAAAAGTAGGCGGTAACGTCTCACCAGCGCAAGTGCAGGCATGCATCGACGAGATAAACCGCACGGCTTCGTTCAAGCGTACGCAGTCTGGCAATACGGGGGCCACGGGGTACATCACCTTCAAATTCGAAACCCGCTAGTAGTTTCAGGTTCGATTTCTATGGGCCGTCGGTCGGTTTTCTCCGGCCGGCGGCTTTGTTTTGTAGCCACTTCTTAAGGGCAGGAACAGTCAATTAGTTGCTTTTGTGTAAATAATTGACAATCAAATACTTATAAAAATGACTTACAACGAAACGCTCACATACCTCTACGAGCAACTGCCGATGTTCCAGAAAGTAGGGGCGGCAGGCTTCAAAAAAGGGCTGGGCAATACCGAAGCGTTGGTCGCCGCGATGGGCCATCCGGAGCGGCGTTTTCGGGCCGTGCACGTGGCGGGCACCAACGGCAAAGGTAGCAGTTCCAACTTATTGGCGGCAGTGCTGCAAGCCGCTGGGTATCGGGTTGGGCTGTACACGTCGCCGCATTTGCGGGAATTCACGGAGCGAATTCGGTTGAACGGGCAGGAACTGCCCGCCGACTACCTGGTGAACTGGGTAGCCAAATGGCGGCCACTGTTTGACGAAATTGAGCCTTCCTTTTTCGAAATGTGTGTGGCGTTGGCATATTGCTACTTTGCTGACAGTCAGGTAGATATTGCTATCGTAGAAGTCGGCTTGGGCGGCCGATTAGATTCGACAAACATCATCACGCCGCTGGTTTCGCTGATCACCAACATCAGCTTCGACCATCAGGCACTGCTGGGCAATACGCTGCCCGAGATTGCTGCCGAAAAGGCTGGAATTATCAAGCCCGGCGTGCCTGCAATAGTTAGCCAGAGCCAGCCAGAGGTGCTTTCTGTGTTTGAGAAAGTTGCCCGCGAAGCAGCGGCTCCCCTCACGTTTGCGGACCAACAGTACCAGGTTGAACTGGCCGTACCTACGCGCCCGGAGAGCACAAGCCAGCTTCTCAACATCAGCCGCAGTGGCGCGGAGTATCTGGAAAAGCTGGAATTGTCGCTGATTGGAGAGTATCAACTGCTGAACGTGCCGGGCGTGTTGGCCGTGCTGGACGAGTTGCGTCAGCAAGGCTTTAGCATACCGGAAACGGCGGTGCGGGAAGGCTTCCGGCACACACGCAAGCTTACAGGTTTCCGCGGGCGCTGGACGGTGCTGGGGCAACGCCCCTTGGTAATTTGCGATACGGGTCACAACGAAGCGGGTCTGCGCCTGGTGATGGCCCAATTGAGCCGCATACCCAAGCAGCAGCTGCACATCGTGCTGGGCGTGGTCAACGACAAAGACGTGACCAAAATGCTGACGCTGTTGCCCACCGAGGCCATGTATTACTTTTGTCAGGCCAACATCCCGCGGGCGCTGCCAGCCACGGAACTCGCCCAACGGGCGGCAGCCGTGGGGTTGCACGGCACAGCCTACGGACCCGTGATGGCAGCCGTAAGGGCCGCGCGAGCCGCGGCTACGGCCGAAGACGTCGTGTTCATTGGCGGCAGTACGTTTGTGGTGGCTGAAGTAGAAGAGTTGTATTCCGAGTAAAACCCAGCATGAGTCGAGTAAAATTGAAGCGCTTTGCGCATAACGCCGAGCGCGCGGACATTGTCGAGCCCGGAAAAGACACTTACGAAAACCTGCGCGGACGCTGGCAGGAAGACTTTTTTCACACCTCAAACCCGATTACGCTCGAAATGGGTTGCGGCAAAGGCGAGTACACCGTGGGGCTGGCGGCGCGTTACCCGGAGCGTAGCTTTCTGGGGTTGGACATCAAAGGCGACCGCATCTGGAAGGGCAGCAACCGGGCGGAAGCGCTAGGGCTGCAAAACGTAGGCTTCCTGCGCACGCGCGGCCAGGCCTTGCTCGATCATTTTGGGGCCGGCGAGCTAAGTGAAATCTGGATTACGTTTCCCGATCCGCGCCCGCGCCTCGGCGACGCCAAGCGCCGCCTGACCTCGCCGCGCTTTCTTGACCTGTACCAACAGGTGCTGCGCCCCGGTGGGCTGGTGCATCTGAAAACCGACGACGAGCCCTTGTTCGACTACACACTAGAAGTGGTGAATAATCGGTTAGGAGCCAATGTGTTAGCGCACACCAAGGATCTTTACGCTACTCCGGAACTGCTGCCACACGCAGAAGACATTCAGACGCACTACGAGCGTAGGTTTCGCGGGGAAGGCATTCCGATTAAGTATGTGCAATTCACTCTGAGTTAGCAACTTATCTTTCGGTCATTTTTCAACCTCTAAGATGACTGCGTTAGCGCCCCTGCATACGATCCATCTGTTTCCGGTGCTCGATCAGCATTTGGGCGAGTTGCTGCGTTCACTGACTCCCGCCGATTGGGAGCGGCCCACGGTGGCGCCCAAATGGCGAGTGCGGGATGTGGCCCTGCACCTGCTCGACGTTAACCTGCGCACGCTGTCGATGCTGCGCGATGGACACTACGGCAGTCCGGGGCCCAGCGGCGATTCCTACGCGGAGATTGTCGCCTACCTCAACCGCTTGAATGCCGAGTGGGTAATGGTAGGGCAACGGCTTAGCCCACAAGTGATTACGTGGTTGCTGGAACTGTCAGGACCAACCTGCCATACGTTCTTGAGCCAGCTAGACCCGCTAGCGCCCGCTACGTTCGCAGTTGGCTGGGCCGGCGATACGGTATCGCCTAACTGGTTTCACATTGCCCGCGATTACACCGAAAAGTGGCATCACCAGCAGCAGATTCGGCAGGCGGTGGGGCAGGAAGCGCCGTTGCTGCAGGCCGAGCTATACCAGCCTTTTCTGGCTACCAGCGTGCGGGCTTTGCCGCACCACTATCGCCACATAGCCGCTGAGCCGGGCCAGGTGGTGCAGGTGACGATAACCGGAAGTGGGGGCGATACATGGTATCTTAACCAAGAAGCAACAGGCTGGATTTTGACGCAAGAGCCTGTAGGAGAAGTTGTTACGAAAATAACTTTGGAGGGCGCTGTGGCCTGGCGACTTTTTACCAAGAGCCTGCCGCGCCCTCAAGCCCAGCGTCATATTCAAATTGCAGGTGAGCAACGGCTGGGCGAGCCAATATTCGATTTGCTGGCCGTAATGGCTTAACCGCCGTGGTTAGGCTTATTCTTCTTCGAGCTGCTCGAACATGGCCTCCAACTCGGTGAAGTCGCGCAGACCGGGCTTAATCTCTTCGCCGCCTTCCAGGAGCAACCCGGCCGGCCGAACGCTATGGATCATGTTGCGAACAGGATTCTGGAGCAGGTTGCTGCCAATCCAGAGCGGAAACTTGCGGGCCAGATCGGTGAGATAGGTGAGTTGCAGGCCGTCGAGTGGGCGTTCGGGCAAGCCGGTCATCAGGAAGCCGGCAACGTGCGGGCTGTACTGCCGAAATACTACTTCCACGTCTTCGCGCAGAAAATCCGGAATCCACTGCATATTCAGCAGCACGGGCCGCGAAAGCTCGGCAATGGCATCAACCGAGCGCAGACGGCGCAGCAGCACGTATTTCAAGCCGCAAGTCTGGGCCAGGGCGTTGATGTCGGGGGCAGGGAGCGTATCAAATTCGCCCACCAGATCGACCCCGGCTACCCAGCCGCTGAGTTCCTGGGCGGCTTCCGGGGTGAGGTGGCCCGGCGTGGCAGGGTCGAGGTTGAAGGCGAGGCGATCGGCACCCATGCCGGCGCAGTAGCGGGCATCGGAAAGGTTGTTAATGCCGCGCACCAACACCGGAACAATCAAAGCCATACGGATATGGAGAAAGGTGGGGAAGTAAGGAACAGCTAGTTTCGGGCCGCAATATCCGGCTAAAATTCCTTTTTTATCCAAATGCACATGCAGTAACCGCCAAGAATGGAACTACCGCGGGCAACTTGTATCTTTGCAATTCGGCCGAAACTTTCACCTTCTGGGCGGACACAATATGAACAATTCAAAAGGACGCGTGCTGGTCGCCATGAGCGGCGGCATCGACAGCTCAGTAGCCGCCGTGCTGCTGCATGAACAAGGATACGAGGTAGTGGGCATGACCATGAAAACATGGGATTATGCCTCGGCCGGCGGATCGAAGAAGGAAACGGGCTGCTGCTCGCTCGACTCCATCAACGACGCCCGCGACATCGCCGTGCAGCTCGGCTTTCCGCACTACATCATTGACATTCGCGACGAGTTCGGCGATTTTGTCATCAATAATTTCACCGACGAGTACTTAGCCGGCCGCACGCCCAATCCGTGCGTGCTCTGCAACACCCACATCAAGTGGGATGCCTTGCTGCGCCGTGCCGATCAGCTTGGTTGCCAGTACATTGCGACGGGGCACTACGCCAACGTACGCCACGAAAACGGCCGCTACGTGATCAGCAAAGGCCTCGACGAAAACAAAGATCAGTCGTACGCGCTGTGGGGGGTGTCGCAAGAGAGCTTGGCGCGTACCATGTTTCCGTTGGGTTCGCTGCGCAAAACCGAGATCTACCAAATGGCCCGCGACCGTGGTTTCACGGAACTGGTGAACAAGCCGGAGAGCTACGAAATCTGCTTTATCCCCGACAACGACTACCGCGGCTTTCTGCGGCGTCGGGTGGAAGGGCTGGAGGCGCGCGTAGCCGGCGGCGAGTTTGTGCTCCGCGACGGCACCGTGATCGGCAAGCACGAAGGCTATCCGTTTTACACCATCGGGCAGCGCAAAGGCTTGGGCGTAGCGCTGGGATTTCCGGTGTACGTGACGGAAATCCGGCCGGAAACCAACCAAGTAGTACTCGGCAACTTTGAGGAACTGGCTAGTACCCAAACGGTTGTGGGTAAACTCAACTTGGGGAAATACGCTTCGCTGGAAGGCCGTGGTCTGGTGCCCAGCACCACCAAAATCCGCTATAACCACGACGGCGCAACGGCTTTTCTGGAACAAAAAGGCGACAAAATCTACGTGTATTTCGAAGAGCCGGTACACGCCATCACGCCCGGACAAGCGGCCGTATTCTACGACGGCAACGATGTATTGGGCGGCGGCTGGATAGAACGGCACACTATTGGTGAGGTCCCCGAACATTCGGCGTCCGTTAGTGCTACTGTATGAACCGTTGGGGTAAATTATTGACTAGTAAGTATTTGTATTTTGCGTCGGTAGGGTTGTTGGCCTTTGCTGTGGACGCCTGTAAAAACGAAAGTGAGGCCGGTCCGGACCTCGGCACCGATTATTATCCGGTGGCGGTAAAGGATTTTCGCATCTACGACGTCGTGGACAGCACCTGGCAGGAAAACGTCGGGACGGCCCGTAAATACCAGCTGCGCGAGCGGGTGGAAGAGGCTTTTACAGATGCCGCCGGCCAACAGGCGTACCGCATTGTGCGCTCGAAACGGGCTAATGCCGCTGCTAACTGGCTCGACGACAGTACGATCGTGGTCAATCCCAGCCAGCAGACGTTGCTGCTTACTACCCAGAACCGCCGTACCGTGGAGCTGGTCTTTCCGGTACGCAGCAACCGCGCCTGGAACCTGAATGCTTACAACAGCCTCTCCGATACGATCACGGCCGAAACGCGGCGGTATGCCGAAGTCGGTGCGCCGTTCAAAATCAACTCGAATGGCAAAACGTATTCGTACCCGACCACGGTGACAACCACCGCCGACGACACGGAAAACAAGTTTTACCCCACCGTGTACCGGCGCGTGTTTGCCAAATCCGTGGGCTTGGTGTACCGGGTAGCGCGGCGCTACAACTACGGCTGCCCACCCGGTGCGCCCGCCGGGTGCGCCAAAGTCGACGGCTACATCAAATCGGGTTATTCGCGCACCGAAGTGCTCGTAGAATCGGGTAGGATGTAACAGCAAAGTGAGTTTTGTGCAATTAAAGGCGTTAGTTATAAGGCAAGAGTGGGCTGATAGTCATATCAGCCCACTCTTGTTTTTGTGCTTATAAGTAATTGATAATCAACTGCTTGCGTTTGAATTGTTTTGTGTATTTGTCGCTGCCTAAACATAAGGGAGTGCTGCTACGGAAAAAGCGTTGGCGGAGCGGGGCAAAAAAGTCGTAAATCCGTATCTTCCCTGCTATAATCTGATTAGATGCGAGTTTTTCAGCTAGTGCTGGTGTATTTGCTAGGAAGCGGCTTGCTGGCCCAAGCGGCAGGGGCCTCGGCGCCGCCGGTCACGGCGATCCGCAAGCACTTACTTTATTTTCGCGATAAAGCCAATTCGCCTTATAAGCTCACGCAGCCCCAGACTTTTCTGTCGGCGCGGGCGTTGCAGCGGCGTACCCGGCAGGGCATCGCCCTGAGCGTGCGCGATTTGCCCGTTAATCCCAGTTATGTAGCCCAGGTGAAAGCCGTGCCGGGCGCACAATTGTGGTATACGTCGCGGTGGTTTAATGCTGCCGTGGTAGCCTGCGATTCGGCTACTTTGGCCAAGCTCAACGCCTTGCCGTGCGTGCAAAGCGCCCGCACGCTCAACCGCGGCCTGCCCGGCACCCACAAGCGCGATCCCGAAGCGGCCTCCGATGTGCAGGCCCGTGCCCTAAGCCGATCTGACTACGGGCAGGCATTTACGCAGGCCCAAATGATCGGGGCCGTGGACATGCACAACGCCGGCTTCCGGGGCGAAGGCATGCAGATTGCCGTGTTTGATGGCGGCTTTCCCGGCGTCGACAAAATTCCGGCTTTCACGCCGTTGTTCGGAGAAAAGCGCTTGGCCAGTACCTTCAATTTTGTTGAGAAAAACAAGTCGGTCTTCATTCGCGACAGCCACGGTACCAATACGTTATCGACGTTGGCCGCCAATCAGCCGGGCTTTTTCATGGGTACGGCGCCCAAGGCCACGTATCACCTGTGCCTGACTGAGGACGTGAACTCGGAGCACCCGGTGGAAGAGGTCAACTGGCTCATTGCGGCTGAATACGCCGATTCGGTAGGCGTGGACGTGATCAGCTCTTCGCTGGGCTACAACAGCTTCGACTACCCGTCCATCGACTATACCTACAACGACATGAACGGCCGCACGGCCATTTCTACGCGGGCGGCGACTATTGCGGCGCGCGTAGGCATGCTGGTGGTGAGCAGCGCCGGCAACGAAGGCGGCAACTCCTGGCGCTACATCACGGCCCCCGCCGACGCCGACTCTATTCTGACGGTGGGGGCCGTGGATTCCCTGCGGATCCGCGCTTCGTTCAGCTCCATCGGCCCCACGGCTGACGGCCGCATCAAGCCCTCGCTCATGGCCCAGGGCCGCGCTTCCGCCATTCTGACCAGCAACGGCAGCGTCGTCCGCGGCAACGGTACGTCCTTTTCGTGCCCGATTCTGGCCGGAATGGCCGCCGGGTTCTGGCAAGCCAACCCGACGCTGACGGCTCAGCAGGTCATCAGCTTTCTGGAGCGCTCGGCCAGCCGGGCGAAAATGCCCAACGACGAATACGGGTTTGGTATTCCCAACTTTGTGCAGGCCAACGACTTAGTGGCCATCGACCGCGACGAGTTTTCTAACGATGTGGTGCTGTATCCGAACCCTACGCGCGACGAGGAGCTGTTTCTGCAATTGCCCAAGGAGCTACAGGCCGTGCCGCTGTACGTGCGAATTATCGATACCCACGGCGCCCTGGTAGCGCAGCAAGACGTGCCCGCCGCCAACGCCGCGGCCGTGCGTTTGCAGCCCATAAGCCTGGCCAAGGGCGTGTATTTGTGCCTGGTTAAGGCAAGTGGCAAGCGACAACGCACCGTGCGATTTGTTAAACTGTAACTATTTGATCAATAGTTAGTTGTGAAGAATTGGGCTTTCGGTGGCGGAGTGATGCCATGCGCCCGGCAAACGCATGATCCCTCAGCACGGCAAGTATAGCTAGTTGCCCAAGGAACTCCTTCCGCATTCTCTTTCACCTGCTTACCTTCGCGGTATGACTTCTTCCCGCCGCATAGCGCCGCTGCTGGCGCCGTCCTTTCTGGCCGCTGATTTTGCCAATCTGCAATTCGAAACCGAGCGTTTGGCCAACAGTGCCGCCGATTGGCTGCATTGCGACATCATGGACGGCCGGTTTGTGCCCAATATTTCGTTTGGTATCCCGGTGCTGCAAGCCATCAGCCGTTACGCCAAGCAGCCCCTGGACGTGCACCTGATGATCGAAGATCCGCAGAACTACCTGAGTGCTTTCCGCGATGCGGGAGCCACCAACATTACGGTGCATTACGAAGCCTGTACGCACCTGCACCGCGTGGTGCAGCAGATCAAGGCCTTGGGTTGCCGAGCCGGCGTGGCCCTGAACCCGCACACGCCGGTGTGGGTGTTGGAAGACATTGCCGCCGATCTGGATCAGGTGCTGGTCATGTCGGTCAACCCAGGGTTTGGCGGCCAGTCGTTTATTCCGAATACGCTGCGTAAAGTGGCGGCGCTAAAGGAGCTGCTGGTCGACAACGGCTCGCCGGCCCTGATTGAAGTCGACGGCGGCGTAACTAGTGAAAACGCCACGGCCTTGGTTGAAGCGGGTGCCGATGTGCTGGTAGCTGGCAGCTTCGTATTTCATTCCCCCGACCCGGTAGCCACCTTGGCGGAGATGCGCTCGTTGCTCTCGGCCACCATCGGGACGGAAGAGCAAGACTAATGCAAGAGCACAACCAGATGAAACAGTGCTTGCTTTGTAAAGCACTGATAATGTTTTGGTTACTTTGTCTTAGCTATTCCACTGCTTTAGCTCAGCCGACTGCGAGCCGAGTGCCCGTATCGGGCACAGTCCGCGACGCCGACGGCCATCCGCTGGACCTGGTTGGCATTGGCGTGGAAGGACAGCCCGGTGGGACGACCACCGATGAACAAGGGCATTTTTCCTTGAACGTGGGGCGGCCAGCTGGCAGCCGTACGCCCGTGCTTATCGCGCGGCGCTTGGGTTTTCATACCCTGCGCGTGCCGCTCAATCTTAGTGAGCCGCGCGAACTCACCCTGACGTTGCAACCTGATTCGCGGGCCATCGGCAACGTCACGGTGCGCGGCCGCTCCGACAACACCGACACCCGCGAGCAGGTCAGCATTACGCCCCTCGACCCGCGGGCTGCGAAGGAACTGCCGTCGGCTTTCGGTGATTTCAACAAAATTCTGACGACGCTGCCGGGCGTAGTGGCCAACAACGAACTGACCAGCACCTACTCGGTTCGCGGCGGCAACTACGACGAAAACCTCGTGTACGTCAATGGCATTGAGGTGTACCGGCCGTTTCTGGTGACCTCGGCGCAGCAAGAGGGCTTGAGCTTCGTGAACCCCGATCTAGTGAGCAAAGTCGAGTTTTCGAGTGGCGGCTGGCAGCCGAAGTACGGCGACAAGCTTTCGTCGGTACTGAGTCTGGATTACAAGACGCCCCAACGGTTTGAAGCTTCGGCCACCGGGAGTCTGGTGGGCGGCACGGCCCACGTGGGCGCAATTTCGGCCAACAAGCGCATCAGCTACCTGGCCGGCGTGCGTTACAAAAACGCCCAGTATGTGCTCAACTCGCTGAAGCAAAACCAGGGCGGCTACAACCCCACGTTTTACGACGGCCAAGCTTACGTAAGCGCGGCCCTGGGCCCGCAGGATAACCCCGAGCGCACGACACTTGGCCTACTTACCACGTTCGCCCACAACGCCTTCCGCTTCACGCCGGAGTCGGGGCAGAGCACATTTAGCACCTCCGTCAATCAATTTTCTCGCCTGACCATCTTCTACGACGGCCACGAGCGGATGCAGTACGACACGTACCAGGGCGGCCTAAATCTGCGGCATAATTTTACGCCCAAGCTGCAAGGCGAGCTGCTGGCCGGTGCCATGATTTCGCGCGAGCTGGAATACCGCGATGTCGAGGCCAATTACCTCTTGTCAGACATCAACCGCGACCCCAACTCCCCGGATTTCAACCTGCCCACACGGGTGCGCGACCTGGGTTCGCGCTTCAATAACTCGCGCAACAACCTCACCGCCCGCATTGCCACCCTCGAAGCCCGCGGCCGCTGGACGCCCGGCACGCGCCACGTGGTGCGGTGGGGCGCCAAGGCCGGCCGCGAAAAAATAGAGGATACGCTCAACGAATACAGCTTTGCCGATTCGGCCGATTACGTACCCGACGCTCGCCGGACGCGGTTGCTTTCCAACCTTAACCTGAGCAGCTACCGCTACCAAGGCTATGCGCAACACACCATCGAGCTGGATTCGATGCAAACGTTGACCTATGGCGTACGCTTTCACTATTGGACTGTCAATCAACAACTTGTGATTAGTCCGCGCGTGCAGTATGCGTATACTTCGCCGCGCCATCCCAACGTGTCGTGGAAGGCGGCAACGGGGGTATACTACCAGCCGCCTTTTTACCGCGAGTTGCGCAGCCAGGTAGGCACGCGCCTCAGCGCCAGCGATCCGCTCGTTATCCAAGCACAGCTCAACCCGGAGCTGCGGGCCCAGCGGTCGTTGCACTTCATCGTGGGCAACGAGATTCGGTTCAAGCAATTTGGCCGCGATTTTCGCTTTACCGGCGAGGCTTATTACAAGTATCTGACTGATGTGGTGCCCTACGACATCGACAACGTGCGGCTGCGCTACTTCGCCAAAAACAACGCCCGGGCTTACGCGGCAGGTGTTGACGCGCGGGTAAGCGGCGAGTTTGTGAAAGGGGCCGAATCGTGGTTTAGCCTGGGCGTGCTCACCACCCGCGAAAACCTCGACGGCGATTCCATCAACACCTACAACGACGCCGGCCAAAAAACCGGTCGCGTGCCGAAAGGCTACATTCGCCGGCCTTCCGACCAACGCCTCAACTTGGGTATTTTCTTCCAAGATCACCTGCCCGATAATCCCTCGGTGCGGGGCTATGTGAACGTAGTGTTTGGTACCGGATTGCCGTTTAGCCCTCCCGACTTGCCCGATTTGCGGGGCACCAGCAAGCTCAGCCGCTCGTACAAGCGCGTCGATTTGGGCTTCTCCAAGGTGATTTCCTTGCGTAACGCAACGGAAGCAACCCGCAAACCTGGCCAGCTAGAAAGCCTATGGATAGGATTGGAACTGCTTAATGTGCTGGCAGCCAACAACGTAGCGGGCTACAACTACGTGCAGGATATCAACGGCGTTACGTATTCGGTGCCCAACTATCTTTCGCAAAGGCTTGTTAATCTGAGAGTTATAGCAAGGTTTTAGGCCGGTTGTCAAGGTGTTATTCTAGCTTGACAAGATTGAAATGGCGCATTGTTTAGCTCTATTGCTTTACATAACGATTACTTATACGACCAGCAATAATGACCGTGAATTACCCTTGGTTAGAGCCGTGGGCGGGCTTACCGGAAAGTCAACACGCCAGCGTCCAGCACGAACTGCGCCACGAGCTCGCCCCGGGCCATCCCGTATATGGCATCCCCCTTACCCCCATTGGCAAACATGAGGGTACCGATGATGTTCTCTTCCACCTCCCGGACCAGCGGCTGGTGCTCGTACACCTCACGTGGGCCGGACGCGGCGATGGCGTCTATCCCCGCACGGATTTCTTCGAGAGCTGGGCTGACTTTGCCACCAACCGCATGGAGCCCGATCACGTCGGGTATGAGGAGGCGGTTTAGCACCTTTCCGATAAACAGCATCAGGGTATAAGGTACCTGAACTCTAGAAAAAGTCGCTTGACATAATGCAAGTTATACAGCGTCCCCTCCTACGATTCTATTTTCTTCCCATGGATTACTGCTCCGGGAAAAGAGAATATTTCCATGATAAGTGGGTTGCAAGGGCGTTGCCTTGTCAGGTTCGGGCATGGCAATGAGCTTCTTTAGTATCGGCTATATCGACGCGCTAAGCTTGTAGTTTCAAACCTGGCTAATAGGCACTCGTTTGCCACTCTGATAGGGCTGAGCGCATCTTACAGCGCCCTTATTGCTGTGCGCGCACGTAAAGGCGGGCCGCCGTTAGTTCGGACCTGGGGGAGCTTCCCAAGGGGGCAACAGCGAGCAATTGCCTGAAATAGCTGCTTGCTTTGCCTTGCTCACCCGCCTTTTCGGCTGCTGACCCGGCACCATATAGGCTATTAAGCCGGTTGGGGTGCCTTTTTAAACTGGCTTCGTACGCGACCAGGGCTTGTGCTGGCTGCTGTACCTGCATGAGCATATCTCCGAGTAGCTCGCGGGCCGGAAGCACCTCCCCGGGCGTAACCGGATGTTTTTCGGTGTGGTCCTCCAGGTTGGCAGCGAGCGTCATCAGCCGTACGGCAGCGTTTTGCCGTCCTTCCTTCAGCCGGATCCACGCTTCGCCGGTGGTTATCTGAATTTGCACCTGTTGGGCTTTGTAAGTGTCTTTTTGTTGCGTTAGGCGGGCTTGCAGCCGTTTGAGTTCCTGCAATTCGGTGTTTGCGGCCGGTAGCTGATCGGTGTGAACATCACCCAAAAGTCGCGTAAAATGGACAATGGCATTCTGCCACGGAAACTCCTCCCAGCTGAAATTAGCCTGGGGGCTCGGCAGGGCAGCAGCTTCGCGCCACTGCTTGTTTTCCAATACATACCGGGAAGGAATAGCGGCAAAAGCGTAGGCCACTTTAAAGTTGGCGGGGTGAACCTCGCGGATGGTATTGAGGTACTCCCACTGCCGTTTGGCGAGCGCGTTGTCGCCTTTTTGCAAATAGGCATACATGAGGTAGTCCATGCCGTGCAACTCCTCGTCCCAATGTCCTTTGATGCCGGTCGCCTCTGCATAGCACTGCGCCGAAGCAACCGACTCCAGATTGGACTTGAGGCATTCATCCCACAGGCCCAGCCGCGTGAAGATGTGCGAAGGCATGTGCAGCGCATGGGCGGAGGAAGGAGCGACCGCCGCATATTTTCGGGCCGCAGGCAACGCTAGTTTGGCTAGCGCCGGACTGTCGTAGGCATGAATGAGGTAGTGAATGATGCCGGGGTGGTTGGGCGCCTTGGGGTAGAGCGCCGTCAGAATGGCGCCCGCTTTCTTCTGCTTGGTAAAAGTGGTGTCCGACGGGTCGGCGGCGGCGGTGAGCGCCAGCGCGTGCAAGATGGCAGCTTCTTGGTCGTCGGGGAAGCGGGCCGATAGCTGCTCCATGGCTTTTTCAAAAGCAAGACACCGGGCAGCATGGCTTTCCGTATTCCACCCTTGGTAAAAAGCACCGATTGCCTCCAGATACGCCGCTTCCTTCGGGGACTTACGGGGGAGGCTTTGGGCCAGCGCAATCGCTTTGGCCCCCTTTTGCAATTCGGCTTCGGAAGGGGGCGACCACAAGGGGTGAAAATTGCTCATGGCCACGCCCCAATACGCCATGGCGCAATCCGGGCGCACATGGATGATCTGGGCGAACACTTTCTCCGCTTCCTCATACTCAAAGGAATGCAACAGCTTGAGGGCTAAGTTGAAGTCGGCTTGCGTTTCCGAGGGGCAGGAAGTCGCGAAGTTGAGGGTTCCGAACTGCTGGTCTGCGGGGCCGCAGGTAATTTGCGGTCCTGCTTTCAGGTGTAGGCTAGAAATTGCTTCCTGAGAGGGAATGGCCTTTTTCTCTTTGCAGGTCCAGCTCAGCAGGGCCAAGAAAATAAGAGCGAACCGGGAGATCAACCGTGCGTTTTGCATGACCAGAACCTGCGAAAGGATGGGAGTTGATCGAAATGTAGCTGCCTAATTTAGGATGTTATCAATAAATAATGTAACATTATTTCGTCAATAAAGCAGCTCCCGTATTGGGATGGCCGGCGTAGGCGGCAAAAAAGTAAAGTGGGCGGTCCTGCTAGGGTTGAGAAAGCAGGCAGTGATCGGGGTAGCAAGACGTACGTGCTCCTCTACAGCATCTTAGGAAACATTGCAGCCCAGATTGACCGATGTTCTTGGTGCTTGCAATCCTTTACTAAAGACAGAAGCGCAGCGCTTTGCCAGAATCGAGCAAAGCACTGCGCTTCTTGGGTCTCACTAGTAGCAGCACGGTAAGCATACGGTTTGAACCCTGTCTGGCGTATTGACGCAATAGCGGAACATGTGCTTTATAACACGTTGATTGTCAAATGGTTGTAAGGATGGAGATTTGTCAAGCGTAAAGCTTACCAAAACCGGTTGGTGCACACGACTTGCGCCTTTTTCTTAAGCCTTAAACCCAGCAGCACTTCGTGGCTGCCGCCGTGGTAGCCGGACAGCCCAGAGATGCCGGCATCGTAGGAATAGCCTAGCGTGAGCTGCTCGTAGCTGAAGCCCACCATCGCCACAACCGAGTCGAAGGCGCGCCACGACACGCCGGCCCACAGCAGGTCTTGATACTTGAGTTTGGCGTTGAGGTCGACAGAGAGCGGGGCCGGGTTCACAGCCTTAACCAGCACCGACGGCACCAGCGACCAATCTTTGCTGAGCGGCACCCGCACGCCGGCCGTAGCGAAGTAGTGGCGCTTCAGGGAGTTTTCGCCCGCGTCCACTCCGTTGGGGCTCCCATAAGAGAAGTCGAGCTTGTTGGCCAGCAATTGCGCACCCGACACCCCCACGTAGAAATCAGAGCTGTACACCCACAAGCCTACCGACCCATCCAGCACCCGCGAGGCAGAGCTGGCCGCCTGAGTCGTGGGGTCGAAGAAGTGCAGCATCTGCCCATCAACAGCAAACTGCTGCATGCCCGCCGACACGCCCAGCGCCGCTCGGAGGTTGGGCCTCAGAACCATGTTGTAGGCGTAGGAAACATAGGCGCCTTTGCGGCTCGTGGGCCCGGTGACGTCGTTGTACACCAGGGCCCCCAACGCGTGAAACGGCCGGCGCCGGTCGCGGAGGGTGCGCTTGCTGGTGGTGCGCCACTTGCCGAGCGAGGAGCTGATGCTGGCGTAGTAGGTTTTGGGTGCCCCTTCCAGGCCCGTCCACTGCGTCCGGTAGCTGAACTTAACGTCGATGTAATCCTCCACGCCGGTGGCGCCCGGGTTTAGGATGTAGTTGTTATTCATGTACTGGCTGTACTGCGCCTGCTGCTGGGCCAGAGCCGGAGCGGCAGCTAGGAGCAGTGGGAGCAGCAGTAGAATTAGAGATCTTTTCATAACAGCAATTGCCTTATTGTCAATTGATTATACAAGCCCAGTAAGCCGGCCTAATTAATACAGAATCGTAATCGAACCACTGTAGGACTTGCCCAGCGGGCCTTTCGTGACGACGACGTAGTAGTAAGTACCGACCGGAGCAGGCTGGCCGTTGATGTCGCCGCGCCACTCGTTGGCCCGGCTGTAATTGTTGACCGAGAAAATCCGGTTGCCCCAGCGGTTATACACGCTCACGGTATTGTCGGGAAACTGCTCGATGAACTCAATCTGCCAGGTATCGTCGCGGCCGTCGCCATTGGGCGTGAAGGCGTTGGGAATGCGGATGGGCGGGCGCACAGTCACGGTCACTTGGTCGGCGTCGGCGCAGCCGCCTTCCCCAGCTGAGAGGGTGTAAGTCGTGGTCACCGTGGGCGAGGCCAATGGCCGCAGTGGCTCGTTGCTCGGGAAAGTCAGCCCCGCCGCCGGCGTCCACGTCACGGGATAATTGCCATCGGCCCGCCCTTCCAGCCTCACGGAGGTGCCGGCCAGAATTTCCAGATCGGGACCAGCATCTACATCAACCGGCGGTTGAATCCGTACGGGGATGCCATTAGAAACAGCCGTAACGGGCTGTCCGCACGCGTTAGTTGTGCGCAGGCGCAGCGTCACGGTCTGTCCCGCGCGCAGCGTCGTGCTGGTGAAGACCGGGCCCGTCGCTCCGGCCACGTCATTGCCATTGACCTGCCATTGGTATTCAGGGGCCGGTCCGGCCTCGGTCACGCTGGCGATGTTGAACGTAAGCGGCGCGCCCAAGCAAACGGGGCCGCCCGGTTGCACGGCAATGGCGAGCGTAGGCAGCGGTGTCGGCGTGCGCGTGACGGTTACCGTGGCCACCGCAGGCCCCGAGCTGCACAACCCGGCCGTGGGAGTCACTTCAACCCGAACCTGATCGCCGGTGACCAGCGTGCTGCTGGTGAACGTAGGCCCGCTGGCCACGGCCACGTTGTTGACGAACCAGCGGAAAGTAGGCGCGGCGCCCGCGTTCGTAGCCACTGCCGTGAAGGTCAGGGGCGTACCAGGGCATTGCACGGGCGGGGGCGCCAGAGTCACGCCAGGCGTTACGAGGGGCTGCACCTGCACCGCCACAACATTCGAAACTCCCGTGGAGCAGGTACCCGTGCCCGAAGTCACCCGGCGCCGGAAGTAGGTCGTGGCTGTAAGGGAGCCGGGTGCGTAAGTGGAGGCAGTAGCGCCGCCGATGGGCGTCCAGTTTACATTGTCGGCTGATGATTCCCATTGGTAAGCATAGGTGCCCGTGCCGCCGCTGGCATCGCCGCTGTTGGTGAGCGGCGCCGGCGTAGCGCCCGCACAGATGACCTGGTCGACGGCGATGCTGCCAGCAACTAGTGTCGGTAACACCGTCACCGTCACTGTGTTAGAAGGCGCAGTGGTGCAACCTCCCGAAGTCACCTGCCGGCGGAAATACGTGGTAGTCGTCAGCGGACCGGGTGTGAATGTCGGGCCAGTGGCCCCGCTAATAGCTGTCCAGGTTGTATTATCTGCGGATGATTGCCACTGGTAGCTGTAGCTACCCGTACCGCCTCCGGCGCCCGCAGTGCTGGTAAGGGGAGCAGGTGTGCCGCCAGGGCACACGGATTGGTCCGCGGCGATGGTGCCGGCCGTCAATTCAGGCAACACGGTCACAGTCACCACATTAGAAGGTGCAGTGGTGCAGGCTCCTGAGGTCACCAAGCGGCGGAAGTAAGTAGTGGCCGCGAGCGGACCGGGCGCGAAGGTGTCGCCGGTAGCGCTGGGAATTGCGGTCCAGGTCGCGTTGTCAGCCGACGACTGCCACTGGTAAGCATACGTGCCCGTGCCGCCCGTGGCGCCCGCGGTGCTCGTGAGCGGGGCGGGATTAACTCCAGAGCACAGCGTCTGGTTGGCCGCAATGCTGCCGGCCGTCAGGGCCGGCGCTACGGTGATGGTGACAACATTGGACACGGCCGGAGCGCAGCCACCACCCGAACTCGCTTGGCGGCGGAAGAAGGTAGTAACCGTCAGCGGACCAGGGGCATACGTCGGGTTGGTGGCGCCGGGGATGGCCGTCCAGGTGGTGTTGTCGACTGAGGACTCCCACTGATACGCATACGTACCCGTGCCGCCCGTCGCTGGGGCAACACTGGTAAAGGGGGAGGGTGTGGCGCCTGAGCAAATGTTCTGGTCGGCTGTGATGCTGCCGGCCGTTAGGGCAGGCAATACGGTCAGGGTTACCACATTGGAAGGCGCAGTAGTACAGCCTCCCGAAGTCACCTGCCGGCGTAAGTACGTGGTAGCCGTCAGCGGACCAAGGGCAAGTGTCGGGGTGGTAGCGCCAGGTATTGCGGTCCAAGTATTGTTGTCGATTGAAGCTTCCCACTGATAAGCAAACGTACCCGTGCCACCACCAGCCGGAGCCGCGCTCGTGAGCGGGGCGGGGGTAGCGCCAGGGCACAACGTTTGGTCGGCCGCGATGCTGCCCGCCGTCAAGGCCGGCAGAACCGTGATGGTAACGACGTTGGACGCGGCAGGCGAGCAGCCTCCTGAACTTGCAAGGCGGCGGAAATACGTGGTGGCCGTGAGTTGGCCGGGGGCATAAGTCGGATTCGTGGCCCCGTTTATGGCCGCCCAGGTCGCGTTGTCGGCCGATGATTGCCACTGGTAGGCAACCGCACCCGCGCCGCCGGTAGCGTCCGCTGTGCTGGTGAGCGGGGCCGGCGTAGCACCGGCGCAGACGGCTTGGTCCGCGGCAATACTGCCGACCGCCAAAGCAGGCAATACGTTGATGGTCAATGTATTAGATGCTGCAGCGCAGGGGCCCGAAATTGCCAGGCGGCGAAAGTAGGTAGTGGCCGCGAGCGGGCCGGGCGTGTAGGTGTCGGCGGTGGCGTTCGGGATGGAAGCCCAAGTGGCGTTGTCCGAAGACGACTGCCACTGGTAGGCAACCGTGCCCGTACCGCCCGTGGCGGGGGCCGTGCTGGTGAGCGGGGCTGCCGGACTGCCGGCGCACAGCGTCTGGTTGGCCGTGATGCTGCCCGCCGTCAGGGCCGGCAGAACCGTGATGGCTACCGAAGCAGTAAAGCGGGGTTCGCAGTAAGGACCTGATTGATTAGGCAGCAGCAACTGCGCGCGCCGACGGAAATAGGTCGTGCCGGCTGGCAGTGAACTTGATGGTTGGTAAGTAGCGCCAGTGGCTCCTCCTATAGCCGTGAAAGTGGCATTATCCGTTGACGATTCCCACTGATAAACGAGCGGCAAACCGGCGTCGCTGGAACCATTGGCGGTGCTGGTAAGAGCGGCCGGCGCGGTTCCGGCGCACAGCGTCTGAGGAGCAGCAATGCTACCCGGCACAGGCAAATCCGGCACCAGAATACCGCCCGAGCTTTCGCGACAGAAGCACGCAGTCGTGATGCGTAATGTCACGGTGTAATTGCCGGGCGTAGCATACGTGTGAACGGGATTTTCAAGTGTTGAGGTAGCACCGTCACCAAAGGTCCAGGCGTAGGTTTTTCCGTCGAACTCAATGGGCGGGGCCCTGAAAGTGATTTGCCTGCAACCCGTTATCTCCGCGCTAGGGCCCACGCGCAGCAGCGAGCTTTGGTTGAAGTTGACCAGGCCCAGGCCACTCAGGCGGCCGCCCAGTTGCAGGCTGTCGTCGGCATAGCGCGCTTTGGCCCCCAGCGAGTCGGGGTAGGCGATGAAGCCCAGCGCCGGCTGGTTG
Organism: Hymenobacter sp. BT491; assembly: GCF_014349165.1. Lineage (NCBI taxonomy): Bacteria > Pseudomonadati > Bacteroidota > Cytophagia > Cytophagales > Hymenobacteraceae > Hymenobacter > Hymenobacter sp. BT491. The sequence goes on along the minus strand of NZ_JACSJJ010000002.1, from coordinate 948,824 downwards.
TCGCGGGCCACGTAAATCTTGCCATCGGGCGCGGCTTGCATAGACCCCAGGTTGACAGTGGTTTTCTGCTTGAGCGGAACATCCTGCTTGGTAACCGGCCCGTTGCCGCTGATGTCGAATTGCAGCAGCTTGGGCGGATTTAACACCGTGGCGTAGAGGTAGTTGCCGCCCGAAAACTCGACCCCGTAGTATTTGCCCTCGCCCTTGTCAACAATATACGGAACCTGCGGGTTGACGCTAACCTGACCCGTGCCGGTATCGAAACCAAACAGCTCGACGGTGCTGGTGCTGTCGTTTAGGGTCTCGCTGTAGCGGGCTAGGGCCAAGCGTTGGCCATCGGGGGTGACCTTCATCTGGCCTTTGTAGCCCAGGGTGTTCGTTGCACTTAGCGCGTGCACGGAACCCACCGTCGAGACGACGGGTACGTCGATGAGGACCGGACCTACATAGCCGGCTGCTTGCCGCACGCGGTAGGCCAGAAAGGCATCGCCCCGGTTGTCATTGCCGGCTTTGGCATCACCCCAGCCGTGCGTGATCACCCAGATATCGCAGCCGTTTTTATGGAATACACCCGTTATTTTTTCCGCCGTGCCGCGGGCCAGGGGGGTATTCTTGGTAGCGGCTATGACGGTACCCGGCCCACCACCCGCGGGAATGTCTATTTCCGAGTAACTAAGGCCCACGGTACTGTTCAGGGTGAAGAGCAGGTAGCGCGTCGGTTGGCCCGGCACAGGTATGCCCGGCATCTTGATGGGAAGCGGGCCATCGGTATTGAAGCGGCTGCCCGCCAGCCCCGTACCGTTGGTCATCACGGTGCCGTCGGCGTTCCAGACGGTTTCGCCGTTGCTGTAGAAGAGAATCTTACCGTTGCGATCCGACATCACGCCGGAGCCGGCGGGGGCATCCATCGCCCCATCGGTCAGCACCGTGGGCGGAATGGAATCGGTGGCCTGGTTGAAGTCGAGGCCCGCCTTGAAGCCGAAGTACCAGGTGTTGGCGAACTTCTCGTCCGCCGCGCATTCTGGCGGGGGCGGAGGGGCCGTTTGCGCGCGGGCCGTCGTGGCCGCGCCACTCAGCAGCACAAGCAACAGCATCAGCAGCCAACACGCAGCCGGCCGCACCCGCCTGGCCGGGTGCCGTCCGCTGACGCCAGCCGGCTGGGTAGGCTCAGGCATATATAGGCAGGTACTAGTAGTAGAAGATAGGGCAGGATGCGATAGCTCTGCGGGCATAGTGGGGCAGGTAAGTGGGTGGACAGGTAAGCAGCTCTCAAAAAGAGAAACACCACTCACCGCCCTTGAGGAACGGAGCCTAATGGCCAGTTACCACTAAAAAAGCGTCGCTAGCCAGTTCCACTAAAGTTACACACTACCGGCTAGGTTTATGCAAATCATTGTCCGAATAGTGATAAAGGTTTCCGCCAGCAGCTCCTTTCGGACCAGCTTAATCTGTCAGCTCCTCAATACTGCCTGTTTTTACCGCGAAGCAATGCCTTGATGTTCCGTAACGGAGTCCTATTAGCTTCATTTTGGGAGCTTCACGATGAACACTTCCCGGATAGTAGATAGATGTTGCCCACCCGTCAGCCAAGGACCAAGCAACAAAAAAGGGGTCCTGCGCAGCATGCTGCGCAGGACCCCTTTTTTGTTGCCTGTACTAGGACCTAGTATGCTTTTGATTGCCACTCCGTAAGGGCGATGCGCATGTTAGGCTGTTGGGCTTTGAACGAGGCGTCGTCTTTGTCGCCGAGCTTGAGGGCTTTGCGGGCGTACACAACGGCCGTGCCGAAGTCTTGTTGGGCGGCCAGCAGGCGGGCTTTGATCCAATTGTTGGCGTAGGTATCGTTTAGCTTGATCGACTCGTTGATGTAACGAAGGGCCAGCTCAGCTTGTAAGTTATTCTGTACCAAGTAGTCAGCGGCTTGCGCCAAAAGCTGCCAGTCGTCGGGTTTGGCGCTCAGCGTCTTTTCGATTCCGGCCAGCACTTGGTTGTGCACCTGCGTTTCGATGAGCAGCGTGAGGGTACGTTTTTCCCAAGTAAGGTTGAGGTGCGCGCCGGTAGGCTGAACTTCCGAAAACCAGTAAAGCAGGGTTTCGTGAAACGGAGCCGGTTCGGGCATGGCCGCTACCCGCAGCTGGTCGTCTTTGGCATCGTAGCCTTCGTTGCCCCAATGCGTCGTGACGCGGTTGAGGATGATTTCCCAATCCTTATCGGCGTGCGGAATGACGTAGAACGAGTACCGGCCGGCTGGCACGGCTTTGCCATTGAGCGTGATAGGTTGGGAAAAGCTGATCACCGTGTTTTCGTTGGCGCCCGCTCGCCAAACTTGCTCATACGGCACGAGCTGGCCCCAAACCGGCCGGTTTTTCACGCCCGGCGCGTGGTAGTCAATGCCTACTTCCGTCAGGCCGATGGTTTGGGTAAGGACAGCGTGCGGACTGACTTGCGGCAACGGAAGCTGCGGGGGCGTGGCAGTTGTTGTAGCCGCCGGAGCCCCGGCCGCGGGCGTTTCCGAGCCTTGGGCCAGCGCACCATTGCCCGCTAGTAAGCACTGAAAACCAAGGAATAAGCCAACGAGATGATACGTACGCATGGATGCAAAGAGGTGATGAGCAGGCAACGCAGAACAGAAAAACAGGCTACAGCACACCGAAACAATGGTGCCAACCCTGAAAAACAGATGAAGAAAACAGCTTAGCTACTAACGCAGAAGCACATAGCCTGTTGTTCGACTATAACTAAATCTTAGCAATTGCACGGGTCACCGCCTGCCAAGCGGTGACCCGTGATGCCGCAAAAATAGCAGAATTGCTATAAATTATCTATAGACAAGAATCTATTGAACATTGTATAGAAAGCACAGGGCGAAGGCAGCCTATCTGCTTCAGGATACAATGGGCAGCGTAAAATGAAAGTTGCTGCCGCTGCCGGGGGCGCTTTCTACCCAGAGTTTGCCGCCTTGTGCCGCGATGAATTCCCGCGAAATGCTCAGCCCCAGCCCAGAGCTGCCGGGGTGGTCGCTCACATTCGGGATGTGCGCAAACCGCTGGAAGATGCGTTCATGGTGCTCGGCCGCAATGCCGGGCCCGCAATCCTGTACGCTCACCTGCACCATATCTTCCTGTAACGTAGCCCGAACCATAAGGCGCTCACCCAGAGGCGAATAGCGAATGGCGTTAGCCAGCAGATTAATCAGCACCCACGTGGTCTTTTCTACGTCGGCGCGCACGGTGGGCAAGTCGGGGGCCAAGTGCGCTTCGAGGCTGAGCTGCTTGTCGTCGAGTTGGGCGCGCACGGTGTCAGTGGCGTAACGCACGACGTCGGTTAGAGGCACGGCCTGCTTGTTGAGCTTGATGCCGGCGCCCGCGTCGAGGCGGGCTACGTCGAGCAACTCGCCGACCATGCGCAACAGGCGCTGGGTTTCCTGTCGGATGCCGCTGGCAATCCGTTGGCGCTCGGCCACGTCGGTGCGCTCGTCTTGTAAGAGCTTCAGGCTCAGGTTAATACTGGCAAGCGGAGTTTTGAATTCGTGCGAGACCGTCGCCAGAAAGTTCGACTTTACCTGGTCCAGCTTTTTGAAGTCCGACACGTTGCGTAGCGACAGAATATAGCCCGCAAACTCGGTTTTGTCGACGGCTTCGTTGAAGGAGACAATGTTGCTGACCGACACGCGGTAAAAGGTTTCTTCGCCCTTGCGCATGATCGTAATCAGGGGCAAGTTAGCCACGGCTTCCTGCGGGCGGGGCGCGTTGAGGGGCGTGAGCAGCTCGCGCAACAGGTCGCTTTCCTGGGCCACTTCTTCGGCCGGCCTCCCAACCAAGGCCTCGACGGGCTTCTCAAACAGGGCACACGCGACGGGGTTGGCCAAGATAATGCGCCGGTTCTGGTCGACGAGCAGCAGGCCTTCGTCGAGGCTGTGCACGATGCTTTCCATGCGGTTGCGCTCCGTAATCAGCTCGGCGCGGGTGGCGCTGCGTAAGTCCTGCATCTGGCCCAGCATGCGGTTGAAGGCTTGCGCTACGGTGCCTACCTCGTCGTGTTTTTCAATCGGGACGCCGTTGCTAAGATCCTGATCAGTAGCGTATTCGATGCCCGCACTCAGGCGACGCAGGGGCCGCACCACCACGCGCGGCAGCCGCACCACCAACGATACCCCCAGCAAGGTGCTCAGGCCCATCAGCAGCAGAATAGCGCGGCGCGAATCCGCCGCTTTTTGGGAAAGGCGACGCATGCGGGTTTCGAACGCTGCCGCGTTGAGGTTGTCGAGGCGGTGCGCCTCTTTGCGCAGCGTTTGCAGCTTGGCAGTTTGCTCCGAAAGCGGCGCACTGTGATCCAGAAGGCGCTGAAACCCCGACAGGTTCTGGGCCAGGCTGTCGGCTAAGGCTTGCTCGCCGGGCTCGGTGATGTTGCGGGCTTCGCGGATCAGTGCCCGGCCAAACTGCGTCAGGCCGCTGGGCGCCGTGGCTGGGGTTTCCATCAGGTCCAGGGCTTGCAGCATTTGCTGGCCTTGCAGCATGGAGTAAAAGTTGGCTTGCTCCAGGGTGTGCGTAGCCCGTTCGAGGTTGCGGATGGCGAAGAAGGCATACGCCCCCAGGCCCAGCAGGAGACCGAGCATCGTCAGAATGCTCAGCCTTATTTTGATTTTCAGGCTCATGAAAATGCCGTTTGCGGCCAATAGGGCGAATAGAAGGAGGGTGCAGCGCCTGCTCCGCTTACCGGCGCCAGGCAAGGATTAGAAATTACAGCGCGTACGCGTATAAGTTAAGTATTTGATATACAAATAGTTATAGTAGTAACGCGGTTGCATAGCGTCGCTTAACCGGCCAGGTCGTACTCTTGCAGCTTGCGGTACAGTGTCGTCAGGCCGATGCCGAGTTGGCGGGCCGCTTCGGTTTTGTTGCCTTGCACGTCGTGGAGCACCTGCCGGATGTGGCGTGCTTCCACGGCCCGCAGGCTCACACTGTCTGGGTCGGCGTCGGGGCTGGCGGCGCGGGGCAATACGTGAAACTCGTCGGGCAGGAAGCCGGCCGCCAGCGGCTCGCCGCCGGGGGCCAGAATGGCGGCGCGCTCCAGTACATTTTTGAGTTCGCGCACGTTGCCGGGCCATTCGTATTGCTGGAGCAGACGCAGGCATTCGTCGTCGAGGCCGGGCAGACGCTTCTTGAGCTTGGCCGCAAAATATTGCAGAAAGTAGCTGGCCAGCACGGGCACGTCGGTTGCGCGCTCTTTAAGCGAGGGCACCGGAATGGTAAATACCGACAGGCGGTAATACAGATCGGGGCGAAACCGGCTTTCGGCGGCTTCCTGCCGCAGGTTGCGGTTGGTGGCCGCCACCAGGCGCACGTTTACGCCCATGGGTTTGGTGTCACCGAGCTTGGTAAACTGCTGCAACTCCAACACCCGCAAGAACTTAGCTTGTACGTTCAGTTCCAGCTCCCCGATCTCATCCAGAAACAGCGTGCCGCCGTTAGCTTCTTCCAACAGGCCTTTTTTGTCGGCCATGGCCCCGGTGAAAGCGCCTTTGCGGTAGCCGAACAGCTCCGATTCGAGCAAATCGCGTGGGAAAGCACTGCAATTGACGGCCACAAACGGCTTGCTGCGGCGCTGGCTCGCCTCGTGAATGGCCTGGGCAAACAGTTCTTTGCCCGAGCCCGTGGGGCCTTCCAGCAGCACGGTGCTGTCGGTGGGAGCCACTTGCTCGCCCAAGCGCTGGGCCCGCCGCAACGCCGGCGAACTGCCAATCATCGACTCGAAGCTGTGCAGGCGGCCCACTTGCCGCTCTAGTTCGGCCACGCGGTGGCGCAGCCGGGCTTTTTCGGCCGCTCGCTCTACAATTACCAGGAGTTGATCGTCAGAATCGCCTTTGGTCAGGTAATCGAAAGCGCCGTGCTTCATGGCCCGCACCCCGTCGGGGATGGTGCCGTAGGCCGTCATCAGAATTACTTCTGCATCAGGGGCTTTGGCCTTGAGCTTAGGCAACAGCTCCAGGCCGTTGGAGTCGGGCAGGCGCACGTCGGAGAGCACCACGAGCACTTCCTGGGCGTGCTGCTCCAGGATTTCCAGCCCCCGCCGCCCGTCGATGGCTTGCAGCACCGTGTAGCCTTCCAGCTCCAAGACCCGCGCCAGCAGCTGCCGCAGCCGGGTTTCTTCGTCGATGATGAGCAGCGTACCGGTGGGCATGGCGTGGGGAATGTTAGATGTTGAAGGTAGAGCTGGAGAAGGGAAGGTTGCCCCAGGAGCGCGTGGCGTTCCTTCCGCATTCAAAATTCAACATTTAAAATTTCTTAACTGTGGCGAATCTCGTCTTTGAGATGCTCCACGAAGCGGGCAAACTCCGGTTCGGCCTCTACGTTCGGGTGCCAGGCCAGGCCCATTTCGGCGAGGTTGTACTGGTGGTCTTGGTTGATGGTGGCGCCGGGCAGCGGGTTACCGGCCGCGTCGCGTTCGTAGCCCAGCAGCCAGAGGCGGTCGGCGAGGGCCGTGGTGGTCACGATGTCGTGGGACACGATGATGACCGTGTTGAGCTCGTCCATGGTGGTCACCTCCACAATAATCTTTTTTACTTCGTCGATCATGGCGATGTCGAGGCCCGAAAACGGCTCGTCGAGCAGAATCAGGTGGTCGGAGCAGAGGAGCTGCTGGGCGATGGCGGCGCGTTGGCGCTGGCCGCCGGAAAGGTGGGCCGGGTACTTTTTGCGGTGCGGCGCCAGGCAAAAGCGTTCCAGATACGTTTCGACCTGCTGGCGGGCCTCGTCGGGGTTGTACTTGCGCTCGGCGGCCACCAGCAGGTTGTCGAAGAGCGTGCGGTGGTTGAACAACGGGTAGCGCTGCTGCACGAAGCCCACCGCGCCCGGCTGCACAAGTGTTTGATCAACACCTACTTGCACGGTGCCCTTCGTGGGCTGCACCAGGCCGGCCATGATGCGGCACAGCACCGATTTGCCAATGCCCGAGCGGCCGTAGAACCCCACGACCTGGCCCTGGTTCATGTTGGGCCGCACCACGTCGAGCACCTGGGCGTCGATGTCGCGCAGGATGAGTTCGCCGTTGAACTCCATCGACACGTTGTGCAGCGTCAGGACGGGTTCTTTATAAAAATAAGGAGTCATGGCTTTGGAAGGAACCTGAAAAGTGGAGACAATTACTTGGCCGTGGTCAGCGAGGAATAAGGAAAAAACACGCGGCGCAGGAGCACAAACACGTAATCTTGAAGCGCGCCCGTGGCCAGAATTACCAGTTGAATGGCCACCACACCGTCAAGGTGCAGGTAGCGGTTTTGCTTGTAGAGCAGGAGCCCGATGCCCCCTTCCGATTGATAAAGCGTTTCGACCAGCGTGATCATGGTCCAGATGATGGCAAAGTTCTGGCGCACGACTTCCAGCATTTCGTCGAGCTTGCCCAGCACCACCACTTCCCAGAAGCTGCGCCACTCGCTCATGCCCAGAGTGCGGGCGTGGTCCATTTCTTCCTGCGTGGTGGTCAGAATGACGCTGGTCATGCCCGTCACGAGGTACACCGTAGCGCCGAAAATGAGCACCGAAAGCTTCACCTCGTGGCCCGAACTCACCATCAGGGCCATGAAAAACGTAAGGCCCGTGAGCGTGAGGTAGCGCATTTTGGTGGCCGCGTAGGCGATGGGCCGGAAGAACGGCAACGCCGTCAGGTACGAGATCAGCAGCGCCAGCACCGTGGCAATGGCCAAGGATTGCAGGGCCGTGGTCATGCTGGCCCACAACTCCTGTATAAGTCCTTGACTGCTAATTAGATCGCCTAAGGAGCGAAACACATCGCCCAGACTCGGGAACAGTTGCAGCGGATAAAACAGCCACAGCAAGAGCAGCACCACTGCCTGCGCGGCCACCATCGAGGTAAACACCAGCCGGCGCGGATTGGCATTGGGGGAGAATAGTTCTTTCATGGACGATAGAGGAAAGACACCTGAAAAAATCTGGCATCCTGAGCAGAGCGAAGGACCTTGTCACGGCCGCATTCGGCAGCAAACGGGAGGTGTTCTTCGGTGAGAAGGTCCTTCGCTTTGCTCAGGATGCCAGTACTTTATTTTGCCTTGTCAGAAGCTGGTTTTTAGTTGCCCAGCACAATCTCCACGCGGCGGTTTTGGGCGCGGCCTTCGGGCGTGGCGTTGCTGGCGACGGGCTCGGTAGCGCCGTGGGCGTACACCTGCACGCGGCCGGCGGGGAAGGCGCTGGCGCTTTTTTGTTCCAGCCAGTGCTCCACGGCCAGGGCGCGGTCTTCGGAAAGCTGCTGGTTGCGTTGCGGATCGCCTTGGTTGTCGGTGTGGCCGTGGACGGCTACTTTGAGGCGGCCCGCAACTACCAGATCGTCAAATAGTTGGTTGAGCTGGCGCTGCGTTTCGGCCGTGAACGTGCTCTTGCCGGTTTCAAACTCGATGTTCCAGGCCCGCCTGCTCACGCTCTGGCGGATCTCGTCGTCGGCGGCAAACTTCTGCGTTTCGGCCGGCGCGATGGCTTTGCCTTTGTACTGCTCCTGGAGTTGGCGTAGTGGCGTCAGGTCGAGCATTTCGTCGAGGGGCACGTAGCCGGGCAGCTCTTTGGGGTACAACCGGCTTTGCACGTCGCCGAAGGTCTTATAAACGGAAGCGTAGATGTTGGTGCCGCCGTTGTCGAGGCCGAACAAGGTCAGGTTGTCGGCGAAGTTAAAGGCCTTACTACCACCGAGTTCCACTACTTCGCCGTTGCGGTCGGTTTCGCTCACGCCTTTGTAGTACTTAAGCCAGTAAGCACCGGGCTTGTCTTGGTCGGCGTACACGGCGGCCGAAATGTCGGCGGCGCGTTGCAAAGCTTCGGGGTGCGATTTTACCTGGTCACCGGCCACGGCCATGGCCGTCATGATGCCGGTAACTTCCTTCTGATGAGCATCATACCACCGCTTGGTCGTGACCATGATGTTGGGCATCTGGTTGGAGTAGTCTTTGGTCGAGACAATGGTCACGAGGCCGCCTTTTTGCTTGGCAATGTTCACGTCGCCGGGCGTCCAGGTGGCCACGCCGTCGGCGACTACATCGATTTTCACGCCGGTGTTTTTGCCGTTCACCACTTTGGTGCGCGACTCGGGCTTGCCCACAATGTACTTTTCGGCGGCTACCAGGAAGTCGCTGGCGGCCATGAAGTTGACGGCTTCGGGGTCGTAGGTGGTTTCGTCGGGGTTGACTTTCAAGCCGTTGTCGGCGCACCATTTAAGGGCGATGTTCTGGTCGCCGTCGCGCAGGTAGCAGGCAATGGTTTTGCCCAGCGCCGATTTCGGGTTGTCAAGCCATTCTTTGGGACCCATCAGCTTGTCTTCGCCGAAGGATTTGCCGCAGCTGTAAGGCAGGATTTGCAGGCCGGTACCAGCCTTTTGCAGTTGCACTTGCACGGCCGAGAAAGCCGGCAGTCCGTCGCCCATGATGCTGACAATCAGGCCCGGCGTTTCCGGGTTGTTTTTCAGGTCAAGGGCGTTTTTGACCAAATCGGCCTGCATTTTCGATACGTCATCTTGCCGCACAATCTGTAGGTCAATACCGTTGGCGGCCATGCTCGACCCCACCGTGGTGCGCGGCCCGCCGTTGGCCAGCATGCCGGCCATCTGTGAGTTCCAGGCCATTACTTCCCACACCACAGGCGTGCCCTTGTCAGCGGGCTGGGTGCCGGGCAGCGGCGCGAGCGGCACCGCAATGTTGGCGCGGGAGCCCCCCGTAGCGGTAGGCAGTTCGATGGAGTTGAGCAGCACCGATTGGGTTTCGGCTTTTTTGAAGACGGCACCGCTGGAAACCAGCTTGTTGATGCCGAAGTAAAGGAGTGCCACGATGAGGGCGCCAATTACAATTTTACCGCGGGTTGTCATTTTCGTAAGGGCAAAAGGAGGGTGGTGCGCCGGTTTGGGCGCAGAAATTTTAGGTTGATTTTGGGGTGCAGGTCAGCTCACCGAGGTTGGGGAGAGACCCGCTTGGGCATGCTTGGCATGCGAGGAAGTAGGATGGGCAACAGGGGCTTCGCCGGCAAGGCAAGTCAGCCCTATGCCAATTAGCAGACTAATCAAGGAGGCTAGAATAGGCATCGTCGGTGGCTTTGCGGGTTTGGGCCGCGTTGAGGTTGCTGATGGGTTTTTCGTCGAGAATGGCGTTGAAATCGCCTTTCTGGTATTTCTCCAGCAGGCGCTGGCCTTTCTCGCTCATCACGCCGTTCTGGATGTCCATTTCCTTCACGAACTCCTGCGAGTAGCGCATGGCCTGCTTGATCTGGCCGAGTTGCTGGGCCATGTCCTGGGCCACGCGGTCGGTGGCGAGGTCGAAGAAGTACTTTTTGTCGGGGTCGCCGCGCAGGATGTTCATGGCGGCCCGCATGCCCGAGCTAGTGCGCTTCACCAGTTCGTACTCGTCTTTCAGCAGGTTGACTTTGAACTTGCTGCCGTCGATCTGGCGCAGGGCCGCTTTCAAGATCTGGCGCATGACCAAGGTCACGTTGGCCGTGGTGGTGAGCATGGGTTGCAGGCGCTGGTTGTACTCCTGGAGCTGCGCGGCCCGCGAGGCGTACGATTCGGCGGCGTCTTTTTCGCCTTGGCGGCTGGCCGAGCTGGCCAGCGAGAGATACTCTTGCATCTGCTCGGTGTTGGCGCTCATCTTGCGCTTTACCAACTGGTGCGCGCCCTCGATGTGGCCGACTTCGGCGTTCATTTTGTGGGCTTCCTGCTCGGTGTTGCGGATGTAGTCTTCCATGATGCCGATCGGGTCGGTGTTGACAAAAATCCCGGCGGCGGTGCGGAAGATGCGCTGCCCGGCGTACCACAATCCGGCCTTGATGCGCTTGTTGGTGACTAGCAAGAACAGCGCAAACAACGCTCCCAGGCCGATACCCAGCTTCACCGTATCGAACACAATGTCAACCAGGTACGGCACAATCTGGCCCCAGAAGTACACGCCCGTGGCGGCAGCACCCGCCAGAAATACCCAGCCGGCGGCTTTCTCCGGCTTTTGCCACTTGGGCAAACCGGCATCTTGAGAAGAAGGAAGGAAAGTGTTCATCGGGGTCATTTGGTTGAAGTGGTGAAGGGTGAGGTAGGTCCGGCGAGGAAAGATTGCGTGGCCTGCCGGTGGGCCTGCAACTCGGTGGCGGCCGTAGCGTTGGCCAGCTCGTAGGAGGCGAGGGCCGCCCCGGCTTTCTGGCGCTCCTCTTGCAGGTGTTGTTGAGCCGCAAGGAGTTGTTGGCTCTTTAATTCCAGCTGCCGCGTGAGTTCGGCGAGGTCGGCTTGCAGCTGCTTTTCTTGTTGGAGCAACTGCACAATCGGGCCGGGCGGCGCCTTCGGAATCTGGATTTCGCCGATCTTTTCGCGGTGGCGTTCGAGCACTTTGTTGCGGTCGGCCACCAGTTTTTGCTCAAACTGTTCGGCCGAAGCCAGCAGCGTAGCCAGGTCGAGGCCGGTGACGGCGGCGAAGGCGTTGAAGGCCGTTTGGTAGAGCACCGGGCCACTCAACCCGCTGGCCGACATGCTTTTTACCATTTTGGTGTAGGCCATGAAGTCCTTGCCGTCGCCGGCCAGCAGCGACTGGATGTGGTCGAGGTGGCGCTGCTCGGCTTGCGTGACCGTTGTGGGCGCGGCTGGTGTTCCGGCGCCTGCTGGTGTAGGTGGCACGGCAGGCGTATAAGGCGGTTGCGCCGCCCCGGGCAGCGGGCGGGCGGCTTCGGCCTTGGCCGGACCCTGCGCGTCGTCTTCGATGAAGAAGTCTTTCGCGGCTTTGGCGAGGTTGTCTAGAATAGCCATGATCGGGGCAGCTTGGTGGTTGGTGACGTGAGCCTAAAGCCAAGACCAATGCCGTTCCCGGATATATGCTTTTGGTTTTATTATATAGTGTTGATTACCAGCTGATTAAAAATAAAAACCCGCCCGGTGCTACACCGGGCGGGGTAAGGTACCCTTCCATTTTGGTAGGGTTGGTTTTCCATTACGGTAGCCGTGCACGCTGCAAGCCCACCACACGATCACCGGGAAATGCTATGACAAAGCAGGCAACAGCTGCTGCACCTGCGTTTGCAGGTCGGTGAGCGAACCGGTATTGTGGAGCACGGCGGCAAAATGCGGATAGTCGTCGAGGGAGGTTTCGCTGGGGTGCGCGTCGTCGCGGGTACCGTCGCCGCGCTGGCCGAGCGGGTCGCCTTCCACGCGCAGCATCAGGCCGCCGCGCTCGCGGATGCGGTCGGCTTCGCCGGGGAAGCGCACGTCGGGCACCAGCACAAACCCCTCGGCGGGCAAGTTGGCAAAGAAGGCTTTTACCCAGATTTCGGGCTCCCACACGCGCAGGGCTTGCCCAACTTGCTGCAGCATTTCGCCGCGCGTCCGACCGAACACGGGCAGCAACTCGGCTTTGCCCGGCTGCTCGTAATAGGGCGCCACGTCTTCGCCGGCCAGGGCCGCGCACACCGCTTTGATGGCGTCGCCGAAGGAGCGCGTCTGCCACTGCCGCTCGGGTTGGAGTTGCTGGAGCAAGCGTGCCACGGTGTCTTTGCCGCTGCCGCGGCGGCCCGAAAGCCCAAGTAATCGAATCATACACTAGAAAAATGAGCGAGAGAACCGGCGCCGGGCGCCGAGCTAAGTCCGCCCGGTGGGCCAGTACTTATACCTTATAGTATAGGGTGCCTAAAGTCAAAATAGGGAGTAGCGAAAACTTACAACTCCGAATCGACCAGACCCTGCACAGTTTTAAGGGAGCACAAAGTACAGGCGTAAGTCCGCTGGAAAGCAACGAAATTTTCTGACGGAGCAGCCAACTCGTGTTATTTCCTGGCTATGTCAAAGCGATTCTCAGGTTGTATAATTTATAACTAATTTATTATAAGATACTTGTGAATAAGGCCCTTGCTTAAACAAAGCCGCACGGCTGTGGGTTACTACTGCATCTCAAAGAGGTTCAATGACGCTAGAGCCGCAACTTTTTGCGGAAAAAGTTTTCTTACGTCGTTGGCGCTCTTACTTTTGCCCTGAATTCTACGCTATGCTCGCTGCCGCGCCTGTCTTCTGCCACCTCCGCCCATTGGCCGCCGCCCCCGTTGTGGGCGTTGCCGCCTCGGAGCTGCGCATGGCGCATCCTCATCAGCACGGGCACCATTCCTCTTGCTAGAGGAATGATACACGCATATTGACCCCGTGGGGCGAGCCGCTTTGGCTCCCCGGCCGCCCAAACCAGGCGGCCCCGCTGCTTGTTGCCTGTGCGACGCGGCGAAGGGGTCAGGTTTTCCGTAAGCCTTTCCGGGGCAGTCGCTGAAACCAGCTGCTCCGCCCGAGTTTTCCCTCCGCTTTTATCCTTTTAATTTCCATAGCATGATTCGTCTGGCCATCCAGAAATCGGGCCGTTTGAGCGAAGACTCGCTGAACCTGATCCGGGAGTGCGGCATTTCCTTTGTCAGCAGCACCTACAAGCTCAAAACCGAAGCCACCAATTTTCCGCTCGAAATCCTGTTTCTGCGCGACGACGACATTCCGGGCTACGTGCAAGACGGCGTTGCCGACCTGGGTATTGTGGGGCAGAACGTATTGGTCGAGGCCGGATTTCCGGCCCTAGAGGTCGAAACGTTGGGCTTCAGCAAATGCCGCCTGTCGTTGGCCGTGCCGCGGTCGGTGGCCTACGCCTCCGTGGCCGATCTGCAGGACAAAAACATCGCCACTTCGTACCCCGAAATTCTGGGCCGTTACCTGGCCGGGCAGGGCGTACAGGCGCAGCTGCACACAATCAGCGGATCGGTGGAAATAGCCCCTAGCATTGGGCTGGCCGACGCCATCTGCGACATCGTTTCGTCGGGCTCCACGTTGCTGGGCAACGGCCTGCGCGAAGTCGAAACGGTGTTTCGCTCGGAAGCCGTCCTGATTGCCAACCAAAACCTGAGCGCCGAAAAGCAGGAAATCCTGGAGCAGTTGCGCTTCCGGATGCAGGCCGTGCGCCGCGCCCGCCGCAATAAATACATTTTGCTCAATGCCCCTGCCGCCTCACTCGACGCGGTGCGGGCGCTGCTGCCCGGCATCAAGTCGCCCACGGTGACGCCGCTAGCAGAAGAAGGCTGGGTGTCGGTGCAGTCGGTGGTGAACGAAGACGATTTCTGGCACATCACGGGCCAGCTCAAGGCCGTGGGCGCCGAAGGCATTCTGGTGCTCCCGATCGAGAAAATGATCAGCTAAGGACAGCTTCGACCTCGTTTGCCTTGTTTTAATAAGTACTTGATTGTTAAGTGGTTATAAATAGCTTCTTGTTTGCTTTTAACTGCTTAACCGTTTGATAGCCAACCCTATGCAAATCATTCAATATCCCAGCCTGAGCGAATGGGCCGCGTTGCAACAGCGGCCGGCCGCCGCCGAAGCCCAGCAGGTGGAGCAGCGCGTGCGCCAGATTTTCGACGACGTGCGCGCCCGGGGCGATGCCGCGCTGTTCGACTACGCCGCCGAGCTCGACAAGGCCACGCTGACGCAACTGCGCGTGACGCCCGAAGAGCTGGCCGCGTCGATTTCGCAGGTGCCCGCCGAATTGCAGACCGCCATCCGGCAGGCCCACGCCAATCTGTGGAAGTTTCATGCCAGCCAGCGCGAGGAAGAAAAGCGCGTGGAAACGATGCCTGGGGTGGTGTGCTGGCGCAAGGCGGTGCCGGTGCAGCGCGTGGGTTTGTACATTCCGGGTGGTTCGGCGCCGTTGTTCAGCACCTTGTTAATGCTGGGCGTGCCGGCGCGGTTGGCGGCTTGTCCGGAAATCGTGTTGTGCACGCCGCCAAGCCCGGATGGCTCGGTGAACCCCGTGATTTTGTTTACGGCTCAACTGCTCGGCATCGCCACCATAATCAAGGCGGGGGGGGCGCAGGCCGTGGCCGCGCTGGCCGGCGGCACCGACAGCGTGCCGGCTGTGGATAAAATTTTCGGTCCCGGCAACCGCTACGTCACGGCGGCCAAGCAGTTGGCCGCCCAGCGCGGCGTAGCTATTGACTTGCCGGCCGGACCGTCGGAAGTATTGGTCATTGCCGACAACACGGCGAACCCGGCGTTCGTGGCGGCCGATTTGCTGTCGCAAGCTGAGCACGGCCCCGATTCGCAGGTGGTGGTGCTGACGGATTCTTTTGAGTTGCTGCTGCAAGTCAAAGAAGAAGTTGATCGGCAATTGTTGGAATTGCCGCGGCAAGCAGTGGCTACGCTGGCCTTGCGCGAGAGCCGGGCGATTTTGCTGCGGACGCCGGAGGAAATGCTGTTTTTCTCGAACCAATACGCCCCCGAGCACCTGATTCTGGCTGTGCGCAACCCCGAGGAGCTTGCGGCCGGCGTCACCAGTGCGGGCTCCGTGTTTCTGGGGCACTACACGCCCGAGGCTGCCGGCGATTATGCCTCCGGCACCAACCACACGCTGCCCACCAACGGCTACGCCCGCAACTACAGTGGCGTATCGCTCGATTCGTTTCTGAAGAAAATTACCTTCCAGCGCATCTCCGCCGAAGGCCTGCACCACGTGGGCCCGGTAGTCGAAACGATGGCCGAAGCCGAAGGGCTGCGTGCCCACGCCCGCGCCGTGACCCTGCGGCTGGAAGCCTTGTCGGCGGCAGAATAAGCTCACGCTTTGGGTACCTTATAATAAGGAGTAACCAAGCGCTGCGGCAAGAGGCCGCGAAATCATTCTTATCAGCGTCAAATCGCGATTTATGTTCAAGCTAGAAAGCCTCGTGCGGCCCAACATCCGGGCTATGAAACCTTACTCGTCGGCCCGCGACGAGTTTCAGGGCGAGGCGCGCGTCATGCTCGACGCGAACGAAAACAGCCTCGGTTCGGCCGGCCCAAGCCAGTTCAACCGCTACCCCGATCCCTTGCAGCGCGAGGTAAAGCAGGCCCTCGCGCCGCTGAAGGGCGTGGCCGCGGACCAGATTTTTCTGGGCAACGGCTCCGACGAAGCCATCGACCTGTTGGTGCGCCTGACCTGCGTACCCGGCCACGACCACATCCTGATTCTGCCGCCGACCTACGGCATGTACGAAGTGGCCGCTAACCTCAATGACGTAGGCATCGAGCGCATTGCGCTGACCGCTGATTTTCAAATTTCACAAGAGTCTGTTAATCACATACTTGCTTCAGAGGCAAAATTGGTCTTTCTGTGCTCGCCTAATAACCCTACCGGCAACCTGCTGCACGCCGACGCCGTGGAGCAAATTCTGCGCGGCTTTCGCGGCCTGGTGATCGTGGACGAAGCATACGCCGATTTCGCCGACGCCCCGAGCTGGACGACGCGCCTGGCAGAATTCCCGAACCTGGTGGTGCTCCAAACGTTTTCCAAGGCTTGGGGCCTGGCGGGGCTGCGCCTGGGCATGGCTTTCGCCTCGCCGGAAATCATTGGCTACCTCAACAAAATCAAGCCGCCCTACAACGTGTCGGAAGTAACCCAGCGGCATGCCTTGCAGGCCTTGCAAGCGGCTGCGCATTTTGAGGAATTGCGCCACACGCTGCTCCGCGGCCGTGCGTGGCTGGCTGAGCGCCTGCCCGCCGTGCCCATCGTCGAGCACGTGTTTCCTTCGGATGCCAACTTCCTGCTGACAAGGTTCAAACCCGATGCGACCGCGGTGTACAACTACTTACTGGGCAAAGGCATCGTGGTCCGCAACCGGACTACCCAGCCGGGGTGCGCCGGCACGCTCCGGCTAACGGTGGGCACGCCCGAAGAAAACGAGCAACTGCTTGAGGCGTTGCAAGAATACCGGCCATCCTAGTTTTGTCAGCTGCGCGCGATCTTTGATGCGCAAAGCCGGACAGACGGACCCGCTTGAGTTTTTTCTCCTTGACTGCGCACGCTAGGCCGGCGCTACTTTACCCCATGAAAAAAGTTCTCTTTATAGATCGCGACGGCACCATCCTAGTCGAGCCGCAGCCGAGTCAGCAAGTCGACAGCCTGGAGAAATTTCAGTTTGTGCCGGGCAGCATCACGGGCCTGGCCCGGATTGCCCGCGAGCTCGACTACGAGTTGGTATTGGTAAGCAACCAGGATGGCCTCGGTACCGACAGCTTCCCGGAGCCTACCTTTTGGCCCGCGCACAATTTGATGTACGATATTCTGCGCGGCGAAGGAGTGGAGTTTGCGCGCGAGCACATCGACCGCAGCTTTCCGCACGAAAACCTCCCGACGCGCAAGCCCGGCATTGGCATGCTGGCCGAGTACCTCGATCCGGCCAACGGCTACGACTTGCCGAACTCCTTAGTAATCGGCGACCGGCTCACCGACGTGGAGTTGGCCCAGAACCTAGGGTGTCAATCCATCCTGATTCGGGAGGAGGCTGACGAGCGCGCCGCCCTGACCACAACCAGTTGGGAAGCGATCTATCAGTTCCTGCGTTTGCCTGCCCGCAAGGCCGTGGTGCAGCGCGACACGAACGAAACCAAAATCCGCATCGAACTCAACCTTGACGGACAAGGCCGCCCCCAGATGCACACTGGCCTGGGTTTCTTCGACCACATGCTCGACCAACTCAGCAAGCACTCGGGCGTCGACATGAACATCACGGTGCAAGGCGACCTGCACATCGACGAGCACCACACCATCGAGGACACCGCGATTGCCTTGGGCGAAGCATTTGCCCAAGCGGTCGGGGATAAGCGGGGTTTATCGCGCTACGGTTTTGTACTCCCCATGGACGACGTGTTGGCACAAGCAGCCATAGACTTCTCAGGCCGGCCGTGGCTGGTGTGGGATGCCGAGTTCAAACGTGAGCGAATCGGAGATATGCCAACCGAAATGTTTTACCACTTTTTTAAGAGCTTTTCCGACGCTGCCCGCTGCAATCTCAACATCAAATGTGAAGGGCAGAACGAGCACCACAAGATCGAAGCCATCTTTAAAGCCGTTGCCAAATCCATCAAAATGGCGCTGGTGAGGGATGCCAATAAGATGGAAATTCCGAGCACGAAAGGGGTGTTGTAAGGGTATCCAAATGTTTAAACATTTGGATAAAGGGCTGGCTGGCTGGAAATAACGCTACCTTCTTTATCTTGAATCTTGACGAAGAGGCATGCCTGAAGGAACGTCTTTGTATAAACAAATGAGTAATAAACATATTTATTCAAATGGAAATAGCGGTAGTTGATTACAAAGGCGGCAACGTGCAATCGGTCCTGTTTGCACTGGAGCGATTGGGCGTGCGGGCTACCCTTACGGCCGACGCCGAGGCAATCCGGCGGGCCGATAAGATTCTGTTTCCGGGAGAAGGCGAGGCCGCTTCAGCCATGCAGGAGTTGCGCGCTCAAGGGCTCGACCAACTATTGCCAACCCTGACGCAGCCCTTCCTGGGTATATGTTTGGGGATGCAACTACTGGGGACGCACAGCGAAGAAAACGACACCGACCTGTTGGGCATCCTGCCGTTTGAAGTAAAACGCTTTCCCAAAGACCACGCCTACAAGGTGCCGCACATGGGGTGGAACAACCTGCACCGCCTCCGTTCGCCGCTGTTCGACGGGCTGCAGGACGAAGATTACGTGTACTTCGTGCACAGCTATTACGCTCCGGTCGGCGACTACACCATTGCCGAAGGCGAGTATCCGACGCCTTTTAGCGCGGCTGTGCAGCACCGCAACTTTTACGCCGTGCAATTTCATACCGAGAAGAGCGGCCCGGTGGGCACGCGCATCCTGGAAAACTTCCTGAACCTGTAGCCGCCTTTCTCCTATGGAAATCATCCCCGCCATTGACCTCATCAACGGCCAGTGCGTGCGCCTCACCGAAGGCGACTTTGCCCAGCAAACCACCTACGATTCGGACCCGCTGGCCGTAGCGCAACGCTTCGAGCAACACGGTGTGCGCCGGTTGCACCTCGTCGACCTCGACGGGGCGCGGGCCAAGCAGCCGGTCAATCTGCCGGTGCTCGAGCGCATTGCCCGCCACACCCAACTGACCATTGATTTTGGCGGCGGTTTGCAAAGCAACACGGCGGTGCGGCAGGCTTTCGACGCGGGCGCGGCGCAGATCACGGCCGGCAGCATTGCCGTGCGCGAGCCCGACACGGTGGGAGAGTGGCTGCGCACGTTCGGGGCCGAACGCATCCTGATCGGGGCCGATTTTCGGGACAACCACATTTCCATCAACGCCTGGGCCGAGCAGAGTGAGCGCACGCTGGTAGAGTTTATCGAGCAGTACCTCGCGGCCGGCGCCACTACCTTTGTGTGTACCGATGTCAGCAAAGACGGCAAGCTGCAAGGCCCGGCCCTTGCCACCTACCAGCAATTGCGGCAGCGGGTGCCCCACGCGCAGCTCGTGGCCAGCGGCGGCGTGACCACCCTGGCCGACGTAGAAGCCTTGCAAGCCGCCGGGTTGCACGGGGCCATCATTGGCAAGGCCATCTACGAAGGCACGATTAGTCTGGAAGAGCTGCGCCCGTTTTTGAGCTAGGAATGATTTTTATAAATAATTGATAATCAAGTGCTTACAAAACGAATCATTCCCTGCCTTGACGTCAAAGATGGCCGCACGGTAAAAGGGGTGCAGTTTGAAGGGCTGCGCGACGCCGGCGACCCGGTGGCGTTGGCCGCGCGCTACGCCCAGGAAGGCGCCGACGAGCTGGTGTTTCTGGACATCACGGCCACCAACCAAAAGCGTACAACGTTGGTGGCCTTGGTGCGCGAAGTAGCCGCCACGCTGGACATCCCGTTTACGGTAGGCGGCGGCATCGGCACCGTAACCGATGTGGAGGCGCTGCTGCTGAACGGGGCCGATAAGGTGAGCATCAATTCGGCCGCGCTGCACCGCCCGGAGCTGATCGATGAGCTGGCGCGCCGCTTTGGCTCGCAGTGCATCGTGGTGGCCGCCGATGCCCGCTACACGGCCGAACACGGCTGGCAGATTTACACCCGCGCCGGCACGCACAACACCGGGCGCAACGCCGTGGAGTGGTGCCGCGAAGCCGCCGAACGCGGCGCGGGCGAAATCCTGCTCACCTCCATGAGCAACGACGGCACCAAAGACGGCTTTGCCCTGGACCTCACGGGCGACGTATCGCGGGCCGTGTCGGTGCCAGTGGTAGCGTCGGGCGGGGCCGGCAGCATTGCGCATTTCACGCAGGTGTTTCGGCAGGCGCAGGCCGATGCGGGCTTGGCGGCCAGCATCTTTCACTTCGGCGAGATCGGGATTCGCGAACTCAAAGAGCAGCTGCGCGCCGAAGGCATTCCGGTTCGTTTGTAAGATTATTTTATAAGTAATTGATAGTCAATTACTTATGTTAATACGTAGTTGTTGAACCATGACTCTTGATTTCGCGAAAATGGACGGCCTGCTGCCGGTGGTCGTGCAGGATGCCGCCACCGGCCAGGTGCTGATGCTGGGCTACATGAACCAGCAAGCGCTGGACCAAACCCAAGCCGAAGGACGCGTGACGTTTTTTTCGCGCTCCAAAAACCGTCTTTGGACCAAGGGCGAAACCAGCGGCCACTTTCTGACCGTGGTAAGCCTGCACCCCGACTGCGACGGCGACGCCCTTCTGATTCGGGCCATTCCCGACGGGCCCACCTGCCACCGCGGCACTACCAGTTGCTTTGAGCAGCCCGAGCAAACGGCGTATCCGGCCGCGCCGGTGGGATTCATTGCCGAACTAGAGCGCCTCGTGCAGCGCCGCCGCGATTTTCCGGACGAAGACCCCAACTCGTACACGGCCTCGCTTTTCCGCAAAGGAATGCCCAAAATCGCCCAGAAAGTAGGCGAGGAGGCCGTCGAAACGGTGATCGACGCCGTGGGTGGCAACCTCGAAGGCCTGAAAGGCGAAGCCGCCGATCTGCTGTATCACTTGCTGGTGCTGCTGGCCGCCGCGCAGCTTACCCTCGACGACGTGGTGGCGGTGCTGCGGCAGCGGCACACCACGATTTCGGCCGGCCAGCGGCGGGAGTAAGCGCCCAAAATACTGGCGTAGGCCAATGTCGCTGGGAAAGTTCTATTGAGTCTTGCCTTATTGCACTAGTAGCTAAGTAGTTCGCTTATGTGCCTGTTTATTTAAACATATTTGTTGGTTGAATGCCCTTGAATCCGAAAAGGCGGTTATCTTGCCTTGCAGCTGGTCTGTAAACGGCCGACTGCTTTGTTTTTCGAGCTAGTTCAACTCTTATGGTTCCTTCCCCGATTGCACACGCGATGCGGCTTTGGCAAGATATGCTGGGCCGAGAACACGAAACGCCCCGCTCTTTTCTCTGGCAGAATGTAGAAGACATGGAACCCGACGAAGGGGGCGCCATTGAGTGGAAAAACCAGCAAACCAAGACGCGTATTTACTTCAAGGGCGATAAAGTCATTTGCGTACTGGGCGATTACAGCACCTGGCGTCGGCAGTGGATGGCCTTTGCCAAGTGGCACAAAGTTCCCCTAAAACAGATGGGCCTGAATTAACGGCTTGGCGCAGGCCGGGCGAAATAGCGTTATCAATAGGTATTTACTTGCATCCAATATTTTAGACGATCACCAAAGCATTAGCGAATAGCCAATCGTCCGCCCCCGTATTTCCCTGGATTCCGAGGAATGCCGTGACTAGGCGCATAGTGCGCGCTTTCTCAGTAACGAGCAAACGCCCATCGGGTAGACTGGCGACACCCCATGGGCTGGCCAGGGACGACGTGAGCACGGTGGCCCGGTAGCTACTGGCCGCCGTATTCACGCTCCCAATTCGGGTATGGCCCGTAAAGGCTGGCTGATAAGAGGCGTTGGGAGCGTTGGTTTCTACCGGGGGGCCGGTGCGAACACGAGAGCAGGGACAGCGAACAGCCAGCGAGGATTAGCAGGTGCAGTTTCATAAGCACCCAGTGAAGGGGTGGATAGAGTGAAATTGCCGCTCCTACCTAAGCTGGCCCCCGCAGGGCGGCCAGCACCCGGTCAGGCGTCATGGGCAGGTCGCGCAGGCGGCGGCCGGTGGCGTGGAAAATGGCGTTGCTCACGGCCGCAGCCACGCCTACGATGGCAATTTCTCCGATGCCTTTTACGCCCATGGCATTGACGTAGGGGTCTTTTTCGTCGATAAATTCCACCGTCATGTCGGGGATGTCGGCGTTGACGGGCACGTGGTAGTCGGCCAGCGAGGCGTTGGTGTAGCGGGCCAGGTGGGGGTCGCGCACGGTTTGCTCCATCAAGGCCGCGCCGATGCCCATGATGGCGCCGCCCATGATTTGCGAGCGGGCCGTTTTGGGGTTGAGGATGCGGCCGCCGGCCACCACGCTCACCCAGCGCGTGACGCGCACCGTGCCCAGCTCGGGGTCGACGTGGACTTCGCAGAAGTGCGCTCCGAACGAGTGCATGGAGTGCGAACCGCGGGCTTCCTTGCCGGCATCGTCGGACTTGGCCGCACCGGCCAGACCGGATTCGTAGCCCGCGCCGTACTTGCCATGCCCGCTGCCTTCCAGGTCCAGCATGTCGGCGCACTTCATCAGGTCGGCAAAGCCTTCGCCCTTGCTTGGGTTGGCTTTGAGCTGCAAGCGGCCTTTGACCACTTCTACGTCCGTGGCCTTGGCACGGTAGAGGGGGGATTTGGCATCCTGCACCGCCAGCTTGGTGAGCTTCTGCCACACGTCCTGTGCGGCCACGTACACCGATGAGGAGAACGTGCCCGCGCCCATCGAGCCGCCCGAGATGTTGGTGGTCGGCAACATCGTGTCGCCCAGCTCGAAGCGCACTTTGTCGGGCGCGAGGCCCAGCGCGTCGGCCGCGACTTGCGTGATGATGGTGTAGGTGCCGGTGCCCAAATCGGTGGCGCCGGCCTGCACCACGGCGTGGCCGTCGGCGTAGAGGCGCACGCGGGCGTTGCCCTGCGAGCTGTGGACGGGGTAGCTGGCCGTGGCCATGCCGTAGCCCACCAGCAGCTTGCCGGCGCGAGTAGCCCCATTTTGGGGGTTGCGCTTGTTCCAGCCAAACAGCTCGGCGCCACGGGCATAGCACTGTTTCAGGCTTTTGCTGCTCCAGGGCTTACCCGTGTCGGGGTCTTTGTCGGCGTAGTTGCGCAGGCGCACCCGGATGGGGTCGAGGCCCAGCTGCGCGGCCAAATCGTCCATCGCACACTCGATGGCGAACGAGCCGGGCATGTCGCCAGGCGCGCGCATCCAGCTGGGGGTAAGCACGTTGGCTCGGCCCAGCTTGGTAGTGGCTTCGAAAGCGGGACACTGGTAGAGCATCCCGATGATTTTGCTGTTGCTCTCGGCGTACTGGTCCCAGGGCGAGGTGGTGGCGCGCTTTTCGTGCAGCAGGGCCAGCAGCTTGCCTTCTTTGGTGGCGCCCAGGCGCAGGGTTTGCTCCTGGTCTTCGCGGTGACCCATGCTGGTAAACATCTGGGGGCGGGTGAGTACCAGCTTCACGGGCCGGCCCACGGCTTTGGCCGTGAGGGCCGTCAGCACGGTGTGGGGCCAGATGGGGCCTTTGCAGCCGAAGCCGCCGCCGAGGTACTTAGTAATTACCCGTACCTGGTCGGTGGGCAGGCCCAAAAACGCGGCCACGGCCCGCTGCTGCCACGACACGCCCTGGGCCGCGTCGTAGAGGGTGAGGCGGTCGGCGGCTTCCCAGTGGACGATGGTGGCACCCGGCTCCATGGGGTTGTGGTGGTTGGTGGCGTGGGTGTAGGTGGCCGTGAGCTGCACCGGCGCGGCGGCAAAAGCGGCAGCGGCCTGGCCCCGGCGTTTGGTGCCCTCAGCATCGGCATCGGGCTTGCCGCCCGGATTGAACAGCTCGGTCTTCGGGTCCTGGTACGAAGCCACGGGCGTTTCCGGCGCTACCGTGATGCGCAGCTTGGCGGCGGCGTACTGAGCGTGCTCCAGCGTGTCGGCCACCACGATGGCCACGGGCTGGGCGGCGTAGAAAATCTGGTCGGACTGCAGGGGCAGAAACGACATCTGCACCGAGGGGCCAATGGCTTTTTTGCCTTCCTCCGATTCGGCCGTGAGGGCTGGTTTAGGCAGGTTCTGGTGCGTTAGAATAGCCAGTACTCCCGGTTCGCGCTGGGCCGCGCTGGCATCAATGCCGGTGATGCGGCCCTTGGCCACATCGCTGGTTTTGAGCACGGCGTGCACCAAGCCCGGCAGATGGTTGAATTCAGCCGAATACTTGGCCGCGCCCGTCACTTTGGCCCGGCCATCGACGCGGCTCAGCGGCTGGCCGACGGTGGCGGCCTGCGGATAGGTTTGGGAGAATGTCGGTTCGCTGTCCATGAGTAGGCGGCTGAATGAGGAAGGAAAAGGCAAGAAAGACCCTAGGCGCCGGCCACTTGCTGCAGGGCACGCACCAGCGTATTCTGCGCCAGCTCCACCTTGTAGGCGTTATGCTCGCGGGGCTTGGCCCCTTGCAGCGCGGCGGCGGCGGCTTTGAACGTGGCCTCCGTAGCCGGCTGACCCACTAATACTTTTTCAGCCTCGCTGGAGCGCCAGGGCTGGGCGCCAACTCCGCCCAGGGCCACGCGGGCCGAACGGATGGTACCAGATTGCACGTCGAGCCCCACCGCGGCCGAAGCCAGCGCATAGGCGTAGGAGGCCCGCTCGCGCACCTTCAGGTACGTGGAGCGCTGGGCGTGGGTCGCCGTGGGTATCGTCACGGCCACAATCAGCTCGCCGGGCTCCAGCACGTTTTCCTTCTGGGGCGTCGTGCCGGGCAGCAGGTAAAACTCGGTGATGGGCACGCGGCGCTGCTTGCCTTTGGCATTTTCCAGCGTCAGCACCGCGTCAAAGGCCGACAGGGCCACCGCTAGGTCGCCGGGGTAGGCGTTGGCAATGCAGGTATCGCTCACGCCCAGAATAGCCAGGTTGTGGTTATCGCCCGTCAGGGCCGGGCAGCCCGAGCCGGGCACGCGCTTGTTGCACGGAAACGCCGGGTCGCGGAAATAGCCGCAGCGGGTGCGCTGCAGAATGTTGCCGCCGATGCTGGCCATGTTGCGCAGCTGGGGCGAAGCCGCCAGCAGCAGCGACTCCGACACGGCCGGAAACTGCTGTACCACCAGCGGGTGCTCGCCCACGGCGTTCATGCGCTCCATCGCCCCGATGCGCAGCCCGTCTTTGGTCTGCTCGATGCCCTTGAAAGGCAGTCGGGTGATATCGACCAGCAGCGGGGGCTCCGCCAGATTGGCCTTCATCAAGTCCAGCAGCGTAGTGCCGCCGGCGATGTAGGCGGCCTGGGGCGTGTCTTTGAGCCGGCCGGTGGCTTCTTTGGCCGTGGCGGCCTGGGTATAGCTGAAGTCGTTCATCGGAGTTAGCCTTTTGCTTGTTGGCCAGCTACTTCGCGCACGGCAGCCAGAATATTAGGGTAGGCGCCGCAGCGGCAGATGTTGCCGCTCATCCACTCCCGGGCCTGTGGGTCGGTGGTGGCGTGGCCTTCTTTCACGCAGGCCACGCCCGACATGATTTGGCCCGGCGTACAATAGCCGCACTGAAAGCCGTCGTGCTTGAGGAAGGACTCCTGCATGGGGTGCAGTTTGTCGCCCTCGGCCAGGCCCTCGATGGTGGTAATTTCCTTGCCTTTGGCCATCACGGCCAGCGTCATGCAGGAGTTGACGCGCTGGCCGTCCACATGCACGGTGCAGGCCCCGCACTGGCCATGGTCGCAGCCTTTCTTGGTGCCGGTCAAATCCAGGTACTCGCGCAGCGCGTCGAGCAGGGTCACGCGCGGCTCCAGGGTCAGGTTCCTGACCTGGCCGTTGATGGTGAGCTGCAGGGGACTGGCCCCCGACACCACGGGGTTGACCGGAGCGAGCTTCTCGGCCAGGGTTTCGGCCTGGCTGGCAATGGGTGAGGCCAGGGCAAAACTCAAGATGCCCCCGGCTTGCTGCATAAACGTGCGGCGGGAGCCATCGGCCGGCCGCGACGCCTCCGGCTGGACGTCAGGAAATAAATCAGACATGGGATGGGGACTACGTGACAAGAAAAATTCACTTCAGACCGGAACGCGCCGGCTACTCGGGGCATCGAAGTGGCTAGTGAGGGTGTACGGCCCGTTTTAGTAAAAGTATTGGCCCCTTACCCCCACATTTGTACAGCTTTCAAATGGATTAGTACACTTTTCAAAGAGTGTGACGTCATGCGGCCGTTTTGCCCCGCGATTCTACCCCGGCAGCCCGGTTAATCCGACGTAGCAGGCCCTACCGGGCGCGGTAGACTACTGCCCACATGATGTCCGCTACAATTGCCTTTAAAGGGCGGTCGGAGCCTGGGCGCGGCGGTAGGTAAGCGGCGTGGTGCCGGTGTGCTTCTTGAAGAAGTTGTTGAAGTAAGTGGGGTAGCCAAAGCCGAGGCTGTAGGCAATTTCGCCCACGCTCCAGTCGGTGTGGGCCAGCAGCAGCTGGGCTTCCGTCACCAGCCGCTCGTTGATGTGCGTGGTGGTGGATTTGCCCGTCACCTCCTTGACCATGGCGTTGAGGTGATTCACGTGCACGGCCATGCGCTCGGCGTAGTCGCTGGCCGATTTGAGCACCGGCTCGCGCAGCTGGGCTGTGACAGGAAACTGCACCTCCAATAGGTTCAGAAACAGTGACGTAATGCGCTCGGCCGCATTGGCCGGCGCGTGCTGGGCCGTGGCCGGCTCCAGCAGGGCCGCCTCGTGGATGATAATGGAGAGCTGGTTGCGCAGCAGGTCTTCCTTGTGGGCATAGGCCGACTCCAGGTCGCGCCGCATGCGGGTGAAGGCGTCGGTGAAGTAGCGCGCCTGCTCGTCGGTGAGGGTGTACACCGGGTTGCCTTCCACTCTGTAAAGCACCGTATCCTTCAAACTCACGCCGCGCATGGCCGAGTGCAGAAACGACTCGGAAAAGCAGCTCAGGTAGCCTTGTTGCTCGTGGAAGCCCTCGGGTATTTCCCAGGCGTAGGGAATCAGCCGGTTGGTGAACACCAGCGCGGGCCCGGTGATGCGGAAGCTGCGGGTGGCGTAATGCAGCTCGTTTTCCCCTTCCAGCACCAGCACTACCTTGAATTTGTCGCGGCGGTTGAAGTTGCCCAGGCCGCACCGGGCCTCGTGCATGGTGAGCACCTCCACGTCTTCGCCGAGGTGGTAAGGAGACGGCGAGGAAACGGGGCGGGCTTCGGTTATCGGATTGCTCAGCGCTTTGAGCAGCGGCGGCTGTAGCCCTTTAACTGACGCAGAAAGTGGAGGTTTTGTTGCAGTCATACAAGTAGTTACGGGTAGCTACTCCACCGGTCCGGCAGTGCCAGGCCGGTGGAGTAGCGGGAGTGGTAAGGGAAGATAAATTGGAGTGGTCAGGGTGTTTACCGTATGGTTTGGCCGCCATCCACCAACAGCGCGTGCCCGACCGTGAAGGAAGCCGCATCTGAGCACAGCCACAGCACGGCATTCGCAATTTCTTCGGGCTGGCCCATCCGACCAATCGGCTCTTCCTGGATTACTTTCTCGCGGCCTTCTTCGGTGCCGCCCGTGAACCGGTCCATCATGGGCGTGTCGATGTAGCCGGGGCACACCACGTTGATGCGCAGGTTCTGGGCCGCGTAGTCGAGGGCCGCCGAGCGGGTCATGCCAATGACGCCGTGCTTGGAGCCGGTGTACGCCAGGCTGTTGGGCACCCCAATCACCCCGGCCCCCGACGATACGTTGACGATAGCCCCGCCGCCCTGGGCAAGAATAAGCGGAATTTCGTGCTTGAGGCAGAGATACAGCCCGCGCATATTGGTGTTCATGATTCGGTCCCACTCGTCCTCTTCCAGCTCGGCGGCCGTCGCTTTTTTCTGCTCTACCCCCGCGTTGTTGAAGGCGTAATCCAGACGACCAAACGCCTCAATGGTTGCCGCCAACGCGGCCTGCACGTCCGCCGCCCTGGTTACGTCGCAGCGCACGGCAATGGCCTGGCCGCCTTGCTGCGTCACCTGGCGCACCGTTTCCCGGAGGTCGTCCTCCGTTACGCCGGCCGCGGCAACGCTTGCTCCCTCGCGGGCAAAGGCCAGCGCCGTGGCCCGGCCGATGCCGGTGCCCGCACCGGTGATAAAAATTGTTTTACCGGCGAAGTGGCCTGTTTGATTGGATGCCATCGTGCTGAAAGATGAAGTGGTTTTTAGGGAAAGCGAGGCGGTGGTCAGGCCTCGGGCAAGCTTACTTGAAGCTGTTGTATTCCTGGTCGGTCACGGCCCGGCCCCAGTCCACGATGCCTTGCTCGGTGTTGACGTTGAGGGCAATGTGCGTCATGCCCTGCCGGGGCGAGGCGCCGTGCCAGTGCTCCACGCCGGGCTGGGCCTGCACCACTTCCCCCTTGCGCAGCAAGCGGATGGGCTGGCCCTTTTCCTGGTAGTAGCCTACGCCCTCGGTGACCAGCAGAATCTGGCCGGCCGCGTGCTTATGCCAGTGCGAGCGTGCCCCCGGCGTAAACGTGACGTTGCTGCTCGCGCAGTTGAAGGTTGCATCGTTTTTTACCAACGTGTGCACGTACACTGCGCCCGTGAAGTTGGCCTCCGGCGCCCGCACGCCCTTCGGGAAGGGGCCGCTCAACTGCCCGGCAGGCGCTTTTGGCGTGGTTTGGGCGAAGCTTGTCAAGGCGGTACTGAGGGCCAGAGTGGTGGTCAGGATGATTCGTATCATGGCATGGGACTTTCTGGAAATGGGAAAGTTGAATTCTGCGGTGGCGGGCGATGAAAGGTGCTTGACCACCCCTGCCCACGAACAACGTGTTGATGCACCAGCGCCACAACATCATCGCCAAGGCCGGGAAGCCTAAGCCGCTTCCCGGGGCATCCTTTGCTGGCGGCGGGCACTGGGTCCAAGCTGGTCGTGTTGTCGGTTTACATGACTTTCACAGGACTTTGTAGTGAATACTACAAAGGTATTTGGCCCTAAAAGGGCTATTCTACCCGGGTTACGGTTTTACCTACCAGTTTTACCGCTTTGCCCGCCCGGGCTGGTTTTCGCCGGCCGAAGCGGCTAATTTTGAAGGAGTAACAGCCCGCTGAACGCCATGAAAACCGTCACCAACCTCGACTCCATCCGGCAGTACAATGCCCTAGTCGGCCGGGAAACTCTGCACCCGCTCGTGGGCGTGCATGACTTCACCACCACCCCGGGCGGGGAGCTGCCGACGTCGCTCAACTACGGGTTCTACACGGTATACCTGAAAACGGAGCGGGTGTGCAACCTGCGCTACGGCCGCAGCAACTACGATTACGACGCCGGCACCCTGGTCTTCATCGCGCCCGGCCAGGTCGTGACCGTGGAAAGCGAGAGCGACACCGTGCAGCCCATCGGCCACGCTCTACTGTTCCACCCCGATTTGCTCTGGGGCACTTCGCTCGCGCAGCACATGAAGGACTATGGCTTTTTTTCGTACGAGGTGCACGAAGCCTTGCACCTGTCCGACCAGGAAAGGCTCATCGTGCTGGAATGCTTCCGCAAGATTGACTATGAGCTGCGCCATGGCGTTGATAAGCACAGCCGTAAGCTTATCGTCTCCAATATCGAGTTGTTCTTAAACTACTGCGTGCGCTTCTACGACCGGCAGTTCATCAGCCGCGAGCCCACCAACGCCGGCATCGTCGAAAAGTTTGAGCAGGAGTTGAACCGGTATCTGGCCTCCGAACAGCCGCAAGTCGAGGGTATTCCGTCCGTCGCGCACTTTGCCAGCCTGCTGCACCTTTCCGCCAACTATTTCGGTGAACTCATCAAGAAAGAAACCGGCAAAACGCCCCTGGAATACATTCAGGGAAAGATGCTGGAGGTGGCGAAGGAAAAAATCTTCACGCCGGGCAAGTCGGTCAGCGAAGTCGCCTTTGAACTCGGTTTTAAGTATCCGCAACACTTCACCCGGTTCTTCAAGCAGCAGGTGGGGCGCACGCCGCACCAATACCGGAACTCCTTGAATTGAGGATAGCAGGAAGCCGGAGGAGGGAAGCAGAAAGTGTAACCAAGTTGATAAGATGCAACTGAGGCTTGTCATCCCCGCTGCCGCTGCTGGCCCCGGGGATGACAAGCCTCTGCTGTAATGCGGTGCCTGAGAAGGAATGTGGAAGTACTGGTTGAAAGCCTGAATGCCACTACCGCTTAGCGGTTAATCATCTTCTGTTGGGCTTCGGCGTAGCGGGCGCCCTGCACGGGGATGCGGGCGGCAGCCTGCCCGATTTCTTGCAGGTCGTCGGCCGAGAGCTCCAACTCGACGGCGCCGAGGTTCTCTTCCAAGCGGTGCCGCTTGGTGGTGCCGGGGATGGGCACAATCCAGGGCTTTTGGGCCAGCAGCCACGCCAGGGCAATCTGCGCCGGGGTCACCTGCTTGTCCTGGGCCACGCGGCCCAGCAGCTCCACCAGGGCCTGGTTGGCCTGGCGGGCTTCGGGCGAGAAGCGTGGCACGGTGTTGCGAAAATCCGACTTGTCGAACTCGGTGTGCTCGTCAATCTTACCTGTTAGAAAACCCTTGCCCAGCGGGCTGAAGGGCACGAACCCAATGCCCAGCTCTTCGAGCAGGGGCAGGATTTCCTGCTCCGGCTCGCGCCAGAACAGCGAGTACTCGCTCTGCAGGGCCGCTACCGGCTGCACGGCGTGGGCCCGCCGGATGGCCTCCACCCCGGCCTCGCTCAGGCCGAAGTGCTTGACCTTGCCTTCGGCGATGAGGTCTTTTACCGCCCCCGCTACATCCTCCATGGGCACCGCCGGGTCCACGCGGTGCTGGTAGAGCAGGTCGATGCGGTCGGTGCGCAGGCGCTTGAGCGAGTTTTCCACCACCTGCCGGATGTGCGCGGGCTGGCTGTTGAGCCCGCCCAGGTTCTGGCCGGTGGCCTGGTCGATGTCGAAGCCGAACTTGGTGGCAATGACTACCTGGTCGCGCACGGGCTGCAGGGCCTGGCCCACCAGTTCCTCGTTGGCCCAGGGGCCGTACACCTCCGCCGTGTCGAAGAAGGTGACGCCCTGCTCGACGGCGGCGCGAAGTAGCTGAATCATTTCCTGCGGGTCGGGAGCCGGGCCGTAGCCAAAGCTCATGCCCATGCAGCCCAGGCCCAGGGCCGATACCTGTAAGCCGTTAGTGCCTACTGTGCGTTGTTGCATATCCTTGATTAGCAAAGAGTTAGAAAGAATTAAACGCGCTGCTGTCGGCAGCATGCCTTTTGGGGCTGGTGGCCAGAGGTCAAACCGAGCCCCGCTCATCCACTGTACGATGACGGGGACGCGGTGGTCGAAGAAGGCACTGGCCCTGATTTCCTGCGTGGCAATGGCCGCCAGTTCCTCCGCGCTCAGCCCGAAGTCGAACAGGCCGCACCAACTTGAGGAGGGCGACCGCGCCCCGCAGGAGTAGCCAGCGCTGTACGATTTGCACCCCGCTGCGTTGGTGAGTAGCCGCCCAGGCATTGTTCGTTCAGAGAAACATAGCCTCCCAGGGATTATTTTATTTTAAAGCTCCTGGGATGTTGGTCGAAAGATGACCTCGTTAATGTCTACATCTTCCGGCTGGCTAATGGCAAAAGCAACCACCCGTGCAAAACTGTCCGGGCTGATTCCGACTGCGCCCACATACTCCTGGTTCGCTTGCTGGATGTCGGCCTCCGTGATGTGCTCCAGCAGCTCCGTTTTTACAGCGCCGGGGCAAACGATGGTTGTCCGGATATTATACGGTTTCACCTCCATCCGTAAGCCTTCTGTCAAGGCACGGACCGCATATTTGGTCGCCGAATAAACGGCCGAGCCCGTAAACACCTTGTGGCCCGCCACCGAAGAAGTATTGATGATTTGACCGGACTTCTGGTCTTTCATGTAGGGCAGAACGGCGGCAATGCCATTCAGCACCCCTTTGATGTTGACGTCAATCATTTTATCCCACTCCTCCACATTCAGGCGGTCCATGGGCGACAAGGGCATGATGCCGGCATTGTTTAGGATGACGTCTACCCGCCCAAATTGCGCAACGGTCGCCTCTACCAGGTTCTTTACCTGGTCTCTCTGCGTGACATCCACCGCGCGGGCAAGGGCCTGCCCGCCATTCGACTGAATCTCCTTGGCCAGTTGCGCAATTCTGTCTGCTCTCCTTGCACCTAGTACGACCGTTGCGCCAAGGGCCGCTAAATGCTTCGCTGCCGCTTCGCCCATCCCACTGCTGGCTCCCGTAATGATTACTACTTTGCCTTTGATGTTATTTTCCATGGTTTGTTCTTGTTTTAGGTTAGAATGTTGCTGGATCAATCATGTATGGTACAGCGCTTTCAGTTTCCGTGAATGGCGGGCGTTGCTTACGCCCGCTTAAGAATTAACGCTTGCCCCGCTGCCGGCTCCGCCAGCTTGAATCGAGTCCACGCGTCACGCTTGGCCGCCGGAAGTAATACCGGAAGCAGCGGGTAGGGGCCGGCTGCTGCAGGCGGGTGGCTTCGTGTAAAACGAGTTGCAGGTAGCTGCGGAGCAGCTCCTGTTTAAAAACATACGTGGTCTGTTGCTCCAGCAGCATGCGCTCGAACAGAAGGGTGAGGTAGGCTGCCTGCTCTTCGGGCAACGAGTACGAACACGTGCCTTTGTAGTCAAGCAACGCCCGTGGCAACGCTTTGGGGTCCGCTGCATCCTCGCACTCGTTGACGAAGGCTTCCGTGAACAGGCAGCAGTACCCGGTCTGGCGAGTGGCTGCCGTTTCCGGGGTGCCTACTTTCTGCGGAGCCCCGAAGCACAAGCGGGTGCCGGCCTGTACCGCCTCCTGGTCGGCCCGGTGTAGGTGGCGCGGGCCGGTGAGCAGGTAAATCGTGTACAGGTCGCGTCGGCCACTGGGCTGAACCGGCCCGGTGGCGGTGTCAATGGTGAAAACCTTGAAGCCTCTCATACAGGTAGGCTGCTGGGTGAAGTGTTCCTGGAGGATGGGCAACTGCCGGAACAGTTCAGTAGCCTTGGCTCGCTGTCACGACCAGCAGCTGCCCGGCCGGATGCCGGTGCCAGTTGTTGCGGGCGGCCGGCTTGAAGGTCACGTCCCCGACGGTGCAGTCAGTCGGATTCTCGCCGGCCAGCATGGTGACCCAGGCCGTGCCGGTAAAATACTCAGCCGGGCCACGCTTTGTGCCGGCTGGCGTGCTGGGGTTGTTGGTGGGCTTGCTCATAGTAGTTTGCACATACTCCGCTGCGGTATGCGGGAGTTGGCTATACAAAGGTCTGACAAGCAAGTCCCTGTATAAATAAGCTTTTCAAAGGAGTTCTTATGAATATCAAACAGGTAGGCAAACTCAAGAAACTGGCCCTGATTGCCGTCTGCAATAACCACCTCAGCGAGGGCCGTGTAGACCGGGGAGAAGTGCGCCGGATTGTGCTTACCGGATGATTACCGGACTGGCCAATTGCGGCGGTGCACAGTAGGGAATCCCGCCGGCAGAACTAGGCGAACAAACCGTACTAGAATGGTAGTCGGCTCTGCCTGAAGGCCCTGGGGTGCAACAACACGGCGATTGCCGTGCTTTCTGCCTACCTTGCGCCCCGTTTTTAGCTGTTTCTATGCCTGCTACCCCCGATTACCTGGCCCTGCAATCGCTGACCGTGCTGGTTCCCGTTTACAACGAGGAAGAAAGCCTGCGGCAGTTTGTGGTGGAGATGAACAAATTCCTCGAACAGACGCCGGTGGCCACCACCGTTCTGTTCGTCAACGACGGCTCTACGGACGGTTCGTTGACCATTCTGCGCGAGATCTGCCGCCACGACACGCGCTACGAGTTTATCTCGCTGAGCCAGAACCGGGGCCTTTCGACGGCCATCAAGGCCGGCGTCGACCACTGCCGCACCACGCTCCTCGGCTACATCGACTCCGACATTCAGACTTCGCCGCTGGATTTTCTGAAGTTCTTCGAATTCTTCCCCGAGTTCGACATGGTCAACGGCATTCGGGCCAAGCGGCAGGACACGCTGGTCAAGAAGCTCTCCTCGAAAGTGGCCAACACCGTGCGGCGCACGCTCATCAACGACGGCATTCAGGACACGGGCTGCCCGCTCAAGATCCTCAAAATCGAGTATGCCCGTCGGCTGCCCTTGTTTCACGGCATGCACCGTTTCCTGGGGGCGCTGGTACAGTTGCAGGGCGGCCGCGTCAAGCAGATTCCGGTGCAGCATTTCCCGCGCTTTGCCGGCACGGCCAAGTACAACCTCTGGAACCGCGCCTGGAAACCCTTGGTCGACACGTTCGGCTTCCGCTGGATCCGTTCGCGCTGGAAAAACTACGAGATCGGGGAGCAGCAGCGCGGCGCGGGTGCGCCCGGTAGCCGTGCGTAGTCGGGGGTGGTGAGCATGTCGACGCAAACCCTAGCCCTGGCCATCGGGCTGATTTCGCAGCTGCTGTTTTCGAGCCGCATTGTGCTGCAGTGGGTGCAGAGCGAGCGTGCCCGGCGCGTGTTGGTGCCGACGTTGTTTTGGCAAATCAGCCTCGTGTCGTCGTTTATGATGATCGTGTACGGCATTCTGCGCCACGATCCGGTTATCCTGGGCGCCCAGATCATCAGCTACGCCATTTACATCCGCAACCTGCAGCTGCTGGGCGAATGGCGCAAGCTCCACGGCCTGTTCCGGGCGGGCGCGTACGCGTTTCCGTTGGCCATGCTGGCGTGGTTTGCCGTGGGCAATCAGCATTTTAGCCTGCGCAGCATGCTCGACGCCCGCATTCCGCGGGGCGTGCTGGTGCTGGGCGCGGTGGGCCAAACCATCTTTCTGCTGCGCTTCGTCTACCAGTGGCTGTATTCCGAGCGCAAGGGCGAATCGGTGCTGCCGCTGGGGTTCTGGGTGGTGAGCTTTGTGGGCTCCGTGCTGATTTTGCTGTATGCCTTCCTGCGTGTGGATGCCGTGCTGATTCTGGGCAACGTGTTCGGTACCGTGGTGTACGCCCGCAACATCGTGCTGCTGCGCCGCGAGCAACAAGCCAAGGCCGCATAAGAACGCAGCAACAAGGAAAATCAAAAAGGCCTCTTCACAAGTAATTGATAATCAATTACTTGTGAAGAGGCCTTTTCTTGTTAAAACCTTATAGAAGTTGTGCCTGGTGCGTTTCGGCCAGCCACTGCACAAACTGCCGCAGGCCGTCGGCGAGCGAGGTGCGGGGCTGGTAGCCGAGCAGGCGTTGGGCCTTGCTAATGTCGGCGTAGGTAATGTCGACGTCGCCGGCCTGCATGGGCAGAAACTCCAGCCGCGGCGTGATGCCTACGGCTTTGCCCACTTCCTCAATGAGTTCGAGCAAGGGCACCGGGCGGTTGTTGCCCAGGTTGAGGGTTTCGTACACATTCTCGTGGTCGAGCAAGTACTGCACGCCGCGGGCAATGCCGTCGACGGTATCCAGCACGAAAGTGTAGTCGCGGGCGGTGGTGCCGTCGCCAAATACCGGAATCGGCTGGCCGGCGCGCAGCAAGCGCACGAACTTATGAATGGCCAGGTCGGGGCGCTGGCGCGGGCCGTACACGGTGAAAAACCGGGCATTCAGCACGTCCAGCTGGTACAAGTGGTGGTAAGTGTAGGTCAGCTGCTCGCCGGCCAGCTTGGAGGCTGCATACGGCGAAATACAGGCCGAGAGCAGGTTCATGTCTTCGCGGAAGGGCCGCTCCGGCGTGTTGCCGTACACCGACGACGACGAAGCAAAGAACAGCTTCTTGATGTCGCGCTGGCGCATCCATTCCAACAGCTGCGTGGTGCCGAGGACGTTGTTTTCCAGGTAGGCAATGGGCTGGCGCACCGACGGGCTGACGCCGGCTTTGGCGGCCAGGTGCACCACCACGTCGATGGGGTCGGCGGGCAGGGCATCGGCCAGGGCTTCGGCCCCGTGGCGCAGCTCGACTTCGTGAAACGAGAAGTGCGGGTGGGAGAGCAGCGGCGCCAGGTTGGCGAGCTTGAGGGTGCGGTCGTAGAACGGGTCAAAATTGTCGAGTCCCACGACGCGGTGTCCATCGGAGAGCAGGCGCTGGCACAAGTGCGACCCGATGAAACCTGCGCAGCCGGTCACCAGAATAGAGGGCATAAGCAGCGGTAGAATGAAAGGAAAGAACCCGCCGAGAGGGGGCGGCAAAGGTAGTGCGATTTAACAATCTGGCGTCGGAATCGTTTAGCTAGGGTGGCCGTATAGCTTTTACCTTTTTTATATACCTATCGCGGATGCATTTGTTACCTACGTTATTGGTTGCGGGGCTGTTGTGTGTCGCCGCCGTCCCGACGATTCACCAAGTTTTTCGACCGCCTTCCGCGGCCTCGCAGGCCCGGCGCCTGCTGGTGCTGGGGCATGCCGGCTCGGGGTTTTTTACGCCAATCAATCCCTTTAATGCCTTGCCTCCGAGTAGTTTAGGGGGCATTCAACGCGCCTTGGCGCGGGGCGCCGACGGGGTGGAAGTGGACATTCAACTCAGCCAGGACAGCATCCCGGTGCTCTACCACGACCAGACGCTTGCCTCCATGACCGACGGTACGGGCTGCGTGAGTCAGCAGTCGGCCGCGGCCCTGACCCGGCTCCACTACCGTGGGGGCTGGCCCTACGATTGGTTGCAGCACGAGCAGCCCATTGCCCTCGAAACGTTGCTCGCCACGTTGGCCAAGCGCCGTAGCTACCCGCATTTGCACCTGGACCTGCACGAACTGGACGAGTGTGCCCCGGACGGTGCAGGGTATGCCCGCTCACCGGCCCTGGTCCGGGCATTAGTACGGGCGTTGCAACAATACAACGTGCCCCGCGAGAAAGTCCTGATCCTGACCAACCGTGTAGAAACCTTGCGTTTGTTTCGCGCGCAGTTGCCGGCGGCGGCGCTGGCCCTCGAAATCACCGAAGATTTTGACCAGGGCCTGCCCGTGGCGGTGGCCGAACACCTGCAAGGGGTGGTCATTCGCAAGGATGTGGCCACGCCGGAGCGCGTAACCAAGGCGCAGCAAGCGGGGCTGCAGGTGGTTATCTTCGGGGGGCGCTCGGGCAAAACTCTGGATCGGCTGTTGGCCTGTCACCCCGACGCCATCGAAGTCGATAACCTGGAAGGACTGCTCACCAAGCTGGGCCGGCCGACTTCCGAGGAGGAGCGACTGCCGGCAACGGCCGACGCCGACGCTGATGACGAGAGTGAAGCAGAAGTCGAAGCGGAAGCTAAGCAGCAGATAGACTGATACTTACGCAAATTCTACTGAACCCCATACAGACCGGCATTGGACACTACAACTATTTTTCGCCGCTATGTACCGCGGCAACGCGTGTTCTGGGTGTTGCTCGTCTGCCTGTTCAGCTTCTTTGTGCATTTGGGCGCGCCCGAAGTAAGCCTGATGGAATCCCGCAACTTTGTGGCCGCCCGCGAAATGGCCGCCGGAGGCTCTTGGCTTATTCCGACCATGAACGGGGAGTTGCGCCTGGCCAAGCCGCCGCTCCCAACCTGGGCCGTGGCAGCACTGCTGAAAGTCGTCGGCCCGACCCAGAATCTGGCCGTCCTGCGCCTGCCGGCCGCCCTGATGGCCACGCTGCTGATTTTCTTTTTCTGGGGCCTGGCCCGCGAACTGACCCGGGAGCAGCCGGCCGAAGCCGCGGCTCCCGGTCGCACAGCTTGGCTGGCCGCGCTGGTGCTGGCTAGCAGTCTGTTGCTGGTGACCACGGGCCGGGAAGGGCAGTGGGACATCTTTTCCAATTGCTTTATGGTTGGGGCCCTCTGGCTGCTCGTGCGCGGGCTGAACTCGGCGGGGGCCAGCTACGGCTGCTTTGTGGGAGCAGGTGTGTTGTTGGGGTGTTCTTTTCTGAGTAAAGGCCCGGTTGCTCTCTACGGGTTGCTGCTGCCTTTTGCCGCCTGTTACTGCATACAGCGGCTGAATCCTGCGGGCCGTGCGCGCCTGCGCGCCCATCGTGGCGGGCTGCTGGTGGCCTTGCTGATAGCTGTATTAGTAGGAGGGGCGTGGCCCTTGTATATCTTTGAGCACGTCCAGCCCGCGGCGCTAGCCGTAGCCCAGACCGAAGTAACCGCTTGGCGAGAGCGGCACGTTCAGGCTTGGTGGTACTACCTAAACTTTCCGGTATTTGCCGGCGTTTGGGCCGTAGTTGCTCTGGCGGCCTTGGCTGTGCCGTATGCTCGCCGACGCAGCGAAGCCTATATTCCGTATGTTTTTGCCTTGGGGTGGCTGTTGGTTACGTTGGTGCTACTCAGCGCCGTGCCGGAGAAAAAGGAGCGTTACATGCTTCCCCTGATGCCGCCGCTTGCCTTGTTGATGGGCGGAATGCTCCGCCACTGGGAAACCAGCCGGACGCTGCCCCGCTTGCGTCCGGCCGATGGCGTCTGGCTGCGGGTCTGGGCGGGGCTGCTGTTGTTGGTGTGCCTGCTGGTACCCGTTGCAATGGTGGTCATTAAGTTGCCCGGCTTTGAGCCGGCCACGCTGCGGTTTGGGGCGGCTTTGGGGGTGTTTGGCAGCTTGGCGGTGCTGGTGTGGCGGCAAGGCTGGCAGCGTCGCCAACCCGTGCACCTGACGGGGGCTTCCGCGGCTGGCATGGCGGCGGTTTTGGCGTTGCTGATGCCGGCATACCCGGTCTGGGAAGCTCGGAAAGGCGATGGCTCCCTACGTCACATTTCCGACGTGCGGGAGCGGGCCGACCTGCAGCGCCTGCCTTGGGTGGGGCAGCAGGAAGTGCACATTAAGCAGGTCTGGAATGCTGGCCGGGCCATCCCCACTTGGCACCCCGACACCACGGCCGCAGAGCTGCCGCCGCTTCCAGTAGTGGTTTTCTCTTCTGACCCGCATGTGCTCGAGAAACTGCCCCGCAAATGGCGCGCCCGCCTGCGCAGCGAACGCATCGATAGCTTCTTCCTCGGCCGCACAGCGAAAGACGGCTGGTGGATGGTAAGCTTACTTCAGCGAAAGGTTAATGTAAATGAATGTCAATCAATTAGTTACATTAGTAATTGCACCCGATAGTTTATTAACATAATATTTACACGGATTGTTGAATTGTATTTTTATCCCAACGGCCTCTTCGTGTCCTTGCGCACAACGGGAGGGGCCGTTGGGGTAATTTCACTTACCGAGTGAGCTGTTTGCGGATCTTTTCCAATAGAAAGCCGACGATTTCTAAATCATCAGCGTCCTGGATCTGCAACTGCGTATCTATGCCGGGCCCGTTGATACGGATGGCATAGGCCCGTTCGCTCGTCTGGTCGGTGGAAACGGACGGCGTAAGTGCTCTTTCAGGTGTTGCCGTCTGTTGGGTAGACGCAGGTTCGTTTGTGGTGCCGTTAATCGCTGTAGATGGCGGAGATGGAGCAGCGCGGGTTGTATCCGTAGCATCTGGTGTGGTAAAGACGTTTGCAGGCCCGCCATTGGGTACAAACTCTGGTTTAGTCTCCTGGTCCAGATCGTCGGTGTCAAGTCCAAACAGACTGGAGATCGCATCCCGCGTCCGGCTGCTGGGTACAAGCGGGTTATCAGGTTTTATGCCATTGGTAGAAAGTACTCCTGAATCGGGCGATACAGTTGTCGCCGGGTTGCTTGCACTGCGCGTGGGTTCTGGAGACCGAAAAGCATTGATCGGCATTTCAGTACTGGCTAGTTCTCGACGCGGCTGTTGTTGGGCCAGTTGGTCAATGTCGGCTACTACGTTGCGTTCATCCAGAATGCCTACCATCCGAGCGCCGTCCACGAAGGCTTTGGAAACGTTCTGAGCATTAATTTCTTCGACTCCGAATTCTCGGATCAGCATCACATCAAACATATGGACCGGCAGTTCCCGATTGCGAAACTTCCGGCAGATTTGCGTGAATAAGGGAGGATGGAGGAAGGCCTCGCGATGAAAGATTTTCTCTTCCTGCTTATCGTAGGCGTGTTTGATGCGTCTGAAGAGATTTGTCGTGGTGAGCAACTCTCGCTTGCTGGTTAACAAGCCAAACTTAACGGCTGAGCCTATTATTGCTTTAAATGAACCGCTGACCTTTCTGTTAAGCTTACGTGCACACGTTTCAAGTGCACATTTACCACCGGTGTCATCAACAACTTCTGCTACTTCCCAAGCGCCTATGTAACTAGTGCGGGGGTAGTCTATAGTCTTCGGCATATTATTAGGAGGATGTCTTGTTGGGTATATACGAAATAAAGTGCAACAAGTATATAAACAATAAGCATATAATAGTAGCATAAAGTACAAAAAAGTACAAAATGTTAATTATAATATATACTTTTTTGTACTATCATATACGTACTTATACTTTTTTAACACATCCCTTAATTATACTGCAATATCAATTACTAATTACCTAAAAGATAATACTACCCATACAGTCGGGCGCCTGGGGCAAGCAGTAGGAGCTTTGAGTGATTTTAATGCCGTCTGCAACGCCACTGGCGACACATCTAGATTCTTATAGAACTTTTGCATTTATATATACAAGTGCGGCTAGAAGGCAGTAAATACAGGAGAATGAAAGTTCACGGCAAAGTTTCTGATTCTGATAGACAGGAGGGAACCCAAAGCGCCAGAGTATTTTCTAACCAATATAGAGCTAAACATCTTCGTGAAATTTCTACTAACCGCCGAGGTCACGACTCCGAGGTCACGACTCCGAGGTCACGACTCCGAGGTCACGACTCCGAGGTCACGACTCCGAGGTCACGACTCCGAGATCACGACTCCGAGATCACGACATGGTAATCATAGCGCTGCAAGGACATCTACATGCCATGGGCGGTCCAACAATGAATAGATTCCCAATACTTATCTAACGCAGCCGTCTGTATTGCCCAAGCACACCAGTTGCCGCTTCGACTTCTGACTCAGCGTGGCCACTAGGCATTGATGATGTGATAATGCAACAAAAAGCTTTGACGAGATGATGAGCACTTTAACGAAACCATCTTTGCAAACCAGCAGGAATTACATCTAGCCACAATCGGTGGCGCGCACTTAACAATCTTACATGTCTAGGTTTAACTGCTCTAGATTCTGTGATTTCCGATTTATAACGCGCCGAATTTCAACTGCTTTAAGACACGTGGAAACACAGGGACTTGTCATGCGTCCTAGTAGCTTAAAATCGCTTAAAGCATATATGCAAAGCGTGGAGACCACCGCAAATTGAACAAAGCCATTTGTCTTATAATTTATATTATGTTAAGTAGATCTTCCAAGAAATAGCCCGAACAACGAATTCGGGCTATTTCTTGGGTTTTATACTCCCCCGCTTTCACAGGGTAATCGCACTAATTTATTTAAGCGCGCTGAGCTTGGCGTTCATCTTGTCGGCATCGGCTGTGCGACCCAAGCGGAAATACACTTTCTGCAACGAACTGATCGTGGCACGATCGTTTGGCTGAAGCTGGAGCGCTTTCTCGAAATACGGCACCGAATCCTGGAAGTATTTCTTGCCGTCGGCTTCCAGCTTCTTGCCGGACTTCTGGTACGAAGCCAAGTCCATCTTGCTGGCTTTGGTATACGCATCGGCGGCCTTGTTGTAGTTGTACACGCCAAGGTTAAATTGCGCATCAAAGTTGTTCGGATCGATCTCAACTGCTTTCCGGTACGCAGCGAGCGCTTGGTCGGATTGCTTGTTTTGGTCATAGATCGAACCCAACACCGCGTACAAGTTGGAATTGGTGGGGTCAGCAGCAATGGCGCGGTTGATTTTGTCAATAGCATCCTTGCCACGACCCGCCGTCAGGTCCATGTTCAGGTCTTCCAACAAAAAGGCTTTGTTGTTGGGATATGCCTGCAAT
The DNA here is from genome assembly GCF_014349165.1 of Hymenobacter sp. BT491. NCBI lineage: Bacteria > Pseudomonadati > Bacteroidota > Cytophagia > Cytophagales > Hymenobacteraceae > Hymenobacter > Hymenobacter sp. BT491. Next base: position 907,249 of record NZ_JACSJJ010000002.1, on the reverse strand, counting down.
GCCTGCTGAATGATTTGCTTGGCTTCAGCATCGTTCTTTTCCTGACGCGCGATCTGCAACAACCGGCCGTACACCTGTGGCGACTTGTAATTCAAGGCCATCAGCTTCGAATAGTTGCTTTTAGCCGAGGCGAAATCCTGGTTGGCTTCGGCAGCATAAGCCGCGTACAAATACGCGGTAGTGTCGGCCGGCCGGATTTGCTGCGCCATCTGGTAGGCTTTTAGGGCCTCGCCGTAGTTCTTGCCGTTGTAGTTTTCCACGCCAGCGTTCAGCGCCGCGCCGTACAGGTTGTCCAGCTTGGCAGTAGCCAATTTGCCGTACTCACCGTCTTTGCCGTCGATTTGAATGGCCTTCTGATAGGATTCAAAGGCAATTTTAGTGCCTTCGCCTGGCTGAAGTGCTTTACCATATATAGGGCTATCCACCATGCCCTGATACACATCGCCCCGGGTATACCAAGTCTTGGCTTTGCCTGAGGTTTTCTCGTTGGTGATGGCCTTGTCGATTTCGGTGCGAGCCTTGTCGAGCGTGCCTTGTTTCTGGAACAGAATGGCATTAGTTACTGCCGAGTTCTGCGCCGAAGCGGTATGCAGCGCGGCAGCAGCCACGAGCGTCAGAAAAATCTTCTTCATAGGTTTTTGCTGAAGAATAAGTAGGGTGAGTGAAAGGAAGGAATTGCTACGCAAACGGCAGAACCCGAAATCGAGTTCTGCCGTGGAAATTAATTTGCGCTAAGGGTCTCTGGATCGGTTAAGGCGGCCAGATCATCGGCTGCGGCGACGTCTACCACTGGCCCCTCCCCGTCCGGATTGCCATTGCCGTTGAGTTCGGCCTCGGCTTCTTTTTCATCGGCCGCGACTTTCGCAACCGACGAGATCTCGTCGCCTTCGTTGATCTTGAGCAACCGCACCCCTTGCGTGGCCCGGCCAATTGTGCGCAGATCGGCTACGCGCAGACGGATGGTGATTCCCGATTTGTTGATGATCATCAGGTCGTCCGTATCGTTGACGTCCTTAATTGTGACCAACGCACCGGTTTTTTCGGTGATCTTCATGGCCCGAACCCCTTTGCCGCCCCGGTTGGTCACGCGGTATTCTTCCAGCTCCGAGCGCTTGCCGTAGCCGTTTTCCGATACCACCAACAGCTCCTGTGACGAATCAGAAATGCAGACCATGCCCACTACGCGGTCCTTTTCGTCGGAAAGCGAAATGCCGCGAACCCCGGCTGCATTGCGGCCCATCGAGCGCACTTTGCTTTCGGAGAAACGCACCGCCCGACCCGAACGCAACGCTACCACCACTTCGCTGTTGCCAGTGGTGAGCTGTACGTCGAGCAGCCGGTCGCCTTCGTTGATGGTGATGGCATTGATACCCGCCGCCCGCGGACGAGAATACGCTTCCAACGGCGTTTTCTTTACCGTGCCCTGTTCGGTGCAGAACATCAGGAACGTATTCTCCAGATAATCAGGATCACGCAACCCTCTGACATTCAGCACACTACGAACAGCGTCTTCACGCGGAATTTCGATCAGGTTTTGGATAGGACGGCCTTTGGCGTTCTTCCCTCCTTCTGGCACTTCGTACACTTTCAGCCAGAATACGCGACCAAGTTCAGTGAAGAACAAGAGGTATTCGTGCGTGGTGGCCACGAACAGGTGTTCCGTAAAGTCATCCTGCTTGGAGGCTGCGCCGCGTGCGCCAACCCCCCCGCGGCCTTGGGCCCGGTACTCGTCGAGGGGGGTGCGCTTGATGTAGCCTTCGTTGGAGATCGTGATTACCATGCTCTCGTCGGCAATCATGTCCTCCATCGAGAAGTCGCCGCCGGCATACTCGATGCCGGTACGGCGGGCATCGCCGTAGCGTTCCCGAATGTCGATGAGCTCGTCTTTGATGATCTGCCGCTGCAACTCGTCCGACGCCAATACAGCGTTCAGGTGGTCGATCAGGCGCATCAGCTCCTCGTATTCCTTTACAATCTTATCACGCTCCAGGCCCGTAAGCCGCTGCAAACGCATGTCGAGGATAGCGCGAGCCTGCACTTCACTCAGGGCAAAACGCGCAATCAACTCAGCACGAGCCACTTCCGGATCTTTCGAACCGCGAATCAAGGAGATCACCTCGTCGAGATGATCGAGGGCAATGAGAAGGCCCTCCAGAATGTGAGCCCGCTTTTGTGCCTCAGCCAACTCGAAACGCGTACGGCGAATGATTACCTCGGCGCGGTGCTCGACGAAGTACACGATCAGCTCGCGCAGGTTCAACGTCAGGGGCCGGCCCTTAACAAGCGCCACGTTGTTGACGCCGAAGCTGCTTTGCAGTTGGGTGTACTTGTACAGCTGGTTGAGCACCACGTTGGGCATGGCGTCGCGCTTCAAATCGTACACGATGCGCATGCCGTCGCGGTCCGACTCGTCGCGCAAGTCGGCGATGCCTTCGATCCGCTTTTCGTTGATGAGGGCAGCCGTCTTTTCGATCATCGACGCCTTGTTCACCATGTAGGGAATCTCGGTGATGATGATCTGCTCTTTGCCCGAAGGCAAGGTTTCAAACTGCGCCTTGGCCCGCACCACAATGCGGCCGCGACCGGTTTCGAACGCCTGTTTTACGCCTTCGTAGCCGTAAATCGTGCCACCGGTCGGAAAGTCCGGGGCCAGGATGTGCTCCATCAGCTCCGGAATGGTGATTTCCGGGTTTTCGAGGTAGGCAATGATGCCATCCACAACTTCCGTCAGGTTGTGCGGCGCCATGTTGGTCGCCATACCCACGGCAATACCCGACGTGCCGTTGACCAGCAGGTTCGGGAATTTGGCCGGCATTACGCTGGGCTCTTCCAGCGAGTCGTCGAAGTTGGGCTGAAAATCAACCGTTTCCTTGTCCAGGTCGCCCAGCAGCTCGTCGGCCAACCGCTTCAGGCGGGCTTCGGTGTAACGCATGGCCGCCGGCGAGTCGCCGTCGATCGAGCCAAAGTTACCCTGCCCATCTACCAGCGGGTAGCGCAAGCTCCAATCCTGGGCCATGCGCACCATGGTATCGTACACGGAGGAGTCGCCGTGTGGGTGGTATTTACCCAGCACTTCGCCCACGATACGAGCACTTTTCTTATAGGATTTGTTGTAAGAGACGCCCAGCTCGCTCATGCCATACAGCACGCGCCGGTGTACGGGTTTCAAACCATCGCGTACGTCGGGTAAAGCTCGGGAGATGATAACCGACATCGAGTAATCGATGTAAGCCCCACGCATCTCGTCTTCAATGTTAATCGGAATGATCTTTTCGCCTTCCGCCATAGGGACAAATGAGTCGGCCGGCGGCCCCCGAAAGGGCCGTTCCGGCGCCGGTGAATGAGTACTACGTTAAGCCTGCAAGATACGCAAAAAAGCCCGTTTTACCTAGTATTTCGCCCGCTTTAGGCTACTTCAGGCCCTTGCTTTTATCGTTCTTGTGCCGGCCGGTTTCCTGCTTGTGTACCTTGATCTTTTCGCCAATTGCGGGGTTCTGTTTTTTGAACCACGGTTGCCCGTGATACTTGGTGCCGTCGTGCAAATGCACCTTGCGCGTGTGGCAGGAAGCAATCGGACAAGTGCGGCACGAAGCCACCGTCAGGAGCAACAGCAGCGGCAGCCCAAGCCGGGTAAAAAGTAAGCGTGATTTCATCCTTCAAAAGTACTAGCTCTTCGCTAGCAGCGTGTAGTGGTTTTTACTTGACCTCGCCGGTGGCAGTGATGGTGGGCTGATTACCAGCCCCTGCACCTACGTCTTCGCTGTTCCATTCACGCAGGAATTGCGCCAGAAAGATTTCCATAAAGCGATGGCGCTCCTCGGCCACGGCGCGGGCCGCGGGCGTGTGCAGGCGATCGCGCAGGTGTAAAAGCTTTTCGTAGAAGTGGTTGATCGTGGGCGCCACATTCTGTTTGTAGCTCGCAAATGACTCGTGCGCAACGGGCGGCACCGCGGGGTCGTGCAAGGGACGGCCTTTGTGCCCGCCGTAGGCGAAGGCCCGCGCCACCCCAATTGCCCCGATGGCATCGAGGCGGTCGGCATCCTGCACGAGTTCGCCTTCCAGGGTGCTCATGGGCGTGGGCACACCGAGGCCCTTGAAGGAAATCTCCCGGATGATGGCTTCGACCCGCTGCATCACGGCTTCCTCCACCGCCAGGCTACTCAACCACTCACGGGCGGCCCGCGGACCGGCTTCCTCGTCGCCGCCATGGAATTTCCAATCGGCTACGTCGTGGAGCAAGGCCCCAAGCTCGGTAACTACCATATCGGCGCCCGGCGTGCTAACTGCCAGTTGGCGAGCTACTTGCCACACGCGCCGAATATGCTCCCAATCGTGGCCGGAACCTTCGTGAAGAAATTTTTGCCGAACAAATTCGGCTGTACGCGCAATGATTTCCTGTGAGTCCAAGGGAAGTAAAGTAAAGGCGATGGTATGCTTGCGCCGCGTCGAGGCTGAACTAGGCGCACCACAAAGCAACGATTCTATCCGCAAATACTTGCCTTCGGCCGGCGGTTACTACGCTTCCCGTAAAAACTCCGGCGGCACTTGGTCCACCAGCCACACGCCGTTGCCCGATTCATAAAAGACAGCTCCACTTTCGTACAGCCCCGCCGCATCCACTACCAAAACCACGGGTTGGCCGCGGCGGCTCGCTACCCGGCGTGCAGTTTCTGGGTCGGGCGACAAATGGACGTGGTGGCGATTCATTTTGCGCAGGCCTTCGCCCCGAATGGCCGGCATGGCGGCGGCTACGGTGCCGTGATACAGCTCGGCCGGTGGCTCAGAAGGCATTAGTTCCAAATCTACCGCTACGCTGTGCCCCTGTTGGGCGCGAATGCGGGTACCCGTTTCGTCATAGGCGAAACGCTGTTTGTCACTTCCCCGCACCAGTTCATCCAGCTGGGCTCGGCTGATAGCCTGACCTTTGCGGATGCAGGCGGCGAGCAGCTCCTCCACTCCTACCCATCCCCCGGCCTGCAAGGCCAAGCCCAACGCTTCGGACCGATGCCGCAAGTGCAGGCTGAGAAATTTGCTGAGGCGAATGGCTTGGGCGGGATTCATGAAGTAAAGGAGGTCATAATTTCTTGTCGAAGCGGCCGTCGGTAACGATCACCGAGTCGCAGCCGGGTTGGATAAGCTTGCATAACCTCAGCGAAAAGCAGGAATGGCAAATATTCCACGCCGGTACTTCCGAAGCGAATCAGCTTTTACAGAAATTGAATATGAATACAACACGCTTTCTAAATATAAATATTTGATTATAAACCACTTATACACACAAGTTCAGACATTATAGCTACTCCTTCTTTTTCACTTACAATGCTTTCCACTCCGCTGAATAACCCGCAACTCGCTATCCCGGAATCTTTCGCAGGGCGTTCGCCGTTCATAGCGTATATTGCCGTCAAATGACGGTTTGAAACTATGCAAATGACAGCGCTTCGTAAAACTCCGGTGGCCAACATGGTCGATTTGATGGGCGGCGGCACCGTGATTCCGCAGCCGGTGCACAACGAGCTCGACTTATTGGCCGTGGCCATCAAAGGCTTGCCGGTACGCGCCCTGCGGGCGTTGCAGCAGCATTTGCGCTTCACCAACAAGGAAATCAGCGCCGTGCTCGACATTTCGGAAAGCACCCTGGCCCGCCGCGAACAGGCCAAAAGTCCGCTGACCCGCGACGAAGGCGAGAAAACCATTCAGCTCTCGGGCGTGCTGCTCAAAGGCCTGGAAGTATTTGAGAACGAAGACGATTTCAACCATTGGCTCTCCACGCCCAACGTGGCCCTGGGCAACATCCGGCCTAAGTCGCTGCTGAGCTCGGCCATCGGGCGCGACCAGGTGCTGGCCGTGCTGTTTCGCATCGAGTACGGCATGTATTCGTAAGCCGTGCTGCTGTACCGCCTGGGCAAACAGGCCCGCATCCGCGACCTTTCGGGCAGCGGTGGGTTGTACGCCCCCGCCCGCTGGCACACCAAGGGCACTCAAATTCTGTACACCTCCGAGCACCTGTCGCTGGCCAAGCTGGAAGTGCTGGCCAACGCCTCGTCGCTGCCCCAGAACTACTACGCCCTCACGCTGGAAATCCCCGACGACGCCTCGGTCCGGCAGGTCACGGTTGCGGAACTGCCCGCCAACTGGCAGGAAATTCCGTATCCGCAGGAGCTGGCCGAAATCTCGCGCCTCTGGATACTGGAAGGCCGCTATTGGCTGCTGAAAGTTCCGTCGGCGCAGGCGCCCAGCGAGTGGAACTACCTGCTCAACCCGCTCCACCCCGACCACGTGCGGCTGCGGATCGTATCGGTGGAGCCCCACCCCTTCGATCCGCGCCTAAAGCCACTGGATGAGCAGTAACTTCTTTTAAATAAGTAATTGCTGCTCAATTAATTACGCAATAGCATAACTCATGAACCTACTATTTTCCGGCTTATTCATTTACCCTGGCAAAGTGGGCGGGGCCGAGAATTTCTTTATCAACCTGGCCAAAGGCTTCCGCGACCTGCCGGCTGCGGACCACGTTACGTTGCTGCTGCAAGAGCAATTTCGCGATTATTTCGAGGCGCAGTACCCTCAGCTAGACAAGCAGTACGTGAAGGTGCCGTTTAACCGTGGGATCTACGAAATGATCTCGCCGCTCGTGCTGGAGTCGGTTCGGAAGGCGGAGGCGGTGTTCTACCCTAACTACGTGACCGGCTTCAACTTCGGGCGGCGGCGCAAGTTTTTCACCACCCTCCACGACCTGCAATACCTGCACTACCCGGAGTTTTTTTCCGCCCCCAAGCGCCAGTGGCTGCGGCTGGCGCACTTGCACTCGCTCTACCACGCCCGCAAGGTGGTCTGCATTTCGGAGTTTGTGAAAAACGACGTACTCGAACGCTACGGCGCCCGCTACGCCGACCGCGTCACGGCCATTCACAACCCCATTGATTTCGAGCGTTTTGAGCTGTATTTCAAGCCCGACTTGATGCCGCCCGCCCGGCCCTTCATCCTGACGCTGGCCGCGCATTACCCCCACAAGAACATCCTGACGCTGCTCAAAGCCTTTCAAATTTTCAACGCCCGAAACCCTGATTTTCAATTGGTGCTCGTGGGGCAAACGGCCGACAAGCTCATCGGCGGCGATTATTCGGCTTATCACCGCCAGATCAACGAAGCCGTGGCCCAAAACCCAAACATCAGCTTCACGGGCTACATCGACAACCAGCGCCTCACCGACCTGATGCGAACGTGCTCGTTTTTCGTGTTTCCCTCGCTATTCGAAGGCTTTGGCATGCCGCCCGTGGAAGCCATGGGCCTGGGCATCCCAACCATCACCACGGCGCGCACGTCGCTGAAGGAAGTAACGCTGGGCCAGGCCCTTTACGTCGGCGACCCCGAAAACCCGGAGTCCTTCGTCGAGCAGATGCAGTTTTGCACGGATAACCTAGCCGAGCAAAAACGCCTGTTTCAGCAACGGGCCCCGCAGGTACGGGCGGCGTACAGCCCCGTCACCATCGCGCAACAGTATCAGAAGGTCTTTCACGAAGAAAAATAACCGTTTTCAACATAAGCATTTGATTATTAACAATTTATACCAAAAACGCCCACTTAAAGCTTTGTTAAGGCCCACCAAAATGACAGATATACAGATCTTTTCTAGGCGTTTGGGCGAAAACAGGGCGGCCGCTCAATCGAGGAGAAATCGTATTGGTTGAACTACAGCCGAAAACGACTGCCCAATCCATTTCTACTCAAATAAGTAATAAGCCAGAAAAAATTAGCTTTTATCTGGTGCTTTGAGTAACTTCTGACATCATTCCGCTCTGACTTTTCCCGACTGCAACCGGACTTCTCGTCTGTCTCCTGCCTATGCTTTAACTGATACTGCTCAGCATTTTCCGACTCTTCTGGCCCTATTCTCATGACCTGGCTAAGAAGCAGTGTGCGGTCTGCTTGTTTACTGGTGACCTTCGTCGGCTGCGCGCTCCCCTTACTGGCTTGGCCAGCGGGAGACGGCGAAAGGCACGTTTCCGGCTCGGCGGCGAGCCTGGCGGAAACGATGCAGCTCAAAAAGCTGCTTGACACGGCTCCCCTGGGGCCCGTCGCGACCTACCAGCGGCTCGGGTTGCACACCGGCTCGGCGGTGCAGGATTTCTACACCCAGCGGCAGTACCAACCCGTCTGGACGCAAGCAGCCGGCTGGAATTCTTCGGCAACGGCCGCGCTTTCCTTCCTCAGCACGGCCGCCGAATACGGCCTGAACCGCGATACCTACGGCTGGTCGCAGCTGAGCGCCCTCCCCGACTCCCTGACGTTGCGCGCCACTGCCGACGAGCGCGCTCATCAGCTGGCCAGCTTCGAGCTTCGCCTCACCGACGCCTTGCTGCGCTATACCCAGCACCTGCACCAAGGGCGGCTACAGCCCGGCACCTTAGCGCCCACCGATCAGGATTCGCTGGCTACGCGCCGCGCCGTGGGGCGGCTATTGCAGGCCCTGGGTAGCCAAGATCTGACCGCATCACTATTGCACGAGCAACCGCAAAGCCGGATGTATGTGCAGCTGCAACGCACCTGGAGCCGCATGCTGCGCGCTTCACCTGCCGACTCCCTGCGGCTGATGAGCGGCGAGCAAACCGAATTTCGGCGCGTGGCCATCAACCTAGAGCGCCTGCGCTGGGAAGCCGCTGCAGATTCGGAGTACGTACTGGTCAACATTCCGGCCTACCGGCTGCAAGTAATCAAGCGAGGCCAGGTGCTCCAGACGCACCGCGTGATCGTGGGCAAGCCCGTCACGCCCACCCCGCTCATCGACAGCCGCATTATTGTATTCGTGACGGCCCCGGAGTGGCGCGTGCCCTACAGCATCGCCGTCAATGAAATGCTGCCGGAACTCCAACGCGATCCGAGCTACCTGGCCGACAACAACTACCGCCTCTACAACTACAAAAACCAACCCGTGAATCCGTGGCGGGTTCGCTGGAGCAAGGTCACGCCCGAAACCTTTTCCTATTCGATTCGGCAGACGTCGGGCCGCCACAACGCATTGGGCGGCGTAGTCTTTTATTTCCCCAACGACCACACCGTGTTTCTGCACGACACGCCGGCCCGTAGCGCTTTTACCCAAACCGAGCGCGCGCTGAGCCACGGCTGTGTCCGCGTGGAAAAACCCTGGCAGCTAGCTTCTTACCTGCTTCGGCGGGACGGCAACGAAGCCGCCCTGAAGCCGGCCCTCACCGGCCCGGACCGCAGCCTGCGCCGCCGATTCGACCTGCGCACCGGCCTGCCCATCCACATTCGCTACTACACCTGCGAAGCCGAAAACGGCAAGCTCGTTCTCTACAAAGATATTTACCAACAAGACGCCTGTTTGCGGGAAGCCTTCTTTACCAAAGACTCTACACCCGACCAGACCGCCATGAAGTAATCACTGATAATCTCCTGATTATCAATGCCTTATTTAACAACGAGCTTGCCGCGCAACATGTGCATGCCGCACGTAAACTCGAAGGTGCCCGGTTGCTGGGGCAGCAACTCAATGGTCGTGGTTTGGAAAGCGGGCAATTCGCGGCGAATGTGAAAATCGGGCAACAAAAGCTCTTCGGAGCAGCTCGCATCTTCGGTGCGGTGAAAATGCAGCTGCACCGGTCGGCCGCGCTCTACCTCAATCACGTCGGGGGAATAGCCGCCTTTCACGGTAATATCGGCCTGCTGCAAGCCGCCCAAGGAAGAAACGGCGCTCACCACCTCGCGTTCGGAGAAGAAAAAATACCACAGCACCAAGCCAATCAATAAGGCCCCAGCGGCCGTCACGAATAATTCGACAGTATCCATATCTATTTGAAAATCAATTTATTACCTATTTTGCTTACCAAAAGTCCGCAACCGCAGCGAGTTTGTCAGCACCGATACTGAACTCAGGGCCATGGCCCCGGCGGCCAGCATCGGCGACAACAGCACGCCGAAGACCGGATACAGCAGCCCGGCCGCGACCGGAATGCCCAGCGTGTTGTAGACGAAAGCAAAGAACAGGTTCTGCCGGATGGTGCGAATGGTCTGGCGCGAGAGTTCAATCGCCGTCACGACGCCATGCAAATCGCTGCGCATCAAGGTGATGCCAGCGGCCTGCATGGCTATATCGGTACCTGCGCCCATGGCCAGGCCAATATCGGCCTGGGCCAGCGCGGGCGCATCGTTGATGCCGTCGCCGACCATGGCCACCACGCGGCCTTCGGCTTGCAGCTCTTTTACTTTATTGGCTTTGTCGTGGGGCAGGACTTCGGCAAAAAAGCGCTTGATGCCCACTTGCTCGGCTACTTTGGCGGCGGTCTGCGCGTTGTCTCCGGTCATCATGACCACTTCCAGCCCCATGCGTTGCAGTTGCCCAATGGCCGCGGCCGAGGTATCGCGCAGGGTATCGGCGACGCCCAGCACGGCGGCTATTTGCCCATTCAGAGCCACGAAAAGCACCGTTTTGGCTTGCTGCCGCAACTCGGCGGCGCGGCTTGCAGCCGTTTCCGTGAGCGCTACGCCTTCGTCGGTGAGCAGGCGCTGGTTGCCGATCAGCACTGTGTCGTTGGCAACGGAAGCCGTAGCGCCTTTGCCTTCGATGGCCCGAAAACCTGTTGCCGGAAAGGCCGCAAGGCCTTGCTCCTCAGCAAAACGCACGACGGCCGCCGCCAAAGGATGCTCCGAAAGCCGCTCAACCGCGGCAATGCGCTGGAGCAATTGCTGGCCGTCGGCGGCAGGCTGCACGGGTACGTAATCCGTGACGCTGGGCTCGCCGCGGGTGATGGTGCCGGTTTTGTCGAGCAAGACGGTGTTCACTTCGTGGGCTTTTTCCAGCGCTTCCGCGTTGCGAATCAGCACCCCCTGCTCGGCTCCTTTGCCCGTGCTCACCATGATGGCCGTGGGCGTCGCCAGCCCCAGTGCGCACGGACACGCAATGATGAGCACGGCCACAAAGTTGACCAAGGCCAACGTAAACCGCGAGGATTCCGGGGCCAGATCAAACCACAGCACGAACGTAAGAATGGCAATGCAGACCACCGTCGGCACAAAAATGGCGCTGACTTGGTCGGCCAGCCGCTGAATGGGCGCCCGCGAGCCCTGGGCATCTTCCACCAACTTCACAATCTGAGCCAGCAGCGTGTCGGCCCCGACTTTGGTGACGCGAAAGCGAAAAGCCCCGGTTTTATTGATCGTAGCGCCGAATACGTTGTCGCCGGCTTGCTTTTCTACCGGCAGGCTTTCGCCGGTGAGCATGGCCTCGTCTACGGCCGAATGCCCGTCGAGCACGACGCCGTCGGTGGCCACTTTCTCGCCGGGCCGGACCAGCACCACGTCGTCGAGCTGCACTTGCTCCAGGGGCACATCAAACTCCTGGTCGCCGCGGATTACTCGGGCCGTTTGGGCCTGCAAGCCCATTAAAGAACGAATGGCCGCCGAGGTTTGGGTTTTGGCGCGCATCTCCAGCACTTTCCCCACCAAAATCAGGGCGATGATCGTGGCCGTGGTATCGTAGTAGACTTCGGGCATGAGGCCGCGCTGCATAAAAAAATGCGGCACCACGGTAGCTGCCACGCTATAAAGAAAGGCGGCACCCGTCCCCACGGCAATCAGGGTATCCATGTTGGCGGCTCGGTGCCGGAAGGCATTCCAGGCCGAAGTATAAAATTCGCGGCCGCTGTAGAGCAATACCGGCAACGTGAGCAGCAGCAGTAAGTAGTTCAGCCACTGCACGTTAACCCGAGCCGACAACGCCGGCCAGAGCATAATCATCGACAAGGGCATGATCACGGCGGTCAGCCCGGCCGCCACCCACAGGCGCCGCTTGAGGCTTTGGTAGGCCGCGGCCTTCTGCCGGTCGATTTCGGCTTGGCGATCGGCCGCGCTGGTGTCGGGCTGGCGCTCGGTTACGCCGTAGCCGGCTTTCTCCACGGCGGCCTTCAGCGTGGCGGGCGTGGCTAGGTCGGGGGCGTATTCTACGGTGGCTTTTTCGGTGGCGTAGTTGACGAGGGCTTTGCGCACGCCCGGCGCCTTCGTCAGCGACCTCTGTACCGCCGCCGCGCAGGCCGCGCAGCTCATGCCCTCTATTTCGAGGGTGGCCGTGGCCTTCCGTTCCGGACCAGCGGAAGCCTGCTCAGGCTTCGGTTCGGTGGGGATTCCGGTAGATATGTCCTGTTGGTTCATCACGAAATTTCCATGTCGGCCGTAACCCGGCCGGTAGTCACAAAGTAAACAACCTGCCCTGCCTGTTGGCCGTGCGGGATTCAGCAGAAGTGTTGCATAATTCTGCCGCTTCTACTGGGAAAAAGGCTGCCATTCGAAATCATATTTAAAAGCATAAATAAATGATTTACAGAAATATAACTACACAAACATGAATCACTGGTTTCGGGTATAAACATCCTTTGCCTTCAAAACAAAATACTTCGCCCAGACATTCCTTTTGCCTCTTCCCTTACTTCTCTGCCACCGTACATGGCCCGCACAAGGGCTTTTTTCTCCCCCATGATCCTTTCTCCGCTTCGCACCTGGGTTGTGTGCCTGCTTCTGCCGCTCACGCTTACCCTAACTCCCGCAACTGTTTCGTTGGCCCAAACGCCGCTGGCCACCCCGGCCCCGGCGGACACGGTGCACAAGTTTGAAAACCCGACGGGCACCTCGGCGGCCGTTTCCAAGCCCTGGTACCGAGGCAAGCTCGTGCGCGCTTCCGTGGTGCCGGCCGTGCTCATCACCTACGGGGCGCTACACGTCAACAGCCACGGCTTCTACACCAACACCCAAGCCAACCGCGACATTCACAAGCTCTTCCCGACCTACCGCACCAGCTTGGATAATTACCTGCTGGTGGCCCCCTACCTGGAGCTGGGCGCCGTGCTGCTGGCCGGCGTCGAATCGCGCGACGACAACGTTAACATCGGCCTGGTCATTCTCAAAAGCGAGCTGATCATGGCGGCCAGCACCTTCACGGTCAAGTACCTGGTGCGCGAGCGCCGCCCCGACGGCTCGGACAATCTCTCGTTTCCGTCGGGCCACACGGCCCAGGCGTTTCTGGCCGCCAGCATCGTGCACACCGAATTGCGCGACAAAAGCCAGTGGTACGGCATCGGGGCCTACACCATTGCTACTGGCGTGGCGGCCCTGCGCATGATCAACACCAAGCACTGGCAGAGCGACGTGATCGCCGGCGCGGGCTTCGGCATCCTGTCGGCCCACCTGGGCTACCTAACCCACCGCAACCGCTGGGGAAGAAAACCTATTGGCCGCGACATTGGCTTCTACCCTGCTTGGCAGCCCGGCGGCATGGGCCTCGGCCTAACCTGGCAGCCGCACCGCTAAGCGGCGGTTCCATCAAGCAAAAAGCCCTTCCGTGTGCTCCGGAAGGGCTTTTTGCTAAGTGGTAGCAAGCACCTTGGGTTCGCTGTCGGTCAGCCAGATGGTGAAGGCGGTGAGGCCGGTAGGCTGGGTTTCGAGGCTAAAGCGGAAGCCGTGCTGCAACAGAATATCGCGGATCATGGTCAGGCCAATGCCCTGCCCGTCGCGCTTGGTGCTGAAAAACGGCGTAAACAAGCGCCGCTGCACGTCGGCCGGAATGCCCGCGCCGTCGTCTTCGATGCGCAGCATGGGCGGATTTTGAGTAGTGCGCACCGTCAGGTTGCCGTTTTCGCCAATCGACTCTAATGCGTTCTTGACGATGTTTAGGATGGCCTGTTCCATTTGTTGCGCGTCCAATCCCACCCAAAGCGGCCCACCAGCCAACTCCCAGTGCCATAATATGTTACGTCGTTCGCACTGCACCTGAAACAGGCGCTGAATGCCGCGCAATAGCTCGTGCACGTCGTGGGGACGGCGCGTGGGCGCGGGCAGCCGCACGAGGTTGGCGAAGTTGGCGATGAAGTTGGCCAAGTGCGTATTGCGATTCACCGACACTTCTAACGCCTCCGTGAAATCGTCGCGATCTTCTTCGCGGAGCTGCGGGGCGTAGTAGTGAAACGACTGCAAAATCGAGTTGATGGCCCCAATGGAGTTGTTGATCTCGTGCGACATCATCCGGATAAGCTTCTCGTAAGCCAGCTTTTCCTGCCGGATCAGGTCCTGGGTCAGCTCTTCCAGCACAATAAAATTGCGGGTAAATCCCCGATCCACGAAGTGCGAGCAGTGCGCCCTATACGTCTGAATACCTGATAGTTGCACCACCTGCGGCTCGCCCGTAGTAAGCGTACTCAGCGACGTTCCCCAGTCGCCGGGCAACTCGCTGGGTTTCTTGCCCAACAACTCCGCAGCCGGCAGCCGCAGGCAGCGCAGGGCCGCCGGGTTCACGGCCTCGATGCGGCCGTCGAAGGTGAGCAGCAGCACGCCGGCGGGCGAGGCTTCGATCAGGCGCTCGAGCAGAAAGCTTTTTTCGTGTTGTGTGACGCGCTCTTGGCGCAGTTCGTCGATCATGCGGTTGTACACGTCAATCAACTGGTCCATTTCGCGCTGGCCGACCGGCACGAACTTCATGGTAAAGTCCTTGGCCTGAATGGCTTCTGTGCCCGCCGCAATCAGGTTGAAGGGCCGCACAAAGCCCCGGTACAGCTGCACAGTGAGCACAATCGAAACGGCCAGAATCAGCTCGGTACCGATAAACAGCACGGGGTTCGTCCGCAGTACCTGCGCGGCCAGCACAATCAGGACGGCGTGAATGATGACAACGAACAGGATGAATTTGGTGCGAAGGGTCATATCAGAAGGCGAATATGCCGCCGAAACCGGCCTTTGCAAGCCGGCAGTGACAAGCCTTGTTTCTTACCCTGGGCACGTTCGAAGTCATTGCCTTTACCTGTCTATCTATAAATACTTGCAATACAGATAGTTACAGCATTAGGGCAAACAACAAGCCCAGCCCTCCGACGGCACCCCAGACCCAGAGCAAGCGAGTGGCAACTTCGTCATGGCGTTCCAACGACCAGTTAGGGATCAAGAGCGAAATGTTTTTCATAGCAGGTAGCAAAGTAGCGGCGAACGTGGCAAAGCGATAAGGTAGCAGGTACCTCACGCCTGCGCAGAATCGAAGGGAATATCGTATTTCTCAAGGCGGCGGTAGAGGGCGCCGCGGCTTAGGCCCAGGGCTTTGGCCACGCGGCTGACATTGCCGTCGTAAAATTCCATGGAGCGCCGGATCATGGCGGCTTCCAGCTCGTCGAGCGTCATGGAGCCCACGGGCGGCAATTCGCCGGCCTCGGCGGCCCGCACGGGCGCTTTGTGGGTTTGGGCCTGAAAATCTTCGGGCCCAAGCTCGTCTTTCCCGCTGACCAGCACGGCGCGCTCCACCAGGTTTTTGAGCTCGCGAATGTTGCCGGACAAGGGCAGCTCGCGCAGCCAGTGCAGGGCGCGCGTGCCTACTTTCAGGGCCGGGCGGTTGTAAGTGGCGCGCAGGTTATCAACGAAGTGGTTGACCAGCAACGGAATATCGTCGGGGCGCTCGCGCAGGGCGGGCAGGCGCACCGTGATTAGGTTGATGCGGTAAAACAGATCTTCGCGGAAGCGGCCTTCCTTTACCAGCTCGGCCAAGTTGCGGTTGGTGGCGCAGATCACCCGGATATCGAGCGAGCGCGGACGCGAATCGCCCAGCACTTCGTAGGTGCGATCTTGGAGCACGCGCAGCAGCTTTACCTGGCTCGACAAGTCCAATTCGCCGATCTCGTCCAGAAAAATGGTGCCTTTGTTGGCCAGCTCGAAGCGGCCCACGCGGTCGGCTTTGGCATCGGTGAAGGCCCCGCGGCGATGGCCGAACATTTCGCTTTCAAACAACGAAGCCGAGATGCCGCCCAGGTTCACTTTTACAAACGGCTGCTGGCGACGGTGGCTGTTCTGGTGGATGGCTTCGGCAATGAGCTCCTTGCCCGTGCCGCTCTCCCCTTCAATCAGCACCGAAGCGTCGGTGGCGGCTACTTGCCCCACATTGCGCAGAATATGAAGCAGTTGCTGATCGGCGCCCACGATGTTGCGGAAGTTATACTGCCGGTCGAGCTGCCGACGCGTGAGCGTGCTGTCGTCGGTTTCGGCGGGGCGCTCGGCCAGGCACAGGATGGTCCGGATGGTCTGGAGCAGGCTGTCGTTGTTCCAGGGCTTGGTGATGAATTCCGCGGCGCCCGCCTTAATGCCTTCTACCGCCAGCGAAATCGAGCCCCACCCCGTGATCAGAATAACCGGCACCTGCGGGGCAATCTGCTTTACTTGGGCCAGCAGCTGCAATCCGTCGTTGCCACTGGTATCCAGCGAGTAGTTCATGTCCATGAGCATGAGCTGAGGCGGCGTGTCGCGCACGACGCGCAGGGCTTCCTCGGGCGTGCCCACGCCCTTGGCCGCGTAGCCGGCCTGCTTCAACAGCAATCCCAGCGAGGTGCGCACAGCCAGGTCGTCGTCGATTATGAGAATCATGGAGAATTGCGGTTGAAATTGCGTAGCGAAGGAAGGAATTTTGGGTTAAAAAGCGAAGCCGTTGGGCCGCACAATAAGGCTGTGCGCGGCCCAACAGGCCTTTTGGGGCGGCTACTCTTCCCGCAGCGACACGGCCGGCTGAATGCCCGCGGCAATGCGGCTGGGTTGAAAAGCACAGATGGCCGTCAGGGAGAAGATGAGCACGGTAGCTACGCCCATGGCTTGCAGGTAAACCGTAGCCGCCACGCCAAACACGCCCAGCAGCGGGAACTGGGCCGCCACCACCACGCCAACGGCCACGCCCAGGGTTGTCACCACGAGCATCTCGCCCAGAAACTGCTGGCTGATGCCGGTGCTCGTAGCCCCCAAGGCCCGGCGCAACCCGATCTCGGCTTTGCGCTGGTTGATGTTGTACCACAGCACCCCGAACAGCCCCAAGGCTACGTTCACAATCAAAAACAGGCACACCAAACCCAGCACACACAGCGGCGTGAGCACAACTTTGAGCTTGCTGATGCGGGTTTTTTCCAGCGGGTCCACGGTCACGGACCAGCCTTTGGTCATGCGGTCGAGGTCTTTTACCAGCTTCTGCTCCAGCACCGCGCCGCTGCCGGGCTGCACGCGCAGCAGCAGCACCGGCACGTTGTAGCCGCCGTTCATCTTAGAGCTCGGATCGGTGATTTCCTTGCGGCTAAACATGGCCGGCTCGTCGGCGGCAAAGTCGCTGCCCGAGCGGTAGCTTTCCACCACGCCCACAATCTGCCACTGCTCCTTGTTGTGCTCATCGGTCATGATTTTGCCGATGGGCGACTCCTCCGCAAACACGGCCCGCTGCATGGCCTTGTTGATAATGGCCGGCGTACGGGCAGCGGCGTTGTCGCGGCGGTCAAACCAGCGGCCTTCCACCACGTTCAGCCCCAACACACGGCGCAGCTCGTCGTCGGCGTCGTAAAACTCGGTGACGGGCGTTTGCTTGTGGTTGTACTGGCGCGTGCCGTTCATGTTGGAAAACGAAAACGGCGTATTGGAGCTAGTCTGCGTTACGCCCACCACGCCCTTGCTGGCTTTCAGCTGCTGCATCACCATCAGCACCTTTTGCTTCAGGGCCGTGGTATCGGTGCCGGGGTTGAGCGTGATCTCCCACACATTGTCGTAGCGGAAGCCCATGGGCTGGCGGTAGTTGTAGAGGTTGTACACCAGCAGGCTGCTCACCACGAAGAGCACGAAAAACGAGAGCATGATTTCCGTGATGAGCAGAAAGTTGGACCGCTTGCGGTTCCAGATCAAGGTAAACAGGTGCCGTATCATTGGAAGTAAGTATCTGACAGTCAAATAATTAGCTAGCACTACCTTTTAGGGCTTGCACCGGCTGTAGGCGCGACATTTTAAAAGCCGGGTACACGCCCGACAACACCCCGAAAACCACCGTTACTAGCAGAGCCCACCCAAACACGCGCAGGTTCAGGGTGAAATGGGCGTAGGAAATGAAATTGGCCTCGCTGATGGCTTCCAGGGCCGCATAAGCCAGCACCAAGCCCAGCACGCCGCCCAGGAGCGTCAGAAAGATGTTTTCGATCAGAAACTGGCCGACCAGCGTGGAGCCCGTCGCGCCGAAGGCCTTGCGCACCCCAATTTCGGAGGAGCGCTCCAGGATGCGGCTCAGGTTGATGTTGACCAGATTCAGGGCGGGCAGCAGCATAAACAGCAGCGTCAGCCCCACGGTCACGGCGTAAAACAGCGCTGTTTTGTCGGAGCTATCGCCCCCGATCGGCCCAAAAAGCTGGCGCGTGAGCGAGGCCAGCAGCGGGTCGGCGTGGGTTACAAGCTTCTTCACGTCGCGGTTCGGAATTGTTACCCGGCTCACAATCTGCTGGTACTCAGTCTCCAGGGCTTCCAGCGGCGTGCCTTCGGGGGCCAGCAGCGCGGCAAAATAATCGCCTTCCAGCACGGGGTTGCGGATGTCGGCTTTGGTCGTGGTCAGGGGCGCCCACACCTCGGCGTAGGAGTTGAAGCGCAGGGCGGGCACGTCGCTGACTACCCCTACCACGCGAAACCGGCGCTGATCGACCACAATGTCGCGGCCGACTACACCCGTGGCGGCGCCGAAATACTGCCGGGCTGTGGTTTCGGTAATGACAACCACCCGGTTAGCGGAGCGCACGTCCTGCGCCAGGTATGGCTTGCCTTCGAGGAAGTGAAAATCAAATACTTCCCAGAAAACAGCATCCGTAAACTTCAGATCTAGGTCCAGCTTCTTGTTGCCGATGTAGGCCGGTGTGGCGTGAAACAGCGAGTACACCGCCACTTTTTCGGGCGTTTTCATCGGGCGCACGTACTTGTCGAGGAAGTACGGGCTGACGGGCGTATTCATCTGGCCGCCGTCCTTGAAGCGTTGGCTCATAAACGAGATGAAAGCCATGCGCTTCACCCGCGACTCGGGAGCGTGAGCGCCCTGAAAGTTGTCGAACATGGCCACCACCACCAGCAGCACCATCAGGGTGAAGGAGATGCCAAACAGGCTGATGAAGGTGAAAAACTTGCGCCGAAGCAGGACCTTCCACGCAATTTTGATATAGCTAAGCAGCATACGATTCGGAGTAAGAAGAGGTGGAAGTGAATTGCAAAGCCTGTAGTTGGCGCTGGAGCAGGGCGCGCGCCTTGCTGAGTTGCGATTTGCTGGTGCCTTCGCTTATGCCCAGCAACTCAGCGATTTCGGCGTGCGAATAGCCCTCAATGGCGTAGAGGTTGAACACCGTGCGGTAGCCGGCGGGCAGCGCCGCCAGCAAGGCCAGCAGATCGGCGGCGGCCAGGTCGCTTTCGGCCGCGGCGGCAATGGGCGCCACTTCGGGGGCGTAGTCGTCGATGTCGAGGTGCAACGGCTGCCGGCGCCGGATCAGGCCCAGGGCTTCGTTGATCATGATGCGCCGCACCCAGCCGCGGAAGCTGCCGTCGTGGCGGTACTGCTCCAGGGCCCGAAACATTTTTACAAAGCCTAGCAGCATGGCTTCCTCCGCCTCTTCGGGCTGGCGCAGGTAACGCAGGCACACGCCCAAAGCCATCGGCGAGAGCCAGTCGAAAAGACGCTTCTGCGCCCGCGGGTTGCCCCGGCGGCAGGCCTCGATCAGCTCGGCTTCGGCATGGCTGGCGCTTAAGGAGGAAGCAGCTACAGGTAACATATTGATAGTTTGATTATTACGGTTTCAACTACAGCATTAAGAAAGCTCCGGGCGGCGTTAGCTAACCTGGCTGCCGTCGAAGAAGCGCACGACGCGCTCGGTTTTCAGGGCCTGCTGCTCGTCGTGGGTCACCATCACGATGGTGGTGCCCTCGCGGCGGTTGAGGCCCAGCAGAATGTCCATGATTTCCTCGCCCATCACCGAGTCGAGGTTGCCGGTCGGCTCGTCGGCCAGAATGATTTCGGGGTTGCCGGCCAGGGCGCGGGCGATGGCTACGCGCTGGCGCTGGCCGCCCGACAGCTGGCTGGGGAAGTGATTGGTGCGGGCGCTCAGGCCTACTTTGTCGAGGGCGGCGTGGGCGCGCTGGCGGCGCTCCTTGCCCGATACGCCGCTGCGGTAGAGCAAGGGCAGCTCCACGTTGTCGATCACCGAGAGGTCGTGGATGAGGTGGTAGCTCTGAAACACAAACCCGATTTTCTGATTGCGCAGGTGCGCCAGCTCGCGGTCGGAGTACGAAGTCACGGGGCGCCCGTCGATTTCGATGTGGCCGCTGGTGGGCTCGTCGAGCAAGCCCATGATGCTGAGCAGTGTCGATTTGCCGCAACCCGAAGGTCCCATGATCGACACAAACTCGCCCTTGCTCACCGTCAGGTTGACGCGGTTCAGGGCGACGGTTTCGATGGTTTTGGTTTGGTATACCTTCTCGATATCCGTGAGTTTGAGCATGGGCGTGGCCAGCGCCGTGGCCTGACGCACCTTCGCGGCCGGATCGAGAAACAGGTCGCTTTGGGCAGAGGTGAAGTTCATGGGAAAATGCGGTTGACGTGGAAGGATGCGGCAAAGGAGGCAGTAAACCGGGAGTGCGGTGTCCGCTTTTGAGCAGGCAAGGCCCGATTTCCTATAGAGGTAGCCAAGCCACGTGCCAAACTTATAAATACTTGATTACCAAGCATTTATATACATATTGCTACTAACGCGATTTCAAAAAATTGTCCATAAACGGACAGGGTGTTCGGAAATGGAGAGGTCGCCGTACGATTTTGAACGCAAGCCCAAAAAATTACCGCGGGCTCCCGGTGCTTTGTGCATCCGGGGCCGGCGGTAGCCTATTCTGGCGGCTTGTTGTCTATGCCGTCCTCTATAAAAACCTGTCCTCCCGAGCCTAAGCAAAGGAGGACAGATCCATCTAACAGATGTGCTAAATATTACCGGCCCGTAGCACCGCCAGCGGCTGCCGGCGCTCAAAATCGTAGAGCGTGAGGGCGCGCAAGCGGTAGTGCGCCACCCAGCAGGCGCGCAGGGCAGCAATGTAGGCGCGCTTGGCCTGGTCTTTTTCGGAAAGCGCTAAGTTCAAGTCCGTGAGGCTGATACGGCCCACTAAGTAAGTAGCGCGGGCAATGTCGTAGCGGCGCTGGGCCAGCGTGTCGGCGCTAGCGGCCAGGCTGAGCTGCTCGCTCAGCGTGCCCAGTTGCGCGGCCTGGGCCACCACGGCCTGCTCGAAGGTCATCTGGTCTTGCTCTACCGTTACTTCTACTTGCTGGCGGTTGAGCTCGGCGGTTTTGATGATGGATTTCTGGCGACCCCAATCCACCAGCGGCATCGAGAAAGTCAGGCGCACCTGCTGCTGATTCTGCAACCCGTTGTAGGTGTCCCACAGACTGGTCGCTTGGTTGACGTACCCCAAATTGGCCTGTAGCGTCGCCTGAAAGCCCGTGGTGCCTTTGGCCTGGGCTACGTCGCGCTCGGCCTGCAACAGCCGACGGCGAAAGGCCAACTGCTCGGCGCGGTTTTGCCGGGCCTGCGCCAGCGCCTCCTCCGGCGATACTGCCAGCGGCGGCGTGGCGGCCGGTACATCCAGCGTGAGTTGGGTAGAGCCGCCCAGCCCGATGTAGCTCTGCAAGTTCAGGGTGGCCGTTTGGGCGTCGAGGCGGGCTTGTCCGCGGGCCTGCCGCGAGGCTACCAAGTTGTATTCGAGCTGCAACAAATCGCTCTGGGAGAGGCGGCCGAGTTGAAACCGCTCGCGGCCCAAGCGCAGCATTTCTTCGTTGGCCTGCACGTTTTGGCTGGCCACGGCCGCGTTTACCTGTTGCAGCAACACATCAAAATACAGCTCCGTGGCCCGCTGCGTGATGGCCTCACGGTCGGCCACGTACTGCCGCTGCGATTCTTCGTAGCGCAAGGGCTCAATCTTGCGGGCCCAACTCAGGCTATTGAACATGCCCAGCGGTTGGGTAATGCCCAGCGCAAACGGCCGGTTGTTGTACATGCGCTGGCCCCCGTTGAAGTTATCGAAGCGCTGCACCTCGGAAGTCAGAAACAGCTGCCCGCCGGTAGGCCCGATGTTCTGGCTCAAAGTCAGGGCCAGGTTGGAGTTATTTTGGCGCACGGCCCGGAAGCCGGTGGTGCCGTCGGGCTGCACGACCGGCGCAATGGCCCGGCTGAAATCCGGTATGGTGCCCAGCAGGCCGAGCTGGGGGCGATAATTGGTTTGGTAGGTGCGCCACTGCCAGTAGCTGTTTTCGCGGTTGGTCTGGGCTTGTTTCACCACCGAAGACTGGGCCAGTGCCAATTCCAGTACTTCGCTCAAACCCAACACTTTACCCGCCGCGCCAGCAGCGGGTGCCGCAGGCCCCGACGATTGGGCCACCGCGCCGGTGGGCAGTAGCGGCAGCAAGCACAGGAGGAGAAATCGTTTCATAGAGCAAGAGGCCGCTTAGTCGTTGAGGGTCAGTTCGGGCGTGTCCACGTAATCTTTCATGTCGGAGAGCACGATCTCCTCGCCGGGCTGCAAACCACTGATTATCTGCACGTAATCGAAATTGCTATCGCCAAAGCGCACGGTGCGGCGGATGGCTTTGCCATCTTTCACCACGAATACCGGTTGCTCTTGCCCGCCCTGGTAGAAAGGTCCGTTCTTGACCCGCAGCACGTTGGGGTGCGATTTGGTCACCACAAACACATCGGTGCGCAGGTTGGCGCGCAGGGCTGGATGGTGGTTCTGGGCCAGCTCGGCGTAGAACGTGATCACGCCCTTGTCCACGGACGGGCTGATGGCGCTGATAGTGCCCCGCAGGTCCGTGTCATTAATGCGCACCACGATGGCATCGCCGAGGTGCAAGGCATCGGCGTACGTATCAGATATCGTGGCTTTTACCCGAAAGCTGCTCAAATCGGCCACGCGGGCCAGCGGGTCGCCCTGGTTCACGGTGGCCCCTACATCTTCGTTCACCCACGTGAGCACGCCCGGCTGCTGCGCGCTGATGTTGGCCTGGGCCAGCTTGCCCGCCAGCTCGGCAATGGTGCGGTCCTGAATGGTCATCGTGAAGCCCAACTCGCGCACGTCGGCGGCGTTGCTTTGGCGCTGGTTGTGGATCTGCTCGCGCAGGCGCTGCAGCTCCAGTTGGGCCACTTTAAGATTGAGTTCGGCCTGCTGCACGTTTTCGCGGGTGCCGCTGCCGATTTTGAGCAGGTACTGCTCGTCGCGCAACGTCGATTGCAGGCTGCGCACCTTCACCTGCTGCACTTGCTCCTGCGACTCCAGATCGTTGAGGCTATGCTCCAGGCCCAGTTGCAGCTTGGTGTTTTTGTTGTGGTTTTGCAGCTGTTCATCGCGCAACTTGGCCAGCGCCGTGTTCGTCACTTCTTTGTCGAGCTCCAGAATGGTTTGGCCGGGCCGGACTTTCGCGCCCACTTGCAGCACCACCCGTTGAATCGTGGATTGGATGGGGCTGGTAAGGACCGCTTCGTGCCCCGGAACGATCAGGCCTGAGGCCGTCAGCGAGGCTTCCACCGCCCCTTTTTCGGCCACGGCGGTCAGAATCTTGGAGCGATCGAGGCGAGGTTTGAGCACGTTGCGAAAGGCCAGTAGACCGGCTACCAGCAGCAGCAACGCGCCGGCTACCAGCAACCACTGCCGGCGGCGACGGCGATTCTGGGTAGCAGTAGAGATAACTCTGTCCATTTTTGTACGGAATAGGTGCGTATTCCCTTCCTATCAGCCAATGGACATGCCAATTGTGTAATAACCTGATAATCAATAATTTATATACGAATCAATTCTTCTTATCACTTCAAAATCTGTCCAGAAGTGGACACTGTGTTCGAAAATGGAAGGCACCGTTTCCGTTCCCGAACCCGGCCCACAGCACGAACTATGGGCATAAAAAAGCCCCGCGGGTGGGCGGGGCTTTTTTATAGGAGGTAGTTGTAGAAATCAACTCAGAAAATAGAACAGTAGCCTTCGCATCCCGCTACCCAGGCCCGAAAGCTGCAAACCGCCGCTTCGTCCTGCTCCGACTCGCTTTCCGTGCGCAGGCTATTGGCGGGTTCCGGCGGACTGACAACGCGCGGGGGCGGCGGGGTTTCCGGTACACGGCGGGGTGCGGTCAATACCGGCTCGACCGCGGGCAGTTGGCTAGGGTTCATGGCAGTAGGGATTAGGTGCTACTCCTGTTAGTATCAACAAGATACGCAAATGCACCCGGTTTTCCTTGCCCTGACTTTTCGCGCTATGACCCTTTGCGCAAGCCGCTTACAACTCTGAGGCCGCGCGGCGATCGCTGGCTTCTTTGTCGGCCTGTTCGCGCTGCAGCAAGGGCTTGCTGAACACGCGCAAAATGGCTTCGCTGCCGTAATACGAGGGCTGCAACGTCATCCGGACGCGCTGGCCTTCCCACTGATAAGTATTTTCCACCACGGCAGCCGGCCCGTAGGCCTTGACCAGCAGGCCAAAAACGCCCTCCACGTTCGGGCGCTCCGACAACGTCACAGTGACTTCGGACAGGAGCCCTTTGTAAAATGTGTAATACACGTGCTGCAGGCGATAAGTACCAAGCAGCAGCGATTCGTTGGAGCGGTCGTAGATTTTGGACAACCCCTTCTTCACAAAGAACTTCAGGTTTTTAAACGACGAAACCGGCTGCTCGAACGTCACCTCCCGAAACCCGTATTTCTCATCCATTTTTGCCATGTTGCCCGCCGGGGTATCCTGTGCTTGGACCGGCATCCCGCACAAAAGCAGGGCAAAACAAAGAAGGGCAAAGTATCTCATGTACGGTGTAAGGGTGATTTTTTCGCTGATTTTAACGCGCCAACTGCCCCTGGGCACAGGCTTGAAAAATCACGTCAGCGGACTGGTTGCAAAAACAAAGCCGCAATCTAAACCCTAATCTGTACAATTAAATTTCCATCTTTTACTTATCCCTCTGTTTGCGCGGCGGACCGTCCTGGGGTTCTATTTTGCAACCAAACAACGTAAGCACTTGGCAGCGACGCAGCACATCTGCCCCTGCGCGGTCGGTCGCCTCATCTAAGTCAGATTCGTCCAGCGCACCACTTTGACCGTCCAGAAATTAATGTGGCTTCTGCACGACTTTTATGGCTTCCGATAATATCGGCACTTCCCGGCGGATGCTTTGCCCGAAGCCTGCATGCAAGAACACCAGCAAACCAACACACAAACAACTTATATACAAGCACTTACCTATGATTGCCCGAAAGGAAATTTCCGTAATTGGGCGGTTAAAAGCACTCTTGCGTTTCAGAACCAGGCAATTTTTACGATATGTGCTAGCCGAGGCAACCAACGGGAGGCAATCCACGAGTAGTAATTTACTCGTTTATTGCTATCCACCTAGTTCTATCCTATATGGCCACCCACCCCCGTCATCCCAAACCTTTTTTTCTGAAAGGATCTGCCCTTGGCTGGCTGTTAGCCATGGCTGCCGTGCTGTTGCTGGCAGCACTTGTCTGGCATTTTGGCTGGTAAATCCACGTTAAAAGGCCTTATCAGAAGCCTTATTGGGTGAAATCTCAAAGGTTCTTGTTACGCCAATAATTCGCGTATTCATTGGGCAACATGCCTCCGGCAACGAATCGGGCGGTAGAAGCTCCATAAGTCTGCACCGAAAAAGCTACAGCGGCTTCCTCCGAAGCAAAAACGTGGCGAACGTCTACATCTGGATCCAGCACAGCAAATTCAGAGGCATTGTGCCAGTCCTCATCGCCTTCGTCAAAAGATTCGACATAAGTCAGCACATACTGATCCTTGTCTTCTTAGACTATAAATGGACACAAAAAGCCCCGCCGTTTCGGGCGAGGCTTTCACTTAGCGGAGTGTTGCGCTTACCAAATATGGACCATTAGCATCGCAGCAACGAATAGGGCTAAGCTAAGAAAGTAGATTTGCCCGAAGCTAACCCTCTTTTCATCTTTTTCCTGTAACCAGCGCCATACAGTTAATGCCCAAAACATTACCCAAGAGCCACCTGCAAGTAGAATTAAATTCATATAGTCTGCTGTTATTTCGCTGAAAGTTACAGCAAAATAAACCGAACATTATCATGAATTTTTCCTGTTTTCTTATTTTACATAAAGTGCGGGCTAAGCGAAGGAAGATGTTAAAACTTTTTGCTTATGCCAAAGAAAAAGCCCCACCCGAAACGGCAGGTCTCTTTGTGCCCTGAAAGAACCTAGCAGCTTTGTACCGTTGTTGAATTAATGTACTTATTGACAAATGCCACGGGAGATCAGAGGATTAATCGGGCTGCGCTTTCTTGCCGCCTTCAATGTGTTGCCATTTCAAGTCGATATGAAAACGCCGTTTTCTTACCTGTATGCGCGCTTCCAGAATATTATCAAGTTGGGCCGCCCGTTGGGCGGCACTGTCTTTTTTGTGTTGAGCGGTTTTGTACTGTGTTACAGCCACTTAAAAAGAAATTCAAACGCCGGTCTTCAAAGGCTGGCGGTATGAATTGACGTTCATGTACAAATACCTGCCCCCTCACCCGTTGTATGCTGCGGGCTTGTTCTTGTTATAGCTGTTGATCAGACCTATGTCGTGTTGCCAAATGCTCTGGTGCTGCTGTTGGACAGTATATTTACCCAGGTATACACACCCACCACGGCGCAAGCTTAGTACAGGGCTTCGGCTGGTCAATAGCCGCTGAAATCTTCTTCTTCTACTGTTCCCCGTGACCTTACCGCTCTCGCTGCGCATCAAGCGCCCCGGCACTTTGCTGAGGTTAGAAAAAGCCTCGCCGTGTCGGGCGAGGCTTCTCAAAAAAAGCAGTGGGAATTTACCAGCCGTAGCGCTGGGTGAGCATCACCAAGCCGGTTAGGGCAAGAAGGGCTAACAGCCAACCTAAGTAGTAGCCAGGTTGGGGCCGTTGGTAGCCGCTGGATTTGCGTCGAGGTCTTCGACAAAGGCGCTTCAGCATGGCGATGATCTCAGGAACGTTCCTGCGAAGATACGAACCAGTCCCTACCTTTGCCACCCCTATCGTTATCGTCTCGTTTTCACCACGCCAGCGACGAGTTCTGGCTCAGCCCGCGGTAGTTTTAGGCGGAGTGCGCGCTTCTCCAGTAGATGCCACGACAAGAAGCCAAGCACATAAGTTATGGGAATGGAGAGGGCCATCATAGTCAGGTGGCCAGGATGCAAGAAGTAGGCTAAAAACTGCTGCACCACAAAGCCCCAGAGGTATACGCCGTAGCTGATGTCCCCAACCTTACGCACGTGCGATAAATAAGGATAGCGCAGCGTACCGAAGTAAATCACCAAGGGCGGAAGCAGAAAAAACTTGGCCACCACCCAGCCATTGACCAATAAGCTAGCCACCAAGGCCAGCAAAAACCCCAGTACCAACCGGTTGCGCAGTTGCTCGCTGGGCAAGGGCAGTAGTGACAACAGGCCACCGGCCGCAAAAAAAACACCTAGTTCAGCAATGCGGTCAGCGCCCAGATCCCAGAAGGGCACTACAATTATCCCGGCCCCCAATTGGTTTGTCCCAGCTGAACCGCTACCCCGGACACAAAAAACGTCGTCAGCACTACAAGCATGGCCGTGCGGTGCTTGCGCAGGAAGTAGCAAGCCCCAAGTACTATATAGAAAAACACCTCGTATTGAATCGTCCACAGCGAACCATTCACATAGCGCGGGAACGGGTTGTGCATAAATACACCGTCGATGAAGTATTGCACCTTGAATACAGCGTTGAAGATCAGGTAGTCTCGCGACGAGTAATGGATCAAATACGGCCCTATGCTTTTCCCGCTGACGAAGAAGGCCAGCAGCACCGTGAGTGCCAGAGTGAGCCACATGGCCGGAAATACCCGCACGGCACGTTTGAACAAGTAGTCCTTCAAACTCTTGCTGGCCAGTAAGCTTTTGGTGATCAGGAAGCCGCTGATAAGTAAAAAGCCGCGTACGCCGATGTAAGATAGGCTGGTCTGGCCATGCGAGACCTGGGCCAAAATATCGGCCTCGGTCACTCCGGTCAGTGGGTAACTGTGCGTAATGAGCACAAACGTGGCAAACAGCAGCCGCAGGAAATCGAAATTGTTACGGTGGCTTGGAAGCAGAGGGACTGGCGTTGCCTGCATTCGCTATAATTTATAAAGGGTCAAAAAGACGAAAGTACGGCAAAACCGACTTGGTACCTCCCAGACGGCCCAATATAGAATGAAAAAGTCCCGCCGTTTCAGGTGAGGCTGGTGCTTTAAATCCAAAAATACTTGCTTTTCTTCGTTGCTTACAATGCACTCCAGCGAAGCCTATTATGCCTTTGCACCCCCGCCGCCCCAAGCCCTTCTTTCTTCAAGGCTCTGTTATCGGTTGGACTCTTGCGGTCTTGGCTGCGGTTGCGTTGGCGGGGTGGCGATTTGGTTAGTAAGGTTAGGCAAACAATTCCGGGGGCTTGCCGCGGATCACATCGACAATGCGTTGGCTAACCGGTCGGGTCTGGTGCGCCGCGTCCACCATCAATCCGTTGGCCACGCTCAGCGTGCTCCAACCCGCTGGCTCTAACCGGAATGGCAAAACACCTACCGCGCCCGCCTCAAGCCCAAAACCCTGTCCAAACCGGCCGGCCTGATTCAGCGGCTGGAAGAGTGGCGCCCGGGTACCCGTCCGGAAGAATTTCAACCCGACAAAGCCGGGCGCTGCATCCTGCTCGAAACCTTCTGCACGTTCTTGGTGGAGAAGGCGAAAATGCGCACCCAGCGCCTCGGCTTGCAGAACAATACCATTAGCACTTACCAGCGCAGCATCCGGACGCTGCTCAAATACGCGGGCTTCGCCTACGACTGGATTGAAGATGATTTCTTAGAAGACGTGGAGCGTGAGCCTCTCACCTACGAAGAGGTCATGCAGCTCTACCGCTTTCAGCCGCTCGAGGTCAAGGAAGGCAGCACCAACTACGCCAGCCGCGAAGCCATCCGGGATGTATTCGTATTCAACTGCCTCACCGGCCCGCGCTACGACAATCTGGCCCACATGAAACCCTCAGACCTCGTGTTGGAGACCTTCACCAGCGAAGACGGCAAAACGTCGCAGCGCGTGCCCATTCTGGAGTATATCCAGCGCAAGGGCCAACGCCTCAAACGAAAGGTCCGGGTCGCCTTAGATCCGGTAGCCTACGAAATCTGGCAGAAATACAAAGGTCGCCTGCCCGTGCCCAGCAACCAGACCATGAACGGCATCATTAAGCAGCTGTGCCGCGCGGCTGGCTTGAAACGAATGGTCACGGTCGTGCGCGGCTCGGGGGCGCGCCGCCTCGAAAGCGAGCTGCCCCTGTGGAAGGTCGTTTCCTGCCACATCGCCCGCTACACGTTCATTACCCTGCAATTCGAAGGCGGGGCCGACGTGGTGTACATCCAGGACTCGGTAGGCCATGCCAGCCTCAACACCACCCGCAAATATTTAAAGTCCCGCGTCAAGGATCGCCACACGTCTACCCTGGCTGCCTTCGACGTGCTGCAGGAACGGGCCGCAAGCGACAAATAGCCGCTCTTTTGAATCTTTCTATGGTGCCGTCCTATGAGTTTGAGCTTACGTTGTCTTCCTCAGTGCAACCAAGCAGCTATGGGAATAAGCGAGCATAAAACACCTAAAGTGAGTAGGAAATACATCGCTATACCGATTAGGACTTGCCAGCCATTTACTGGCTCACGATAGCTTTTCCCAAGTGTTGTTTGTGCTTTTTTGCTCAAATAAAACGCGTTAAAACAGTATAGTAAAGCGCAGAAGAGCAAGAATTGTATTTTCCCCGTGTGATATCCGTAGACTAGTCGAACAACGCTGATCCCTACCACTGCAAAACATATTTCTATGGCGGTTAGCAATAGTAATGCTGAATCGATAGGTTGTCTTGCACCTAATCTGTATAACACTCGGGCAAAAAAAGCCAGACACGGGTACATGAATGCCAGTTAGTTTATATTAAGATTTGGCTGGTCACTGATTTGATGTTGATCAAGCGCTTGATCCATATAAACACTATTGTCTAGCACATCAACAGCAACTTTTCGCCTATACAGTCATACTGACAGTCACACCAATAAAAAAGGCCCCGTAACTACTTGAGTTACAGAGCCTTTATAATTACCTGAGCCCCCAGCCGGGATCGAACCAGCGACCTACTGATTACAAGTCAGTTGCTCTACCAGCTGAGCTATGGAGGCGTAATTATGGCGCAAAACTAAAGCTTCATCCCCAGTATGCAAACCGCGAGACTATATTTTTTGCACGATTCAAGCTTACCGCCTGCTAATCAGCCAGAAAAATTGCTGGATACATTTCAGATTGCTTCTTGTAAAACCGAAAATGCCTTCATAATAGAGAAAGTATTAGGCAACAAAAAGCCCGGCCCCTTCATCAAGGGCCGGGCTTTTCTAGTGAATGCAGACTAACTGCGCACAATACGCAACTGCTTCTTCAAAGCATCGATGCGGCCTTTTGCTTCGTCGATGCGGCCTTGGTACTCTTCGCGGAGCTGGTTGGCATTCTTGGACCGCGCGAAGAACTCGAGGTTTGTTTGCAGCGTGGAGATGTCGTTTTCCAGCTCATTAATCTCGCGGCGCAGCGTTTGCTCTTTGCGGTAAAGCTGCTGCTGCGCGTCAGGGCTGGACTTCAGGCGGTCGATTTGCAACTGAAACAGCAGCTCGTTGCGCTCGGCGTACGACAAACCGGGCACGTGGTCGAGGTACTTGCCCATCAGCGTCTGAAACTTTTCCTCGGCTCGCTCGGCGGCGCCACGGGGGCCGCTAGTGCTTCCGTCGAAGGCGCGCCAGTCGGCTACGTGCTGCCGAAAACCTTCCAAGCTGCCGGGCTGATCAACGGTGAGGGTTGCTACTGCATCGGCCAGGCGGTCGAGGTGGGCGGCTTGCTCCTGCGTTACTTGCTGCACTTGCTGCTCGCGTTGCTTGGCCTCCTGATGCTTGCGCTCAAAAAACGCGTCGCAGGCAGTGCGGAAGCGGTTCCAGACTTTATCGGACTGCTTTTCGGGTACACGCCCAATCAGCTTCCACTCTTTCTGGAGCCGAATGACGATTTCCCGGCCCTCTTCCCAATTGGGGTTTTGCAAAGCCGCTTCGGCTTGGTCGCAAAGCTCCAGCTTGCGCTTGAGATTTCCGTTCTTCTCTTCGTCTAAAGCCTTGAAAAACTGATTCTTACGCTGAAAGAAACCTTTGTAAGCGGCCCAGAACTGCTTGTTAAGCTGCTCGGCTTTGTCGCGGGGCACGAGGCCGGCGGCATCCCACTCCTCTTTTAGCTTTTGCAGCTCGTCGGTTTTAGCACGCCACTCGTTCACGCGCTCCGTCTGGAATTCGTTGAACGGCTTGATTTGCTCCAACAAGGCCGTTTTACGGGTCAGGTTGGCGTTTTCCTGTTCCGAGCGGGCATTCAGGAAGTCCTTCTTACGATCGTGGACTTTCTCAGAAGCCTGCAAAAAGCGGTTCCAGATGGCGTCGCGTTGCTCGTTGGGCACCGGGCCCACGTGCTTCCATTCTTCGTGCAGCTGGCGCAGCTCTTGCAGCGCCTTATTGATGCTGGGCTGCTCCACCAGGGCTTCGGCCCGCTGCACCAGCACTTCCTTGGCTTCTAGGTTGCGGCGGCGGTCCAGCTCCTTCATTTCGAAGAACAGGCCGCGGTTGTTGTAGAAGATATCGAGCAGGGCGTGGTAGCTGTTCCACAACTCCTGTGCGTCTTTCTGGGGGACCGGCCCCGTGGCTTTCCAATCGTTCTGAAGCGCTTTGATGCGCGCCGAACTGTCCTTGGTTTCGGCCGACTCTACCAGCGTGCGCAGTTGCGAAAGCAGGTACTGCTTGTGGGCCAGGTTTTTAGCCCGTTGCTCGTCTTCGGCTTTGGCGTCGCGGGCGCGGCTGTCACGGAATTCCTGCAAAGCCTTGGTCAACTCCTGATGGCCTTCCGGGCCCGAATACGAAAAGGCATCGGCTTCGCCGCCTTCCTCCACAAACCGCTGCCGAGCCGTAGTGCGGTCGGTGGCAATGGAAGTTTCGTACTGCCGGTACAGATCAAAAATCTGTTTGCGATTTTGCCGCGCATCGCTGCGCCGCAACAAGGTGAGCAGGTAGTGCGCCTGGGCCGGCAAATCGAGCTTGGCGAAATCAACGGCCGAGGTTTCGGGCACATATTCTTCTTCCTCTTCGCCGGCGTGTTCGGCCGCGTGGGCAGCTTCTACGGCCCCTTCGTTGTCGGAGGTGGGCAGCGAAGCCAGCGCAACCGGCGCATTGTCAATGTCCTCGGCCGAGTGCAGCGGAAACGCTGCCAGCGTAGTGGCATAAGGCTCGCCTTCGGCTGGCGCCGACGACGACACATCTGCTGTTGCACCCGTCAGGGCCTCGGGCTCCGGCGTTGGCGGGGTTGAGTTTTGCTCTCTCACAGCGGACGGGGCCGCTTCGGCCTCCGACTCCGGGAAGACGGCCAAAGAGTCTGACGCGGAGGTTTCGGCTTCAGCTTCCTGGGCGCTCACCACGCCGGGGTTTTGGGCGCCGTAATGCGCCTCGGCTCGGGCCTGTGGCTCGGAGATAGGCTCACTCACCAACGAATCGGCGGGATGAGCTGCATCATTAATTATAAGCTCTTGATTATCAAGTAGTTGATCTTTTTCTACCTCTTCTGCCGAGGCTTCGGCCGTACCGGCTCCTGCGGGCTCCGGTGCAGACTGGGCGCTGGGAGCTGGGGGCGCGGGGGTTTGGGCGATGGGAGCCGAGGGAGCGTCCGAAGCCGGCGGATTGGCGGGCGCGGCGGGCTCGGCAGGTACCGTGGGTTCGCTGGCGGGATCTTGTTTCGAGCGGATTTCGGCCAAACGGCGTTCCAGAATGCTCAGGGGCGATTCCGAAGCGGCGTCGGAATGGTTGGGGGCAGTGTTATCGTTCTCAGGTAGCATACGTTCAAAGGAATAGGCCCGCCGCAGCGGACAGTAGGTGGCGCGGGAAAGTTAGTTGAGGCGCGGGTCCACGGGGTAGTTCGACAGAACACGGTATCGGCCGCCTTTTTCGCGCAAAATTGACTGCCAGAAGGCATCGTTATCCAAAGTAAATACTTTCCCGGCAGCATTAGGATGCACTATCCAAACATTTTCCCGGACTTCTTCGGCCAACTGCCCTGCCGTCCAGCCCGAATAGCCGGCGTAAAACCGAATATCGTCCGGGCTTAGGGCACCGCTCAGCAGCAGCCCGAGTAGCACGTTGAAGTCGCCACCCCAGTACACTTCCTGGCCCAAAGCAATGGCCTCGGGCACGTCGGAACGGCGGTGCAGATAGTGCAGCGTGTCGGGCTGCACGGGGCCGCCCAGGTACAAGGGCATCTGCCCGATGGGCGACGCATCGCCGTCCGGCAGCTCCAGCACATCGCCGAGCTGCAGGTTGGTAGTGCGGTTGAGCACCAGCCCAAACGAGCCGTCTTCATCGGTGTGGCGGCAGAGCAGTACCACGGTACGCTCGAAGTTGGGGTCGCCCAGAAAAGGCTGGGAAATCAACAGACTGTTATCGCGAAGCCGGGGCATTGTTTTAGGGTTATGGATTGGCAATTTTAAAGGATGAAAGACAAAGTACGTGGCCGCCGCGTCGGCGGCAGGGCGGCCCGAAGTTGGTTGCGGCGCGCTTCTTCCCTACGTTGGCCGACCGGCTCGGGGTTCCCGGTGCCCGTATTCTGTTACCTTGCGCTGCGTTTGCGTATGAATTCTGGGATAAAAAACAGCAGGCCGGAAAGCGCCCTCAGGCTCAATCAACTCATAAGGCTTTCATTCCCAGACCAATTCATAATTTATAGACCTGAATTCATAATTCCAATAAGCCGTGACTGACCCGCAACTAGCCGACCTGCGCAAAACCTACGCCCAGCGCACCCTCACCGAAGCCGACGTCCTCCCCGACCCCGTGCGGCAATTTCGCACTTGGCTCGACGAAGCCTTGGCCGCCCACCTCGACGAGCCCACGGCCATGACCGTGTCCACGGTAGGCAGCCACGGGCAGCCTTCGGCGCGGGTGGTGCTGCTGAAGGGATTGCCCGAAGATGCTGGTTTTCTGTTCTATACCAACTACGACAGCCGCAAAGGCCACGAGCTGAGCGCGCAGCCCCTGGCGGCCATGACTTTTTTCTGGCCCGGCCTGGAGCGGCAGGTGCGCGTAGAAGGCCGCATCGAAAAAGCGCCGCAGGGCATGTCGGACGAGTACTTTCAGAGCCGGCCGCGCAGCAGCCAAGTGGGCGCGTGGGCCTCGCCGCAGAGCCAGCCCATCGCGAGCCGCGAAGAGCTCGAACAGCGCGAAACCGAGGTCCTGAATCGCTTCGGCGCCCAAGATCCGCTGCCGCGGCCGCCGCATTGGGGCGGCTACATTCTGCGCCCCCACCGCATCGAGTTTTGGCAGGGCCGCCCCTCCCGCCTGCACGACCGCATCGTGTACGAGCAGGAAGGCAACGGGTGGCAGCTAAGCCGGCTTGCACCATAATTAATTGATAGTCAACAATTTATAAAAATAATTTCGTTATTCTTCCGCATTGAGCTTCGGGATAACGGACGCGTTTTAACATCTTTTCTGAGACGTTTTGGCTGAAATTCAACCTGTGCGCGGCTGGCGCTACAACGCCGAGCTGAGCGCCGATATCGATTCGTACGTGTCGCCCCTCTTCGACGTCGTGTCGACGAAGCAACGGGAGGCGCTGTACCGCAACCCCCTCAATAGCATCCACTTATCCGTACCGCGCGGCCCCGACCCGGCCGCCGAAGCCCTGCGGCGGCTCAAAGAATGGAAGCAACAAGGCGTACTGAAACAGGACGATTTGCCGGGCATTTATGCGTATTACCAATACTTCCGGCTGCCCGGCACGCCGCACCGCGAGTATTGCCGCAAGGGCTTTATGTGCCACATTCGGGCCTACGACTGGGCTGAAAACGTGGTGTTGCGCCACGAAAACACGCTGCCTACTTCCGTCAACGACCGCGCCGAGCTGCTGGCCTGCACCGAGTTTCAGACCAGTGCCACCCACGGCCTCTACCGCGACGATACGTTTGAGCTGGAACGCTACCTCGACGAGGCCATGCAGGATCCGCTCTACCAAACCGAGGAGGACTACCAGGGAGCCCGCGACGTACTGGCCGTCATTCAGGATGCCCGCGTGATTCGCCGCTTTCAGGAGGTCCTGGCTTCGCGACAGGTGATTCTGGCCGATGGGCACCACCGCTACGAAGGGTCGCTGGTCTATCGGCAGGCGCGAATGCTGGCCGACCCGCAGTATACGGGCCGCGAGCTGTGGCATTTTCATTTGATGTACCTCACCAACTCGGCCGCCGACGACCTGCGCATTCTGCCTACCCACCGCCTGTTGCTGGAGCTACCCGGCCAAGTCAGCGACGAAGAGTTTTTGAAGCAGCTGGCCCGCTATTTTACCGTACTGCCTAAAGACGATGCCTACGATTTGCCGGAGTTAATTGCCGGTAAAACCTGGGCTTTTGGCTTGTATCTGGATGGCAAGGCGTACAAGCTCCGCCTCAAACCCGAGGTACACAGTCAGCTCACCTGGGACACGACCCCCGAAGTAAAAGCCCTGGACCTCACGGTGTTGCACTATTTTGTATTGGAGCGCGTGCTGGGCATAGCCGGCCCCGATGCGCAACGGCAGTGGACGGGCATTGCGTACGTGCGCAACTTTTCGGAGTGCCTCACGCGCGTCGACCGGGGCGAGGCGCGGGCGGCGTTCATCACTAACGAAGTCACGATGGACGAAGTAGAGCGCGTTTGCCATTCGGGCGCGGTGATGCCGCCCAAATCGACCTTCTTTTACCCCAAAACCATCGGCGGTTTCCTGTTTACTTCCATCCGCGACGACGAAAACCAGAATGCCTTCCAAACTACGCTTACTCCTGGCCTCTAACTCGCCGCGCCGCCGGCAATTGCTTACCGAATTGGGCTTGCCCTACACCGTACGGCTCAAGGAAGTAGACGAAAGCTACCCGCCGCACCTGCACCGGGCCGAAGTCGCGGAATATCTGGCGGCGCACAAAGCCGACGCCTACCGCGCTGATTTACAACCCGATGAAGTAGTGCTCACCGCCGACACCATAGTATGCCTCGACGAAGACGTGCTCAACAAGCCCGCCGACGAAGCCGAAGCCATCCGAATGCTGACGCGCTTGCAAGGTCGCGCCCACGATGTCTTTACGGGCGTCTGCCTGCTGGGCGCCGATGGCCGGCAAACCGTATTTTCCGACCAAACCCGCGTGCATTTCCGGGCACTTTCTCAAGCCGAAATCGAACATTACGTTTTGAATTACAAGCCCTTGGACAAAGCCGGCGCTTACGGTGCCCAAGACTGGATTGGGATGGTGGCCGTGACGCGCTTGGAAGGCTCGTATTTTAACGTGATGGGCTTGCCAGTGCACCGCTTGTGGGAAGAGCTGGAAAAATGGGGATTTAAAGCATAACTTACTTCAAAATAATACACTGATAATTAGCGTATTACTTTAAGATAGCACTTCTATCCGATGTTCGTAAAAATACATGTTATACTAGCGCTGCTATGCTTCCCCACATCTTGCTTTTCTCAATATGGCCAGTTGCAAGGACAACTGGTCAGCAGTCAACTAGATAGAGATATTCAAGGTGTTACGATTTTAGTTAAGCAAGACAGTATTGTTGTGAGGGGTGCATCAACTGATAAAACAGGGGCGTTCCGCGTTGAAGGTCTCC
This sequence comes from Hymenobacter sp. BT491, assembly GCF_014349165.1. NCBI lineage: Bacteria > Pseudomonadati > Bacteroidota > Cytophagia > Cytophagales > Hymenobacteraceae > Hymenobacter > Hymenobacter sp. BT491. The sequence goes on along the minus strand of NZ_JACSJJ010000002.1, from coordinate 870,686 downwards.
ATCCTGGCATCTATTCCTTGGCCCTTTTACTGGTTGGATATCGTACGGAAACTGTGGAAAGTGTTTCTGTTTCCAAAGACACGATCACTTCACTCACAATTCCTTATCCAGGTCCCTGCAAATATATATACCCAAATGGCGCATTGCCTGCCTGCGTAGATGGCCACAAGGATCATTTTATTCCGATAGCCTATGGCTTTCCGGGCAAAAGAACAATGAAAAAAGCTAAGCTAGGAGAAGTGCATTTGGGTGGCTGCCAAATATCAGGGTGCGATCCGAAATATTACTGCCCCATACACAACAAGCAACTTTAGCTGCAAAAAGAAAAGGGAACACCAACTGGCATTCCCTTTTCTTTTTGCAAAATCCTACAGATGGAGCCTTAATACGGCTTGGCGTCGTGAGCCATTTCTTCGGCTTGCGCCACGGCTTCGGAGGCTTTGTTTTCGTTGGCTTGCGTTGCGCCTGCCTGACCGCTGCGGGCATTTTGCAGGCCTTCGGCTAAGCGGCGGCCCCAATCGGCGTCGCAGTTGGTGCACAGCTCCACCATTTTGTCGCTCACCTTGCGGTCGGCGTTGGCCAGGGCTCCTACCATGTTGTTAATCAGGTCGTCACGCTCCCAATCCTCGTGCAGACGGTAGCGCTCCCCGGCTTGCTTGAAGTTGTTGGTGCGGTCGATGGTTTCGCGCAACAAACGACCTGTATACTGCGGCGTGTGATCGGGGAAAGAGCGAGGTGCTTCTTTCAGCCCGTTCAACGACGACGGCTCGTAGTTGATGTGGTTGTTCTGGCCCGGCGCCGCATCCACGTGATACGCCATCTGGCCATCGCGCTGGTTGGTGGCTACGTGCTTTTTGGGCGCGTTGATGGGCAACTGCAAGTAGTTGGTGCCCACGCGGTAACGCTGCGTATCGGAGTACGAGAAAGTACGGCCTTGCAGCATTTTGTCGTCCGAGAAGTCGAGGCCGTCGACCAATACGCCCGTGCCGAATGCGGCTTGTTCTACTTCGGCGAAGTAGTTTTCGGGGTTTTTGTTCAGCGTCATCTTGCCCACGGGCAGGTGCGGGAACTGATCTTCGGGCCAGATTTTGGTATCGTCCAGCGGATCGAAGTCTAGCTCGGGGTGCTCGTCGTCGCTCATGATCTGCACGCGCAGCTCCCACTGCGGGAAGTTGCCTTTAGCGATGTTATCGAACAGATCCTGCGTGGCGTGGTTGAAGTTTTTGGCCTGAATGGCTTCGGCTTCGGGCTGGGTTAGGTTTTTGATGCCTTGCAGCGGCTCCCAGTGGTATTTTACCAGCACGGCTTCGCCTTGGGCATTTACCCATTTGTAGGTGTTCACGCCCGAACCCTGCATCTGGCGGTAGTTAGCCGGAATGCCCCAAGGCGAAAACAGGAACGCCACCATGTGCATGGCCTCTGGCGTGTTCGAGATGAAGTCGAAGATGCGCTCGCCGGTCTGGCGGTTGTGCACCGGGTCGGGCTTCTGCGAGTGAATCAGATCCGGAAACTTCATGGCATCGCGGATGAAAAACACTTTCAGGTTGTTGCCCACCAAGTCCCAGTTGCCGTCTTCGGTATAAAACTTCACCGCAAAGCCGCGCGGGTCGCGCAGGGTTTCGGGTGAGTGGCCGCCGTGGCCTACCGTGGAGAAGCGCACGAATACCGGCGTTTCTTTGCCGGGTGTGTTAAACAGTTTAGCGCGGGTGTACTTCGCAATTGGCTCGTCGCCTACTTTGCCGTAGGCTTCGAATACGCCATGCGCACCGGCACCACGAGCGTGTACCACGCGCTCGGGCACGCGTTCCCGGTCGAAATGGCTGATTTTTTCCAGGAACTGATAGTTCTCCAGCGTTGCCGGGCCGCGGTTGCCCACGGTGCGCAGGTTCTGGTTGTTGGTAAGCGGATGGCCCTGACGCGTGGTGAGGGTCTGGGCGCCTTCGCCGGCAGCCGTGCGCTGGTCGTGCGAAGTGCCGGCGCCAGTACTGGCCGTGCCTGTGCCGTCGCCGGTAGCATGTCCGTTCTGAAGGGGCTTCTGGTTGTCGTCCATGATCGTAAGTGGGTGTTGTGTACCACTAATATACTAGCAACCTACGTGAAGGTTTACCCGTTATATAGCACCGTTCTTTTGCGCTTGGCGCTCAAGGTGGTGCCTTTTCATGCCCAAATAGCTAACTATCTTACTACCTGATAGTTAGGTATAAACACGGTCTATGCCTGTATAACAAAATTTTATAGAGCTTATGCTGTATAAAATTGGCTTGCCGCGGGGCTTGAGCAAATGGCAAGTTGGCACGTGCAAGCCGCGGTAACTTATTGCTGTTGAACAGCCTTTAGCTTGCTACGGAGAACCCGAAAATCAGTGGCCGCGCGATAACAGCGCAATGCCGACCACAATTAAGACAAGGCCCACTCCTTGCGGCCACGTCAGAGACTCGCGTAACAGTACCAGACCCAAGGCGGCAGTGAGCAGCACCGAACCGCCCACCAACACCGGCGTGCCCACGGACGAGGGTACGCCGCGGCTGAATACCACAAACGTAAGAATTTCGGCCAGCCCCACCCCGGCGCCCGCCAAAGCGGCCAGCAGCAATCCCTTACTAGTTACGGGCAACGGCTGGCCTTGCAGCTTCAGCTTCAGCAGCCAGGCCGCGCCCAGTCCGGCAGCTACAATTTGCAGTACTACTGCCCCCACCGCGGCCGGTATGTAACCGGATGCCAGCTTGATAAAAAAGTTATACAGCGCCAGGCAAAAGGCCGCCAGCAATGCGAGGAAATACCAGGGCATACCGTTGGATAAACTACTTAAGCCGTTCCAGCAGATCGCGCTGCAAGTGTTGCCAGTCGGCGGCGTTGTCGCTGCCGGCCCAGTGCTCCTGCAACGCCGACTCCTTTAAGATGGCTTTGACCGCGCCGCGCGCCAATTCCAGCAGATCCTCGCTCTCATCGGTATCCATCTTCACGATCACTGGAATCAGATCGACGGGCAAATCCTGAGCGGGCTTGCCCATCACGGCCGCAATGATTTCCGCTGCGGCCAAAGCCTCACTGGCGGCATCGGCGTCGATGTGATCTTCTTCTTCCGCCACGGCGGCGAGCGCTTCCAGCAGAACGGCCTCGTTTGGGTTATCGCGAAAGTCTTCGGCGAAGTCAGCCGCGGCATCGTTGTCGAAATTGTGGTAGCCCCAGGTAGCCATATGCGGGAGTGGTTGGTGAATACTAGGCTGATACGTGAAAACGACAAGCAGTGCTGAGCCTTGTTGCAAGGAAGCAGGTTACTGGTACTGACGGTACTGACAGCGGTGGGCCTTACCTGAATTTTTCCTTCAGCAACTCGATTTCTACCGCGGGCGCAACCTTCTCATACAGAATGCGATACGCGGCCAGAGCAATCGGCATGTTCACCAGCAGCTTTTTGTTGAGCTCGTGAATGCTTTTCACGGCGTAGTAGCCTTCGGCCACCATGTTCATTTCCAGCTGCGCCGACTTCACCGAATAGCCCCGCCCGATCATGCTGCCGAACGTGCGGTTGCGCGAAAACTGCGAATACGCCGTCACCAGCAGATCGCCGAGGTAAGCCGAGGCCGACAAGTCGCGCGGCTGCGGATTAACGGCGTGCACAAAGCGCCGGATTTCTTGCACGGCATTGCTCACCAGCACGGCCTGAAAATTGTCGCCGTAGCCTAAGCCATGGGCAATGCCGCAGGTCAGGGCAATGATGTTTTTCATCACGGCGCAGTACTCAATTCCGTCCAGATCCAGCATGGGCGACGCCTTCACGTAGCGGTTGCGCAGCAGCTGGCAGAAGTCCTCAGCCAAGGCCATGTCCCACGCGCCGATGGTCAGGTAGCTTTGCTTTTCCAAGGCTACTTCTTCGGCGTGGCATGGGCCAGCCACAATGCCCAGCCGCTCGTGGGGTAGCCGAAAACGCTCGGCTACGTAGTCGGTAACGAGCACGTTTTTGCTGGGAATCATGCCCTTGATGGCCGAAATAACGCGTTTGTGCTTCAGATCGTCGCGGTCGAGCTTCTCGAGGGCATTTTGCACAAATGCGGCGGGCACGGCCAGCACCACCCATTCCGCAGCCTCCACCACTTCCTCCAGATCAGACGAGGGAAGCACCTTGTCCAAGTCGAAGGCGACCGACGAAAGGTAGCGCGCGTTGTGGCGGGTACGCAGCAAGTGCTGTACATCCTCTTTGTGGCGCAGCCACCAGCCTACCTGGGCCCCGTTTTCAGAGAGAATTTTGGTTAATGCTGTGGCCCAGGAGCCACCGCCAATCACGGCGATCTTGGACATATAGAAGGGGGTAATTTCTGCTTTTGCAGCCTCAGGGCCAGCGCTTTTAGGTTCTTAACTTTTTCAGCCTTGGTACCAAACTGGCTACTGATCGCCAGAATAGTACGGCCCTCCAGAAAGCATGGGTTTCTATCTAGGCTCCGCTAAAGTACTACCTACGGCAGCATCTCAAAACTTAGGCCGCCGGCTCAGGACACGCCATCTGCCCCACATAAGGCTTTTACCGCTTCTGGTACCAAACAGTTTTGCTCCGCAATCTCACGCCGATCCTCGTACCTTTTTACCCCACCAGAGTCTTCAACAACAATGTATACTGTTCTTTACTAAAGACTTAGAATGTAACTTTTTTTACCATTACAGTACTTTAAAAGCTGGTAAGTATGGCTCTTTCAACTCTTTTTTTCTAAATATAGTTTTATCACAGCTCGGATTAATAGCACTCTAAAGGCTTGTTTGTTCAAAAAATCCTGTAATATCCTCTATACATCCAAAATTTTAGTATCTTTGAAACTACAAGATTGCGCCAAGGATTTTTTGCTTTCCTTAAGGAATGTTTCACAAGGTCTGGGCTCGTTCCGGGCCGGTACATATTTTTACTTGGCTTGCTATTGCTTGATTGCCTAAACTATCAGAAACTACACTGTTAAATCCCTGAATGTGAGAAAGTTACTAGTCACCGGATCGTCGGGCTTGATTGGGTCGGAGGTTGCTGTCCATTTTGCAGAGCGCGGGTGGCAGATATATGGTCTCGACAACAACCAGCGCGCAGTTTTCTTTGGGCCGCAGGGCGATACCCGCTGGAACCAAAGCCGGCTGGCCATTCAGCTCGGCAGCGCGTTTCACCACCACGAGCTTGATATCCGTGACCGCCAAGGCGTCCTGAAGCTTTTAAAAGACATTCGGCCCGATGCTATTGTGCACACTGCGGCACAACCTTCTCACGACCGCGCCGCGGCCATTCCCTTCGATGATTTCGACACCAACGCCATCGGCACGCTCAATTTGCTGGAGGCCGTGCGCCAGGCCTGCCCCGAGTCGCCTTTTGTGCACATGTCGACTAACAAAGTCTACGGCGACCGCCCGAACACCATCGCCCTGACCGAGTTGGAAACCCGCTGGGATTATGCCGACCCAGACTACGCCGACGGCATTGCCGAAAGTTTTTCCATCGACCAGTCGAAACACTCGCTTTTTGGGGCTTCCAAAGTAGCCGCCGACGTGATGGTGCAGGAATACGGCCGGTATTTTGGCATACCAACTTGCTGTCTCAGAGGTGGTTGTCTTACCGGCCCGAATCACTCCGGCGTTGAGCTGCACGGGTTTCTGAGCTACTTGGTGAAATGCAACCTCGAAGGCCGCGAATACAAAGTATTTGGCTACAAAGGCAAGCAGGTCCGCGACAACATTCACTCCCACGATGTGGCCCGCTTCATCGAGGCCTTCATCAATACCCCGCGCGTAGCGGAAGTGTATAACCTAGGCGGCGGCCGCGCCAACTCCTGCTCGATTTGGGAAGCCTTCAAGCTCGTGGAAAAGTTTTCCGGCAAGTCTCAGGTGTACACCTACGTCGATGAAAACCGCATCGGCGACCACATCTGCTACATTTCCAACCTCGCCAAGATGCGGGAGCACTATCCGTCGTGGGATATCTCCGTTTCCCTAGAAGAAACCGTGCACCAGATTTACAAAGCTTCTAGCCAGCGAATAGAACAGCTGAATTAAGATTCTTATATTTCTGATTACCAATCCGTTACAAATACCTGCTCTACCACACCTGCAATCCGTACTAAAATGAACGAAGTAATAGAAGTTTTGGGCAAGCGCGAGCAGTTTCGGGACCACTATTGGCTCAATCGCGATCCCATTCTGAAAGACCGCTTGTTGTGGCGGGCCCAATCGTTCCGCCACCTGATTCATCTATTACCCGGCCAATCCATTCTGGAGCTGGGCTGCGGGCAGGGGTTGCTGACGCCCAAGCTGGTGCAGGTTTCCAGGGGCGAGAACCCAATCACTTCGGTCACTTTTTTAGAAGCCCTGCCCCAAACACCCGAAGAGTCTGATAACGTGGAGTTTATGAGCTTAGCAAACTCCACTGAGCAATTGGAAGGGCGCGAGTTCGACTTCATTATCGCCATGGATTTGCTCGACAAATCCAACTGTTCCTGGCTGCTTCAGCAAGCTTACAAATTGCTCAAGCCGGGTGGCGAGATTATTTTTTATGAGAGCAATCCCTGGAACCCATTCCTGAGAATCAACCGGGTCGTTTCCGGCCTGTTGGGCAAAAAAGACCAACGGCGCCTGATCAGTCGCCCTGATTTGTACGAATTGATCTCCGAAATCGGCTTTGTGCGGGTGTTCTCGGTGTTCAATGACTTTGCCTACGCCCCGCTCACGGCCAACGGCTCGTGGTTTCTGCAGAACATGTCGATTCTGCTGGAAAATATGCCTTTCGTGCGCACATTGGCCGGCTCCATCCTGCTGCACGCCCAGAAACCACCGCGCACCGTACCGCTGCCGACGGTCTCTCTATGCGATCATCCGGAGTTATATAATGCTGTGTCCGTGGTAGTTCCCTGCCACAACGAAGAAATGAACCTCCGGCCGCTGGTGAGCCGGCTCCTGGACCTGTATGGCGATTACCTGTACGAAATCGTGCTCGTAGACGACAACAGCCGTGACAACACGAAGCAAGTGATTACCGAGCTGGCCGAGCAATACCCGCTGATTACGCCGGTGTTCCGCACTCCACCCAACGGCGTCGGCCGGGCCATTATGGACGGGTACCGGGCCGCTACAGGCAAGTACATTTTGTCCATGGACTGCGATTTTCAGCATTTATTGCCCGATCTACGGGATATTTTCGACGGCGCAGCCGAAGGCTATGATGTGGTGATTGGCAGCCGGTTTTCGCGGCGCAGCGTGTTGCTGAACTATCCCTTCCAAAAGATCGCGGCCAACCGCGGGTTTCATTTCTTGGCGCGCATCATCTTGCGCACCAAATTCCGCGACGTAACCAACAACCTGAAATTACTTCGCCGGGAAGTCGTGGAGAAGATGGAGCTAACTCAGCCGGGCTTTTCAATAAACGCCGAAACCGGGTTGCTGCCTATTCTGATGGGATTTACCTTCAAGGAAGTGCCTATTTCCTGGATCAACCGCACGCCCGATATGGGTGTCTCCTCTTTTAAACTAGTGAAAGTAGGTGGTGGCTATTGGCAGGTATTGTACCGGCTTTGGATGAAGAAAATGTTTAAGAATAAAGAATATTATTCTGCTACGACCTTAGGAAAATCAAAAGGCTTAGTAGCAGAAAAAGCAACCTTATAGACTAAATATATCTATTATAATTTTGATGGTTTTACATCAGAAAAGAAATGGAAATTAAAGAAATAAGCAGCAGGGCTCCAAGGGAGCAAGGACTATTAAAAAAATCATTGTCTAATAGTAAAGAATCAAAATTAACGGGCTGGGATTATACAATACTAGTTGCGTCTATAAGTGGGTTGCTATTAAGCTGTATCATTATATCCTCCAAAAAGTATTTTTGGACGGACGAGTTGTTTTCGTACTACATGACGTCGGAGCCCTCGCTGGGGCGCATGCTGGCCGCCTTCCACGACAAGCTCAACAACACGCCCCTGCTCTACTTCCTGCTCGGCTGGGGCTGGGACAAGCTGTTCGGCTCCGCCGAACTCTCCCTGCGCCTGTTCTCCTCGCTGGGCATGGCCGCCGCCCTGCTGCTGACCTGGGCCACGCTGCGCCGCACCTACGCGCTGTGGGCCACGGCCACCGGCACCCTGCTCGTCTTCTGCACGTCACAAGTAATTCTTAATCAGAATGCTGAGGCAAGAATGTACGGGCTATTTCTGGCGCTGAGCGCAATGGCTTTCCTGCTCTACGATAACTTCTACAGAAACACCACAATTTCATATAAATTTCTGATAATCAATGCGTTAGTCCACGTAGCCATTATTCATACGCATCTGTTTGGGGGCTTCTACAGCGGGGCCATTTTGGTGGCTTTTTTCGCCACCGACAGAGTACTGAAACTTTATCGGCCCAAACTTTACCTCTCCATACTACTAAGCTGGATATCAGTTGTTTTCTATCTCCCTTCTTTCCTCATTCAAGCCGATGCCGGCAAACCCCGCACCTGGATTCCGGCACCTGACTTCGTCGACTTATTGGATATCTATAACCTAACCAAGCCTACTTGGATCGGCAGACGCTTTTTACTTTTTATTGCGTTGGTATTGTTCATCTATTTAATAAGAAAAGGCAATATCAAGAAATTAATTAAAAATATAAATATTCCAACTACTGAAATACCTGTTTTGATTTTTGGGTTTTGCTTACTCATCGTTCCAATTGCTATATGGATAATTTCCCTAACCATAAAACCTATATTTTATGATCGTTACATGATTCCTAGTGCTATTGGCTGGGTAATTTTGTTTTCCTTTATCGCCTCCAAAACTGTATTTAGCAAAAAAAATATTTCCGCTATCTCAAAGAATCCTGCGCTTTTATTAGCACCTATTCTTGCCTTAATTTTTACGACTGCGTATCCGATAATATTTGCAAAAGGATTTAGAAAGCAAAACTACCCCGGCACAACAGACATGCTACCTGAGATTGCCAAGAAGTATGCACACCTCCCGAAGGTTGTAACTTCTTCAGGCACTTTTTTAGAACGCAATTATTATGCTCCCGATAGACCAAACTATTTCTTTATTATGGATTGGAAATCTGCAGTTGACCCCAATAGCGGCACCTTCCCTCCGCAATCATACAAACATATGGAGGCCTGGAAACGCAATTTTCCGCAGTTTTTTCAAGACAATGTCGTAAGCAGTGAAGACTTCCTCAGCCACCACGATAACTTTTTGGTAATTGATTATCCTGATTATCTTAAAAGATGCCCATTGAAGCATGCCGGATTGCACGTCACCGATTTATGGACTAATTATTTAGAATGCCCCCAGTGGGTTGAAGTGCGTTTGTTAAACGATAAAAAATACAAAGTAACTTTTCTCAGTAATGAATACTGGTTTTCCATCCTGTTGGTTGAAAAGATAAAACCTAATTTATAGCACATATTAATTATCTTAATCATGGCATCCGGCATCAAATAATCTAGAGGTTAATGAAAGAAAGTATACTCCCCCCTTTAGATAAGAAAACTATTCTGAAGCCTGTTAGCCAAGGTACTTCCATCAATAAGTGGGAATATTTGTTGCTTGGAGCCGCAGTAGCCTCTTTACTACTAAGCTGCGTCATAATATCTTCTAAAAAGTACTACTGGAACGACGAGTTGTTTTCGTACTACATGACGTCGGAGCCCTCGCTGGGGCGCATGCTGGCCGCCTTCCACGACAAGCTCAACAACACGCCCCTGCTCTACTTCCTGCTCGGCTGGGGCTGGGACAAGCTGTTCGGCTCCGCCGAACTCTCCCTGCGCCTGTTCTCCTCGCTGGGCATGGCCGCCGCCCTGCTGCTGACCTGGGCCACGCTGCGCCGCACCTACGCGCTGTGGGCCACGGCCACCGGCACCCTGCTCGTCTTCTGCACGTCCAAGGTGATCCTTAACCAAAACGCTGATGCGAGGATGTATGGCTTGTTTTTAGCCCTTAGCGCTCTAGCGATTTTATTCTACGATACTTATTATAGGAACCAAAAGCTTTCGAATAAACAACTATTGCTCAATTTCTGTGTTCACGCAGCCATTATTCACACGCATCTGTTTGGAGGCTTCTACAGCGCCGCCATTCTACTGGCATTCATTATAACTGACAGACTATTAAATATTTACCGCCCTAAGCTCTATCTATCCATACTACTAAGCTGGATTACTTTCGTCTTTTACCTGCCTTCTTTTCTTATTCAAGCCGACGCCGGCAAGCCCCGCACTTGGCTACCCAAGCCTAATTATCTAGATTTATTAAGTATATATAATATAAAAAACGCAAGGTTCATTGACAAGTATTTCCTAATTGGATTCGTCATGATTATCGCCTTTTTCCTCCTCTTGCAGATAACCAAATCAAAGGCGACATTCATCAGGAATCTAAAAATTAACTATTCTGAACTTCCTATCTTAGTAATAGGGTCGATTCTTATTCTGGTTCCCTTTGCTATATGGGTAATATCCCTAACCATAAAGCCTATATTCTATGACCGCTATATGATTCCTAGCTCCTTAGGCTGGGTAATTTTTATCGCATTTATATTTTCTAAAATCCCCCCGGTACAGGCTGGGATTTCAAAAGAAAGAACATTTAGTATTATCTCTATTATTTCCCTGATATTTATATGTCTACTTATTATTCATCCATTAAGCAAGGCTTATTCCTTTAGAAAACAGAACCGTCCTGGCGCTGCTGATATGACGTCTGAAATAGGGCGTAAGTATGCCTCTCTGCCCAAAGTAGTTACGTCGGCAGGTGGGTTTTTAGAGCATAATTTTTACGCTCCCGATAGACTGAACTATTTCTTTATTCTGGATTGGGAAGCTGCAATAGATCCTAACAGTGGCAATTTTCCCCCTCAAGGATATAAGCATATGGAGGCCTGGAAACGCAATTTTCCGCAGTTTTTCCAGCATAATGTCGTAAGCAGTGAAGACTTCCTCAGCAAACATGACCGCTTTCTGGTCCTCGACTACCCCGACTATCTGAAGAAATGCCCGGTAGATCGTCCGGACAACCGGTTAATTTTCTTGCAGGAAAAAGAAGATATTGACTGCCCACAGTGGGTTGAGCTACGACTATTAAAAAACAAAAATTATAAAGTCACTTTTCTAAGCAACAAGAATTGGTATTCGATTTTACTGGTTGAAAAGCTGAAATCCCCTAATCAATAGCACTTAACAGCTGTCAGCACCAATAAAAAAGCCAGCGCAAAATTGCGCTGGCTTTTTTATTGGTGCTGACAGCTGTTAGCTTAACTCGAAGAATCCTCTTTCAACGCCGCTTTGTTGATGGTCTTGGCATCCTTAACGACTACGGCTGTGCCATCTTTCAGGCTTGTTTTGGAAGCGGGGTTCAGCACTTGGAAAGGGCCGCTCACCACTTCATCGCCAGCTTTTAAGCCACTGAGAATCTCGATGTTGGCGAAGTCGCTGATGCCGGTTTTCACGGTAGTCATTACGGCTTTGCCGTTGCGCACGACAAATACCACCTCCTGTACGTCGGGTTTGGCAGCAGGCTTAGCTGATGACTCCGGAGCAGTTGGAGCGCCCCGACTGACCCGCACGCCTCCACCCTGCTGTGGACTACCCGCACCGGGCAGCAAAGTGCTGTCGATGCGGGTAGTAACGGCGGCTAGGGGCACACTTAACACGTCGTTTTTGCGGTCCGTAATGATGTCAACGGAGGCCGTCATGCCGGGGCGAAACGGCACTACAGTGCGGCCGGCTACGGTACGCAGGAGGTGACGGTACGACTCAGGCAGCAACCGAATCCGCACCTCAAACTCAGTTACCGCTTCGGCCGTTAGGGCATCCTTAGCGGTGTTAGCAATGCTGGTCACGATGCCCCGGAACTTCTCGTCCTTGCTGGCATACGCGTCCACCTCTACCTCTACCGAATCGCCAAGGTTCACGCTGCTCACGTCGTTTTCGTTCACATTCACGCGCACCTCCATCGAATTGAGATTGGCAATGCGCATGATTTCGGTGCCGGCCATTTGCGAAGTACCTACCACGCGTTCGCCTTTTTCCACGTTCAGTTTCGAAACCGTGCCACTTACGGGAGCATATATCGTGGTCTTATTCAAGTTCTTGCGGGCTTCTTCCAGCGAGGCCTGTGCACTAGCCACGTTGCTTTGCGCGGCCCGAATGCTCTGGCGGGCGCTGTTTAGCTCTTCCTGACTGGCATCGTAGGCGGCTTTGCTGGCTTCATAATCGGCCTGCGAAATCACCTTTTGCTTGTAGAGCGACGCGTTGCGGCGGAAGCTCAACTCGGTCTGCCGGGCGTTGGCGATCAGCTGTTGCAGGCGGGCCTGCGTCTGGGCCACGTTGGCCCGCTGACTGCCCACCACGGCTGACTGCTGATTCACCATGGCTTGGTAGTTATCGGGGCGAATGCGCAGCAGCAGCTGGCCCTTCTTGACCGAATCGCCTTCGTGCACATACAGCTCGATAATTTCGCCGGATACGTCGGGCGAGATCTTCACTTCGGTTTCGGGCTGCACCTTGCCCGAAGCGCTCACCTTCTCCACAATGTCGGCTGCGGCGGCCTTCGACACAATCACCTCTTTACCAGCAGGTTGACCTATCAAGCCTTTCTTTTTCGCGACAACAAAGCCCGCTAGCCCTACGGCCAGGATAATCAGCAAAATGTAGAGTAAACGATTGTTTTTCATGCTTGCTAAGGGAGGAGAAACCAATGTACGCTTCGGCGGGAAAGCGCGGAAAGTTAGGAAATGAAAAGCGAGAAACGACAACAAGGCGTGCCAAAGGTCGCCGCGGTACGGCTGGTCCTTCGGCACGCCTCATGTAGCGCGTGTAAGTTGTTAGAGAGCAAGGGGTTTGCCTTGGTAGAAGTCCAGCACTTTCCGGCGGAAGATGAACTCGTATTTGGCCTGAATCATGCTCGACTCGGCGGCCGTCAGGTTGTTTTTGGCGATGTTGAACTCGGTGCCATTGAGCAAGCCGTTGTTGAAGCGAATCTCGGCGTTGCGATAGGCAGCGCCCAACGATTCGGCCTGGCGCTTAGAGGCAGCATACTTCCGCTGGGCAGCCAGGGCATCGGCGTAGGCTTGCTGAATGTTTTGCCGCAAGGTCAGCCGTGTTTGTTCGGCCCGCAGCTCAGCCTGCTTCACCCCGATTTGCGCACGCTGTACGTTGGTACGGGCCTGAAAACCATTAAGAATCGGGATGCTCAGGTTGAACTGTAGCTGCTTGCCCAGGTTGTCCTTGATCTGGTTGCGGAACGCGGAAGGCAACTGCTCATACACCGCCTGTTTGGGCGTCAGCACTGCGTAATTGGTCCGGCCGTATGCCCCTGTGATCGGGTCGCGCTGGAAGACTGGCACCGGCTGGCCCGAAATGGAGTCGCCGGTGGCAATGGGCGTAATACGCGCCGAGGAATAACCAGTAAAAATACCCGCCCCAAACGTTAGGCGCGGATAATAGGCACCGCGGGCCACTTCCACGTTGCGGGACGAGCTTTGCACGCGCAAGTCGGCGGCGCGTACCTGCGGCTGCAGGCCCAAAGCGGTTTGGAAAGTAGCGTTGGGGTCTTCGTTGAACACCGTTTGCTCATCGGGATCGGGCAAATCGGGCGTGACGATGGTCAGCGCGTTGGTAGCGGCCGCATCGAGGTTCATCAGCTGCGCCAGCTGCAAACGGTACAAGTCGCGTTGGTTCTGCGACGTGATTAGGTTCAACTCGTCGGTGGCCTGTTGGGCCTGAATATCAAGCAGATTGCTTTCGGCTACGCTGCCGGCTTTCAGCAGCTTTTCGGTGCGTTCAACCTGTTGGCGCGTGCTGTTGAGCCGTATCTCGTTGGTGCGCGTTAGCTCCTGGGCCAGCACGTACTGCAGAAACACCGACGCCACGTTCAGCGACAGATTATTGCGCGCTTCCTCGATGTCGCCTAGGCTGGCCTGATAGTCTAAGGTATTGCGCTTGATAGCGTTACGCAGCTGAAAGCCCGAGAACAACGTCACCTGCGTCGAAGCCGAAAAGTTATTCGACCGCGTGGTCAGGTTCTGGAAGACGTTGGTCAGCGGGTTGATGCTGGTACCGTAGTTCCAGGATTGGCTGGCGTTGGCGTTGGCCGTCGGCAGCAGGGCGCCCCGGCTTAGGCGCAGCGTGGCATCCGTTAGCTCGGCCGACAGTTGGCTTTGCCGCACGTTCAGGTTGTTTTGGAGCGCATAGTCTACGGCCTGTTGCAGCGAAAGCGGCCCGGTAGGCGTGGCAATGGGCACCGAACCAGCCGGCGGTTGCGCCGGCGACGTGGTCTGGGCGGCTGCGGGAAAGCCCAGGCCCAGCAGCAGCAGCGCACTGGCACTCGCTGCAGCAATTTTATTCCGAAGCGGAGTAGGCATTGTTTTCATGGCGAAGATTCGGTTGCTGGTTGACAGAATGGGAGTGCCAAGGTAAGGCCACGGCCCCAGCACTTTTATATATAGTTGATTATCAATTACTTACAAAAACTAATTAATTGTCGGAATATATATCACCCGGTGCACCCAGCTCAGCTGGCGCAGGTATTCGAGGGTGATGTCCTTCAGGCCCGAGTCGATTTCGATGAACTGCCGCGCCACGTCGTTTTTGCCTTTGCGACTCACAAACATGGTGGCGATGTTGCAATCGTCGTGGGCAATGACCGAGGCGATGAAGGCAATGGAGCCCGTCCGGTCGTCGGCATCCACAATGAGCGTGTGCAGCGAGGCCGAAAAATCCGACGGAAAGCCGTCGACTTCCACAATGCGAATCACGCCCCCGCCCCGGCTTTGCCCGATCACTTCTACTGCGTGGCCCGTGCGCTCGTCGCGCAACTGCAACTTAATGGTGTTGGGGTGCATCGTGGAGGCGTTGCCCACGCTCTGGAATGTGTATTGCAAGCCGGCTTCCTTGGCGTAATCGAAGGCTTCGCGGATGCGCTTGTCGTCGGTGGCAAAGCCCAACAGCCCCGCCACAATGGCACGGTCGGAGCCGTGGCCTTCGTAGGTACGGGCAAAAGAATTATAAAAAGTAATAGTTGCGTGCGTGGGCAAAGAACCCAGGATGCGGATAGCCGCGCTGGCAATGCGCACCACGCCGGCGGTGTGTGAACTGCTCGGCCCAATCATCACGGGACCGATCATATCGAAAATGCTGCTTTTTTCCGCCATAAGACGCGGTAAAGGTAAAAAAAGTGGAGACAAATGCAACACCCAGTAGCTGTTTATACCTACTAGTGATTCCTCCCAAATATTAGCATTTTCTAGTAGATGCAGCTTTGGGGCTGGGGGTTGCCTCGGCCGCCCAATTTGGCGGGTTTTTCGTTCTTTGTGCCCGATATCGCACCATCTTTTCTGTGTGCGCCGAATTACCCCCGCTATGCTCAACTCCCCCGACGAATTCTCACCCGAAATTCTGGCCCAACTTCGCCGCTTGCAGCAGAAATATGCTGCCGACGGACAGGACCTGGCTGCCTACCTCGAAGGGCTGTACTACGCCGACTACGTTAATTACTGGGACTACATCGAGCTCGATACGCTCCTCTCCTTGCAACGCCCGCTGACAACGATCCCCGACGAGCGTATTTTCATTATGTATCACCAGATCACGGAGTTGTACTTCAAGCTCTGTCTCTGCGAATACGAGCAAATCGGGGGGCTGCAACAGCCGACGGTGGGCGAGCTGGTGCTACGCATCGGCCGCATCAACCGCTACTTCGAGAATTTGATCGACTCGTTTGATGTAATGGTCGATGGCATGGACAAGCAGCAGTTCCTGCAATTCCGCATGGCCCTGATGCCGGCTTCGGGCTTTCAGTCGGTGCAGTACCGCATGATCGAGATTGCTTCTACCTCCCTCGACAACCTCTTGGACAAGGAAAAGCGCCGCCTCTTGGGCGAAGCCGCCGCCTACGACGAGCTGATGGGCTGCATCTATTGGAAAGCTGGTGCCACTATCGAAGAAACCGGCGCCAAAGCCCTCACCCTCATTCAGTTCGAAGAAAAATACACGCAGCAGCTCACTGCCCACGCCGCCGAATACAAAGACCGTAACGTGTGGAGCGTATTGCAGCGCTTACCACTTGAAGATCAGCAACATCCGCGCCTGTTGCGCCAGCTCAAGCAACTCGACGTGAACGTAAACGTCAACTGGCCGCTGATGCACTTCAAATCCGCGGTGCGTTACCTCGAGCGCGACCCGACCGCCATTGCGGCCACCGGCGGCACTAATTGGAAAAAGTACCTGCCTCCCAAGTTTCAGAAGCGCATTTTCTACCCGCAGCTGTGGAGCGCGCAAGAAATGGAGGATTGGGGAAAAGGTTGGGTAGAAAGCATTTTGGAAGATGTGCGATCAAAATAATACAGATGCCGCAATTGTGTCTGCTGGCTAGGGGCTCTGCCTCACACGATCAGACATAGTATTAGAAAAATGAAATTGATAAAAGCACTTCTTATAATCAGTATACTATTTTACTCCTGTGATTCTAGCGAGAGCATTAGACGAGAAACCCGGCAGAGTATAACAGCACATAAAGCGTTTATACATAAGCTAGCTTTTAGCGGCCATATTAGGGAGAAAATCCATTGCAATGAATGCCGAAATAATAAATACCAATTTATTATTTTATTAAAAGAGATTAACCCTAAATTTATTCCACTTGGCGACCTAAGTTTTCAGCCATATTATCTTTTTAATTCAAATAATCAATTAACAATAAGTGTTGTTAATACCTTTTATAATCATGCTCACGTAGAGGGATCTATTGAAAAACATGCCAATACAGATTATGTATTTATAGGAAATCAGAAGTTCAAGTTAATAAGTGATGAGGAATATGAATGGTTACCTAATTGAGTCCTTATTTGTCTCTACATTTCTGCTCAACTAATCCCTCCCACCCAAGCCCTTCATGAAAAAACTTGTATTTCCGTTGCTGCTGTTGCCTTTCCTAGCGCCGGCGCAGGCCGTAGACTCGACTTGGTTTGTGCAGCATTACACCAAAAAGGAAGTCTACATCCCGATGCGCGACGGCGTGCGGCTGTTCACGACCGTGTACGCGCCCAAAGACCAGGCCGAGAAGCACCCCATTCTGATGAAGCGCACGCCCTATTCCTGCGCTCCTTACGGTGAGAAGGACTACTACCCCTACTGGCGCATCTACCAAAAAGAATATGCGAAGGAAGGCTACATCCTGGTGACTCAGGACGTGCGCGGGCGCTGGATGAGCGAGGGCCAGTACGAAAACATCCGGCCCTTTAACCCAAATAAAAAGAAGAAGGAAATTGACGAGGCCAGCGATTCGTACGATACCATCGAGTGGCTAGTAAAAAACCTGAAGGGCAACAACGGCAAGGTCGGCGTCTTCGGTATTTCGTATCCGGGCTTTTATTCCACGATGGCGGCGGCCAGCAACCACCCGGCGCTGAAGGCCGTGAGCCCGCAGGCGCCGGTGACCAACTGGTTTATCGGCGACGATTTTCACCACAACGGCGCTTTCTTTCAGATGGACGCCTTTGATTTCTATTCGGCCCTGGGCGGCGGATTTGGAGCGCCGCACCCCAAACCTACCGCCGTAGCGCCGCATTCGGTGGGCTACAGCATCCACGACAACTACCGGTTTTACTTGGAGGAAGGCACCCTGGCCAACCTGGCCAAGCGCATGGGCGACAGCGTGAGCTATTGGAAAGACCTGTACGCCCATCCCAATTACGACCAGTTCTGGCAGACCCGCGACGCCCGCAACGCCACCAAAAATCTCAAACCCGCCATGCTGTGGGTGGGCGGCCTCTTTGACGCCGAAGACAACTGGGGCGCGTGGAACGCCTACCTCGCCGCCGAAAAAAACAACCCCGGCAAGGAGTTCAATAAGCTCGTGATGGGCCCGTGGTTTCACGGCCAGTGGTCCACCAACGACGGCACGCATTTGGGCAACGTGCAGTTTGGCTCCAACACGGCCGAGTGGTACCAGCAAAACATCGAAATTCCCTTCTTCAATTTCTACCTGAAAGGCAAAGGCAGCGCGGCCAACATCGCCGAAGCCAACATCTTTTTGTCGGGTGCCAACAAGTGGACGACTTTCCAGCAGTGGCCCCCTAAAGAGAAGCAAGACAAGGAGTTATACTTACAGAACAACGGTGCCTTGAGCTGGACCCAGCCCAGTAACGCCGAGGGCAAGAGCGACTACGTCAGCGATCCGGCCCACCCCGTGCCCTATACCGAAGACGTACACTTCCGCCGCACGCGCGCCTACATGACCGACGACCAGCGGTTTGCCGCTCGCCGGCCGGATGTGCTTGTCTTCCAGACCGATACCCTAACCAGCGACCTCACCGTAACTGGCAACGTAGTGGCCGACCTGATGACGAGCATCAGCACCACCGACGCTGATTTTGTGGTGAAGATCATCGACGTGTTTCCCAACAAGTTTTCCTATTCGGCGGCCGACCTCGACAGCGGTTATCCGCTGGGTGGCTACCAGATGCTGGTGCACGGCGAAATCATGCGCGGACGCTACCGCAACAGCTACGAGAAGCCCGAAGCCTTCGTGCCGAACAAGATCACGGAAGTGAAATACAAGCTCGGCGACATTGCGCACACCTTCCAGAAAGGCCACCGCGTGATGGTGCAGATCCAGAGTTCGTGGTTTCCGCTGGCCGACCGCAATCCGCAGAAATTCGTGGACGTTTACCACGCTACACCCGCTGATTTCCAGAAAGCGACCATCGATATTTTCCACAACAAAACGGCCAGCAGCAAAATCATCTTGCCTGTTTTACAATAGTCTGATAATTACATAGTTAAATAAATAGGCCCGATAGGGGCTGAAGGGGCGCGATAGTTTGCGTTGCTTCAGCCCCTACCTTGCTTATAGACCGCAGCACCAGACAGTTATGCTCAAACGCTACTCCTCCTTTTTGCTCCTGACCGCGCTGGCCATGAGCTTGGCCGTGTCTTCGCAGGCCCAGGTAAAAGCTTTACGTTTTGGCCGGTTAGTCGACGGCCGCGGACACGTCTTGCAGGATGCCGTTGTGCTGGTAGAAGGCGAACGAATAGTGAAGGTAGAAACGGGCGCCAGCGCCGTACCGGCCAATGCGCAAGTCGTTGATCTGCGGGCATATACCGCTATTCCGGGAATGATCGACGCGCATACCCACATGACGTTTTACTGGGACAAAACGCCGGGTTCGCGGCCGTGGGCTCAGCTTGGCAGCCTAGGGCCGGCCGTGACGGTGTTTTTGGCGCAGGAAAACGCCAAAAAGACGCTCGAAACCGGCGTTACGACCGTCCGCGACTTGGGCTCTTTCGACAACATGGACTTGGCCATGCGCGACCTCATCAACCGGGGCGCCATGGTGGGCCCGCGCATGTTTGTGGCTGATTATGGGCTGCACATCAACAGCTCGCCTTACAAACCCGGCGCCACCCCCGATCCCGGCCAGGCCGACGGCGTGGAGCAAGTGCAACGCGTGGCCCGGCAGCAACTCGCCTCGGGTGCCGACTGGATCAAAATGTACGGGTCTACGGGCAGCGACCAGGACGTAACCGGCTTTCAGACATTCACTTACGAAGAGATGAAAGCTGCCGCCGACGTTGCGCACAAAGCTGGCAAGCGCATTGCCATTCACACCTACGGCCCCGATGGCGCCCGCGACGCCGTGCGCGCCGGCGCCAACACCGTGGAGCACGCCACCGACATGGACAAAGCCACCATCGCCGACATGGCCCGCCGCGGCACGATCTACGTCCCGACGGTCGATCACAACCGATATTACGTGGCTCACAAAGAGGAATTTGGCTACGATTCGGCCGTCGTCAACCGCCTGAACAAGTACATCGCCCGCAACTTCGAAACGCTGCGGCAAGCCGTGAAAGCCAAGGTCAAAATCGGGATGGGCTCGGATGCAGTCTTCACCGGCTTTGGCGAAAATACCCGCGAGCTGGAGTGGTTTGTGAAAGCCGGCATGACGCCGGCCCAAGCCCTTGCCACCGCCACTACCACGGGCGCCGAGATGCTAGGCCTGGAAAAGAGCCTGGGCGCCATTGCCCCGGGCTACTACGCCGATATTGTGGCCGTCGCCGGCGATCCGCTCACCGACATCAACGTGGTTATCAACGGCGTCAAATGGGTAATGAAAGGCGGCCAAGTCGTTGTTGACAAGAATTCCGGGGTCTCAACCAAATAATTGGTAATCAATTGTTTATAGAATCACCTTTTTCCATCTTCATTCAACACAAAGCGACCCGGCAGGCCCTACCTAAGTAGAGTTTGCCGGGCCGCTTTGGTAGAGCTAAGGCGCTGGTGTTACATTGTTGATTTACCAGCGCTGGACACCGTAAAATCAACTTCTGTATTCTCCCACAGCATCGAGACCTTGCCTGATTTGTCGAGGTTGATGGTGAAGACTTCCGTGGGTTGAGCGGTCTTCTTGGGCTTTACTTTCACGCGCAGGGCGTCCTGGGCAGCATCGTATTTGAAGGCGCCCCACTGGTCGGCGGTCTTGTTGAAAATGACCGTCCACTCGGTTTCGCCGGGGATGGTAAACAAGGCGTATTTGCCCGCGGGCAGCGCCTGGCCTTCAATCTTGACGTCTTTGCTCGTCTCAAACGTAGTGGCTTCGTTGGCGCCAGTGCGCCACACCTTGCCGTAAGGCTCCAGTCCGCCAAAAATCTTGCGGCCCTTCATTGAGGGGCGGCTGTAGTCGATGGTGACGTTGGCAGCACCCACCATCGCCGACACCTTAGCGGGCGGACTGGGGCGCTTGCTTTTGTCTTCCGGCGCCTTGGTCGTCTGGGTTTGGGTGGTTGTCGTTTGGGTAGTGCTGGTTTGGGCGTGGCTCTGCACGGAGCCCAGCAGCAACGCCGCCGAGAAAGCAGCCAGCCATAATTTTGCGGTTCGGTTTTTCATGCGCGTGGTGGGGTAAGGTTTGAGATGAGCTAAAGAAGCAACGCAACGCTTCTTTTGTTGCTGAAAGTATCTGATTTTCTTCACTTTTGCTCGCGTCGCCACTGGTGAGCGGGTCGCTGACCGCCGATGTTGGAAACTTTCCGGACGGCAACGGGTAATACCAGGCAATCAGCACTCATTCGGGCGCGGGAGTGCCGGTTAGTGGCTACCGCGTTTCTTATTCCTTCCTTTCATGGCAGCAAAACTTTTCAGCCCCCTGCGCCTGCGCGGGCTTGAGCTTAAAAACCGCATTGTAGTGTCGCCGATGTGCGAATATTCCAGTCAGGATGGCTTTGCCAACGACTGGCATCTTGTCCATTTGGGTAGCCGGGCCGTGGGTGGCGCCGGACTTATTATTTTCGAAGCCACGGCCGTGTCGCCGGAGGGACGCATCACCCCCGACGACCTCGGCATCTGGAAAGACGAGCACATTGAAATGCTCAAACGGATCACGTCCTTCATCGAGTCGCAGGGCTCGGTGTCGGGCGTGCAATTGGCCCACGCGGGCCGCAAGGCCAGCACCAGCAGCCCGTGGAAAGGCGGCGTGAAAGTACCGGAAGACCAAGGCGGCTGGCAAACCGTCGCGCCCAGCGCCCTTCCGTTTTCCGATGCGTATCCCATGCCAGTAGCGCTCGACGAAGCCGGCATCCAGAAGGTGCTCGACGACTTCCGGGCCGCGACGAAACGGTGTTTAGAGGCGGGATTTAAAGTCATTGAGATACATGCCGCCCACGGCTATCTGCTACACGAGTTCTTTTCGCCCCTGAGCAACCAGCGCACCGACCACTACGGCGGCTCGTTTGAAAACCGCATCCGGTTGCTGCTGGAAGTCGTGGCAGCGGTGCGTGAAATCTGGCCCACCGACCACCCGCTGTTTGTGCGCATCTCGGCCACCGACTGGACCGAAGGCGGCTGGTCTATCGAGGATTCCGTTGCGCTTGCCAACGTCTTGAAAACCAAAGATGTCGACTTGATCGATGCCTCTACCGGCGGCAATGTACCCAATGCCCGCATTCCGGTCGGCCCCGGCTACCAGGTGGAATTTGCCGCCCGCATCCGGCAGGAAACCGGCATCCCGACCGGAGCGGTCGGCATCATCACCGACGCCCGGCAAGCTGAAACCATCCTGGAGAACAACCAAGCCGATCTGATCATCATGGCCCGCGAGTTTCTGCGCGACCCGTATTTCCCGCTTCACGCGGCCCAGGAGCTCGGCGCGGACGTGCCGTGGCCCGTGCAATACGAACGGGCCAAGCGCCATAAGTAACTGACTACAAATCACTTATCAACTTAAATCAGTCATCACTTCGCTAAACGTCCGTCCTTCTCCTGCTGTGCTCAGAAGGATGGGCGTTTGTTTAATAGCGGGCAAACATATTTATTGCGAGTCGCAGTAATAGCAACAGCATCTTAGCCTCAGCGATAATTATTGCATTGAAGCATCAAAGCCTATTTCACATGGAAGAATTTTTATCTGCACCAGAAATTAAAAGAGTTAAATTTTTAGGGCTTTATCAAGCCTTAAGCGGCGCTTTAGGTATATTTATAACAATTTGGGCACTGGCTCAGACAGAAATAATCACTGGAATTGTTCTCGCAATGATCATTACAATGCTAAGTTTTTATTCTTTTTCTATTTATGCGGGCAAATTACTGATAAATGATAGATACGAAGGACTTTTGATTTCAATGATCAATCAATCGATTCAGGTTCTCAATCTTTCGTTTGCGGGAATGTCATATAAATTTGTATCAGGTTCGGCTTTCTTTATTAATATAGATTTAACAAAGAGCTTATCAATAAAATTTGAATTTAATTTCCCTACTTTCCTTTTGAGTTATAATAGAAACTATGAATTATCTGTTTTCGGCGTAAATATCGTTGCGATTATTCTGCTGTTATCCCTTAATAAAATAAGAGAAGGAATAAAGGAAAAACGTCAGCTTCAAGTTGCTCAATCAGCTTTGTAATTTCCACAATACGGTCGAGCTTTAGGATTTCCTGTTTGCATTGTAAGCTGTCGGCAACCATCTTTGCAACCATAACGTCAAAACCCGGTTTTTTCGGGGATGATTTATACAGAAGAAGGGAGAGATCAGGCTCTGTGAACTTCTAGCAACCTACCTTGAGCTAAGGTGCTAATTCCTGCCTAAAATTGTTTAGGAACTATAAACCAGCGCTTTACATGCAAACCCCAACGGTTTTTTCAGTTGCCTCTCCCCTCGCCCGAACCCAACACGCGTTGTTCGGCGGAGACTTCTTCGTTTCTACAGCTTCCTGTTGCTGTTGTTGTTAACTCTGCCATTCCAGTGTCGGTTGGTATAGTACAGGCTCCTCTTTACAAGTGCTAAGCAGCACGGACTGAGCCTTTTGTGGCCCTTTGCCCCGCACAGGTTGCAGCCAAAACCAGCGCCCGACAAAACTTTCCCGCTGGAAATTTCCTTCTACTCCTTTCGATACGAATTCTTTATTTATCTAACTAATTGACAATCAGTTAGTTATATAAATACTCTCCTGTAATTTCTCAGATTACCAACTACCTATATGTCCACTTACTCTTCCGAAAAGCCGATTGGCATTTATTACGAGCATCCTGAGTGGTTTAAGCCGCTGTTTGCCGAGCTCGACCGTCGGGGCATTGCCTACGAAAAGATTGATGCCGCCCACCATATGTTCGACCCTTCCGAAGAGGAAAGCCGCTACAGCTTGGTGGTCAACCGGATGAGCTCGTCGGCTTACCTGCGCGATCATGGGCAGGGCATCTTCCATACGGCAGGCTTCATGACGCATCTCGAGCGGTTGGGTGTGCGCGTAATCAACGGAACGGTGGCGTCGAGCATCGAAACCAACAAGGCTCGCCAACTCTCGCTTTTGACGCAGTTGGGACTGAAATACCCCAAATCGCGGGTGGTAAACCACGTTTCGCGCATTCCGGATGCGGCGGCTGAGTTGCAGTTCCCGCTGGTGGTGAAGGTCAACATCGGCGGCAGCGGCGCGGGCATCATCCGCTTCGACACGCCGGAAGGCTTGCAGCAGGCTGTGGAAGCCGGCAGCATTGATCTGGGCATCGACCAAACGGCTCTGGTACAGGAGTTTGTGGCGCCGCGCGGCGGCCACATCACCCGCGTAGAAACCTTGGATGGCAAGTTCCTCTACGCCATGAAGGTGTTCACGACGGGCGAAAGCTTCAACCTCTGCCCTGCCGAAATCTGCCAGATTCCGGACGAGATCACCGAAGGCGACTTCTGCCTCACCGAAGCGCCCAAGAAAGGCATTCAGGTAGAAGCAACGACTCCACCGGCCGAAGTGATTGAGGCTGTGGAGCGCCTGGTGGCTGCGGCCAAAATCGACGTGGGCGGCATCGAATACCTCGTAGACGACCGCAACGGCGACGTGCTGTTCTACGACATCAATGCCCTCTCCAACTTCGTAGCCGACGCCGTGAACGTGGTGGGCTTTGATCCCTACGCCCGCTTCGTAGACTACCTGGAGCAAGAACTGGCTAAGAAGTCGGAATCTCAACTCGCCACCCAAGAAGCTTAGAATCATGCAGTTCGGATATTGGCTTCCCATATTTGGCGGTTGGTTGCGCAACGTGCCCGACGAAGGCATGAGCACTTCCTGGGACTACGTGCGCCAGCTGGCCCAGCGCAGCGAAGAGTGGGGCTATAGCCTCACGCTCATCGCGGAGCTTTACTTAAACGACATCAAAGGCCAGGAGGCGCCGGCCCTGGAAGCCTGGTCGACGGCGGCAGCGCTGGCGGCGGTGACGAAGGAGTTGGAAATCATGGTGGCCGTGCGGCCTACTTTCCACAACCCCGCGTTGCTGGCCAAGCAAGCCGCCAACATCGACCTCATTGCGCCGGGTCGCTTGTCGCTGAACGTGGTGTCGTCGTGGTGGCGCGACGAGGCGACCAAGTACGGGCTGCACTTCGAGGAGCACGACGATCGCTATGCCCGCACCAAGGAGTGGCTCGACGTGCTGACCGGCGTGTGGGAAAAAGACCATTTCACCTACGAAGGCAAGTACTACAAAGTCACCGACAACGTACTACAACCCAAGCCGGCCAAAAAGCCTTTCCTGTACGCCGGTGGCGAATCGGAAGCGGCTAAAAACCTGATTACCACCCAGTGCGACGGGTACGTGATGCACGGCGACTCACCCGAGCAGATCGGCAAGCGCATCGCCGACATGCGCCGCCGCCGCGAGGAAAAAGGCTTGCCGCCTATGAAATTTGGCGTGGCCGGCTACTCCATCGTGCGCAACTCGGAGCAGGAAGTGAAGCAGGAACTCGACCGCATCACCAACGTGCAGGCTTCGGCGGCTGGCTACGGCAACTACCAGCAGTGGCTGGCGGGCACGCAACTAGAGCAGCAAGTGTCCTTGCAGGATTACTCGGTGTCGAACCGCGGCCTGCGCACCGGCCTTACCGGCACGCCCGCCCAAATCCAGGATCGCATCGCGGCCTTTGAAGAAGTGGGCGTTGATTTCTTCCTGCTCCAGACCAGCCCGCAACTGGAGGAAATGCAGCGGTTCTCGGAAGAGATTATCAATGTATTAGCTTAAGTATTTCATAATCAGATACTTACAAAAAAGCCCCGACTGCTATAGCAGTCGGGGCTTTTTTGTGGAGCTCGAATGGGGTAAGGTCATTCCGCCAAGCCGAAATTCTTCTGCGTCATCGCCAGATACGCTTCGTCGGTCATGTTGGCTTTGGCGCCCAGCACCTGTTGCGCATCGGCACCGGCGATGTAGCGCAATTGGCCCGAGCCGTCGGTGGCGGCGGTATAGATTACCTCGGCGATCTGCTCGGCGGTGGAAGCATTGCCGCTGCGGCTGCTGAAGGCATTGAGCACGCTGCGTACCTGCCCGGCGTAGGGGTTGGAGTCGTCGGCGGGGTCGATGGTCATTTGGAGCGAGCGGGTGGCAAAATCGGTGGCTACGCCGCCAGGAGCCACTACTTTCACCTGAATGCCGAACGGCGCCAGCTCAAACCACAACGACTCCGAGAAGCCGTCGAGCCCGAATTTAGTAGCGTGGTACAGCGAATTCATCGGAAATGCCGTGCGCCCGCCCACCGATGTGATGTTGATGATAACACCCGATTTTTGCGCCCGCATAAGCGGCAACGCGGCCCGCGTGACCGCAAACACACCGAATACGTTGGTCGCAAACTGCGTCTGAATCTGCGCATCAGTAGCCGCCTCGAAGGGCCCGACCAAGCCGTAGCCGGCGTTGTTTACGAGCACATCGAGACTGCCGAAATCCTGGTGGGCCTGCGCTATTACGCGGGTTACGGCCGCGCCATCAGTTACGTCGAGCGCGTACACGCGCACACTAGGCAGGTCGTCGAATTTCGCGTCGGCGGGGTTGCGCATGGTGGCGGCTACCTGCCAGCCGTGCTGGGCAAAAAGGCGCACGCACGCCGCACCGATGCCCGTAGATGTGCCGGTGATGAAAACGGTTTTAGCCATGAGAATAAGCTGAAAATGAGGTAGTACTGAGCGATGTAGACTCGGCCCTAACAAAGACGCACCACCGCGGTCAATACTTCATCTTGGTCCAATTCTTCTGATTTTTCAAATCCGGCATTGACTATTGCGCCACGCGGCACGTGTCGGGTTACACGTGTTCCATGCCGTATTGCTTGAGTACGTCTTCGGGCACGCCGGTCCATTTGTTCGGTGAATTACCGACGTAGCCAAGATCGGCGATGCCCATTTTGCTGGTAAAGAAGCCGGAAGCGGTCAAATCGCGCATCCGATTAAAAAACGTTACGCCCTGCTTCATTTCGCGCGTGGCCTTCAGCGGATATGCAATGGCCGTTACCATTTCGAGTTGCTGCGGCGGGGTGCAATCCACAAAAGCACGGTTGAACCGGGTTAAGCACTGCACATCAAGCCAGCGCAGGCCACCGCGCATGGGCACCTGGTGCTCCGGTATATCCTTGACTATGAACTCGATAAAGTCAGGCACTTTGGCGTCCGAGGCGCTCCCCGACTTCTCGTCTTTGGGAATGATGATATCAGCCAACACCGTGATCGTGGCCATCTCGTGCGGAGTAAAGAACTTCTCGGCGTGCAGCTTCTTATCTCGCTCTATCTCAAAGGCTTCCCTGCCCGCAACTCCCGCGTCTGTGGGCGTGGGCGTGGAAGCGGCCGGAGCCTCGGTCGTTTTAGGTGAATCGTTCTTGCAGGCATCGACCAGCAAGGCGGTCGAAAGGGTAGCTAAGCCTATGGCTTTCAGAGAGTCGCGTCTTTTCATCGGTGGGTAACAATCAGGGGTTACACGTTCAGCTTTTTTCTTTGCTCCAAGATGTACTCGCTCGTGCGCATGGAGAGCGCCAGGATGGTCCAGGTCGCGTTTTTGTCGCCTTGCTGCACAAACGGCGACGCATCGACCACAAACAGGTTTTTGCAGTCGTGGGCCTGGCACCACTTGTTCAGGGCCGATTTTTTGGGGTCGTCGCCCATTCTGACCGTGCCCACTTCGTGAATAATGCGCCCCGGCGCTTCGAGCCCGTAATTGGTTTCGGGCCCCTGAATTTTCGACGTGATGATGCCCCCCATCGCATGCATAATCGATTGAAACGTTTCCTGCATGTGCTTGGCCTGCTTGACTTCGGCATCGGTCCATTTGTAGTGAAACTTCAGGACGGGTATCCCGAATTTATCCACCACGTCGCGGTCGATTTCGCAGTAATTATCTTCTCGGGCAATGGCAGTTCCGCGGCCCGCCATGCCTACCTGGGTGCCGTAAAAGCGCCGGTAATCGTCTTTTAACGAAGCACCAAAGCCGCCGGCGTCTTTCATTTTTCCGTCGCGGCCGGGCACCAGACCGTTTAAGTTCTGGATGCCGCCGCCAAACCCATACGACGGCATGTGCATCCCGCCTCCGTATTCGATGTGATAGCCGCGGGGGAAGTCCAACTTCTTGTTATCCAGCCACCAGGGCGAATAAATGTGTACACTGCCGGCGCCATCTTCATTGTAGCGCTTCCGATCCAGTAGCTGCGGTAAAAACCCGCCCAAGCTGGCGCCGGTCGAATCGTGTATGTATTTACCCACGATGCCGCTGCTGTTCGCCAACCCGTTCGGATGGCTTTTGGAAGTAGAATTGAGTAGTAAGCGAGCCGTTTCGCCGGCACTGGCCCCCAGCACGACCAGCTTGCCCCTTACTTGGTACTCCTGCAAATCATCTTTGTCCACGTACGATACGCCGGTCGCGAGGCCTTCCTCATCGGTTAGCACCTCGCGCACCATCGCGTTGGTGATCACTTTCAAATTCCCGGTTTTCATAGCCGGAATAACCAAACACGACGACGAGGAAAAATCGGCGTAGATTTTACAGCTACGGCCGCATTGCCCGCAATAGAAACAGGTGCCGCGGTCTTTGTTGTTGGGCAAGCTTTCGGTCAAAACCGATCCGCGGCCTGGAATTACCTTCACACCCGCCTTAGCAGCTCCTTGCTTGATAAACAGCTCATTAAGGCGCGGTTTGGGCGGCGCCATAAAGATGCCGTCCGGTTCATTTTCCAATCCCTCAACCGTCCCGTAGATCCCAATCAGGCGGTCCACTTTATCGTAATACGGCTTGACTTCGTCGTACGTGATGGGCCAGTCGTCCGTGAGCCCATCGATGTGGTGACTCTTGAAGTCGTTGGGCCCCATGCGCAGGGAGATGCGCCCCCAGTGGTTGGTGCGGCCGCCCAACATGCGGGCCCGGAACCAGTTAAACTCCGTTTTATCTTTGGTGGTGTAGGGTTCGCCTTCCAGCTCCCAGCCGCCGTAGGCGGCGTCGAAATCGCCAAATGCCCGAGTGGTCGAGGCCCCACGGCGCGGCGATTCGTACGGGAATTTGAACTGTTGCGCGTCTTTGGCCGGATCGAAAAACGGCCCGGCTTCCAGCATCAGCACCTTCAAACCGGCGTGCGCCAATACGTAGCCGGCCATGCCGCCCCCGGCACCCGACCCCACCACGATAGCGTCGTATACCGTACCGGTTTTCTTAATTTGGAATTCGCTCATAAATCAGGCAAACAGATTAAAGCAGTTCGATTTTTATATTCCGAAACGATACCGGATGGCCATGATCCTGCAACGCGATGTGGCCTTTGGGATAGGCGGCAAAGTTTTTCCAGGTCTTGAATTTACTGTTCTCAAGCAGGGCTTTCCATTCGGCGCTGCCCATCTGCGTATCGACCACTTTTGCGCCGTTCAACCAGAAAGTCAGATGCCCGTTTTGCTTGCGTAATTTCACCAAGTTCCACTGGCCGGCTGGTTTCACTACGTTTTGGGCTGGGGCCTTCATATCATACAACGAGCCGGCCCGGTGGGTGGCTTTTTTGTTGTCTTCCGCGCTTTTATCGTCCAGAATCTGCATTTCCACTCCGGTTTCGTAAGTGGCTTGAAACGCAGGATCTTCGTGCACGCCAAAGATGATTCCGCTGTTTCCCCCTGCGGAGATATTCCACTCAAGGGTCAATTCAAAGTTTTCGTACTCGCCATCGGTTACCAAATCGCCTTGGCCTTCTGCTTTGGGGTTTAACTGCAGCGCGCCCTGCACAACCGTCCAGGCAGGTTCGGCTTTGGGCTTCAGGTAGGTATGCCAGCCCTTGGTGGTTTTGCCGTCAAACAACGACTGCTGTTTTGCCCCCGAGGTAACACTCTGACCATGAACACTTTGACTAATCAACACCACTGCCAGCAGATTGAGAAAGGAGAATTTCATAGGTTGGATAAATGGTTTTAGGGCTTAGTAGGAAGGATTCAGGTGAGGGCGGAGTCGAGCCGAACCGGCCGGTCGGGGTACAGGCATTCGCCTTCGAGCCGACCGGGGCAGGCGCCAATATATTGATTCCCAACAGGAAAGCGAAGGCTGGGGAGGCCTACTGTTCAGTCGTGGGTGATGCGCGAGGTGTGCTTGGTATCGGCCATGCGCAGATACACGATCAGGGAAATCACGGCGCAGAGGGTTACGTACCAATAGAACCAAGCTTCAACCCCCTGATCCTTAGCCAGTAACGCTACGTATTCGACCGTTCCGCCAAAGATGGCCACGGTGAGCGCGTACGGCAGGCCCACGCCCAGCGCCCGGATCTCGGTCGGGAACAGCTCGGCCTTCACCACGGCGTTGATGGACGTATAGCCGCTCATGATAATCATGGCCACGACCAGCAGGCCAAATGCGCCCCAACTCGTGTGCGTTTGGCCCAGCAGCGTCATCAAGGGCACGGTGCCCAGGGTGGCCCCTACTCCAAAAAACAGCAGCACCGGCCGCCGGCCCACGCGGTCGGAAATGGCGCCCATGAGCGGTTGCAGCACCATGGCTACGGCCAGCGTCCAGAAGGAAATCAGGGTGGCTTCGGCCTTGGTGAAACCGGCCGTGTTAACCAGGAATTTTTGGGTATAAGTCGTGAAAGTGTAGAAAACGATGGTGCCGCCCAGCGTCAGGCCCACCACCGTGAGCACCTCGCGTGGGTATTGCAGCAACACCCGCATCTTGCTGATTTTCTGATTATTAACAATTTCATTTTGGGGCACTTCAGTTTCTTCCTGCTTCACAAAAGCGTCCGTTTCCTCCATGTGCTGCCGCAGGTACAGGGCCACAAGGGCCGCCAGCGCCCCGATCACAAACGGAATGCGCCAGCCCCATTCGTGCAGCTGCGCGTCGGTGAGCACTTTCTGTAAGGCCAGCTGCACGACCAGCGCCAGCAGTTGCCCCGCAATGAGCGTTACGTATTGAAAACTGGAAAAGAAACCGCGGTTCTTGCGGTCGGCCATCTCGCTCAGATACGTAGCGGAGGTGCCGTATTCGCCGCCTACGCTTAGCCCCTGCAACAACCGCGACACGACCAGCAGCACCGGCGCAAACACGCCAATACTGGCATACGCCGGCGTGAGCGCAATGAGCAGCGAGCCGGCGCACATCAGCAGCACAGATAGCAACAAGGCTGCCTTACGGCCGTGCCGGTCAGCATAAAGACCTAGCAACCAGCCACCTAAGGGGCGCATCAGAAATCCCACTGCAAAAATGGCGGCAGAGTTGAGCAGTTGCGCCGTTTGGTCGCCTTTGGGGAAAAAGGCCGGCGCGAAGTACAGCGCAAACGCCGAGTAAATGTACCAGTCGTACCACTCGACCAAGTTGCCCACCGAGCCGCTGAAGATGGATTTGATGCGCGAGGCCATCGTGCGCTGCGGCGGGCGGATTGAGGTCGTTAGGTCCGGCATGGGAAAATAGAAGTGGTTGGGAAACGTAAGCTAGCACGGCAACCGGAGAAGCGCGCAAAAGCGACGCGTTTTATCAGCCCTTGTACCTCAATCGCGCATCGGTTGTTCACTAGAAGTAGCGAGGTAGCACTTCGCGTTGTTATGCCCCTAGCATGGAAAGGTGATTTTTGTAAATAGAAATAGCTTGGTACTTTTCCGGGGCATGTCCGATACGCTACCCTATGTTAATCTCCGTTTCCCAGAAACCCGACAAGCTGGCAGAACGCCGTTTTCTGGGATTTGTCTAACTCGTGTACCTTTCAGAAAAGCAAACCCCTCACGAAAGGGTACAATGGTTAGTCTTCTGTTTATACAAGCCGCCATGTTGTGGCTGCTGCTGGCGCTCGCGCCACTGCTCCACGCCGCACCAGTGGCCCCGCACACCCGTATGCGCCCGCCCGGCCCCTGCTATCAGGTGACCCGAATCGATTCCGTGACGGAACTGATCAGACTCAGAGACGCCGACTCCTTGACGAACTACGAGGGGGTATATGTGATTTACGCCACAAACAACCACCACACCTTCAAGATTACGTCTCCCCGCAGGCGGGCTTCTTACCACAAATGCCTCGTGGTGGGCGGGTGCTATCGCTTTCAGCTCACGTCTTGGTTTGCGCCACAACCCAGCGAGCCGACGGATCTGTCACAAGCAGGGGGGGTGGTCGTCAACGGCGTCGCCGTGGACCGAGAGCCCGCCACCGGGGACGACCTTTTTTTCGATGATCGGTTGGAAAATCTTTGCTTTACAAAGCGCTAAGATGACAGTATTAAACATAAAACGACTTATACGACTGGTATGCTTCCGTATTCTGGAGTGTGGGTGTCTTTTCAGCGACCTGCATAAACCGTATCTAAGAGCGCATTCAGCGTCTGTTGCGTCTGATCACACCGGTCAGCGGCGGCCAGCGCCATCCAGTGCTCGGGGGGGGTGAAACGCGCCAAAAGCATAGATTGCTTGGCGTAGTCCGTCGTGACCGGGCAGCGGTTCGCCCTGGTTAACACCGTATCCAAGGCCCGCACCAGGTCGGGGTTTGCGAACTTTCCCTGGCGGGTAAGCCGCCAGTTCCGGGAATCGAGCTGGGCAAAGGCGTAATAGGTGCCCCCCTGCGGGTGAGCGAAAAGCACATACGTTGTAAAGTCGTCTTCCCCGATGAGTTCATAGTCGAGTAGGTAGACGGCACAACCCGGTGCCTGCGGCCCGAAGGGGGCGGTGGTTCGGAGGTAGCGGAAAAAAGCGCTCCACTGCCGCTGTAAGCGCGCCGTGTCCTGCTGCAACATGTTTCGAAACACATAGCTGGCGGCCGATTTGGCCGCTACCGCATTGGTGGGGTGGTGCTGTTGCTGGGCGAGCGAGCGGGTCAACGCCTGGGCTAAGGCAGCCGCCTGCGCAGCCGAAAACAAGGAGGAGGTGGCCACCGGGCGACAGCCGGGCCGCCGCGCGGTTTCGGAATTGCCTTGGCAAGCGCCCAGCAAGAGGAGAACACCCAGGACACCCAGGGCCCAGAAAAGGCGGGCACCCCGAGGAGCAGACGTGGCCCGGGTTGTTTGGGCTCCCCAAGGGCGTGTGTTGGAAGGGGCAACGTTCAGGTAGGGGAACATTCTGTTAAAGTAGACAGAAAGAAGAACGCAGTATGCCTTGCTGAGTAGCCAACTTCTTGGCTTTGTCGCTAAACATAAGACTAGTTATAAGCACCTTCCGGAAAAATGGCAAATTTTACGCCCTTGTTCGCGACGTCCCAGGATGGTAGTTTGCCAAGGTTACACTCCTTTGCCGGATGCTTCCCTGCTTCCCAAGGCGGTCGATGGCCTCTCGCAAATACTTTCGTACTGTATGCTTACTACTCTTGTTGAGGGCCGCCCAGAAGCCACGATTACGTTGACGCAAACGACTTACCTGCACCTGCAGGTAGACGACGTGGCGTACCGCGTCGACTTCCTCGACAAAGTAGAATTTCGATTAAAACCGGGTGTACGTGGGGTCCTGGCTCATCATACGCGGCATCCGCTACTGCTCGATTACAGCGAACCCCAAGCCACGGTTTACCTTACTTCCCGGCCTCAAGATCCCCCCGCGCTGTTGCGCGACCTGCACCGCGCCGTGGACAGCGCGTCTCACCACTGGCGGGAGTTGCCTCGGTATCTCTTTGGCTGGAGTACAGCCAATGCCCTCGCCTCTCTCGAGAAGAATTTGACCGACGGGAGCGGGCTGGTCGTGGAACGAGCCCCAGCCTCCATTGTGCGGGCGGTTGTGGGGGCCTGTGACCAGCACGGCGCAGCCACGTATTTATGGGGCACGCTGGAAGCGCCGGCGCCGGCGAACCCTTACAGTGTACTGTTTATTGGATCGTGTTACGTTGTAGCTCGGAATTTTCAGGTTCGTGCTGTCAAAAAAACAGGTGAGTAAGCTCGCCCGATAAGGACCGATAAGCGGCGGGCTTATCGGCCTTATACTCCCTGGATAGGGTTCGATAAACCCGGCCTTATCGACCCTCATTTCGGACTGTATTGGAACAGGCCTGTTCAGCAGCATCGTCTGGTTATACCGCGGCGCCTACTTGGGCACTAGCAATTCCGCCGCGATGCCAAAATTCGCCCAATCCCACGCCTTGATCAGTTTGTGTGAGTAGTGGCGCCGGTTGACGAGCATCAACATCGACAAGTCTGGCAGGTGGGTCAGGGGCTGTAAATCGCCGTCTACGACCCTCGTTCGGGGGCCGTACAAAGCCAGCGCCTTTAAACTCGTCACGCGGCCCAAGGGCGCCAGGGACTGAATGGCTCCCACGTTCAACAACAGGATTTCCAGGTGCGGCAAGTTTTGCACGAAGGCCACCGACCCCACGTCTTTGTAGCCGTCGATGTTCAATCGCCGCAGGTTCGTTAACCCCGCGATGGGGGCGAAGTCCGACACCCGGTAGCAGTTCAGCAATTCCAATACCTGCAAGTGGCCCCGCAGCGCCTCCAGAAACCGAAGATCCTCCACCGAGGAATCAGCCAGCGTTAAACGGGTGAGCGTCCCCAACTTCGCTAGCCGATCGACCTCGCCTTTTTGAAGGCCGGTGAGGGACAGCTCCTCCAGGGCCGGGGCGTCAAAGATCGACTGGACGCGGTGGTTGTAGTGGAGGAAGCATTTCTTCAAGTGCGGGAAGTTGCTAAAGTCGATGGCCTCGGTGGGTGTTACGTTCAGGCTCAAGGCTTGCAGCGCGCTGTGGCATTCGAGGGCCGCAATGCCCGCGCTGTGGTGATCGATGATGTCCACGGTGGACAGGCTGGGGAGGTCGGCCAGAAAGCGGTAGGATTCGCTCTGCCACCCGCGTGCGTGGTTTAAGTACAGGTGCTGGACGTGGTGGGCCTGGATGAGGTCGGCGAAGCCGTCGACCCACCGGCCCGTGATGAGCAGCCCTTGGGAAGGGCGGGCGAAGGGCTCTCCGGTGTAGGGGTCTTTATCGAGTAGGTCGTAGTGCATGCAGAGGCTTTGGGTGCGTTGGGCAGCGGGACTGCGAGGCGAAAGTACCCACGCGCAGCGAAGCACGCCCCGCCTCGTTTGTTGGTCTGTCTTCACCCCGTTGTCAAAACGACAACGTCACCACGAGCACAGGTTGCAATTTGGATAACGGAGGTTTCGAGCCAGAACGCAAAACGAAGCCCCGCTGCGCGGCAAACGTCCTGTCAGAATCCTAATGCATTGCTTCTGCAACCGGCGCGTTGGGAGGTGTATAATCCTCAGATGGCGCGTATAACTACTTTTATAATAGGCCGAGGCCGTTGTGGGGGTTCATCGCGCCCATGTTTTTCTTGTGAGGTTTGCTTTCCGTGTAATGCTACTTCGCAACAGGCTTAAAACTAATGGCTGCACCGCCGCCGGGGGCCAACTGTAGCTTGAGCGCCGTGCGGCTGTTTACCGATTGCTGCCGAACTTGATAAGCCGCAGGGTTCTTCTGCCAATCGGCGTCCTTGGCATCGGCGTAAATGGTGGCTACGTACTTGGTGCCGGGAGTCAGGAAATTTAACTTCACCGTCTGCTGCCGTGCCTGCTCGTCGGTGATGGCGCCTAAGTACCAGTCTTCCTTGCCCTTAGCCTTGCGGGCAGTCACGATAAAGTCGCCGGGCTCGGCGGCCAGAATGCGCGTGTCGTCCCAGTCCACGGCCACGTCTTCGATGAATTGGAAAGCGTCGAGGTGCTGGTTGTAGTTTTCGGGCAGGTCGGCCGCCATTTGCAAGGGGCTGTACATGGTCACGTACAAGGCCAGTTGCTTAGCTAAAGTGGTGTGTACCTGGCGCTTCGGGGCACTGGCCGCGTAGCCTTGGAGCTTGAAGATGCCGGGCGTGTAGTCCATCGGCCCGCCCATCAGGCGCGTAAAGGGGAGGATGGTTTCGTGCTCGGGAGCATTGCCGTCGCTGAAGGCGTTGAACTCGTTGCCGCGAGCGGCTTCCGAAGCCAGCCAGTTAGGATACGTGCGGTGCAGGCCAGTCGAGCGCACGGGCTCGTGCATGTCCACCATGATGTGGCTCGCCGCCGTTTTTTGCGCCGTGTGCACGTAATGATTAACCATCCATTGCCCGTCGTGGTGCTCGCCACGCGGGATGATGCGGCCCACGTACCCCGTTTTCACCGCGTCGTAGCCGTGCTCGTTCATGAAGCGGTAAGCAGCGTCCTGGCGCCGCTCGTAGTTGGTCGCGGAGCCGGAGGTTTCGTGGTGCATGATGATTTTCACGCCTTTGCTGGCCGCGTAGTGCTGCAACTCATCCACGTTAAAATCTGGGTAGGGCGTCACAAAGTCAAACACTTCCTCTTTCCAGTTGCCTACCCAATCTTCCCAGCCCACGTTCCAGCCCTCAACTAACACGCCCGGGATGTGGTGCTGGGCGGCAAAGTCGATGTAGCGCTTCACGTTGGCCGTAGTGGCGCCGTGGTGGCCGTTGGGCTTCAGGCGGCTCCAGTCGGTGCCGGCCAGCTTGATGTTGCTGGAGTCCGAGTAGTTCCAGGAAGCGCGTCCCACCTGCATTTCCCACCACACGCCCACAAACTTCTGCGGCTTGATCCAGCTTGGGTCCTGAATCTGGCTCGGCTCGTTCAGGTTCAAGATCAGCTTCGAGGCCAACACCTCCGGTGCCTTATCGCTGACCACGATGGTGCGCCAGGGCGTGTGCTCGGGTGCCTGCAAATAAGCCATCGCCCCCGTGACGGCAGGCACCAAGTCGCTGGTGAGGCCGAAGGTTTTGGGGTCTACGGTGAGCATCATGGCCGGGTAATTCACCAGCGCCGCCTCGTGGATGTTCACGTACAGCCCGTCATCCGACTTGAGCATCAGCGGCGTTTGCACGCGGTAAGGCGCTGCTTTCAGCTGAATGACCTCAATGGGCGTGGTGTTGATCTTGCTCAGGCGAGAGGTGGTATAAGTATACTCATTGGAATCGTAGTCGCCCGGAATCCAAAACGCTTTGTGGTTGGCGGGCAGGTTAAATTCCGTATGCTCGGCCGTCACGGTGAAGTACTGCAGGTTGGCCTGCCTTGGCCACGCGTAGCGAAATCCTAGCCCGTCGGCAAACACGCGGAACACCACGTCGAGTAGGCGGCGCGGCGCGGCTAGCTGCCGCAGATGCACCGTGAGCTGCCGGTAGTGGTTGCGAATGGTTTTGACTTCGCCCCACACCGGCTGCCACGTTTCGTCTACGTCCTTGGTTTCGCTGCCTACCACTTCCATCTGGCCCTCAAAGCCTTGGCCATCCGCCAGCGCAACACCCAGGCGGGAGGGTTTGACAACTACCTTCGAGCCGTAGCGCAAGGTGTAAGTGGGCTGCCCGTCGGGGTTCAGGGCAAAGGTTAAGCCGACTTGGTCTAGCTGGGCCGTCAGTGGGGCGCGCTGACCTACGGCTTGTAGGCTGGCCAGCAGCAAGGCGGCTACGAGCAACTGCTTCATTAAGGTAGAAATTGGAGTGCGGCAAAAGTAGGCAAAGCGCCCGGCTTTGGTTGACAAGGCCCGCAGCGCATATTAGTCCGTTGCTGACCCTAAGTATGGTTCTCGGACGCGCCTTGCAAAACGTTCATTTGTTCTTTCCCGACGAGCGCGTGCCACCATGCGGAACGCCGCATCTATCTTTGTTGTCTGAATACCATTCGGTCTGAAGGCTAGCTCCCTTTCACCCACTATGCTCGACAAGAAAGAAATTGAGGTGCTGCTTCCGGCGGAAGTGGCCTACGACGAGTACGCGCGCTACGGCGCCCTGCTCGATGCTGCGGGTTTGCAGCCCGGCGAAGCCGATTTTGTGCACCTGCGCCGCCGTTCCATCGATGCCCGCGGCCGGCAACCGCTCGTACGGCTGCGGGCGGATGTGTGGCTCACCCCGCCTCCTGCCGAATTATTCGGCCCCTGGTTTCAGTACCCCGATGTCAGCGGCGCGCGACGCACGGTGCTTATTGTGGGCGCGGGTCCGGCGGGGCTGTTTGCAGCGTTGCGAGCTATCGAATTGGGTATCAAGCCGATAGTAGTGGAGCGCGGCAAAGATGTGCGCACCCGTCGCCGCGATTTGGCTGCTTTAAATAAGGAGCATCTCGTCAATCCCGATTCCAACTACTGCTTCGGCGAAGGCGGGGCCGGTACGTATTCAGATGGCAAGCTGTACACGCGCTCTACCAAACGCGGTGACATTCAGCGCATTCTGCGGCTACTGGTGCAGCACGGCGCTACGCCCGACATTCTGGTGGATGCTCACCCGCACATCGGCACCAACAAGCTGCCCTCCGTGGTGGCAGCCCTGCGCGAATCGGTGCGGCAAGCGGGCGGCGAGGTGCATTTTGATACGCGGGTGACCGACCTGATCTTGGATAAAAATCGCCTGCGCGGCGTCGTGACAGCTACCGGCGAAGCGCTTGAAGCAGATGCCGTTATCCTGGCCACCGGCCACTCGGCCCGCGACATTTACGAGCTGCTGCACCGCCGCGGCGTGCGCGTCGAGGCCAAGCCGTTTGCCCTGGGCGTGCGCGTCGAACATCCGCAGGCCCTCATCGACCAAGCCCAGTATCGCCGCGCTGACCGCGGCCCGCTGCCGGCGGCTTCTTACGCACTGGTGCACCAAACCCAGGTGAAAGGCAAGCAGCGCGGTGTGTTTTCGTTTTGCATGTGCCCTGGCGGCTTCATCGTGCCGGCGGCCACGGCCCAGGGCGAAGTGGTGGTGAACGGCATGTCGCCGAGCCGCCGCGACTCGCGGTACGCCAACTCCGGCATTGTGGCCGCTATCGAGCTGGAAGACATGGACTTACGGCAGCATGGTGCTTTGGCCGGCTTGCGGTATCAGCAGGAAATCGAGCAGCGCGCCTGCGCCCTGGCGGGCCATACGCAGCTGGCTCCAGCTCAGCGGTTGGGCGATTTTCTGAAGAACAAGCTCTCATCCGAGCTGCTGGAAACCTCCTACCAACCCGGCCTCACCCCCATCCGCATGGACGACGTGCTGGGTGCCAATCTGGCCGAGCGCCTGCGACAAGGCTTCCAGAATTTCGGCCGCAAAATTCCAGGTTATGCCACCAACGTGGCCCAGATTGTGGGGGTAGAAAGCCGCACGTCGGCGCCGGTGCGCATTCCGCGCGACCCGGCCACGCTGCAACACCCCGAAATTACGGGCCTTTTCCCCTGCGGCGAAGGCGCGGGCTTTGCAGGCGGCATTGTGTCGGCAGCCATGGACGGGGAGCGTTGCGCAGAAGCAATGGCGGCGCTATCTATTTCATAAATAATTAATAATCAAGTATTTACAAAATAGATAACGCGTTCGTCTCGTTGAGCCGGGCCAACACAGTGTGCACCATTTGGTCGCAGCGGTGCCCCAGGTAGGCGAACGTACGGTGCGGATCAAAACTGCCCAGCCGGGCACGTAGCTGTGCGCGGGCCCGCAGCAGGCGCACTTTCACGTTCGTCTCCGTAAGCCCCAGGCTCTGAGCCGTTTCGGATACGTTCATGCCTTCCACGGCGCGCAGCACAAACACGCTCCGGTACTTGGCGGGCAGCTCACAAACGGCGGCTTCCAACGCCTGGCGCAGCTCGTCGTTGAGCACGGCTTGGAGAGGCGTACGCTCGTCGGGCTGGGCTAATTCGGTTGGGTTGGGGGCGGTATCCAGGTCTACGAAACGGCGCTGGCGGCGCTGGCCCATCAGGCATTCGTTCAGTAGAATCCGCGTAAGCCAGGTGGCAAAACTGGCGCGACCTTCAAACTTGCTCAGGTGCTCGTAGGCCTTCACCCAGGCATTCTGCATGGCTTCTTCTACGGCCTCGGCATCGCCCAGCACGGCAATGCCGGCGCGGTAGAGGCGCTGGTTGTAGCGGCGCATAAGCAGCTCAAAAAGTTGCTTTTCGCCGGCTAACACGCGGCCAATCACGTCAATATCGGGGAGCGGAGCGTAGGGCATGGCGGCAAGGGGCGGAAGCATGACGAATTAAGTTAAATACTTCTTTGCGAAGCAGTTAGACAATGGATGCACAAGCGAGCGGTTTGGTTACAAAACCTGAAAAACCCGAATTTTCTGTAACCTCCGGGCAGGCTCGGCATCCAATGGCAACAAACTACCACTCAACGTTTTACTGCCATGCAAACCGATCTTCACCTTCCAGCTTCCTCCTCCCGGGTTGCGGCGCCTTCTGTTACGCAGGTGCTGCGCATTACCTATGGCCTGGTGCCCATCGTGGCCGGCCTCGATAAGTTTACGAACCTGCTCACCGACTGGTCGGCGTATTTGGCGCCGAGCGTAGCTACGCACCTCCCCTTTTCGGCCCACACGTTTATGATGCTGGTGGGCGTCATAGAGATTGGGGCGGGCCTTCTGGTGCTGTTTCGGCCCCGCATCGGGGCTTGGGTGGTGATGGCGTGGCTCGTGCTCATCGCCCTGAATCTGCTCATCAGCCGTCATTACGACGTAGCCGTGCGCGACTTGGTGATGGCCGTGGGGGCATGGTCGTTGGGGCGGCTCAGCAACGGAGCGCCTTCCTAACCTCACGCAATAGTGCTAAGCAAAGGGAACCAGACCACCGCGAGCGCGTTTCGTATAAAGAGTAGTACCTTCTACTTTGCACTCGCGATGAAAAAAAATAAGAAAACCGTAGTGATCGGCGCCAGCGACAACCCGGCCCGGTACTCATATAGAGCCGTCAACATGCTCAAAAGCCACGGCCACGACGTGGTGCCTGTGGGCATTCGCAAGGGCCAGGTCGCTGGCCTCGACATTCACCTCGACAAACCCGAACAATCGGAGGTAGACACGG
This sequence comes from Hymenobacter sp. BT491, assembly GCF_014349165.1. Classification (NCBI taxonomy): domain Bacteria; kingdom Pseudomonadati; phylum Bacteroidota; class Cytophagia; order Cytophagales; family Hymenobacteraceae; genus Hymenobacter; species Hymenobacter sp. BT491. The sequence continues at coordinate 830,256 of NZ_JACSJJ010000002.1, read as the reverse complement.
TGACCTTGTACGTGGGCCCGCAAAACCAGCCCGCCTGGTACGATTACATCCTGGACCTGAACCCCAAACGCATCATTTTCAACCCCGGCACCGAAAACGACGAGCTCGAGCGCTTGGCGCAGCAACGCGGCATTCGCACCGAAGAAGCCTGCACGCTGGTGATGCTCTCGGTAGGCAACTACTAGCGCCGAGCTTCCGCCCGTACTTGTTGAACCGCTGCCCCGGCCGGGCATCACATAATCATGTGATGCCCGGCCGGGGCAGCGGCGTTTCCAGCGTTCTGAGCGCGACCAACGGCCGATCTCATTTGTCAATATTTTAATTAATCTATTTTCAATTTATCTTCCAAATGCCGTCCCGAACCGGAATGGATAATGCTCATTTTTAATAAGTTATCCGCCATGCCTACCCGTTTCAAACAACTGTCCCTGGCCGAGTTCATTGCCGTGCTCGACCGCTTCCCCTTCACGCGGCACATCAACGCCGTGCACATGCACCACACGTGGCGCCCCAACCGGGCGCAGTACCAGGGTTTGGCCAGCATTGAGGCGATGTGGCAGTACCACACCCAGCACAACGGTTGGTCGGACATTGCCCAGCACATCACCATCGCGCCCGACGGCACCATCTGGACGGGCCGCAACTGGAATCTGGCGCCGGCCAGCTCCTCAGGGCACAACGGCAACTCGCTGGCGGGGCCGTTTATGTTTGAGATGATCGGCGACTTCGACAAAGGCCGCGATCCCTTCGACGGGGCCCAGCGCAACACGGCCCTGCACGTGGTGGCGCACGTGCTGCATAAGTTTAAGCTCCCGAACGAGGCCCTGCACTTTCACAACCAAATGTCGGTCAAAACCTGCCCCGGCAGCAGCATCAGCTACGCCAATACGCTGGTGGAAGTGCAGAAGATCAGGGCGACGCTGGGCACCCGCACCGTCAATTTTGGCGCCGTAATCGACTCCGAGCGCATCGAACGCGCCCTCGAGCTGCTGCGCCGCGTGCCCATTGCCAGCCACACCCGCCGGCTGGGCGCCGAAGCCCTGGCCGAACCCGCCGAAGAAGGCATGAGCCGGCAGGAGATGCACCACGTAACCGATGCCCCGGAAACAACGACCAGCCGGAACGCGCCTCTCCGCGAAGCGCTGTCGGAAGCGCAGAAGCGTCGCCTGCGTCCGCACGTCATCAACCTCGACCAGGGCCACTTCTCGCCCGACGGCCTCTACACCACGCGCCCCGCGGACGTGGACGCCATTTTTGACCGGTACTTGGAGCAGGCCCTGCAGGAAGCCAAAGCCGCCAACCGTCCCCTGCAGATCATGCTGTACGCCCACGGGGGCTTGGTATCGGAAAAATCGGGGCTGCAAAGCGCGCTGCGCTACATTCCGTGGTGGCTGCAAAACCACGTCTACCCGCTCTATTTTGTGTGGGAAACCGGCTTGTGCGGCACCTTAGGCGCCATCATCCGGAGCGTCGGCTCGCGCGAGGCGGCCCGCGGCATCACCGACCTCACCGACCGCATCGTGGAAAAATCGGTGGGGCCGCTCGGGGGCCAGCTCTGGAAAAACATGAAGGACAGCGCCGAATGGGCTGCGGCTGCCGACGGCGGCGCCCGCTACGTAGCCCTCAAGCTCAAGGCCTTCTGCGATGCCCACGGCAACGACGTCCGGACGGGCGCCTTGCAGCTGCACGCGGCCGGACACAGCGCCGGCTCTATTTTCCACGCCCATTTTATTCCGGTGGCCCTGCAACTGGGCGTGCCCGCTTTCCGCACGCTGCACCTGCTGGCGCCGGCCATTCGGGTAGATGAATTTAAGCGCCATCTGGCCGCCCACGTGGGCAAAGGCATCCAGCACCTGACGCTGTACACCATGCGCGACGCGCTGGAGCTGGCCGATACCTGCTCGCTGATTTACCGCAAATCGCTGCTCTACCTGCTGTACTACGCCCTCGAAACGGCCCGTGAAACGCCGATTCTGGGGCTCGACATCTCGCTGCACGCCGACGCCCAACTCCAGCAGCTGCTCGGCCTCAGCGGCACTCCCACCCCCAACGCCGAGGTAATCTGGTCGAAAACGTTGGAGCCCACGCACCGCAGCTCCAGCACCTCGACCTCGCACGGCGGCTTCGACGACGACGCCCCGACCATGGAAAGTGTGCTCCGCCGCGTTACCAACCAAGAACCCGTCGCGCCCTTCCCCACCACCCGCGAGCTGGTCGATCCGTGGCACGAGCCCGTCGAGCTGCCCGAAGAGCTGGTGCTGCTGGCGCAGGTGCAGGCCGAAACCAAGGTACCCACGCCGAAAAAACCCGCTAAACCGGCGCCGCTCATGCCGTTGCCAAGCAGCAACGGTCATGCCCGTCAGCGCGCCCTGTGCATCGGCATCGACGAGTATGCGGCGGCGCCGCTCAGCGGCTGCGTGGCCGACGCCCAGAGCTGGGTACAGACGCTGCAGAAGTTTGGCTTCGAGACGGCCACCTTGCTGGACAGTGAAGCCACCCGCGCCAACATGCTCGACCGCATCACCAAACTGGTGAACACCAGCAAACCCGGCGACGTGGTCGTGATTCAGTATTCGGGGCACGGCACGACGCTGAAAGACCTCGACGGCGACGAAGAAGACGATGGCCGCGACGAAGCCCTGTGCCCCTACGACTACGCCACCGGCGCGTTCCTGCTCGACGACGACTTGCGGGCGGTGTTCCGTCGCGTGCCGACCGGCGTCAACGTGACGTTGTTTATGGATTGCTGCCATTCGGGTACCATCAGCCGGTTTGCGACCCTAGAGCCCGTGGTCACGGCTCCCTCCAACTCGCGGCCTCGGTTTATGCGCGCCACTCGCGACATGGAAGCGGCGCACGAAGATTTTCGGCGTACACTGGCCAACAACGGCCTCACCTCGCCGGCCGACGGCAGCCGGGCGCATATGCGCGTGGTTACGTTTACGGCCTGTCAGCCCATCGAAGTAGCGTATGAAACCGACGGCAGCGGCGACTTTACCAACCGGGCCGTGCGGTTGCTGAGCAAAGCCACGACGGGCGTCACGCACAAGGAGTTTCAGCGGCAGGTCACGCGGGCCTTCGGGGCCAAGCCGCGCCAACACCCCACTCTCGACTGCACCGACGACGCCTCCGGCTACGCGCTGCTTCAGCCCGTGCCCAGCGTCAGCAGCAAAGTGGTAGCTCCGAAACCCGCACGGCGCAAAAAGCAGCTCGGCTAACTTCTTACCCATTTATATAACGTGTTTATAATCAATATTTTATAAATTATTCATTCGTATTATTATTTATAATTTATTCCCAGACGATTTCCAGGTCCACAACCAGCTAAGGCGATGAGTTGCGGGCCTGGAAATCGTTGTAACTGCCGACGAAGCCGGTCTTCCTATGTCGAAAAGCAATGGCGCAGCCCCCGATGGTCCGCAAGAGGCGGCCTTGCCGCGGCGGCGCGTGCGGGCCACGCAGCGCAAGCCCAAACCCGTTCGCCCCGACGCGAAGGCCGAAGTAGGAGCGCCGCCCGCTGATCCGCCCTTCACCGTGCCCGCTTTGCTGAGCCAGGCCGTAACCGTGGAAACGCCCCTGCCGCCGCCCTTGCCGGCGCATCTGCCCCCGCCCGTTACCGCCGACCCGGCCGCCGTGGCCCGCATTGCCAGTCTGAGCTGGGCTGCGCTGCAAAAAGAGCTGCTGCTGCCGGCCGAACCCGACTCGCCCAAGGAACTGGCTTTGCAAGCGTATTTCGGCGAAACGGAGCTTTTCAGCCTGCGCGAGCTAGCCGGCGGCATCCGTGCCATCACCCCCGTAGGCAGTCCCGGCAAAGCCTTGGCCGACGTCATTTTTCTGCCAGGCATCATGGGTTCGGGCCTGAGCCTGACCCACCGGGGAAAAACCCAGCCGTTCTGGATCAATCTGTTGCGCATTGCCAGCGAAGGCATTGGCAGTTTGCAGCTTCCCTCAACGGGCGACGAGGTAGCGGCCACCGACCCCGACCACCGGACGTACTCGCGCACGCTGCTGGCTTTATCAGCCAACTGGAATATGCACCCGTTTGGCTACGATTGGCGCAAAGATCTGGGCGAAGCCGCCGACCGGCTGGCCCACTACATCGAGCGGCGCCTCGCCGACCGGCCCGTGCACATCGTGGCCCATTCGATGGGCGGGCTGGTGGCCCGGCTGTTTATTGCCCGTTACCCCAAGCTCTGGGACGCCATGCGTGGCCCCGACGGCGACGGCGGCAAGCTCATCATGCTGGGCACCCCTAATTATGGCTCTTACGCGATGGTGCAGGTGCTTACGGGGGCCGAAAAACTGGTGCGGTGGCTCGCCAAGCTCGATCTGCGCAACAGCCTGCCGGAGGTGGTCAAGATTCTGAACACCTTCGAGGCCACCTACCAGATGCTGCCGGCCCCCGAAAAGCTCGCGCCCGAACTGGCAGCGCTTTACCAGTCAGGCACGTGGGGCGAATTTCCGGTGCTGGCTTCGCACCTGGATAAGGCCCAGAATTTTCACCGCGAGCTGGCCGCCGCCAGCGCCACCATCGACCCCGAACGCATGGTGTACATCGCGGGCTGCAACCGGCGCACGCTCTATAAGCTCGACATTGTGGCGCCCGGCGAATTTCGCTACCACGAAACCCTCGAAGGCGACGGCCGCGTCCCGTTTTCGCTGGGCCTGCTGCCCGACGTTACGACGTATTACGTCGACGAAGACCACGGCAGCCTCCCCACCAACCGATTGGTAATCAAGGCTATACACGAGCTGCTGGTACACAACCGAACCTCGGCTTTGCCCCAGCACCCCGTCATTACGCGCAGCATTACCGCGCGCGACGGCTATTGGCACCGGCCCATCGGCGAAGATCTGGTGGGCACCAAACTGGAAAACCTGGCGAAACGGGTGAAGTCGGGCGTCAAGCTGCCCGAAGAAATTGCCGAGCAGCAAGCCGCCGAAGAAGCCCTGTTGCGGGCTGCCCTCGGCGAAGAGTGCCCTACGCGCCGCCTCGACTCGCTCCGCGACCAGCCCACCACCCGCAGCCAGAACCCGTGGCCGCTAACCGTGGCGCTGGTCTACCAGAAAGTAACGGAGGTAGCCACGCCGGTGCTGGTGATGGGCACCTACCGGGGCGCCCCGGCCACGCGCCGCCTCGCCCAAGTCGACGAAGCTCTCGAATACTGGATTAGTCAGGCCAACGACCACGCCATGCTGGGCGGTGAGCTGGGCCAAATCTCCTTTATACCAGCCCGTTACAAGCGCAAGCTCAAGGCCAAGGCCGTGCTGCTGGTGAGCATGGGCGAAGAAGGCCGCTTCACCCACCACGACCTGCGCTACCTCATGAACAACGTGGCCACGGCGGTGTCGTCGTTGGGGTACCCGCGCTTTGCCTCCGTAGTGCTGGGCACCAAAGCCGGCACCATGAGCGAAGAGCGGGCCTTGCTGAGCTTGCTGCAAGGGGTGTGCGACGCCATGCAGAATCCGTCGGAGGTAATGCCGGCCAGAGAAGCTAACCGTGTATCGCATCTGACCCTGATCGCGCGCGATGAAAAGCAATTTGCCGACCTGAGCGTGATTCTGGAAAACGTGGAGCACAGCAAACTCATTGACGGACTGGATGTTACGTTTAAACCCGAAAACTTCACCACGCCGCCCACGCCCGCACCCGATGCCATTGGCAAATCGTCGCCCAAAGGCGTCATCAACTTGCCTTCCGACGAAGCCGGACCGCGCATTACCATCGAGCGCGACGGCTCGCGGTTTCGGTTTTCGGCCTTGGTGAAGGGTGCCGTAATTCCGGTGCGCGAAGTGGATGTGCAGGCCTTTTTCCCAAACAGCCTGTCGGGGCGGCTCATGGACTCGGTGACGCGCGAAGAGCAGGAAACCTACGGCCAGCTGCTGACGACGACGCTGTTTCCCATTGATTTTCAAGAGCTTCTTGCTGAGCCACTTACGTTTATCCTGGACCGCGAAACGGCAGGCTTGCCTTGGGAAATGGCCTGCTTTACGCACGAGCGGCGGCCGGGAACGCAATACTTCGGACCGCAGCTGCTGCTTACGCGCCAGTTCCGGACCATGCTCTCGCCGAGGCCCGGCCTGCCCCCGCCCCGCAACCAGGATTTGCGCGTGCTGATCATTGCCGACCCTGCTCCCGAGCCCGAATATCAGCTGCCGGGCGCCCGCCGCGAAGGCCGCGCCGTGGTGCAGATGCTCAGCCGCATCAAGCAGTATTCGGGCCTCGACATCGACGTGGTGGAGCGCATCGGCGACGCCGAGTGCGACCCGCTCGAAATTCTGGCCCTGATTCTCAACGGCAACTTCGACGTGGTGCACTTCGCCGGCCACGGCGTTTTCAATGCCGACCACCCATCGTGCGGTGGCTGGGTATTTGGGAAAGACCGGTTTCTGTCGGCCCGCGAGATTTTTCAGGCCCGGCAAGTGCCGCGGCTGGTGTTTGCTAACGCTTGTTTTTCGGCCGAAATCAACCAAGGCCCGGCCCTGACGGCCGAGGAGCTGAACCGCAACCTGGCCGGCATCGCCGAAGCCTTTTTCGAGCGCGGCGTGCGCAACTACCTCGGCACCGGCTGGCCCGTCAACGATGCCCAGGCCGAAGAGTTTGCCACCGAATTCTACGCCCAGGCCCTACTGGGCTTGGCCGCCGACAAAATCACGGAGCTTTCCCACCTCGGCGAAACCGGCGAGGCCAATCCACGACCGTTGGGCTATGCCATCGCTGAAGGCCGCAACCGCATCGCACACCGCGGCGGCTCGACGTGGGGCGCCTACCAGCACTACGGCCAGGCCAACGACGTGTTATTGTCGTTGTCGTAGCAAGTTGCTCGGCTCCGTTACGGCTCCTGTACTGGCTATGCGTAGCTGGTGCAGGAGCCGTTTTTGTGCCTGGCACCATCGCCGATTCCCCATCTGACGCTTCTGGCAGCGGATCGCAATCGTTTAACGGAGCGCAAATGGGCGGCTACGAAGAATAGAAGTCAAATATTTGTAAAAACACAAATTATTGATTATCAATATATTATAAAATTGCACGCGCCACTCTATGCTTTTTTCTGATCTTCAGGCAACGGTCATGCAACCAGACCCATCTACCCCATCAAAGAGCCTGCTATAGTTCCTTTTTACTTTCGCCACCGTGACCGACGCCGATCTCATAGCCGCTTGCCGCCAAGGCAGCAGCCGGGCCCAAAAGCTGCTCTATGAGCGCTTTGCGGGCATGATGCTGGGCGTGTGCATTCGGTACCTACGCCACCGCGAAGACGCCGAAGAGGTCATGCTCATGGGCTTCGTGAAGGTGTTTCGGGCCTTGGACCAGTACCGGCACGAAGGCAGCTTCGAAGGCTGGATTCGCCGGATCATGGTCAACGAAGCCCTGGGCCAATTGCGCCGCAAAGAGCCGCTGCACCTAGCCATCGACGACTATTCGGCCGATGTAGCCGTAACCGCTGCCGATGCCGAGTCGCAGCTAAACGAAGCGGACCTGCTGGGGCTCTTGGCCGAACTGCCCGCCGGTTACCGTACGGTGTTCAACCTGTACGCGCTGGAAGGCTATTCGCACCCCGAAATCGGTGAGTTGCTGGGCATCTCGGAAGGGACCAGCAAATCACAGCTCAGCAAGGCACGGGCCATGCTCCAGCGCCGTTTGGCCGCCGCAAGCGCGTCGGCTTCCAACTCTTCACCGAAAGAATATTATGCAACCGGAAGATATTGATAAGCTGTTCCGGGATCGGCTCCAGGGCCACGCGCCCACGCCGCCCGCCTACCTCTGGGATCAGCTGGAAGCCGAGCTGAAACCCGCCGCCAAAAAGCGGCCCGTACTATGGCTTTACGCTGCGGCAGCCGCTATAGCGCTGCTGCTCGTGGCGGGCTATGGCCTGCTGATGCGTGGCCCTGCAACCAACTCACCCATAGGCACTTTGGCCACTACCAAGCGGGCTGCGCAAGCCCCCACCAGCACTCCCGACAACCTTACTACCTCTTCTTCCAACACGCAGGCAACCCCCACTCCACAAGCTGCATCTAGTCCATCAGAAGCAGGTTCGGAAGCGCTAGTCGCCACCACTCCGGCTTCGGTTGCTCCTTCAGAGTCGGCGCCGGCGGTGCACACGGCCCGCCCTGTAGGGCAGCAACCCGCCGCCCGCCGCTCCGTTGCCTTGGCTCACGCCACCCGGCCTACATCTGCTAAGAAACTGAATACCAACGCGCCCGCCCAAGCCGTTGCCGTGAACACCCCCGCGCCAGCGCGTCCGGAGCGCCCGGCCGTGGAGCCCACGGCAACTCCCGAAGCTGCGCAACCCACCGCACCGGCCCTCGTTGCTGCGGCCGCGCCAACCGGCCCGATTGTGGTGGAAGTACGCCGTGGCGATGCCAAAACGCCCGGTGCCTCGGCCTACGCGGCCAACGATACGGGCCGCCGGCCCCGCCTGGGGAACTTGCTCCTGAAAGCCGGCAAAAAAGTAGGCAACGCGGTCCTCGACGGCCGGCAGATCAACCTGCCCAAAGTGGAACTACCTGAAGTCGTGACGGCGCAGGTAGAATCCTGGACCAACACCGCCCATCCTTAGTCTTGCACGCTCCTTTTTCTTCCTTCGTTATGAAACGTCTCTTCTCGCTGCTGGCCATCCTGTTGCTGTCAGCCCTGGCTGTTCCTGCCCTCGTGCACGCCAACAACCGCCCTGCCAAATTCGACACGATCGTCGTAAAAATGCCCAACCAGGCGACCTTGACGCTGTTTGTCAAGGACAAAGCCCAACTCCGACAAATGCGCGCCTACAAGCTCGATTCGCTGATGGTGATGCTCGACAAGTACATCACGCAAGCCGAAGTCGCCAGCAAAAACTCCAAGGATGAGCAGGTTACGATGGAATTCTACCCGGCCAAAGACAACCCCGGTAAAGCCGTACCCGAACAAATCCGCGTGACGGTTCACAACCGCCAGAAATCGGGCGACCACGTTGAAGTGCGGCTCGGTCCGAGCTTCGGCATGGTCATCGACGACAACGACAACGATGACAACGTGAACATCCACATCGGCCGCACCGAAAGCACGGAAAACAAAGATTCGCTGCGCAAGGTGAAATCGGAAGAACACTTCAACCGCGCCTACCACAGCACCTTCACGATGGATCTGGGCCTCAATGCCTTGGTCAACCGCAAGCCGCAGCTCGATGCTCTGGGCCAGGAACAAACCTACGACTTGCGCCCTCTGGGCTCGCGCTACATCAGCTTTCAGTGGCGCCAATCGTTGCGGTTGGGAGCCAAAGGCAGCCCGCTGTACCTGGTTTCCGGCCCCGAACTGGCCTTTAACAACTACATGTTCGACAACAACCGACAGATTGTTTTGACCGATACCCGCACCGAGATCACGACGGTGACCACGCCCGCCAACCGCAACCTCGAAAAGAGCAAGCTGGCCACCACCACGATCAACCTGCCCCTGATGGCGCAGCTCTATTTCCGCGATCAGAAAGGCCATGATGCCTTCCGGATTGCTGCTGGTGGCTTTGCCGGTTACCGCCTGAGCAGCCACACCAAGCTGAAATACCAGGAGGACGGCGATACCAAAAAAGATAAGGTTCGGGGCAACTACAACCTCGAAGACTTTCAGTACGGTCTGCAAGGCATGATCGGCATCCGCGGCCTTGACTTCTTTGTGAAGTATAACCTCAACGAGCTGTTCAAAGACAGCCGCGGCCCTCAGGCTCAGACGCTTAGCTTCGGCATCACGTTCTTGTAAGCCGCCTCAACTCACCGAACGGAGCAATACTTCGTTGCACAAAAAAGGCCCGCTGAATCGCTTCAGCGGGCCTTTTTTTATAACTGCATATGCATCAATTACTTACATATGACGGTAAAAATTATCCAGCAAAATGGCTGCCGACACGGCCACGTTCAGGCTCTCGGCCCCGCCCACGCCGGGGATGTGCAGGCGGCGCGTGAGGTGCGCTTCTACCTCCGGACGCATGCCATGCGACTCGCTGCCCATGATGAGCACACCATTTGGGCTGAGGTTTAACTTGTGCACGTTATCTCCTTCTAAATCAGCACCGTATACTGCTACGTCTTTTGGAAGCGATGCCAGCCAATCGGGCAATTCGCGCTGCCAGATCGGGACGCGCGTAAACGACCCCATGGTCGCGGCCACCGTTTTGGGCGCCCACGGATCGGCGCAGGTATCGGAGCACACCACGCCTTGCAGGCCGTACCAATCGGCCAGCCGAATGAGCGTGCCGAGGTTGCCGGGGTCGCGCACTTGGTCGAGGGCCAGCAGCAGGCCGTGGGTGGTGGGCCGCAAAGGAGGCTCTTCGGGCAGCCTTGCAACGGCCAACGCCGTATTGTTGGTCGAAAGCGTGCCCAGGCGCGTAAGTTCTTCTTCTGACACGACCTCAAGGGGAATGGAAGCCGGCACGGACGGAATTTTTGCAGCAAACTCCGCTGTCAGGAACAACCGTTCGGTCAGAAGTCCAGAACTTAGCAGCTCTTGCACGCTTTTGCCGCCTTCCACCAGGAAAGCGCCGTGCCGGAGCCTAAACTTCTTCAGGTGCAGCGCGTGCACGTATTTCGCTACTGCTTTTGAAACCATATTCGCTGCTAACTATGCCCTTCAAGCGGGCCACTTCGAAGACTAGGATATTGGCGGTCTGGCTGTTGGGGCTGGCACAGGTAATGGGCTGCTCGCCCACGAAGCTGCTGGCGCCCAAGCAGAACCTGCTCACCCGCATCAAGCTGGAAGGCGTGAAGCAGGCCGATGCCGAACGCATCCTGACGCTGTACCAGCAAAAACCCAACTCGCGGTTTCCGCTGCCAAAGCTAGCAATCTACCAGTTGGGCTACAGCTTTTATCATCCCGAAAAGATCCAGCAGCAGCTGGATGCCGAGCGCACCAAATGGAACGAGCGCATCCAGGCGGCCCGCCCCGATTCGGTGAAGATAGGCAAGCTGGTCAGCAAGCGCGAGCGCCACACCCAGCGCCACCAGCTGGCCCTCGAAAAAGGCAATACTATTATGCGTTTGGGCGAAGCGCCGGTCATCTACGACTCGCTGCTGACCCAACGCACCACGGAAGAAATCGCGACGTTCCTGAAATCCAAGGGCTTCTTCCGCAGCGCCGTCACTTCGACCGACACTGTAGAAGACCGGCGCGTAACGGTCACGTACCGCGTTGCCGAAAACGTACCCTTTCATTATTCGCAGCTCGATTACGAAATCCCCGACACGGCCGTCGCGCGTCGAGTGTTGGCCAGCCAGCCGAGCTCGCTGCTGCACGTCGGCAACCAATACGACGAAGAAGTCATTGACCAAGAGCGCTCCCGCATCGAAACGCTGCTCAAAAACGCGGGCTATTTCGACTTTCGTCAGCAGTACATCACGCTCGAAGCCGATACCAGCTTCGCACCGACTACGGTGCGCCTGCGCACCCTGATTGCCAATCCGCCGGGTCAGGGCCGCTTGCACCGCGTGTACACCATCCGAAAGGTGAATTTTCTGACCGATGCAGGCGTGGTTCGCTTTGGCCAGGTCCGCGATTCGGTGGTGCGCGACTCGGTGTATTATCTGGCTTTCAAGCACAAGTTCAGCACCAAAGTTCTCGACCAGAAGCTGGCCGTACGTCCCGGCGAAACCTACAGCTTGGCCAACACCCTGCAAACCCAGCGGCAGCTTGGCCAGCTGGATGTGTTCCGGTTCAATACCGTCAATTACCGCCGAGTGCGCGATGCCGCAGCCCTCGATTCTACCTCCGGCCTACTCGACGCTATCGTAAATGCTTCACCAGCAAAGAAATACCAGGAAACCACCGAATTCGGTGGCACCTACGTCGCGCAGTTGCCCGGCCCTTTTGGCAACGTGCGCCTGAAAATCCGCAACGTATTTGGCGGGGCTGAGCGCCTTGAATTGGGCCTTCGGCTCGGCTTCGAAGGACAATATAGCCGCATCGGTGCCGTGCAAGGCATCACCGATAACTCGGTGTATACCACGCAGGTAGGTGCCAACGCCAACTTGCTGCTGCCCCAGTTTCTGGTGCCGTGGCGCGCCAACCGCTACCTGACGCGCTTCAACCCCCAGACGCGCATCAACACGTCGTACACTTACGTGATTCGGCCCGAGTACACGCGCACGAATCTTGAAGGCACGTACGATTACATCTGGCAGCGTTCCCCGTATCATCAATACGTGCTCACCCCCCTTGATTTGAGCATCGTGAATACCGTGCGCATCGATCCGGTATTTCAAAATGTGCTCGATTCGCTGGCGACCCTGGGGTCGCCGTTGCGGCAGAGCTTCAGCCGCCAGTTCGTGCCCAGCTTTAACGCCACTTCGCTGTATAATTCCAACGATTTCAACGAGACGCGGGATGCGTATTACCTGCGCATGTTTGCCGAGGTCGGCGGGTTGACCAAAGGGCTCTACGAGAATTTCCTGCGGGACAAAACCCGTTTGAGCGTGTACAACTTCGCCAAGTTCAACGCCGATTACAGACGCTATTACAAGCTCTCGGGCAAGACCTATGTTGTGTACCGGCTCAACGGCGGCATTGTCAGTGCGCTGAGCAAAAGCGCCCCCACCGACCGCAACGGGCTGCCGACCGAAGGCGCCTCGGCCTATATTGTGCCCTACGATAAGTACTTTTTTGCGGGTGGCAGCTCCAGCGTACGTGCCTGGAAACCACGGCGTTTGGGTCCCGGCTCGTATACCTCCACCAAGCTATCCGACCCAAAAGATCCCACCAGCCCGGAAGTCCAGAACTTTGACATCGAGCAGCCCGGCGAGGTGCTGTTGGAAGGCAGCGTCGAATACCGCTTTCCGCTGTACAGCTTCATCAACGGGGCGCTGTTTACGGACTTTGGCAACGTGTGGGCTCTGCACAAAGACAACCGCAAAGGTGCTGATTTTCAACTCAATCGCTTTTACCGCGAAATAGCCGTTGGCTCGGGCCTTGGGCTGCGCTTCGACTTCACCTTCCTTATTCTGCGCCTCGACATTGCCACCAAAGTCTACGACCCGACGGCCTTGGGTCGCAACAAATGGCTGATTTCCAACTTCAACTTCGGCAACAACCAAACGGCATTCAACCTCGGCATTGGCTATCCGTTTTGAGTTGAACCAGGCTTGATACAAAAAATACCGCCTGAGCTTCAGGCGGTATTTTTTGTATCTCTTTATCAATCAAGCAGTTGCAAACTAGTACTCCAAGAGCTCTCTTACGGCTGTGGCCACTTTTTCGGCGTTGGGCAGCATTTGCCGTTCCAGTTCGACGTTTAGGGCAATAGCGGGCAGATTGGCGGCTCCCAGTGTGAATACCGGTGCGTCTAGCTGCTGAAAACAAGTGCGCTGAATGCGCCCGGCCAGCGACTCGGCAAAGGAGTTCAGGAGAGGTTCTTCGGTCAAAACCAGCACTTTACCATGTCGGCGGACGGCCGCTTCTACGGCCTCAAAATCCAGTGGGTTAAGTGTGCGCAGGTCGAGAATTTCAACTTGCCCCGGAACCTGGCGGCTGGCGGCTTTCGCCCAATGTACGCCCATGCCATAGGTAATTACCACGCAGGTTTCGCCTTGGGCAAGCTTCTCGGGGTCAGGGTGTTGTGCGATGGCTGCTTTGCCCAACGGAATGACGTAGCCAGCAGCCGGCTCAATGGTTTTGGCATCTTCCGTGCCGGGCACTTTGCTCCAGTACAGGCCCTTGTGCTCCAGCATCACCACGGGGTTCGGATCGAGGAAGGCGGCGCGCATTAAGCCTTTCATGTCGGCGGCGTTGCTGGGGTACACCACTTTAATGCCGCGGATGGTTAGCAACGTGCTTTCAATCGAGCCCGAATGGTACGGGCCACCGCCGCCGTAAGCGCCAATTGGCACCCGGATCAGCGACTGCACCGGAAATTTGCCGTTGGTCAGGTAGCACGACTTCGACAGCTCCTCGACTAACTGATTGAGGCTGGGCCAGATATAATCGGCAAACTGAATTTCTACGATGGCCTTCGCGCCCACCGCCGACATGCCGGCCGTGCTGCCCACGATGTAGGCTTCCTGAATAGGCGTGTTGAACACACGCGCGTCGCCGTATTTTTTGGCCAGCAACGCCGCCTCGCGAAACACGCCGCCCAACTCGCCACCTACGTCCTGTCCGTAGAACAACGCCTCCGGGAATTCGCGCAGAATGTCATCAACGGCGTGCAGGGCCGCGTCTACCAGCGTGGTCTTGGGTGCCCCAGCCGGGGCTCGCTCGCCCGCTTCTTCGGTCACGAAAGGCGGAGCAAACTCATGGTCGGCGAAGGTGGAGGGTTCAGGATCAGGAGCCGTCAGCGCACGCTCGTAATCGCTTTTAACCAAGCTAATAGCTTCATCGCCAATCTGTTGCAACTCTTCTTCGGAAGCCACACCTTGGTCGAGAAGCTGCCGGTGAAAGCGCGGCAACGGATCGTTGGGGGTGTGTTGGGCCAGGTTATCGCCGCGGTACCATTCGCGGCGTACCCCACTGGTGTGGTGGCCCAACAACGGACATTTGGCATGCACCAACACCGGCCGACGCGTGCGGCGCACGTAGTCGAACGCATCGGCCATACCGGCGTACGAGGCCCCAAAATCGGCGCCATCTACCCGAAGTCGCTCCAGGCCTTTGAAGCCAGCAGCAAACTCGTAGGCGTCCATCGCGCGCATTTCACGGCTGGTAGCCGAGATGCCCCAGTCGTTGTCCTGCACCAGATAAATAATGGGCAACTGATGCAGCACGGCCATTTGCAGGGCTTCCGAAACTTCCCCTTCCGTCATGGCGCCGTCGCCGATGGAGCACACCACAACCGGTTGCTGATCAGCTGTTTGCAAAAGGCCCTGTCCTTCCAGATAATGCAACCCGTGGGCCATGCCGGTGGCCGGAATGGCTTGCATTCCGGTGGCCGAGCTCTGGTGCGGAATCACGGGAAAGCCCTCGCGACGCAGTGAAGGGTGGCTGTAGTATGTGCGGCCGCCGCTAAACGGGTCGTCGCGCTTAGCCATCAGTTGCAGCATCAGTTCATAAGGCGCCAAGCCGAGGCCGAGCAGCATGGCGTCGTCGCGGTAATAAGGCGTTACGTAATCGGTGGGGCGCAAATGAAAGGCAGTAGCCAGCTGAATGGCTTCGTGACCGCGGGCGGTAGCGTGTACGTACTTGGCCGTCACGGCTTTATTCTCTTCGTAAAGGCGCGCCAGCTCGTCGGAGGTGCGCATGAGGCGGTAGGCCCGAAGCAGCGTGGCGCGGTCGGGCGCGTGTGGGCTGTCGGCTACGGGGTGAGCAGCAAACTCGGCTTCAACGCCGGGGGTGGTTGAGTTGGGCATGCGGGGTGGAAATCTTAAACAGCGAAATTACGGCATTGCCAGCAGATGCAACGAATCTGAAGGCCTTAGGTCCGTCCAAGCAACCTTGGTTTGGCACAAATACGTAGCAGGGAAAACAGTATCTTTGCCCATTATTTATCAGCCGCGTCCCTGATTTATATCAGTTTTGATCTGGCAGTGAGGTTCTTACTTCGCCCCACCAAATCATAACTTCTCATGGACGCTCCCCTCACTACCTCTGCTCCTCTGTTGGTACCAACTGCCCCTTCCTCCTTCCGCGAATCTGTAGAACACTGGATGCGCGATTTTCAGCTCCGTTTGTGCGCGCAGCTGGAAGAAACCGACGGGGGCGCCACCTTCCAAACTGATGCTTGGGAGCATCATGCCGGCGGTGGTGGCCGCACCCGCGTCATTCAGAACGGCAACATTCTGGAAAAAGGCGGCGTGGCCTTCTCGGCCGTCTGGGGCGAGATGAGCGCGGCGGCGGCCAAAACCCTGCTGATGCCCGACCCGCGCTTTTTTGCCACGGGCGTTTCGGTAGTGCAGCACCCGCGCAGTCCGCGCCAGCCCATTGCCCACATGAACGTGCGCTACTTCGAAGCCGGCGACGGCCAGGCGTGGTTTGGCGGCGGTCTCGACCTGACGCCTATTTACGTCGACGAGCGGCAGGCACGCCGGTTCCACGAGCGTATTTTTGCAGTGTGCGAGCGCCACAACTCTACCTATTATTCGCGCTTCAAAGCTTGGGCCGACGAATATTTCTACCTGCCGCATCGGCAGGAAACCCGCGGCATCGGCGGCATTTTCTTCGACCGGCTGACAGTAGGCAAAGACGGCGACCGCGACGAGCTTTTTGCCTTCGTGCAGGACGTGGGGGATGTATTTGGCCCGGCGTACACTGAAATTTTGAGCGAAAACCGCGATTTACCTTTCACGGAAGCGCAAAAGCAGTGGCAGCTGATCCGCCGCGGCCGCTACGCCGAATTTAACCTGGCCATTGACCGGGGCACGCGCTTCGGCCTCGAAACCGGGGGGCGCACCGAAAGCATTCTCATGAGCCTGCCGCCCCAGGCCGAATGGTACTACAACCGCCAACCCGAACCCGGCTCGCCCGAAGCTGCCACGCAAGCTTGGCTGCGCAAAGACGTGGATTGGCTCGCCACCCCCGCTCCACTCCTTGATCGAACAGCTTAAATCCCTGGACAACTGGCTGTTACTGGCCATCAACAATCATCACGTTGCCAAACTGGACAGCCTGATGGTGTTCTTTTCTGAACGTACCGTCTGGTTTCCAGCGTATTTTGTCATGCTTATCGCCCTGAGCTACCTATTTCGGCGGCAGGCGTTGCTTTTATTGCCGTTGCTGGGACTGAGTGTGGCCTTGGCCGATGCCGTTTCCAGCCGGATTTTCAAACCGTATTTCGCCCGTCTGCGCCCTTGCCACGATCCGGAGCTGTCGGCGACGCTGAATCTGGTAAACGGCTGCGGCGGGCAGTTTGGCTTTCTTTCCTCGCACGCGGCTAACGCATTCGCCCTCACCGTGTTCCTGTGGATTGTGCTGCCCAAACGGTTTCAAGTGGTCAAATGGCTCACGCTGATCTGGGCCCTGCTCGTGTCGTATAGCCGCATGTACCTCGGCGCCCATTACCCCAGCGACGTGGCAGCCGGTGCCCTGCTGGGTGCGCTTATGGCGTGGGGTTGTGCTACGCTTTACAAGCGAGGCAGTTTGCGCTGGTGGTCGTCTGGCCCAATATAAATGCTTGATTAACAGATATTTACAAAAAGACCTCCTGCGTTTGCAAGAGGCCTTTGTTGTGCTAAATCGGAAGCAAATCAGCTCGTTTCACGCTTCCTTGCCTGATACCTTCGGCTCAGACTGAAGCATTTAACTACAACTTATTTATTATCAAGTGTTTATATTACTTACCCAGCAGCTTCGCGACGTACTTGCCCACAATGTCAAACTCGAGGTTGACGAGCGTACCGGGGTGTAGGTCCTGAAACGTAGTGTGCTCGTAAGTGTACGGGATGATGGCCACCGAAAAACCGTCGTCGGTGCTGTTGAAGCAGGTCAAGCTTGTGCCGTTGATGCAGATCGAGCCTTTTTCTACCGTTACGCGGCCGGGGCCGGGCTCGTGTCGGAAACGGTATAGCCAGCTACCATTTTGATCTTCCACGCTTTCGCAGACAGCCGTCAGGTCGACGTGGCCTTGCACGATGTGGCCGTCGAAGCGGCCGTTGGCGGCCAGGCACCGCTCCAGATTAACGCGTCGGCCGGGCTTCCACTGCCCCAGGTTAGTCTTTTGCAGGGTTTCGTCGATGGCCGTCACGACGTGCGTACCCGCCTGATTATCAACGGCCACCACGGTAAGACACACGCCGTCGTGCGCCACACTCTGGTCAATCTGCAATTCGCTGGCGAAGGGCGACTGCACGATAAAATGACGGTTGGTGCCTTCGGCTTGCACATCGGTGATGGTGCCGAGGGCTTCTATGATTCCAGTGAACACGTTACAAAAACAGGATTAACAATGACCGACCGGCAATGCGCCAGCCGGATTCAGCGGATAAAACAGCGTACGGCGGCAACAGTTTTGGCAGAAAGCCGTGCGCTTATTTCCCGCGGCCTTCGATAATGATTTTCAGGGTGTACAGGAGCACCCGGAAGTCCATGGCCAGGCTCATATTTTCGATGTAGAGAATGTCGAATTTGAGGCGCTCGACCATTTGGCTCACCGTTTCGGCATAGCCATATTTCACTTGCCCGAGGCTGGTGAGCCCCGGCCGCACGCGGCGCAGGTGCCGGTAGTGGGGCGCCACTTCCACAATTTGATCGATGAAAAACTGCCGTTCGGGGCGCGGGCCTACCAAGCTCATGTCGCCCTTGAGCACGTTCCAGAATTGCGGCAACTCATCCAAGCGCACGCGGCGCATAAAGCGGCCCCAGGGCGTAATGCGCGGGTCGTTGTCTGAAGAAAGGGCTGGGCCGAGTTGCTCGGCGTCCACCACCATCGAGCGGAATTTGTAGATGAGAAAAGGCTCGCCGTGCTTGCCGATGCGCTCCTGGCTGTAGAACACGGGCCCCGGCGACGACAGCTTTACCATAACGGCCGTGAACACGTACACGGGCCAGGCCAGCAGCATAAACAAGGCCGACAGCACCACATCGAGGATGCGCTTGGTGACGGCCTGCCACACGGGCAGCAAGTCGTGCTTGATTTCGATGAGCGGCGTCCCGAACAGGTGGTTCACTTTTACCGACCCGAGCAGCATCTGGTACAGGTCGGGCAGAATGCTCACGCGAGCCGGGGTATCTTCCAGCAGTGTCAGGATTTCCTGAATCAGGCGGTGTTCCGAAGGCTCAATGGCGATGACTACCTGCTCAACGTAGAGGTCCCGGATTTGAATGGGTAAGTCTTTGTACGACCCGTGCGCAGGCAGTTCGGCCGCCAGATCGGAGTCCATGGAATCACCCACGGGCGTAAACCCGATCAGCTTCAAACCCAAATGTTTGCTGGTGCGTTTTAACTCATAGAACGTGTCGCGGGCCAGGGCATTCGACCCTACCAATAGCGTATTAAACGAAATTACGCCGCCCCGCACCAGGCGCTGCACGCTTGTTACGGCCCACGTCCGCAGCACGGCCGTGATCAAGAAGTGCAGCAGAAAATACGCTGTAATGGTTTTATAATACAGCTTATAATTACTAATTCCTTGATCGTCAAGCAGTAACGAGAAGAAGATCACTAGTGCTCCTAGCACCGAAACCCGGGCCAACCGAATAATTTCGCCCAGCCGCGATTTGCGAAACACATCTTGGTACTCGCCAATTAAGGCATAGAGGGCCGTCCAGAATCCGGCGATCATGATAGCCGACCCCGACAGGTAAAACAAGGCCCCGCCCGTGAAGTGGTAGCCTTCGTTGATTTCGCGCAACAGGTATTTACGCAGCAAAAAGAAACATACCCACGCCAGCAAGGCGGCCCCAAAATCGGCAGCTATCAGCTTCAGCTTTTGAACGGTGCGAATCAAGGGTGTGAGGGAGAAGCCGGTCGGGTGGGTTATGTTCGTTCGAAATGGTAGTTTCGCAGCGGAAACGCTGCTAAAAGCCTGTTTTCGGTGCCGCAGCACGCCCGCAAAGGTAGAGCAATAAACGGAACCTAATCAGCTCGCCTCCCTGACTTACTCATGCACGCCGACAGTTACCGACACCGTGGCCAGCGCCGCGCTCTTGTAGAGGAGCTGCGCCGTAAGGGCATTCGCGACGAGCGCGTACTAGCTGCCGTAGCTAGTGTGCCCCGCCACCTGTTTTTTGAGCCGGCATTTCAGGAACACGCATACCAGGACAAAGCCTTCCCGATTGGCGAGGGCCAGACCATCTCGCAGCCATACACGGTGGCCTACCAAACGGAGCTGCTGCACCTGCGCCCCCACGACCGGGTACTGGAAATCGGGACGGGTTCGGGCTACCAATGCGCTGTGTTGCTGCATCTTACGCCCCACGTATTCAGCATCGAGTTTAACACCGTGTTGTTTGAGCGCACGCGCCGCCGACTAGCCAGCATGCACCTGCACGCTCACCTTTTCTGCGGCGACGGCTCGGTGGGACTGCCCGCCCACGCTCCCTTCGATAAGATCCTGGTTACGGCCGGCTCACCGACAATTCCGCGGGTGCTGCTGAGCCAGCTACGGGTGGGCGGCGCGCTGGTCATTCCGGTGGGCAACGAGCGCAGCCAGCGCATGATGCGCGTGGTGCGCGAGAGCGAGGATGAGTTTTCAAGCGAAGAATTCGAGGAATTCCGCTTCGTGCCGTTGCTGGGCCGGGCGGGTTGGCAGAAGTGACGTTTTTAGCTATGGTTATACCTGAATAGCAGCCACGCTCAAAACTACAAATGGTTATTAATCAATAACTTATGAAAAATATCTTTACTTTATGTATCTTATTACTGCTAACTGCCTGCTCCTCCTCTATATCTTCTAATAAGACGGAAGCCTTTTGGCTATGGTTTGTAGAAAATAGGGCAGAATTTGAGCATCTTAATGAGGCTACTCGAAACGAAAAAGATGAAAAGCTTAATCAGCTTCTCGAACAACTGCTCAAAATCGATGACGGCCTTGCTGTGGAGGTTTCAAATGAATCTCAAGGTGTCCGCGATCTGGTGATTTCAGCGGAAGGCGATAAAGAAAAGTTTCCAGTGGTAAAGGAGATTGTACAAACGGCACCTTTCATCCCTGGTTGGACTGTAACGGCCTTCCGCCAACGGTCGGACGATGACTTCACTTTGCAATACCGCTCCCTCCGATTTACTCCTTCCGATATGTATTTCTACCCAATTGCAGAAGGTGATTCGCTGGATTTAATCATCTACAGCAAAGGCTTAAAAAATCACAATCCTGACACGGTTGCTTTCTATGGATTGATAGCTATGGACAACGTATTGGGCGAATATGATTGTGTGATGAAAGTTCGGCATTATGACTTTCAGGATTTGGTCGATGAGAAGGATAAAAGCAATTTGAAGCCCTTGAAGGATCTACCTGACTATGTGGATTCTTTCCATCGAAACAACCAGCGTAACAAATCTCAGTAGCTAGTTTCGCTTCCTGGAAAAGCCCACTTGCCACTGTCCTATCTTTGCGCTCTCTTTTAGCAGACCTTTCCCTAATGATGCGCAAACAGAAGCCCGTTAAAGACTCGTTCGTAATTATGACCGAGCTGGTGCTCCCCAACGATACCAACACGCTCAACAACCTGATGGGCGGCCGGATGATGCACCTGATGGACATTGCAGCCGCTATTTCGGCCCAAAAACACTCCAATCGCATCGTAGTTACGGCTTCCGTCGACAACGTATCGTTCCGCGACAGCATCCGGCTGGGCAACGTTGTGACGCTGCAAGCCCAGGTAACGCGCGCCTTCAGCTCCAGCATGGAAGTACACATCGACGTATGGGCCGAAGACATTCCTTCGGGCACGAAAGTAAAATCCAACGAGGCCTTTTTCACCTTTGTGGCCGTCGATCAAACCGGCCGTCCCATCGACGTGCCCGAAGCCGTGCCGGAAACAGAAGACGAGATTCGGCTTTATGACGATGCGCTGCGTCGCCGGCAACTGCGCCTGGTACTGGCCGGCCGCATGAAGCCCACCGACGCCACCGAACTACGCGCCCTCTTTGAACTGGAATAAACCCCGCAACCGCTAATCAACCCCGCTGTGGAACAGGATTCGCTGGCTTTTTTCGAGAACTTTTACACCAACGTGACGCTGTACGTAGTGCCGGAGCCAGGCGCTACTTCCACACCAGCGGCCGTGTCGGCAGCGCCGGCTACAGCGCCTCCCATTGCGGAGACGCCAGTGCGTGTTGTTCCTTTGCCACCAGCCAAGCCGGCTGTTGCGCCCGTTGCAGCTACTCCGGCACCACCGAAGCTGCCGTCGTTGTCGGATTTAAAGTTACCGGCAACGCCAGCGCCGGCGGCCGTTGCGCCCGTCTCTCCTTCACAACCGCCGGTTGCACCACCCGATTCGCCGCCGAAACGCACCGCTCCCCCGTTATCCGAAACCCCCTTCACGACCTTGGGCAGCAACCCCGCCGGCCTCGTCATCTTGGTGCGCATGGACCCCGAGCGATTCCGGCGTCTGCCCAAAAACGTCTTTCTGAACAACATGCTGAAAGCCATCCGTATGATTGTGGAAGATGCGGTGCTGATCAACGTAGAGTCGCATTTGCCCGTGGAGCTAAAAACCCTTCGTCAGCATTTGGCTGCTACTCAGATCATTGGCTTCGGCAAAAACCTGCTCGACGTCGCCATCAACAAGACACAGCTTTACGAACCCGTTATTTTGGCTGGCGATGCTGGCTATCTACCCGCCGCCGAAATTGAACTGATTGAGGAAGACAACAGCCGCAAAAAACTGCTCTGGCGCGCTATGCAACGCATGTTTATGAGCTAACTACTTGATCTACAACGTAGTACCTAAAGCTAGTTCCCCTCCTTTTTCAAGGAGGGGTTAGGGGTGGTAAAGCTAAAGCTAGAATTTAATCCTTCTTGCTTATTCAACGATTGAACCACCCCTAACCCCTCCTTGAAAAAAGGAGGGGAACTAGCTCTTGACCTAGCCTCGTATCCACAAAAAAGGCCTGCTTCCCAGCAGGCCTTTTTTTTAATTCATTGGTTAACATGGTTACAAACTTACAGTTGTTTACCGCCCAGCAGCGAGGCTAGCTTATCATCCAAGGCTTCACCACGTAGGTTCTTGGCGATAATGCGTCCTTGTGGATCGAGCAGCACCGATTGCGGGATGGATTTTACGCTGTAGGTCTGGCCGGCAGCGCTTTCCCAGCCTTTGAGGTCCGAGACGTGCGTCCAGGTCAGACCGTCTTTCTCGATGGCTTTCAGCCACTTAGCTCGGTCCTGGTCGAAGGAAACGCTGTAGATCTCGAAGCCTTTGCCTTTAAATTTGTTGTAGGCCTTTACTACGTTGGGGTTTTCCTGCCGGCAGGGTCCGCACCAGGATGCCCAGAAGTCGATAAGCACGTACTTGCCGCGTAAGCTACTCAGGGCCACCTCTTTACCGTCCGGGGCGGCCAGTTTGATTTCGGGTGCTACCACGCCCAGTGCCGTGCTGCGCAACGGATCGAGGCGGGCAGTTAGCTCTTTAGTATAGCGCGAGTCTGGCAGCGTTTTTTTGAATTGCGTAGCCATCGAATCGGCAAAGACGAACTGCTCGTCGGGGTTCAGCAGGTTACCCACGGCAAACGCCGACACCACCGAATTGGGGTTCTGTCTCACCAGTTGTTTCACAGCGGCCGCGTTGCGGGCCTGGGCGGCAAAGAACTGCTTTTCAATGACTTTCATTGAGTCAGGCCGGTTCGACGACGCGGCTTGCGTGTAGCGCTGCTCCAGCTTCTGCATCTCACCTTTCGACTGTTGCATGGTGCGGCTCAGCTGTTGCAACAGCTCCGAATCCTTAGAACCCTTCACCGTGTAGTTGGTGCCCAGCGAAGTAGCGTCGCCGCTGAGTTCCAGGTTGCTTTTGTTGTCGAGCGCCACCAGCACCTGGTTGGCATCAGTTAGCTTGACTTGGTAGAGGCCGGCTTCGGGCGCGGTGCCCTTGAAGCTGAAGTGGCCTTTCTCGTCGAGGGTGGCCGTATCGCGGGCAATAAACTGGGTAGTACCCAGCTCAGAAAGATACACTTTGCTGCCAGCCGGCGCGTTGGTCAGCTGACCATTTATCTGATAACCAGCACTATCGGAACCGGTAATGCTGGTGGTGGGAGTTGTTGCTTTGTTGCAAGCATTGGCCATACCGAGTACGGCTCCAATCAGCAAAAAACTCTTCATGTTATATTTCATCTCGGGTGACGGACAGGCTACGGGCCTGCAAACCGTTAGGCAAAGAACAGGAATTGGAGCTGCAAGTTGCCAAATTTGGGTGGGAATGGCGAAGTAACGGACATACTTACCGTTTCGTACGCGGTTGGGAATTTCTACTCAAAACCCGAAATCCAGCCATAGGTTCCCGACAAAGGAGCGAAACATCCTATTCAGCAGCCGGCAACAGCGCCGCCAACCTATCCCCTAATTCTTTGGTAGTCAGGTTTTTGGCTACAATTCTACCTTGCTGATCAAGGAGCACGGCGAAGGGAATGGCTTGCACGGAATAGGTCTGGCAGGCTTCGCTTCCAAAGCCTTTTAGGTCGGAAACGTGGTGCCAAGGCAGTTTGTCGGCGGCAATGGCCTTGACCCAGGCCTGCGGCGAATCGTCGAGCGACACACCGTATACGTCAAAACCACGCGCGTGGTACTTGTGATAAAGCCGCAGCACTTCCGGATTTGCCTCCCGGCATGGCCCGCACCACGATGCCCAGAAATCAACCAGCACGTAGTGGCCACGCAACGCCGAAAGAGCCAAACGTGGCCCCGCTGGCGTGGGCAGATTAATCTCCGGAGCCAGGTGCCCGACGGCAGTGGCGCGTTGCTGCTGCAACTGCCGTACGAGCTTTTGGGTGTAGCGCGAAGTCGGGCGCTGCTGCTCAAAATGGCGCGTCATCGAATCAGCGAAGGCAAAATCCTTTTCCTGCGAAAAGTTTGTCAGCACTAGGTATGGGGCTACGTACGAATCGGCGTGCGCACGAATCAGCTGCTTGGTGTCGCGCGGAATTTGGTCGTAAATGGCTTGCGTTTTCTTGGCCGAAGCCGCTTCGGCCGCAGCCGTATCGGCCGACGAGGCCAGATAGCGTTGCAGGTTGGCATTGCGCAAGTTGTCGTACTGGGCGTACCAATTGCGGTATTGCTGCGCAATTTCTGCTTCCGGCGAGCTGCTCAGGTGGGCCGTATTGTAGAAGTGTTCGGCGTCGGCCACAAGGCGCAGGTGGCTGCTGTTGTCGAGCGGCACCTGAATAGTGCCTTGCAACTCCCCGCTGCCCAGCAGATAGACCACCGGCTCCTGCACCCGGCCGTGCAGCGTAAAGTGGCCGCCAGCATCAAGCACGGCCGAGTCGATCTTGGTGTTGGTACCGTTCCAATAATCAAGCAGATACACTTTCGCGCCGGGGAGCGCATGCGTTATCGTCCCGTCCAAGGAATAACCACCGGCATCGGCTTTCGCACTTCCTTCGACGGCCGGAGAAGTGGTCCCCGAATGACAAGCTGCGGCCAGCCAGAGCAACGGAACAAAGACGAAGAAGCGCATTGATATTTTATACATTGAACAACGGCAAAAATGAAAAACCACCGACACAAGAGCCGGTGGTTTTTCTAAACTAACGCAGCAAGCGCATCTTAAGCTTCCAGCTTCTGACGCAGCAACTGATTGGCCAGCTTCGGATCGGCTTTGCCGCCGGTAAGCTTCATCAGTTCGCCCATAAACATGCCGGTCAACGATTTTTTGCCGGCGCGGTATTCCGCTACTTTCACCGGGTTGGCATCCAGCACCTGCTGAATCATGCCTTCCAGTTCACCTGCATCCGAATTTTGCACAAACCCTTGACTTTCAGCTACTTGTGCAGCCGTCATTTCCGGGTGTTCGAGCAGGTACGGGTACAGCTGCTTGGAGGCGACCGAATGGCCCACCTTATTTTCGTCGATAAGCTGGATAATGTCCGCGATGTGCTGGGGGTGCAGCGGGAAATCTTCCATGGTCAGGGCGCGCTCGTTCAAGAACGATTTCACGGGGCCTTGCACCCAGTTGGCGGCAGCTTTGGCGTTGGGCGTGAGACGCGAAAGCTCATCAAAAAACAGCGCAACCTCCTTCTGGTCAGTGAGTACCGTAGCGTCATAGTCCGACAGGCCCAGCTCGCCGGTAAAGCGCGTATAGAGCTGCTGCGGCAACGCCGGCAACTCGGCCTGCACACGGTGCAGCCACTCGTCATCGATGACCAACGGCGGCAAATCGGGCTCCGGGAAGTAGCGGTAATCGTTCATTGTTTCCTTCGAACGCTGGCCGCTAGTGGTACCCGTAGTTGCGTCGAAACCGCGGGTTTCGCTGTCCACGGTGCCGCCAGCTTCCAGAATCGCGATCTGGCGCTCGATTTCGTACTCGATGGCGCGCTGCACGTTGCGGAAGGAGTTCATGTTCTTGACCTCCACCTTCATCCCGAACTTATCGGCGCCTTTCAGCATCACCGACACGTTGGCGTCGCAGCGCAGCGAGCCTTCTTCCATGTTGCCGTCGCAGATGCCCAGGTACACCACCAGCTTCTTGATCTCGCTCAGGTAAGCATAGGCCTCATCTGAGTTGCGAATGTCCGGCTCCGATACAATTTCAATGAGCGGCACGCCGGCACGGTTCAAGTCCACGAGCGTCTCTACTTCGCCTGCCAAGTGCATCGACTTGCCGGCGTCCTCTTCCATGTGAATGCGCGTCACGCCGATTTGGCGCGTCGAGCCATCGGTGAGGCGAATTTCGACGTGCCCCGCGGTGCAGATTGGCGTTTTGTCCTGCGTAATCTGGTAGCCTTTGGGCAGGTCGGGGTAGAAATAGTTTTTGCGCGCAAACAGGTTGTCGCGCCGAATCTGGCAGTTGGTGGCGAGGCCCATTTTCATGGCGTACTCCACTGCCGTCCGGTTCACCCGCGGCAGCGTGCCGGGGTGACCCAACGTAATGACGGACAAGTTATTATTTGGCAACGCACCGTATTCGTTCTCGTCCGACGAGTACATTTTGCTGCGCGTAAGCAGCTGCGCGTGCACTTCCAAACCGATAACGGGCTGGTATTTGGCTTTGATGGTTTCGTCCATGAGTATCTTGAATCAGAGATTTCTGCTTGTAGCGGCAGATTTCACTAGTTTATTCAGGCTAAGGCCAGTTATTGAAAAGCGAAGGTAAAGGGAAGTGTAAACAACACATCCACGGCCTCTGCGTCTAATTTTCCGAGCATTCACCCACGTAAGAAACAAGCTGCTCCCTATAAATACTTCTTTATCGGCAGCATTTTCATTAGGCAGAACGCATTACAACGTCTTGCTTACCAATTCTTCCGCCTTCCCAATGGCCGCATCAAGCCCGGCTACATTCTTGCCACCGGCCGTGGCGAAGAACGGCTGGCCGCCGCCGCCACCCTGAATTTCCTTGGCCAATTCGCGTACCAACGTAGAAGCGTTGAGTTTGCCGCCTTTAGCTAGCTCATCGTCCAGCATTACCGCTAGTTGCGGCTTGCCCTCGATGTCGGCGCCGAGCACAGCCACTAGGTTGTCAACGGTCTGGCGCAGATCGTAGGCGAGCTTTTTCAGGCCATCAGCCGACGAAGCGTTTACCTTAGCAGCCAGGAAGTTGACGCCGTTTAGCGGCTTTACTTGCGAGGCCAGTTGCTGTTTCTGAGCGTTGAGGCTTTGCTGCTCAAACTGCTCGATCTGTTTGCGCAGAGCGGCCGTTTCTTCGCTGAGACGCTGGATGCTGGGCAGCAGGTGCTGCGGATTGCCCAAGGCCTCGCGTACCTGCTGGAGCAAGTCAAGCTGCTGATCCACATAGAGTTCGGCGGCTTCACCCGTTACAGCTTCAATGCGACGGACGCCGGCACCCACGGCGCTCTCCGAGGTGATTTTGAAGAAGCCAATTTCGCCGGTGCCGCGCACGTGCGTGCCGCCGCAGAGTTCTACTGAGTAGTCTTTGTCGAAGGTGATGACGCGTACAAACTCGCCGTACTTTTCACCAAACAACGCCATGGCGCCCAGCGACTTCGCCTCGTTGATGGGCACGTTGCGGCGCTCGTCCAACGGGATTTGCTGCCGAATGCGCTCGTTCACAATGCGCTCAATATCACGTAGTTGCTCATCCGTTACTTTCGTGAAGTGCGAGAAGTCGAAACGGAGTAGCTTTTCATTTACCAATGATCCTTTTTGCGCAACGTGCGAGCCAATTACTTGACGCAGAGCGGCTTGCAGCAAGTGCGTAGCGGTGTGGTTCTTCCGGATCTGCTCGCGGCGGGCGTGGTCGATGCGGCCGAGGAAGTCAGCTTCTAAGTCCTCGGGCAAGTCGAGCACGGTGTGCACAATCAGGTCGTTTTCCTTCTTGGTGTCCAGCACACGCACCTTCGACAGCTCCGATTCGAGGAAGCCCGTGTCTCCTACCTGCCCACCCGACTCGGCGTAGAAAGGCGTCTGGTCGAGCACGATGTGGTACTCGGTTTTGCCTTTTTGCGTGGTTTTGCGGTAACGCAGGATGCGAGCCGGTGCTTCGTCCAGATCGTAGCCCACAAACGCCGGCTGCTCCTCCGACGGCGTCACAATGGTCCAGTCGCTTTGCTCGGTTTCCTGGGCGTTGCGCGAGCGGTTTTTCTGCGCTGCCAATTCCTTCTGAAAACCGGCCTCGTCCACGGTCAGGTCTTTTTCGCGCGCAATCAGCGCCGTTAAGTCCAGCGGAAAGCCGAAGGTATCGGACAATTCAAACGCCGTTTTGCCGTCGATTACGCCGCCTTGCGCTTTCACGGACTCCTCCAGGGCGTCAATGCGGCGCAGGCCGTTCTCCAGCGTTTTCAGGAAGGCAATTTCTTCTTCCTCAATCACCCGCTGTACAAACTGCGTCTGTTGCTTGAGCTCCGGAAATACCCCGGCCATCTGATTGGCGAGTACCGGCACCAGCTTATAGAGGAACGGCTGTTTGAAGCCCAACGACGAAAACGAGTAGCGCACGGCGCGGCGCAGAATACGGCGAATTACGTAGCCGGCCTTCACGTTGGAAGGCAGTTGGCCGTCGGCAATCGTGAAGCTGATGGCGCGGATGTGGTCGGCAATAACGCGAATCGCGATGTCGGTTTTCTCCATCTGGCCGGTGTATGCAACCCCGGCTTCGGCAGCGATAAACTGAATCAGCGGTTGGAAAACGTCGGTGTCGTAGTTCGACTTGACACCCGACACGGCCATCATCAAACGCTCGAAGCCCATGCCCGTATCTACGTGTTGCTGAGGCAGTTTTACGAGCGACCCGTCGGCGCGTCGCTGGAACTCCATGAACACGTTGTTCCAGATTTCCACCACCTGCGGATGGTCGGCATTCACGAGTTCACGGCCCGATTTTGCGGCTACTTCGCTCTCGTCGCGAAGGTCGATGTGAATCTCGGTGCAGGGGCCGCAGGGGCCGGTGTCGCCCATTTCCCAGAAGTTGTCCTTCTTGTTGCCGGGCAAGATGCGGTCGTCGGTGGTGTATTGGCGCCACAGGTTTTGGGTTTCGGTGTCGGCCCCAAGGTTGTCGCCCGTATCGCCTTCAAAATAAGTCACATACAAGCGGTCTTTCGGCAGCTTGTACACTTCCGTCAGCAGCTCCCAAGCCCAGGCAATGGCTTCCGTTTTGAAGTAATCGCCAAACGACCAGTTGCCCAGCATTTCGAACATGGTGTGGTGGTAGGTATCGTAGCCTACTTCTTCCAAGTCGTTGTGCTTGCCCGACACGCGCAGGCACTTTTGGGTGTCGGCGATCCGCTTGAACGGGGCCGGTTTGTTGCCCAAAAAGTAATCTTTAAAGGGTGCCATGCCGCTGTTGATGAAGAGCAGCGTCGGGTCGTCTTTGAGCACCAGCGGCGCCGAGGGCACGATGTGGTGGCCTTTGGAAGCAAAGAAATCCAGGAATTGTTGGCGAACGTGGGCGGCCGTAGGAAGTGACATGGCGGATCGGGTTGCGGCGCGCCCGCAGTTGGCGGCGGCCGGGATTTTGGCTACTTTTTGGCCTTTCCAACTCAACGATCGGGTGTGGAAGGCACTTCCGACAAAGGTAGCCACTTCAACTGTAAGTCGAAACGGCGGTTGATTCACTACTTTGCCTCCTTCACTTTCCTTAATCTGCTTCCCACCATGTCTGGTTTTCATTTCGCACGCTTTGCGCCTTCGTCTTTAGCTACCCAGGCAAGTATCTGGTTTACTGGCATTTGCCTCTTGGGCAGTTTGTCGGCTGTTGGGCAATCCGTCAAAGCAGCGTCCGTTTCTGCTTCAGCGCCCGGTAAAACGGTGGTTAGAAAGATCGACGGGAAGATACTGGGGGCCGACATTTCTTTTTTGCCGCAGTTGGAAGACCGCGGCATCAAGTTTCAGGACAAGGGCGTGCAGAAGGATGCCATCGAGATTCTAAAGGACCACGGCTTCAACTACGTTCGCCTGCGCATCTTCAACAACCCCGCCGCCGACAGCGGCTATTCGCCCAAGCGCGGCTTCTGCGACCTGGAGCACACCAAGCAAATGGCCGCCCGCGCGAAGAAAGCGGGCCTGAAATTGCTGCTCGACTTCCACTACAGCGACACCTGGGCCGATCCGCAGAAGCAGTTTAAGCCGTCGGCGTGGGCCAACCTGAGCGGCGCCCAGCTCAACCAAGCCGTCCACGACTACACCCGCGACGTGCTGCTGGCCCTGAAAGCGCAAGGCACGACGCCTGACATGGTGCAGGTGGGCAACGAAATCAACCACGGCATGATCTGGCCCGACGGCGACGTGCAGCAGGCCGACAGCCTAGCGAAGTTCGACGCGCTGGCCGATTTGCTGAAAGCTGGTATTTCGGCCGTACACGAAGTTGCGCCTAAAACGCTGGTAATGTTGCACATAGCGCTTGGCGGCCAAAATCTGCATTCGGTAACCTGGCTCGACCGCATCCGGGCGCGCAATGTGCCGTTTGATGTGATCGGCGAATCGTACTACCCTAAGTGGCACGGTACCATCCCGGAGCTGCGCAACAACCTGACGGACTTGGCTAAACGCTATCCGCAGGACGTGGTGGTGGTGGAATACTCGGAGCGCAAAGCCGAGGTCAACGACGCCGCTTTCAGCTTGCCCAACAATAAGGGCAAGGGTACTTTTATCTGGGAACCGCTCAACACCTGGGAGGCGATTTTTGACAAGCAAGGCAAGTCCAACGAACGCATCCTGGTCTATGACGAAATCAGTAAAAAGTACAAGATTAAGTAACACTTTACCGCCAAACTAGTTAAAAAGTGCAGTCTAAGCTTTAGCTTGCGTGTTGTTGGCGCGGTTCGAACATTGCCTGCAACCCGCAGCTTCTAAGCCTCCAAAGCGTACGACCATGCCTTATAAAGAGCGCGATATAGAAAAGCAGTATTTCACCATCGGCGAGGTGGCGGCCCAGTTCAAGGTGGCCCCGTCGCTGATTCGCTTTTGGGAAACCGAGTTTGAGGAATTGCGTCCGCGCAAGAGTAAAAAGGGCAACCGCCTCTACACGCATCAGGACGTTGATATTTTCCGCACCATCTATCATTTGGTGAAAGAGCGCGGCTTTACCATTCCCGGCGCCCGCGACCTGCTCAAGCAAAAAGGCCCACAGCTCAAGGAAAAAATCGACGTAATTCAGTCGCTGGAAAAGGTACGCACCTTCCTTACCACCATGCGCAAAGAGCTGGATGCCATCGCCAAATCGCAGGGGTAGGTGGACCCTCATCATAGGAAACACCTAAATGCCTTTGGTGTAGTTGTATCAACAACTGCGTTGGTGCTACTGATTGACATCGTAGCAGCGTTTGTAGCTCTTCTTCCTATAATGGGAGACAAAACCAATGGAGATTATTCGTCCGAAGAAACAGTAAGCAGGTTTATCTTAGCTATTTATCTACTTTGTTTATTAGGATTGGGGGTGCGCTTGCAAGTTAAACATCACCAAACAGCACGCTTTATTGGAGTCTTACTTGGCGCTATACCTATGCTTTGGGTAATGCGAAGGTTTCTTTTTAAATCTTATTCAGAATAATTATCAACAAAGTGCAAGTAATTAATCAGGATCTATTTCACGAGGTTGCTCTTACGCTTTTCCCCGGTATCGGGCCGCAGCTGACGCGGCAATTAATGAGTTATGGCGGCTCGGCCAAAAACGTGCTGATGGCGCCACCCGGCCGGCTGCGCAAAATTCCGGGCGTAGGCCCCGCGATGGTGGCCACGCTCACCGGAGGCGAGCGCACCCTTGCCCTCAACCGCGCCGAAACCATCTTGCGCCAGTCGGAAAAAGATGGCGTACAGCTGCTTTTTTACACGCACAAAGCCTTCCCTGCCCGCCTCAAGCAGATTCCGGATGCGCCGGCGTTGCTGTACTACCAAGGCACCAGCAACCTGAACCATCCCAAAACGGTCGCGCTCGTGGGCACTCGCCAGGCTACCGACTACGGTCGTGAGCAGACCGAGCGCATCGTCAAAGGTATTGCCTCGCATAATCCTTTAGTTATTAGCGGATTAGCCTATGGTATCGACATTGCAGCCCACCGCGCTGCCCTGCAGGAAGGATTGGAAACCATCGGCGTGATGGCCACTGGGCTGGATGTGATCTATCCACCGACGCACCGCAAAACGGCCGAAAAGATGCTCACCCAAGGCGGCCTGCTGACGGAGTTTACGTTCGGCACCAAGCCCGACAAATACAACTTCCCGGCGCGTAACCGCATCATTGCCGGCCTTGCCGACGGCACGGTGGTAGTGGAAGCGGCAAAAAAAGGCGGCGCCCTGATTACGGCCGAAATCGCGCTGGGCTACAACAAGGATGTGCTGGCTGTGCCCGGCAACATCGGGCAGCCCGCGTCTGAGGGCTGCAACGCCCTGATCAAAGACCACAAAGCGGCTCTCTATAGCGAACCCAAAGACTTGGAAGAACTGCTCAATTGGGATGCGGCACTGCATCAGACCGGCAAGTTCAAGCCCACGCCCACCTACCAGGCCGCCGACTTTTCAGAGGAAGAATTCCGCCTCGTGGAGGTGCTGATGGCCGCCAAGGAAGAGCTCATGGACAACCTTAGCTGGAAAACCCAACTACCAGTCAATCAAGTAGCTAGCTTATTGTTGGGGTTGGAGTTTCGCGGGGTGGTCAAATCGCTGCCGGGCAAGAAATACGTTTTAGTATAGCGGAAGCTTTAGCTTGCGCAGGTACCAAGCCCACAATTTATTGCTATGTATCTGCTCCACAACGGCCATTTGGTGCCGGAAGCTACGTTTGCGTTGCCCCTGCCCAACCGCGGGCTGCAATTCAACGACGGGTTTTTCGAAACGCTGATTTGGGACGACTACAAAGTACAGCTTCTACCTTACCACATGGCCCGCATGCGGCAAGCGGCGCAGGCTTTGAGCCTACAGTTGCCCACTGCACTAACCACCGAAACTGATCTGCAGGATATGCTGCGCGCCCTCGTGGAAGCAAAACAGCTTACCACGGCGCGGCTGCGGCTGCAATTCTGGCGGGCCGGCGGCGGGTTATACGCCCCTACAACGGCGGAGGCAGAATTTGTGGTTACGGCGCAGCCCTTTCAGCCCGCTGAATCAGTGGTGAACAAGGCAGATTTTGCGCAGCGTGTGCGCACTGCTTTTTCAACGGTATCTTTTTGCAAAGGGCCCAACGCACTGCAGTACGTGCTGGCGGCACAAGAGCGGCAGCAGCGCGAACTGGACGAATTGATTTTGCTGGACGGTGCTGGCTGCGTGGCCGAGTGCGTGTCGGCCGCAATATTCTGGGTGCGTAACGGCTGTTTGTACACGCCATCCCTCGAAACAGGATGCATAGCGGGCGTACGCCGGGCTTACTTTCTTCAGCGTGCCCGTGAGCTGGCTATTCCGTGTGCAGAAGGACTGTACGAGCCAGAGGCACTTCTACAGGCCGAAGTTGTATTTACAGCTAATATTGCTGGAATACGTATTTTAAAGCAAGTAGGTAAAGTGCTATTTTCAAGCATCAATCATAGTGTACTCAACGCGCTCTTGGCATAATTCTATGCACAGACGTGCGCTAGCTCTTGATTCCGGAACCGCATACGCAACCAGCTTTCCTCAAATTCGAGTAGGTCGGCCTCGGTTACGTTGTTGAGGTGCAATACCTCATCACGCGCTTGAAACGTACCGTCGAGGGCATATAGAGCGATCCAGGCGCGATGTTTCCGCGAAAGAATTGAGTTCAGAGGGGAGGGTTTTTCGGCCGATGACCATTGCATATGGACAAACATAACAGCTAAAATGAATATCCCCTATAGTTGCACTTATTAAAGTTTATTTAATTTTTCAAAGCCACCAATCGTCGTTTATTAATACATATATGAATAATTATTGTACTATTTATCGCTAAAATAATGGAAATATCAATCAACTCAACTATGCAGAATACTATTTTTGATAATGCTGTATAACCTCATCAAATATTTCAAAACCAAGTATACATAACTACTTGAGCAGTAGCCTTTAGCCAATGATTTATGGTACAAGTGACTCTACTGCAACGAAAAATTTGCCATCAATTCTTCTTCGGTAGTCTTGGTGGCGGGCTCAAAGCGTAGCATCTGGAACACCCGTTGTGCCTCTGAGGCAAGCGCTTGCATGGCTGAAGCCGGAACCTTGTTGTCCCACCCTGGCAGCGAGCGTGGCTCCATGGCCACTACCGAAGTACTGCTCACCTCTCCGCTTGGTGCAATTTTCAGCTTGATAATTACTTTGCCTTGGGCACGGGCCTGAATGGCGACGGGCGGGTACTCGCTGTTTTGGGCGAAAAAGACCATTGAAACGCTGTCTTCAGACAACGGACGGTTTTCCCGCATCCGCATGGTGAGTCCGCGCTTAAGCAGCTTCGATTGTTTTACCACCGGCGTTGAAGCAACCGGAGGAGCCGCTGCTAGCGGGGCGGCCGCAGGAGCCGGAGGAGGCGTAATGATTGGAACAGGCGCCGTTTTGGGTGCCGACCGCTGTTTTTTGGCCAAAGGCGTAATGGGTGCGGGAGGGGCAGCCGTCCACTGATTGAAACTGTTCTGCGCCTGCGCTGCGTGGTCTGCCAACATCATGGCCACCCCTATCACAACGATAAACCTCTTTCTCATGCTTTTCGTGAGTTAGCGTTGGTTGTGCTTTGTTCTGCCGGACCAGCTTATGCTGGGGACGCCTCAACAGGACATAGCATCGTTAGAATCAAGCAATTACTGCCTCAACCGCTTCTTGGGGTACTTGGTTGCATTTGCCGGACACAATCGGCGTTTACGCCTTCAGGGTGCGCTACGGTAACACACAGCCCGGCAGCAAGACCAGTTTTCCATCACCCGGAAGGCTGCCCATGCAGACCCACTATTAATCCTGAGCGTTGCAGTCGTGTCGCCGGAAGTTCTTTGGCGATCTGCTTTCGGCTGGTATTCGTAACTTCAACTTTATTTACATAAATACCTTATGATCAAGTATTTATGTAAAATTACTGCAACACATACCGAACTGGTATTTCCTCCTGAGTAGCACCCGAGGCAGGTTCGAAGCGCAGCCGCCACAGCAACTCTTTGGCGCTGCGCTGCATGGCTTCCTTGCCAGCCGCGGCCGAGGCACCTTTGTCAGCCTGGCTTTCCTGCTGAATGCTCGTGCCCGTCACTTCCGAATTGGTTACGTCGCCGGCTGGGCTCACGTTGAGGCGTACCATCACCTGCCCCGCCAGGCCAGCATGTAAGGCCGCCGATGGGTAGTGTAGATGCTGCCACGTAAACATATAATAGGCCGAATCGGCTTTGCTGTAGCGGTTTCGGCGCAACCGCTCGCCTAATCCCCGGCGCAACGTCATCGAATAGCCTTTGGCTACCTGCAACGAATCTTGGGTTTTGCGGCGGGCTTTCGGCAATGCTTGAGCGTTGTTAGGAGCCGTGGCCGCCGCGGGGGCGAATGCCGGAGCGGGCGTAGCCGCGGGAGCAACCAACGGGGCTGCAGCCGGCGCAGCTTTGCGAGCCGGCCGGGCGGCCGGTTCAGGCTTGGTAACGGGCTTGGCTTCCCAGACGTTGAATGAGTTTTGGGCCTGACCGGCATGCGCTGCCAGTAGCAAGGACCCGACCGCCAGCATCCGAGCCGGGTTGCAAATCGCTGTAAGTAAAGATTTTACGTTCATAACCTTCGAATACGTCAACACTGTCCAACGGGCTGGATACGCCCTTTTTACTGTGATAACGCACGAAGGTTGCCGGTCAGTATGTGCGAACCGACCGACTTATACCGCGACTGGCGCCTTGATGGCCGGCCACGGATCGTAATTCTTCAGCTTAAAGTCGTCGTATTTAAACTCAAAAATATCCTTTACCTCGGGGTTCAGATGCATCTGCGGCAAGGGGCGTGGCGTGCGCGTAAGTTGCAAGCGGGCCTGTTCTAAGTGATTAGAATACAGATGCGTATCACCGCCCGTCCAGATAAACTCACCGGGCTGCAAATCCGTGACTTGCGCCATCATCAGCGTCAGCAGCGCGTAGCTGGCAATGTTGAACGGCACGCCCAGAAACACATCGGCTGAGCGCTGATAGAGCTGGCACGAAAGCTTACCGTCGGCCACGTAAAACTGAAACAAGGCATGACACGGCATCAGGGCCATCTGGTCGAGCTCGGCCACGTTCCAGGCCGATACCAAAATGCGGCGCGAATCGGGCGACTGCCGCAGCTGGCGCACCACCTCGCTGATCTGGTCGACGTGGGAACCGTCGGGCCGAGGCCAGTTGCGCCATTGCTTGCCGTACACAGGGCCCAACTCACCGTTGGCGTCGGCCCATTCGTCCCAGATGCTTACGCCGTTCTCCTTGAGGTACTGCGTGTTGGTGTCGCCGCGCAGAAACCACAGCAGCTCGTGAATAATGCTGCGCAGGTGCACTTTTTTGGTGGTTACCAACGGAAAGCCTTGCTGCAAATCAAACCGCATCTGGTACCCAAACACGCTGAGCGTACCCGTGCCGGTTCGGTCAGTTTTCTGGGTGCCGTGGTCGAGGATGTGCCGGATGAGGTCGAGATATTGCTGCATAGTAAGTAGGAACCGGGATCGAGTGGATATGAATCAAAAATAGAAAAAGCAGCCATAACGAAGGCTAATTTTTCTATAGTCCTCTGATAAACAAATACTTATAAAGTACTTGAATGTCAATACTTACCATTAATTCATGCGCTTAAATAGATGTTCACCGTCATCTCCTGAGATAACAAGAATGTCATCACCCCTGAGCTTGAATGAAAAATTTCCGTCAAAATCATCATACTTTATTCTGAGGCTGTCTCCTAAGATAGCGTACGTATAAGATGCTGAATGCTCCGGATAATAGAATGCGTCTTTGGTGATTTCGAAAGACGCATTTTCTGATCCTTCGGCCGCCCAAATACCAAGTAACTTCCTGTTTAAGCTGTCGCCCAGCGTTTTGCTCTTAGACTTAATATTGTGTGATGTAGCCTCTTTACTTGTTGTGGCGGAAGCCACCTTTGACGAGGTACTTGTATTTACTCTATTATTACTGAGATTATTACATGACAATAGAATACCCAATAACGAAATACTGATAAGCTTTTTCATTTGTATCCTTATTTCTAAGCAAGGCACTATATCAATTTTCAATACCTAATAGAACAGCACTAGAACAAATAATGCTGTCAAGAAAAGACCACCTAGTTGGAAGTGGTCTTTTCTTGACAGCATTAAGATTACTGATACTTACAG
The DNA here is from genome assembly GCF_014349165.1 of Hymenobacter sp. BT491. NCBI lineage: Bacteria > Pseudomonadati > Bacteroidota > Cytophagia > Cytophagales > Hymenobacteraceae > Hymenobacter > Hymenobacter sp. BT491. The sequence goes on along the minus strand of NZ_JACSJJ010000002.1, from coordinate 793,067 downwards.
TGACTTCGCAGCAGCCGTTTCCGTAGTGGCGGCTTTGGCTTTTACCGCGGCTGTTTTGGTGCCTTTCTTCATGCAGCAGGCGTCGGTGCCTTTCATGGCGCAAGATTCCTTTTTGCCTTTTTTGCCGTCTTTGTCGCCGTGGGCGGAAGCGGTGCCAACGAAAGCGAAAAGTGCGAGGGCCAACAGAACGTTTTTCATGGGGAATAATCTAAGGATGAGGAAACAAAAGCCGGCGGGGCGCGGTTGGCTTGACTACGTCTTCGTACCGGTTTTCCGCCGACCCTAAAGTACGAAACGCCCCGCGATTTCAACGCTCGCGGCCCCATCCGTGCGGCTCCTGCCGGGCGGAAGAACCGTTACTTTTTACCCGCGCGAAGCACTGCTTCGCGGTTCCGTGCTCATGCCGCTTCGCAAACTCAGTCATCTTACTCTGCTCGTGCTGGTGCTGCTCACCGGCCTGAGCGTCTATTTTGTGGCGCAACTGCGCTTCAACTACAATTTCAACGATTTCTATCCGGCCGGCGACCCCGATCTGGCCTATTACGAGAAGTATTCGGCGCGCTTCGGCAACGACAACGATTACGTGCTGCTGGGACTGGAAGCGCCGGCGGGCCGCACCGTCTTCGATTCACAATTTCTGACGCGCGTTGATTCGCTCACGCGCTTTATTCAGCAACGGCCACATATTGAGCATGTTACCTCGCCCACCAACGCTACCAATCCGGTAGTGGAAGGGTTGGGCATGTTCAACGTGCCGTACCTCCACCCTGCCGAGCCCGCCCGCCGCGCCGCCGATTCGGCGCTGGTGTACCGCACGCCGGGCCTCGTCGACAACCTCATTGCCCGCGATGCCCGCGCCGTCACGATTTTGTTCCAGACCTCGCCTAACCTCAGCAAGCCGCCCGGCGACTCCATGCTCGCAGCCGTGCGCACCGAGTTGGCGCGGCAGGGCTTCGCGGAGAATCAGTACCACTTGGCCGGCAAGCTGGTTGCCCAGTCCATTTTCGTCGATAGGCTGCAACGCGAGCTGGTGGTGTTTATGTCGCTGTCGGTGGTGCTCGTGACGGTGTTGCTGTGGTTTACTTTTCGTACGTGGTGGGGCGTAGTGTTGCCGCTGGTAGTAGTGCTGGGCGCGATTTTGTGGGGGCTGGGGCTGATGTCGGCATGCGGCGTGAGCATCGATCTGATGACGGCCCTGTTGCCGGTTATGCTGTTCGTGGTAGGCATGTCCGACACCATTCACATCATCACGCGCTACGTAACGGAGCTGGGCTATGGCACGGCCAAGCGCGAAGCCCTGCTGATTACCTTAAAAGAATCGGGGTTTGGCTCGGGGCTTTCGGCTCTGACCACCAGCATCGGCTTTTTCACGCTGATGACCAGCACGATACGTCCGATTTACAACTTTGGCCTGTTTACGGGCATTGCCGTGCTGCTCACGTTTTTGCTGTCGTTTACGCTGCTGCCGGCCATGCTCATGCTCCTGAAAAAGCCGCAATTGCGCGTGCCCCGGTCGCAGGGCCACAGCTGGGATGGCGTGCTGGGGCGCATGTTCCGCACGGTGCTGGCCCGCCGCCGCTTGGTGGTAACGGTAAGTGGCTTAATATTAGCCACTTCCATTGCCTCAGCCATGCAAATCCGGATTAACTCGGCGCTGCTAGATGATCTGTCGAAGAACGACCCGGTGAAGCTGGATTTCCGGTTTTTTGAGCGGCATTTTGCCGGCGTGCGGCCTTTTGAGCTGGATTTACAGCCCGCCGGCGACCGCACCGTGTACGACCTTGCTGTGCTGCGCCAAACCGAGCGCATCGGAACCTATTTGCAGCGCGACTACGGGCTGAACTTCCTGGCCTCGCCGGTTACCATCGTCAAATCGGTGCGGAAGGCGCTCAACGGCGGCTTGGTGGAAGAATACCGGCTACCGGATTCGGAAACGGAGCTGCAGCGTATCGTCAACAAAATCAAGCTATTCCGTAAAAAGCCAGAGTTCCGCGCGCTGGCGCTGCCCGACGGTCACGAGGGTCGCATCACCGGCCGCATGCCCGACGTAGGCAGCATCAAAGCCGATGCGCTCAACGCCAATCTGCGCCGGTTTCTGCGCCAACAAACCGACTCGACCGTCGTGCGCACGCGCCTCACCGGCTCGGCCAACCTCATCGACAAGAACAACGAAAACCTGACCCTGAACATGATCTCGGGCATGAGCATCGACATTGTGATGGTCACGATCATCGTGCTGGCGCTGTTTCGCTCGTTACGCATGACCGCTATCGTGCTCATTCCCAACTTAGTACCCATTCTGATCGTGGCCGGGGTGATGGGCTTGGCGGGCGTAAGCATGAAGGTCAGCACGAGCATCATCTTCACCATCGCCTTTGGCATTGCCGTCGACGATACCATCCACTTTATCAGCAAGTTAAAGCTGACGTTGCAACACGAGCCCAACCTGTTCAAGGCGGTGCGCAAGACTTACCTGATGGCCGGTAAAGCTGTGATTGTTACGTCGTTGATTCTGGTAGGCGGCTTTTCGACGCTGATCTTTTCCTCCTTCGACGGCACATTTTACGTGGGCCTGCTCATCGGCCTGACGCTGCTCTTCGGCGTAGTAGCCGAGCTGACGCTGCTGCCCATCCTGATTATTTATTTCTACAAGCACAAGGTCAAGGAGATGCGCCAACCGGTGCCCGCGCTAGGTGGGTAAGCGGCGATCGCGAGAGGCAGCGATGCCTAGCGCTTGGCAAATTGGATGGTAGCTTGATTTTTTTGTGTCAAATTTGGGGCCCCGACCGTTTGGCTTTCCCCACTCCTATTTTGGCACCCTATGAAACGACTGACCCCGCTGATCCTGCTGGTTTTATGCATTCTGGCTGGTTGTGGAGTCGCGGCGGTGCAGTCGGCGGTGGCACCTCCGGCTTTTGCGGCGGGCGCCGACGAGTTGCCGGTAGAAGGCTTGGCGCAATGGACGTTTGAGCACAAAGTGTCGTTTGGCGACTTCCAGACCGATCAGCTTCGCCGCGGTTGGTCGCCGTCGCGGCCGCTGGGCGGGCCGCAGTTGCGCACGGGCACGGGCGGTTCGCCGGTACTCGATGTACTGGATTTGCCCTACGTGGCGCGGCTGAAAAATGCGCCCAATAAGCTGCAATTCTCCATCCACGACCGCACAACGCACTGGGCGGATTTTTACGGGGCCAAAAACGTCAGCAACCGGGAGCTTCAAACGCTGTCGCCGCTGTGGGGAAAGGATGCAGCCACATTTGCCAGGTCGCACGCCGAAGCCTTCACGGGCGTTATTCTGGGCCCACGCCTGGACTCCACGAACGTCTGGAACATCCTGCTGGGCAGCGACATACCCACTCCCGAAACGGCCACCAGCGTACCGGCCACGGTAGGCCTCGTCGGCGACCAAGACCGCGTGCTGCTGGCCATCCGGCAGGATGTGCGCCGCACGGCCCCGAATCCCCAAACGGGTGCCCCCGAACCTTTGCCCGCTCCGCAGTTTGTGGGTTACGAAATCATCTACCACAACGAGCCCATTGCGCTGGTCGATTTGCAAACGCCACAGGGTAAAATCTGGCTGAAAAGCGGTTTGCAGAGTGATTTGCGCTTTCTTACGGCCAGCACCGCCGCGGCGGTGCTGCTCTGGACGCGCCCGTTCGCGCCGGCCCACAAATAAGGGCTGAAGGCAGCGGCGCGAATTTGCCGCTTCCATTCGTTCGATAGGGCCCCAACGCCCCTTGGTTGCGTGCCACAAGTGCGCGACTAGCCGCTTCCATGTTACTTTGCGTCATGATGCACCGTTTTTTGCCTTTGTTATTCCTGTTTTTCACCGCATTTACCGCGGCGGCCCAGCAGCCCACCCCGCCTACCGAAGACCCCGTGCCGCGCCTGATTCGGGAGCGCGAAGCCCTGGTGCGGCAGTACGAAGAAGCCAATGCCCAGCGCAACAGCCTGTTCGGCAACAAGCCCTCCAAAAAGGATTTGCAGGACGTGGTTGATGCCCTCAAAGGCATCATCCGCAAGGATACCGAAGTGGTGCAGGCCGTGAAGGAAAGCGCCCTGCGCCGCACGGCGGCCATCGTCGCCGAAAAAACACAAGCCGAACAACAGATTTCGGTCGCCCAGGGCGACCAAACCTCCACGCGCCAGCGCTTCTACGACCTGCAAAACCAGATCGACAACCTCAAGGAACGCGATAAACAGCGCGAGGCCAAGCTGCGCGAGGCCCAGGAAACTGCCGCCGAAGCCACCCAGGCCCGCACCAGCCGCGAACTACTGGCCGCGGTGCTGGCGTTGCTGTGTGCGGCCTTGCTGCTGTACGTATACCGCCTGCGCAGCAAACTACCCGCCCGCCGAAATCGCCGGTAGCAGGCACTTCTGCGTTATTACATAAATAATTGACAATCAATTATTTATAAATATACCTAAAAAATGCTCGTCCCGGCTGCCAATTACCTGACTTACGCCGAAGCGGTGGGGCTGTACAATCAACTGCTCGACGCCGAGATCGTGTCGTTGGTCAAGACGTGCGGACCGCCGTCGCTGCCGTTTGGCGACGGGCTGTATTACCAGCTTCTGATTGAAGCCGACGAAACGGTGGCCGCCCAGGAAATACTGGCGGAGTTTGAGCGCAAGCGCACCGAGCCGTTGCCCCAACGTTGCCCCCGCTGCGGCTCGCCCGACGCGTGGCCCGTGCCGCGCACCTCGTGGCTGAAACGCCTTTTTTACGCCGGCACGACCCTCTACCAATGCCGAAATTGCGGCGAGGAGTTCTCGGAATAACCTTTTGCTTCCCCATGGAAAACACTTTCCCTTTCAAAGTTTACCGCCTTCCGGAACACCTGCGCACGGAAGAATTTCTGTGGGGCATCACGGCCGACGTCGAAGCGGATGCGGCGCTGGAAGGGTATTTCTACCTGTTTGAAAAATACGGTTTTGGCGGCAGCGGCTTGTCGTGGGAAGAGCACATCACCACGATGCTGGAGGAAGAAGCACCGGAGCTGCTGGACCACGTAAGCGGCTATTCGACCGCGGCGCGCCTGCTGTTTTTGGCCGATGATGAAAAAACCGTGCAGCACTTTCTTCGCATTGTCGGCCCCGTTTTCGCGGATCTAGGCACGCTGAACAAGTACTTCAGCCAAACGGATTCGAGTGATTTTTTTGAGTAGAAACGTACCCTTCAGGCAGAAATGTACTCATTCTGAGCATTTTGGTGAATGCGTGGCTGGGATTAACTTAAGCTGTTTCAGTTACAATTCGAACCAGAATGCTCAAAAGCCTAGGTTGGTATTTGGCAGTTATGCGCTCAAGTTTCTCGTCTAAGCTCTGCAATGTGTTAGGTTCCCAATAAGTTCTTTCCTGCTCAATAGGAAATTCTTTAATGCGAGAACAATAAGCATTTACAGTTTTCAATTCTTCATCGCTCAGGGGCCTGATATCGTACTGCGCTAACCAGTATAAATTTCTCTCTAACCGCATAATGCCAAGCGGTAAGCTAACCTGCCCCGTAGTGACTGAGCGGGCAGTTGAAACAAATTTTCGTAGTAATCCAATTGATTTGGGCGGATTCATTGGCATAACTTGCTAAGGTTCCAGACGCCTCTGCGCAGAACTCGCTTAGGTAGCCAAAATTAATTTTCTCCTCGACCTTAAGCCACCCTTTTGCCGTTTTCGTTGTTACCAACGAATCCCAACTACTCATTCTTTTGTCCGAAACCACATACACCGACCCTTACGCGCTGGAAAAAGAGCTGCGTAAAGTGCAGGCCTTGCTCAAACTTGAGCAGCAGGAAGACCTGGAGCAGTTCAAGATTCGCAGCGCCAAAACCACCATTGCCGAGCGTCAGCACCGCGGCCTGACGTGGTACCCGGTTACCATCACCAAAGAAGACATTGGCTTCGGGGGCAAGCTCGTCCTCGAACTCGAACGCCCGGCCTCGCAAAGCAGCCTGCACTTGTTTCAGGTAGGCAAAAACGCGGCACTTTTCGGTAATATTCCCAACCGTGCCGGCTCCGACCGCCCCACGCTCAACGGCGTGATTACCAGCGTTAAGCGCAACAAAATTCTGCTCGCCACCAACAAAGAAGATCTGCCCGATTGGGTAGATGAGGGCAAGCTGGGCGTGGACCTGACCTTCGACGAGGTGAGCTACCGCGAGATGGAATACGCCTTGGGCAAGGTGATGGGCGCCTACGAATCGCGCTTGGCGGAGCTGCGCGACGTGCTGCTGGGTGCCCGCCCAGCCCGTTACAAGCCCGCTTCGGAAGCCACGCTGTATTACCCGAGTCCGCTTAATGAGTCTCAGCTGGCGGCGGTGCGGCACGTGCTGGCCGCGCAGGATGTGGCCATTATTCACGGCCCGCCGGGCACGGGCAAAACCACGACGTTGGTGCAGGCTATTCTGGAAACCATCCGGCGCGAGCGCCGCGTGCTGGTGTGCGCGCCCTCGAATACGGCCGTGGATTTGCTGACCGAAAAACTGGCCGAGCGCGGCGTCAACGTCATCCGGATGGGCAACCCGTCGCGGGTGTCGGATTTGCTGCTGCAACACACGCTCGACGCCCAAATTATGTCGCACAAGAGCTACAGTGAGCTGAAGTCGATGCGGCAAACGGCGGAGCAGTACCGCGAAATGGCCAGCAAATACAAGCGTCATTTCGGCTACGAAGAGCGCGAACAGCGCCGCGTGCTCAAGGAACAGGCCCACCAGATGCTACAGGAATCGGATCAACTGGAGCGCTACATCACCGAAAACCTGCTGGATCAGGTGCAAGTCATAACATGCACATTAGTAGGCGCTTCCAACCGCGCGATCCGGCATCTGACGTACGAAACGGTTTTCATCGATGAAGCGGCCCAAGCCCTGGAGCCTGGCTGCTGGATTCCAATTACGAAGGCCAACCGCGTGGTGCTGGCCGGCGACCACTGCCAGCTGCCGCCCACCGTGAAAAGCGAGCAAGCTGCCCGCGATGGCCTGCGCGAAACCTTGTTTGAAAAATGCATTCTGCGCCAGCCCGACGCGTCGCGCATGTTGCAGGTGCAGTACCGCATGCACGAGCAGATCATGGAGTTTAGCTCGGAGCAATTTTACGACGGCAAGCTGGTGGCCGCGCCCAGCGTGGCGCACGCCGACCTGCCCGACTACGACCTGCGCTTCGCCCCCGACCTGGCCGTGGAGTTTCTGGATACGGCCGGCTTTGGCTTCCAGGAACTGGGTATTGCCGAAAGCCGCTCCGTTGCCAACCCTGAGGAGGCCGACTTGCTGTTACGCCGTCTGTCGGAATTGTTGCGCGTGTACGTACCCGAAGATCACCTGGAAGATTTGCTCACGGTGGGCGTCATCGCGCCGTATCGCGCCCAGATTAACTACCTGAAAGACAAAGTGGAAGAGATTCCGGAGCTAGCCGAAATGGTAACGCACCGCCTGCTGTCGGTCGGCACCGTCGATTCGTTTCAGGGCCAGGAGCGCGACATCATCTGCATCACCATGACGCGCAGCAACGACCAAGGCGACATTGGCTTTCTCTCCGACATTCGCCGCATGAACGTCGGCATGACGCGCGCGCGCCGCAAGCTGCTCATCGTCGGCGATTCCGGCACGCTCGGCCGCCACGAGTTCTACAAAAACTTTCTCGACTATGTCGAGAGCATTGGCGCATACCGCACGGCTTGGGAGATGCAGTAGGGTTGCCACTCTATGTTACCCGAACTCGCTCACTATAAGCGATCAATATAACGCATTGACAATCAATTTATTACAAAAAAACCCTAACCAGCAAGGTTAGGGCTTTTTTGTAATCTGATTTTCTGACGACAATCCCTTGCACACTCAGAAACCACCAAAATCTATCGACCTTTAGCTAAGTATCTAAAACTCAACAGGTTGCAGGCCGGCCGTGCTGTTTTGGGCAGACACCCAGCCATTGATATTGTGCAAGTGGCTTAAGTTGTGGAGATGGCCTGTAAGCTCAGTAATCATGTAGCACTGGGCTTAGGCTCCGCCGCTAAATCGGTTTCGGCGGTGGAGGCAGCAGGTGTAAGAGAGCTGCATTGGGTTGAAATCAGCCTTAAACTTGTCAGCAACAGAAAAGTAGTCGAGAATGCACGCATGATAACCGGCCAAACACCTTGCTATAAGTCCGGCAATACTACCGCTTCCGGATAGGCTTTTACTGGAGTTGCAGAAACGTCAGGGCGGCTAGGGCGGCCCCTATCACCGGCCCTACGATGGGAATCCAGGCATACGACCACTCGCTGGAACCCTTGCCACGGATCGGGAGCAGCGCATGCGCCAAGCGCGGCGAAAGGTCGCGGGCGGGGTTGATGGCGTAGCCCGTCGTGCCGCCCAGCCCCAACCCGATCGCCCACACCAGAAACGCCACCGGCAAGGCTCCTACCGAGCCCAGCCCTACGGCCGCATGCGTGGCCGTAAGTTCGGCGCCGGTGATGTACAACACGGTCAGCATCAGCACGAACGTGCCAATTATTTCGCTGATCAGGTTCAGGCGGTGGTTGCGGATGGCTGGGCCGGTACAAAACACGGCCAGTTGCAGGGCCGGCTCGCGGGTGCGGTCGAAGTGATCTTTGTAGAGCAGCCACACCAAGCCGGCTCCCAGCAAACCACCCGCAAATTGCGCCCCGATGTATTGCGGCACCAGCGCCCAGGCAAACTTGCCGGCCACCGCCAGCCCCAGGGTCACGGCCGGGTTGAGGTGGGCGCCGCTGTACGGCCCCGCCACCACCACTCCCACATAAACGGCTAGTGCCCAAGCTGTTGTAATCACGATCCAGCCGCTGTTGTGGCCTTTGGTATCCGTTAGCACGACGTTGGCCACCACGCCGTCGCCAATCAATATCAGGAGAGCAGTGCCCACAAATTCGGCGGCGAAGGGCGTCATTTAGTTTCAGTAAGTACTTGTGAAACAATGGGTTGCGAAGCACCCGACCAGACTTGCAGCGCCTGCACAGCCCGGTGCCAGTTGCTGATGCCTGCCGCAATGCCGTCGCGATCGGCTTTGGGGTTGAAAACGGTGTCGGCCTGGCCGAGCTGCTGGATTTCGTCCGCGTCGCGCCAGTATCCCACGGCTAAGCCCGCGAGGTAAGCGGCACCCAACGCAGTCGTTTCGGTCATCTTGGGGCGCACCACCTGGGTATCGAGCACGTCGGCCTGAAACTGCATCAGCAACTCGTTGACTGTGGCACCCCCATCGACGCGCAACTCCTTGATCGACAGGCCTGAATCGGCTTCCATAGCCTTGAGCACATCCATCGTTTGGTAGGCAATGGCTTCCAGCGCTGCCCGGGCCACGTGGGCGGCTTTGGTGGCGCGCGTCAGGCCGAAGATGGTGCCGCGGGCGTAGGGATCCCAATAAGGAGCGCCCAGGCCGGCAAAGGCGGGCACAAAATATACGCCGTCGGTGCTGCTGACCTGGCGGGCCAGCTTTTCAACTTGTGCCGACGTGCGGATCACGCCCATGTTGTCGCGCAGCCACTGCACCACGGCCCCGGCAATGAAAATGCTGCCCTCCAGCGCATATTGCACTTGCCCGTTGAGCTTCCAGGCCACCGTGGTCAGCAGGTTGTTGCGAGAAGGCTTGGGCTCGTTGCCAATGTTCATCAGCATGAAGCAGCCCGTTCCGTAGGTATTTTTGACCATGCCCGGACTCATGCAATGCTGCCCAAACAGCGCCGCCTGTTGGTCGCCGGCAATGCCCGAAATCGGAATTTTGGAGGCGAAAAGCGTCGTGCTGGTTTCCCCATAAATTTCGCTGGACTGCCGCACTTCGGGCAGCATGCTGCGCGGAATATCAAAAAGGGCCAGCAGCTCGTCGTCCCACTCCAACGTATTGATATTTAACAACATAGTACGCGAGGCATTGGTCACGTCAGTTACGTGCCGCTGGCCTTGCGTCAGGTTCCAGATCAGCCACGTGTCCACGGTACCGAAGAGCAGCTTACCGGCCGCGGCCTTTTTACGGGCCCCTTTCACGTTATCCAAAATCCACCGGACTTTGCTAGCCGAAAAATAAGCGTCGAGCACCAAGCCGGTCTTGGCCCGGATCATTTCTTCGTGGCCATCCGCTTTGAGTTGGTCGCAGTATTCGGCCGTACGGCGGTCTTGCCACACAATGGCGTTGTAGACGGGCTTGCCATCTTTGCGATCCCAGACTACCACTGTTTCGCGCTGGTTGGTGATGCCGATGGCTGCGATGTTGCTGCCGTTGTGCCCGGCTTTCACCGTCGCTTCGGCCGCTACTCCCGCCTGCGTCGACCAGATTTCGCGCGGATCGTGCTCTACCCATCCCGGGCGGGGAAAGATTTGGGTAAACTCTTTCTGGGCCTGCGAAACGATATGCCCTTTTTGGTCGAACAGAATGGCTCGAGAGCTCGTCGTTCCCTGATCCAAAGCCAGGATAAATTGCTGCATACAAAGCGATTGAGAGTGGGAAGCTGCGGAATCGCTAAGGAAGAAGAAAAAGTCGAAAACCCGTGATATGCAGGCAAGAATCTGTTGAAGTTGGCTATAGCCAAGATTGTAAATCAGGGCCACCACCCCTAACCCCTCCTCAGCTGAGGAGGGGTTAGGGGTGGTTGGCAATTATCAGAACGAATTCTAGTTCTAGATTCTAATTCTAACCTTTCAACCACCCCTAACCCCTCCTTAGCTAAGGAGGGGAACTAGCTTGTAGCTCTAGTAAAGCAGATTTTAGTCTTCCACGCCCACCGCTGCAGCTTGTTCCTGCAATACATAGTGGCGGGCTACCTGGGTGAAGGTGTCTACTTGCTGCCGTTGCCACTGCGCATCGTGGCCTAGCTCCTGGGCCAGCAGCGCCGCGACTTCCGGAGCCGCGCGAATAGCTGCCCTGGCATCCAGAAACAGGATGCGCACGCGACGAGCGAGCACATCTTCTACCGTGCGAGCCATTTCGAAGCGGGCCGCCCACACCACTTCCGCCTTTAGAAATTCCAGCGCGGCGTCAATCTTCTCGCCCCATGCCGGCTCATCTGTAATCAATTGTAGCAAAGGCACTTGGTCGCTACCGTATACGGCGAGGTGCGGGCTATGGTCGGCGGTCGGCAGGGCACCGTGAATGGGTAGATGCGCCGTCTGGCTGACAGCAGCGGGCAACTTACCCAAGGCAATGGCTTTGTCGATAGTATCCTGGCCCATGCGGCGGTACGTCGTCCATTTGCCGCCCGTGATGGTGATCAGCCCCGTTTCCGACACCATGATTTTGTGGCTGCGCGAGATTTCTTTCGTCTTCTGCGAGCCGTTTTGGGAGGCCGCCAGCGGCCGCAGCCCGGCGTACATACTCAGCACATCGCTGCGCTTCGGGGCACGAACCAAATAGCGCCCGGCCGTGCGCAGCACAAACTCAATCTCTTCCTCCAATGCCTTGGGCTCCTGGCTGTAGGCGTTGAGCAGCGTATCGGTCGTGCCCAGCACCACCCGATTATGCCACGGCACGGCAAACAGCACCCGGCCATCATCGGTTTTCGGAATCATAAGCGCCTCGTTACCAGGCAGAAACGATTTATCTACTACCAAATGTATCCCCTGGCTAGGGCGTACCAGCTTCGGCGTACCCGGCTGGTCCATCTGCCGGATTTCATCCACGAAAATACCGGTGGCATTCACCACGGCCCGCGCCTGCAATTCGTACGCGGTGCCCGTTTCTTGGTCGGTGGCGGTTACTCCGGTTATCTGGCCCTGCGGGTCTTTCAGCAGACTTTTTACTTCGAAATAATTCAGGAGAGTACCGCCCTGCTCAATGGCCGTTTGGGCGAGGTTGACGGCGAGACGTGCATCGTCAAATTGGCCGTCGTGGTAGAGCACGCCGCCGCGCAGACCCGCCGGCTGCAGCGTACTGAGGCGCTCCAGTGTTTGCTGTCGGCTCAGGTGCACCGAGGCGCCCAAGCTCAAGCGCCCCGCGAGCACGTCGTACATCTTCAGGCCGATGGTATAGAAAGGCCCACCCCACCAATCGTAATTCGGAATTACAAAATCTTGGTTTTTAACCAGATGTGGCGCGTTTTGCAGCAACAGCCCCCGTTCGTAGAGCGCTTCGCGCACCAGCCCTACGTTGCCTTGGGCCAGGTAGCGCACGCCCCCGTGCACGAGTTTGGTGCTGCGGCTGGAGGTACCCTTGGCAAAGTCTACCTGCTCCAACAACAAGGTTTTGTACCCCCGACTGATGCCATCCAACGCGACACCCAAGCCCGTCGCGCCCCCTCCGATTACAATCAAATCCCAACTGGGGGTGCCGACCATTTGCTGCAACAGGGTTTCGCGGGCAAAAGAAAGGGCGGTCGCTTGGTGCTGCATCGGTACAAGGGGTTATAACCTGCTGAAACTTACTTGTTTCAAGATAACAGCTTATCCGTTACCTATCACCTGAACCGTAACCGTCTGCTTTTGTCAGCGCGCAAAGGATTTCCCGGCCGCGTACTCTTGAGGTTACCACAAGTGCATAGAGTCTACACAAACCACAGATATACAGAGGTTTACAGAATAAATGATGAGTATAAGCATTACCCCGTAGTTGCGTCTACTTCTGCACGTCGATGTAGGACATCGTGTGCGGGGCATCGGACTTCTGGTTGACGAACTTCTTTTCGGGCTTGTCAAAATCACTGATATACAAACGGTTGCCCTTCAGCAGCACTTCGGCGGGCTGATCGAGCAAGCCGTTCTGGCCGTCGGTGTCGCCGTTTTGGGCCAGCGTCGTGACGGTGCCATCGGCCAGATTGATGATTTCAATGGCGTTTTCGCGCGAATTGCAGACGTACGCCTTATCGGTTGTGCGGTCGATAATGAGGCCATCGATGCAGGGTATCTTCTTGCCTTTCAGCGCCATAGCTTCCTTTTTGGCGAGGCTGCCATCGGGTTTGAGCGTGACTTTGTAGAAGGTGCCATCGCCGAAGGAGCCGGTGTAGAAGTTGCCTTTGCTGTCGTAGTCGAGGCCGTCGGCGCCGTTGTCCACGCCGGTCTCGTTCACGGCCGTCGTGAAGGTAGTCAGCACGTGCGGGTCCATCATTTTGGGCTTCAGGTGCACGGGGCCTTTGTTCAGTTCGGCGAGCGTGAAACGCAAAATGGCGCTACCCTTGTCGTCGTTGGGCATATCCCATTGACTATCAGTCACATAGATCGTATTACCTTTCCACACCACAGCGTTAGCCAGCGCGAAGTTGTCGACCACGGTTTCTACGGCGCCGGGCTTGCCGTTTTGCACGCGCACGCGCATCAGCCGCGATTTGAAATTCTTGTCGTTTTCGTACTGATTTTCAGCATAATAGAGGTTACCATCGGGCCCAAAAGCCAAGTCCATGGGGGCGGCGTGCTTGGTATCGGGCTGCACGGGCAGGTTGGTCAGATAGGGCTTGATGGTGTCGTCGGTCATTTCGAGCAGCACCGCCGGGTATTTGTTGTCGGCCAGGTTCGGAACGGACAGGATCAGGCTGCCGTTGGGCGCCAGCGCGAGGCCATCGGGCGTGTTGTATTGGTCGGGCAGCGTGTGCAGCAATACCGGCTTGCCCACGCGGGCGGCCGCGTCGGTTGCGGCCACCGCCGAATCGGTAGCGGCGGCCTGGCTGGCTTGTTCGGGGGTGTTTTTCTTTTGCTGGCAGCCGGCCAACAGAGCGCCGCCCAGCAGCAGCGCGGTCAGGGTTTGGTTCATGGGTGTAGCGATTGATACTCTGCGCGTTATAGTAACGCAGCCTAACAGATTGTTAATCAGTTTTAATGTTCTGCTTAACGCAATAGCCGTGAGCCAGTTAGCCAAATGCCAAAATCTTGCGTAGGAAAACGTAAGATTTCCAGGTTCTTATCTAACAAGGACAGGATGCCCACGAATCCGGCGTCATTTCCGTAACTAGCCGCCCGAAACCTTTCTTTCAACCTCTCACCCGGACCGCGGTCCACCCCTATTTATGGCCCAAATCAGCCCCAACAAAGTCGTCACGATCACCTACGACCTGAGCGTGACTGACGAAAACAACCAGAAAGTGCTCGTCGAATCGGCGGAAGCCGACAGTCCCATGGTCTTTTTGTTCGGCCAGAGCGGCTTACCAGAAGAGTTTGAGCATCAACTAGATGGCAAAAGCGACGGCGATGCCTTTAGCTTCTCCCTCACGCCCGAGCAAGCCTACGGCGACTACGACGAGCAAGCCCTAGTAAAAATCCCGAAGCAGGTATTTGAAATCGACGGCCAGATGGACGAGGAAATGCTGCAAGTAGGCAACTACCTGCCCATGGCCGACAACCAAGGCAACCACATGCAGGGCAAAATTGTCGCCATCGGCTCCGACGAAGTGCAGATGGACTTCAACCACCCCCTCGCCGGCATGGTCATGCACTTCGACGGCCAGGTGCAGTCGGTGCGCGAAGCCACGCAGGAAGAGCTAGAGCACGGACACGTGCACGGCGAAGGCGGGCATCACCATTAGAAGTTACTTTCGTGAGTTGAAAAAACGGGGCTATAGGCCCCGTTTTTTATTCAAATTCTCTAGAAGGAATATGACACTAGATGCTGCCGCTGGGAGTCTAAGTATTTACAATATCGTGCTTTCCAAGCACGAAACTTTGCTGTCGCTGACCGATAAACTAAGCGGAAAAGGAGCACTACGCCCGTTAACCCAAAACGGAGAATGGGAAAGACTAGGCTTCGTTCCGACCCCAAACCAAGCAGATGAGAACTTGGTGCTCTCAGCGCTTTTCCGGAGCCACAGCGTGCAGAGTGTCTCCATAATCCTTAACTCAAGTGATTTGGCTACTGGTCCGCCCCGTAGTGAGCAGCATACGCAATTACGTACCATACTGGCTGCAATGGGACTGCAAGCGAAGAACACCTTCGCGTGGGGTGAGGCCACCCTGTACGAAGATCCCAGAAACGACTATTGGTATTTCTTTATCAAATGGGATAAGAATTGATGCATGCAAGAGTATGTATACCCCCATCACTAGCGCGGGTTTAGCGCAATGTTATTCACACAAGAATTCTTGCGATTAAGTAGTTGAACCTCTTAGCTCAACCTCTGCCTGCAATTCCGGGAAAAACTCCCGAAAATCCGCTTCATAGGCTGCGTACTGTCGCTTTAGCTCTTCCACGGCTGTTTCCATGCCGGAGCCCGGCGAAGCGCGGCGGCTCAAGCCACGAAGAGAGGCCGCAATACCTTCAAAATCAGCGTAGTGCAAGAGCCAGTTGTGCTGCACCATGTAGGGCAAAAAATACTGCACCCGCTCAGGCATTTCGGCGGCGCGGCGCGTGAGCAGCGCATACGCGCGCTGGCAAAACTCGGCCAAGGGCACGCGGGAAAATTCGCTGAAGTTGCGAGCCAAAAAATGGTCGAAAAACACGTCGGAAATAACACCGGCGTACTTGCCGTAGCCCGCCTCCCGCAGCCGCAGCGTGGCGCGTCGTACCACTGGGTGCTGGTCGGTGAAGGTGTCGATGTGGCGGTGCAGCCGAATGCCGCGCTGAATGCCGGGCGCATATTTTTCGAGTTGCCGGCCGGGCACTGAGTCAGCAATGAAGTTGCCGAGGAGCAAGTCGGGGTCGTCGGAGCCGGAAAGGTAGAGGTGCGCCAGAAAATTCACGGGTTCAAAGGTACTCTACCGGCGGCGAACCCGCTGAAACAGAACCTTCAGGCAGCAGGGCCGTACTTCTGTGGACTATCCTCCACTACCAAAACACCCCTGTCATGGCCGAAAAAGTTGCTGTCAGCAATGATGTCACGAAATTGATTGAGAGAATCAAAGACATCAAGATTGCGATGCTGACCACCTACGACGAGGACGGCACCCTGCATAGCCGCCCGATGTACACCCAGGAGCCGGAAAAAGACGGCACGCTGTGGTTTTTCACCGAAAAAGACTCCGCCAAGATTTACGAGGTTCGCAAAGAAAACCACGTTAATCTGGGCTATTCCAAACCCGACGATAACCTGTACGTGTCGATTTCCGGCAAGGCCACGGTCACATCCGACAAGGAGCTGATCAAGAAATACTGGTCGGAAGGCCTGCGGGCCTGGTTCCCCAAAGGCCAGGAAGATCCGAACATCGCTTTGCTGCGCATCGACATCGACCGCGGCGAGTATTGGGATCAGCCCAGCAGCCTGTTGGTGCGGGCTTTTGGCTACGTAAAAGCCGTGACTACCGGCGAGCGCTACCAGCCAACCGGCGACGAGCACGCAAAGGTAAATCCATAAGTATTTGATTTATTGATGATTACAAAAGGATCGGAAGCAATTCCGATCCTTTTTTGTTGCATTAGCAGCAAACCGGCTTCGTTTGAGCAGCCCTTGCAAAGACGCGAGTCTGCCTTCCTACATTTGCCTACACTTTGGTATAACGCCCTTCCTTCTTGCCTTCTCCGCTCACCACCCTTACGCTTTTTGGCTTAGCGCCTGGCAACGTCCGTTGGGGATTGGCCCAGATGGGTACTTCGCCGCCGCAGCTGCAACGAGTGCCGGGGCTGCGTTTTTTTAAGCTGTTTGGCAGCGGCAAGGGACAAGGTTTTGGCCTGACGCCCAATTTTCACCGTTACGGGATGATGGCCGTGTGGGAATCGGAGGAAGCCGCCGCCGCTTTTTTCGGCGGCCATGCCCTGTATCAAAAATACGAGCGGCGCTGCCAAGAAATCTGGACGGCGTATCTGGCACCGCTTCGCTCCCACGGCCTCTGGGACGGCGTCAATCCCTTTGAGTATCAAGCAGAAGCAATGGCCAAGGATTCTGCTGACGGGCCCGTTGCGGTCCTGACGCGGGCTTCGATTCGGCTGCTGAAGGCCCCGCGCTTCTGGAAGTTTGTGCCCCAAACGAGCACCGCGCTGGCCGAAGCTTCGGGCCTGTTGGCCTCGATCGGGCTGGGCGAGCTGCCGTTGGTGCGGCAAGCGACGTTTAGCCTCTGGGAATCGGCGGAGGCCATGCAGCAGTATGCCTACCGTGGCCCTTTGCACCGCGAAGTCATTCAGCGCACGCGCGCCGAGCAGTGGTACAAAGAAGAGTTGTTTGCCCGTTTCCGGGTGCTGAAAACGGAAGGCACCTGGAACGGCCAACGGGTGCTGTAAGAGCTTCGGCAGAGCCGCCCTACCACGCTACGGCAATTACCCGTAATTTCGCGATCCATATACGAATGGACAAACCCTAGCCCCATGCCCGCATACCGTCCGGAGGAAATTGAGAAAAAGTGGCAAGCCCACTGGAAAGAACATAATACGTTTAAGGCTGATAATCAATCGGATAAGCCCAAGTACTACGTCCTCGACATGTTCCCGTACCCGTCGGGCGCTGGCCTGCACGTGGGGCACCCGCTGGGCTACATTGCCTCCGATATTGTTACGCGATTCAAGCGCTTGCAGGGCTTTAACGTGCTGCATCCCATGGGTTTCGACTCGTTTGGCCTGCCCGCCGAGCAGTACGCCATCCAGACCGGCCAGCACCCCGAAAAAACGACCCGCGAAAACATTGCCCGTTACATCGAGCAGTTGTCGTCGCTGGGTTTTAGCTATGATTGGAGCCGCGAAGTGCGCACCTCCGACCCCAGCTACTACAAGTGGACGCAGTGGATCTTCCTGAAGCTGTTCAACGCCTGGTACAACCTCGACACCGACCGCGCCGAGCCCATCAAAACGCTGCTCGACAAGTTTGAGCAGAACGGCAGCGCCGGCATCCGCGCCGCTGGCGACGAGGAAGATCGCCACGAGTTTTCGGCCGGCCAGTGGCAGATGATGAGCGAAAAGCAGCGCCTTGCAGCGGTGCATCCGTATCGTCTTGCCTATCAATCGGATACGTATGTAAACTGGTGCGCAGCGCTGGGTACGGTGCTCTCGAACGACGAGGTAAAAGACGGGCTTTCGGAGCGCGGCGGCTATCCCGTCGAGCGGCGCTTGATGCCGCAATGGAACCTGCGCATCACGGCCTACGCCGACCGCCTGTTGCAGGGCCTCGACATGATCGACTGGCCGGACGCGGTGAAGGAAATGCAGCGCAACTGGATTGGCCGCTCAGTGGGCGCGGAAGTGATCTTCCCGCTTCAGAACGACCCAAACCAGAGCATCAAGGTTTATACCACGCGCGTCGATACCATTTATGGCGCCACGTTCATGGTGTTAGCCCCTGAGCATGAGCTAGCTGCACAGCTCACCACGCCCGAACAGCGCGAAGCCGTAGAAGCCTACGTGACGCAGAGCAAGCACCGCTCGGAGCGCGACCGCATGGCCGATACCAAAACCGTTTCGGGCGTATTTACGGGCAGCTACGCCCTGAATCCCGTCAGCGGCGAGCCCGTGCCGGTGTGGCTGGCCGACTACGTGCTGGCCGGCTACGGCACTGGTGCCGTGATGGCCGTTCCTTCCGGCGACCAGCGCGACTACCTGTTTGCCAAGCACTTCGACCTGCCCATCATTCAGGTAACCGACGCCCAGAAAGACATTGAGCACCAGGCCGATCCAACTAAGGAAGGCCGCTACATCAACTCCGGCATTATCAACGGCCTCACCTACAAAGAGGCTACCGACAAGCTGATTAGCTGGCTGGAAGAGCATAACCTCGGCAAAGGCAAAGTTAATTTCCGGTTGCGCGACGCCATTTTTGGCCGCCAGCGCTACTGGGGCGAGCCCATCCCGATCTATTACAAAGACGGCACCGCCTACGGCGTGGCCGAAGCCGATTTGCCGCTTGTGCTGCCCGAAATCGATGAGTACAAGCCTACTGAAACCGGCGAACCCCCATTGGGCCGCGCCAAGGACTGGAAGTACAAAGGCCAATACGATTACGAGCTGAGCACGATGCCCGGCTGGGCTGGCTCATCGTGGTACTACCTCCGCTACATGGACCCGCACAACAACGAGCGTTTCGTGGGCCAAGAAGCAGAACAGTATTGGGGCAATGTCGATTTATATATGGGTGGCGCAGAGCACGCTACGGGTCACTTGCTCTACTCCCGCTTCTGGTATTTGTTCCTGAAGGACCTGGGCCTTGTGAGCGGTAACGAGCCGTTCCAGAAGCTCATCAACCAAGGGATGATTTTGGGCCGCTCGAACTTTGTGTACCGGGTTAACGGCACGAATGAGTTTGTAACGCTTTCCAAGAAAAATCAATACGAAACCACTGCTTTGCATGCTGATGTAAGCTTGGTAGATAGCAACGACGTGCTCGACGTAGAAGCCTTCCGCAAGTGGCGCGAAGACTACGCTGATGCGGTGTTCATCACCGAAGAGGACGGCCGCTATGTTTGTGGCTGGGAAGTCGAGAAGATGTCGAAGTCGAAGCACAACGTAGTCAACCCCGACGACCTCATTGAGCGGTACGGCGCCGACGCGTTGCGTATGTACGAGATGTTCCTCGGCCCGTTGGAGCAGTTCAAGCCGTGGAATACCAGCGGCATGAGCGGCGTTTCGAATTTCCTGAAGAAGCTCTGGCGCTTGTTCCACCCCGAAGACGGTGCTTTGGCTGTAACTGACGAAGCTCCATCCGCCGCCGAGCTGAAGGCCTTGCACAAAGCCATTCGGAAGGCACAGGAGGATATCGAGCGGTTCTCCTTCAACACGTCGGTAAGTACATTCATGATCTGCGTGAACGAGCTCACGGCCCTAAGCACGCACAAACGTGCGATTTTGGAGCCGCTGACCATCATCCTGTCGCCCTATGCGCCGCACTTGGCCGAAGAGCTGTGGCAGGAACTGGGCCACGAAGCAGGCAGCATTAGTACGGCGCAGTTCCCGGTTTTTGAGGAGAAATACCTGGCCGAAGACACGGTGGAATATCCCATTGCGTTCAACGGCAAGATGCGCGGCAAAATGACGTTCGCCGCCTCCGCGCCCGCCAGCGACATCGAGCAGGAAGTACTTGCCTCTGAGGTATTTGAGAAATTCGGCGAGGGCAAAACCCCGAAGAAAGTAATCGTAGTTCCCGGCCGCATGGTAAACGTTGTTCTGTAAGTCATTAATAATCAATAATTTACAATACAAGAACGTCATGCAGAGCGGAAGCGAAGCATCTTTACCGCTTCGTTGAGTTGGTAACCTGATGTCAGCGAGCAAGATGCTTCGCTTCCGCTCTGCATGACCGCCTTTTTGTCTGTTCTGCCGTGATAAGGTCCTTCGCAAGCTCAGGATGACAGGCGGGCGGGTTACAGGACAATGCTCAGCAAGTGAGGTACTGACAATAGAAAAAGCCCGCGGCAGCAATGCCACGGGCTTTTCTATTATTCGGATAATCAACGCTTTATTCCTCGGGGCCGGCGGCGGCTTCGCGCTTGGCCTTGGGCAAGGATTTCAACACCAACTCGTAGGAATGATCAACCCATTCCCGCAACTGGCGGTCGCTGACACCAGTGCCGATGAGGATGGTGTTCCAGTGTTTCTTGTTCATGTGATAACCCGGCAGCACGTAATCGTACTCCTCACGAAGCTGAATGGCACGCTCCGGGTCACACTTCAGATTAACGCTTCCAAATGTGCTAATGTCGGTGAGGGCGAAGATCTTACCGCCGACTTTGAACACGAGCGTGTCCAGGTCGAAGGGGGTATCTTCGACAACACCGGGTTTCAGCAAGCAGTAGTCGCGGAAATCCTCAATGTTCATTGCCAGAGAGACTTAGCGAATAAACCAACGATAAATCAGCACCAAGAAGCCGACCAGGAACATGGCCATGCTCAGCTTGTTGATGAAATGCATCGTGCGCAGGTTGAAGTTGCTATGCCGGTTCGGATCGTTTTTGCGGAAGAAATAACCGAAAACGGGTCCGAGGTTAAAAAGGCCTTTGGTACGCATGGAGTGGGCTTTTGGTATGAATCTATAACACCCCGGAAGGCAGAAAGATTTATGGAAAACTAACAATATTCCGGTGAATATCCGTTTTGCCCGCATGCCCAGGCTAGCCCTTTGCAACCCCAACCCAGCCCGCGTGTCGTTGAGGCCCACCCAGTAAATCGTACGCTGTTCATGATCAAAATCTTACTTTCCGGCCTGCTGCTAACCACGAGCGCCAGCGCGTTCGCCCAGGCAACTTCCGCCGAAACGGCCGCGGTGAAAAAACCGTCACTACCTTCTTCGACGGCATGCGCAAGGGCGACAGCACCTTGGTACGCAGCGCGTTAGCGCCGGGCGCAGTACTGCACACCATCGCCAACCGCAACGGCACCCCGCAACTCCAGGTCGAAAGCCCAAACGAGTTTCTGAAAGCCGTAGACACGCCCCACCCCGACGTGTGGGATGAGCGCATCAGCTTCGATAAAGTGTTGATTGATGCGAACTTAGCCAGTGTGTGGGCTCCTTACGAATTCTATTTGGGCAACAAGTTCAGCCACTGCGGCTACGATTCTTTTCAACTGGTGAAGCTGGCCGGGGGCTGGAAAATCGCCTACATCATTGATACGCGACGTAAGGAGACGTGCAAATAAAACCCTTCCTGTGTATAAGTATTTGATTATTAAATACTTATACACAGGAAGGGATAATGCTCTGGTATCGCGTTTCGGCAGCTAGAGCTGCTTCACCAGCAGCAGGCCGCTGTACGAGTGGCCCTGAGGCGTCAGGCCCTGAATGGGCAGCACGCTCAGGCCGTTGGAGGCCTTTTTGTGCAGCTGCGGCACCAAAATGCCCGCCGTAGCTCCGACCACGTACCCCACAATGTTGTCGGACAGGAAGTGCTTGCCGGCCTCGATGCGGTAATACGCGACGGCCGCCGGCACCAGCGCAGCCGCGCCCCATACAAAGGGTTCGGCAGCCGAACCGGGGTTGAAATCGTGAAAAACCTTAGCGGCGAAAAATGTAGCCGTGGCCGTGTGGGCCGTGTGCCCGGCAAAGAATGAGTTGGTGGAAATCTTGCTGTTGCGGCTGGCATCGCCATCGGGCCCGTACAAAAAAGGCCGATAGCGCGTCACCGAGCCGACCGTGAGGGTAAACACGGCGTCGGTGGCGGTGAGCGTTTGCACGTACAGGCCCAGCACCTGCCCGTAGCGGCTGCGCACATCCGAATTCAGGGCCAGCAGAGCCGGCGCGGCCACCAAGCTCCCGTAGCACAGGAAGTCACTGGCAGTCTGGGCCTTTTGGCTGTAATTGCCCGCCGAAAACCGGTCGAACTTGGGCACGTCGTTCTTATCCAAAGCCGCTAGTTCGGCGTTGGTCAGCCCTTTCTTTTGCTGAATCAGATAAAGGCCCAGCCCACTGGCCGCCCCGAGGCCCACCGTAATGGGCGCGTCCACGGCGAAGCGGGTTTTGTAGGGCGAAGGAGCTTGTTGGGCCGTAGCAGCCGGGCCTGGCGAGGCCCACAAAGCCACGCTCAGAAACAGACAGGAAAAATACTTCATCGGGAAAAAGCGAACGGTGGTTACGAGAATGTCAGAAACCGCCAAACCTTCTTCCAAACGCAGATTTTCTGGAGAAGAAGGCAGTTGGCCCACCGCTTAACGTTGCGCTTCGCCCGAAGGTTAAGGCTTTTCGATCAGCCGCTTATTGGGCGGGTGCCAGCCCCATAATAGTGGCGGCATCGAGCTGGCCGAGGCTGGAGACAACGAGGTCGGCCAGGTGCAGATCCTGGCCCGTGGAGTGCTCGCTGCTGTAGCCGATGCAATACATACCGGCCGCTTTGGCTGCCGCTACGCCATTGGACGAATCCTCGATTACCACGCACTCGGCGGGGGGCGTTTCGGCCAGTTTGGCGGCTTGCAGGAAAATAGCGGGGTTCGGCTTCGACTGCGGAAAATCTTCGCCGCTCACGATGTGGTCGAAATACGGATAGAGCTCGAAGCGCTTGAACACGCGCGCAATGGTCTCTTTCGAAGCCGACGACGCCAGCACCAACGGCACGCCCTGCCGGTACAGCTCTTCGACAAGCGCCCGAGCGCCCGGCAGCAAATCCAGCTCCGTTGAGTGGTCGAAAGCAGCGCCAAATAGCTCCCGTTTGCGGACCATCAGCGCTTCCACGTCCTGCGAAAGCCCAAACTCCCGCTTGATGCGCTGGTACATGTTGCGCGTGGAGGAGCCCAAAAACGTGGCGTATTCCGCATCGGATACCGTGATGCCCAACTCGGCAAAGTGGCGGAAGAAAGCGTCGCGGTGCAGCGGCTCGGTATCAACCAAGACGCCGTCCATATCGAAAATGACAGTACGAATCATGCGGGAAGGCCTGTAGTCGGGCAAAGGTAGCAAATAGCCATTGTGGCTCTGCTGTAACGGATAGGCGGCCCCGTATGATGCGCTGTCAGGCGATTGGAAAAGAAAACAAGCTTTTTTATAACTACTTATTTATCAATTATTTGCAATTGATATGATATCGGGGACTTCCAGTACGGGCTTCGGATATCCTTTCTGTACGACCTTAATCATGGCTTGCCCTACCTCCGCCAGCGTGGAAACGTACTTGGGTGCAAACCGACGCAGCACGGGGTAGAGCCACCCGATAAGGTTGTAGTAGCTCTTCACATGCTTCTGCCCTGGGGTGGCGCGCATAAAAGCAGGCCGGAACATATAGGCTTTCTGAAAGCCCAGTTGCAGCAACTTGTTCTCCGTCTGGCCTTTCACCCGTGCCCACATACTGCGGCCGTGCCCCGAGCTGTCGGTGCCGGCACCGGAAACGTAGCAAAACGTCAGGCCGGGGTTGCGCGGCAGCAGGGTTTCGGCGAAGTGCAGCGTGAGGTCGTAGGTCAGGCGGCGGTATTCGGGCTGCTTCATCCCCACCGACGACACGCCCAAACAGAAAAAGCAGGCGTTGTAACCGGTAAGTTGATCCTGAATAGGTGATAGATCCTGGAAGTTGGCGTGCAGGATTTCTCGCAGCTTCGGGTGCGTCACGCCGGAGGGCTTGCGGCTGACGGACAGCACCTGCTCCACGTCGGGGTGGCTCAGGCATTCGAGTAATACACCCTCACCCACCATGCCGGTTGTGCCGGTAACAATTGCGCGTATTTTCATGATGAGGTAGACGGATGAGCAACCGAAATACTTTAGGTGCCAACTCCCTCCATACCGCCATATCTGGCTACAAGCCGCTTCATTTCCACAATCGTTGCCTGGATATACGATTGATCGGTACGAAAGTCGAACCGTAACTTGTTGTCAAAACCAGTTTGTTCCGAAAATATTCCTTTTATAGAAACATGACCTAGCAGGTCATACTCGGCTGTAAATTCCAAGTCACCTTCGCAAGAGGTATATCGCACTACGCCACTTAACTGCTCGTTACACTTGATTAGCTGAGTGCAAAACTCACTTAATTCTGCTGTTGACGTGTAAAGAGTAGACGAAACTCGAAAGCCTCCTACCTTAATTTTGATGTCTGCGTATGCATCGTACCCTCCCCAAGAGCCAAGTGAGTTAGGGAAGCCATGTACTTCCCTGAGAGTCAAACTAAGAAAATCACCTCCTCCACGAATAGTAAATTCTTCCATCACTAATCGACTAAACTTCGAATTGGGCTCACGTTGGTTTGATAAATAACACCTGTCATGCTGAGCTTGCCGAAGCATCACTATCGCTTTGTTAGAATTAGCAAACGGCAGCCGAAGAGATGCTTCGGCAAGCTCAGCATGACAGGCGAGGAAGGGAAACTACGCTCCCACCGGCTCTTCCAGCCGCACCGGCTCAATCCAGCGGCCATCTTCGCGCATCAGTTCGATCAGCTCATCCACAGCCTGCGCTTCTGGCACTGATTTTTTGATGACGTCCTGACCGCGGTAGAGGGCGATTTTGCCTTTGCCCACGCCCACGTAGCCGTAATCGGCGTCGGCCATTTCGCCGGGGCCGTTCACGATGCAGCCCATGATGCCGATTTTGACGCCCTTGAGGTGGTCGGTGCGCTTTCGGATCATGGCGGTGGTTTCCTGGAGGTCGAACAGGGTGCGGCCGCAGCTGGGGCAGCTGATATACTCTGTCTTGGACATGCGCGTGCGGGCCGCTTGCAAGATGCCGAAGCTCAATTGATTAAGCTGGTCGAGGGTTTGAAGCCACTCGTCTTTCGGGCGCTCGGGCAGTAGCTCGGTGCTGAGCACGACGCCATCGCCCAGGCCGTCGAGCAACAGGCCGCCTACGTCGGTGGCAGCGTAGAGCTGAGTTTGCTCGGCCGTAAGCTCTGGGTACTGGCGGTTGATAATAACCGGGCAAGCCACCCCCGCATTGATCAGCTCGAAGAAGGCACGCCGGATCTCGGGCATGGCGTGGGCATTGTCGGTGTGCAGAATCACAACCGCTGTGCTATCGGCGCGGAGCTGATCGAGTGCCGCGGACGTGAGCGAAGCCAAGTTGTGAAACACAAAATTCAGCTCGGCGTGGCGCGCTCCTGCCACGGCGTATTCGGCCGATGTGTACACGGGAAAGTGTTCCGCGCGCTGGCCGCCATCGAGCCAAGCCGTAAAATCCACGATTTCCTTCAGCCCGTTAGGCAGCATAAACGGCACCGGGCGCTGGCCGCTGTACACGTAATCAGCGCCTAAGTCATTCATCTGAAACTTGTCGAGAAACGCCGAATACAAGTGTCCGGCGCACCGCAAATCGGCGTATTCCAACGAAGGCAGTCGCGACAAATCGACAATGACGCGGGGCACGTTCTGGCCACCTAAGTTGCCGGTTTCGCGGGTGTAGCGACGGAAATATTGAAACGGATCAATCGGAACTTCCCCCACAACAGGGGCAATCGGTTTGGCCTGCTGCGCGCGATGGGTATATCTGTCAATCAGCATTTTAGCTACTGGCGCTTCGGCTTCCGGCGCTTCCGTCAGCGACACGCGCACAGTATCGCCGATGCCGTCTTCCAGCAGCGTCCCGATGCCCACAGCCGACTTGATGCGGCCGTCTTCGGCTTCGCCGGCTTCGGTTACGCCCAAGTGCAGCGGGTAAGGTTGCAGGCCTTCCTCGTCGAGTTTTTGCACCAGCAGGCGGTAGGCCTGCACCATTACCTGCGTATTGCTAGCCTTCATCGAGAGCACTACATCGTAGTACTTCTCTTCTTCACAAAGCCGCAAAAACTCCAGCGCCGACTCCACCATCCCCAGCGGGGTGTCGCCGTAACGGCTTAATATTCTGTCGGATAGCGAACCGTGGTTGGTGCCGATGCGCATGGCCGTGCCGTACTGCTTGCAGATCTGGACCAACGGCCGAAACCGCTCTCTAATGCGCTCTACCTCAGCCTGATACGTAGCATCGGTGTATTCAATAAAGTCAAACTTCTTTTTGTCGGCGTAGTTGCCGGGGTTCACACGCACTTTCTCCACAATGCGCGCGGCCAGCTCGGCGGCGTTGGGCGTGAAGTGAATGTCGGCGATCAGTGGCACGGTGCAGCCGCGTTTGCGCAGCTCCTTCTTGATTTCCAGCAGGTTCTGGGCCTCTTTCACGCTCGGTGCCGTAATGCGCACGTATTCGCAGCCAGCTTCCACCATGCGCAGCGTCTGCTCCACCGAGCCCAGCGTGTCCATCGTATCGACGGTGGTCATGCTCTGCACCCGAATCGGGTTGAGCCCGCCCATTGGCACATCACCAATCTTGACTTCGCGCGACAGGCGGCGTTTATACTCGGTCAGGCTAGGGCAATACGTCTTGTTCATAGGTTGAAAACCAGCGGCGGAAGGCTAAAGTTGCGGTGAAATGCAAAGGTAACAAGGATTGACCGCCGCCCGCCACCGCCGAACCATCAAGCACCTTCGCAGTTAAACCAATAAGTAATAAGCCGTACGGACTTTACAGCCCATCTTACACACCAAAGAATATCCGCTAACGTTCTCTTTTCATGCAATTCCTCAAACCCTTTGTGCTCAGCATCTTCCTCTTCACTGCCGCCATTAGCAGCCACGCTCAACAGGTAGCCGTTATCAAGCTACCGGAGCTGGAAAAGCGCCTGAGCCAGCCGAACGACACCACATACATCGTTAATTTTTGGGCGACGTGGTGCGCACCGTGCATTAAGGAGCTGCCGTCTTTCGAGCAGGTAAATGCCGCGTATGCCAAACAAAAAGTGAAGGTGCTGCTCGTGAGCATGGATTACGCCTCGCAGCTCGACAAGAAAGTAAAGCCCTTCGTGCTGAAGCGCGGCCTGAAATCGGAAGTGGTGCTGCTCAACGAGCCTGACCCCAATTCGTGGATGGACCGAGTAGATAAAAAGTGGTCGGGCGCGCTGCCATTCACGCTCATGCTCAACAACCAGAAAAAGAAGCGCGCCACTTTCGAGCACGAATTTACCCAAGCGGAACTGACAGCGCAACTACAAAAGTTTTTGCAGTAACTTATTGACTGGCTGTGATTTAACAACCTTGAAACTGCTTGCTCTCATGAAAAAGCTTCTCTTCTTCTGTGTAGCGTGCTTGGCGCTGATGGTGCTGGGCAGCTACGTCACCCGATCCGTCTCCCCCGGCTATCAGGTGGGCGACAAAGCCATGGATTTCAAGCTCAAGAACGTCGACGGCAAGCTAGTATCGCTGGCCGACAACAAAGCGGCGAAGGGCTTCATCGTTGTGTTTACCTGCAACACCTGCCCGTACGCGCAGGCGTACGAAAACCGCATTATTCAGCTGCATCGGCAGTTTGCGCCCAAAGGCTACCCAGTGGTGGCCATCAACGCCAACGACCCGGTCGCCTCGCCCGGCGACTCGTTTGCGGCCATGCAAGCGCGCGCCCGCAGCCATACCTATCCCTTCCCGTACCTCCAAGACGAAACCCAGCAGGTAGCCAAAACTTACGGCGCCACGCGCACGCCGCACCTCTACGTGCTCACGCGC
Source organism: Hymenobacter sp. BT491 (assembly GCF_014349165.1). Taxonomy (NCBI): domain Bacteria; kingdom Pseudomonadati; phylum Bacteroidota; class Cytophagia; order Cytophagales; family Hymenobacteraceae; genus Hymenobacter; species Hymenobacter sp. BT491. The sequence continues at coordinate 765,365 of NZ_JACSJJ010000002.1, read as the reverse complement.
CAGGGCACAGACCTAGTAGTGTCATACATCGGCGCCATCGACGACAATTCGGAGGATGCTAAGCTAGTGAAAACCAAGTATGTAGAAAATGCCCTCAACGACATCCTGGCGGGCAAGCCGGCCATGCCCAATACTACCCGCGCCATCGGCTGCTCAATTAAGTGGAAGCGCGCCTAAATACGCAACTTATTACTAGTCAATACATTACAAAAAAGGCTTCTGCACAGTGCAGAAGCCTTTTTTGTGTGGTTTTGGGCTACTTCTGTTACTGCGGGGTCGTGGCTGCCGAACCTTTGGCTTTCATGTCGCCTTTTTTGGCGTTGGTTTTCATCTTGCCACTGTTGCCTTTGGTTTTTTCCTTCTTGCCGTTGGTCTTCATTTTGGCGCCTTTGTCGGGCTGAGTCGTTGTGGTTTGCGCGGGCGTAGTAGTAGTTTGGGTAGTGGTTGTTTGCGCAAACGCGCCCTGGCTTACCCCAAGGGCCATGGCAAAAAGGGCAGCGGCACACAGATACTTTTTCATGAGCTTGTAGATGAGAGGGTTAGAAATAAATTTTCAACCAGTTTAAAAGCTTTACCTGAAGATTTAATGAGTTTATCGGCAAATTACCCAGTGCGTCGTTTTGCGTAAGCGATAGCAGCAGTTTAGCCACGTAAGTAGCTCATCCTTAGGCGATCACCTTATAACTACTAACGCATTATTCCAGAAAAGGTGGTCCCTCCGCGTTGGAATAGTTGGTTTTTAGCACTTTTGCCTCTCTACCTAACCCCACCCCCATGTCCAGACCCGATTTCAGCCGCCGCCACTTTCTAAAATTAGCGGGACTGGGCGTAGCCGCTCTAAACCCGCTGCTTGCCGCCGCCGAGCCCCGGAAAGAGCAGGACTATCTGGTCTATATCGGTACTTACGCGAAGCCTGAGGCTGAAAGTATCTTCCTGTATAGCCTCAACCCGGTTACCGGGGCGCTAGCCCGCGTCAATGGGTTTAAGGCCGGGGAGAACCCCTCTTACCTCACGCTGGCCGCCGACCGGCGCCATCTGTACGCCGTCAACGAAACCACGGAATACGAAGGCGCAAAAAGTGGTGCAGTCAGTGCGTTTGCAATTGATGGCCGCACCGGCGGCCTTACGTTGTTGAACCGTCAGCCTTCGTTGGGCGGCGCGCCCTGCTACATCAGCCTCGATCATACCAATCATACGGCGCTGGTAGCCAACTACGTAGGCGGCAACGTGAGCGCATTTCCGGTGCAGGCCAACGGGCAGCTATCGCCCTCGTCGGCCCTGGACCAGCACCACGGCACGGGCCCACACAAAAACCAGACTTCGCCGCACGCCCACTGCATCCTCCCCGACCCCGCCAACCGCTTTGCTTTCGCAGTCGATTTGGGCACCGACCAAGTAACTGGTTATCAATTAGATGTAAAGCAAGGAAAACTAACGCCCAACCAGACGCCGGCCTTTACGGCCAAGCCGGGCGCGGGGCCGCGTCACCTCACGTTTCACCCCAACAAGCGGTGGGCTTTTCTGATCAATGAGCTTAATTCGAGCGTCACGGCGCTGAACTACAACGCGGCCCAGGGCACGTTTACCGAAATCCAGACGCTTTCGTCGCTGCCAGCTGATTTCAAAGGCGAAAATTCCTGCGCCGACATCCACGTTTCGCCCGACGGCAAGTTTCTGTACGGCTCCAACCGCGGCCACAACAGCATTGTCGTTTTCGCCATCGACGCCAGCGGCCATCTCACGCTGGTGCAACACGCCGATGTGCAAGGCAAAACGCCGCGCAATTTTACCCTCGACCCGACGGGTCGCATACTGCTCGTGGCCAATCAGAACTCCAACAACATCATTTCTTATTTCATTGATAAACAGACGGGTAAGCTAAGGCCTACGGGCAAATCCGTTGAACTTCCTTCGCCGGTTTATCTGCAAATACTGCCGGATTTCAGAAAGGTGTAGTTCTCGGTTTTAAGTAGCCTCGGGCTACATGGTAAGCAAAATCTTACCGGTGTGCTCGCTGCTCACCATCAAGGTTTGGGCCGCCCCGGCTTCGGCCAGCGGAAACGTGCGGTAAATAATCGGGCGAAACTTGCCGGCCGCGAGCAAGGGCCATACGTGCTCTTCCACGGCCGCCACCAAAGCGGCCTTAAAATCGGCGTCGCGGGGGCGCAACATGCTGCCGCTGAGCGTGAGGCGCCGCGTCATAATGTCCATCAGGTTGATCTCGACTTTCGGGCCTTGCATGGCGTTGATGTATTGCAGGCGCCCGCCGGGGCGCAACAGGCGCAGGTTTTTGGCCGTGTAGTCGCCGCCGACCATGTCCAGAATTACGTCTATTCCGGCGTCTTTCAGCGCCGTTTCAAAGTCTTCCTGCTTGTAGTTCACGCACTTGATGGCACCCAATTCCTCGCAGGTTCGGCACTTCTCATCGGAGCCAGCCGTGGCAAACACATTGCTACCTAGCAGCTTAGCCAGCTGAATAGCCGTAATGCCAATGCCGCTGCTGCCGCCGTGCACCAGGAAATTCTCGCCGGGTTTCAGAGCGCCTTTCTGAAATACATTGTGCCACACCGTAAGCACCGTTTCGGGCAACGAAGCCGCCTCTTCCACCGACCAGCCCTGGGGCACGGGCAAGCAGTGCCGGGCATCCACGACAGCATATTCGGCGTAGGCGCCCTCGCTGAGCAGCGCGCACACGGCATCGCCGGGCTGCCACCGTCCGGCCTCGACACCGCTTTGCACAACATGGCCCGCGACCTCCAGACCGGGCACTACGCCCGCCACCGAATTGCCGGCACCGCCGTACTTGCCTTCCCGCAACATCACGTCGGAGCGGTTGAGGCCTGCTGCCTGTACCCGAATCAGTACTTCGTGCGAGTTGGGTACCGGAATGGGGCGCTCCTGGACCTGCAAAACTTCTGGGCCTCCCGGCTGTGTTATCACAACTGCCTGCATATCAATTATTTATAGATTCAGAGGACAACAAGCCCAATCTTCTGCATTGCGCCGATCAAAGCCGTTACATACGCAGCTCAGCACGCCTCGATGAGCTTTGTTTTACTTTTTTCGTACACGGTGCATACCGCCGCAGCGCGGCTTCCATTTCCATGAAAAAACTGACCTTCTCTCCTCTCTTTAGTGCGGCGCGCGCCACGGGTCTGCGGGCCTGGCAAACGGGCCTTTTGTTCCAAAAAGCTGCCCGCACCGCCCTCGATTCCATTCAGGAAGTGCTGCGCGCCGAAGTGGCCAAGGGCAATGTGCAGTTGGTCACGGATTTTCTGAGCGACAAGGCGCTGCCCGCCGCCAAGGCGTTGCTGCTCGAGCGCATGGCCGCTCGTCTGCTCCTGCGCATCGGGCTACGCGGCGCGCTGGCTACCAATGTGGTAGGTTGGGTATTGCCCTTCGTGCTCGAAAAAATGGTGCGCGTGGGTGTAAAAACCGGGTTTTTCGAAAAAGTCAAAAGCAATCCGTCTGTTTCAGAAGCTTTGCATCGCCTCGACGAGCTAAAACGCGCTGCTTGGAAAACCATCGCTCCTGATGCCGGCAGCGGTGTCGAGTTCCTCGACGATGATGCTGAGCTTCCGGCGGCCTTGCCTCCACACAAGGAATAATATTTTAACTAATTGATTAGCAAATGCTTGCATATTCGCTAGAAGGTTGTTCTTTTTTCCTGTAACCCATATTTCCAGGTTTTATTCCTCTCATAAGGATGCAGCAAGGAACACGTTGATTCTGTTATAGTTTGCTATCGATGCAACGGAAGAAATCGCGTTCTTTACCCTCTCTACAGGGCTAGGTATACGCTAGTTGCAGCGCGCTATGAAAACAGAAATTACGAACGCCTTCGGGAAAGTTTACCTGACCATTGAATACGACCAGGCCAAGCACTGGGTGTATAACAACTGGATCGGGTACCAAACCCATGCCGGCATCGTGGCCGGCGCCGACGCGTGCTTGGTTATTCTGAGTCAGCAGCACTGTCCGTATCTGCTCAACGACAACACGTTGGTCGTCGGGCCGTGGGACCACGCCGTGGAGTGGATTGCTACCGACTGGACGCCGCGCGCCATTGCCCAGGGCCTGACCCATTTTGCCCACGTTGTCAGCCCCGAATCTTTCGCGGCCTTGTCGGCCGAAGCCATGCACAACAGCATCGGCGAGTATTTCCAAATGCAGATTTTCGGCAGTGTCGCGGCGGCTCAGGAGTGGTTACAGCAAGCCCGAAAAGCGTTGGCAGCGAGTCAGCAATAAATCTTTATCCTAATCATTATCAGCTGCATAGCGTTTTGTTGGCTGTATAAAATGCGAAAGCCCCACCCGCTTTGCTACAGGTGAGGCTTTCGTGAGGCGGGCAACTTATCACCCCTTTTAGTAGGTGATATTGGTAAAGGTGCCGGTTATTGTTCTGCTGAGCGGCGATGTGCCAACAGCGCTAACGGCCCCCATGTTTTTGAGGGTGAAGGTGCAGGTCAGGCGGCGCGGCGACGTACTGACCGCGGTAATTAGGAGGCTGGCGCTAGGGGTGGCATTGTTTGGACCTGGCTGCGAGTCATACTCCACACCATCGGGACCGACGTAGTGAGCATGTTGGGTGCTGGTAGTCAGGTTGTAATTGCCCACCTTCGGCTCCGGGCTATCGAGAAAGAACGTCAGGGTGTGGCCATCGGGGGTAGTCAAGCAATCGATTCTAATGCCCTCCGGCGTCGCCGTTGTCCGGAAAGAAGTGGGCGTAACGTCAGTCCTGGTCACGGTATAAGTAGCAGCCGGGGCGGCCTCCACGGCCGTAACGGTACCCGCGCTCGTCCCACTCGCCTGCAACACCACGGTTACGTTGGCTGGGGCTACGTAGCTGGGAGTCGGGGTAAAGGACAACGTATACGTGCCCACTGCCAACTGAGGGAAGGAATACCGACCGATGGCGTCGGGCGTAGCCTGCACAGATTGGCCACCCGCGGAGGTAGCGGTCACAAGCGTAACTGCCGTTGCCGGCTGGATTTGGCCCGTCAACGTGGCTTGCTGCGATTGTACCTGCGGGTCTTTCGTTTTGTCTCCGCAAGAAGAAGTTATAGCCGCAACACTGGTAAGAAAACTAAAAGCGAGTAGACGTAAAGAGCTTTTCATATAAAGGATAAGAATCAAGCCCAAAAATAGGATTAATATTATCAAGTCGGCGCCCAAAAGCATCCGACAATTCCAGCAAAGGGCCGATACGGGCACAAAAAAAGGCGCCCCACCCGGAACGCCCTTTTCCTGAATCGAGACCAGCGAAAATTCCCACCCAACGCTGATCCGACTCTGGCTGCTGAAGCTTAGTGTCGGAACAAAAGTTCGCGATACTTTACCAGCGGCCAGTCCTCATCGGCCACCATCAGCTCCAGTTTATCCACGGAGCGGCGAATGGTGTCGAAATGTCCTTTTACCGTGTCGCAGTACGCAATGGCACGCTCACGGGTATCTTCAATTTTGTTGGCCACCTTGCGGCTATTCACCATTTGATCTACCTCGGTTTTGATGGTAGCGATGTGGCGCGAAATGGCTTTAATGGTATCGATGGTCACTTGCGTGTGCTCGTCGTCGAGACCGAGTTCGCGCAGACCGCACACGTTGTTGATGAGCTTGGTTTGGTAAGCAACGGCCGTCGGGATGATGTGGTTGATGGCCAAATCGCCCATCGTGCGGCCTTCAATCTGAATTTTCTTGATGTATTCTTCCAGCAAGATGTCGTGGCGGGCGTGCAGTTCGACGTGCGAGAAAATGCGGTGACGCTCAAACAGATCGGCCGACTCCTGGCTCACCAACGCGTCCAGCGCCAACGGGGTAGTTGGGATGTTCGACAGACCGCGCGTGGCAGCCTCTGCTTTCCACTCGTCCGAATAGCCATTGCCTTCGAAACGAATGTTTTTGGAGCTGATCACGTAGTCGCGCAGTACGTCTACGATGGCGACTTCCTTCTTTTTGCCTTGCTCAATAAGCTTGTCAACTGATTGCTTGAACTGCACCAGTTGCTCAGCCACAATCGTGTTGAGCGTGGTCATGGCCGAGGAGCAGTTGGCCGAGGAGCCCACGGCGCGGAACTCGAACTTGTTGCCCGTGAAGGCGAAGGGCGAGGTGCGGTTGCGGTCGGTGTTGTCGAGCAGGATGGCCGGGATCTTGTCGATGCCCAGCTTGAGGTAGATGTTGTCGCCCTTGTCCAGGGGCAGCTTGGCCGTGCGCTCCAGCTCGTCCAGGACCGAGTCCAGCATCGAACCCACGAACACGCTCATGATGGCCGGCGGCGCTTCGTTGGCCCCCAGGCGGTGGTCGTTCGAGGCCGACGCGATGCTGGCCCGCAGCAAGTCGCCGTGAGTGTGTACCGCTTTGATCACGTTGACGAAGAACGCCAAGAATTGCAGGTTTTCCTTGGGCCGACGGCCGGGAGCCAACAGGTTGACGCCCGTGTCGGTGCTCATGGCCCAGTTGTTATGCTTGCCCGAACCGTTGACACCCGCAAACGGCTTCTCGTGCAAGAGCACTTTGAAGTTGTGGTGCTCCGCAGCGCGCTCCATGATGTCCATCAGGAGCTGGTTGTGGTCGACGGCCAGGTTGGCGTCTTCGAAAGTCGGGGCGCACTCAAACTGGTTGGGCGCCACTTCGTTGTGGCGCGTGCGCAGCGGAATGCCGAGACGGTTGGCCTCCTCTTCAAACTCCAGCATGAAACCATGCACCCGGCTCGGAATAGAGCCAAAGTAGTGATCCTCAAGCTGTTGTCCTTTAGCAGGAGCATGCCCAAACAGCGTGCGGCCGGTCATGACCAAATCGGGGCGGGCGTCGTAGAGGGCTTTGTCCACGAGGAAGTATTCCTGCTCGATGCCCAGCGTGGTGTGCACGCGCTGCACGTCTTTGTCGAAGTACTGGCACACGTCCACGGCAGACTTTTCCAAAGCAGCCAGCGACTTGAGCAGCGGCGCTTTGTAGTCGAGCGCTTCGCCGGTGTAAGCCACGAAAATCGTGGGAATGCACAGCGTTTTGGCGCCGGCTGTTTCGATGAGGAAAGCGGGCGAAGTTGGGTCCCAGGCCGTGTAGCCGCGGGCCTCGAAGGTGTTGCGGATGCCGCCGTTGGGAAACGACGAAGCGTCGGGCTCTTGCTGCACCAGTGCCGAACCTTTGAAGTTTTCAATCGGACGACCGTCCGAGTTCAGGTCGAAAAACGAGTCGTGCTTTTCAGCAGTCGCCCCCGTCAGTGGCTGGAACCAGTGCGTGTAGTGCGTGGCGCCTTTCGCCATAGCCCAGGTTTTCATGGCCGAAGCGACAGCGTCGGCTACGCTGCGCTCAACAGGCGCGCCTTGCTTAATAGCGGATTGCAGCTTTTTGAAATATTCCCCTGGCATCGTGGCTCGCATCGCGTCGAGGTTGAACACGTTTTTGCCGAAACTATCGGAACGACGCTCACCGGAAGACACGATGGGTAGCGGCTGGCGCTGGTCCACAAGTTCAAGAGCTTTAAAGCGAAGAATTGCCATGCTGAGTTAAAAGTGACGGTTGCTTTGTATGTAAGCAAAGGTAGAGGGAGCTAATTCAAATTTCCAAACACCCCATAGATTTTAAGGGGTATTTTTCAAAAATCTACCACTTTATCCACCAAATACCCTCAAAACAAGGGTACTTTCTCTACACATACCCATCGAAAGGAAGTTCTTTCCCAATTTTCTTGAAAAGGGACTTACAATTTGTCCATACCAATTAAAAGGGGACGCGCTCTGCTCCTGCCGCCAATCCGGACGGTTTCGCGCTACCTTTGCAGCGTGAGATCCCGTTTTGCATTTCAGCCGCGCTACTTCCTGTTCTGGCTGATCTATTTCGTAGCCGCCAAAGCGGTTTTTTTACTTTACCACCTTCCCAAAACGACGGCCCTCCCTTCAGGCACGGTGCCACGCATCTTTGGCTATGGCTTGCGATTGGATGCTTCGAGCGCGGCGTATTTGTCGCTGCTACCGTTTCTGCTGTTTAGCCTGAGTAGCTTAGTAGGCGCCCGCTTTCCTACCGACCGTCTGTTGCGCTTTTACACCGCCGTAGCGGGAATTGTAGTGGCATTTTTTACCACTGCCGATCTGGAGTTGTACCGGGCCTGGGGCTTTCGCCTCGATGCCACGCCGCTGCAATACCTCGATACGCCCGGTGAAATGGCAGCTTCAGCCGGCAGCGCGCCAGTGGCCTTGCTGGTGGCCGTATTTGCGGGGCTGCTGCTAATGGGCTGGCTACTATACAAAGCGGTTGTTGGCCGATTGGCACCGCTTCCGGCGGATTTTGGCCGGGGCCGGGCAGCAGTAGTGGGCTTGTTGTATACGTTACTATTAGCAATACCTCTGCGCGGAGGCTTGCAGCAAATACCTGTTAATCAGAGCGATGTATATTTCTCTGATCAGCCTTTTGCCAATCATGCGGCCATCAACGTGCCCTGGAATGTGGCCAACTCATTGTTTCTGCAGAATGCCGGCCCCAACCCCTACCACTTTATGGCCGACACCACGGCCCAGCGGCTAGTGCAGCAACTTTACGCTTCGCCTGCGGATACGGCCGTTACCCGGCTGCTGCGCGTAAAGCGCCCCAACGTGCTCTTTATCATCCTGGAAAGCTTCACGGCTAAGCTGGTGGGCAGTACCGGCGGGGAAAAGAACGTTACGCCTACCCTAGATAGCCTGGCGCGCACCGGGGTGCTGTTTTCCAACATTTACGCCGCCGGCGACCGCAGTCAGAAGGGCCTCGTGGCGCTGCTCAGCGGTTACCCCAATCAGCCCACTACCAGCATTATCAAGTACCCGCGCAAAACGGAGCAGCTACCGCATCTGTGCCGCTCGCTCGAAGAGGCCGGGTATCATTCGCATTATTATTATGGCGGTGAACTGGCGTTTGCCAACATGAAAAGCTACTTGGTAACGGCTGGCTACGAGCAGTTTACGGAGCGGGCCGATTTCAGCCGCGCCGAACAAAACTCAAAATGGGGTGCCCACGACCACATCCTATTCGATCGCATGCTGCGCGATCTGCAAGGGCAGGCGCAGCCGTTTTTCGTGACGGCGTTTACGCTCAGCAGTCACGAGCCATTTGATATTCCTATTCCCCGCAAGTTTTCAGGCACGAGCGAAGCAGCGCTGTTTCGCAACTCCGTATACTACACCGATTGGGCATTGGGTCGCTTTCTGCGGGTGGCGCGTACGCAGCCGTGGTGGGCCAATACGCTCGTGGTACTCGTCGCGGATCACGGCCACCCCTTACCAGGCAACGATTCCAACGAAAGCCCGACCAAATTTCACATTCCGCTGGTGCTGGCCGGCGGGGCGTTGCGACCCGAAGCGCGCGGCCGGGTCATTTCGGCCGTGGGCTCACAGACGGACGTAGCCGCCACCTTGCTCGCGCAGCTTGGGGTATCGGCAAAAAGCTACGTCTGGAGCCGCGATCTGCTACGACCTGTGCCAAAGCCATTTGCCTTTTACAGCTTCACCGATGGCTTCGGTATGGTGACCCCACAAGGCGTGGTGACGTACGATAACGTAGCCAAGCGACCAATTACGCGCGGCAGCCAAGTGCCCGATCTGCAAGTCCGGCAAGGCCAGGCGTACGAGCAGACGTCCTTCGCTGATTTTTTGCGGAAGTAAAAGGTTGATGCGAAAACCTCAAAACCATTACTTTTTAAGCATTTGACAATCAAATACTTATATAGATGACTCAGCAGCTGCTTTTCGTCTATAACGCCGACTCCGGACTGGCGAACGGCTTGCTGGACACGTTTCACAAGATTCTCTCGCCCCGCACGTATCCCTGCTCTCTGTGCGGCATCACCTACGGCACCGTCGGCATGCGGACCGATTGGAAGCAGTATCTCCAGGCGTTACCTGTTAAAACGCAGTTTCTGCACCGCGATGAGTTTCTGAAGGCTTTTCCGCAGTTGCGATATCACCCCCTGCCCGCAGTCTTCAGCCAAACATCGCCTCAAGACTGGGAGCTCTTCTTATCTAAAACCGAGCTTGACCAGCTAACCTTACCCAGCTTGATGCAGCGCGTAACCGAGCGCCTGCAACTGCCGGCGGCGTAATTTTCATACGCGCATTTTGGTAAAAGCAAAGGGATGCTTACGGTGCACTTGGTTTCCCCGCTTTATCCGGCCGACTTGGAAACTTTTAAACTCCGTGAAGCTGTATCTTTGCGGTCTTGCTTATGGAAACCAAATCAGTTGCCTTTTACACCCTGGGCTGCAAGCTCAACTTCTCCGAAACGTCGGCTATTGGTCGGCAGTTTGAAGAGCGCGGCTTTCAAAAAGTAGCCTTCGAGGACGCAGCCGACATCTACGTCATCAATACCTGCTCCGTCACCGACCACGCCGATCGCAAATGCCGCAAAGTGGTGAAGGAAGCCCTGAAGCACAACCCCGAGGCTTTTGTGACCATTGTGGGCTGCTACGCTCAGCTAAAACCCCAGGAGATTGCCGAGATTCCCGGTGTGCACGCCGTGTTGGGCGCCGCCGAGAAATTTCAGCTGGTCGATATTCTGGCCGGTTTTGAAAAACCCGAGAAAGGCCAGGTGTATGCCAGCCCCATCAGCGAAGCCACTGAGTTTCATCCGGCCCATTCCTTCGGCGACCGCACGCGCACGTTTCTCAAGGTGCAGGACGGCTGCGACTATTCATGCTCCTTCTGCACCATTCCGCTAGCCCGTGGCAAGAGCCGCTCGGGTAGCGTGGCGAGCGTAGTGGAACGGGTAGAGAAACTGGCCGAAACCGGCGTTAAGGAGATCGTGCTGACCGGCGTCAACCTCGGCGACTTTGGGCTACAGGGCCCGGAGCGCGAGCGGCTGGAGAACTTTTACGATCTGGTGCAGGCTCTGGACAATGTGGAAGGCATCAACCGCTTCCGCATCAGCAGTTGCGAACCCAATCTGCTCACCGACGATATTATTCGTTTTGTGGCACAGTCACGGCGCTTTATGCCGCACTTTCACATCCCGTTGCAGAGTGGTTCCGACAAGATTCTGGGTTTGATGCGCCGCCGATACCGCCGTGCTCTGTACGCCGAGCGCGTCGCGCTGATCAAGGAAGTGATGCCCCACGCCTGCATCGGGGTAGATGTGATCGTGGGCTTCCCCGGCGAAACAGAAGAGGATTTCCTGGAAACCTATCGTTTCCTCAACGATTTGGATATCAGTTACTTACACGTATTCCCTTATTCTGAGCGGAGCAATACGCTGGCGCCCACCCTGCCCGGCCGCGTGCACGACGGCGAGCGCCATCGCCGTACCACCATGCTGCGTTCGCTTTCAGAAAAGAAAAAGCGCTATTTCTACGAGCAGCACGCGGGCCTCGAAACAGAAGTGCTGTTCGAAGACGATGTAACAAATGGTCAAATGGAAGGCTTCACCCCCAACTACATCCGCGTAGCCGCCAAATACGATCCGCTGCTGGTAGGTGAGGTGAAGCGCCTACGCCTCACCTCCGTGAACCCCCAGAGCCTTATGGAAGCGGAGGAAATGGGCATGGAAGTATTTCAGCACTAGGCAGTTACTAAACTAAGCAACTGTATACCCAAAAGGGCTCACTGCATGTACAGTGGGCCCTTTTGGGTATATTCCAACATCATTCTTGCTTAATTCGGTTACTTAGAAAGCTGACGCTGCATGAGGTCCAGCATTTGTTGCATCAATCGCTGCTGATCCAAGAGGTGCTGATTGCGCATCTCGGCCAAAGCCAGTTGATGTGAAAGCTGCTGAGCATATAGGGCTGCTTGCAAACTGGTGTCGGCCGCAGGGGTAGGTGCCGGAACACTTGCAATTGGTAAAGTGGGTGCTGTTGTGCTACGCTGAGCGTCTGAAAGATCTGGCGCTGTACTAGGTGTAGGTGGCGTAGCATTTATTGGCGCCACAGCCGGAAGTGTAGCCTCCGGTTTCGGTATCTCACGATTTTCTATAGTCGTGGGCACACTTTGTTCTTGCTGTGGCAGTGGTGTCAAAGGCCTATTAGTGACTGTGGACAGAGTCTTTGCTTCTGCATCATTTGGATAATCATTCAAATGATAAACATACGGTTCGCCAACCCCAAGCAACAACCAATCCTTAGAAACATTTGGATAAACTGTGAACAAAACTTCCAGTAGATCAAATCCTGGCTTATTTCGCCCATCAATGAGGTGCTGAATGACCGTTGCCGTGCGTCCTAGTGATTTTGCAAAAGCGTTCTTTGAGATACCAAGATCCTGAACCAAAATGGCAAAGCGATCAGCTACTGTAGCAGGCATAATTACCTAATGTTTAATTTCAAATGTTTTATATGCAAATGTATACTATTATCATGATTTTTAGGGTAATGAAATTCCTATGCTAAATCATTCATAGGCAAAGGGCCTGCTTAAATTTCCTCGTTGGGATAAAACGATCTTGTAAATCGAACAGGGAAAACAAGAAAATGAATTCTGAGAGCGAGCAACTGCAAGTCTGCATCAAATTCGAGGCGGAGTACTTCCCTACTCCAGTTTGGCTAAAAGTTGGCATGAAAGTGTCAGGCAGGGAAATATGCCTATTCATGGTCTTCGAATGCAACTGGAGGGAGAAATATCCGGCTGGTATATTTGGGCGGGCGAGGAGGTTTCAACTCGGGAAGACTTTTTTGCTCCTCTGCACATTGCGCACATTCCGGAGTGGAGCCCACTGGTATTAAGGTATCTGGGCTTGCCTCCCGGCTGGCGATTTTTGATTGCGCCAGGCTACGAGGATGTCTGGCAGGACACGGTGCTGCTTAACTTAGAGTAGCTTTTAGTCCGGTTCTTCGGAAGGCAAACACCGGAGTGCTGACGGCAAAGGCTCTGACTCTGTTCCGTTGGAGTGGTTGTAGAACGCGGCGCTAAAGTGATGCAATTCTTAACCTGCCGCGCCGTTGCGCCCATCTGCCATCCTGAGCTGTGCGAAGGACCTTGTCCCGTTGTATGACCGACCGACGCCCCTATTTTCAAGCGGGAGAAGATCCTTCGCACAGCTCGGGATGACAGACTAAAAGGGTTGTAATGGCGCACGATGCTGGGGCGCGCCCGGACGAACCCATTGTTCCAAACGTTCATCGACACTCTTGGATGCCAGTACGTGGTAGAGATGCAATACTGGCGGCGTGTGTGCGAACAACAGAAATATGCTCCTACAGCAGCATAAATGACGAGGCGTATGCACGCGTCTTTAGACGCCTCCCCTTTACTCAACTCAAGCGTTACTCGTAGCGCAGCGATTCGATTGGGTCGAGTTGGGCGGCTTTGCTGGCTGGATAATACCCCGACGCCAAGCCCACGGACACGCAGATGATTAAGCCCAGCGACATCCAGAGCCACGGCACATAAAAGCTACTGCTGCCCACAAACAGCGATACGCTGTTGCCAATGCCTACCCCTAGCATTATGCCGAGCAGGCCGCCTAACACGCAGATCACGATGGCTTCGATCAGAAACTGCTGCCGGATTTGCACCGACGTTGCGCCCAGTGCCTTCCGAATTCCGATCTCACGGGTGCGCTCCGTTACCGATACCAGCATGATGTTCATCAGGGCGATGCTGGCCCCGAGCAGCGTGATGAACGCAATCAAGCCGCCACCGAGCTTGAAATTCCCCGACAGCGAATCGAGCTTCGAAGAGAGCGAGTCGCTGCTTTCCACTTCGAAGGAGTCTTCCTGGCCCAGCACATCGTGGCGCACGGCGCGCATGATGCCCGTTGCCTGGCCCATCACAAAAGCCATGTTTTCCGGCTTGCTGACGGCCGTCTTGATATCAAAGGTGAGGGCCCGCTGCCGAGGCATCTGGTTGCCGGTTTCCAACGGAATCAGAATCAGCCGATCGGCCCCGCCGCCGCCCATGGTGCTACCGCTTTTTTCAAGCAGTCCTACCACTTGAAAACGCCGACCCAATAAGTAGATGTATTTATCAACGGGGTCGAGGCCGGGAAACAGCTTGTCCTTAATCTCGCTCCCGACAATGGCTACGTTGGCGCCGTTGTCCAGTTCTGCCGGCGAAAACGCGCGCCCCGACGACAGGTTGTAGTTCTGGATACGCAGGTAGTTCTCGTCGCCGGCCACTACGCTCATATTTGGGTTGGTTTTCTTCTCGTTGGCCTTTACCTCCACGGCCCCCGAAATAAAGGCTGACAGGCCTACTTCGGCCTCGTCGCCGAGCTGCCGCTTGTATTGTTTGGCCTGCAAATACGTGATTGCCGGATACACTTTCCCCCGTACCCCGCCTCTTCGGAACTGGTTGGTATACCCTTTGGCCTTCATTTCGAAGGAGTTAGCGCCGAGGCTGGCAAATGTCTCGTTGAGCGTGTACTTCATCGCGTCAATGGCCGTCAGGATGCCCACCAGCGCCGTGATGCCGAGGGCGATGATCAGGCCCGTGAGCACGGTACGCAGTAGGTTGCTTTTGATGGAACGGAAAGCCTCCTTAATGTTTTCTAGCAAGTGCATGGCGGGGGGTGGCAGCGCTCTACCGTTGGCAAGACGCTGGGCCGGGCAAATCACCTCGTTAGCAACAGCGACTAATGACGCAAGGTAGCCGGTTTCCCGAAAACTCCCGTGCTGTTTCGCTACATTTGTTTAGCCCGCTTACGCAGCTTCGCAAGAGCAGGAAGTGCCTACTCACTTTGTCTCTGCCGGCTCCGATTTATTCACTTTCAATTGCAGAACCTGATGGCCCCGAAGCGACTTCTGCTTTTCCTTTTGCTGCTCGCCGCCTGCTTCGGTGCGCCCGCAGCAGCTTTCGCCAACCACGTTCTCATTCCGATGGATGAGACGCAAAAAGAAAGCCTCAAAGCCTACGGCATTGCTTACTGGCTGTTGGGCAAACAGGTCGAAGTCGACTGGCTGTTGAATTACCGGGGCGGTTCTTTCGCCTTTGAGGTGGTGTCGGGGGCCGAAAATGAGTTGGCCGTGCGCGGCGTCACGTACCAGGTAATATCGGAAGCGCAGTACGGCGCCATTCTGGCGGAAATCGCGGACCCAAATGCCAACATGGACGTGATGAAGTTGGAGAAAGTGCCCAAAATTGCGGTTTACACGCCCAAAGGCAAGCAGCCCTGGGACGACGCCGTGACGATGGTGCTGACGTATGCCGAGATCCCGTACACCCAAATCTACGACGACGAAGTGCTGCGCGGCGACCTGCCTAAGTACGACTGGCTGCACTTGCACCACGAGGATTTTACGGGCGAATACGGCAAGTTTTACGCCTCCTACCGCAACCGCCCTTGGTACCAGCAGCAGCAGCGCGATGCCGAAGCCGCCGCCAAGCGCAACGGCTTTACGAAGGTGTCGCAGATGAAAGGTGCCGTGACTGTGAAGATGCAGGAGTTCATCGCAGGCGGCGGCTTTATGTTTGCAATGTGCTCAGCAACAGATAGTTATGACATAGCTTTGGCCGGCTTAGGCGTGGACATGGTCGAGAGCATGTACGACGGCGACCCCTCCGACCCGCAGGCGCAGCAGAAGCTGAATTTCAACCGTACGCTGGCGTTTAAGGATTTTTTGCTCGTGCGCGACCCCTATCAGTACGAGTATTCCAACATCGACATGCAGCCCTACGAGCGCGGCGTGTACGAGGAAAACGATTATTTCCAGCTCTTTACGTTCTCGGCTAAGTACGATCCGGTGCCTACTATGCTGACCCAGAACCACGAGAAGACGATCAAAGGCTTTATGGGGCAGACCACTGCCTTCCGCAAGAGCCTGATCAAGCCCGATGTGGTAATTATGGGCGACAACAAAGCATCCGGCGAGGTGCGCTACATGCACGGCACCCTAGGCAAAGGCACCTGGACGTTCTACGGCGGCCACGATCCGGAAGACTACCAGCACTTGGTGGAAGAAGAACCAACGGATTTGTCGCTGCACCCCAACTCGCCTGGTTATCGCTTGATACTCAACAACATACTATTTCCGGCTGCTAAAAAGAAGAAGCAAAAAACCTAGCCGATTCGGCGCACTTAGCCGCTAAATACATTAACACTTCGTTATAAGCCGTCAGCAGTTGTTGCTGGCGGCTTTTTTTATGCTCCGGCGCATCATTCCGGAGCCTGCCATCGTTACTAACGAGCTGCCGAGCTATGCTGGTTTCGCGCTCCGATTCGCCCAAAAACACTACCCTTAGCAGGTGGTTTGTACAACAGACGGCTAATTTGGGCGTAAGTAGGTACGCAACCGTCGGTACGTAGTTGCTGCTTCCAACACTTATTGCAACTCCTTGTCTTAAAGCACCTTGCATGGATCTCGATCATTCCAATTACGGCTTATCGGTCAGCAAAGAGGAAGAAAACCTCGTTGAGGAAGAAGTCAATCCGCTGCCCCGGGCGGTTCTCCGCCTCAACAACCACATTTTGCTGGATGGAGAGTGGCGTTTTGCCATCGACACCGACGACAGCGGGCTACGCGAAGGCTGGTACTTAGGCCATGACTATGAGCACATTGCGCAGTGGCCGGGCTCCGTGGAAGACCACATGGCCGAAGCCAAAGGCAGTCCCCGCTGGCAAGACCAAGTGGTGGTCTGGTACGAGCGCGAGTTCAACCTACCCGAACGCGACGAGCCCCAGGCCTGCTCGATGCTTCAGATCACGTTCGGGGCTTGTGGCTACGAAACCCGTGTCTGGCTTAATGGACATCTGCTCAGTACGATAGAGGGCGAAGAAGTGCATTACGGAGAGTATACTTCTTTCTCCTATGAGCTACCCGAAGAGTACCTGCATTTAGGCAACCGCCTCACGGTCCGCATTGCCGACACAATGGATGCAGAAACGCCGCGCGGCAAACAGGAGTCGCACGTGTACAAACGCGGCGGCATCTGGTACCAAACTTATACCGGCGCTACGCGCAGCGTGTGGCTAGAGATGGTAGAGCGCAACCGCTTGCGTTCGCGCGTGGGCGTGGTAAGCGTGGTGGAAGACCAGCTCGTGCGCTTCAACCTTACCATGCGCATTCACGATCCGGGGGCTTACACCATCCGGTTGCAAGTGTTTGATCGCGAGCCTCTTAGTAAAGAACCCCTGGTAGCTTCCGACTTTCCGATGCGCCTAGAGGCCGGCCAGACCTACCAGCGCGTGGTGATAGAATTGCCGGGAGCCCGGCTGTGGTCGCCGGACGCGCCCAATCTGTATCGTCTTGTTGCTCAATTAATTGACTCCGAAGGCTACGCAGCTCAGATCGAAGCCAACTTTGGACTGCGCAAAATTGAATCGCGGGGGCGCTACGTGTACCTCAACAACAAGCCGACCTACCTCGACGGCATTCTGTACCAGCCCGGCACGGCCACTTACGAGGAGATGCGCCGGCATATGTACGCCATGAAAAAGCTGGGCTGCAACCTCGTACGCGTCCACATTGCCGGCATCGACCCGCGCATATACAATCTCGCCGATGAGCTAGGCCTGCTGCTGTGGGTGGAAGTGCCGAGTCCGCACAGTTCAACTCCGCGCAGCCGCGAAAACCACCGGGCCGAGTTGCTGCGCATGGTCGACCTGATCGAAACGCACCCTTCGGTGGTATGCTGGAGCCTCTACAACGAAGACTGGGGCGCCCAAGACATTGCTACCAATCCCGAAACCCGCAAGTATATCGTTGATACTTACCACTATATGCAGATTCGGTATCCGCAATTTTTGGTAATCGACAACGACGGCTGGCACCACATTTCTTACGAAGGACGCCTGAAATCCGACCTGCTGACGGCCCATCTCTACACCCCCGACTTAGACAGGTGGCGGGAACTCCTGGATCGGTTGGTGGCTGGCGAGATGGAAGGCACCGCCGCGTTCCCGCTGGTGGTGGGCGACCCATTTTTCTACCGCAAGCAAGTGCCCCTGGTGGTAAGCGAATGGGGCGGCTTCGGCTTCCCCGACTACGGCGGGCCGCTGGATTCGGAAGCGCGTACCGAACGCATTCGCAGCTTCAAGCAAGAGTTGCGGCGGCGCCCCATCGCCGGGGATGTTTACACGCAAGCGACTAATATTGAGGACGAACGCAACGGCCTGATGAACGCGCAGACCGGCGAACTATGGGTACCGGAAGGGTTGCTTGCCTCGCACAAGGAAAAGGAACTCGAAGCGCCCGTCCCCAAGATCGGATGAAGCTAATCGAGCGTTTTTGAATGAATGCGGCTGATCGAACGCATGTCAGGGCTTTTTTTGGTTCTGGCGTGCGTGAGGTTTGTGTGATAAACACTATTGCGAAGCGATTCTAGTGCATTCGGTCGTCGCGTACGGGCAAGTTCGTTACAATTTCCCCCTCAATTTTTAGCAGTTCCTGCAACCGAGCCTCAACCTCTTTCGGGTCGCAATATTCCTTGGCTAAATCAACGTACGCGACGAAGTGGCCGGCTTCGGAAACCATGAGTTCGTAGTAAAATTTGCTGAGGTCGGGGTCAGGAATGTGCTTCCAGAGGAGCTTGAACCGCTCGCAGCTACGGGCTTCTATCAGAGCACTTACCAGCAGCTGATCCATGAGCTGGCGTTCGCGGGCGCCACCCTTCCGGACGTGCGTCATGAGCTGCACTACATACTCATCGCGACGCTGCCGGCCGAGGGCAAAACCACGCTTGCGCAGCTCCTGCAACACCCGCTCGAAATGAGCCCATTCCTCGGCGACTAAATCGGTTAGTTCGTCTACCAGCCTAGCTTTCTCGGGGTACTTAACAATCAGGGAGATACCTGTGCTGGCCGCTTTCTGCTCGCAGTACGCGTGATCGACTAGGATGTCCTCGATGTTCTTGCTGGCAATGTCCACCCAGCGTGGGTCGGTGTTGAGTTTGAGCTTAAGAATGGTCTTTTCTTTTGGCTCGGAAGGCGTGAATTCAGCCATAAAGTTAAACGTAAAAGGTCTTGCGATAACGCTTTATCAACCAAGGTATTAACCGAGCTAATCAGTTAAAAAACTGCCACCGCAGACCCAATTGAAAGCGCCGGGGCAGGCTGGTGTAGTAAGGCGAAGCAAAGTACCCGTTGCGGTACAACCCTTGGTTAACGTAAGCCATTTTCAGGAAAATAGCGACCGTTTTGATATCCGCATTCAGGAACACATCAACCACGGGATAGTTGCGGATGGTGAAGTTGTCCTGCACGTAAAATTGCTGCGTGCTGGGGCTGTAACCATAGGCTCGGAAGCGCGATTGGTAATACACTTCCGCACCGACCTGCCCGAACAAGGCCTTCTTGAACACGTCGCCTTGGTAATACACTTTGCCGTTGGCCACCAGCGCCGGAATGTGCAAGCCCGCGCCGTCGCCGCCCAATGTGTACGTGGCCTCGTTGTCGGAGAAAAAGCTGCCGAACTGCGCGCGGTGGCGGGCCGATACGATAATCAACTGTTTGGCATCGCTCAGTTGCGCGGGCCGGGCGGAAGCATCGTAATAAACCAAGTTGGTGAGGTTGACTACGGCTCCGGAAGCCTGCAACCGCTGGTGACCCAGCGTTTGATCCACGCGCACAGTGAGCTGGTTTACCTGCGTTTGACTGAAGTTGTTATTCCAGAGATAGTGATTGCCGATGAACTGCTGCTGGGTCAGCGTCGGCGAGTACGAACTACTGAATATTTCGCCGGTCAAAGGCCCGAGCTTAGCGGCGGCTCTCACCCAGTATTCTTTGAAAAACCGGTATTCGCCTGCCGTTTCAATAGCGAAAATCTTGTAGCGAAAAGCGGCCGTACCCCCCACAAACAGTTGCCCCGGCACTTTCTGAATGGCAGAATCCGGCTGCGTCACCCTCGTGAGCACACCAGGGTTTCCGATCAGGCTTTGGGTGTCCAGGCTGCCTTTCCGATGCCGCCCGTAGATGCGGTACTCGACCGTTTCGGTGCGCCCCAGCACGCCCACGGTGTTTTCGATCTGCCGGTATTGCACGCGGTCGTCGGTGGCTGTAATGCTGCGCCGTGCTTCGGGGTAATACAGCACCTCGCCGTTGCTGGTCGGCAGTTGCGTATCGGTGTATTTGTTGAGCTGGCGGCTTAGGTCCAACACATGGAACGCGGTAAGCCCCTTGCCCAACAGGCGATAGGTTTGGGCAACGTGCACTTGGTCGCGGTCTTCGTTGTTGGCAGCCTTGGTTAGCCACACCGTTCGTCGGTCCTCGTTGCCAAACAGGTCGCCCCGGCCCAGCGTGTCGGTCGCCAGCGGCCGGATTCCACCCTGCTCCACGGATTTGTGGCGGGACGTATTCAGGTTGGCCAATACGTGATAGCGCTCATCCTCCGTCTGATAGCGCATAAATAGCAGCACATTGGAGTGATCCGTGAGGCCTTCGCGGGGGTTGGCAGTGTAGAGCTTGTTGGCAGAAAACCGTTCGTAGGCGAAACCTACGCTCGCCGTTTTTTTGATGCTACGGCTAAACGAGAGCTCAAAAACTGATTCGGGGGTGCCCTGCACGTACCGCAGAAACGCGTACGGCGAGCGGGTATCATAATACGGAATGGTAGCCGAGTTGCGCACGTAGCGGTCGAATACGTTGCGGCCCAGCCGGGCGCCCAGCTGCGTGTTAGGTGCCCACAGCAGCTGCCGCGACGCGGTTCCTAATTCGCCCAGATCCTGCTGATAAGTACTGTCGTGCGCCCAAAACCGCGCTTGCTGCATGTCGGTGAGCGTAGTATCGACCATGCGGCCCTCGGTTTTTTCGCGCAGCACGTCGGCTTCGCGGATGATGAAGGTAGTTTTGGGGCCGTAGATGGTTTTGGTTGTGTCGTCAACTATCTGTGCTTTAGCCTGTTGAGGCGGCAGCAAAAAAACCAGCAGCAACGAGAGCCACAGCACTGCAACGCCGCCCGAAGCGGCTGCACGACGAAAAAGAGACAAGAAGGGCGAAGTCAGAAGCAGGTCAGACAACAGCTTGGGGCTGAAATAATGGCGTGAGCAGTTCCTGCAAACGGGCGGCCCCATCGGCCAGAAACTGTACTTCAATCGGAATATAAAAAACGGGCAACGGCGTCACCACGGCTTGCAAGGTAGGGTCAAGAAGGCGAGTAGCGTCTTTTTGCGTGGTAAAAACGCTCTGGCCGGGTTGTAATTGTCTGGCCACGTCTGTAATCTCCGCAGCCGAAAAAGCATGGTGGTCAGGAAAGGCCGCGTGGTACACGATCGTGTAACCGGCTCCGAGCAGATGCTCCCGCAACGGGCCAGGCTGCGCGATGCCCGTGAGCAGCACGATTTCGGGGCCAGTAGGCGGCGCGGCAGCCTTGTTTACGGACACCGGCTCGCCGTATACGTAGGTTGAAAATAGTACCGGCGTATGCGGGCGGGCGTAGCGCCGAATGGCACGGGTAATTTCCTGCCGTCGGGTTTCGCCTAACGACGGCTCGCACTTCGTCACCACAATCACATTGGCCCGCCGCGCGCCCCTACGGCTTTCGCGCAGTCGCCCAGCAGGCAACACAAAGTCCTGATAGAAAGGCCGTTGCTGTTCAGTCAGGAGGATGTTTAGCGCTGGTCGTACCCGCCGATGCTGGTAGGCATCGTCCAAGACAATTGCCGTTATATTTAATTGATTATCAATTATTTGCCCAATACCCTCTCCCCGATTCTCAGCGACTGCCACCGGCACGGCACCCCGAAAATCCTGAAAATGCTGGAGCGGCTCATCGCCGATGGAAGCAGCTGTGGCCGTTGCGTCGGCGAGCTGAAAGCCCCGCGTCCGGCGCCCGTACCCCCGGCTCACGATGGCCGGTCTTTCGCCGCGGGCCAGCAATTGGGCAACGAGCCACGCCACATGCGGCGTCTTGCCCGTGCCCCCAACTCGCAGATTACCAATGCTGATCACCGGCACGGCAAAGGCAGCGACGGGCTTCACACCGGCGTCGTAGAGCCAATTGCGCACGGCCAGCACTCCGGCATACAGCCACGCAAAAGGCAACAGCAGAAAGGCGAGCGGATGGGGCATGCGATGGTAGGAAGGGAAGCAAAAATACGCGGAATTTCCGGGCGTTGCAGTTACGACAACGCCTTACTGCTTGGCTTCGCTACAGCGTTGTGGCCCGCTTCTGCGTAAGCACCAGGGAGTTGAATCCCTCTCCGCCCATGCCGACTTTCGCCGATCGCCTGCTGCATTTTCTGACGAACTTTCCGTTGCCCACTGCTCTACCCGACCAAGTAGAAGCTGTCAGCCCGTACCGCCAGGCAGTTCCGCACGCCTTGCTGACGCAATTTGCCCAACGGTATTACGCTGACAATCAGCCACGCGTGGCTTTGCTGGGCATCAATCCGGGCCGTTTGGGCAACGGCCGTACGGGCGTGGCCTTCACCGATCCGGTTGCCCTTACGGCCTGCGGCATTGCCAACAGCTTGCCGCAGCAGCGCGAGCCTTCGAGCCAGTTTGTGCACCTGATGATGGAAGCGATGGGCGGGCCAGTAGCGTTTTATCAGAGGTTTTACATAGGCTCGCTGTACCCGCTGGTTTTGCTGCGCCATGGCCGCAACTACAATTACTACGACTCCCCGGCTCTCACAAGCGCCCTCGATTCGGATATCCGGATATCGCTGCAACGGCAGGTTTCGGAGCTAGGGTTGGTACGCGAAGTGGCCGTATGTTTGGGGCGGCGCAATGGGCAGTATTTGCAGCGTTTCAACCAAGAACTGCAGTTGTTCGACCACATTCACGTCCTCGATCACCCGCGCTACATCATGCAATACCGGCGGCGAGAGTTGCCTGAGCACATCGCTCGCTATCAGGAAGTGCTCCAGAACAGTTTACAACTCAGCGCTTAAAGAACTTTTTGTAATCATTTGATTTTCAAGCACATGCCTACCGTTCTCGACCTCACCCGCGTGCTGGAAGCCGCCGCCCCTCTCGCCTATCAGGAATCGTATGACAACGCCGGCCTGCAATGCGGTGACCCTCAGGCGGTTGTCCAAGGCGTGCTGATCGCGCTCGATTGTACGCCGGCCGTGATAGACGAAGCCATCCGGCGCGGCTGCAACGTGGTGGTAGCGCATCACCCAGTCGTGTTCAAGCCTTTAAAGCGCCTCACCGGGGCCAATGAAGTAGAGAAAACCTTAATGAAGGCCATCAAAAACGATGTGGCCATTTATGCAGCTCACACCAACCTCGACAACGTGGTGCGCGGCGTCAACCGCAAGCTTGCCGAAAAGCTTGGCTTGCAGAAGCTACGCATTCTCGACCCCAAAAGCGGCATGCTGGCTAAGCTGGCAGTCTATACCCCCGCCGGCCATGCCGAAAAGCTGTTGCGCGCCCTCTACGACGCGGGCGCAGGCCAGATCGGCCAATACGCCGAGTGCAGCTTCCGGTTTCCGGGTACGGGCACCTTCACGCCCGGCCCCGATTCCAACCCCTACGAAGGCCAACGCGGCCAGCCCGAAACGACCAATGAGCTGCGCGTGGAAGTGCTGCTGCCGCTGCACCGTCAGCGACAGGTGCTGCACGCTATGCGCCAAACTCATCCTTATGAAGAAGTAGCTTACGACCTGATTCGGCTAGAAAACGAAGATCAGGATGTGGGCTCGGGCATGATTGGCGAACTACCCGAGGCCTTGAGCCCGGCAGAATTTCGCCAATTGCTGCGCCAAGCGCTTGGCGTGCCAGTTGTAAAACATACTGATTATCAATCACCTATAAAAAAGGTAGCGCTTTGCGGCGGTGCTGGCAGCTTTCTTATCGGCAAGGCCCGCAACGCCGGCGCCGAGGCCTACGTGACCGGCGACCTAAAGTACCACGAGTATTTTGGCGCCGAAGGCCACCTGATGCTCTGCGACGTGGGCCATTTTGAGAGCGAACAATTTACGGGAGAGGTTTTCCGCGATTTGCTTACCTCATCGTTTAGCAGTAATTTTGCGGTCTTAATTGCTGAGACCCTCACCAACCCTGTCCGTTATGATTTCTAACCCGTCCGCGGAAACTCCTGTTGCCAGTAAGCTGGAAGCCCTTCTGAACCTGCAGCGCATCGACTCGCAGCTCGACGAAATCCGGCGCGTACGCGGCGACTTGCCCGAAGAAGTGCGTGACTTAGAGGACGAAATTGCCGGCTACGAGGTACGGGTAAGCAAATTCGACGAAGAAATTGCCGCTCTGAACGAGCAGATCAAGCAGCGCAAGCAAAACGCCAAAGACGCCGACGGCCTCATCAAAAAGTACGAGGATCAGCAGCAGAACGTGCGCAACAACCGCGAATACGAAGCCATCGCTAAGGAAATCGAATTGCAGCGCTTGGAAATCCAGATTTCGGAAAAGAAAATCAAGGAAGCCCAGTACCAGATCGAGCTAAAAAACAACGACATCGCCGGCACGAAACAGCGCCTCGACGAGCGTAAAAAAGACCTCGACAACAAAAAAGCCGAGCTTGATACCATCGTGGGCGAAAGCGAAAGCGAAGAAAAAACGCTGATGCAGGAGCGCGATAAGGCCGTCCAGCCTATCGAAGAGCGCCTGCTTATGGCTTACACCCGCATCCGCGGCAACGTACGCAACGGCTTGGCCGTCGTAACGGTAAAGCGCGATGCCTGCGGCGGTTGCTTCAACACCGTACCCCCACAGCGTCAAGCCGACATCATTTCGCACAAGAAAATCATCGTGTGCGAGCACTGCGGCCGCGTGTTGGCCGACGTTGATATCAAAGTCAGCTAGATTATTATTTTAGTTAGGTTGAAAAAGGAACGGCGTCGCGTCGTTCCTTTTTTATTAGGCTGTTTTTAGGTGACAAAATTTTTCGCTGAGGTTGGCAGTAGGGTACGCAGGAGTGCACTTGTGCTCCTGTTCCTGCTCTCTGCGAACTTCAGCGACTGTTTCTGCGCGCCTCAGCTAGAGGGTTACCTCGATCAAACTCTTGTCACACAGCACCTTACCAAAAATCAACAGCGCGCCTATGACGAGCTGCTAAAGCTTAGGCCAGAGCCAGCGCGGGCGCTGTTGCGCACCGAACAGCCACGGAGCGCGGGTACGCTTTTGGTGGCCGATTGCATCGACTTCACCGAGCTAATGATTTCGCAGGACGCCAACCGGTACGCAGCCGTGGTGCAGGCCCAGGATGAACGCTTGGCCACGCTGGCCGAATCGCCAGAGCCAGGCCCCTTGCGTGCGTATGCCCGAGCTGAGATTCGGCTGCACCAAGCAGCAGCGCAGGTAGCCTTCGAGCATGAGGTGCAGGGCGCCTGGAGCCTGCGGCAAGCGTATCAGCAGATGCAGGCCACCGTGAAGCGCTACCCCGACTATCTGCCGGCCCGTAAAACCTTGGGAATGATGCAGTTTTTTATTGGCTCACTGCCCGAAGGCTACCGCTGGTTTTTGAAGCTGCTTGGCCTTGCCGGCAGCGTTGAGGTGGGCTTGCAGAACCTGCGCGTCGCGGCCCAACGCCCCAACGATTTTCAAACCGAAGCCCAAATCATTCTGGCGCTTATCCACGAAACGTACTATAAGCAAGGCGAGGAATCCAGCCGATTTATTCAGCAGCTCACACAGCAACAATCTGACAATCTGTTATTTGCCTATCTCGCTATTAGCATCAATAAGCGCTTGCACCACACCGATCAGGCTTTGGCGGCCTATCGGAGTCGCCCTTCCGGCGCGGGCTATTTGCCTATCGCTTACCTGCATCACATGGTAGCTGATTTGCTGCTCTACCAAGGGCAGTACGCAGCTTCGCAACGCGAAAATCTGCTCTTTTTGCAGGAATATCGCGGTACGCATTATCGCAAAGATGCCGCGTTTAAGCTGTATCTGGCGTCTTGGTTGAGCGGCGACCAAGCCAGCGCCGAGCGCTACCGGCGCCAGATCGACGCGGCAGGACGCACCGTGCTGGAGGAGGACACTTATGCGCAACGCTTTTTCGATGATCAGCAGCCTCTGAACCGAACCCTGACCCGCGCTCGCCTCCAGATCGATGGTGGGTATTACCGCGAAGCCCTTACTACCCTCGAAAGTTTTGCGACGACGGCCCACACTTCCCTGCGCGATCGCTTGGAAGCGCCCTACCGCCGGGCCCGCGCCTATCACGGCCTGCAACAGCTTGATTCGGCCCGTTATTTTTATGCCCGCACGGTGGCTTTGGCGGGCGATGCACCTTATTATTTCGCGCCCCAATCAGCTTTGCAACTCGGCTATCTCTATCAAATGCAAGGGCAAACCCGTTTGGCTAAAACGTACTTTCAGAAGGCACTCACTTACCCAAAACACGAGTACAAAAATAGCACCGACACCAAAGCAAAGTTGGCTCTTGAAAGCATTAAGCAATGATTTATATATATACCCATAATCAGCTATCAATCAAATAGTTATATAATTATTTTCGCATTCACATATTAGCGTATCTATTTTGCTTGTCGTTCCCTTTTCTGCCTTGCTCATATCACCCGACGACTTTCGAGCCAAGGCGCTTTTTTGGGCGGCGCGGTTCAGGTATTGTGCATATTACGAGCCCAATGGGCTTGCTTATCCGCAGGGGCCTTTTGCACAATTGCTAGCCGTTCGGACAACGGAGGCACCCTCACCTGCTACTCTGGCCGAGCTGCGAACCTGGCTGCAGTTGCCTAGGCAGGTTCCCGTTTGCGGGTTTCTAACCTACGATGTAAAAAACCAGATCGAAGCCCTTCACAGCGCCCACTTTGACGGCTTGTGCTGGCCCGAACTGCACTTTTTCGAACCCGAGATCTGGCTTTACTGGCGGCCTGAAGGCGTGGAAATCAACGGGCCTGACGGGGTGCTGGAGGACATTCTTGCCACCGAAATTCTGCCTGTAGAGGAGAGTGTTTCGGTAACGGCCATGCATCCGCGCATGTCCAAACCTGACTACCTCGCAGCCGTGGCCTCCGTTCGCGAAGAGATTCTCGACGGGGAAGTTTACGAACTCAACTTGTGTCAGGAGTTCTACGCCGAGCAAGTGTCGCTTGACCCCGTTAGCACGTTTCTGCGCCTCAATCGCGCTTCGCCTACGCCTTTTGCCTGCTTTTACAAATGGCACGATCGCTACCTGCTGTGCGCCTCACCCGAACGTTTTTTACGGCAAAATGGCCTTCAGCTTCTCTCTCAGCCGATTAAGGGCACTATCCGCCGCGGCACTTCTCCTATAGAGGATATTGAGCTAAAAAGCCTCTTGTTTAACGACGAGAAGGAACGGGCTGAGAATCTGATGATTGTGGATTTGGTTCGCAACGACCTCAGCCGCGTAGCCCAGACGGGCAGCGTGCAGGTTCCGGAGTTGTTTGGGTTGTATCCTTTCCGCCACGTGTGGCAAATGATCTCCACCGTGACGGCCCTACGCCGCCCCGATCTTGATGCAGTGGATGTGCTACTGGCGGCTTTCCCAATGGGCTCCATGACCGGTGCGCCGAAGGTGCGGGCTATGCAACTCATTGAGCATTACGAGCATACGCGGCGGGGTTTGTACAGCGGCTGCGTGGGCTATATATGGCCCGCTGGTGATTTCGATTTCAACGTCGTGATTCGCTCACTTCAATACAACGCAGGCACAGGCTACTTGAGTTTTCAAGTTGGCAGCGCCATCACCTACGACTCTGAGCCCCAGCGGGAATACGACGAATGCTTGTTGAAAGCGCGGGCCATGCTCGAAGTCTTGGGCGCTGTAGTACAGGAGTAATTGCTTGTCTATCAGAAACAACCCGGCTTAAGACCGTAGTGGCTAGTCACGTGGAAGCCCGCCTACAACACAGCTTCATACACTACGTCAGGAGGTAATTCACTGGGTAATGACAGAGTTTTTTACTTCTATATAGCTCTGCCATTCTGTCATTTTTGGGCCAAAAAGCCTACCTTTGCCCTCCTTATTTGTATTTGAGGCTATGTCGCAGCAACTGCTTTCTCTCGATTTTCTCGATACTCCCGCCACCCCCGCCGAGCACCAGCCTTCCGGGGAAGTACGCGTGAGTCCCGCCACCCGCACGGGCCGGCAGCGCAAGCTCTACATTGAGAGCTATGGCTGTCAGATGAATTTTTCCGACTCCGAAATCGTCTCCTCCATTCTCTTTGAGGAAGGCTTCGACACGACCGAAGACTTGGCCGTAGCCGATCTGGTACTCCTCAATACCTGCTCCATCCGCGAAAAAGCGGAACAGACTGTACGCATGCGTCTGTCGCAGATTAACGGGCACAAAAAGCGCAACCCTGGTCTGCTGGTAGGCGTGCTGGGCTGCATGGCCGAGCGCTTGAAAACCAAATTTCTGGAGGAGGAAAAAATTGTAGACTTAGTTGTAGGTCCCGATGCCTACCGCGACTTGCCGCGCTTGATCAAGGAAGTAGATGGCGGTCAAAAGGCTGTGAATGTGCTACTTAGCCGCGAGGAAACGTACGCCGATATTACGCCCGTACGCCTTAATTCCAATGGCGTTTCGGCTTTCGTGAGCATCATGCGCGGCTGCGACAACATGTGCTCTTTTTGCGTGGTGCCCTTTACCCGCGGCCGAGAGCGCTCCCGCGATGCCCACAGCATCGTACAGGAATGCCGCGACTTGGTAGCTGCTGGTTATAAGGAAGTTACTCTCCTGGGTCAGAACGTCGATTCCTACAAATGGGCTTCGGAGGACGAGCAAGAGCATGTCAATTTTGCTCAGCTGCTAGAGCGCGTTGCGTTGATAAGCCCTGAGCTGCGGGTGCGGTTTTCGACCTCACACCCCAAGGATATCACCGACGAGGTGCTGTACACCATGGCACGTCACGAGAACATTTGCAAGTACATTCACCTGCCCGCCCAGAGCGGTAACTCACGGATTCTCAAGCTGATGAATCGTACCTATGACCGTGCTTGGTACGAGGAGCGCGTGCAGGCGATCCGTCGCATTCTGGGCACTGAATGCGCCATCAGCACCGACATGATTTCGGGTTTCTGCTCCGAAACCGAGGAAGAACACCAGGATACGCTCTCGCTGATGGAGTATGTACAGTACGACATGGCGTACATGTTCTTCTACTCGGAGCGCCCCGGCACGCTGGCGGCGCGTAAGCTGGAAGACGATATTCCCTTGGAGATCAAGAAGCGCCGCTTGCAGGAAGTGATTGATTTACAGCAGAAATCCAGCCGTCTGCGAAATCAATTAGCGATCGGCAAAGTGCACAAAGTACTGGTCGAGAATGTTTCTAAGCGCAGTGCCGAACACCTGAGTGGCCGAAATAGCCAGAACCAAGTTGTCGTTTTCCCAAAAGGAGACTTTAAGAAAGGCGACTACGTGCACGTCCTCGTGCATGACTGCACGGCCAGCACCTTGATTGGGGAAGCGGTAGCCGTTTCTTAACACCCCATAAGCAAGTGAAGTATTTCTTGCTGCTTTTCGTCTCCATTACGAAAACCCACTTACGACCTTGACTCCCAGCGAAATACAATCCATCAAACAGCGCTTTGGCATTATTGGCAATGCCCCGGCTTTGAATTACGCCATTCAGGTGGCGGCCCAGGTGGCTCCCACCGACATGACGGTACTCATCACCGGCGAAAGCGGATCGGGCAAGGAGTCGTTTTCCAAGATTATTCACGCGCTTTCGCCGCGTAAGCACGGACAGTTTATCGCCATCAATTGCGGCGCTATTCCTGAGGGAACTATTGATTCTGAGCTGTTTGGCCACGAGAAAGGCTCGTTCACCGGCGCCAACGAAGCTCGCAAAGGTTATTTTGAAGTAACCAACGGCGGCACCATTTTCCTCGATGAGATTGGCGAAATGCCACTCGGCACGCAGGCCCGCTTGCTGCGCGTGCTCGAAAACGGCGAGTTCATCCGCGTGGGTTCGAGCAAAGTGCAGAAAACGGACGTACGCGTGGTAGCGGCCACCAACGTTAACCTGCTGAACGCGGTGCGCGAAGGGCGTTTTCGGGAAGACCTATATTATCGGCTCAATACTGTACCCATTACGGTGCCCCCATTACGGGAACGCGGCGACGATATCTACTTGTTATTCAGAAAGTTCGCTACGGATTTTGCCGAGCGTTACCGCGTCAAGCCGATTTCTCTCACCACGGAGGCCATCGCCGACTTGCAGCGCTTTCGCTTCCCTGGCAATATCCGGCAGCTGAAGAACGTTGCCGAGCAAATGTCGGTACTGGAAATGGAACGCGAAGTCGATGCCCAGCGCCTGCGGCAATATCTACCCGCCGACCATAACAGTCAGCTGCCCATGCTGTTGCACGCAGCCGGCTCGCCGGATGCCGGCCCTAGCGGCACCTATTCCGAGCGGGATTTGCTCTACAAAGTGCTCTTCGACATGCGGCGCGACATGACCGATCTGAAGAAGCTAGTCCTCGATTTGGCAGCCGGTCAGCGGCCAGCCGAAACGCAGGAACTGTTGCGGCAAAACAGTCATTTATTTACGAACCTGCCTCCTTACGACGGCAGCAACCGGCACAGCCGGCCAGCTGAAGCAGGCGCCTCGGAGTATTTTATCAATCCGCGGCCTGAGATCACGGTGGATGAAGAAGCAGCTTACGAAGACGAAAGCCAGCGGGTAGAAGACATTCCGCACGAAACCGAAGAGGAAACGCTCTCGCTCGAAGCCAAAGAGAAAGAGATGATTATCAAGGCGTTAAAGAAACACCACAACAAGCGAAAGTACGCAGCTCATGATTTGGGCATTTCGGAACGCACGCTTTATCGCAAACTGAAGCAGTATGATCTGGAGCAACTATAGCCGCTGGGCTACCTGGGTATTGATGCTGTTAGTGTGGCCCGTAGTGGCGGGGTGCAGCGTGTACTCTTTCACCGGCACCAACATCGATCCTACAGTCAAGAACATTTCCATTCAGACTTTCCAAAACAACGCCAGCAACGGTCCCTCCTTTCTGTCCCAACGCTTTACGGAGGATTTGAAGGATTATTTTCAGCGCAATACCTCGCTCAAAATCACGCCGCGCGACGGCGACTTACAGTTTGAAGGTCAGATCATTGCGTATGATTTCGCGCCGGCTGCTATTCAAAAGCAGAACGGAGTCGATCAGGCCGGCGTGAACCGCCTTACGGTGCAGGTGCGGGTGCGCTTTACCAACACAAAGGACCCCAAACAGGATTTCGAGCAGACTTTCCAAAGCTACGACGACTTCCCGGCGACGCAGGACGTAGCGCGCATCAACAACGATCCGACCGCCATTCGGCGCATTACCAATAACATCATCACCGACGTATTTAATAAGTCCGTGGCGAACTGGTAGCGTCCAAACAGCTCGTGGTTAAATGAATAAATTGCTGTAATGTTGCCGGCCCTAAGCCGGTGGTTGCCCAGTGGCCATAAACAGGCTTATCCTTTAACTAATTTATTACCAACTCGTTAACTTACTAAATCATGACCCGTGCGTCGCTGCTGCACATCTTGGATCACGTGAGCGAGATTTCGGAAGCCGAAATCCGTGAGCTGGAGCAGTTGGCGGCCGCCTTCCCCTATTGCCAAACGGCGCATGTGTTGCTGGCCAAGGCCGCCCACGACCGTGGAAGCATGCTGGCCAGCCAACGTCTGCGCCGGGCAGCCACTTATGCCGCTGATCGTCAGTTGCTTCGGCAGCTTATCGAGCGGCCGGCACCAGTTTTGGAAGCTGCTTCTTCAACGGAGCATTCCTTAACTGAACCTTATGGCTATCAAGCAGTTGAACAACAAGTTGCTTTTCAGGACGCCCTTGTAAGCTCTGAAACTTCGCTTCCGGAAGAATTAGTTGTGTCCGAGGAATACCCTGAAGCCATTGTTCAGGAAGAGTCAACCGAGAGCCGTCAGGAAGAATATGCAGACTCGGTTACCGAAGCTCTTGAGTCAGAGGCCTCTACCGTAGTGGATCAGCCAGAAGCCGATACCTTTTCGGCTGAAATACCAGCCTTGGATTTGGGCACAGAAAACGCTGATCAAGAGGCTGTAATAGCAGAGGAATCCGCTGCACCTTCTGAGTATACTTCGCCTGAAGAATCACATGAACAGGCACGGGAGGAAACGCTTGCCAGCTCTCAGGACCCAATAGCTTTCTTGGAAGAGGCAGCTACTCAGGGCGCGTTGCCGAATACAGACACTGCCGAACCAGCGGTAGCGACTGCTATCGAGCCGGTCACCTCGGAATCTTCGGCTTCGGATGGAATTTTTCCAGCGGAGGAAGTTTCGGCCCCACTTTTAGAGTCTAATAAGGGAAAGGAAACAGATGAAGAAGAAATTACAAGTACTATAACTCCTTCATTACCTGACACTTACAATATAACCAAATCAAAAACGGATGATGTATTGCTTCCCGTCGCGCCACCTATTCGGCCGCCAGTGGAAGTTGGAACATCACGCTTCGAATTCGGATTAGGCGGGGTGACACGGTCTAGTGAGCCCGCATACGAGCTTCCTGCACTGGAGGAAACGGTAGAGACCACCCCAAAAACGGATTACGATTTCCGTTCTGACTTAGACCTGGGGTATGCGCTGGGTTTGGGCAGCCGGATGGGCTCTTGCCTTCAATTGCGCGACGAACTCACACAAGACCTGCCAACTGAAGATTTTTTCCCACCAGATGCGGTATTGGCGGCGCATGGTCAGGCTCACCGCCCAATTGCCCTTCCGCCCCCTTCCACGCTGGAATTGATCAATCAATTTCTGCGCAATAAGCCCCGGCTGAAGTCGGCGGCCAAGCTTCCCGCGCCTACCGACGAACAGGCCGATCTTTCGGTACGAAGCACGGCGTCCATACCGGAGATAGCTTCCGAGAGCTTAGCCAAAATCATGGTAAAGCAGGGGAAAATTGCTAAAGCCATTGAAATATATGAACGGCTGATGGTGCGCCAGCCGGAAAAAAAGGCGTACTTTGCCGACCAAATTCAACAACTGAAACCTTCGGAGTAGATGTATATTGCCCTCATCATTCTCATTCTTTTTGTATGCTTGCTGCTGGCTTTGGTCGTGCTGGCTCAGAATCCCAAAGGCGGCGGCATTTCCAGCCAATTTGGTGCTGGCGGCGCAGCTAACCTAATGGGTGTCAAGCGTACCGGCGATTTGCTCGAACGCTTGACCTGGGGCTTCGCTATCGGCTTGGTTATTCTGTCGCTTGGCACACACATGCTCAACGGCACTACTGAGGCGGGTCCGGTTCGCAGCATCAATCAGCAAAAGGCGATGGAAACGCGTTTGCCTAACAACACCAGCACGGCACCTCTGCCGGGTGCGCCTGCTCAGCCTCGCGCTGCCACCCCTGCTGCTCCCACTCAGCAGCCAGCAGCTACTCCTGCGAAATAAACGCGCGTCGCGTTAATTCATAGTAAATCCAGTGGTTCCGAAAGGGGCCACTGGTTTTTTTTTACGCTTACTTTTACCCTGCCGGGCACACTGAAACTGTCAGGGTCTGCCACGTTTGACAGGTCAGCGGTGAAAAGCTGGCCGGGAAGCGTCCGGAATGGCGTCCATTCTGTCAGGTTTAGCGGGCTGGCACGAGAAGTGCCCAACGCCGTGCACGGTATACACCCATACATCCTTTTCAACCAAAACGAATACTATGTCACTTAGCATGAAACCACTGGCTGACCGCGTCATCATCGCGCCGGCTGCTGCCGAGGAAAAGACCAAATCGGGTATCATCATCCCCGACACGGCCAAAGAAAAGCCCCAGCGTGGCGAAGTTGTAGCCGTAGGCGAAGGCAAGGTGGCCGACAACGGCACCACCATCCAGCCGCAGGTGAAAGTGGGCGACCAGGTGCTTTATGGCAAATATGCTGGCACCGAAATCACGGTGGATGGCCAAGATTACCTCATCATGCGTGAGTCGGACATTTTTGCTGTCCTATAAGCTTCCTTTCCCTCTGATCTGATCTAACCCTTTGAAATAAGATGTCTAAAAACATTCAATTCGATACCGACGGCCGCGACAAACTGAAGCGCGGTGTAGACAAATTGGCTAACGCCGTGAAAGTTACCCTCGGTCCAAAAGGCCGTAACGTGGTCATTGACAAGAAGTTCGGCGCACCAACCATCACCAAGGACGGTGTAACGGTAGCTAAAGAAATTGAGCTGAAGGACGCCATCGAAAATATGGGTGCTCAGCTGGTGAAGGAAGTGGCTTCCAAAACGGCTGACCAAGCTGGTGATGGTACCACGACTGCAACTGTGTTGGCCCAGGCCATCTATACGGCTGGTTCGAAGAACGTAGCCGCCGGTGCCAACCCCATGGACCTGAAGCGCGGTATTGACAAAGCAGTACACGCTGTAGTTCAGAATCTGAAGCAACAGTCGAAAAAGATTGAAAACTCTTCGGAGATCGCCCAGGTAGGCGCTATTTCGGCCAACAACGACATGGAAATCGGTCAGATGATCGCGGACGCCATGGACAAAGTGGGCAAAGAAGGCGTCATCACGGTAGAAGAAGCGCGTGGTACTGAGACCGAAGTAAAAACGGTGGAAGGTATGCAGTTCGACCGCGGCTACCTCTCTCCTTACTTCGTAACTAACCCGGAGAAGATGGAAGTAGAGCTCGACTCGCCCTACGTCCTGATCTACGACAAGAAAGTGAGCACCATGAAAGAGCTGCTGCCCGTATTGGAGCAAGTAGTTCAGACGGGCAAGCCGCTGGTGATTGTTTCAGAAGACGTTGACGGTGAGGCACTTGCCACTTTGGTAGTAAACAAGCTGCGCGGCTCTTTGAAAATTGCAGCGGTGAAAGCTCCTGGCTTCGGCGACCGTCGCAAGGCGATGCTGGAAGACATTGCAGTCTTGACAGGTGGTACCGTGATCTCGGAAGAGCGCGGCTACAAGCTCGACAGCGCTACGATTGATTACCTCGGCCAAGCTGAGAAAATCATCATCGACAAAGACAACACTACGATTGTGAACGGCAAAGGCGATAAGCCGGCCATCACGTCTCGCATAAACGAAATCAAAGCCCAGATCGGTACTACCACTTCCGACTACGACAAGGAGAAGCTGCAAGAGCGCCTTGCCAAGTTGTCGGGTGGTGTAGCTATCCTTTACATCGGTGCTTCTACGGAAGTGGAGATGAAAGAGAAGAAAGACCGCGTTGACGATGCGCTGCACGCTACGCGCGCTGCCGTTGAAGAAGGCGTAGTTCCCGGTGGCGGTGTTGCCTTGGTTCGGGCCATTGAGTCGCTGGCAGCAGTTGATACCCTGAACGGTGACGAACGCACTGGCGTGAACATCATCCGCACGGCGCTCGAAGCTCCTTTGCGCTGCATCGTCGGCAACGCCGGTGGCGAAGGCTCGGTAGTGGTGCAGAAAGTTCGCGAAGGCAAAGGTGACTACGGTTACAATGCCCGCGAAGACCGTTACGAAAACCTGATGGCGGCCGGTATCCTCGACCCCACTAAAGTAACGCGTCTGGCCCTCGAAAATGCGGCTTCGATCGCCGGTCTGCTCCTCACTACGGAGTGCGTGATCTCGGACGAGCCTGAAGAAGAGAAAGCTGGTGCTGGCGGCGGTGCTGGTGGCATGGGCGGCATGGGTGGCATGGGCGGCATGATGTAAGCCTTTGTTTCACAACGCTTTACAAAAAGGCCCCGAAACTTTCGTTTCGGGGCCTTTTTACGTCCGGTGCTTTCGTGGTATGGTACCGGCTTGCGTGGCTTGCCAAAGGCTGCCAGGCACCGGTAGAATGGCAACCAAAAGCCCCGCCGGCAATTGCCAGCGGGGCTTTTGGTTGCCAAGCTAAGGTAAGGCTAGACAGCCGGAGCGAGATTACGAGCATCCATCATCTTCGCCAGCTTGCTGCTGATTAAAAACAACAGTATCGCCGCAACCGCCGCCGAAACCACGAACACCAAGAAGAAATCGTAAAGGTTAGTGATGTGGAAACCCAATAGCACTGGTGCAGGGGCTGTCGATTTGGGATCGGGATACAGACTGCTCATATAACCAGCTAGGTAGTTGGCGGCCGCGTTGGCCAGAAACCATACGGCCATCAACAAAGAGCTGAATTTCAGCGGGGCCAGCTTGTTGACCAAAGAAAGGCCAATAGGCGACAAGCACAGCTCACCGGCCGAATGGAGGAAGTAGAGAGCCACCAAAAAGAACATGCTCACCTTCACCCCGGGCATGAGGTTGTGCACGCCAAAACACATGACAAGATAGCCAGCAGCCAGCAAAGCCAGGCCCATTGCCATTTTGACCGGCGATGCAGGTTCGGCTTTACGACGGCCCAGTGCCGTCCAGACCATGGCCATAAGGGGTGCCCCAGCTACTACGAAGATGGCATTAAGGTTCTGGAAAATACTGGCCGGCAACTCATAGCCGAAAATGGTGCGGTTCATCTGCTCATCGGCGAAGAACGTGAGCGAAGCAGGCGCCTGCTCGAAAGCGGCCCAAAAAAACACCACAAAAAACGACACAATGAAAATTACCAGTACGCGCTGTACATCCGCCCCAGTCAACGACTTATCGGTGAAAATCATGAACGCAATACCGACCACAGCCAAGCCCAGCAACGGAGCAATGGTGGGGAATTTTGCCGAATCCAGCCACAAAGTACCCAGCACCAAAGCCAGCAAGACCGGTAGCAAAGCAAAGATGCCTTTTACGCCGCCAGAGTGCACGGGCGTTTCGCCCACCTGCTCGCCTTCAGGCGTATGGAGATATTTGCCTTTGCCCCAGTTGAAAACCAACGTACCTAGCACCATGGCAATGCCACAGGCCAGAAAGGCCCAGCGAAACAGCTCCGGATGGCCATCTTTGTCGCCGATGAGACTCGTAATGGTATTGCCCAGAAACGAGCCCAGGTTGATACCCATATAGAAGATGGTATAGGCAGCATCTTTGCGGGTGTCGGCAGGCGAGTAAAGCGATCCCACCATCGACGAGATATTGGGTTTAAAAAAGCCGTTGCCCACTATCATGGTGCCCAAACCAAGGTAGAGTAACCAATGGCTTAGCTCGTGCGTGCTAGCCGGGCCGTAATTGCTGGCGGACGCAAACAACGTAAACTGCCCAAGTGCCATTAACAAGCCACCCGTCAGGATGGAGCGGCGGTTGCCCCAGTAACGATCTGATATATAACCACCTATGAGTGGCGTAAGATAAACCAAGCTGGTGTAGCCGCCATAGAATTTGGAGGCAAAAGCCTTGTCCATCATCATGGCCTTGGTCAGGAACAGCACCAGAACGGCGCGCATGCCGTAGTAGCTGAACCGCTCCCACATTTCGGTGGCAAAGAGCAAGTATAAGCCCTTCGGATGGCCGGTTGACGCGGCAGGCGGCGCCTGTTCGCGAACGGCGGATGCAGTTTGCATGTAAGGTGATTGAAAGTGGTTAAATTAGAGAAGGGTATCCGACAGCTGTCGGATGGGTCTTGGTAAAGCTACAAAACTTTCCTAATTGATGCGGTTTCGCCCAAACCCGCTCAGAAAAAGGCTTAAATATTTAGCGAATTTTCGCTATTTTTCGATGTCCGCTAACCGAAACCCAAACCAGCGTCGGTTTTTTATCTATTTTTGTCTCGAAATCCCCCATTTTTCCCACCCACCCTCTAACTCGTTTTCGGCCCATGCTCAACTCTGCCGCCAACGCCCTCGATCGCCTCAAGCCGCTTGGTTTTGTCCAAGCCGCCCACGTCAACTTGAACCTTACTCCCGCCGAATTGGTCGAAGCCGCGTTGCAGCGCGGCGAAGGCACCCTGACGGATACGGGCGCGCTGATGTGCGATACCGGACAGTTTACGGGCCGCTCGCCCAAAGACCGGTTTGTAGTGCAGGATGCCCATACCCAAGACAGCGTTTGGTGGGGCGATATCAACATCCCTTTTGCCCCCGACCAATTCGATCGGTTGCAGGAGAAGATGATTAACTATCTATCCGACAAGGAGATATACGTGCGCGAGGCCTTTGCCGGTGCTCATCCGGATTATCAGCTAAAGCTGCGCATTGTTAATGAGCAAGCCTGGCATAACTTGTTCTGTTACAACATGTTCCTGCGGCCCACCGAAGGCGAAGACACGAGCTGGACACCCGACTTCTCGATCATTTGCGCGCCTGGTTTCGAAGCCGACCCGGCCGTGGACGGCACTCGCCAGAAGAATTTTGCCATCCTCAACTTCACCAAGAAGATGATCCTGATTGGCGGCACGGGCTACGCTGGCGAGATGAAAAAAGGCATTTTTGGGGTACTCAATTATTTGCTGCCCCACGAGCACAATACCCTGCCCATGCACTGTTCGGCCAACGTGGGCCCCGCAGGCGATGCAGCCATTTTCTTTGGCTTGTCGGGAACGGGCAAAACCACCCTGTCGGCGGACCCACACCGCGGCCTCATCGGCGATGACGAGCACGGTTGGACACCCGACGCCGGTATTTTTAACTTTGAAGGCGGCTGTTATGCCAAGGTGATTGATTTGAGCCGCGAGAAGGAGCCTCAGATCTGGGATGCAATCCGGTTTGGGTCGATTGTGGAGAATACGCGCTTCGTGCCCGGCACCCATACGGTGGACTACGCCAACAAATCCGTTACGGAAAATACGCGGGCGGCCTACCCTATTCATTTCATTGACAACGCCATTGAGCCATCGGTAGCAGGATCGCCGAAGAATATTTTCTTCCTCACAGCCGATGCCTTTGGGGTGCTGCCTCCCATCAGCAAGCTCGACAAGAGCCATGCCATGTACCACTTCATGTCGGGATACACGGCCAAGGTAGCGGGCACCGAAATGGGCATCACCGAGCCCCAAACAACGTTTTCGGCGTGCTTTGGAGCCGTGTTCCTGCCCTTGCACCCTACCAAATACGCCGAGATGCTGGGCCAGAAAATGGACGAACATCCCGACGTGAATGTATGGCTGGTAAACACCGGCTGGACCGGCGGCAGCTACGGCGTGGGCTCGCGCATGAAACTGACTTACACCCGCGCCATGATTACGGCTGCGCTCAACGGCGAGCTCGATGAAGTGACGTTCCTCAAACACCCGATTTTCGGGGTGGAAGTACCGACGGCTGTTCCCAATGTACCGGCCGAAATTCTGGACCCGCGCAACACCTGGACCGACAAGGAAGCCTACGACAAAACGGCTGCGGCCCTGGCTGAGAAGTTTGTAAACAACTTCCAGAAGTACGCCGATTTTGCCAGCGAAGAAATCCTGGCTGGCGCGCCCAAAACGGCAGAGCTTACTGTGTAATCCTTTGATTATTAAACATATATAAAAATGCCTCCTAGAAATCTAGGAGGCATTTTTGTAGTAGCCTATTCTGGTTTGGCGGGTTGCCCTAAGCTTCCACAGTCTGTTGTGGAAGCGGTATCCGTTGTGCATTGGCTGCCAGCCACGCGTCGAAGGTTTGTAGCTCAGGATTTAACTCGCGGGAAAACCGAACATCCCGCGCGGCTACAAATTGCTCTTCAAAATCGCGGTTGGCTTGGAACATGTTGCCCAAATCTTCCGCGCCGGGAAAGCCGAAGCTCCGGTACATATCTGGTGTAACCTCGTTATACTCAACCTTCTGCCCTATGGCTTTGCTCAAACTGTCAGCCATTTGCTGGCAGGTGAGCTGCTCGCCGGCAATGCCAACGGTCTTCCCGATAAGTTCGGCCCCCTTCTTGAAAATGCCATATGCGCATTTGCCAATGTCTTCGGCGGCGATGCCCGATAGGCGTTTGTCGCCCATGGGAAAAGTGATGGCCAGTTTCCCATCGGCGCCCTTTTGCGGCCCCATGGCGAAGTAAATAAAGTTATCCCAATAGAAAGAGGTCAGCAGGAAAGTAGTGGGCACGCCCAGATCGGCAAAGTAGTGATTAGCAGCACCTTTGGCATCGGTATGCGGCACTTTGTACTTGCCCATGAGCGTAGGCATGCGCGTATCGCTCAGCGGCATCCACTCCCGTGTGTCCTCCAGGGTCGACCAAATGACATGTTGCACCTTAGCATCTTTGGCAGCCTGGGCCATGTTGTGCGCTTCGGCATCTTCTTTTTCCGGTGAAAAATGCTCCCAAAAAAACGTCACGCAGAAGGCTCCGTACGCCCCGTCTAAGGCCTGGCGTAAGCTCTGCGGATCATCAATGTTGGCCGCCACTACCTCGGCACCCAAACGAGCCAGCTCCTGGGCTTTTTCGGAGTTAGGATTGCGGGTGATAGCCCGCGCCGTAAACTCGCCCATAGGATCGTTAAGAATGGCGCGGACGAGTCCGCCGCCCTGCGCACCAGTAGCGCCGAAGACAGCAATTGTTTTTTTGTTAGCCATGGGTTTTCCTGCGCAGCAAAGCGCTGTTAGTAAATGAGTAACGGAATCACTTACTAAAGATAAACCGCACTGATTGGTGCTGTCAATCGCCAAATCATGTGATATTGGCAGCTACATACCCACGCCAAAGTACCCCATTGACAACTGCCAGCGGACCGCTTTTGCAGTGTTGTATACCAGTAGAAATTAGCGGCCGGGAGACTTGTGGCCGTTGCGGAGTTTCGGCTTACTTGGCTACGTAGCCCGCTCCCATCAGCCGATCAAGGCCCTATTCTTCGGCCCTTATCCCTAGACTTGCTACTTTACTCTCGCCTGCACCCGACCTTTGCCAGTATGCCCACTTTCTACGCTCCTGACCTTTCCAGCACCACTTCGTCCTACACCCTGCCCGAAGACGAAAGCAAACACGCCGTGCGGGTTCTGCGCCTGCACGCGGGCGATCCCGTAGAGCTCGTTGACGGCCGGGGCGGCTTATACCAGGCGCAGGTGACTTCTGCCGAAGCCAAACGCTGTCAACTGCGCATCACCCACTACGAAGCCGTTGTGCGCCGTGCCTACAGCGTACACGTAGCCGTAGCGCCTACCAAAAACCTCGACCGCATGGAATGGCTGGTGGAAAAGGCCACCGAAATCGGCGTCG
The DNA here is from genome assembly GCF_014349165.1 of Hymenobacter sp. BT491. NCBI lineage: Bacteria > Pseudomonadati > Bacteroidota > Cytophagia > Cytophagales > Hymenobacteraceae > Hymenobacter > Hymenobacter sp. BT491. The sequence continues at coordinate 724,658 of NZ_JACSJJ010000002.1, read as the reverse complement.
ACCGGCTTAGCTTTTTGCGTTGTGCTCGCTCCGAGCGCCGCGATCTAAAGCTGGATCGGCTGGAAAAAATTGCTGTAAGTGCGCTCAAGCAATCGGGTCAGGCCTGGCTCCCACAATTAGATGAACTGATTGATTATGAGCTATTTATAAATACTGCCACCCCTGACACCACGTACATTGCGCATTTGGATGAAGGCGAACGCGTAAGCTTGTCTCACTTGGCAAGCACCGGTCCGGCGTGTTGTATCCTGATCGGGCCGGAAGGCGACTTTACACCGGCCGAAATTGCGTTGGCCCGCCAGCGCGGCATCCGCCCCGTAACCCTTGGAAGCACCCGCCTGCGCACCGAAACGGCCGCCCTTGCGGCGGTACACACCGTACACATCGCGCACGAACTTTCTCAGGGCTGATCTGCGTATCTTTATGTATCAGGCCGTTTGGGCGGTCTGGACAATTTTCTTTCGAACCTTTCTACCGATGAAATTCTTTGCCTCGCTTGTTTGTGTGGTTGCCTTGCTGCTCACGGCGGCGGCCCCGGCGCCTAGCTTTCGCATTGCCAAGCTGCACTACGGCGGGGGCGGCGACTGGTACGCCAACAAAACCTCGCTGCCGAATTTGATTCAGTTTTGCAACCGCACGCTCAAAACCAACATTGCTCCCGACGAGGCCACCGTCGAGCTGGATTCGCCGGAGCTCTTCACTTATCCCTTCCTGCACATGACCGGCCACGGCAACGTTGCTTTTACCGAAGCCGAAGCCAAGAATCTGCGCCGCTACCTCATTGGCGGCGGTTTTTTGCACATCGATGACAACTACGGCCTCGATAAATTTATTCGGCCCGAAATGAAGAAGGTATTTCCGGAACTGGAGTTTGTCGAGCTGCCCTTTTCACATCCTATCTACCATCAGAAGTTCAACTTCCCGAAAGGGCTCCCCAAAATCCATGAGCACGACGGCAAGCGCCCGCAGGGTTTCGGTCTGCTCTACAAGGGCCGGCTGGTATGCTTCTACACCTACGAATGCGACTTAGGCAACGGCTGGGAAGACGTAGGCACCTACCAAGACCCGCCGGAAAAGCACGACGAAGCGTTGCGAATGGGGGCCAACTTGGTCACTTACGCCCTGACCCAGGATTAGTCTCAGATTGGATTTTGACTAACAAAAAGCCCTGCTTACGTACGTAAGCAGGGCTTTTTGTTAGTCAAACTTGGGCTTGAGCACTTCGCTCAATATAAAGGCGGTTCGTAAATCCGTTGGATTTCGCAGGAGATCCCGGACGTTGGGCCGGCTGTCCTGACGAGCTCGCTCTTCGTGGCGGGCCAGTTGCTGCGCTGCCCGCTGTGGGTCGGGCGTAGAGCCCGCACGTGGCAACGACGACGCGCGCCGCATCGTCGGGGTTGTGGGCTCTAACGATTTGTTCGTGGCCGGTGCTTCTAACGACTTCGGGCGGACATCGGTGCGCTCGAGACTGCGGGCTGCGGGCGCCGTACCGTGCGCCACTGTACGTCCGCCCGGCGTATGGGTAGGCACATGCGGCGCAGCGGGTTGGCTCGCCTGGTTTTGGGCCTGCATCTGCTTAAGCAACTCCTGAAACGACGTACTGGGCAGCGGCGGCACCTGACCAGCAGGCCGCGGGGGCCGTTGGCGGCTTTCCTGGGCGGCGGTTTCTTGCGCTTTTTTCACCATCCGCCACACAAAGGCAATCAGCCCCAGAAGGATAAACAGCAGCGTTTGAAGCTTTTCCATAGTGGATGATGCTCAAGGTACTTATACATAATCACTTTACTATCAAGCATTTATGCAAAAGTAAGTTTTTAAACTATTAGGCTAGCGTACGCCCTTTTCAGGGAAGCGGCCCTGCTTGGTGCGGTAAAAGGCTTTAATTTTTTCCAGATCGGCTTCGTAATCGCCCGTTGGGTAAACGGCGGGGCCGACGCCGGCTTCTTTGTTTTTGTAGTCCAGAAAACCAAGCAAAATGGGTACGTGTGCCCCTTCGGCCGCAAAATAGAACCCCTTTTTCCAGCGGGGCTGGTAGCTGCGCGTGCCTTCGGGCGTAATCAGAATCACGAGTTCCTCGCGTTCGTTAAACAGCTTCACCATGCCATCGACCAGGCTGTTGTTTTTGCTTCTATCGACGGGCAACGCGCCCAAAGACCGCACCAGCCACCCGACAAAAAAGTTGTCGACCCACTCTTTTTTCACCGTAAAACGCACCGGCACGCCCATCAGAAAGAAGGCGCCCCGCGCATACAGGATGTCCCAGTTGCTGGTGTGCGGTGCGGCAATCATGATGGCTTTGGTGATGCCGGGCGGCACTACCGAAGCCAACCGCCAGCCCGTAATCCAGAACCAGAATTTTGAAAACAGGTACCAGAATGTAGGAGTAGAAGGTGGTTTTGGCATATTAAGGAGAGGTCAGCTGCCGGATGAGAAAGCGCAGCCAGAGGCTAAAACTAGAAAAATTTGCCGCCGAGCCCTAGAAGTCGGTTCACTTGGCCAGCAATTGTTGCAAGGCATCGGCTTGACTGAGCGTATACCGATAGCCAATATCAAACATTTCGGCGGTGTGGCGCAGGTCCAGGATGCGGTAGTGCCGCAGCTCGGGCGGTTCCAGCACAAAGTGGCACTGCGCCAACCGCGGGATCACGTTCATGCTGATGGCCAAGTAAGCCGTGCGCTCGCTTATCTCGCGGATGGTCGTCAGGGGTGCTTCCTGTGATTTGGGATTGCAGTGTACGCCCACCACCACCAGCTCGTCGCGCCCCAGCAGTGGCTCAACCGGCAAGTTGTTCATCACGCCCCCGTCAACCAGCAGGCGTCCTTCGTACTCGACGGGCCGGCACAATATCGGCACGGCCGACGAGCCCAATAGCGGTCGGATAATAGGGCCTTGGTCGTAATAAACCGGTTCGCCCGCCCCGAGGTCAGCAGCTACCAGCGTCAGCGGGATGGAAAGCTCGGCAAACGTCCGCTCGGCGCCCAAGTAATGCGCGTATAGCTTCTGCACTACTTCCAGATGCACCAAACCCAACCGAAAGGCCGGCCGGAACAGGCGCACAAACCGGGTGTCGGTAATGAGGCGAAAAATCTCGCGCGGTGGAAACCCGGCGGCGTAAAACGTGCCGACGATAGCGCCCGAACTAACGCCCGAGATCCGCCCAATGGGCAGCTGTAGTTCGTCAAGGGCCTGTAACACACCCAAATGCGCGATTCCGCGTGCCGCCCCTCCCGAAAATGCCAGCCCTAGTTGTCGCACTATTAGTCAGGGGTTATAACTCGGCCAGACGGAAGGTTTCGGCGAGGCGCACCCCTTTTTCGGTGTGCTGCACGGTACAGCACTCCACCGTAGGGTCATGCTCCAACATCAGCACCCAATTTTCATCGGCCGCTCGGCGCAGAACCGCTTCTTTTTCCGACAGCGTTACCAACGGGCGCATATCGTAAGCCATTACATACGGCAAGGGCACATGCCCCGTGCTCGGCAACAGATCAGCCATAAAAGCCACCGTACGGCCTTTGTATTCCATCAGGGGCACCATCATTTTCTCGGTGTGCCCATCGGCAAATATGATTTCCTTAAACTGCGGAAGCACACTTGGCATAGCACTCTGATTGTCAATAAATTGCAAATGGCCACTTTCCTGAATCGGCAGGATATTTTCTTTCAGAAAGCTGGCCTTTTCGCGCGCATTGGGTTGCACGGCCCACTGCCAGTGCGCCGCATTAGACCAGTATGTGGCATTTGGAAAGGCTAGTTGCAACTTGCCATCAAGGGTCCGGGTTACGGAGCCGCCGCAGTGGTCGAAATGCAGGTGCGTCAGGAAAACGTCGGTGATGTCGGAGGCCGTAAAGCCCAGCTTTCGCAGCGATTTTTCTAAAGAGTTATCCCCGTGCAAATAAAAGTACCCGCGAAATTTCTCGTCTTGCTTATCGCCTATCCCATTGTCAATCAGCACCAACCGATTGCCATCCTCCACAAGCAGGCACCGCATGGCCCACGTACACATGTTGTTCTCGTCGGCGGGGTTGAGCTTCTGCCACAGCGATTTCGGAACCACGCCAAACATGGCCCCGCCATCTAGTTTAAACAAGCCCGTATCAATGGTATGAAGAGTCATGCTTATAAATGAAGAATGAGCAGCGCAGAAGTAGCCAGGCTGACTTCCCTCTTCGCTGCTCATTTTAAGGAGAATTTAGCTATTCTACTACGACACCCATTGCCGAGAACTTATCAATACGCTGACTGATACGTTCTTCAGCCGGCAGTGCATCAAGCTCGTCCAGGGTTTTGATCAGCGTCTTTTTAAGCACGTCGATCATCTTGTTGGGGGCCGTGTGGGCCCCGCCCAACGGCTCCTTCACGATGCCATCCACGAGTTTGGCCTGCATCATATCGGAGGCGGTAAGCTTTAGCGCCTCGGCTGCTTGTTCCTTATAATCCCATGAGCGCCACAGAATGCTGGAGCAAGATTCAGGCGAAATCACTGAGTACCAAGTATTTTCTAACATCAGTACCCGGTCGCCGATCGCAATGCCCAAGGCCCCACCCGATGCGCCCTCGCCAATGACAACGCAGATGACGGGTACTTTCAGCAAAAACATTTCTTTCAGGTTGCGGGCAATGGCCTCGCCTTGGCCCCGCTCCTCCGCTTCCAGGCCCGGAAAAGCGCCGGGTGTATCGATAAGGGTGATGATGGGCTTGTTGAATTTTTCGGCCAGCTTCATAAGGCGCAACGCCTTGCGATAGCCTTCAGGGTTAGGCATGCCGAAGTTGCGAAACTGCCGCTGTTTGGTATTACGCCCCTTCTGCTGCCCGATAAACATGACGGAACGGCCATCCAGGTCGGCAAAACCGCCAACCATGGCTTTGTCGTCGCGCACCGTGCGGTCGCCGTGCAGTTCCACAAATTTGGTACTCATGCCCTCGATGTAGTCGAGGGTATATGGCCGGTCGGGATGGCGTGAGAGTTGTACCCGTTGCCAGCGGGTGAGGTTGGCATAAGTTTCTTTCTTGAGAGCCTTGATCTTGGCTTCAAGCGCGGCCACGGCTTCCGATACATCAACCTGGCTATCGTGGGCCAGCTGTTGCATTTCGCGGAGTTTGCCTTCGAGGGCAGCGATGGGTTGTTCGAAATCGAGGAGCATTGCCAATGGAAAACGCGGTCAGTTGCCTGATTTGGGTGGAATGATGGCTGTACTATCAGAGGAAAGCAAAGGTAAGCGAAACGACTCCACTGATGGTGCACTCGACAGCGGAATGAGTATTTCAAAAATCAATGTCTCTGAAATACAGCTACAACCGCGGAAAACGCCGTTTTTTTACGAAATATTTTCACTCAAGTGTTGTGCAGTCTCAAACCTCCTTCTACCTTTGCAGCACTTTAACGGAGAAACAAACGGTTCTCAAACGCTAAAGTAAACGGTTCGGTAGTTCAGTCGGTTAGAATGCCGCCCTGTCACGGCGGAGGTCGCGGGTTCGAGTCCCGTCCGGACCGCAGCAATGCAAAAAAGCCCCTCAGGATTCCCTGAGGGGCTTTTTTGTTTCTGATATTTCTTACTGGCTTATAAAGTCAGTTGTGTAAATAGGCAGATGGGGCGCATAACCAGCGGCATTTCAGTTAGCTCGGCGCTTGCCTTATTTCGCGCTTTCTTCTAACCCATTCTTTACCGAATTTCGTATACAACGCAGCAGCGGGAGGTGAACTGCCGAGTTCATTAGCACTCGGTAGAAGTGATGAAAGACCCGCATGCTTTGGAAAGCCTCACCCCCTTCGGATGAGGCTTTTTAATTTTTACTTAGTAGCCATCCAAGACGGGTTTCTGAAGAGGACTAAAAAGTAGCTACTGTAGCCCATAACCAACAAGGTGCCGTTTAAGCCACACCTTGCTGACGTACTGACATCTACTTATTTATCAAGGGATTGCAACCAAGGCAGGGCGTCGCCCATCATGGGTCCGATACTACTTTGGTGCGTACCGCCCGGAATGGGGAAAAAGGCAACGTTGGTGGCGCCAGCGGCCTGAAAGCGTGCGAAGGTGGTAACCGAGGTTTGGAAGAAAACGCTTTCGTCGTTTGTGCCGTGGTAGAGGCGCGTGGGGCTTTTCGGCACCCAATTCAGGAAACTATTCTGCTCCAACTGTTTTTTCAACACGGGTTCGCCGCTGGGGTTGCTCAAGTTTGCGTAGAACGTGGGCGTAAACAACGCCGCAGGACTGGTAGTGAGTTCGGCGTTGATCTGCTCCCGATCCTTGGTGCCATCGAGTAGCGCGGGCACCTTGGCCGCGTATGGAGCCTGAAAGAAGTCGGTCAGGGGGCGGTTCCAGCTATAAGTAGTGTTATAGCCTTGCAGAATCAGGGCCAGAAAAGCGGGGTTGGCATACGTAGGTACCGTCGCAATTCCAGTCAGCATGCCCGGCAGGTCGTAGCCACCGGCTCCTTCGGCGGCAGCCGTGAGGGTGAGTTTATGTTGGGGCACGGTTTCAATGGCTTGTTGGGCGGCCATGGTCACGTAGCCACCTTCTGAGTAGCCCACCAAAAACAAATTTTTGTTGAGCGCCACCTTTTGTAGCTGCAGGAAATACTGCGCCGACTTTATCATATCAACCACGGTGGACGCCGACGTCTCCTTGTCATAGAACGCTTGAACTACGTTCTGAGAAGCGCCCAACCCAATGTAATCGGGAATCACGGTGACGAAGCCCGCGCTGGCAAACAACTCAAAGCCGCTGAAGGTGGCCGGGAAGTTGGAAGGCGCGTCGGCTTGGCGGAACATGGTGCCGTGCTGGGCACTGAGCAAGGCAGGCGGCGCGGGGGTGTTCAATGGAATACCCAGTAAACCAGACACTTGAATAAACCGGCCCTGGTAAGTAGTTTTATATAGGAATTTATAGAACGTCACGTCGTACTTGAGTTGGGGCGCGAAAGCCCCATAGCCGGCGTTGGCCGCTAAGGCTTGTAGCTGAACCTTCGGAACGGTACCGACCAAGTTGGCAGAAACAAACAGGTCTTTGCCAGTGGGCAGCATCGGCCCCGGCTGCGGATCTTCCCGATCGGGGTGCAGGAATTGGCAGCTATCCAGCGAGGCAACCAACAAAATCAGCAACAGCCAACGAAAGGGTCTTAGGTTATTTTGCATAGTTTCCAGAGGGTGAGAATGGGAAATGGCAGCAATTTTTCAGGAGCCGGAGAAATCAGTCTATTGTTAAGTATTTAATAATCAACAATTTATAACTAAGAAGAAAAGTCATTCTTAGCTGCTTGCGGTCGCAGGATATTGGGCTTCGCTAGCGGGCTAAGGCGGAATGGTCGGCAAACCCAGCCGCCGAAGGTTGTATAGAGTCGGGGTAACCTGCATAGGGCAAAGTTTTCCAGCACCGAACCATCTGTAAAGCGACAAAAGCCGCTTTCTTCTACCCTAGAGAAAGCAGCTTTCTTGCTCACACAAGTACTTGCCCCACTGAGGGTTGCGCCTGCGTCGTTAGGAACAAGATAAGATCTACATTCGTTAATTCCTATACTTGCCGCGCCCGGATTTGCGTTTGCTACGCAGCGCTAGAAAACGTCCTTAAGCGCTTGCTCAGCCGCGTGGTAACCGCACATGCCATGCACGCCCCCGCCGGGAGGCGTCGAGGAAGAACACAGATACAGGCCTTGGCTCGATGTGCGGTAGGGCGAAAGCCGTAGCACGGGCCGGGTAAAAAGCTGCCCCGGATTGTTCATGCCGCCACTGATGTCGCCGCCTATGTAATTGGGGTTGTGGGCTTCCATGGCAGCCGTATCGAAGGTATGGCGGGCCAGAATCAGGTCGCGGAAGCCGGGCGCAAATCGCTCTACCTGCCGCTCGATGATGCCCGTCATATCCACCCGCGAGCCGTTGGGAACGTGGCAGTAGGCCCAGGCCGTGTGCTTGCCGGCCGGAGCACGGGTCGCGTCGAACAGGCTTTGCTGCGCCAACAGCACGTAAGGCCGCTCGGGGTGCCGGCCTTGGCTAATCTGGTGCTCGGAAGCCGCGATTTCCTCCAAGGTATTGCCTAAATGCACCGTACCCGCCTGCCGGCAAGCGGCCGCAGCCCACGGAATGGGCCCATCCAAAGCCCAATCGATCTTGAATACGCCCATTCCGTACTTGTAACGCGCTAATTGCCAGCGGTACAGACTCGAAAGCTGCGAGCCCGCTATCTGCAGCAACTGACGGGGCGTAACGTCGAGCAGCACAGCACGAGCCGACGGCAGCTCGCGAAGCGAGCGCACGGGCCGGTCGGTTTGTATCTGGCCGCCTAACGATCGGAAATAAGCTCCCAAGGCCTGCGCAATGGCTTGCGAGCCGCCGCGCGGAATTGGCCAGCCGTGCCGGTGCCCGACGGCCATCAATACCAACGCTATGGCCGAGGTAAAGGGCTTGGTTAAGGGTTGGATGGCGTGCGCGGCCATGCCGGCCCACAGGCCCCGCAATTCGGGCGTCTGAAAGCGCTTGGCTAGCAACGTAGCTGGTTGGAGCGCATCGAGGCCGAAGCGCGCCAGGGCTACCGGGTGCTTCGGCAAGCGCAACGGTCCCAAAATATTGGGCACAATGCCCGGCCAGTCGCGCAGCAACGGATCGAACACGCGATGATACACCGCCGCATCGGCGCCAAACTGCTCGGCGGTGTCGTTGAGGGAGGCAGAAAGGAAAGCCGCGGTTCCGTTGTCGAAAGGGTGCGCGGCCGGCAACGGCGGCTGGATAAACTCGAGCCCGTATTCGGCCAGCGGCAACGTCTGGAAATAAGGCGAAGCCAGGGCCATGGGATGAACAGCCGAACACACGTCGTGCACAAACCCTGGCAACGTAAGCTCAGCCGAACGCGAGCCTCCCCCGATCGTCTCTTTGGCTTCCAGCAACAGCACGCCAAGCCCTGCTTGCTGCAAACGAATAGCTGCCGCCAGCCCGTTCGGGCCCGCTCCTACCACTACCGCGTCAAAATCTTTCTTGGCCAAACTGTTCTTCGCTTACGAGTTGCTATTGCTACCTGATTCGGGCCCTTATCGCACGCCCACCACCTTCAAAACGAGGCAGGCAAATAACGAGGAATTAAATTACAAATACTTGATAATCAAATGATTACAAACACATCTCTTTCCTTCGGCGAAAAGCCGTTTACTTACCTAACTTGATAATTCGGCTTTGGGTTGCCGACAAAATACAGGGAGAAGATCCGGAGCACTCCGAATGCAAACAGGTTCGCTTATCTTGTCAATCCCTTTCCTTATTGACCATGCTCCTACCTACCCTCGACGAGTTTCGCCAAGTTCTGGAATCGCACACCGATGAGCGGGTGCAGGCCGACTACTTTGCCGACTTGATGCCGCCCCTCCTGACCGCCTTTGAGGCCGTCATGCCGCACAAACCGCAATCGGTTAAGCTGGTGGCCCCGCCGTGGAGCGAACCGGCGCTGGCTTTCGAAGCCGCGTGGGCCGACACCCGCTCTTTGGTGGTTGCCGCACGCCGACGCCCCCAAGAAGGCGCACCCGTACGGATGACCTTGCGCCGCGCCGGACAATTGGTGCAAGCCGGCGGCTTCGAATACAACCAGGTAGCGCTGGCCGTCGGGCTCTGCCTCGAACACCGCTAGAAGCAAAAAGCCCGGCTCCCCGGCCCAGACGCGAGCGTTTGGGCCGGGGAGCCGGGCTTTTTAAGCGCATTGCGCTTAAATAATAGTGCTCAGCCCGAGCTCGATATTATTTTTATGCAGTTGACAATCAGCGATATCCAGCACGCCGTACGCAATGAAGCTCCCCACCTGCTCGGTGGTATAGGGCGCCGTAGCGTTAAGTTCGGGGGTTAGCACGCGCTTATCCAGGGCGTTGTTTACTGCCGCTTTTACCGAGTCGGCTTCTTCCTGTAACCCAAAGTGCTCCAGCAACATAGCCGCCGACAGAATAGTCGCGATGGGATTGGCAATGCCTTTGCCCTTGGCCTGCGGATACGACCCGTGAATTGGCTCGAACAGTGCCACCTCATCGCCAACCGATGCCGAGGGCAACAAGCCCAAGGAGCCGGCAATCACAGAAGCTTCGTCGGAAATGATGTCGCCGAACATGTTTTCGGTTAGGATCACGTCGAACTGCTTCGGATTCAGGATGATCTGCATGGCCGCATTGTCGACAAACAGATAATCCACCTCTACGCTATCGTACTGACTTGCAATCTCTTGCACCACTTCGCGCCACAAGCGCGAGGTTTCCAGCACGTTGGCCTTATCCACGAGCGTCAGTTTACGACGGCGGTTTTCGGCAGCCTGAAACGCGCGGTGCGCAATCCGCACGATTTCTTCGCGGCTATAGGTACAATTATCATAGGCCGAGCCATCGGGGTTACGGCCCTTCTCCCCGAAATACACACCGCCTGTCAACTCCCTGAAAATGAGCATGTCCGCACCCTGAATGCGCTCTTTTTTGAGCGGCGAGTGCTCCAGCAACCGATCGTAAGCCGTAACCGGACGGATGTTGGCGTACAGCCCCAGCGACTTGCGCAGGCGCAGCAGTCCTTGCTCGGGGCGCACTTTGGCGGTCGGGTCGTTGTCGTACTTGGGGTCGCCGATGGCGCCGAGCAGCACAGCATTAGCTTGGCGGCAAGCGGCAAGCGTTTTGGCGGGCAGCGGGTCGCCGGTTGCGTCGATGGCGCAGGCGCCCATGAGCTGATGATCGAAGATAAACTCGTGGCCAAAGCGTTCAGCCACAGCCTTTAGCACGCGCACAGCTTCGGAGCACACTTCGGGCCCAATGCCGTCGCCGGACAGCACCACAATTCGTTTTCTTAATACGTCCATGGTCGGTGTTGTTCGTAGGCTTCGATGGCGGCCTTTTGGCTCACCAGGTAATCAATGTCGTCGTACCCGTTGATCAGGCACTCTTTTTTGTAAGGGTCAAGTTCAAAACCGATGCTTTCCTCCCAAACGGGCACCGTAAGCGTCTGCGAAGGCAAATCGACGACGAACTGCGTCTGCGGGTCCTGCTCCACTTGCTTGAACAGCCGTTGCAGCACTTCATCCGACACTTGCAGCGGCAACAGGCCCGTATTCAGGGCGTTTCCGCGAAAAATATCAGCAAAGTAGCTCGATATAACTACTTTAAAACCAGCATCATACAAAGCCCAAGCAGCGTGCTCGCGGCTAGAGCCGCACCCAAAGTTTTTGCCGGCCAGCAAGATCTGGCCTTGGTAGCGCGCGTCGTTTAGCACGAAGCTCTCCTTGGGCTGACCATCGGCAGCATAGCGCCAGTCGGCAAACAGGTTCTGGCCGAAGCCTTCGCGGGTCGTGGCTTTGAGAAACCGAGCCGGGATAATCTGGTCGGTATCAACGTTTTCGATGGGCAACGGGACAGCACCCGAGCGGAGCGTTTGAAACTTTTCCATGCCTTAGTTCAGGTACTGCGTAATGTCGACAATGCGCCCTTCCACAGCCGTAATGGCCGCTACCAGCGGCGAGGCCAGCAACGTGCGGGCGCCGGGCCCCTGCCGGCCCTCGAAGTTGCGGTTGGACGTTGAAACGCAGTAAGCGCCGGCCGGGATTTTGTCGTCGTTCATGGCGAGGCAGGCGCTGCAACCGGGTTCGCGCAGCTCGAAGCCCGCTTCGGCCAGCACTTTATCCAGCCCTTCTTCAATGGCCTGTTTCTCAACTTGTTTCGAGCCGGGCACAATAATCGCTTCTACGTGCTCGGCCTTGTGCTTGCCTTTCACATACGCTGCCACCGTCCGCAGATCCTCGATGCGCGAGTTGGTGCAGCTCCCGATGAACACGTAGTTGATCTCTTTGCCCAGCAACGATTCGCCAGGCGCGAAACCCATGTATTTCAAGGACTTATCAAAGCTAACTGTTTCGCCTTCCGTTACTTGCGAAGGAATGTTGGCGTTGAGCGCGATGCCCATACCGGGGTTGGTACCGTAGGTGATCATCGGCGTGATGGCCTGGGCCTCGAACCGAACCTCTGCATCAAACTCGGCGTCTTCGTCGGAATACAGGGTTTGCCAGTAGGCCACCGCCTGCTCCCACTGCTCGCCCTGCGGCGCGTAACGACGGCCTTTCAGGTAGGCAAACGTGGTTTCGTCGGGGGCGATGAGGCCGCCGCGGGCCCCCATCTCGATGCTCATGTTGCAGACCGTCATGCGGCCTTCCATGCTCAGCGCGCGGATGGCGCTGCCTGCATACTCCACGAAGTAGCCCGTGGCTCCGCCCGTGCCCAGCTGCGATATTACGTAGAGAATCAGATCTTTAGCCGAAACACCAGCCTTCAGCTCTCCTTCCACCGTGATGCGCATGCGCTTGGGCCGGCTAATCAGCAAGCACTGCGAAGCCATTACCTGCGTCACTTGGCTGGTACCGATGCCAAAAGCAATGGCGCCAAAAGCGCCATGAGTAGAAGTGTGGCTGTCGCCGCACACGATGGTCATGCCGGGTTGGGTAATGCCCAACTCCGGCCCGATGACGTGCACAATACCTTGGTATTCATGGCCTAAGCCAAATAACTCCACGCCAAACTTGGCGCAGTTTTCGGTCAATTTATCGACTTGCGAGCGCGAAAGCGGGTCCTGAATGGGCAGGTGCTGGTTGCGCGTGGGCACGTTGTGGTCGGCGGTGGCCACAATCTGGTCGGCGTGGTACAAGGGCAAGCCGCGGGCGGTCAGCTCGTCAAACGCTTGCGGGCTAGTGACCTCGTGGATGAGGTGCCGGTCGATATAAAACACCTCCAGGCCGCCCGGAATGGCTTTCACCACGTGGGCGTCCCAGATTTTGTCAACTAAGGATTTGGCCATGTTTAGTTTGCCGCTACCAGGTTTTCTTGTTCAACTAATATGTGCAGGTCGCTGTCGACCACTTCTTTCTGACGGTCGGCAAGTTGCAGAAAAGACGCGTAGGCTTTGTTCAGCACCTGCTTGTCGAAATCGTACCCAATCTTTTGGAGGCGATAGGCCAGCGCCGCCCGCCCGGAACGGGCCGTGAGCACAATCGAGGAATTCGAAACGCCCACCTCGCGCGGGTCGATGATTTCGTAGGTTTCGCGGTTCTTGATGACGCCGTCTTGGTGGATGCCGCTGGAGTGCGAAAAGGCGTTGGAGCCCACAATGGCCTTGTTGGGCTGCACGGGCATGCCCATCATTTGCGACACCATGGCAGAAGTTTCGGCCAGCAATTGCGTGTTGATGTTGGTGCGCAGATTCAGGTACGGATGCTGGCGCAGAATCATGACCACTTCTTCCAGCGCCGTGTTGCCGGCCCGCTCGCCTACCCCGTTGATGGTGCACTCAATCTGGCGGGCGCCGTTCTGCACGCCGGCAATGGAGTTGGCCGTAGCCAAGCCCAAGTCGTTGTGGCAATGCGTTGACAGACAGACGTTTTCAATGCCGCGCACGTTTTCACGAAGAAACTTGATTTTGGCGCCGTATTCGTCAGGCAGACAATAACCGGTCGTATCCGGAATGTTGAGCACCGTTGCGCCGGCCTTAATAGCGGCCTCGCAGACGCGGGCCAGATACTCGTTTTCGGTGCGTCCGGCGTCTTCGGCATAAAACTCCACGTCTTCCACAAAGGACTTGGCCAGTTTCACGGCCGCGATGGCGCGCTCCAGCACTTGCTCCTGGGTGCTGCACAGCTTGTGCGTGATGTGCGACTCGGAAGTACCAATGCCGGTATGAATGCGCGGATAACGCGCCAGTTTCAGGGCTTCACCGGCCACGCGAATGTCGTTTTCCACGGCCCTTGAAAGGCCGCACACGGTAGCTTCGCGCGTTTGGGCGGCGATGGCCTGCACAGCGGCAAAATCGCCGGGGCTCGACACCGGAAAACCCGCTTCGATTACGTCCACGCCGAGCAGCTCGAGCTGCCGGGCAATGACCAGTTTCTCGTCGCGGTTGAGCTTGCAGCCGGGCACTTGTTCGCCGTCGCGCAGGGTGGTATCGAAGATTTGGATTTTCTGAGTTGCCATGAGATGTGTCTTCTTTCAGCCAAATGCTGATTGCAAGTACACCGACAATGCCTCTCCCAGAAAATTACTTTTCGGCAAGCCTACTATTTCTAATGGCCGCTTCTATATTTATAACTAATTGATTATAAAATACTTATGCAAGTTAAAAATACGATATCTAACGGTATAATTGCGGTATTTAATAGGATTCCCTTACACCAATAAGCTCAGGAAATCGGGCTTGCCGTTGAGGTATTCGTAGGCAAAACCTTCGGCCAGCATGCGCTGCTGAATGCCCTGAATTTCGTGCGGACGCTTGACTTCGATGCCGATAAAGACCGGGCCTTTTTCCTTGTTATTCTTCTTAATGTATTGGAAATGAATGATATCGTCGTCGGGGTGCAGCACCTTGTTGACGAAGCTGCGCAAGGCACCGGGCCGCTGGTTGAAGGTCACCATGAAGTAGTGCTTTAGCCCCTGGTGCTGCATGGCGCGCTCCTTGATATCTTCCATGCGGGTGATGTCGTTGTTGGAGCCACTGACCACGCACACGACATTTTTGCCTTTGATTTCGTCGGCGTATTGGTGTAAGGCTGAAATACTTAGCGTACCAGCCGGCTCGAGCACGATGCCTTCCTCGTTGTACATCTTGAGCAAATCTTCGCAGACTTGGCCTTCGGGCACCAGCACCACGTCGTCGAGCAGTTGGCGGCACAGCTCGAAGGTCAGCTCGCCGGGGCACTTCACGGCTGCCCCATCCACGAAGCTTTCGATCTGGTCGAGGGCCTGCCGCTGCCCATTCTGAATGGAGCGCTGCATCGACGGCGCGCCCAACGGCTGCACCCCAATGAGCTTGGTATGCGGGCTCAGCTGCCGAAACACGCTGCCCACCCCCGAAGCCAGTCCGCCGCCCCCGATGGGCATAAAGCAGTAGTCAATCGAGACCGGTGCGGCCTTCAGGATTTCCAGCCCGACCGTGGCTTGGCCTTCCACAATCGCCAGATCGTCAAAGGGATGCACAAACGTACTGCCGCGCTCGTCGCAGAATGCTTTGGCAGCTTTGAAGGTATCGTCGAAGGTGTTGCCGGTGAGCATCACCTCAACTTTGTCCTTCCCAAACAAGCGCACTTTGTTTACTTTCTGGGCCGGCGTGTTGGCCGGCATAAATATGTAGCCCTTCAGCCCCAGCAGTTGGCAGGCGTAGGCCACGCCTTGCGCGTGGTTGCCGGCGCTGGCGCACACCACGTCCTGAGCGCCTTGCTCCTGCGTCAGCGTCGAAATCTTGTTGTAGGCCCCCCTGATTTTGTAAGAGCGCACCACCTGCAAGTCTTCGCGCTTGAGGTAAATCGTGGCGCCGTAGGCTTGCGAAAGCCCCAGGTTTTGCTGCAACAGCGTTTTATAAATCACGCCTTTTAGGTTGCGCGCTGCCTGCTCTACGTTGGCCAGCGAAACCACTGGGGCTGAAGTAACTACATCATTTTCCATTTGGCCAGGTTTGACGGCGAAGGCTATAAACCAAGCTCCCCTCCTTGTGTGAGGAGGGGAGCATTTTAGCACCTGCCTTTATTTCTCTTGTGTCGAAAGCGCGTAGCCTTCTTGGTTTTCAGTTTTTGCGGTTGCTTTGGAACGCAGCTCGCGAACGGTCGCGCCCGTCTGCCACAGCTCCGAATCGCGTACTTCTTTCAACTCTGCTTCTAACTCCTTGCGGTAGTTTGGCGTAGAGCCGCGCTGGATGGTGCGCTCGGCTTCTTTGCCCGAGGCTACGCTGTCGTATAACTCGTTGATTACGGGCAAGGTAGCATCGCGGAAGCGGCCTTTCCAGTCGAGGGCGCCGCGCTGGGCGGTTACCGAGCAATTGCTAAACATCCAGTCCATGCCGTTTTCGCCTACCAGTGGCACGAGGCTCTGGGTGAGCTCTTCCACCGTTTCGTTGAAGGCCTCCGAAGGCGAGTGCCCGCGTTGGCGCAGCACTTGGTATTGGGCCTCGATGATGCCGGCCAAAGCGCCCATCAGCACGCCGCGCTCGCCGGTCAGGTCGCTGTACACCTCTTTTTTGAAATCGGTTTCGAACAGATACCCCGAGCCTACGCCGATGCCCAGCGCGATGGCTTTCTCGTACGCATCACCCGTAGCATCCTGATACACAGCGAACGACGAGTTCAGGCCGCCGCCGGCCACAAACAGGCGACGCAGGCTGGTGCCGCTGCCTTTCGGGGCTACCAAGATCACGTCCACGTCGGCGGGCGGGATAATGTTGGTTTGGTCGTTGAACGTGATACCGAAGCCATGCGAGAAATACAGCGTTTTGCCCGCCGTCAGCTTGCCTTTTAGCGTTGGCCACAGCGCGATTTGGCCCGCATCCGACAGCAGGTTGCAAATGATGGTGCCGCGCTCAGCCGCTTCTTCGATCGAGAACAGCGTTTCGCCTTCCACCCAGCCGTCGTGCAACGCCCGCTCCCACGAAGGCGAATCCTGGCGCTGCCCCACAATTACGTTGAAGCCGTTGTCGCGCAGATTCAGTGCCTGGCCGGGGCCTTGCACGCCGTACCCAATCACCGCGATTACTTCGTTTTTCAGGAAAGCCTGCGCCTTAACCAGCGGATATTCGTCGCGGGTGATGACGGTTTCGTCTACGCCGCCAAAGTTGATCGTTGCCATGTTGTTAGGATTGGGTTTAGGGTTGAATTTTAAATGTTTTATTATCAAGCATTTACATCGTAAACACTTTGTCTCGGCTGTTGAGGTATTCGTTCTCGATGACTTCCGAGCTAGGCTCGGTGCGCTCAAACTCGCGCAGCTTGCGGTTGAAGCCGTCGCTGTGCTTGATGATGGCGATGCGGGCGCTGCGCACAAACTCGATCAGGCCGTAGGGTTGCAGCACCTTGATCAGGGCGTCGGTTTCCTCGCGGTGGCCAGTGGTTTCAAACACCGTATAATCCTTGCGGATGACCACGGCGCGGGCGCCATTTTCGCGCAGCAAGCGCTCTACGGAAGCTTTTTCGGCGATCACGTCGGTAGGGACTTTGTACAGGGCCATTTCCTGCCAGATCACCTCTTGGTTGGTGTTGTAATACACCTTCAGCACTTCCACCTGCTTCTCAATCTGCTTGGCGATTTTGCGCACGACTTCCTCCGTTTCGTGAATCACAATGTTGAAGCGGTGAATGCCGTCGATCTCGGAAGGCGACGTGTTCAGGCTCTCAATATTGATTTTGCGGCGGGAGAAAATGATGGCAATGCGGTTCAAAAGCCCGATCTGATTCTCGGTGTAAGCCGTGATGTTATATTCTTGGCGGTCAATTACTTGCGGATCGCTCATGGCTACTTTTTAATTTTGAGTTGCACGTCCTGCTGAGCTTGCCTTTTTTGGCTTTTATCGCAGCCGAATCTCGCTCACGCTACAGCCCTGCGGCACCATCGGGAAGATGTTGTTCTCTTTGGTCACCATCACCTCCAGCAAGAAAGAGCCGGGATGCGCCAGCATCTCCTGTAGCGCCGTTTGCAGCTCGCCGCGCTCGGTTACCCGCTTGCCGGCGATGCCGTAGCCGCTGGCCACGGTCACGTAATCGGGGCTGGCGATGTCGACGAAGGAATAGCGTCGGTCGTTGAACAGCTCCTGCCACTGCCGTACCATGCCCAAAAATTGGTTGTTGAGAATCATGATTTTCACATCGACGCCCGTCTGCATGATGGTGCCCAGCTCCTGAATCGTCATCTGGAAACCACCGTCACCGATGACGGCTACCACCGTGCTGTTCGGCGCCCCAAACTTGGCCCCAATGGCGGCGGGCAGCGCGAAGCCCATCGTGCCCAAGCCGCCGCTGGTGATGTTGCTGCGCGAGCGGTTGAACCGGGCATACCGGCAGGCTACCATCTGGTGCTGGCCCACGTCGGTCACCACAATGGCCTCACCCTGAGTTAGTTCGTTGAGTTGCTGAATGACTTCACCCATTGTCAGCTCTTCCGAAGTCGGGAACAGCTCCTCCTGAATAACGGCCGCTACCTCCTGCGTCTGGTAATCTTCGAAGCGCTGACGCCACTCAGCATGTGTTTTATTATCAACTAGCTGGGTAAGCAACGGCAACGTTTCCTTACAATCGCCCCACACCGGCACAGTGGCCGTTACGTTCTTGTCGATTTCGGTGGGGTCAATGTCGAGGTGGACAACCTTAGCCTGCTTGGCATATTTGTCGAGGCGGCCCGTGACGCGGTCGTCGAAGCGCATCCCGATGGCAATCAGCACGTCGCATTCGTTGGTAAGCACGTTGGGACCGTAATTGCCGTGCATGCCCAACATGCCCACGTTCAGGGGGTGATCGGTGGGCAGCGCACCGGCTCCCAGAATGGTCCAGGCGGCCGGAATGCCGCTTTTCTCGATAAATTCTTTGAATTCCTGCTCTGCCTTCCCCAGGATTACGCCCTGCCCCCAGAGCACAAACGGCCGCTGGGCCTGGTTGATGAGCGCCGCCGCCTGCTCGATGTATTCGGGCCGCACAATGGGCTTGGGGCGGTAGCTCCGGATGTGGTTGCAAGGCGTATAGCCGTTGTACTCAAACTTTTGCTGCTGCGCGTTTTTGGTGATGTCAATCAGCACCGGGCCGGGCCGGCCGCTGCGGGCGATGTAAAACGCTTTGGCCAGCACCTCCGGGATTTCCTCGGCGTTGGTGATCTGATAATTCCACTTGGTGATGGGCGTGGTGATGTTGAGGATGTCCGTTTCCTGAAAGGCATCTGTGCCCAACAAGTGCGCGAACACCTGGCCCGTGATGCACACCAGCGGCGTGCTATCAATCAGAGCATCAGCCAGTCCCGTAACCAGATTGGTAGCACCGGGGCCGCTGGTAGCAAACACTACGCCGACCCGACCCGACGCCCGCGCGAAGCCTTGTGCCGCATGGATGCCGCCCTGCTCGTGCCGCACGAGCACGTGGTTGAGCTGCTCTTTGAAGTCATACAGCGCATCGTAGATGGGAATAATTGCCCCACCCGGATAGCCGAAAATGGTGTCCACGTCCTCGGCCAGCAGCGCGCGCAAGGTTGCTTCGGCGCCGGAAATGGTCGTGGTAACTTGTTCACGCAAGGCTTGCGCTGGCTGCTCTTTCGTTAACATAGTCCTCTTCTAAATCGGTGATACACCCGTGACTTGCATCGCTTACCGTGCGGATATACTTTAGCAATACCCCCTGCTTCACATTGGCTGGGGGCCGCTGCCACTCGCTCCGGCGCAGCTGCATAACTGCTTCATCTACTTGCACTTGTATGGTATTGGCAGCGGCATCCAACACAATCAAATCGCCGTCTTCTACTAGGGCGATGGGCCCACCGTCGTAGGCTTCCGGGCAGACGTGCCCGATCACGAAGCCGTGGGTGCCGCCGGAGAAACGGCCGTCGGTGATCAGGGCCACTTTGTCGCCCAGGCCGGCCCCGATGATGGCCGAAGTCGGCTTCAGCATCTCGGGCATGCCCGGCCCGCCTTTCGGTCCCACATAGCGAATGACGACGACGTGGCCCGGCTTGATCTTTTGCTGAATGATGCCTTCGTTCAGCTCTTCTTCCGAGTTGAAGACCACGGCCGGACCTTCAAACTTGACGCCCTCTTTGCCCGTGATTTTGGCCACTGCGCCTTTCGGAGCGAGGTTGCCGTACAGAATCTGGATGTGGCCATCTACTTTGATGGGGTTGGAAAGCGGGCGAAGCAAATCCTGCTCCGAGCCGAGTGGTTGTACATCGGCCAGGTTTTCGGCTACCGTTTGGGCCGTGACGGTCAGTAAGTTGCCGTTCAGCAAGCCTTCGTTGAGCAAGGTTTTCATCACGGCCGGCACCCCACCCAGCGCCGACAGATCTTCCATCAGGTACTTGCCGCTGGGCTTCAAGTCGGCCAGCACCGGCACACGGTTGCTGACGGCCTGAAAATCTTCCATCGTGAGCTTCACGCCGGCCGCGTGGGCAATGGCAATGAGGTGCAGCACAGCGTTCGTAGAACCACCTAATACTGTGATCATTACGAGCGCATTTTCAAAGGCTTCGCGCACCAGAATGTCGCGGGGCTTGATGTCTTTTTCGAGCAACAGGCGTAGGTAAGCGCCCGCATCGAGGCATTCCTGCGTTTTCTCGGCGCTCACGGCCGGCGACGACGACGAAAACGGCACCGACATACCCAGCATCTCGATGGCCGCGGCCATGGTGTTGGCCGTGTACATGCCTCCGCACGCGCCGGGACCGGGGCAGGCATTGTGAATGATGCCTTTGTAATCTTCGTCCGAAATCTGGCCCTGCAATTTCTTGCCGTACGCCTCAAAACACGATACGATGTTGAGCTGCTGACCCTTAAACGTGCCGCCCTTGATCGTGCCACCATACACCATCAGCGACGGCCGGTTGAGCCGCGCCATGGCGATGAGCGCCCCGGGCATGTTTTTGTCGCACCCCATTACGCAGGCCAGCGCGTCATAATTGTGTGCCCCGGCCATGGCCTCAATCGAATCGGCAATTATTTCTCTGGAAACCAGCGAAAAGCGCATACCGGCCGTACCGTTGGTGATGCCATCGCTTACACCAATGGTGTTAAAGCGCAGTCCCACAAGCCCTTGCGCCGTCACGCCCAGCTTCACCTGATCGGCCAGGCCGTTGAGGTGCATGTTGCAGGTGTTGCCTTCGAAACCCGTAGAGCAGATGCCCACGAAAGGCTTGCGCAAATCTTCATCCGACAAGCCCGAGCCGATGAGCATGGCCTGCGAGGCGGGCAGGCTGTCGTCTTGGGTGTAGATGCGGCTGTATTTGTTGAGGGCCATGGTCTGGTAGAGGCGCGTTGCACGCGCCCGTGCATTGTTGTCTGTGAGTGATTGAAAGAATTGTAGCTACGGCCTCACGCCTGCCGTTCGGCCAGCGGGCGCGAGCGGAGCGCCCCCGCGCCCGTTACCAGCGCCTGGTACTGCTCGGCCAGCATTGCTCCCAGCGTTTCTTTGAAAGGTTTCGCAAACGATTCACCATCAACCGATTCCACCCCCACTACTTCGGCGGCCGTGCCCGTCATGAAAGCGCCGGTAGCGCCCTGCAACTCGGCTGGCCGGAAGAACTTTTCGTGCACCGTGATGCCGGCTTCGCGGGCCAGATCAATGATGGTATTGCGGGTAATGCCGCGCAGAATGCTGCCCGCTGGCGCCGTAAACAGTTCGCCGTTCTTTTCGAAGAAAAAGTTAGCGCCCGGTCCTTCGGCCACGAAGCCGTTCATGTCGAGCAGCAAGGCCTCGTCGTAGCCACGGTTTTTGGCTTCGGTGCTGGCAATGATGGAGTTGACGTAGTGGCCCGCTACCTTGGCCTCGATGGGCACCGCCTTGGGGTTGGGGCGCTCGTAAGGCGAAACGGTCAGGCGCAGGCACTGGTCGCCGAGGTACTTGCCCCAGTCCCACACCGCAATGAGTAAGTTGCTGGTTGTGGGGCACTTAAGGCTCATGTTGGGCGTACCAGCATACACCAAGGGCCGGATGTAGGCGTCGGTCAGGTTGTTTTTTTCGAGCAACTCGTACGTGATTTCGGTCATTTCCTCAACCGAGTATGACAGCGGTAACCCAATCACCCGACACGAATACTGCAGCCGCTCGAAGTGTTCCTGTGCTTTAAAAATCTGCGTGCCTTGTGGCGTATTGTAGGCGCGGATGCCTTCAAAAACTGCGTATCCGTAGTGTAGCGACTGGGCGTACACCCCGCACGTAGCCTGGTCGGCCTGCACAAATTCTCCGTCCAGAAAAGCGACTGTGTTACTCTTGAAATACATGGTGGAAAGCGTTAAAAGTCAGCAGAGTGCATCAAAAAGCCTTCCTGAGCGCGAGGCTTAGAAAGGCTGATTCTTGGGTAAGTAAGAAGCGATCCTTTCAGCCCGCGGGCAGAGGAGTAATGACTTTAATGACGAGCAGAATCGAGAGGATCATGGGCTGAGAAAAGGATTGCGGAAGCGCTGAGTATAGGCCGTCTAACGCTGCCTTTGGGGAGATCAGTAGGAAGGAAATCATGGCCGCCGCAATAATCAACCTCCGCTTCCTGTTACCTTGCAGGCGGTGTGCCAAGCAAGTTCAGAAGCATTTGGCAGCGTTACTCGGAGTGCCATGTGTGGCATTTTTGCCTGAATGCTTAGCACAAGTACAGCTTCAAGGCGCAGCTACAAAAACTTTTTTTTGGTTTGCCTACTATTTCTAATTGCGATTTCAGTGTTGATAAAATATTGATAATCAAACACTTAATAAGCAGCAGAATACAATGCCCAACGAAAGCATTGATCCGGTTTTTCAGTTAATTAAATCGCTGACGCGCTCCGAAAAGCGGCATTTCAGGCTGTTTACCAACCGCCAGGGATCCAACGAGGGTCTAAAGTTTCTGCAGCTTTTCGATACGCTTGATCAAATGGAGCGCTACGACGAGGAGCGCATCTTGGTGCAGGTGCCCGCCATCAAAAAGGTGCAGCTGGCCAACCTGAAAGCCAACCTTTACCGGCAGATGCTCGCCAGTTTGCGCCTCTACCACGCCGGCCAAAACCTGGATATTCAACTGCACGAGCAGCTCGATTACGCCCGCGTGCTCTACAACCGTGGGCTTTACCAACAGAGCCTCAAGATGTTGGAGCGCGTGAAGGTGGCTGCCCAACAAGCCGAAATGCCGCACGTAGCGCTGCTGGCCCTCGACTTTGAGAAGCTGATCGAGTCGCAGTACATCACGCGCAGCCTGCGGGGCAAGGCGGATCTGCTGTCGGAAGAAGCCGTCGAAACGGTGGCGCACGTGGCGCAGGAGCATGCGCTTTCTAACCTGGCGCTGCGCATGTACGGGCTGTACTTGAAGATTGGCCACGCGCGCAACCAGCATGATTTTGACCGCATTACGGAGTTCTTCTTAACGGCACTCGACAAAATTGACCTGAGCAATCCGGGCTTTTATGAGAAACTGTACTACTACCAGGCGCAGGTGTGGTATTCCACGATCACGCACAACTTCCGGGCGTGCTTCCGCTACGCGCAGAAATGGGTTGACCTGTTTGAGCAGCACCCAACCATGCGCGAGCAACAAACTATGCTCTACATCAAAGGCCTGCACAACCTGCTGATCTCGCTCTATAACATGCTGTATTACAGCAAGTTTATGGAAGTACTGAAGAAGCTGGAGGACTTTGCCGCCGATCCGGAGCGGCGCACCAATCCGAATACGGAAATGTTGCTTTTCCTTTACATCTACACCAACCGCATCAATTCCTACTTTCTGCGGGGGCGGTTTACGGAGGGGCTCACGATCATTCCGCCGCTGCTCGAAAACCTCGACCGCTTCCAGGTGCAGCTCGACTCGCACCGGCGGCTGGTGTTTTACTACAAGATTGCGAGCCTCTACTTTGGCAGCGGCCACTACAACAAGGCCATCGAATACCTCACCAAAGTCATTCAGTACAAAGACGTTAGCCTACGCGAAGATATTCAGTGCTTTGCGCGCATCCTCAACCTGATTGCCCACTACGAAGCCGGTCGCGATGAGGTGCTGGAATACCAGATCAAGTCGGTGTACCGCTTTTTGGGCAAAATGAACGACCAGCAGCAGATGCAGGTCGCGATTTTTCAGTTTCTGCGCCGCGTCGGCGACATTGCCCCCGACCAGCTGAAAGAGGCCTTTGCGCAGCTTAAAGAAGAACTGATTCGCATTGCGGCCAACCCGTTTGAGCGGCGCCCCTTTCTCTACCTCGATATCATTTCGTGGCTCGAAAGCAAAATCGAAAACGTGTCGGTGCAGGAAATAATGCAGCGTAAGTTTCTGCAAATGAAGTAGATAGCAAAACAAGTTCCTGCGGAGCGAGACCTCCAACGGTGCAGGTTGGGGCGGCGCCCCGCGGGAACTTTGGCAAGGCTTCTTAACAAGCTGAGCAAGGATTTCCGCCGTTTATTTGCGGTTCGTGGGTTTGTGGTTGCATCTTCAACGTCGCTTCTCCGCCCACTGGAGTCGGACCTGGCCAGAATATGCCAAAACGAAGGCTGCAACAGCTTAAAGAACAAACATTTGATTATCAAGCATATACAATGAAAGTAAGAAAGGCAGTGATTACCGCGGCAGCCCGTGGCGCGCGTTTGTATCCGGTGGCGGATACCATTCAGAAAGCCTTGCTTCCCGTAATCGACGTCGACGGCTTGCACAAGCCCGTGATTCAGATTGTGGCAGAAGAAGCCTTCAGCAGCGGCATCGAGGAGCTGTGCGTAGTGTGCGCTCCCGGCGACGGCGAGCGCTACACTGCGGCCTTTACTTCGCTGCGCGATAACCTGTTGAAGTCTTACCAAGACATTGATTGGGCGAAAGAAGAAGCCGAAAAAATCGACCATCTCCTGAGCCGATTGCAGTTTGCGGAGCAGCGCGAAGCACTTGGCTACGGCCACGCCGTGTATTGCGCCCGCGAGTTTGTAGGCGACGAGCCGTTTCTGCTCCTACTCGGCGATTACCTCTACGTTTCGGATTTGCCGGGGCAGTGTTGCGCGGCCCAACTGCTTGCGCTCGCAGCGCAGGAAGAATGCGCGGTGTCGGCCGTCAACCCCACTATTGAGCACCAAATCGGCCGGTACGGCACGCTTACGGGCAAGCACTTGCCCAGCCAAGTAGGTATCTATCAGATAGATAAGATCATTGAAAAACCTTCGTTGAGCACCGCCGAGTTGGAGCTGCAAACGCCAGGCTTACGGGCCGGCTATTACCTGTGCTTTTTCGGCATGCATGTGCTGACACCGGCCATTTTCGACATTCTACAGAAGCACTTGGCGCAAGGAGGCGCGAACGTGTTGCTAACGCCAGCCTTGCAAGAGCTCGCCGAAACGGAAAAATACTTGGCTTTGGAAGTGAAAGGCACCCGCTACGACCTAAGCCGCAAACACGGCCTGTTGCGCGCCCAAATTGCCCTTGGCCTGGCCGGCGAAGCCCACGACGAAACCCTGACCACCATGGTCGAGCTGCTGGCCGAAGCCAACAACCGCAAAGCAAAATAACCGGATTATCTCCTTGCTTCCCCTGCTTTGCTTCTGCTCAGCAGGTGCAGCTCCAACCCCGGAAACCCTATCTAATGAATGTTTTTGTAGAAACTATAGTCGCTACGGAGCCGGCCAAACGCAACCGCTCGTTTTACGAGCTCAGCCGCGGGCTGTCGGCGAAAGATCTGTTGCAGCACCTGCGCGAGCTTGATCAGTTTCGGAAGGCCACGCCCAATCTGTACGATAAGGTTCGGGCGATCCTGTTTCTCTACGCCGGTTTTCGCTTCTTCTTGACCGAGTCGAAAGACGTACCGGCCGTGGGCAAAATTCCGTACGCCGGTTTCGAGGATTTGCTGGCCCGGCGCTTTGAGCACGCCATCAGCACGTTCTTGGGCGAGCTAGACGCGCACGGCCCCAACGCTACGTTGTTCAGCGCTTTGGCCGATAGCTACCACCATTTGTCGTTCCAAATTCTGGCCGACCAAGTGCGCAAAAGCGTGCGTTCCAGCAAGGGCAACCAGTGGATGTTCCGCGTGGGACACCAAGAAGAACATCCGATTCGCATTCACCCGGCACTGTTGCAGCGCACCGACAGCTCCCTGTTCTACCCCATTCTGCACGAGCACACCTCCGTGCGTATGGACCTGACGCACAGCGGCTGGTCGGATATTTTCTTTCTGGGCATGGATTATCCGGAAGGCGCCCGCGTGATCAATCTGTCGATTGATTTGGGCGTTTTCGGCCGCGACAAGGACATTCTGCCGCCGCTGCACGCCTACGTACGCGTCATTCCGGACCCCGTGCTGCGCCTGACCAGCATCGACCTGAACACCACCAAGGACGTGCACGATTTGGCCGACCTGTTCAACTTCGGCAACGACTACCTGAGCTTGGTGAAAGCCGGCGTGATCGCTTCGGGCCTGATTCCGCCTTCCTTCGAAGGCACCAACCAGTCGTTGCCCGATATTTTGGCGCGCATCGTGGCACCGGGCATGGGCATTGAATTGGTTACCAAGGTCAACGACATTCCGAAGGGCTCGCGCTTCGCGGTTTCTACCAACCTGCTCGGCTCGATTATTAGCCTGCTGATGCGCGCCACCGGCCAGACCAAAAACCTGACCGGCGGCCTCGACGAAAGCGAGCGCCGATTAGTGGCGTCGCGCGCCATTCTGGGCGAATGGATCGGCGGCTCAGGCGGCGGCTGGCAGGATTCGGGCGGTGTGTGGCCAGGCATCAAGGCCATCCAGGGCACGTTTGCGCAGGAAGGCGATCCGGAGTTCAACATCAGCCGGGGCACGCTGCTGCCGCGCCACCGCGTGCTGGAAGGCGAAGAAGTGCACCCCGAAATCGGCGAGAAAATCATGAATTCGCTGGTGCTGATGCACGGCGGCATGGCGTCCAACGTCGGCCCCATTCTGGAGATGGTGACGGAAAAATACTTGCTCCGCGGCGAGCAGGAAACGCAGGCCCGGCAGCAAACCAACGAGATCTTCGACAACATCCTGGCGGCCATTAAAGAAGGCGACGTTCAGAAATTGGGCGCCAACACGGCCCGCAACTTCGCCGGCCCCATCAAAACCATAATCCCTTGGGCGTCAACGTATTTCACGGAGCAAATTATCGCCCGCGCCAAGAAGGAATTCGGTTCCGACTACTACGGTTTCCTGATGCTGGGCGGCATGTCGGGTGGCGGCATGGGCATGTTCGTGAATCCTGCGCGCTACGAGGAGTACAAGCTGCGGGTGCTGGAACTACTGCGCAGTACCAAGCAGGAACTATCTGATTCTCTGCCCTTTGCTATGGAGCCGGTGGTGTACAATTGGCGCATCAACCCGAAAGGCTCGTGGGGCACGCTGCACCAAGGCAACGAGGCGCTGATGCCGGAGCAATATTACGCCATCCATGTGTCGCAATTGGTGAAGCACGACCCAGAGACGATTTCTTACATCCGCCGGGCCGAAATTGACTTTTTCACCACGTATTGCGAGCAGAACAACCTGGCCTACCCGCTGCTGCGCACCATCGTCAGCAACCTGTTCAAGGTGTCGGACCCCACGGCACAGGGCAACCGCAGCGTCGAAAACGAGAAGGCCGACCGCATCAAGCGCGAAAATGGCTTCGACTACATTCAGCACGAAGACATCCGCGAGGAACTGCAAAAAGGTCGCATCGGCTTGTCGCGCAACCGCTTAGCCGCCGAAACTTCCATCGAAGACGTGCAGCCCGCAGACATCACCCAACTCTCTGACACACAACAATATACCCAATCAGGCGAAGCCGCAATCCGGGCCGGCAAAGTAGCCGTGATGAGCCTAGCCGCCGGCGTGGGCAGCCGCTGGACCAAAGGTGCGGGCGTGATCAAAGCGCTCAACCCGTTTGTGGAAATCAACGGCGTGCACCGCAGCTTTTTGGAGATTCATTTGGCCAAAACGCGGCGCGTGGCTGAGCACTACCAAACCGACATTCCGCACGTGGTGGCTACCAGCTACCTCACCCACGAGCCCATCCGTAAGCAGCTGGCGCACACCCGGAATTATGGTTACGGCGGCAAGGTTTTCCTGTCGGCAGGCCGCTCCATTGGGCAGCGTTTTGTGCCCACAGAGCGCGATTTGCGCTTTATGTGGGAAGAAATGCCGCAGGAAACGCTCGACGAAAACAAGCAGAAAGTCCGCGATGCCGTGCGCAGCAGCATGATCAACTGGGCCAAGGCGAAGGGCGAAGGCACCGACTACGTGGATAACATTGCCGCTCAGCGATTTTCGCCGCTGGGGCACTGGTACGAGGTGTCCAATTTGCTGCGCAACGGTACGCTGGCTCAGCTCCTGCGCGAGCAGCCGCAGGTCGAAACCATCATGCTGCACAACATCGACACGCTGGGCGCGGATGTGCACGCGGCCGTGCTGGGCTACCATTTGGCTTCTGGCAACGCCCTGACTTTCGAAGTAGTACCGCGCCGCATCGAGGACCGTGGCGGCGGATTGGCGCGCGTCAATGGCCATGTTCGGCTACTGGAAGGCCTCGCCCAGCCCCGCGAAGAAGACGAGCTGGCCCTGAGCTACTACAACTCCATGACCACCTGGATTCAGGTCGATCCGCTGCTGAGGCTGTTTGGCCTGAGCCGCCAAGATGTGCAAAATGGCGACGAGGCACTGCTGGCCAAAGCCGTGCGCAGCGTGGCCCAGCGCATCCCTACATACGTCACGATCAAAGATGTGAAATACCGCTGGGGCCACGGCCAGGAGGATATTTACCCCGTCGCGCAGATCGAAAAGCTGTGGAGCGATATGTCGGCCCTCCCCGACGTGAAATGCGGCTATGTGGTCGTGCCGCGCAGCCGCGGTCAGCAGATGAAGGATCCCGCTCAACTTGATTCGTGGGTAACGGATGGCAGCAAAGATTACGTCGTTTCGCTGGGCACTTTTGAATAATTTATGCTCTAACATCTTATAAAACAGCGTCCAAAAGCTTCGGTTTTTGGACGCTGTTTTGCTTTTCAAGCATTCCGATAGGATGAAATTGATGCTGTTTTTATAATAGCTGCGCTCATCGCTACAACTTTTTTCAAAAATTTTCTTGCATCCTAAGCGATTATTTACCAACAAAATACCCACTGATCGCAAACGATTGATGTTTAATTACAACATGTTGATTATCAATGTGTTATTTCATTTTAATTAATAGCTATTTTCTCGTGGATTCTTCGCTGTAAAAGCCTTTTATGCTAAGCCCGAATCTTATACGCGTTTGTTTTTATCAAAAAGCTTAGTTTACATTTGCTGCATCAATTCTTTCTGATCAAAGAGTTGTTTTTATACAGAGGCGTGGAGAGACAGGCTCGACGAAGCGCCGGCAACCAACCGATACCCATCGGGAACGGTGCCAAGTCCTGATCATATAAAAACAAGTTACCGTGGCTACTGTCTCCAACCTCCGCGCCTCCTTTGCCAACCTCGTTGCTGTACAGCATGGGTGTTGTTGCATGGCGCGCCCAGCCACCTGTATGGCTGCGGCTAGCATGGGTTGCTGAAGCGTAGTCCCCTTCTCTTTTCCCTTTCCTGCGGTTGCCTGATCAACGGTAACTCCCCCTCGCCGGCAGCCTTCCAGCACCGGGCTCTATCGTCGCAGACATAGGCTTCCCGGTTTGCGGCAATCTGTGCGCCAGCCACCTCTCTTCTCTGCCTTTCCGTTCGGAAAAATCCTATTTCACTCCTCTCATGCAAGTAGCACTCGAAGGGCTGGTCGAAGACCTGCGCCACCGTTTGGCTGGGCAATCCGTGACGGACACGTTGGAGCTCATCGCCGACCATTTTCCTGATAAAGTCGCTTTCTCGACCTCCTTTGGCCTAGAAGACCAGATTCTTACCCACCTGATTTTCAGCCACAACCTGCCCATTCGGGTGTTTACGCTCGATACGGGCCGCAATTTCCAGGAGACCTATTCTACCTGGAACAAGACGCTATTGCGCTACCAAAAGCCCATTGAAGTATATGCGCCACAGCGCGAAAGCATCGAGCAATTGGTTCAGCAAAAAGGCCCCAATAGCTTCTACGAGAGCATCGAAGCCCGCAAAGAGTGCTGCCACATCCGCAAAGTCGAGCCGCTGGGCCGCGCCTTGGCCGGGCAGCGCGTGTGGCTGACCGGCATTCGGGCCGAGCAATCGCCGAACCGGCAAAACATGCACGCCGTGGAGTGGGATGCCGGGCACCAGCTCATCAAAGTACACCCGCTGTTCGACTGGACCTGGGACGAAGCCTGGGAGTACGTGCGCGAACACAGCATCCCATTCAACCCGCTGCACCAGCAAGGCTTCGTCAGCATTGGGTGCGCGCCCTGCACCCGCGCCATCAAGCCGGGCGAGGATTTTCGGGCCGGCCGCTGGTGGTGGGAAGAACAGGCCGCCAAAGAGTGCGGCCTGCACAGCACCGCCGCCCACGAAGGCCGCGACCCAGTAGTCGAAAAACTGCTTGCTTAAGCACCTGCCACCGTTATCTCATTCGCCAAATCGGCCCCTACCTGGGCAGACCCATAGTACTGATTATGAGCACAATTCATCTCGACTACTTAGACCGCCTCGAAGCAGAAGCCATTCACATTCTGC
This sequence comes from Hymenobacter sp. BT491, assembly GCF_014349165.1. Taxonomy (NCBI): domain Bacteria; kingdom Pseudomonadati; phylum Bacteroidota; class Cytophagia; order Cytophagales; family Hymenobacteraceae; genus Hymenobacter; species Hymenobacter sp. BT491. The sequence continues at coordinate 694,644 of NZ_JACSJJ010000002.1, read as the reverse complement.
GGGAAGTCGCCGGCCAATTTGAACGACCCGCCCTGCTGTTTTCGGGTGGCAAAGATTCGATTGCCTTAACTCGCTTGGCCGAAAAAGCCTTCCGGCCGGGCAAGTTTCCTTTCCCGCTGGTGCACATCGACACGGGTCATAACTTCCCCGAGGTGCTGGCTTTCCGCGATCAGCTGGCCGCGAGCCTGGGCGAAAAATTGATCGTTCGCAGCGTGGAAGACACCATTAAGCAGCGCGGCCTGCGCGAGCCCGGCGGCAAGTTTCCGAGCCGTAATCCCTTGCAAACCTACACGTTGCTCGACGTGATCGAAGAGTTTGAGTTTGACGCCTGCATCGGCGGGGCGCGCCGCGACGAAGAAAAAGCACGGGCGAAAGAGCGCATTTTCAGCGTACGCGACGAGTTCGGTCAGTGGGACCCGCGCCGGCAACGTCCGGAGCTCTGGAACATCTACAACGGCCGCATCCAGAAGGGCGAAAACGTGCGCGTGTTCCCCATTTCCAACTGGACCGAGTTGGACGTGTGGAATTATATCCAGCGCGAAAAAATCGAGCTGCCCAACATCTATTTCGCACACGAGCGCACATGCGTAGTGCTGCCCAGCGGCCAATTGCTGGGCCTTACCGAGCACCTGCGCCTCGACGACACCGACGAAATCGTGAGCCGCCGCGTGCGCTTCCGTACTGTGGGCGACTCGACCTGCACTGCCGCCGTGGAAAGCGAAGCCGACACTGTGGACGACATCATCCTGGATTTGCTGCAAGCCAAAGTGAGCGAGCGCGGCGCCACCCGCCTCGACGACACCATCTCGGAGACCGGCATGGAAGATCGCAAGCGCAACGGCTATTTCTAAGTAATTAATTATCAATTACTTAGAAATAAGATTAAACTTATTTTTCCCGACTAATTGCGCCCCGGCGCAGCCCCCATACTCCCATGGACTTACTCCGATTCATCACCTGCGGCAGCGTCGACGACGGCAAAAGCACCCTTATCGGCCGCCTGCTCTACGATAGCGATTCGGTGTCGCTGGACGTGCTGGCGACGTTGGAAAAACGCCAAACCAGCACCGGCAACGTGGATCTGGCGCTGCTCACCGACGGCCTGAAGGCCGAGCGCGAGCAGGGCATTACCATCGACGTAGCCCATAAATACTTCACCACGCCGCGCCGCAAATTCATCATTACCGACGCGCCGGGCCACGTGCAATACACCCGCAACATGGTCACGGGCGCCTCAAACGCCGACCTCGCCATCGTACTCGTCGATGCGCGTCAGGGCGTGGTGGAGCAGACGCGCCGGCATACGCTGGTGGCCGCGCTGCTCGGCATTCGGCACTTTGTGCTGGCCGTAAATAAAATGGACTTGGTCGGCCACGATGAGGCTGTGTTTCAACAGATTGTCGCCGATTACGCCGCCATTGCCGACCACCTCAAGCTGCCCCACATCGTGGCTATTCCGGTGAGCGCGCTGCACGGCGACAACATCGTGAAGCGGTCGCGCAAGCTGTCGTGGTACAAGGGGCCAAGCCTGCTGGAACACTTGGAAAGCGTGCCTTCTACGGCGGATGCCAACCCGCATGAGCCGCGTTTTCAGGTGCAATACGTGATCCGGCCGCAGACCGAAGAGCTGCACGATTACCGCGGCTACGCGGGCCGTATTCAGAGCGGCACGTACCGCAAAGGCGACCGCGTCAAGATCCTGCCTTCGGGCCTGGAATCGGTGATTGAGGCGCTGGAAGTAAGCCAGCAGGAAGTAGAAGCGGCCGTGGCTCCGCAAGCCGTAGTGATTCGGCTGCGCGACGACGTGGACGTGAGCCGCGGCGACTCCATTGTAGTGGCCGATCACGCCCCTACTACCACTCGCAACCTCGAAGCGACGCTTTGCTGGATGGATGAGCGCCCACTCCAGCCCGGTCGCAAGCTGCTGGTCCAACATCATTCGGCCGTGGTAAAGGCTTCTGTATCAGCCATCCTGAGCAAAACCAACATTCAGACCTACGCCCATTCGGCCGCCGAATCGGCCCAGCTCAACGACATCGTGCGGGTGCAAATCAAGACCGCCGTGCCCATAGTAGCCGACTCTTACCTCAACAACCGGACCGCCGGCGCCTTCATTCTGGTGGATGAACTCACCGGCGATACGCTCGCCGCCGGCCTAATCGAATCGTCTTAATCAGCTCATTCACAAGGTTTTATATTCTTTTCCATTATGCCTGCAAATCCGCACATCTTACCACGCCTCACGGTAGTCGGGGCTGGCCCCGGCGACCCAGAGCTGCTCACGCTCAAGGGCGCGCGCACACTGGCCGAAGCCGACGTAGTGCTCTACGATGCGCTGGTTAGCGACGACCTGTTTGCCTTGGTGCGGCCGCAAGCGCTGCGGGTGTTTGTGGGCAAACGCCGGGGGTATCAGGCTTACTCTCAGGAAGAAACGAATGCGCTGATTGTGAAATACGCTCGGCAATACGGGCACGTCGTACGGCTGAAGGGTGGTGATCCATTTGTGTTTGGGCGGGGCCGCGAAGAGATGCTCTACGCTGAGCAACATGGCTTGGCTACGGCTTATGTTCCGGGCATCAGCAGCGCGGTAGCGGCGGCGGGCAGCGTAGGCATTCCGGTTACGCACCGGGGCTTAAGCGAAGGCTTTCAGGTGATTACGGCCACCACTGCCAGCGGCGAACTTTCTACCGCTGTCGTGGAAGCCGCCCGCTCGCGCACGACCACCATCATTCTGATGGGCTTGAGCCGATTGCCCGAAATCACCCGCCTGTTTTGCCACTATGGCAGCGCCCATATGCCCGCCGCCGTGATTCAGAACGGCACGCTCCCCGACGCCCGCCTCGTGACGGGCACAGTAGCCACCCTCGCCGACAAAGCCGAAGCCGCCGGCGTGGGCGCTCCGGCCATCATCGTGATCGGCGAAGTAGTGGCTTTGGCCACCGCTACGCCCCTGTCGGTAGTGGAATTTGCCACGGCAGCCATTCAATACGCAGAAGTAGCTTAGCACATAATCAATTGTCTATCAATTGATTATAAAAATACTATCGTATGTCACTTTCGCAAGGTCCTACGCTCCCCATAGGCTTCGATGAAGCTACACTCCAGCAGTTTTCCGGCGGGCTGAACACTCAGCAACTTTTGTGGTTGAGCGGCTATTTCTACGGTCGCTATGCTGCGGGCACGGGTGAAGTCGCTCCGCAGGCTGCTCCGACAACTGCCTCAGCCTCTGCTACTTCTGTTACTATTTTGTTTGGTTCGCAGACCGGCAACAGCCAGAAAGTAGCCAAGCTTGCGGCCGAAGCCGCACGGAAGCGGGGCTTGCTAGTGGAGGTGAAAGACATGAATGAATACGCCCCGCGCGCGCTGGTCCAAGAACGGCTGTTGCTCGTGGTGGTGAGCACCCAAGGCGAAGGCGACCCGCCCATAGCGGCCGAAGAAGTGCGCACGTTCCTGCTGGGGAAGCGTGCCCCGCAGCTGCCGGACCTGCGCTACTCGGTGCTGGCCCTGGGCGATAAAAGCTACCTGCAATTCTGCCAGACCGGCAAAGAATTTGACCAGCGTCTGGCCGAGCTTGGCGCCCAGCGCCTGCTGGAGCGCGTCGACTGCGACGTGGACTACCACACGGCCGCCGAGCAGTGGATTGAAGCCGTGCTTGAAAAGATAACCGGTGCCACAACCACCAGTTCACCAGCCACTTCCACTGCCAACGCGATCGTAAAACCAGAGCCTGTTACGCCGGTGTATTCTCGCCAAAATCCGTGGGAAGCTCGGATTCTGGAAAGCATTCAGCTCAACGGCCGCGGCTCTTCGAAAGAAACCTATCACCTGGAGTTGGATCTGACGGGGTCGGCACTGCACTACGAACCTGGCGACGCGCTGGCCGTGCTGCCGACCAACGAAGACCCGCTGGTAGAAGAAGTACTGCGGGCGGCGCGCCTCAGCGACACGGCGCCGGTGCAGCTCGAAAACGAGGCCTTGCCCCTGGCCGCCGCTTTGGCCAGCCGACGCGAGCTCACTGTGCTCACCCGCGACGTGGTGGAACGCTACGCAACGCTGGCGCCCTATGCACAGCTTCAGGAGCTACTCGCTGATACCCAGCAGCTTCGTCCCTATCTCTACGGCCGCGACGTGGCCGACTTGCTGACCGATTTTCCGACTGATATCACGGCGCAGACGCTTGTCGAGACCCTGCGGCCGCTGCCGAGCCGGGCCTATTCAATCGCCTCCAGCCTGCTGGCGCACCCCGATGAAGTGCACCTCACGGTAGGCGCATTGCGCTACGATGCCCACGGCCGCCGCAAGCACGGCGCCTGCTCGTCCTTCCTCGCCGACCGCGTGGGCCTCGACGACTCGGTGCGGGTGTTTGTGGAGCGCAACGAATACTTCAAGCTCCCGACTGATTCGGCCACCGACATTATCATGGTGGGAGCCGGCACGGGCGTGGCTCCGTTCCGAGCTTTCGTGGAGGAACGCGTGGAGTTGGGCGCTGCGGGTCGCAATTGGCTGCTGTTTGGCAACCCCAATTTTACTACCGACTTTCTGTACCAGGCAGAGTGGTTGCAACACCACAAGAAGGGTGCGTTGACCAAGCTGGATGTCGCTTTCTCTCGCGACCAGGCCGAAAAACGCTACGTGCAGCACGCCATCCTAGAAAACGCCCGCGATGTGTTTGGCTGGCTCGAAAACGGCGCGCATTTCTACGTCTGCGGCAACAAAGACCGCTTGGGCAGTGCCGTCCAACACGCCCTTACCGAAGTGGTGCAGCGCGAGGCCGGCCTCGATGCGGAAGGCGCCAGCGAATACCTACGGGCCCTGAAAAAGCAGCGTCGCTACCTCGAAGACGTGTATTAAGCCTCTTACAACCACCTGTCAATCATGATGTTATGTATTTCTCCGAGGCGATGTTGTAGCAGAAAATAGCTGCGTGCCTCGTACGGGCCATTACTGGCCTGGTGCGGCTCCAAAGCAGCTTCGCGTGAAGGCTCAGCTTTACGCCTCAACCGAACCGTCGTCTACCGGACGGTTACTTCCCTGCAAGCCCCTTAGAAATACAACTCCTTGGTAATGAAGCAGTATTACGCATCTTTTTGGTTGCTCCTACTCCTGCTGTTGGTTAGCGCAGTATCGGCAATGGCGCAAGATCCCATCATTGCCATCAGCGGTACCGTGCGGGAAAACGGCACCCAACAGGCGCTGCCAGGCGTGAGCATCAGCGTGAAAGGCAGCACGACCGGCACCCTGACCGATGGCAGCGGCAAGTTTGCCCTGAAAGCCCGCCTGCGCTTCCCGTTTACGCTGGTATTCAACATGTTGGGCTACGATGCCAAGGAGTTGGAGATTTCCAGCGGGAGCCAGCCCATTGCCGTGGTACTCGAATCGCGCGCCATCTGGACCAACGAGGTGGTCGTGTCGGCGTCGCGGGTGGAGGAAAGCCGGTTGAAGTCGCCGGTGGCGATTGAAAAGCTGGACATCCGGGCCATCAAAGAAACGCCCGCACCAAGCTTCTACGACGCGCTGGAAAACGTGAAGGGCGTGCAGATGACGACGTCAAGTTTGACCTTTAAAGTGCCCAATACCAGGGGTTTCAACATTCCGAACAACTTCCGTTTCATGCAGCTCGTCGACGGCGTGGACATGCAGGCGGCCACGCTGGGCGTGCCGCTGGGCAACGCCATCGGGCCGACGGAACTCGACATTGCCAGCGTGGAAATCACGCCCGGCGCGGCCTCGGCGCTTTACGGCATGAACGCCATCAACGGCATGGCCAACTTGACTACCAAAAGTCCCTTCACCTACCAGGGCCTGAGCGTGTACCAGAAAGTCGGCGTCAACCACGTCGATGGCCGCGACCGCGACCCGAGCGCCCTGACCGAGTCGGCGGTGCGCTACGCCCAAGTGATTAAGAACAAATTCGCTTTCAAGCTGAATTTCAGCTATTTGCAAGGCACTGATTGGCTGTCGAATACCCAAACCGACCAGAACCCGCAAAACCTGAACTCGGCCAACCCCCGCTTTCCAGCGCTTTCCGGTGCCAATAACCCGGCCGCTGACCTGTGGAACCGCTACGGCGACGACCGCAGCGGCAACGTGCCGGTAGCCATTCAATACAACGGCAAAACCGAAACCTTCAATGTGCGCCGCACGGGCTATTACGAGCGTGATCTCATTTCGCCCACCGTGCGCAACCTGAAGTTCGATGGGGGCTTGTTTTACAAGCTCACCGACAAGCTGGAACTGTCCTACAGCTACCGCTACGGCCTGATGGACGGCATTTTTCAGCGCGGCAACAAGATTCAGCTCAAGGACGTGACGGTGCAGAACCACAAGCTGGAATTGCGCGGAGCCGACTATTACATCCGCAGCTACGTGCTTGTCGAGAATACCGGTAAATCTTACAACCTCAACCCGTTAGCTACTAATCTCGATCTCAACAACGGCTCGAACAGCGTGTGGGGCGGCAGGTTTCAGAAGGAATTGCAATCCCAAATTAACAGCGGCACCGACTTGGCCACTGCCATGCAGCGCGCCCGCGCCCTAGCCGACCAAGGCCGCGCCGAACCGGGTACAGCCGCGTTCGAGCAACTCAAAAACACCATCACCGGCATCAACAACTGGGACATTGCCGTGAACGTGCCCGGCGCACCGGTTACCGGCGGCGCGGCCCTGTGGCAGCGCAGCCGCACATATCACACTGAAGGTCAATGGAATCTGGGACCACGCGTGAAGTGGGCCGATGTGGTGCTGGGCGCCGATGCCCGCGTGTACGAGGTAATTCCGGATGGCAACAACTTCGTGGACTTCTCGAAGCCCCTCTCCGACCGCACCACGCCCGGCGGCAACAATCAGTATTACAAGAAGTTCGGGGGATTTGCGCAGGCCACTAAGCTATTCTTTGCCGACCGCCTCAAGCTGAATGCCTCTCTGCGCGTGGACTATAATCCGGAGTTCAACCCCAAAGTGAACCCGCGCGTGGCGGCCGTGTACACGCTAGCCGAGAAGCACAACTTCCGGGCTTCTTACCAGAACGGCTGGCGCTTCCCGGCATTGTTTGAGGCGCTGTCATTCGTAAACAACGGCAGCGTGCGGCGCGTGGGCGGTCTGGCGCGCGTGAACGAAGGCTTGGGCTTTTTGGAGAACTCCTACACGCTCGTTTCGCTCGACAACTTCACGGCTGCCGTCAACAAAGATGTGGCCGCCGACCCAACTGGCACCACAGCCGAGAAACAAGCTCGCGCCGCCCTGAAAAACCGCGGGATCTTGCAGGTGGCTAACCTGCCCACGATGCAGCCCGAAAACATCAATGCCTTTGAAGTGGGCTACAAGAGCGTGCTTTTTGACAACCACATTGTGCTGGATCTGGACACGTATTACAACGAGTACACCGGCTTTCTGGGACAGGTGGAAGTGGCCGTACCGAAGTCGGGCCCGGTTGGTTCGGATGCCTCGGTGCTCGACATGCTGGCCCGCGCGAAACAGGATCGGTACCGCGTGTACACCAACGCCCGCAACAAATACCGCAGCTACGGGTCGGCGCTGGGCGTGACGTATAATTTCTACCAGAAATACACCGTCTCGGGCAACACCAACTACAACAACATCGCCGCCAACAAAGCGCAGGACGTGTTCATCACCGGCTTCAATACCCCCAAATGGACAACCAACCTGAGCTTCGGCAACCGCGAAATCGTGCGCAACGTGGGTTTCAACGTGGTATGGCGCTGGCAAGATGCTTTCTACTGGGAAAGCCAACTGGCTAACGGCCGAATCCCGGCTTACCAGACCTTGGATGCGCAGGTAAACGTGCGCATACCGAACTTGAAAACGACAGTCAAAGTCGGCGGAGCTAACTTACTGAATAAGAGATACATACAATACGCTGCTGGTCCGACCATTGGCGGTTTGTACTACGTGGCTCTGACGTTTGACAACACGATCATTCGGTAATCCTAGTCAGCTAACCATGTACCGCTACTGTTACCTACTCGCTCTTTTGTTGCTCTCGTCCTCGCCGCTGCGGGCGCAGAAGCAGCATGTGCGGGAACAGCAGACGTGGCTGGGCCTATTCAACCAGACTCGTTTTTCGGAACACTGGGGCTCGTGGACCGACTTGCACCTGCGCTTGCATGATCGGTTTGTGCAAGACTTGTTTCAGGGCGTAGCCCGCGTAGGACTGACATATTATCTGACCGACGACGTGCGCCTGACCGGCGGCTATGCTTACGTGCACCACTTTCCTGAGGGCGCACGCACGGTAGGCCAGTCCGAACACCGTCCCTGGCAGCAGGTACAGTGGTTTACCCGCTTCCCGAAAGCCCGATTAATGCAGTGGGTGCGGCTGGAAGAACGTTTTCGCAATACCATCCGCAACAATGAACATACCTCCGACTACGATTTTAACTACCGAACCCGTTATAACGCGGCCCTTTTTCTGCCGCTGACCAAACGCGGGTTCGAACCAGGAGGCTTACAGTTCCTGCTCAACAACGAGGTGATGATGAACTTCGGCAAGGAAGTTCGCTACAATTACTTTGACCAAAACCGGCTGTTTGCGGGGCTGGTTTACCAAGTCAACAAACAAGGCCAGTTGCACGCGGGCTATATGCATCTGTTTCAACAGTTGCCAACGGGTAGCACTTACCGCAACCAGCACACCATTCGGGTATTTTACTTCCACAATTTCGATCTGCGGCCTACTCCAACGCCCGTCCCGGTTTTAGCTCCGCAGTAACATCATGGCAGATACTCCCAAACTTTCCGAAGTCGAACACGTCAAGGACGCCAGCAACTACCTGCGCGGCACCCTGCGTGAGAGCGTGCAGAACCGCATCACGGGCGCGCTCAACCCCGACGACACCCACTTGATCAAGTTTCACGGCTCCTACCAGCAAACCGACCGCGACCTGGAAAGCGAGCGCAAGCGGCAGAAACTCGAGCCCCTCTACTCCTTCATGATTCGGGTGCGGGTGCCCGGCGGCGTGGCTTCCCCCGCGCAGTGGCAGCGCATGGACGAGCTTTCTAACACGTATGCCAACGGCACGCTCAAGCTCACCACGCGCCAGACGTTCCAGCTACACGGCGTGCTGAAGCGCAATTTGCCGCGCGCCATTCAGGGTTTCAACGACGTGCTGATGGACAGCATCGCGGGCTGCGGCGACGTCAACCGCAACGTGATGTGCTCCGTCAATCCGCACGAATCGCAGCTGCATCAGCAGGTGCAGGACGTGGCCACGCAGATCAGCGCCCATCTTACGCCCCGCACGTCGGCGTACTGGGAGCTGTGGCTCAACGGCGAGCAGCACTCTGCCAGCGCCCCCAACGAAGGCGAAGAAGACCACGAGCCGATCTACGGCAAAACGTACCTGCCCCGCAAATTCAAGATTGCGCTGGCCGTGCCGCCGCAAAACGACACCGACGTATTTGCAAACGATATCGGCCTGATTGCCATTGAGAAAAAAGGCAAACTGCTGGGGTTCAACATCGCCATCGGCGGCGGCATGGGCATGACGTTCGGTATGCCCGAAACGTATCCTCGCCTCGCCGACCTGGTTGGCTATGTATCAGTAGATCAAGTAGTTGACGTGTGCGAGAAAGTTGTGACGATTCAGCGCGACTGGGGCAACCGGGAAAACCGCAAATTCTCGCGCCTCAAATACACCCTCGACCGCGTGGGCCTCGATACTTTCCTGGCCGAACTACACCAGCGGCTGGGCTATGCGTTGGCCCCCGCCAAGCACTATCAGTTCACCACGTCCGGCGATGCCTTTGGCTGGTCGGGCGGCCAAAAGGGCAAAGCTAACCTGACGCTGTTCGTCGAAGGCGGCCGCGTGTACGATAAACCCGGTTGCGAACTGAAAACGGCCCTGCGCCACATTTCCGAATTTCATACCGGCGAATTCCGCCTGACCGGCAACCAAAACTTAACGCTGGCCGATATCGAACCGGCACATCGGGCTCTTATTCAGGATGTTCTGGAAGCGCACGGCGTCTGGGCCCAGACGCAGCAGCAAACTGCCTTGCGCTTTCACTCGCTGGCCTGCGTGGCCCTGAATACCTGCTCGCTGGCCTTTGCCGAAGCCGAGCGCTATCTGCCGCACCTACTCGACCGGATTGACACCTTAATTCAGGCCAACGGCCTGGCCGACGAGGGCATCCTGATTCGGATGACGGGCTGTCCGAATGGCTGCGCGCGGCCGTATTTAGGAGAGATCGGATTGGTGGGCCGAGCCATTGGGCGCTACAACTTGTACTTGGGGGCCGACCACGCCGGCGAGCGCCTCAATAAATTATACAAGGAAATGTTGGACGAAGAAGGTATTTTGCAGGAACTCGCGCCCCTATTGCAAGCTTACGCCCAGGAGCGCCAACCCAGTGAACGGTTTGGCGACTTTGTAGTGCGTCAAGGCTACGTGCACGCCACTACGCACGGCCAGAATTTTCATGCTTAATGCGTTAGCGATGAATTCGACCGCGGTTTCTGAAGCCAACTCGCACCCTGCGGGCCTCCCTATGCCTCCTTCGTCCCCTCCGCCCGAGCCTACAGGCAACCCGTTGTTTCCGGTGTTCCTGAAGCTGGAGCAATTTCGGGTGTTGCTGGTGGGGGGCGGTTTTGTGGGGCTGGAAAAACTGAGCGCGATTCTGCGGAATAGCCCTGCTACGACTGTTACCGTCGTGAGTATCACGATGTTGCCAGAGCTGCAAGCCTTGGCCGCGCGGCACCCGCGCGTGCAGCTCCACGAGCGCCCCTACTCTGACGACGATCTGCCGGGCCACGATTTTATTTTCGTTGCCACCAACGACAAGGCACTGAACCGGCACATCAAAGCCTCGGCCGCCGAGCTGCATCTGCTTACCAACGTGGCCGATACGCCTGCCGAATGCGATTTTTATCTCTCCTCGGTGGTGCAGAAAGGCGACCTGAAAGTGGCCATCTCCACCAACGGCAAATCGCCAACCGTAGCCAAACGGCTGCGCGAAGTGCTGGAAGAGTCGTTGCCGGGCGAGTTAAATACCGTGTTGCAGCAAATGACCGTCATCCGCGGTCGTCTGAACGGCGATTTTGCCCAAAAAGTAAAGTCGCTGAACGCGGTTACGGCCGAGCTGGCCAACGGCCCTGCTTTCGAATCGCCGGCCACAACCTATTGGCGGCGGCTGGCAACGGGTTCGCTGCTGGCTTTTGCGGCGCTGCTCATCCTCAACATTGCCTCCTACTATATTACGTGGCCGCAGGCCTATGCGGTATTGCGCAGCGGAGGCACCTTTTACGCCTTCGTGGCCATCGGTTTTCTGGCCCAACTCATAGACGGGCTGCTGGGCATGGGCTACGGAGTCGTGACAGCTATCAGCCTGATGTCCATGAACATACACCCCGCCGCCGTGAGCGCCAGCATTCACACGGCCGAGATGTTTGCCAGCGGCGCGTCGGGTTACAACCATTACAAATTCGGCAACGTCAACCGTCGCTTGTTCAAGGCCTTGCTCTTGCCAGGTATTGCAGGCGCAGTGGGTGGCGCTTTCCTGCTCTCGTATTTTGGCGAAACATATGCCAATTGGGTAAAGCCTCTGCTGGCCGTGTATCTGTTGCTGTTGGGCGTACGCATCATCAGCCGCGCTTTTCGTCAGCAGGAAAGCAAACGCAAGATCAAACACGTGGGCTGGCTGGCCGCCGCAGGGGGCTTCCTCGACTCGTTCGGCGGCGGTGGCTGGGGGCCATTGGTCACGAGTACGCTTATTGCGAAGGGCCGCACCCCGCAGTATGTCATTGGTTCTGTGAGCCTTACCGAGTTTTTTGTAACCTTCGCCAGTGCCCTGACTTTCTTCTCTCTCATCGGCATCTCGCACTGGCAAATCGTGCTGGGCCTGATTGTAGGTGGCGTGGCGGCGGCACCATTTGCGGCTCGGTTGGCGGGCCGGTTACCCATCCGCTGGATGTTTATCGGCGTGGGCCTGATGGTGATCCTGTGGAGCCTGTGGGCTTTGCGCAAACTGTTTGTATAACGACACGAGCCTGAGAGGGGGCAGCTATATTGTTGAGCCCCTACTGGCTTATCTACAATAGCTTGATTATCAAATTATTGACTACGCAACCAAGAGATTGCGTAACCTTCGTCTTCGAAGGTGTTGTATACGATGGGCAATTCGCGCACTTCGTTGATCACCACGTTGGTAGCCAGGCGCGCGAACACGCTTTTGGCCGAAATAACTGCTCCAAAGCGGTAACCGCCTTCGGTGACCGCGCGCGGCATCCATTCGTTTACAATCCAAGCTTGTTCGGCTGGCGTAAAAGGCACCATCTGGTCTTGCCGAGCCAATAGCTTGCCCCACCCATTGCGATGCAGCGCCCGAATAACGTGCTGCAACAACGCCCGAAACGCCGCTTCCTCTCGAGGCCCGGCCGCCCAGTCCAGCCGCAGGTAGCCCCCGGCGTCTTCCGTGATCCGGCCGGCGCTGTTTTGAAAATAAAGGGTGGCAGTTGTAGCAATTGGCTTCATTGTCGGCAATATAATGACAGCTTGCACCTAACAAGCCATCTTACGGCCAGCCAAGACATCTGGGTACTTTTTAGGGTGAATAGTGGCCCTTGCAACAGCCATTAGCATTGCGCGCCCCAACGCCACTCCCTGTGTAGCAGGCAGGTTTGCCCAGCCGATACATGAATAACTACGTTATTGACAACAAGTTACCCGGATGACGTTTTTACGGTAATCGGGGCTACCTGCGCGGTAGTGGATGGGGTGCCCCCGCTTATGCACGGCCATCCCGACTCGTATTCCACCCGATCCAGCAGCAGCACGCGCCGGGAATATCCCTGTTCGTCGTTGATGGCGTCGAACGTAGGTTGTTGGGTATCAATTGCATGGTAAGCCATCCAGTCGTGGCCGGCCTCGTCACGGATAATGCAGTTATGACCGGGAGCGCGCCACCGGCTATTGCCTTCCAGTATGGTGCCATTGGGGTGGCCAGTGGCTTGTGCAAGCGTTTCGAATGGGCCGGTAGCACTACGCGAGCGGGCCACCATCACGCCATAATGAGCCTGTTCGCCGCAGCAGTTGTCGCCCGAATAAAACAGGTAGTACCAGCCATTACGCAACACTACCCAGCTGCCCTCTATCAACCGCTGATAATTCGTGAGATCGTCGGTTAGAGCTGGCTCTACAAGCGTAACAAGTTCACTATCAGGTACGAAAGAAATACGATCAGGTGCCAGCTCCCGCACCCTTAGGGGGCCAAAGCCGGAGCCCCAATAAAGCAGCCGACGGCCAGTAGCGGGGTCGTCGAAGGCCATGGGATCAATGTTCAGGAAGCCTTCGCCGCACTGTAACGGCTGCCCACTATCAACAAATGGCCCGTGCGGCGCCGTAGCCGTTGCCACGGCCAGGCAAAGTCCTTCCGCGTCATTGGGCTGCGCCGAGTAGTAGAGATAATACCGGCCATCATGCTCGCTTACGTGCGGTGCCCAGATGCGCTGCGTGGTGTCAGCCCAAGTGGGTTTATCCGGTAATCCTTCTCCTAAATGCTCCCACCGAACCAGATCGGCAGACCGTGCTATCTGCAGATTCAGGATCTGGCCGTGGTATCTGGTTTGGGTGCCGTACGCGTAGTACCAGCCGTCCGAGCCCCGAATGATGGTTGGGTCGGGGAAATCATCGTCCCATACTGGGTTCTGGTAAAAGTCGGAGGGAGTGAGCGGACTCATTGCGGAGCAGATTTGCAAATGCTCATTGGCCGTAGTGGCGCCAGATGGCGTAAATCAAGGCTAATATCGCAGTTACCGTCATCAGAATATAAATCACGCGATTCTGGCGCGGCTCAATCTCGTTGCTTTTCATTGGGCTGGCATTGCATTTCTCCTCCTAACGGCCCCACCGTGGGTAAGGTTAGCGCCATGGCTCAAAGGCCTAGCCGACAGGCGGATCGGGTAGCGGCATCCAGTGGGTCACGCCTTTCACGTAGCGATCTATCCCCTGCCGATCAGGCGTCACAAACATGTGTTTAGCGCCCGGCGTTTGTTCGGGTTTATACGTCGCTACCGTGATATCCAGCCATGAAGAAGGCGCATATACCAGCACACGCTGATTAGGTGCAGGCAGCTGTTCTGTACGCAAAATCCAGTTCTCTCCAGCCATTCTCATACCCAAAAGTATTGCTTAGCTTCTTAAGCTGCCTAATTTTTCCCCAGCCTGCTTGGTAGCCTTCCTACAAAAAAAGCCCCAACCGGGAGGATGGGGCTTCAAAAGAAAATTGTGGGTAAAAAGGCACTTACACTCAAGAGTAGTATCCTATCCGCTAGTTGAATATCCAGATGGGCCACAACATGGGTTTCAACACAAATTTCCACTTGCTGGCGGGCAAATACACGTCCCAAAAATAACTGTTGAATTCGCGAGCTGACGGATGAGGCGCGCATAAAGTCCACATTTCCTGAGGCGTCTGCTCCCGCAGAAACCGACGCAACTCCCGTTCTTCGATGTAAAGCGAAATCATTACCAAAACGAAGAAAAAACTGCAATATACCATGAGCACTGCAGTAAACGGAAGTAGGATGTCCTTCATGGCACTAGGTTACTAAAAGAGTAGAACAAAAGCGAAAATATCCAAAAATATTTTTTTCACTCCTCTTCAACAACCTGTTCAAAATCAATCGTACACATGGGCTATTTGGTTTTATTCAACTCTTTTCGAATGCATAAGGCCTTTCAAAAGCTTGAATTAAATCATATTCATTATTCCATAAGTCCAATTTATCTAAACACAAAAATTTCTTTTAAAAATTCAATACAGGCCTCAAACCTATTCAAGGTGATTTGTATAAATCTAACCCAAGTCAGTTACAAAAAGGATCAAATATCAGGTGACGAAATCCGATTAGTGAAGCTGCTACAGGCGGAAAAGCTAGGAAGTTAGTTTATTCCAAGCATAACTTCCAAATGTATCCCGCTAACGTTTGCGGGTAGTTCGTGACCGCAACCTTTTCCAGCGTTAGCCTTGGTTCACTAAATAGCAGCGGCCCGGCAGAACGATAACGTTTTGCCGGGCCGCGCGGTAAACAACAGTTTAGTAGCCAGTGAAGGCAGAAATTATATAAGAGAGTTAGTTGAACAACCGATTAAACCACAGCAGAGGAGCTAGGACAAACCGCCATTTGCTGGCGGGCAGGTATACATCCCAGAAATAATGATTAAAGGTTTCGTTGTCAGGCTGGATTGTATATTTATTCCATACTTCCCGAGGGGTTTGTTCGCGCTCTAAGCGTCGGCGCTCATGGCTTTCTACAAAGAAAGCCATAAGCAGAGAAAGCATAAAAAGGCCGCAATAGCCTATAAATAGTGTAATAAGGGGATGTAAAATAGCCTTCATACTACTATAGTACAAAAAAAGACAGGAAACTTGCAAATATTTAAGCGGGAAATTCTCGCTTGTCATAGGAGGGTCTCGGGTTAAAAGATAACCTATGATATAAATATCTACCGATCAATTAGTTAGATAAGTTGCGTAATACCTTATAGACGCAACCGATGGCTTCAGGCACTACCTTTGTGCCGCTTATGTTAGGCCCCGTAACTTATGAAAAAGTACCTCACCCCCGAAGTTATTGCTGCCCTGAACAGCCTGCCAACGTCCGATGCGCCAGTTCAGGCACCAGCGCTGGTAACCGCTCCCGATTTACTGTTGCAGCGAGCGCAAGTGCTTGACCCAGAGATGATAACTCTGTCACTGGACGAGGTAGAAGCACAATTGCAGAAGACTTTTGACGATGACCCCTGGACGCTCAGAATGCTTTCGCAGGTGCCGGCGGCTGTCCTACATCGCTATACCTATGTGTATGTAAACCAAGGGCTGCTGACGGCGTAACAACTTACCTCACCTTAAAACACAATTTACTGATTATCAGTATATTAATACCAGCGTACCGCCAATGATAAGGGTGGCGCCCAAACCAGTTTGCCAGGTTAGCTTTTCGCCCAGAAACAGTACTGACAGCACTATAGCCAAGGCTACGCTGAGCTTATCGACGGGCGCTACCTGAGAGACTTTGCCAAGCTGTAAGGCTCTAAAATAGAAGATCCAGGACATGCCCGTGGCCACACCCGACAGAATCAGAAAGAGCCAGTTGGTGCGGGTAAGGGTGTGTACTTCAGTCAGACTGCCGCGGAAAAATACGATTCCCCACGCCAGTAGCAGAATCACGACCGTCCGGATGGCGGTAGCCAGGTTGGAATCGACGCCTTTCACACCGATTTTGGCCAATACTGCCGTAAGAGCAGCAAACAACGCCGAAAGCAAAGCATACAGCCACCACATATAGTGTTATTTTACTTAAACAACTTATTCTCAATCGACTACCCAGCGCGCCTAAACCGCTGACCAGCATACGCCGCGCTAACCCGTTGGGCGAAAAACCTATTGTACGGGCGCCTTATTTAAATAGCTGGTATGAGACCACATACCTGCGTCGCCTGTAGGATCTTGCCCGTTCTACGCAAGCCGATGCGCTCCCGGTTAACGCAAAACGCCCCAACCCGAAGGGCTGAGGCGTCTTGCTTGCGTTGTGAAAGCGGATAGCAAGCCCAAGTCTGGCTTGCGTTATTTTTGCTCCAATTGGTCCAGAGCTGCTTTCAATCTTGGCAGCGCGTCCTCAATGGCCTGCAGCGAAGCGCCCCCCACCGACATGCGGAACCACGTGGAGGTATCGGAAGTGCCGAACGCGCCGAAGGGCACGACAGCGAGCCGCGCATCCGAAATCAGGTACGACGTGATGTCTTTGTTGGTGGCGAGGAGCTTCCCGGCCGGTGTAGTTTTGCCTAGTACCGAAATTTCCGCCGTCAGGTAGATGGCACCCATTGGCACGATGGCATCGACGGGGTAGCCTTGCTTCTTCAGATCCTTTAAGCCTGAGTACAAAGCAGTTAGACTCTTTTGCACCTTGCCTTTAAAATTGCTCAGAAACGCATCAACCTGTTGGGTTTGGGGCAGAAAGTGTGCGGTGGCCACCTGCTCTGCCTTCGGCGCCCACGCCCCGATGTGCCCGAGGATGGACTTCATTTTGTCGATGACGTTGGCCGGGCCAAAGGCATACCCCACGCGCACGCCAGTAGCGGCGAAGCACTTTGAGATGCCGTCGATATAAATTACGTACTCGCGCAGTTCGGGGCGCAGGTTGACGGGATCATAATGCTTGGTGTCGCCGAAGGTCAGCATCCAGTAAATCTGGTCGTACATGATGTACAGCGGCTTTTCGTCTGCGCCGCGGGTTTTGTTCTCGGCAATTACCAAGTCACAGATTTCCTCGAGGTCTTCCTTGGTAAACACGGTGCCGGTGGGGTTCAGCGGCGAGCACAGAGCCAGCAGCGTAGCTCCCTTCAGGTGCGGCGCGACGTCGGCCGCGCCGGGCATGAAGTTGTTGTCGGCGGTGGTTTCCACCATGATGGCCTCAGCGCCCGACAAATGGCAATAATGGTTGTTATTCCACGACGGCACCGGAAACACCACCTTGTCGCCCGCGTCGATCAGGGCCATGTACGTGGCATAAATCAGGGGGCGCGAGCCGCCGGCCACCAGAATATCGTTGATCGAATACGTCAAGCCCAAGCGCGTTGTGAGAAACGCAGCGACGGCCGTGCGGAGATCGGCTACGCCATTGGCCGGCGGATAATTGGTGTTGCCCGCCTCGTAGGCGCTGAAGATCTCCGTTTGAAGCTCTTGGGGAATCGGGAAAATAGCGGGATCAAAATCACCAATGGTAAGGTTGCAGATCTGCTCCCCCTTCTTGATCATGTCGTTGACCTCGTTGCCGATTTTAATGATTTCGGAGCCAATTAGGCTACCGGCCATCTGCGAAACAGTCATGAGCAGGTATTTTTTTGCCTAAATATACAGGGGCTGAAAAGAAAAGGCCGCTAAAATGCCCAAGGGAAGTCGTTGGGGCTCAGGCGCAAACGATTGTTGTAGGAGTCCGCGGACGTCCTGGCCCAACATGTAGGCATGCACACGCAGAAAGCGCCAACACTACATAAAACTTTAAATATCAATCACTTAAGCCTAAGTAAACATTTTTCGAACCGATCATCTACGTTAAACAGCAGCGGGCGATCGGTCGGCGGCACACAATTTTTTAGCCTACGCTTCAGTTTAAGCAGCAGACCAACCAACTTCTCAGCATGTACAAAGCTCTGATTCTGTTCTGCGCTCTGCTGATCCTGGCAGACCTCCAACCCGCTCCTGCTACGGCCGGCCGCGCCACTGCATATGCCCGCGCAAAGGCCAAGGGCCGCATGTTTGTGCACCGCCCCTACTACAAAGCCTACAAAGGCCGTAAAAAAACTAAGCGTCACGCTTGGTTTGCTCTGCCGAGCAAGAAAGCCTCGGCTCCGCATAAAGTTCGGCAAAGCCGGTTTTAGGGCAACTCGCGGACTGCTATCTGCCCAATAGTAACGCATTGTAAATAGTATGCCGCGATGGTTGAAGCCGCCGCGGCATATTGCATTATATAGCATTGACGTACAACGATTTATATATTATTATACTACTCTTTTTCCATCTATAAGTGAAGAACTCTTCCGCCTAGGCTTGAAGAATATCACTTCGCTCCAAAATAAGAGTGGTACATGCAAGTAGCTCAGTGTTACCTTCCCTTCCTTATGTATCAATTTTACTTCTATTCCTATGCATAAAGGCAGACTAGAAGCCTTCAGCGACGGCGTGCTGGCCATTATCATCACGATTATGGTCTTGGAAATTAAAGTCCCGCACGGCCACGATTTCGCGGCGCTAAAACCCTTGTTGCCGGTAGTGCTAAGCTA
Source organism: Hymenobacter sp. BT491 (assembly GCF_014349165.1). Classification (NCBI taxonomy): domain Bacteria; kingdom Pseudomonadati; phylum Bacteroidota; class Cytophagia; order Cytophagales; family Hymenobacteraceae; genus Hymenobacter; species Hymenobacter sp. BT491. The sequence goes on along the minus strand of NZ_JACSJJ010000002.1, from coordinate 675,847 downwards.
CATTCTGAGCTTTGTGTACGTCGGTATTTACTGGAACAACCACCACATGATGCTGACGAGCATCAACCGGATCAGCGGTAACGTGCTGTGGGCCAACCTGCACTTGCTATTCTGGCTTTCGCTGATCCCGTTTGTGACCGGCTGGATGGGCGAAAATGAGTTTGCCCCCGCTACGCTGGCCCTGTACGGGTTTGTGTTACTGATGAATGCACTGGCTTACTTCGTTTTGCAACGCCAGATCATTGCTGCCGACGGCCCAGACTCGGTGTTGGCGCACGCCCTTGGCAAGGACCTAAAGGGCAAGCTCTCGCCCCTGCTCTATTGCCTGGGCATTGCTGCGAGCTTCGTAAATTCGTGGGTAGCGGGCGCATTTTATGTTTTTGTGGCTTTGATTTGGCTGGTGCCAGATCGGCGCATTGCGCGAATGCTGAAGGCGGGAGAACAGCATTAACTCATTGCGAACCGGCCCAGTTATTTTCTTCTTATAGCAAGAGCAAGAAATAGGGCATAAATGAGCCACTGTAAAGATCGAAGCGAAATGAATTGCATAAGTAGAGCAGCAATGGCACTTCAAATTCAAGCATCAATTCATAGCATAAGTATCTAATAGCCAATTTCTTATATACAATAAATCTCTGTATCAGGCGATTTATCAACGTCTGATTATTGTTTTGCAGGGTTAAATTTGACTTCTACCTCGTTTCGAGAAAATATAACGTTATGTAGCTGAGCCTTGCTTACCTTTGCCTCGTAGCGGCCCGTCCGTTGCCTGATTCTTATTCTGCTTAGGTCATGAAAAAACTTCTCCTCGTTGTGCTGCTACTTGCTTCTGTTGGTGCTTCCGCCCAGATGAAACCCGTGGAGCGCAAACGCTACCTGCGCCCCAAAAAGGACGAAAATTGTGCTTACGTATTTAACGTAACCAAGAATACCGACGAAGATTCGGAGGCGGACGGCGCCGTAACGCGCCTTGCGTACCGCCCGTATGCCGAGTTGCTCGCCGAAATTGACGCGCTGCGCAAGATGAACAACTGGGCCGACAGCACGTACCAGCGCCGCTTCAGCACCTTACCCGCCGGGGGCACGCTGGTAATAACTATGCTACGCCGAGGCGCCCAAAACGCCGACCCCGCTTACCTAGCCCTTTCCGCCAAAGACAAAGACGGCAAAGTATTGCTAGCCCAAGAGTCGTTGCCCGCAGGCTCCGGCCGCTTCTGGAACCGAGACTTGTACACTAGCCAACGCACTATACCATTTGTTAAAACCGAAACTCCGCAGGAAGTAAGCATTGTCATCAATGACGCTAAGCTCAAGCAAGACTTTATGTATTTGGTTAAAACACAGTAAATAGCTGTTTACTAAGTATCTAGCTAAAAAAAGCGATTTATTGCTGACTCAAATCAGCAATGAATCGCTTTTTTATACCCAAATGAATACGAGATTTACTAGGCTATTGATTGCGTAATCGAAGCCATTGTACGGCAATAATGGCTTTGCCATCTTCGAATTTGGTTGTGCTTAGTTCCTCTTTCGTGAACTCGATGGTCGTAATTTTTTCACCTTCATCGACACCGCCTCCGTCGCTGGTTTGCTGACTTACCTCGGCATAAAACAGCGAAATCTGCTCGGCGCTGGCTCCCGCTGAGGGGTAATAGGTGCTGATAGGCTCGATGTGATCGACCGTATAGCCTAGCTCCTCCTCTATTTCGCGGCGCATGGCTTGTTCGGGCGACTCCCCTTCTTGGTCCAGCATTCCGGCCGGCACCTCGATCAAATCGGACTCGGACCCCACCCGAAATTGCTTCACCATCAGATACCGCTGCTTTTGAGTATCGAATACCAAAGCCCCAACTGCCTTGCCGGGCTCGAAGCGCTCGCGCTGATAGCTTTTGTCGCCATCCTGCACCGTGAGCTGGCTGAGCTTATATTTCTTACCGTTGTACACTATTTTCCGTTCGGTGATGTTCATGAGTCTGGTATGTATGTTTTCTAGGCTTACCGCTTAGGAACGCGAGCCATCAGCCGGACGGCCTACAGTTCCTGCAATTGGGGCATTTTTACGCAAGCCATCCGGAGCGCGGCTAAAGCATAGCTCAACCTTTAGTAGTAATATTCTGTATATCAATCTTTTAAAAACCTCTGTTGCCGCCTGCTTTCGCAGAAGTCACTCTGGTACTAGCGGTGTTCTTTGGGGTTGCCGCAGGCTTTTCACCACCGCATTTCCGGCTGCTGTCGTAAAACATACGACCTTTACGGATTCAACTCCCCGATTCTGCCTCTGCCGTCCTGCGCGGACGGCTTCTTTTTTACTCCCTGTTTGATGTCTTTCGACGAACTTAATCTGATTCAACCTATCCTGCGTGCCTTGCACGAGGAAGGTTACACTACTCCCACGCCCATTCAGGAGCAAGCCATTCCGCATGTGCTGGACGGCCGCGACCTGCTAGGCGTTGCCCAGACGGGCACGGGCAAAACTGCCGCCTTTACCGTTCCGATTCTTCAGATTCTGCACCAAACGGCCCAGGTCGAGCGCCATTCGCACTCCCGCATCCGTTGCTTGGTACTGACGCCTACCCGCGAGCTCGCTATTCAGATTGGCGAGAGCTTCGCCGCTTACGGCCGCCATTTGCAGCTGCGCCACACCGTCATTTTCGGCGGCGTAGGCCAGTTGCCCCAAACCAATGCCCTGAAGCGCGGCGTGGAAGTGGTCATTGCGACTCCCGGCCGTTTGCTCGACCTGATGAACCAAGGCTTCATCGACTTGCGGCACATTGAGGTGTTCGTGCTGGACGAAGCCGACCGCATGCTCGACATGGGCTTCATCAACGACATCAAGCGCATTCTGCCCAAGCTGCCTACGCGCCGCCAAACGCTGTTTTTCTCGGCCACCATGCCGCCCGCGATTCAGGAGTTGGCCAACACCATCCTGCGCCCAAACCCAATCAAAGTAGCCGTCACGCCCGTTTCGAGCACGGCCGACACGGTTACGCAGAGCGTATTCTTGGTTGACAAGCACGACAAGCCTGCGTTACTTCAGCATCTGCTTAGCGATCAGAAAATCCGTCGGGTTCTGGTGTTTACCCGCACCAAGCACGGCGCCGACCGCGTGGTAAAGGGCCTGGCCCAAGCCAAGATTCCGGCGGAAGCCATTCACGGCAATAAGTCGCAGAATCACCGGCAGCGAGCCCTGACCAACTTCAAAACCGGCGCGACGCGCGTGCTGGTAGCCACCGACATTGCCGCGCGCGGCATTGACGTGGACGAGCTGACGCACGTTATCAACTACGAAATTCCGAACGAGCCGGAAACTTACGTGCATCGCATTGGCCGCACAGGTCGGGCCGGCGCTTCGGGCATAGCGTATTCCTTTGTCGAGGAAGAAGAGCGTGCGTATCTACAAGATATTCAGCGCCTTATCCGCCGCCAGCTTGACGTAGTTGGCGATCATCCGTATTCTGTCAACGACGTGGCTCCGGTGCTGTTGCACGGCGGCGCGCCCATTCAGAAGCCGAAAGGCCCGGCTGGTCGTCCGCCCCGCCCCGGCCGTGGAGGCGACCCACGCCCGCCCCGCCCCGCGGGCGGCGATTCGTCGCGCCCCAAGCAGCAAGGACAAGGTCGTTCCGGTGGCCCGCGTGCCGCCTCTGCACCTGCCAAGGCTCGGCCGGGCGGCGAGCGCTCAGCCGGTAGCAGCCAAACCGCTCAGAATGGTCAAAGCCGTCGCCGCTTTCGAGGCGGCAACAGCCGATAGTTTTATAAACTATTGATTATCAATAGTTTATAAAGATAATCCTACATACTTTTTGAGCTTTTACAAAAGCAAGGCCTGCGACCTATCAGGTTGTGGGCCTTGCTTTTATGCGTTTGGTTGAAACAAAACAGTGTGGCACGTAATTATAGCCTCGGAAGTATTCGTATTTCTGACCAAACCTGATCGCTACGTTCTCCTCCATGGCCAAGAGCACACTTTCCGTTATTCAGGCGCTACGCGATACGGCCCAGCGTCTTGCTTCGCAGGCCCCCTACCAATGGGGCCACATGGGCAGCTGCAACTGCGGCCACCTCGCCCAGACCATCACGCACCTTTCCAAGGGGGAAATTCACGCCCGCGCCATGCAGCGCTACGGCGATTGGGAGCGCCAGCTCATCGACTATTGTCCAACCAGCGGCCTGCCCATCGACCATACCATCGACGAGATGCTGGCCCTGGGCTTTACGCGCACCGATCTGACGCATTTGGAGCGCCTTTCCGACCCGGCTATCCGATCTCTTATTCCTTTTGAGCGTCGCAATGCCATGCGCCACAACCAGCGCGACGATGTAGTGCTGTACCTGCGTACCTGGGCCGATTTATTAGAGAACCAACTGTTGGCCGGCATTCAACTCCCTGATTTGCAGCTAGCCCCCCAGGCCGCCCCGAGCCAGTTGCTCATGAGCTAACCAAGACCGGGTTGTCAAACACGAAAGCCCCGCCGAATCGGATTCGGCGGGGCTTTTTATGTGGTTGCGCTTATGCTCGCCCGTGCTTAGTAGTTCACGTTGCTGCGCTGGGCCTCACGGTACAGTTCAGCGCGGTGGCTGCGCTTGTAGGCAGCATCAGCCGCAGGATCTTTTTCAGCGTCGGGAGCCTGCGAGCAGGACGTCAGGTACAGCGATGCACAAGCGGCAAACAGAAGGAGCAGACGGGACTTTTTCATGATCCAAAGGTAAGCACCGCTTCCAAGACCGGCAAACATTCCGGACGCTTAAGGTGCATTCGGCAATTCTTACGAGCCCTTCTGGCACAAGTTTCGCATAGGGCCGCCCGCATGGCAACTTGATAGAAATGTTAACTATTAACTCTCCTAATTAAAAGACCCTCTCCTGCATATAACATTCATATTAGATTTGTAAACAATATTTCTACTATACACTCTGTACTCTGTCAAATGCCGCAGATAGGACTTAGCGCTTTTACATTCTCACCACTCAGACTATCTAAAGCTCCTCTGTTAAGCTGACCGTGTTATCCATGCTAACGCCATTGGCGGCTCATTATTGATCGAAATTTTCACTTATCTCATACTCAAGCCTTGTTAAAAAGCTTAGCAAAGAAGATCATAACTCTTATCAGCTGAAGAAATGATATAATTATAACTATTCTAATAAATTAGACAAACAAAATATACCCCTATATATCTTCTCTTAAACTTCAATAACAAATACATAACTATCTGATAAATAGATATTTATTTTTTGATAATTAAACAAGTTAAGTTGCTCTTTAATCAAGCTTAAAAGGTTTGCTTTTAACATGTCAACGTCTCAGGTATATTGATCAATAGCGCCTCAAGTTAGCTACGAAATACCAGCCAAGTAGAAGCAAGGTAAGCCAGTCTGCCAAATTGCACTGGCTTTTCAATTCCTTATCAAGAACCAAGAAAGAGAGGAGTTATCAAGCAAAAAACTGCCGGCAAGAATTGCGCCCATAGCCGAGCTACGGAGAAGGTTAACAGGCTAGTTAGCAGCCTCCGGGCGGTAGTCGACAAAGGTCCCGTCCTGATAGAAAATCACGATTCGACGGATTGCTTTTTCAGGTGATGTCAAGCCTGCCAGCGTTGCAGCCGTAGCATCTGAAGTCACACTTGGCGCAACAACCGGCGGTAATACAGCAGATACCTTGGACGCGCTCGGAGTGGGATCAGAGGAGAACGCCGGGGGCGCTATAGTAGGCACTACCTCCGCAACAGGGGCGCTACCAGGAGCCACTGATGCTGTACTACTGGTAACCGTCTCGCTGTGTTCCAGAGCATCCACGACGTCATTAGAGGCCTGTAGGGGCTTAGCAGGCACCCTTGGCTTATCAGAACGTGCTGGAGCTGTTTTGCGGGCAGGAGAAGCCGCTAATGCGCTGTTTTCAGGCTGTTCTGTAGTTGTAGCAGCATTTACACCTCCGGGAGCAGCTACCATTTCGCCTACGCCGCTCAGAAGCCACGGCAGAGAAAGGTCTGGAAACGCTGCAATAATCTTCTGCACTACTTCCAGGCTAGGCTTATTACGGCCGCTGAGAATGTGGCTAATGATTGGCCGGCCGACCCCGATAGCGTCCGCGAACTGGGTAGGCGTCAATTGGCGCTTCGTCAGAATTTCCCGGATACGCTCGAGCATAAAAGCCTACAAAAGAGTGTGATTTACAAATGTACGGCTAAAAAATCACCTCTTCAACGCCATGAATGAAGTTTACAATATGCAACAGACTTGTAATTCTGAATATTACAATAGTAAACCAAAGGCAATACGGTTTACTATTGTAAAACATATGTAAACTATGCCCCTTGTAGCTCCTACTCCAAGATTTCTACCTACGCTACAGTGGAGTAGATCTAAGTAGAGCACATCCAGTATTTATTCTCTCCTTAGACTATCCCTTATGCGCCTGTGCTAAAGCAGATATAAGGGCAAAAAAATAACGCTGGCTACCTTACGGCAACCAGCGTTAGGGCTAGTCAATGTCATCACTGTTCGTACGCTACTTAAGCGAAGTCAGATGAGCATATTCAAGCTGAGTACAGTAGCAACTTCAGGGAGTACGTTGGGGAAAGCTAAGTTCTACTCCTAGTTAAAATACTCTTTGGCCAAGGCTTTGTCGTGGCCGTATATGTCGTCGCGAAAGTGCACTTTCCCTCCTTCGTCAACCCAAGCAGTGAAGTATACCAGGTATACCGGTAGCTTTTCGGGCAGAGTAATGTACTGCTCCTGCCGCTGTGAAATCACGTCCAGAATCTTCGTCTCATCCCAGCCGGGCTTGTTGCGCAGGAGGTACTCAGCCAGTTTAATGGGCTCTGCAACGCGCACGCAACCGTGACTGAAGCCACGCTTCGCCTGGCTAAAAAGCTCATCGTGGGGCGTGTCGTGGAGATAGATATCCTGCGAGTTAGGGAAGATAAACTTCACGTCACCGAGGTCGTTTTTGGGTCCTGGCCGACGGCGAACCGTGTACTTAAAATTCTTCTCATCCACGTTGGCCCAGTCAATTGAAGTAGGGTCTACGGGCACGGCTTTGCTACCGTATCCCTTCACAACTTCCATGTCCAGACGCTCAAGAGTCCCTACCGGATCAACCTCCAATTTGGGCTTCAGTTCCTTCTGAATAATGCTCATAGGCACGTTCCAATAGGGCGACAATACCACGTATTCCATCTTGTCGCTGAACACTGGAGTAGCGTTCAACGTCTTGCCCACGATTACGGGCATGGACATAACTTCCTTGTTTTCCTCCACTATATGAAGGGTGTATTCTGGAATGTTGACGAGCAGATAGCTAGGTTCAAAACGCTTGGGCAGCCAGCGCCACCGTTCCATATTCAGGATGATCTGGTCAATGCGATCGTTAAGCGGAACGTTGAGTTGGTGGATCGTTTCGCCGCTCACAATGCCATCCGCTTTTAGCCCATTATCTTCCTGAAATTCCTTTACCGCCGCGACCAACTCAGCGTCGTACACTTGGTTTGGGGCGGCCGCAGCGGGTTGTGCCCCACCGTTGGAAACCGTTTGAGCGGGCGTAGTACCGGGCTGTTCAGCGGCTGCTTTTACGCCCAACAATCGCTGCCGTAACAGCGCCACAGTCGGAGAGGAAGCTCCGGGCTTGAGGCGAGTATTCGCCGGAATTACAGGCCAATTGCTGTTGCGCTGCAAAGCCCGGTAATCCGCCAGAGCCTTTTTCAGCCGCTCATATTCGGGGTGCAGCGGCTCAAACTCGTAGTATGGATACGTGCTGTCGCGCTCCTTCAGGATAGTCATCAGTGCCTTGTGAAGCTTAATCTTGTTGCGCTTCACATTCCAGTCGATGCTCTTGACTTCACGCGGGTTTACGGTGCCCCGATAAAAATCGGAGGCCCAATTGAAGTAGGTACCCGATAGAGCTACATCAATCTGTTTTTCCAGCGCATTGCGCTTGGTTGAGTCGGATTTTGACTTTTCAAACTCAGCGAACAGCTTATCGAAGTCCTTGATTTGATACTTCTTAGGGTCCAGACCTTCATCGGCAGCCTTGTTGATGACCCCCAATAAAGTCTTTGCCTGCGGTACGAGTTCGTGGTTGCGGAACCAACCTAATCGGTAGTCCCGCTCTTTATAAAACTTCTTACCCCATTCCCATTGGTCTTTAAACGCAGGCTCTGCCAGCATCTGGCGGGCCACGTAAACGCTATCCAACTTGGGCTGGGGACCGGCAACTTTCGTAGTCAGGCCGTCGGGCAGAGCATCCTTCAGTTTCGCCTTCTGATCCTGGCTGCACGAAGCAGCCGGAGCCAGCAGCACCAGCCCAAGGAGCCAGCACACAAGCGAAGTAAAGAAGGTGGAAAAAAAATATGGTTTCATGAAGCAGAGAAGGTGTGCGCTTGAGAGCGAGTGGAATGAATAACCTGAGAACCCGTAGGCAAAAAGCTTACCGAAGCGGTTCCCAATTTTTGCCCGTTCTACTACAATACGTCTTGCAGGGTTACTGCTCAACCGTAATGCGTGGACACACCTTGCACCGCAAGTTAGAAGTTTTGCTATACAGTTGTAAATAATATCCCGGCGTTTTGCACTTTGCCTTTTGGCTATCTTTGGCGTTTCCCCTCACGTCTTCTCCCAAAGCTCAGTCTTAGCTTGCCTGTTATGTCTGCCACTACTGCCCTGCTTTCCCCCGATCCTCACACACATGCTCAGCCGGCCGATGCGGTAGTGAGGCATTTAGAGCTGAACCTTGTAGTTGATTTCGAGAGCCGCTCCCTAAGCGGATACGCGACCTGGCAGTTTCAAAAATTCGGCGCGGCCTCCGAGCTGGTGCTCGACGCCCGTGACCTCGACGTTGAAGCAGTTCTGCTGGGTGGCCCCACCGGCGAGCCAACGGCTTTCGAGCTTGGGCCCTCCGATCCGGTGCTGGGCCAGTCGCTGCGCATTGCTATCCGGCCCGACACTACTGCGGTCACGGTTCGTTACCGTACCACTCCGGGCGCGGCCGCTTTGCAGTGGCTCACCCCGGAGCAGACGGCCGGCCGGCAGCATCCTTTTTTGTTTACCCAATCGCAAGCGATTCTTGCGCGCACCTGGCTTCCGTGCCAGGACTCTCCCGGCGTGCGCTTCACCTACGAAGCAAGCGTTCGCGTACCGGCCAAGCTATTGGCGCTGATGAGTGCCGAAAATCCACAAGCCCTGGATCCAGCAGGTCAGTATCATTTCCGCATGGAGCAACCGATTCCAGCTTACCTCATGGCGTTGGCGGTCGGTGACCTGGCATTTGCTCCCCTTAGTTCTCGCACTGGCATCTATGCCGAACCGGCTACGCTGCCCGCCTCGACTTATGAATTTGCAGACCTCGAGAGAATGGTTACCGCTGCGGAAGACCTTTACGGCGCTTATCGCTGGGATCGGTACGATTTGCTGGTGCTGCCGCCGAGTTTTCCGTTTGGTGGCATGGAAAACCCAAGATTAACATTTGTAACGCCCACGATTCTGGCCGGCGACCGCAGCCTAACCAGCTTGGTGGCCCATGAGTTGGCTCATTCTTGGTCGGGCAACTTGGTGACCAACGCTACCTGGAATGATTTCTGGCTTAACGAAGGCTTCACGGTTTACTTCGAGCGGCGCATTATGGAGAAGCTTTACGGGCGCCCCTACTCCGATATGTTGCAGGTACTGGGTCATACGGCTCTGCTGCACACCATCGAAGAACTAGGTCCGAAGAGCAAAGACACCCACCTCCATCTGGACCTGGCCGGCCGCGATCCTGATGAAGGACTAAATGAAATTGCTTACGAAAAAGGCGACTACCTCCTGCTTACACTCGAAAATCTAGTAGGCCGCGCCCGATTGGATGCCTTTATCAAGGAGTACTTCACGTCGCATAGCTTCCAGTCGATGGATACAGCTTCCTTTATCGGCTACCTCCGGCGGGAGCTTTTGGACAAAGAACCGGGCCTAGAGGAGAAGCTGCAGTTGGACGCCTGGGTAAACCAGCCGGGCATTCCGGCGGTGGCGCCGCGGGTGGCTTCGGTTCGGTTCGAGGCAGTGGAAGCCACGCTGCAAAGCTGGTTACACGGCACACCCGCCGCCGTACTCGACACCACTGGCTGGAGCAGCCACGAATGGACGCACTTTTTACATGGTTTACCTAACAATTTGTCAATCAATCAGTTATTAGATCTGGACACTGCATTTGGTTTTACCCAGTCGGGCAATGCAGAAATCCTAACTGCTTGGTTTCCAAAGGCCATAGCCGCGAGCTACCACCCCGTTGACGAGGCTGTGCACCGGTTTTTAATCCGGGTGGGCCGCCGCAAATTTCTGGTGCCGCTCTACAAAGCGTTGCTGGCAACTCTTGGCGGCCGGGAGCGAGCCCAGGCGATTTATGCCGAAGCGCGCCCCAATTATCACTCGGTCGCAACCAGCACGCTCGACGTGTTGGTAGGCCGAAAGACGAACTGAGCCGTACAAGGTGAGTGGCCCGAAGCTTGCTTGCCCAAGTGTAAGGCCTGTCCTTTTGTGTTTTGACTTACTTGATTAGTTGATTTCCCCTGCGTTGAAAGATCCAAGACCTCTCGGTAAACTGATTGCCATCGGTGGCAATGAAGATAAAGGTACCTACCCCAACCCTCGCACCAAGAAGAAGTACTACCTCAATTTTTTTGAGCTGGGCATTCTGAAGCGCATCGTCACGGAGTCGGGGAAGACCGATCCGCGCATCGAAGTCATCACCACGGCCTCGATGATCCCAGAAGAAGTAGGCAAAATCTACGTTTCTTCCTTTGCGATGCTAAACTGCCTGAAAGTGGGCATCATGGACATTCGCACGCCCGCGGATGCTCGCAAAGCCGAATACTTGGAGCGCCTGCTCCAGGCCGACATCGTTATGTTCAGCGGCGGCAACCAGTCGCGCTTGCGGGAGATGTTCGGCGACACCGAGTTCCTCGAGCGCCTCTCGGCTCGTTACCACGCCGAGTCTAACTTTGTGATTGCGGGCACGAGTGCCGGCGCCATGGCCATGTCGCACATCATGATTCGGGGCGGCAGCGTACCGGACGCGTTGATGAAAGGCAGCGTAAAGATTGGCACGGGTCTGAACCTGATTCACAACGTCGTGATTGATTCGCACTTTGTGAAGCGCGGCCGCTTTGGCCGCCTCATCGAATCGGTGAGTTTGCACCCCAAGCTCATCGGCATCGGGTTGGGGGAAGACACCGGCGTGCTCATCACGTGCGGCAACCTGATCGAAACGATCGGCTCGAACCTGGTCATCATCGTCGACGGCCACAACATTCAGCATAATAATGCCGCTGCCGCCAAAAAAGGCGCGGCCCTTTCCGTCGAAAACCTAACCATGCACGTGCTGGCCAAAGGCAACGTCTATGATATTCAGGAGCGGCAGTTTTACGTCAACAAAGAAGCGCACGTAACTCCAACTCCGGTTGAGAAACAGGAAGCTAGTTTGTAGCTAGCACAGTGGCCGCCTAACGCAACGGGCCGCATTCCTAAGGGATGCGGCCCGTTGCGTTAGGCGGCCACTGCTTTCTAAAGCCTGTAGCTACTCCTTATATATATGTACCACCAAATCCGACGTGGAAGTCAGGCTGCCGCGGTACATGCCTTCGGAGTTGAAAGGCAGCGCCACGTTGCCGAGCGCATCGACTGCCACGAGGCCGCCTTCCCCGCCCATAGGCGCCAGCTTGTCGTGCACGACCACGCGGCAAGCTTCCGCCAAGCTCAGGCCGCGGTACTCCATCAGGCAAGAAATATCATGCGCCACCACGGCCCGCAGAAAAAATTCGCCGTGGCCCGTGCAGCTAATGGCGCATGTACGGTTGTCGGCGAAAGTGCCGGCGCCGATGATGGGAGAGTCGCCGATGCGGGAATATTGCTTGTTGGTCATGCCGCCGGTGCTGGTAGCCGCCGCTAGGTCGCCATTAATATCACGAGCCACGGCCCCGACCGTGCCCATTTTCTTTTTGGGATCTTCGTTAATGGCGCCGGGCTCGGCGAGCGGGGCTTCGGCTTGCAGAGAGGTGCTGTGGTCGAGCCGCATGCGGCCCTCGGTCAGGGCTTCTTGCAATTGGTCGTAGCGATGTTGCGTAAAGAAATATTCGACGGGCTGGGTAGGCAAGCCATGTTCGCGGGCCAATTCGTCGGCACCGGGCCACGCGAGCAGTACATGCTCTGTTTTGTCCATTACTAAGCGCGCGGCCCGAATCGGGTTCTGCACCGTACGAACGCCCGTGACAGCACCAGCTGCTCGGTTGCGGCCATCCATAATGGCGGCATCCATCTCGTGATGGCCTTCGTGCGTAAACACGGCGCCGCGTCCGGCATTAAAAAGCGGGCAGTCTTCAAGGCTGCGCACGGCCATTTCCACGGCTTCAAGAGCGGGCCCACCCGCCGTGAGCACGGCATAGCCTACTTCCAAAGCAGTTTGTAACGCAGCCCGGTAGGCTATCTCTGCCTCGCTGGTCAGGGTGGCGCGGGCAATGGTGCCGGCGCCGCCGTGGATAGCCAAAGCCAATTTGTTGGTCATGAGCAAGATGTAAAAGAGGGCACAAAAGTACGCAGCCGAGCGGGGCATTGGCCGCTTTCAACATGGCCTTCGTCGGTTTTTTTTCGTACGTTTGAATTACTGTTTCAACTCCTTTAATTATTCTTTCTTATGGCTTACGAAGCTACCGGCCGCCTGCACGAAATTTTCGACGAACAGCAGGTGAGCGAGAAATTCCGCAAGCGCGAATTCGTGCTGGAAGTCGTGGAAGGCCAGTATCCTGAGCATATCAAATTCCAACTGGTGCAGGATAAAACCGCTCTCATCGATTCTTACAAAGTAGGAGACGAAGTGAAGGTAACCTTCAACCTGCGTGGCCGCGGGTTCAACAAAAACGGCCAGATGCTGTACTTCACCAACCTCGAAGCCTGGAAACTGGAAGCTGCCAGTGGCGGCGGTGCTTCTTCGGGAGGCGGTAGCTACAGCAATCAGCAAGCCGCGCCGGCTCCGCGTCAACCCCAGGCTAACCAGAACCCCAACCTGCGTGCTCAGCCCGCTGCGCCCATCGCCAGCGACGACGACAACGATCTGCCGTTCTAAGCAAACCAGCGAGCTGGTTTTCATTTCAAATGCCGCTCCCGCAAGGAGCGGCATTTTTTGTGCGCTGTCCTCCTACTTTTGAGTGCTTTCGCAAAAAGCGACAACTTCTCAGTAGCGTTTCTTCGTTTACACCTCCGATTCTTTTTCCCTTTTGTACATGGCTGGTTCTCTTGCCCCTCTAACTCTGCGCGACAAAACGGCCATCGTGACTGGTGCCTCCAGCGGCCTTGGCTTGGTTACGGCCCGCGAATTGGCCCGGCGTGGGGCGCGGGTGGCATTGGTATGCCGCAACCCCGACAAAGCCGAACAAGCCCGCGCCCTTATCGAACAAGCCATCGGGCCGGAAGCCAAACTGGACATTCTGCTTTGCGATCTGTCATTAATTGCCAACGTGCGGGCGCTGGCCGACGACATAAAGAGCCGCTACGACAAGGTTGACATCCTAGTTAACAACGCCGGCATCATGCCGGGCCAGTTTACGCTCACCAGCGAAGGCCACGAACTGAGCTGGGCCACCAATCACCTGGCCCCGTTTGCGCTTACCAATTTACTCCTTCCCCTGATGCTGGAGGCCAAACAAGCACGCATCATCACGGTGGCTTCCGACACGTACCGGCTCGGCCAGATCGAATTTTCGCAAGAGGCCCGTAACGCACCCGACAAATACAGCTCTCTCACGGCTTATTGCGATTCAAAGCTCGCTAACATTTTGTTTACCAATGAGTTATCACACCGGCTAGAGCTAACCGGCATCACCGCGAACTGCCTGCACCCAGGCATGGTCAATACCGGCCTGATCAACCCCAACAGTTCGCTGCTGATGAAGGCGCTCTGGTGGATTGCCAAACCGTTTATGATCAGCCCCGAGCGGGGCGCCCGCACGAGCATCTACTTGGCGGCCTCGCCCGATGTGGCCAGCATCAGCGGCAAATATTTTAAGGGCTCGAAAGTCACTACTCCCTCCGCGGCCGCTCAAAATCGGCTGGATGCCACGCGGTTATGGCGCATTTCAGAGGAAGAGACGGGTATCAGTGCTTAAATATAAATTATTGACAATCAATCATTTAACCGAAACAACTCTATAGAAAGCCACCTATTAGGGGCTTTCGCAGGTTACTAATAACATGTCTGAGCTTCGGGAATTAATCGCACAGGGCGAAGGCGAACGGCTGGAGTTCAAAAAAAAGACCACCCACCCCACTCGCATTTCGCGCACGCTGGCTTCGTTGGCCAATACCCACGGCGGCCGGGTGCTGGTGGGCGTCGACGACGACGGCCGCATCGTGGGCGTGCGCGATGCGGAAGAGGAAATATATGTGCTGCGCCAAGCGGCCGAGCACTACGTAGAGCCGCCTCTCACCTTGCAGTTTCGGGAAGTGGAGGAAGAAGGCCGGGTAGTCGTGATTGTGACGGTGGCTGAGAGCAGCCGCAAGCCACACCGCGCCCAAGTAGCCGACGGCGATTGGCGCGGCTACGTCCGGGTGCGCGACGAAAGTGTGCAAACCAGCACGATAACGGAAAAAGTACTCGAAAAGCAACCGACGCAGTTTGAACGCATCCCTCTAAATAAGGAAGAGCTCGCCGTGCTGGACTATTTGCGCACCCACCCGCGCATTACGCTTTCCGAATACATGAAATTGCTCAACCTGGGCAAGCGCCGCGCCTTTCGCACGCTCATCAAACTCACCTTGCACGGCTACATCCGCCACCACGACCGCGAGAAAGAACCCTTTTATACGCTGTAATATAAGTATTTGACAATCAAATACTTATAAAATAATCTTATAAATCTAAACTAAACAATCTCTCCCCCTGATTCAGTGCAAAGCCCTCTTTCGCCCTCATAAAGCATGGGGGCGAAAGAGGGCTTTGCTGCGTCGTGCGGCTGGCTATTCGCTACGGCTTTCGCGAGCTTTTTTCTTTTCCTCCTTAGCAGCCTTTTTCTCCTTGGTGGTTTTGGCAGGCTCTTTTTTCTTTTCTTTTCGGGGTTCCTGGGCTTTGGCCATGACGGTAAGGATATTGGGTGAAACGGTGTGATTGTGCAGATAACGCAGAGCCGCAGCCCGGTGTTGTCTGCATTGTGGCTACAATAACGGCAAATAGCGCTCGCGCAACACGTTTATGTGATGGGCTTCGTGGCCGGGCAATACGTACAGGAGTGCCCGCACGCTGATGGGATTATTATTGGCCAACCCCACACGGTCGAGCTGGGCGGGCCGAAAGCTCCGAAATAGAGCCAGACTGGACTTGCGCACCATTTCGTTTTCAGCCAGCAATTCGCTCAGTGTCCGGCTGTTAGCATCCGATTCGGCAGCGTAGGTATTTTCGTCAAAGCCCGGCAGCGATTGGGTTTCGCCGCGCGCAATGCACAACGCCCGATACGCAAAAATGCGCTCGGTATCGGTCAGGTGCTGCACCATTTCCTTGATGCTCCATTTGCCCGGCGCGTAGGCCGTAAGGGCCTGCTCTTCGCTGAGGCCGCCCAGAAGTTGTTGCAGCTCAGCAGTTTGCTGCTCCAGCAACTCCAGCGGATCGGCACCCGCCGGGACGCGAGGGTAATAGCTTTCGTCGTAATACACCGGGTACTGACCGGATACGGGGCGGGTTTGGGAGTTCATGGCAGCGACAACGGGAGTTGGAGCCGCTAAGTAATCGAGAAAATTCTTCTCGGACACGCGTTTGCGCCGTTGTTTTGCCAGCCGCCGCCGACTCGCCCAATTTCGGTTGGAAATAAGATGCGCTTTGGACTGCCCGTACCGCGGCTGCTCGCCTTCGAGCGCGCCAAATGCCCACCGCAAAAAATCGGGCATGGCGCGGCCCCAAGTTTGCTGGTCGTGGCGGCCGCCGGTCATTTGCACGTATCGAATGTGTTGATCCGGGATGTTGTGGCGCGTCAGCTCGGCCATGAGGTCGAGCGTATCTTCGATGGAATCGATGATGCCGTTGTGATTCCGGTCGTTGGTTTCGTCGAGCGTGCCGGTTTGGAGCCAAAACCGATGGCTCGAATGCGCTTGCCCGTGGCGCACGAGTTGGTGCATGATGCGGTCGGAATCGAGGTAGCCGTCTTCAATGGCCTTGCTGCGCCACCAAAATGACCCCGAAAAAGCTCCGGCCCGCGCAAATGCCTCCGGATGATGCCACACTAAGTCGAAAGCCGACAGCCCGCCCAGCGAAAAGCCCCCAAAAACCGCCTGCTCCGGATCGGCGCTGACGTGGTATTTGCCTTGTACATAAGGCAATAGCTCCGTTAGCACAAACTCTGCGTACTGCTTTGCTTTGCTGCCCCGCGCTTTAAAATCGGGGCGGGCAGCGGTGCCGTACTCCTGAATTCGCTCGCCGGCATGAATCGCAACCAGCACAAACGGCCGCACAGCTTGCTGGCGGTATAAGGTATTTAAAGTGCCTTTCAGCCGCAACCGCGCCAGATCCTGGCCGTCGTTGAGGTACAGGACCGGATAGGCGACGGACGCGGCCGGATCGAAGTCGGCGGGCAACACGACTTCGAAGTGCACCGTACGCTTCAAGGGAATAGACAAAATGGAATCCGGGTGCACGGCCACGGCAGCCGGCACTCGCGATGTAAAAGAAGCAACGCTCATCACCTGTAAATCACTCTACTCTGAATTTAATCTTGCAAGTTACCTTTTTGCGACTCGACACGCAGTAATGCTAGGAGCAATGAAATTCTTTGTTACTTTTCTCCAATTGTAGGTCTCATCTTTCACTTAAGCCCGCCGTATCGTGCAGGAACATTACCGGCCCTTTTACTCGCATCACCTCGGCCACGATCTTGAAATGCTGGTTTTTGGCCAGATGGGCTACCCTATCGTCGTCTTTCCGACCTCGATGGGCCGGTATTACGAAGCGAAGGACTTTCTGCTCGTCGACTCGGTCCGGTGGTTTCTCGACAACAACAAAATCAAGCTCTATTGCATCGACAGCGTCGACCGGCATACGTGGTACGCCAAGCACTTGCATCCGTCGGTACGGATTGACAACCATACGCGTTACGACCAAATGCTTAGCGAAGAGCTGTTTCCGATGTTGCAGCGCGAATGCCACGTCGACAAGATTGGCGTGGCGGGCTGTAGCTTTGGCGGGTATCAGGCGCTGAATTACGCGTTTCGTCACCCCGAGCAGGTGGCGCACCTCTTCACCATGGGCGCCGCGTTCGACATCAAACAATTTCTGGACGGGCACTACGACGACAACGTCTACTACCACAACCCGCCCGATTTTATGTCCAATGCCAACAGCGACCTTTTTCAGCACATGAACATCGTGCTGGGCACGGCCGAACACGATTTCTGCAAAGGCTCGAACTACCAAATGTCGGAAATCCTGACCCGCAAGGGTATCCAACACTGGCTCGACGTCCGCCCCCACGGCACCCACGACTGGCCCGTATGGCGCGAGATGTTTCCGCATTACCTGTCGCTGTTGCCTTAGTTCAGCCTACGCATCTCTCCTAATAACTCCCTTACAATCAAGTTCTTACACTACAAGACTTTCGCGATGAAAAAAATAGGAATCCTCTTCGGTCAGGAAAACACGTTCCCACAGGCCTTTGTCGAGCGGGTAAACCAGAAGACGTCGGGCCGGTTTATGGCCGAATTTGTCAGCATTGATCTGGTCGAGCAGAACGTGCCCACCGACTACGCCGTGATCATCGACCGCATTTCGCAGGACGTGCCATTTTACCGGGCTTACCTTAAAAACGCGGCCCTCACCGGCACGGCGGTCATCAACAACCCGTTCTGGTGGTCGGCCGACGAAAAGTTCTTTAACAATGCGCTGGCCGTGCAACTCGGTGTGCCCGTGCCGCGCACGCTGCTGCTGCCTTCGAAGCAACGCCCCGACGATACGTCCGAGAACTCGTTCCGTAACCTGCGCTGGACGAACTGGGAAGAAGCTTTCCAAAAGATTGGTTTTCCGGCGTTTATGAAACCTCACTCCGGCGGCGGCTGGAAAAGCGTGTACAAACTCGACAACCCGCACGACTTTTTCCGGGCCTACGAAGAAACCGGTCAGCTGGTAATGCTGCTCCAGGAAGCCATCGACTTCACCGACTATTTCCGCTGCTACTGCATCGGGGGCAAGGACGTGCTCATTATGCCGTATGAGCCGCGCAACGAGCCGCATCTGCGCTACGCCACCGAGATGAAAACCACCGGCGATGCGGGTAAAAAGCTGCTGGCCACCATGAAAGACTACGTGCTCAAGCTCAACCACGGCCTGGGCTACGACTTCAATACCGTAGAATTTGCGGTGCGCGACGGCATCCCGATCGCCATCGACTTCGGCAACCCCGCCCCCGATGCCGACGTGAACTCGGTGGGCCAGCAAAACTTTGAGTGGGTGGTAGAAGCCGCTGCTAATCTGGCCATTGAGCGCGCCAACGCCTTTAAGCCCGGCCAGGACAACCTGACTTGGGGTACGTTTGTGCACAATTCGGCGGCCCGGTCTGTGCCGGCCGCGGCTCCTGCCAAAAAAGCCGCTGCCAAACGCCCAGCCGCCAAGAAAGAGACGGCCGAAAAAGCTGCTCCAAAACCCAGAAAGACTGCTAAAAAAGAGTAACCTCCGCTTGGCGCCTCGCCGTACCATACGGCGGGGCCCATCCGGCGCTTGTTACGGGTATTGTTTCCGACACGATTCCATAATCACTTCATTACCAATATATTACGAATATGCCCGTTTTCACGCTTGGAATAGAAGAGGAATTTCAGACCATCGATCCGGAAACGCGCGACCTGCGTTCCCACATGTCCTCGATTGTGGAAGGCGGCAAGCTGATGTTGCACGAGCAGGTGAAGGCCGAAATGCACCAATCGGTGGTGGAAGTCGGCACGAACATTTGCCAAAACATTCAGGAGGCGCGCGAGCAAGTGAGCTACCTGCGCCGGATGGTGATTGATTTGGCCGACAAAGTGGGGTTGAAGATCGCGGCGGCCGGAACGCATCCGTTTTCGCGCTGGCAAGATCAGCCCATCACGCCCGATGCCCGCTACGACAAGATCGTGGAGGAATTGCAGGAGGCGGCCCGCTCCAACCTCGTGTTTGGCATGCACGTGCACATCGGCATTGAGAATCGCGAGATTGGCGTGTATATGATGAATGCGCTGCGCTATTTCCTGCCGCACATTTTTGCGCTTTCCACCAACTCGCCGTTTTGGGAAGGCCGCGAAACTGGTTATAAGTCCTTCAGGACCAAAGTGTTCGAGCGTTTTCCGCGCACCGGCATTCCGGATTATTTTACCAGCGCCGGCGAATACGACGAGTACATCAAGCTACTGGTGAAGACCGGCTGCATCGACAACGGCAAGAAGATCTGGTGGGATTTGCGCCTGCATCCGTTCTTCAACACCATCGAATACCGCATCTGCGACATGCCCCTGCGCGTCGACGAAACCATCGCGCTGGCGGCCGTGATGCAGGCGTTGGTGGCCAAAATCTATAAACTCAAAAATAGCAACCTCAACTTCCGGCTCTACCGCAAGGCGCTGCTCAACGAAAACAAGTGGCGCGCCGCCCGCTACGGCATCGACGGCAAGCTGATCGACTTCGGCAAAGAGGAGGAAGTGCCGACGCGCGCCCTGATTCATGAACTGCTAGAGTTCGTGGATGATGTGGTGGATGAGCTTGGCAGCCGCAAGGAGGTGGAGCATGTGCTGAACATCCTAGAAACCGGTACCGGGGCCGATCGGCAGCTCAACGTTTTCCGGCAAACGAATGATTTAAAGCAAGTTGTGGATTTTGTCATTCAGGAAACCTCGTACGGGCTCTGAGTGCCACTCCCAAATAGGATCAAAACGAAACCGTCGGGCAGGGCGTTTTACCCTGAAGTAGTGCAGACCTCACGGGGCTTTACGACCTTTGTTGAGGTCTGTTTTTTTAAGTACACCAAATCGGCCTTGCGCCGATAGTTTCGAATGAAATCATTAAAAATTGCCATTCTGGACATGTACGACAATTTCCCCAATGAGGGAATGCGTTGTATTGTTCAGCTAGTTCACCGCATTCAGGAAGAGCAACTTGCCGATATTTCCTTTGACGTATTCAATGTGCGCGCCGAGGTGGCCCTGCCGGGGCTGGAATACGACATCTACATTTCAACGGGCGGCCCAGGCAGCCCGCTTCCCTCTACCGAAGCCTGGGAACAGCCCTATTTCTCGCTGATAGACAGCCTCTTCGCCTGGAACCGCAGCCACGACCGCAAAAAGCATCTGTTGCTGATCTGCCACTCATTTCAGCTAGTGAGCCGGCATCTGGGCATCGGTACGCTGAGCAAGCGCAAGTCTACTTCGTTCGGCATTTTCCCGATTCACCTCACCGACGACGGCCAATCCGATCCGGTATTGCAGGACCTCCCTGAGCCTTTCTTCGCCGTCGATTCGCGCGACTACCAAGTAACCAGCCCGCACTGGGAGCGCATCAATGCCTTGGGTGTGAAGGTCTTATGCCTCGAAAAAGATCGCCCGCACGTACCGCTGGAGCGTGCTCTGATGGCGCTGCGCTTCACCGACGAAGTGGTGGGCACCCAATTTCATCCCGAAGCCGACGGCGAAGGGATGCTGCGCTACTTTTTGACCGAAGAAAAACGCCAACAAGTCGTCGCCAACTACGGCGAGGCCAAATACAACGATATGGTTCGGCTCCTGCAAGACCCAAACGCCATCGAGCTGACCGAATCAGTGATTATTCCTACGTTTTTGCGCCGGGCCGTTGCCAGCTTTGCGGCTTTCAGCGAGGTGCCTACGCGAATTGCGGAGCCCAATGCTTCGGTAGCTTAAGCGCAAAAGCGGCGGCAGCGCTTGGTACTGCCGCCGCTTTTGCGTTAATTATCAATTGGTTATATCCTCTCGCTCTCCAGTTATGATTCCCGAAATCCGTCGAGCCTACAACGCAGGTTTCAGCCCGCAACGCTACCAGGAAATGTTAGCTGCGATTGCGCAAGACCTGCCGGGCCAACTGGATTTCAGGGTTGCCGAAACCCCTATTTTCGTGCCGGCGGCCTTGCGCGATAAACTTGTCAGCGCGGGGGAAAGCATCATTGACGTGCTGACGGCCGACAACTTCAAGGCCCTGACGGATAAGGCCGTACCGCCGCATCAGCGCGTCCCGAACGAAAATGCGCATACCTCGTTTCTGGCCATTGATTATGCCATATGCCGTAACGCACAAGGCGAGCTAGAACCACAACTAATTGAACTACAGGGCTTTCCCTCCCTCTACGCATTTCAGGATTATTTACCGGACTTATTTCGCCGGTTTTTCCCGGTGCCAGATTCGGTTTCGCAGCTGTTTAACGTCGATAGCTCCGCACAGTATTTCGACGCTTTGCGTCAAGTCATTGTGGGAGAGGAAGATCCGGAGCATGTCATCTTGTTGGAGCTGTTTCCGGAAAAGCAGAAAACCCGTGTCGATTTTGAGCTGACGCGGCGTGCGCTGGGCGTGGAGCCCGTCTGCATTACGCGAGTACGCAAAGACGGACGGCAGCTCTACTACGAGAAGGAAGGTCGGCGCATCGACATCAAGCGCATTTACAATCGCTTGATATTCGATGAGTTAGAACACTACCCCGACCTCAAAACCGAGTTTAGCCTGACCGATGACGACGTGGACGTGACGTGGGTCGGGCACCCGAACTGGTTTTTCCGCATCAGCAAATACACGATGCCGCTGCTTAGCAGCCCGTATATTCCGCAGAGCTATTATCTGTCGGAGCTTGCCTCCTATCCCTCTGATTTAGAGAACTTTGTACTGAAGCCGCTTTTCTCGTTTGCGGGCAGCGGCGTGCGCCTTGATATAACGGCAGCCGATCTGGATGCCATTTCGGACAAGCACAACTATCTATTGCAGCGCAAAGTGCAGTACGAGCCCGTAGTGCAGTCGCCTGACGGGCTGGTAAAATGCGAAATCCGGATGCTTTATGTGTGGCCTGAGAACGCAGCCAAACCTTTGCTGATCACGAACTTAGGCCGCCTCAGCCGGGGTGCCATGATTGGGGTGGACTTCAATAAAAATAAAGATTGGGTGGGCGGAACAGTCTGCCTATTTGAGTAGTAAAAGGAAATCCTGCGGCAGCGGACGCTGCTTCACGTAGTGTGTTTGGAGAACCGGTGCCTTGCGGGTAGTGGATGAATAGGGCTCGTCCGAACCGCGCGAACAAGGAGGAGTCCTGTTTACTGACGCAAAAGTAACATTCGGGCTGCGGTTCGGGGCTGCTTTTGCTTGCGCAACCATCCCTATCCTACTTCCTTGCTATGCAAAATCATTTACGGTTTCTCCGGTTTCTGACCGGAGTGGTTATTCTGTTGCTGGTTGCGTCCGGTGCTTTTGCGCAGGTGACGCTATCAACCAGCCCCTATTCTGAAAATTTTGACGGCGTCGGCGGAGGGTTGCCGGCTGGCTTCACGGTGCGCACGGGCGCGACAGCCACTGTGTTGGGTACAGCAGCCACGCCCATTATTGCACCAACCGTCTGGAATTCAACGTCTTCCGGCTTCAAAAATGTGGCTTCGGCCACCGGCCTTACTGCGGCTTCCACCACTGATGAGCAGAACGCCGCGACCAACCGCGCGCTGGCGGTGCGCCAAACGGGTACTTTCGGTGACCCAGGGGCGGCTTTTGTGTTTCAACTGGCCAACACCACCCGTAAATCCGGCTTTAAGCTCACTTTTCAGCTGCAATCGCTGGATGCCACCTCCCCGCGCACGACTACTTGGCGCGTCGATTACGGAATTGGTGCTACGCCGGCCTCGTTTACCACCGTTACCACCACCCCCGCCAACCCGACGACGGGCGGCACCAGCTTCTCTTCTACCGCCGTCACAGCCGATTTTGGCAGCCAACTCGACAACGTAACGGAGCCTGTCTGGATTCGGGTGGTGGCGCTGGCCGCGTCCACGGGCAGTGGCAACCGGCCCACGTCCGCCCTCGACGATTTCAGTTTGGCGTGGAGCGACATTGCCGCCAATACGCCAACGCTGGCTGTTACGCCTACCAGCTTATCCTTTGGCAATCAGAATATTAGCACTGAATCAGCGATACAGTCCTACTCTCTTACGGCGACTGATCTGACCGATGATGTGACGGTAACAGCACCCGCGGGCTTTGCAGTTTCCAAAAGCACCTCGGCCGGATTTGCCGCCACGCTAGCCTTTACGAAAGCCGAGCTCGCCACCGCCCAAACGGTGTACGTACGCTT
Organism: Hymenobacter sp. BT491; assembly: GCF_014349165.1. Taxonomy (NCBI): domain Bacteria; kingdom Pseudomonadati; phylum Bacteroidota; class Cytophagia; order Cytophagales; family Hymenobacteraceae; genus Hymenobacter; species Hymenobacter sp. BT491. The sequence goes on along the minus strand of NZ_JACSJJ010000002.1, from coordinate 652,556 downwards.
CGCTCCCACCGCGGGCGGCCCCGCTTCGGGCTCTGTTACGAATGCTAGCCCCGGCGCCCAGAGCAAAAGCGTGGCGGTAAGCGGCACCGGTATCGACCCCAACAACTTGGTTTTCAGCTTCGACAACTGCGCCACGACGGTTTCCGATGGCTGGACGCAGTTTAGCCTAACCGGCGACCAGACGTGGGCTTGCACCACTTTCGGCCACGATGCCGCCGATGCTACGGGCAAGGCCAGCAAACCTAACGGGGTGCAAATCAATGGGTTTGCCAACGGCACCAACGTAACAAACGAAGACTGGTTTATTTCGCCGGCCTTCAACACGGCCAGTTTTACCTTCCCGCTGCTTTCATTTTGGAGCCGGGTAGCGTTCAACGGGGCCCCGCTGCGGCTGCGCGTGTCGACCGACTACTCGGGTTCGGGCAACCCCAATGCAGCTGGGGTAACCTGGACCGACCTCGACGCTTTCTTCCCCGCGATCGGGACGGATACGTGGACGCTCAGCACCGTAGATCTGAGCGCGTACAAAGCTGCGACAGTATATGTGGCCTTCGTGTACAACGCGACCACCGAGGAGGGCGCTCGCTGGACCCTCGACGACGTCAGTCTGCGCAACTCGACTACTGCTCCGCCACCTTCGGTGGCCACCACCGCCAGCAGCCTGGATTTTGGGTATCAACCGCAAAATACCGCTGCTACCCAAACCTTCACCGTCACGTTTCGCAACCTGCGCGGGCCGGGCACGATTACGGCTAGCGGCACTGGCTTTCAGATTTCGAAGAACGGCACGACGTTCGATGACGTGCTGACTTACACCGCCGACGAAGCCAACGGAGTGCCCCAAACCGTGACGGTGCGCTTCAGTCCGACGCAGGCCCAGCAAAATTATTCGGGCTCGCTGACGCTGGCCTCGCTGGAAGCTACATCGGTGACGGTGGCGCTTTCGGGCAACACGTTTAACCCCGACAACACGCTGGAAGTCGTCAACTGGAACCTCGAATGGTTTGGCTCGCCCCAAAATGGCCCCACCAACGACGACCAGCAACAAGCCAACGTGCGCACCGTGCTGAATTCGCTCCAAGCTGATATTTATGGCCTTGTGGAAGTGGTAGATACGGTGCGGCTGGGCAGCATTGTGCGGCAGTTGCCCGGCGGCGGCTACACTTATAAGGTGTCTGATTTTGGCTCATTCGCCGACAACGCCCAGGATGCCGACTACGCCAGCGCCCAGAAACTGGCTTTTGTGTACAAGACGAGCATTTTTAAGAACGTGACGATTTCGTCGCTGTTTCGGTGTACGCAGGCCGAAAATTGCCCGGAGTACAATTATTGGTCGTCGGGACGCTTCCCCTACCTGATGGACGCCGACGTGACCCTGAACGGCATCACCAAGCATTTCACCTTCGTGCTGATTCATGCCAAGGCTAACACCAGCCCCACTGCCACGTCCTACGACCGTCGCAAAAATGCCGCCGATGGCCTGAAAGCCAAGCTGGACGCCGACTACGCGAACAGCAACGTGGTGATCTTGGGTGACTTCAACGACGACCTCGACGTGACCATCACCACCGGCCTGACCACTACCATCACGTCGTATAGCGCCTTCACGACCGACCCGGCCAACTATACGGCCCTGACGCTGCCGCTGAGCCAGGCAGGCCTGCGCTCCACGGTGAGTTACAACGACATCATCGATCACGTCGTCGTGACTAATGATGTAGTGCCATTTTACCTGCCCAACTCGGCTACTATCCTGACTGGCGTTGCTAACCTCGTACCCAATTACGGCAACACCACCACCGACCACTACCCCGTCCAGACGCGCTATACCTTCGGCACGGCACTGGCCGCGCACGGCGCTAAGTTACTGAACGACAGACTAGAACTCTACCCAAACCCTGCCACTACTACCCTGCGGCTGCGCGTGCCCGAAACCGGCAAGTCGCTGAAGCTCCAAGTAAATGCCGTGGATGGGCGCGCAGTGCTAACGGGCACTGGTTCGCTGGAGCAGTTGAATCAGCAGCTTAGCCAGCGGGTTTCGGGCCTGAGTCCTGGCGTGTACATTATCCGATTGGCCGGCCCCCAACAAACCTATGTCAAACGGTTTGTAAAACAGTAAGCATCTGATTATAAATCATTTACAAAAGAGCCTTTCTCCATGGAGAAAGGCTCTTTTGTATGCGCACCCGGCAACAGACGGACAACGCCACCGAAAGCCCCTGCGTACACGCTGCTGGCTGGTCGCGTGGACTGGCCTTAATTTCCCCTCTTACCTTATGTCTACTCTCGCCGAAAAAGGCCTTCGGATTGCTAAAAACGCCGTTTTCAATGTTTTCCTCCGACGCGCCACCAAGCTCCTGGGCAAACCCTTCGCCGTGGCCGTAACCCTGCGGGAAGTGGCCGCCAAGCTCGACGACCAGAATAGCAAAAAGGGCCCCATTCAGCAAACCATCGACATGGTGCGCACGCTCATTCGGCTGGTAGGCGCTTTCGTCAGCGGCTCGTACCGCCAAATCGAGACTACCACGATCATATCGGGGTTGGCCGTGCTGCTTTATGTGCTCTCACCCGTGGATCTGGTGCCCGATTTCCTGCCCGTCGTGGGTTTTCTGGATGATCTGGCGTTGATGAGTTGGTTTATCGGCAAGTTCCGCGACGAACTGATCCGCTTTCAGAAGTGGGAAAAAACGTCTGCTCTCGCCATAACGGGTACAGCCCCCGAACCAGCCAGAAGCGACCGCAGCCTGCCTCCGGTGGCAGAGTTGGGCCATTCCTGAGTTAATATCTTCTGCTGCGTAAGTGGGAAGTTCCCACAAGTATGTGCACGTTTATGGGCGTTGCACTAGGAGGCTATCTGCCTGTTCACTTGTAAGTTATCTGTACTTAAATAAATATAAGTTAGTAGTTGCCAGATAGCTTGTATGTCTAAGGGAAAGAATGTACTTGCAGATGTGACTAAATACATTCGCATTTATTCTTCCTTTAATCATATACTACTGGTAACATGCTAAGACTTTCCTCCCTCGCCAAGCTGGGCGCGGCCGTTCTGCTTACGACCTCGCTCAGCGGGTGTCAGGACCTGCTGGAGCAGCTATTTCCGCAGCCCAATCCAACGCCCACTTATCCCGATCTGGGGCTGGACATTTCCTTTTATGCTTTATCGGGAGGAACGCAACTCGACGCCTATTCTACTAAAACACCGGTTGCCCGCACGGCTTCGGTGGCCATCACCGGTTTGCAAAACGGCGAGAAGCTGTTGGCGCTAGACTTCCGCCCCGCCACCGGACAACTTTATGGCCTAGGCAGCACCAGCCGTTTGTATGTGATTAACCAAAAGACCGGTACGGCGCGCGCCATCGGCAACGGAGCTTTCACGCCAGCGTTGGCCGGCAATCTGGTGGGATTTGACTTTAACCCCACCGTGGACCGGATCCGTTTAGTGACCAACACCGGCCAAAACCTGCGTCTCAATCCCGAAACCGGCACTGTGGCTGCTGAAGATGCGGCACTCACCAGCGTAGAAGGTGCCACCGTAACGGGAGCCGCGTACACCAACAACGTGGCCGGCGCTAGCACGACCGTCCTCTACGACCTGGACCCAGCCACCGACCAACTCTACCGCCAAGATCCACCCAATGAGGGCAAACTCGTGGCCCTAGGCAGCATGAAGCTTAACATCAGCGGCGACGGAGGCTTCGACATCGATGCCCAGACGGGTACGGCCCTTGGGCTGTACCCAGTGAATGGCAAACCGACTCTGTTTACGGTGGACTTGAACACCGGCGCGGCGCGGGCCTTGGCGCAGTACAGTGCCAGCTTAGGCTACACCGCCCTTGCCATTCCGACACAACCAGTGGCGTATGCAGCTGGTTATAGCGAGCTTAATTTCCGAGAGACCACAAACTTTCTCCACATCTTCGACCCGACGAGTTCTGCTACCCCTTCCGTGCAGGTAACGAAGGTCATTGGCGGGTTGGCCAAAAATGAGAAGGTGCTCGGCCTTGATTTCCGCCCCGCCACCGGCCAGCTCTACGCCTTAGTCGCAGGTCAAGCCGGCCTTTACCGCGGCGACGATATCACCTACATAGCCAGCAGCCGTCTGTATACCATTAATCCTGCCACGGGCGCGGCCACGCGCGTGGCTGAGTTAGGGACGCCCGTGGATTTTTACGGACAATACGGGTTTGATTTCAATCCTGTGGTGGACCGAATCCGCATCGTTTCCTCATCGGGCCAAAACCTGCGCGTCAACCCCGAGGATGGCAGCGTGGTCGAGGACGGGCGCATCCAGCCCAGCGACGTACGGCTCACCGAAGCCGCCTACAGCAATAGCCTCGCCGGCGCGACTTCCACCAGCTTGTATGCATTGGGCGATGAGAGAAACGGAAGCACGCTCTACCAGTTGAGTTCTCCCAATACAGGCATCCTCACCCGCATTAACTTCCTGGATATCAACAGCCTGCCTCCAGTATCAATAGAGTCTGGTATCCCAAGAAATGCTTTTGGCTTTAACATTGGGGGCACCAGCAATACCGCCTACGCCATTCATTTGTACCAGGGCTTGACTGAATACTCGGTTAGCACGGTGAACCTAAGCACGGGCACGGCAACATATATCCGTCCCTTAAACTTGGTCGGTGGGCGGCCCTCCTACATAAATGCATTGGCCATTGGGCCCGGCTTTTAAGCCTTGTTTGTCTTTCCATTTAAAAGCCCCCTGTCAGCAGGGGGCTTTTTTGTGCCATACCGGAAGTTATATAGTCTAGTTTAAAGCCGCCTCTTCTTGACGACATTAGTACTATTTTCTTCACTTTACGGCCTCGTTGGGTGCATACGCACCGTATATACATAAGTAATTGGCAATGATCACTTTATATTCAAAACCTTATCTGAAGCGTTTTCTGGGGCTGACCTTGTTGTTACTGCCTCAGCTGTTGCGGGCCCAGCCGGGTACAGCGACTACTGCCACTTCCACCTTGCTGCGCCCAGCGGCCGTTTTTGATGGGCAGGAGTTGCATTCGGGCTGGGTAGTGCTGGTAACCGGAAACAAAATTGTGGCCGCGGGCCCGGCCGCGCAGGTCAGTGCGCCCGCCGGAACGCGCACCCTAGAACTAACAGGCCAAACCTTGTTGCCGGGCCTGATCGAAGGCCATTCGCACCTGCTGCTCCACCCCTACAACGAAACCTCCTGGAACGACCAAGTGAACACGGAGTCGTTGGCCTTGCGGGTGGCCCGCGCCACCGCCCACGCCCAGCGTACGCTGCTGGCTGGCTTCACCACCGCCCGCGACCTCGGCACGGAAGGCGCCGGATTTGCCGATGTGGGGTTGAAACAAGCTATTGATCAAGGCATTATACCAGGCCCGCGCCTGCTGGTGGCTACGCGGGCGTTGGTGGCGTCGGGCAGCTACGGACCTAAGCTTTCCGTGGATGTGGAAGTACCACAGGGCGCCCAAGAAGCCGACGGCCCCGAAGGCGTGGTGCGCGCTACCCGCGAGCAGATCGGCAAAGGGGCCGACGTCGTCAAGGTGTATTCCGATTATCGCTGGGGCAAAGGCGAACCTTCGCGCCCTACGTTTTCGCAGGAAGAACTCAACCTTATTGTGCAGACGGCACGCGCCGCGGGCCGCCCGGTGGTAGCCCACGCATCAACCCCCGAGGGCATGCGCCGCGCCGTTCTGGCGGGCGTCGAAACTATCGAGCACGGCGACGCCGGCACGCCGGAAATCTTCAAGCTGATGAAACAACGCGGCGTTGCGCTCTGCCCAACGGTAGCTGCCGGCGACGCCGTGTCGCAATACTTAGGCTGGCGCAAAGGTCAAGACCCAGAGCCCGAACGCATTCGCGAGAAACGCGTGAGCATAGCTGCGGCGCGCAAAGCCGGGGTAACCTTCGCAATGGGCGGCGACGTGGGCGTATTTGCCCACGGCGACAACGCCCGCGAAATGGAACTACTGGTGCGCGAATACGGCTTTACACCCCTCGAAGTGCTACAAGAAGCTACCAGCGGCAATGCCCGCATCTTTCACCTCACCGACCGCGGCAGCATTAGCGCCGGGTTGCTTGCCGATTTGGTTTCTGTCACCGGCGACCCCACGAAAGACGTAGCCGCCCTGCGACAGGTGCAGCTAGTGATGAAAGATGGGGCCTTGTACAAGCAGCCGTAGACGTATCTTACGGTCGTTCAATTCCTTGTTTACCAAGCTCTTGCGCGTAGCGATCGTAAATCTCGCGCAGGTCGTTACCGTGCTTGTCGGCATCAACACCGACGCTGATGTTGCTAGTGTGGAAGCGGTGCAGGTGACTGATGTGCGGCGAGATGACCGGCTGATGCCCCGCCAGCAAGAAACGTACATACAAGTCTAGGTCTTCGGCCATGGGCAGGGTTTCGTCGTAGCCCCCGACTTCTTCAAACAGCTTGTGGCTGTAGCAGACGTTGCCCTGAATGAAATGCTCGGCCTTGAAAATTGCCCGGAGCATGTCGGTGGGCGAGTCGAAGCGCCAAGCGTAATAATCTTCGCCGGGCAGGTAGCGGCGCTCCTGATCCATGCGCAGAAAATCTGCCACAAACCATTGTGTGTTAGCGCTTTGCTGAATCAGATCGGCATAATGAAACAAATTGCGCTGGAGCATAATGTCGTCGTCGTCCAGCGGAACCAGCCATGCCTCGGCGGGCGCATGCTTGATTACCGTGTTGCGGGCGGGGCCGGGCAACGACTTGATTTTCTGGCTCCAGTAGCGCACCGGGGCGCCGTCTTGCTTGGCTGCTTCGCGAAGCCAAGTGGCAGTGTCGTCGGTAGAGCCATTTTCGCAGATTAACTGCTCGAACGTAATGTCAAGGGGGGCCGTGATGCTGGCCCGAACGCTGGCCACAGCTTCGGGCAGGAATTGGCGGCGGTTGTGAGTCGGAGTAATAACGCTAAAGTGCATGCCTTCCTATTCTGCAATTGGCCAAAAAAAGTTGCTTCCGCCCCCGGTCAAGCTCAACTTTCCGGGCGGAGGTGGCGTTAATCCAGTATCCACCCGCTTTGTCATGGCCAAATTTGTCATCACCTTCAACCTGCCCGACTTCTTCGACGAAGAGTTTCTGGCCCTGATTCCACCGCACCGGGCGCTGGTTAACCAGCTCATCGAAGCCAACATCGTGGAAGCCTACGCCATCAGCGCCACTCGTACCCGGGGCTGGATCACCATGAACGGCGAAACCCCGGAAGCCGTGCGGGCCATCGTCGAGCAATTCCCGCTCTACCGGTTTTTCCGCCGCGTCGAAATAGACGAGCTTTTCCTATTCGACAGCAGTACGTCCCGGTTTCCGCGCGTCAGCCTCAATTAGCGCATTCCGCAACAGCGGCAGCTCCGGCCCGGTTTGTGCAGAATGGCGTTGCGCCTATTCGCTTCTGTATTAATTTTATTTCATGCTCCGTTTTATCTGGCTTACCGCCCTTGCCACGGGGCTGCTGGCCTTCCTACCCGCAGCACCACCGGCTGAAAAACTCACTACTGATCAGTTACTTACACGCCTTACCGACGCTATCGACGATCTTAAAACCCTGCGCTGCAACGTGCGGGCCCAGGAGCGCATTGGCAGCAGCTACCAGCAAGCCCGCACCAGCATGAAAATGACGCTGAGTCCGTTGCGGGTGTATTTGAAAAACCAGAAAGGCATTGAGGTACTGTGGGTTACGGGCCAAAACGACGGCGATGCCTGGGTGTACCCCAATAGCTTCCCGTACGTCACGCTCAGCCTTGATCCCAACGGTACATTGATGCGCCGCAACCAGCACCACAGCGTGCTCGACGCGGGTTTCGGCACCATTGCCGACATCATCCGCGGCTCCAACCTGCGCCAAGATCGGGCCTTCGATCGCTCGTTTCATTACGACGGCGATACGCTCGTGGCGGGGCATCCGTGCTACGTCCTGCGCTCCGAGTTTCCGCAGTTTCGCTACGTAACATACAAAGCCGGCAAAGGCGAAACCGTAGCGCGGGTCGCCGCTCGCTTTGGCTGCGGCGAATACCGAATCATGGAGCGCAACAGCCTTTCCGCCGAAACCGCCATTCCCGAAGGCAAAGTTTTGCAAGTACCCAATGCCTACGGGCGGCGCACGATCATCTGCATTGATCAGAAGCTATTCCTGCCAATATCGGTGCAGGTTTTCGACGACAAAGGCTTGTTTGAAAAATTTGACTTTTCGGAAGTAGCTGCTAATCAACCTATTCCGTTAGCAGAATTTACCAAAGATTACAAAGGATACAAGCTGTAGCATTTTGCAGAAAAACCCTTAAAGTGCTAACCCAACTGCCTGTAAGTGGTCGGCTTGGGAAATGGGCATCTATTCCTTTCCCGTAGGATATGCCCCAAAATGCTGCGTTTCATTCAGGACAAAGGAGAAGTTGCGACTTCTCCTTTGTCGTTTCAGCGTATGCCGTCACGGGCTGCTGCTACCCGCCATGCGCTTCAAGTAAGTGCTCCGGCAAACCGCATAATAAATAAATCTCGGCTGCTCAGCATTCGTACAAAAGCACACATATTTCGATGTAATTATCTAACAGTCAACTATTTAACTAGAAGTGTATACTCTATAGGCAGACTCAGTAAGTAACTGCGTTTAATTCATCGCTTCATGTCGGCTTCATGCCACACGGTCTAGCTTGTGCCGTCAATACCCGACACCAAGCTGGGCTGAATCGGCATTTCTCGTTCGATTTTGATCTTTTAGACTGGGGGCGGGCCTGACATTTTCACTGGAGTCGAATGGCTTTCTGCTACACCAGCAAAGCCCATTGCAAAGCATGAACGAACACGATGTAAGCCACGCCGTCCCGTCGACGGAGTTTTTGAAATGGCAACAGCAGCTGTTGGATTGCCAACGAGCTAATCAACAGCAAGACCACCTGATTTTCCGCTTGGTGCAGGCACCCAACGCACCACCAGCTCAGGTAATGACCGTTCATTGCCCCCTTCAAAATCACATTTCCTAAGATTATCACACCCCTCAGGGGATTTACCGTCTTTATGAAAAGAACGTCCATGCTCGCACTCGTGAGCTTGTGCGGCTTGTATTGCGCTACAAGCTGCTCGCAAGAAAAAGAGGAAAAGGAAGAGAAGATTAAGCTTCTGGCTACCAGCCCTTTACAGAAAGACACAACCATCACCAAAGAGTACGTCGCCCAGATCCACTCCATCCAGCGTATTGAGCTACGGGCCTTGGAGAAAGGCTATTTGGAGAAGATTTATGTCGACGAGGGGCAACACGTCCGGCAAGGACAGCTCATGTTTCAGATTAAGCCCACGGTGTACCAGGCCGAGTTGAAAAAATCGCAGGCCGAAGCCAACTATGTGGGCCAGGAGTACCAGAATACCAAGAAGCTGGCCGATAAAAACATCGTATCCAGCAGCGAGCTAGCGCTGGCGCAGGCGAAGTACGATAAGGCCAACGCCGATGTCTCGCTGGCCCAAACGCACTTGCAATTCACCACGATGAAGGCGCCGTTTAGCGGCATCATGGACCATTTCCAAGCCCGATTGGGCAGCTTGGTTGATGAGGGCGACTTGCTGACGACCCTATCGGACAACAGCAAAATGTGGGTTTACTACAACGTGCCGGAAGCCGAGTACCTCGACTATAAGAAGCACGCCAAAACCAGCGACAGCGCCACGAAAGTGAAGCTGCGGATGGCCAACAACGAGGTGTTCAACCAAACTGGCGTGGTGCAAACTATTGAGGCTGACTTCAATAACGAAACCGGCAACATCGCCTTCCGGGCCACTTTCCCCAACCCCGACGGCCTGCTGCGCAACGGCGAAACCGGCAGTGTGCTCATGACCGTGCCGCTGCAACACGCCCTGATTGTGCCGCAGAAAGCCACGTTCGAAATCTTGGAGAAGAAATATGTCTATGTAGTCGATAAGAACAGCGTGGTGCACCAGCGCGAAGTGAACATCGCCTCCGAAATGCCCGACCTCTACATCATCAAATCCGGCATTTCCCCCAACGACCGGATTCTGTTGGAGGGCCTGCGCAAGGTGAAGGATGGCGACAAGATTACCTACGACTACAAGGCGCCACAGTCGGTTATCTCGCACCTGAAAGTGTACAGCGAATAAGGTCCTATCCTATAAATAACCAGACAGAATATGTTTAGTAAATTCATTCGGAGGCCCGTTTTTGCCATTGTTATCTCGGTGGTCATCGTCCTGATGGGCGCGCTGGCCATCATGAAGCTGCCTACGTCGCAGTTCCCGGAAATTTCGCCGCCCCTCGTTATGGTGAGCGCGGCCTATCCCGGCGCCAGCGCCAAGGTGCTCACCGAATCGGTGCTGATTCCGCTGGAACAGGCCGTGAACGGCGTACCGGGCATGAAATACATGACCTCCGACGCCGTGAGCGCCGGCGAAGCCAACATCCAGATTGTCTTCAACTTAGGCACCGACCCCGACCAGGCCGTCGTGAACGTGAACACGCGTATCGCGCAGGTACTGAACCGCTTACCGGAACTGGTGCAGCGCGAAGGCGTGGTGGTGAACCGCGTGGTGCCCAACATGCTGATGTACGTGAACTTGTACTCGAAAGACAAGAACACGGACATGAAGTACCTGTTCAACTTCGCCGGGGTGAACATGCTACCCGAGTTGCAGCGCCTCAGCGGCATTGGCCGGGCCAACATTCTGGGTAGCCGCCAATACGCCATGCGCGTGTGGCTGAAGCCCGACCGCATGCGCGCCTACAATATCTCGGTAGATGACGTGATGAAAGCCCTTGGCGAACAGAGCGTTATCGGCTCGCCGGGCCGTATCGGCCGCTCGGATGGCGGGCAGGCGCAGTCGCTGGAATACGTACTCAGCTACCAGGGCCGCTTTAGCGACGTGGAGCAGTATAAAAACGTCATTCTCAAGGCCAACCCCAACGGCGAAAGCCTGCACCTGAAAGACGTGGCGGACGTGGCGCTGGGCTCGGAGTTCTACGACATCTACTCCAACCTGAACCAGTACCCCTCGGCGGCTATCGTACTGAAGCAAACCTACGGCTCGAACGCCTCGGACGTGATTAAAGAGGTGAAAGCCAAGCTGGAAGAGCTGAAGAAAACCAGCTTCCCGCCCGGCATGGACTACAAAATCACCTACGACGTGTCGAACTTCCTCGACGCTTCCATTGAGAACGTAATCCACACCCTGCGCGACGCCTTTATTCTGGTGGCCCTGGTGGTGTTCCTGTTCCTCGGCGACTGGCGATCGACGCTGATTCCGGCCATCGCCGTGCCGGTGTCGCTCATCGGCTCGTTCGTGGCCATGCAGGCTTTCGGCCTGACCATCAACATGATAACCTTGTTTGCGCTGGTGCTATCAATTGGTATCGTCGTGGACAATGCCATTGTAGTGATTGAGGCCGTGCACGCCAAGATGGAGGAAGAGCATCTGTCGCCCTATAATGCTGTGCGTAAGGTAGTTGGCGAAATCAGCGGGGCCATTATCGCCATCACCATCATGATGACGGCCGTGTTTATTCCGGTATCGTTTATGAGCGGCCCGGTGGGTATTTTCTACCGCCAGTTCTCCATTACCATGGCTACGGCCATCGTGATTTCGGGTTTGGTGGCCCTGACGCTGACGCCGGTGCTTTGCGCCATGATTCTGAAAAACAACCACGGCAAGCCCAAGAAAAAAACGCCGATGCAGCGCTTCTTCGACTGGTTCAACCGTGGTTTTGAGAATCTGACCAACAGCTACACCGGCTTGCTGGAGAAGATTGTGGCCAACCGCCTCATCACCTTCGCCATGCTGCTGGCCTTCGGGTTGGGCATCTGGGCCATCACGGCCAAGCTGCCGGCCGGCTTTATTCCGAGCGAAGACCAGGGCCTGATCTACGCCATTGTGCAGACGCCGCCCGGCACCACGCTGGAGCAAACCAATGCCGTTTCGCAGCGCCTCGCCAGCCTAGCCAAGGACGTGCCCGGCATCGCCAACATTTCAACCCTGGCGGGCTACGAAGTACTCACCGAAGGTCGGGGCTCCAACGCCGGCACCTGTCTGATTGACTTGAAACCGTGGTCAGAGCGCAAAGAATCCATTGCCGATATCATCGGAGCCTTGGAGAAAAAGGCGCACGAAATCCCCGGTGCGACCATCGAATTCTTCGAGCCACCGGCAGTGCCGGGCTACGGCGCAGCAGGCGGCTTCCAGCTGCAATTGCTCGACAAAACCAACTCCGGCGACTACAAAGCGCTGGAAAAGGTGAACGAGGAATTCATGGCCAAGCTGAAAAAGCGCAAGGAGCTTGCGGGCCTGTTCACCTTCTTCTCAGCCGACTATCCGCAGTACGAGCTGAAGATTGACAACGAGTTGGCCATGCAGAAAGGCGTGAGCATCGGCAACGCCATGAACACGCTTTCCATCATGGTGGGCTCGACCTACGAGCTGGGCTTTATCAAGTACCAGCGCTTTTTCAAGGTGTACGTGCAGGCTTCGCCCGAATATCGGAAGCTGCCCGAAGACATCCTAAACATGTGGGCAAAAAATGACAAAGGCGAAATGGTGCCGTTCTCAGCCTTCATGAAAATCGTTAAGTCGCAGGGCGCCAACGAAATCAACCGCTACAACATGTACACCACCGCTTCCATCCGGGGCGGCGCCGCCGAGGGCTACAGCTCGGGAGAGGCCATTAAAGCCGTGCAGGAAGTAGCGCAAGACCTGCCCCACGGCTACGACATTGACTGGGGCGGCTTGTCGAAAGACGAAGTGTCGCGCGGCAACGAGTCCACCATTATTTTCCTGGTGGTGCTGGTGTTCGTTTACCTGGTGCTCGCTTCGCAGTACGAAAGCTTTTTGCTGCCCTTGGCGGTAATCTTCTCGCTGATTGCGGGCGTGTTCGGGTCGTTCCTGTTCATCAAAGTAATGGGCCTAGCCAACGACATCTATGCCCAGGTGGGCCTTGTGATGCTGGTCGGTTTGCTAGGTAAGAACGCCGTACTGATTGTCGAATTCGCCGCCCAGAAGCACGCCGAAGGTATGTCGGTCCGCGAGGCGGCCATCGAAGGGGCCCGCGTTCGTTTCCGCCCGATTCTGATGACCTCGTTTGCCTTCATTGCGGGTCTGATTCCGCTGGTGCTGGCGACGGGCGCCGGAGCTATCGGCAACCGCACCATCGGTAGCTCGGCCCTTGGCGGTATGCTGTTCGGCACCGTGTTCGGGGTGGTCATCATTCCTGGCTTGTACTACTTCTTTGGTACGCTGGCCGGCAGCCACCAACTGATTCGGGACGAAAACGAATCCCCCATACTGGAAGGCGTTGAGCCGCGCGTATTAATTGAAGAAACAGAACCTTATGCTTAAGAGACGCATCTATCAATGCCTTAGCGCAGCCAGCCTCTCGTTAGCAGTTGCGGCTTGTGCAACGCCGAATCTGGTTCAGAAAACAGTAAACCGAAGAGTTCCTGCTAGTTATAACAATGCCAACGCGCAGGATACGGCCAGCACCGCAAAGCTTCGGTGGAAGCAGTTTTTCACCGACCCGAACCTGGCTGCCCTCATCGATACGGCGCTGCAAAATAACCAGGAGCTGAACATTGCATTGCAGGAGATTCAGATTGCCCGCAACGAGGTCCAGATCCGCAAAGGCGAGTACCTGCCCTTTCTGGGCTTGGGCGCTAAGGCCGAAGCCGAACGTCCCGGTCGGTACACGCTTCAGGGCGCGACCGAGGAAGCCGTCAACATTCAGGAGGAGCGAAGAAACCCCAATCCGCTGCCCAATTACCAGATCGGCGCTTTTGCGAGCTGGGAAGTGGATATCTGGCACAAGTTGCGCAATGCCCGCACGGCAGCAGCCCTGCGGTACCTGGCTACCGTCGAAGGCCGGAATTTCACGGTCACGAATCTGATTGCCGAAATTGCCAACTCGTATTACGAACTCCTAGCGCTCGATAACCAGTTGGCCCTGACCCAGCAAAACATTGAGCTTCAGAGCAATGCGCTGGAGTTGGTGCGACTTCAGAAAGAATCGGCCCGGGTGACCGAACTGGCGGTACAACGTTTTGAAGCGCAGGTGCACAACACCCGCAGCCTTCAGTACAATATCCAGCAGCGCATCACCGAAACTGAAAACCGGATCAATTTTCTGGTGGGGCGGTACCCGCAGCCTATTGTTCGTAACGATCAGTCATTCAACGATTTAGCCACGAACAACATTCAGGCGGGGGTGCCCGCGCAGCTGTTGCAAAACCGGCCGGATATCCGGCAGGCCGAACAACGGCTGGCAGCGGCCAAACTGGACGTGCAGGTAGCCCGCGCAAACTTTTACCCGGCGCTGCGCATAACCGGCGGAGCGGGCTTCGCGGCTTTCAAGCCCGGCTTGCTGTTCACGTCGCCCGAATCCATGATGTATTCGCTGGCGGGCGATCTGGTCGCGCCGCTGGTGAACCGCAACGGAATCAAGGCGGTGTATGGGAGTGCCAATGCCCTTCAGACCCAGGCCATTTACCAGTATGAGCGCACCGTGCTAAACGCTTATGTGGAGGTAGCCAATCAGCTGGCCAACATCAACAATTTGGCCAAGAGCTACGACGAGAAAGCGAAGGCCGTGCAGGCCCTGAACCAGTCGAGCACGATTTCTAACAGCCTCTTCCGTTCGGCAAGGGCCGATTACACGGAAGTGCTCTTCACGCAACGGGAAGCCCTGGAGTCAAAATTTGACCTGATCGAAACCAAAATGCAGCAATTGAATGCCACCGTTAATGTGTATCGGGCATTGGGTGGCGGCTGGAATTAACCGCACAAACCGGCCAGCTCAGCTGCTGTAACTCCGCCCGTCGCGGCCGAGTTACTTATACGCACAAAGTCCGTCTTTCACAGCAAACAAGTGCTGTAAAAGACGGACTTTGTGTTTTGCAGGAAACGTTGTTCGCCCCTACTAAGTCAGCACTCGCTTATCGGCGCATCGCTTTCTCAATTTGGTCCCACATGGGCGCGGGGATCATTTCCAGCTTATTGAATTCGCCGGCGCCGTTGAGCCATTCGCCGCCGTCGATGGTCACGACTTCCCCGTTGACATAAGCCGAAAAATCGGATACTAAGTACGCGGCCAGGTTCGCAAGTTCCTGATATTCACCTACTCGCTTCAGGGGCACTGATCCGGCTGGGTCGAGCTTTTCGGCCAGTGGGGCTGGGAATAAGCGGCTCCAGGCGCCTTCCGTCGGGAACGGGCCGGGCGCAATGGCGTTGGAGCGAATGCCGTATTTGGCCCACTCCACAGCCAAAGAGCGCGTCATGGCCAGCACACCGGCTTTAGCGGCCGCCGAAGGAACCACATATGCAGAACCAACTGATGCATATGTGGTTACGATATTCAGAATGGTGCCGGGTTTCTTATCGGCGATCCAACGCTTGCCAAAGGCCAGGGTGCAGTTGTAGCTTCCGCGCAACACAATGTCCACGATCACATCGAAGGCTTTGTGGGAAAGACGCTCGGTGGGGCTGATGAAATTGCCGGCCGCGTTGTTGAGCAACACATCGACACCGCCAAATTCGTCGTGGGTACGCTGCAACATGTTTTCTACTTCCTCATATTTGCGCACGTCGCACTGCACGGCCAGCACCTTGCCACCGGTTTGCTGGCGTAGCTCGGCGGCGGTTTTTTCCAGCACGTCCAGCTTGCGACTGGTGATGGTAACGTTAGCGCCAAGCTGAAGAAAATATGTGGTCATGGCGCGGCCCAGGCCGGTGCCGCCGCCGGTTACGACGATGGTTTTGCCTTGAAGAGCGTTATCGCGGAGCATGGGTTGGGAGTAGGCAGGCATGGAACGAGGTTGAGAAGTAAGTGTGGGAAAGCCACAAGAACGGCATTTTTGGATTTGGCAGAGAAAAAAACCAAGCGAAGGAATTTTTACCACCTTTGGGACGCATGACAACAGATCCCTTTCTTCCGACCATTGCCGTGTTGGGTTGCGGTTGGCTGGGCCTGCCCCTGGCGAAAGCGCTGGTTGCGGCGGGCCACGTCGTGACCGGCTCCACGACCCGCCCGAGTCACTTGCTGAAGTTGCGCGATGCCGGCATTACGCCTTATTTGCTGCGCCTTGGTCCGGAATTCACCCAAACCGACGACGATACGCTTCGAGCCATGCTCACCGGCGCGGATGTATTGGTGCTCAACGTACCTCCGCGTAAGACAGCAAGCACCTATCCGGATTTGTTACGCCCTGTGCAACAAGCGATTGCGGCCTGCGGCGTGCGGCACATTCTGTTTGTAAGCTCTACCAGCGTCTATCCCGATGAACCCCGCGTCATGACAGAGGTTGATGCGGTTTCTACGGCTACCGCTTCCTCGGATTTGTTGCGGGCTGAAAGCAACTTCATCCAGCAAAGCCACTGGCTTACCACAGTGGTTCGCTTTGGTGGTCTTTTCGGGCCGGCACGGCCGCCGGGCCGCTTTCTGGCGGGCCGCCAAGATGTTCCCAATGCGCAGGCGCCCGTCAACCTCATTCACCTCGACGATTGTGTTGGGCTGCTGATGGCCATCATTCGTCAGCAGGCCTGGGGATACACCTTCAACGCATGCGCCGACCATCACCCTACACGGCAGGAATTTTACACGGCTGCCGCCGCCCAATTGCACACCGCACCCCCAATATTCCGCGCCGACGATACCAGCAGTGGCAAAACCATCAGCAGTGCGCTGATGCATAAATCACTGAAGTACAAGTTCTTACATAATAACTTGTTTGAAGCGTTGAAGGCCTGAAGCTCAGGTGTTTCACACGTATCTTTGCGGCGTGAATTCCTCTTCTTTTGTAGTAGCCGTGCTGGGCGGCGGGGCGGCGGGTTTTTTTGGCGCCATCGCCTGTGCGGAGGCCAACCCGCAGCTCACGGTCATTCTCATCGAAAAAACCGGCAAGTTGCTGAGCAAAGTGCGTGTATCGGGTGGCGGTCGCTGCAACGTAACGCACGCTTGTTTTTCGCCGGCGCAGCTTGTGCAGCATTACCCACGGGGTGGCAAACAGCTGAAAGAGCCGTTCAAACAGTTTGGCGCCCAGGATACGGTGCAATGGTTCGAGCGCCGCGGCGTCCAGCTCAAAACCGAGGCCGATGGGCGCATGTTTCCTACCACCGATTCCAGCGAAACCATTGCCCAGTGCTTGCTGGAAGCTGCGCGGCAGGCCGGCGTAAAAATTTGGAATAACACGGCGGCTGAAGAGCTTACTCCCTTGCCGGAAGGTGGCTTTTCCTTGCGTCTCACGGGCACTCATGCGCAGGAACTGGTTGTAAATAAGCTACTTATCGCTACGGGCGGCGTTCCCAAAAGCGAAGGCTATAATTGGTTGCGGGCCTTAGGCCACAGCGTTGCCGAGCCAGTGCCTTCCCTGTTTACCTTCAACGTGCCCGAATCGCCCCTGCGCGAGCTAATGGGCGTGAGCGTGCCACACGCCCGCGTGGTATTGGCGGGTTCAACGCTTTCGTATGAAGGGCCTTTGTTGGTTACACACTGGGGCGTGAGCGGCCCGGCCGTGCTCAAGCTATCGGCGTGGGGCGCACGCCTCCTGCACGAACTCAACTATACCGGCACAGCCCTAGTAAGCTGGGTACCAACGCATACTGAAGAAAAGCTGCGGCAATGGCTGCACGAATTTCGGTCTCAGAATGGCCGCAAGGTGGTGCAGTCCAATCCCCTGTTTGGTTTGCCGCAACGACTTTGGCGTACCCTCACCGACCAAGCCGGAGTAATAGGCGAAACGCGTTGGAGCGAATTGGCAGCCAAAGTTCAGAATCGCCTGATTG
Organism: Hymenobacter sp. BT491; assembly: GCF_014349165.1. NCBI lineage: Bacteria > Pseudomonadati > Bacteroidota > Cytophagia > Cytophagales > Hymenobacteraceae > Hymenobacter > Hymenobacter sp. BT491. Next base: position 634,792 of record NZ_JACSJJ010000002.1, on the reverse strand, counting down.
AAAACTTGTTACGCATGCCCTTGGCAGTGCGCGGCAAAACGACATTTAAAGAAGAGTTTGTGACGTGCGGTGGCATCCCGCTGGCTGAAGTCAATATGAAAACAATGGCAAGCCGCCTCGTACCGGATCTGTATTTCGCAGGCGAAGTACTTGATATTGACGGCATTACGGGCGGATTCAACTTTCAAGCTGCCTGGACGACGGGCTATCTGGCCGGACAAGCAATGTCATCTACCCAACAGGAGCAGGGCTGATATTGGCGCGGGCCAGTTTTAAGTAAGCCATTAAGCGGAGATACAGCGCATGTGTTCGGGCAGGCCAGTTTGCAACCCTACCTGGGGTTTAGCAGTACAGAGAAACACAACTTTGTTTCCCTCTACACCTAAACCGACCCACTCATGGATGCCAAAACAACAACGGCCGCCCTCAACGAATTACTCGAAACGCTAAAAGATGGCCAGAAAGGCTATGCAGAAGCCATGACCGACGTGGAAGACGCCGATCTGAAAGATACCTTTAAGAAATATGCTGCCCAGCGCTCCAGCTACATCACCGAGTTGGAAGACCAGATGTTCAAGCTGGACCTCAAGCCAGACGAAAGCAGCTCCGTAACCGGCACCGTGCACCGTGCCTTTATCAATCTTAAAGGGCTGGTGACCAGCAAAGACCGCCATAGCATTCTGGCAGAATGCGAGCGTGGCGAAGACTACGCCAAGAAGGCTTACGAAACCGCGCAAAAAATCCAGGATCTGCCGGGCGAGCTGAAAACCATCATCGACAAGCAGGCTGCTGGTATCAAGCAAGGCCACGACGAAATCAAGGCTCTGCGCGATTCGTCAAAATAGTATTCGACTCCTGAGCAATCAGAAGCCATTTTTCACAATTCCTTAACTATAAGGTAGTTGTGAAAATAAGATAAAAAGAAAACGCCCCGACTGCCAAAACAGTCGGGGCGTTTTCTTTTTATGCTAAGCGATACTATTCGTCAAAGCTTTGGTTGTCGCGACGGCCTTTATAGCCACCTTCGCTGCTGCCACCGCGGCTATTGCCACCGTAGCTTCCACCGCCGCGGTTGCCGCCGTAGCTGCTACCGCCACCGCGGTTGCCACCAAAGCTGCTGCCACCGCGGCTTCCGCCGTAGCTGCTGCCGCCTTCGCGACGGTCGCCGTAGCTTCCACCGCCGCGGTTGCCACCGTAGCTGCTGCCACCACCGCGATTGCCACCGTAGCCACCACTGCCACCCTCGCGACGATCACCAAAGGGAGCGCGACGAGCCGGACGGTTTTCATCGGCGCCGAAGCTGCGACGTTCGCGGTTGCCGCCTTCCTCCTGTGCATCTCCTTCTTGACGAGGAGTGGCGATGTTGAAGGAAACCGGACGGCCTTGGATGGAGGTGCGGCCCAGCGCCGAGATGATCTCATCGGCAAACTCGGAAGGCACTTCTACAAAGCTAAACTTATCGTAGAGCGCGATATCGCCAACTTTACCAGCGGTGAGGCCGGTGTTTTCGGCGATCAGATCCACGATGTCACGTGGATGCACACGGTCTTTTTTGCCCATTGTCACGAACAAACGCGTGAAACCCGGACGAACGGCGCCACGCTCGCGGTCAGCTTCCAGGCTTTTTTCAGCCTGTTTGCCTTCCTTCATGGTCATTTTCAGCAACGCAGCTGCAATGTCCAACGAGGTAGTTTCTTCTTCCTGGTCGAGCAGACGCTGCACACGGGCAACGTACTTTTCTAAGTTGCCTTTCTCGATGATTTCTTTGATCTGGTTCAGGAACAGCGTGGTTTTCACCTCCGATACGTCCTCAAACGACGGAATGCGTTCCTGCTTGATCTGCGCTTTGGTAAAGCGCATGATGTCGCGCAGCTTGTAAATATCGCGACCCGACACGAATGTGAAGGCGCGACCCGATTTGCCGGCGCGGCCCGTACGACCAATGCGGTGCACGTAATATTCTTCGTCGGCGGGAAGGTCGTAGTTTACAACAGCTTCTACATTTTCTACGTCGATACCACGGGCGGCTACGTCGGTGGCTACCAGAATTTCCAGCGTGCCTTTGCGGAACTTATCCAGCGTGTTCTGGCGCTGCTGCTGGCCCATGTCGCCGTGCAGTCCTTCGGCAAAATAGCCTTTGGCTTGCAGGTCGCCTACGATGTCGTCTACCATGCGCTTGGTGTTAGCAAACACAATGGCTGACTTCAGGTTGAACATGTCGATCAGACGGGTGAGCACGTCCTTTTTCTGCGGACCTCGCACTTCGTAGTAGCTCTGCTCGATGTTCGAGACGGTCATTTCCTGATGATTGACCTTCACGATTTGCGGATCGCGCTGGTACTTCTTCGTCAGTTCCATGATCGGCTTGCTCATCGTGGCCGAGAAGAACACCGTCTGGCGTTCGGCCGGCATCTTCGAGAGCACCGTTTCGATGTCGTCGCGGAAGCCCATGTCGAGCATTTCGTCGGCTTCGTCGAGGATGACGGTTTTCACCTTGTCAAGCTTCAGCGTACCGCGTTCGATGTGGTCCATCACACGGCCGGGCGTACCGATTACGATTTGCACGCCGCGCTCCAGAGCACGGAACTGACGATCGTAGCTCGAGCCACCGTAGATCGGCACTACGGCCAGACCACGCTTGTACTTGCCGAGTTTCTGAATTTCACCCGACACCTGCACAGCAAGCTCACGGGTGGGGCACAGCACCAATACTTGCACGTCGCGCGAGTCGGAATCGACGCGCTCAATGGCGGGGATACTAAAAGCTGCGGTTTTGCCGGTACCCGTTTGGGCCTGACCAATTACGTCTTTGCCTTCCAGCAAAACGGGGATAGCAGCGCTTTGGATTGGCGAAGCCTCTTCGTAGCCTACTTCCGTGATAGCGCGCTGCATCTCCGCAGAGAGCGCGAGCTCGTCAAATTTTACTTTTTCCATGTCAATGGTTGATGGAGAATAAACAATGCTCTGAAAACAGCAGATTCAGCGACGTTCTTCTCCCACTCAACAACAACGACAAGCGACGGAAGCAACGGACGGAAGACGGTGACGGCCAGTATGTTAAACAAAAGCAGCCGTAGCTGCGCGGAACGGGGCCATTCTCAATGCGGCTGCAAAGGTACGAAAAATATAGTACAATATCTAGGTTAGACAGAAAATCTCTAAAAGACGCCGCATGGCACAGAAAAACAACCCTCTGCTTCTTCTTGCTGCATCGTTAACGTAAACCAATTTTTATAGTTGGGCTACGCAACTCCTCGCATAAACATAATACATTGATAATCAAGTGTTTACACCTAAGCATTAAAACAAAAAAGCATGCCAGATAGCATGCTTTTTTGTTTCGACTATGAGACGAAATCAGCTTACGCCAACTTCACCTTTACAGCGTTCAGGCCTTTTTTGCCTTGGGCTACTTCATACTCAACTTTGTCGTTCTCGCGGATATCATCCACTAGGTCGCTTACGTGTACGAAAATGTCTTCGCCAGTAGCGTCGTTTTTGATGAAACCAAAACCTTTGGTGTCATTGAAGAATTTTACAGTTCCTGTCTGCATGATGGGTTTGTAAGAGTTTCTTTAAGATAATGCAGCCACTGAAAAAACTGCTGAAACTCTAGGCATCTGGCAGGCGAAACGAAGCTCATTCTCTTAAGTTGAGTCAAAGATACTATATAATTTCCTGAATTGATGCAATACCCCCCATAGAAACGTTGTTAGGGAGGCGAGTCGGACTGCTGTCTTCCGCCCAAAACCAATCGAAAATCGCCTCTTATTCGTCTGAAAGGCACATTTTCTGCTGCCGCACTTTTTTCTATATGACTGACCTTACTGGCCCTGCTTTTCGCTTTTCCCGCACATTTCAAGTCGTCGAAAGCGACATTGACGAGCTTGGCCACGCCAATAATGTGCAGTATGTGCGTTGGGTGCAGGATACGGCCGGCGCCCATTGGCTCACGGCCTACCCGCCGGGCGAGCGCGAAGCTTATATATGGGTAGTGCTCGAACATCGCATTCGTTATCATCGCTCGGCCTTCGCTGGCGAGGAGCTACGTGCTACTACTTGGATCGGGGAAGTAAAAGGCGCGCAAAGTCAGCGCTTTGTGCACATAGAGCGCGTTTCAGATGGGGTGCTGCTCTGTGAGGCTGAAACGCAATGGGTACTGCTTGACCCCGCTACTCAGCGGCCGAAGCGTGTGACGCCGGATTTGATCGAGCGGCTGTGGGGACCGGTGGGATAAAAAGAGTAGAGCAAACAGTAAGCTAAGTATACAGCGCCTATAATCATTGGTTATCGAACGAACAACTGATAGCCCACTTTCTTCTATGCTAAACCCCAGAGGATGCGTCCTATACTGTTTATGTTCACATAATATGACTGCTCTTTTGCCAATTATGCCTAGCGCATAGTAATTGAATATTGTCGGCTCTCAGGGATGTACCACCTTTAGAGAAAGGGAGGATATGATCAAAGTGTAAATTATCAGCGCTTCCACATTGAATACATTTCCCATTATCCCGTTTCCATACCTCCAGTTTAACAGAAGTCGGTATCAATCTATTATGACCAATATCTTTTAGTTCTTCAACCCGCTTATTCTTTTGATCAATACTTCTATCCGTCACATGGAGCTTGAATTTAAATACATTTCTATCCTCTGATTTTGATTTTTCAATCCAAGAATCGATCAGTTCGAATACGCCGTTATATACCCAAATACCATCTTTTATTTTCTCATATACCTTGACCAATTCAGGAGAGCGCCCATTTTTATACCCTTCTGCTGCCTGAAAGAATTTCCCATTTTGTGTGAGCCGGCCACTTGGCAATACCATTGGCTGATTCATTTTTTGGCACGTCGTGTCCTTCGTAGATAAGGACGTCTCCATTATTCTCAATTCTATCAGCGTACGGAGCACCTTTCCGTAAAGACATCAATATCACACTCACCTCGCCTCCCACTTGGAAGTTCATTCCTCTTTGCAATGAGTATCCTACTTCAAGGCACATCTCATTATAACAAATTATATCGCCCGGTTGTGCCATGGTATTAGTCGTGAGTGCTAAGATGCCCTAAGTAGTTGCCTGTATATCTCCCGATTTTATTGGCATAGTGCGCAATTAGGGCCAATCTACTCAAATGGGCTATAGTGACATTACTTCTGCTTTACTTTTGCAGAAAGCCACTCTCCTTCCAAAATGCCCCAAACCTTTCGCATCTATTCCTCTTCCGCCGGCTCTGGCAAAACGTACCAGCTTACCAAGGAATACCTGAAGCTGGCGCTGGGCTCCGAAGATCCAGCGTATTTCAAAAGCATTCTGGCGATCACGTTTACCAACGATGCGGCTGGGGAAATGAAGCATCGCATCATCGAGGCGTTGCGGCGCTTTGCATACCCTATTGATAATCAGGAGGATGTATTGCTGCGCGAAATAGCGGAAGAATTAGCGGCGGACGGCCACTTGCCGCGTCATGCCCAAACTGCCGCGGAGCGGCAACAGGAGCTGCGGCGGCGGGCGGCGGCTACGTTTCGGCTGGTGCTGTATCACTACGCCGATTTTGCCGTCAGCACCATCGACTCGTTTGTGCAACGCATTGTGCAGACGTTCACGCGAGAGCTGGGCTTGCCGGCTACGTTTGAAGTAGAGCTAGACAGCGACACCGTTCTACAAAGTGCTGTGGCACTGTTACTTGATAAAGTAAACCGCGATCCCAACAGCAAGCTCCTCTCCCGCTCTCTGGCCGACTACGCCCTGACCAAAGCCGACGAAGGCCGTAGCTGGAACAACCTCTCCGACGAGCTAGTCCAGTTTGGCCGCTTTCTGCTTAGCGAACCCGTTCACGAAGCCGTGGCCCAACTGCAGCAACTGTCGTTGCAAGATTACCGCCGCCTGCACGAGACGCTGCGCAAACGCAAGGAAGAAATCGAAATTACATTTCAGGCCGTCGCGGCGCGGGCACTGGCCACGTTGGACGCGGCAGGCGTCATGGAGGCTGATTTGTACCAAGGCAAGAGCGGCATCATTGGCTACTTTGCGAAGTGGCAGGAGCGCTTATTGCCTGATAAAGAAGCCAATAGCTACGTACGCGCCACCATCGAGCAAGACAAATGGTACAGCGGAAAAGTCAAGACGGCGGCCGACAAGCTGCGTGTGGATGCAGTAAAAGCCGATGTAACCGCTGCTTATCAAGAGCTTGAAAATCTGCGTGCCGCACAACTATCAGATTATCTGATAGTTACTGGGATGCTGCCGTACCTGTTTCAGGTATCGTTGCTGAGCGAACTGAGCAAGGCCGTGGACCAGCTCAGCCGGGAGCGCGGCGTGGTGCTCATTGCCGAGTTCAACCGCCGCATTGCCCAGATTGTGTTGCGCGAGCCGGTGCCCTTTCTCTACGAGCGCATGGGCGAGCGCTACCTGCATTTGCTCATCGACGAGTTTCAGGATACCTCTGTGCTTCAGTGGAATAATTTGCTGCCGTTGGTAGAAAATGCTGTTTCGACCGGCAACCTTTCGCTGGCCGTGGGCGACGCCAAGCAGGCCATTTACCGTTGGCGCGGCGGGGAGATGGAGCAGATTCTGCGGCTGCACAAAAATCAAACAGAATACCTCTACGGGCGCATTGCCGACGAGGAATTACGCGATCTGTTGCAGAGCCGCTACATCACCCTCGACCAAGCGCTGGAACCCCGACAGCTCAATGTAAATTACCGCTCGGCACCGGGCATTATCCAGTTCAACAACGACTTTTTCGGGCAAGTAAGCCAAACGCATCCGCAACTGCCGTTGGTGCAAGGTATTTACGATGAGGAGTTTGGGCAGGAGTCGCCCGACCGACTGCCTGCTGCCTCGGGCTCACCGGGTCATGTTGAACTGCTCTTTACCGACAACGACACGCTTGCCCGTCGCTACGACCCCGCCACCGGCGCTTACACCGAGGAGCCACTGCCCGGTCTTGCGCCCAACCACGTTTTCGACTACGACGAAAGCACGCTTTACCTGACGCTGCAATTGGTTGAGCAAGCCGTGCACGACGGCTTTCGCCTTCAGGATATTGCCGTGCTGTGCCGTCGGCGCGACAGCAGCCGGCGCGTGGCTAAGTTCTTGAAAGAGAGAGGCTATCCTATCATTTCTGCCGATTCGCTTTCGCTGGAGTTTGCGGAGGTGGTCAATTTGCTGGTGGCGGTATTTCGGGTGCTCAACCAGCCCGCCGATACGCTGGCCCGCGCCGAGGCCTTGTTGCTAGTGGACAAAGTGGTACGGCGCGTGGCGCCGACACCGGCCCGCGCCCGCCACATCGCCGGGCTGGCCAACGAAGCGCATGCCCTGCCCTTCTTCGACGAATTGCGCACGCTGGGCTACGACGTGCAGGAGCGCGAAACCGGCAATCTGGGCCTGTACGAGCTCACCGAGCGGCTGATTGGCACGTTTGGGCTATTGGGCCGCAACGAGGAAAGCGAATACCTTTTCCGCTTCCTCGACCTGACCTTGGAATACAGCCTGCGCTTCGGCAACAATCTTAATAACTTCTTGTCTTACTGGGAGTTAAAGAAAAGCACTTTGAGTATCAATGCGCCCGCCGGCCGTGATGCCATCACCATTACCACGGTGCACAAGGCGAAAGGGCTGGCGTACGGCGTAGTCATCGTGCCCTTCGCCGACTGGTCGCTGACGCCCTACCGCGGCACGCTGTTGTGGGGCCGGTTGACGACCGATGAAAAACCAGTGCCCGAGATGCCCGCCGTGGCCGTCGTCAGCCAGACGCAGGCGCTGACGTGCACGCCCCTCGCCTTGCAATACACCGAGGAGTTGGAAAAGACGTTTCTGGAAGGCCTCAACATGCTTTACGTGGCCTTCACGCGGCCGCGCCACCGCCTCTACGTCATCACCCGGCAGCCCAAACCAACCAAAGCGACCAAAGAGGGCGATACTACGGATACGCCCGAACAGGCCCGTACGGTGGCGGAGCTTTTGCATCGCTATTTGGTGGCTACCCACCAGTGGGACGACGAGCGCACGGCATATATCCTTTCCGACGGCCAAAATGCGGTTCCGAGTGCTAATAAACAGGCTCTTAGCCCCGACCTGTATCCTCTTACCAACTTGGCCAGCACGCCTTGGGAAGAGCGCCTGCGGCTGCGCCGGCATGCCAACACCGTCTTTGATTTCGACGATCAACAAGTGCAGCGAGAGTGGAACCGCAAGCTTCATTACGCCCTGCGCCGCATCATTTTAGCCATTGATGCCGACCGCGTGGCCGCGCAATTGGTGGCCGAAGGACTTGTGAGCACCCGCGAGCGCGCAGAGCTGGTGGAGAAGCTGCACCACGTAACCCAGCACCCGCAAATGGCGCACTACTTCAGCCATTCGGTGTTGGTAGAAACGGAGCGGGAGATTCTGGTGGGTGGCGCGCGCCGCCAAGATTACAAGCCCGACCGCATCGCCTTCGAGCCCAACATGGGACTGGCACCCGGCCGCGTTACGCTGGTGGATTTTAAAATTCCGCCGCCCGAAGCGCAGCACAAACGCCAGTTGCAGCAATATGCCGAGCTATTTCGCCAGCTGGGCTACTCCGATGTGCAATGTGTGCTGTATTATTTTGACACGGAGGAAGTACTTGTGTTTTAAGCAGTTACCTAGGCAAGTTACCTGCCGGTCATAATCAAGACTACTTCCAAATTTTTTAGTTTTATGCTAATAAAATTAGATATATTGATATTTATTCGTATCTTACAGCATGCAGATGCGTAGTCTGCACTTGTCTAAATAGCAGAGAACTATGTCCGATAAACGCCAAGCTGCCCTCGGCTTCATCTTCGTAACGCTGCTGCTGGACGTCATTGGGTTCGGCATCATCATTCCGGTTATCCCTAAGCTCATCAGTCAGCTGACGGGCGGCGGTATGAGCGAGGCGGCCAAGTACGGCGGTTGGCTGGGCTTTGCATTTGCCAGCATGCAATTTCTGTTTTCGCCCGTGCTCGGCAACCTCAGCGATCAATACGGACGGCGGCCGGTGCTGTTATTTGCGTTGTTTGGCTTTGGGCTCGACTACTTATTTGTGGCCTTTGCGCCCAGCGTGGGGTGGCTGTTTGTAGGGCGCATCATTGCGGGCATTACGGGCGCCAGCTTCACGACTGCCTCGGCCTACATCGCCGACATCAGCCCACCCGAAAAACGGGCGCAGAACTTCGGCATGATCGGGGCCGCCTTTGGACTAGGGTTTATTATCGGGCCTGTAATTGGCGGGTTGCTGGGGCATTTTGGGCCGCGGGTTCCCTTTTTGGTAGCCGCAGGACTCACAATGCTCAATTGGCTCTACGGATTCTTTGTGCTGCCCGAATCGTTGGCCACCGAGAATCGGCGCCAGTTTGAGTGGAAACGCGCCAACCCGGTGGGGTCGCTGCGGCAACTGCAACGTTACCCCGTCATCATGGGCATGGTGGGCTCGCTGGTGCTGCTCTACATTGCGGCCCACGCCGTGCAGAGTACGTGGTCGTACTTTGTGATGTACCGCTTCAACTGGAACGAAGGCTGGGTTGGGGCTTCGCTTGGGGTGGTCGGGCTGCTGACGGCACTGGTACAGGGCTTGCTCATTCGCGTTCTGAACCCAAAGCTGGGAGCAAAACGCTCCGTGGCGCTCGGTCTAAGCCTGTATGCCACTGGCTTTCTGCTCTTTGCATTTGCCGACAAAAGCTGGATGATGTTTGCCTTTTTGGTGCCTTATTGCTTGGGCGGCATCGCCGGACCGGCGCTCCAAAGCATCATTTCCACGCAGGTGGCGGCCAACGAACAAGGCGAACTGCAAGGTGCGCTCACCAGCCTAGTTAGTTTGACGGCCATTGTCGGGCCGCCGCTCATGACCAACCTGTTCTCGTATTTCACGGGTCCGAGTGCGCCGGTGCATTTCCCAGGGGCTGCGTTTCTGGCCGGTGCTGTGCTCACGATTATCAGCGTGCTGCTGGCCATGCGCTCCTTAAACAGGAATTCCGGACACGTAATTATTCCAGAGGAAGTGGCGGCGACTGAAACGCCTGTCCACTAACTTCATTTCACAACGTGCTCGTTACCAAGTATTTAACAAAAAACTAGGTAATGAGCACGTTGTCTCGGTTACCGCGTTACACCCCAGCCGCCGCCCAATGCCCGGTACAAATCAATGAGTAGGAAGAACTGCTCGCGGCGGGCGTTGGTGAGCTGCAATTCGGCTTCCAGTACGCTGCGTTGGGCCGTTATCACCTCCAGGTACGTGGCGTAGCCAGCCACAAAGAGGTCGTTGGAGATGGACACGGCTTTGTTGAGCGAGGTAACTTCCTGCTCTTTAAGCTGATACACCTGCCGGTAGTTATCGATACCCTGCAAGTTGGTTACCACTTCCTGATAGCCCGTGCGGATAGCTTTTTGGTAGGCATAAAAGGCGCCCACGTTGTCGGCCGTCGAGCGGACGTACTCGGCTTTCAGGGCGGCGCGGTTGACGAGCGGCGCGGTTAGGCCACCCACGATACCGTACGCAATTGATTCCGGCCCCTGAAACAGCAGCGAAGTTTTGAAGGCGTTGAAGCCTACATACGGCGACAACGTCAGGGAGGGCAAAAACGCGGCACGAGCCGCCGAAATATCGGCGCGTGAGGCAGCCAGCTCTAGCTCAGCCTGTTGCACATCGGGCCGACGCAGCAGCATCGTGGCCGGCAAGCCCGCCGAAACGGTTGCCGGCAACTGCTGCTCCCGAATGGGCTGGCCGCGCACAATGGGCTGCGGATAACGCCCCAGCAGCAGATTCAGCTGGTTTTCGACCCGCACAATTTCCTGGCGGCGCGCAAATTCGAGGCTGCGCGTGTTCAGCAGCTGCGCCCCGAACTGCTGCACGGCCAGCTCCGTAGCGCGGCCACCCAGCTTTTGCACCTGTACAATTTCGTAAGCTCGCTGTTGCAGCCCCACGTTCTTCCGAATTACATTCACCTCATTATCAAGGGCTAGCAACTCAAAATACAGGCGGGCTACTTCGGCCACGAGCGCGGTCGTGATCAGCTGCCGGCCTTTTTCGGTAGCCAGCAGGCGGGTATAAGCAGCTTTGCGGCGGTTGCGCAGCTTCCCCCAGATATCCAGCTCCCAGGAACTGCGCAGGCCCAGGAAATAGTCGGGGGTGGGATTGGGAATGCGCTGACGCCCATCGATGTTAGGCGACAGGTTCGTGTCGTAATTGCCCACGCCGTTGAGCGTGTACTTGCCGTATCGCTCCACTCCCGCCGACGCCATGCCATTGACGGTGGGAAACAGGGCGCCTTTGGTAATCAGGACGTTAGCACGGGCAACTTCGATGCGCTGAATGGTGGTGAGCAGGTCGAAATTGCGGTTGAGCGCCGTGTCGATCAGGCTGACCAAGTTCGGATCGGTAAAGAACTGCGACCAGGGCATATCGGCAATGCTGGCCGTGGTATCGGTGCGATTGAGAAACGAAGCCGGGGCCTTCGGCAAGGACGGCAGCTGCGGGGGCGCCGCCACTTTGCACCCCGTAACGAGCGCGGCCGAGCAGATAAAAAGCAAGAAGCGCTTTAATAGTTTATGTAACATATTTACTCTGAGCATCTTATCAAATAGCTATGCGCTGCCCTAAGCCCGCGCAACTTCCAGTTCTTCGGTCGCAGGCTGGCTCTCTTTTCGGCCTTTTTTCTCCGCCAGCTTCGCGAACAGCACGTACAGACCCGGAATCAGCACCACGCCCGCCACGGTGCCCACTAGCATGCCCGACGCGGCCGCCGTGCCGATGGAGCGGTTGCCCAAAGCCCCGGCGCCGCTGGCCACGCACAGCGGAATCAGACCCGCAATGAAGGCGAACGAAGTCATCAGGATAGGCCGCAGACGCGACACGGCGCCTTCCACGGCGGCGTTGAGAATAGAATGGCCTTCCCTCTGACGCAGCACCGCAAACTCGATGATGAGGATGGCGTTTTTGCCCAGCAGCCCAATGAGCATCACGAGCGAAACCTGAGCGTAGATGTTGTTTTCCAGCCCCAGTAGCTTCAGCCCCAGAAACGCCCCGAAGATGCCCGTCGGCAACGACAGCAGAACCGGCAGCGGCAGCAGGAAACTTTCGTATTGGGCTGCTAATAAGAGGTATACAAACACCAAGCAGACCGCAAAAATGTAGATCGCCTGGTTGCCCGACAGGATCTGCTCGCGCGTCATGCCCGACCACTCGAAACTATAGCCGCGGGGCAACTCTTTGGCGGCCACTTCCTCGATGGCGTTGATGGCATCGCCGGAGCTGTAGCCGGGGGCCGCGTCGCCGTTGAGCATGGCCGAGGTGTACATGTTGTAGCGCGTGAGCTGCTCGGGGCCGTACACGCGTTCCAGCCGGATAAACGTGGAATACGGCACCATCTCGCCGCGGTCGTTTTTCACGAAAAGCTTCAGCAAGTCTTCGGGCTTGGTGCGGTAGTTGGGCGCAGCCTGCACCATTACCTTGTACATCTGCCCGAAGCGGATGAAGTTGGAGGCGTAATAGCTGCCCATCAGGGTTTGCAGCGTACTCATGGCGTTTTCGATAGTGACGCCTTTTTTGGCGGCCATATCTTGGTCAACGTGAATGAGATACTGCGGAAATGTGGGGTCGAAACCCGTGAAAGCGCTCCCGATTTCAGGGCGTTGGTTGAGGGCGGCAATGAAATCTTTGGCGACTTTATCGGTCTGCTGCAGATCGCCACGACCGGTCTTGTCGAGCAGGCGCAGCTCAAAGCCGCTGGAGTTACCGAAGCCGGGCACGGTAGGCGGCGGGAAAAACTGAATCTGAGCGTCGGTGATGCCTTTGGTTTTGGCTTCCAGCAGCGTAATGATCTCACTGACAGACTCTTTTCGTTCTTCCCACGGCTTGAGGTTGATCATGCCCATGCCGTAGGAAGCACCCGCCACTTCGCTCATCAGGCTGTAGCCGGCCAGGTTCGAAACCGACTCCACGGCATCGATGCCTTTGGTTGCCTGCTGGATTTTGTCGAGGACGCGATCGGTGCGCTCCACGGTGGCGCCGGGCGGCGTGGTTACGTTCACGTAAATCATGCCCTGATCTTCGGTCGGGATGAAGCCGCCTGGCAGAATCGCACTAACCCCCCAAGTAGCCGCGCAGAAAAACAAAAACAGCCCAATGGTGATAGCACGGCGCCGCGCCACAAAGCTTACCAACTGCTGGTAGCGAGCCGAAAACGCTGCGTAGCCTCGGTTGAACCAAGCGAAAAAGCGGTTGATCAGCCCTTTCTTTTCGGCCTGATTCTCAGGATCATACTTCAGGATGAGTGCACACAAAGCTGGCGTCAGAGTCAGGGCGTTAATACCTGAGATCACGATGGAAATGGCCAGCGTTAGCGAAAACTGCCGGTAGAATACGCCCACCGGCCCGGTCATAAACGCGACCGGCACAAACACGGCCGACATCACCAGCGTGATGGCGATGATGGCGCCGCCCATTTCGCCCATAGCGGCAAACGTAGCTTCGCGAGGCGACAAATGCTGCTCGTGCATCTTGGCGTGCACGGCCTCCACTACCACAATCGCATTGTCGACCACAATGCCGATGGCAAGCACTAATGCAAAGAGGGTCAGCAGGTTAATCGAAAAGCCAAAGAGCTGCATAAAGAACAACGTGCCCACCAACGCCACCGGCACGGCCAGCGCCGGAATCAGGGTGGAGCGCCAGTCCTGGATGAACAGGTACACCACCAGAAACACCAGCAAAAATGCCTCGAACAAGGTGCGGACCACTTCATGAATGGAAGCGTCGAGGAAGCGCGACACGTCGTAGGCGATGTTGTAGGTCATGCCGGGCGGAAACGAAGTGCCTTTTAGCTCGGCCATGCGCGCTTTCACATTCGCAATTACTTCGCTGGCATTGGAGCCGGGGCGCTGCTTGAGCATGATGGAGGCTGAGGGGCGCCCGTCGGTTTTGGAGAGCATGCCGTAGCTCATCACGTCGAACTCGACGTCGGCCACGTCCCGAAGCCGGAGCACCGAACCGTCGGCGTTAGCCCGAAGCACGACGTTTTTGTATTGCTCCGGCTCAAACATTTTGCCGGTGTAGCGCAGCACATATTGCAGCATCTGTGGGGCTTTGCCGGAGCTTTCGCCCGTTTTGCCAGGGGCCGCTTCCACGTTTTGATCGCGGATGGCTTTGATAACTTCATCGGCCGACACGCTGTACGAAGCCAGTCGGTCGGGCTTGAGCCACACGCGCATCGAGTACTCGCGCGAGCCCATGATCTCGGCGAAGCCCACGCCGTCGATGCGCTTGAGCTCCTGCAACACGTTGATATCGGTGAAGTTATAAATGAACTTCTCGCCTACCGCCGGATCGTCGCTCATCACGTTGAGGTAGAGCAGCATGCTGTTGACTTCCTTCTCGGTGGCCACGCCGGCCTTAATCACTTCTTCCGGCAGCTCGTCGATTACCGTTTGCACGCGGTTCTGCACGTTCACGGCCGCCACGTCGGGGTCAATGCCTACCTGGAAGAACACCGTAATCACCGTCAGGCCGCTGTTGCTGCTCACCGACGACATGTACGACATGCCCGGCACTCCGTTGATGGCACGTTCGAGCGGCGTGGCCACGGCTTTGGCGCATACCTCGGCGTTGGCGCCGGTATAGCGCGCCGTCACGGTCACGGAGGGCGGCACAATGTCGGGAAACTGCGTAATGGGCAGCGTAAAGAACGCCAGCAAGCCCAAAAACACGATAACAAGCGAAATAACCAGCGACAGAACGGGCCGCCGGATAAACAGATTAAACATATGCGGAAGTTGACGGTGGCACGAAACGCCTCAAGGGCCGGTCGCAGATACAGGGGCGGCGGGCGTTAGTGGGCGCCGGCCAGGATCTGCCCCATCAGCACGGGGCGCGGCCGGATGGTAGCCCCTTCACGCAGATCCTGCATGCCTTCGTACACGATTTTTTCGCCCGGCTTCAGGCCCGATTTCACCACGTAGAAATACGACAGCCGTGTGCTCGGCACAAAGCTTTTCTGCTTGACTTTGCCGGCGGCGTCCACCACGAAGACGTAGTTTTTGTCCTGAATTTCGAACACAGCTTTCTGGGGCACCAGCACCACGTCGTGCACGGTATTGCTGAGGCGCACGCGGCCCGTCGCGCCGTGTTTTAGGATTTTGTGGGGGTTATCAAACCGTGCGCGGAAGGAAATAGAGCCTGTTCCTTCGTTGAACTCACTCTCAACGGTTTCAATTTTGCCCGGCGGCGTGTATTGCGAACCATCGGCCAGAATCAGCTGCACCGCATTGTTGTTGCGGCTGGGGTGCTGCTGCCGCGTCTTGATATATTCTAAATACTCGCCCTCCGACACGCCAAAATACGCGTACACGGCGCGGTTGTCGGAAACGGTAGTGAGCAGCGTGCCGTTGTCGACTAAGCTCCCGACTTTCAGCGGAATACGGTCGATGATGCCATCGAACGGCGCCCGTACCATCGTGTACGACAGGCTCAGGGCCGCCGTAGACTGCGCCGAGCGTGCTTCGTCAATCTGGGCCTGGGCAGCGCGGAGCTTGGCTTGCGCGACTTCCAGCTCGCTTTTGGCAATGATCTTTTTGTCGACCAGCAGCCGTACCCGCTCGGCTTCGAGCTGCGCGACTCTGGACTGCGCAACAGCATTGCTCAGGTTGGCGCGGGCTTTGGCCAGCTGCGTTTTGTATTCGGCGTCGTTGATGCGGAACAACGGCTGTCCGGCCTTCACTTCCTTGCCTTCGTCCACGTAGATTTTCTCAATAAATCCTTGGACACGCGCCCGCACTTCTACGTTTTTAATCGATTGGATATCAGCAACATAATCGTGATGCAAAACCGTATCCTGCGCCACTAGCTCCAGCACGGGCAGCACCTCGACCGCCACGGCCGTTTTGGTGTTGTCGGCCTGGCTGGTTTCGGTGCAGCTGGCCCCGGCTACACTAAGCGTGGGCAGGAGCAGCCACACAAGAGATCTACGATACTTTGGCGACATGAGAAGGGCGTTAAAACGAAATTTTATTTTGTAAATATCTTATGATCAATGTATTACCAAAACCATAGTCAGTACTGCGCCCGCGTTGTCAGCGGTTCGATGTGGTTGAACACCTTCACCAGCAGGCTGTCTTTGCGCATCTGTTCGGCTTGGCAATGGGCCAGCATCGAGCGCGTGAGTTGCAGCTCCGCCTCCGACTCGGTTGCGTCGTCGCTGAGCAGGCTTGTTTCCGACAGGTTGTTTGTTAAAGGACTGAGCAGATAGCAGTTAAGTCCCACAGAAAGCACAATGGCCCCGATCAGCAGGTAGATCAGCACCAGATGACGGTTGTCCTTGAGCATCGGTTTTGAGCGCTAGTTGTGCTGCAAAGGACCGCCCACGACATTAAAACCGTCTGAGAAGGAGATTAGAAAACATTAAAAAAGCGAGGTGCCTGTCTGGTACAAGCACCCCGCTAGCGGTCAGATAATTTACTTGGTCAGCTACGCTTTATCGCTGACAGTCATCCTGTTACGAGGCACGGGCAGCCGCACGGTAACCGTAGTGCCCTCTCCTACCCGCGACGCAAGGTGCAGCTGCCCGCCGTGGCGCTGAATAATCTTGTATGTGATGGCCAGGCCTAGGCCATAGCCGGGCATGCTTTTGCCGTTTTCGCCACGGTACAAAGGCTCCAGAATGCGTTGTTGCTCTTGCAGCGCTATGCCAATTCCATTATCTATAACCTTGATAATCAATGCACTGTCTTTTGCATAACCAAACTGAACGGTTACGGCATCCTGCGAATATTTGCAGGCATTTTCCAGAATATTGAAAAGCGCTGTAGTCAGCAGGTGCGCGTTACCCTGCACGGTGAAAGCATCGTCGAGCTCTTTGGGCAGCGGGCCAAATTCCAATTTTAAGGTGCGGCCGGGGTACTTAGTTTCGCAGTAGCCCATGGCCTGCGTCAGGCACTCGTCGAGGCGCACGGGCTGGCGCTTGAAGGAGGTGTCGTCGGCTTTGGCGAGCGCCAGCAGGCCGTTGGTGAGGGCCACCAACCGCTTGATTTCCTCCACGGCCGAGCCGATGCTTTGCTTGGTTTCGGACAGGTCGGTGTCGTAGGCCTGAGAGGTTTCGAGCGTACCGAGCAGGTTGGTCAGGGGTGTGCGCAGCTCGTGCGACGCATGCGAAAGAAAGCTTTTTTGCGACTCAAACGCCTGCTCAACGCCGCTGAGCATCTTGTTGAACGTGATGGCCAGCCGCGCGATTTCGTCCTGCTGGTTGCCCTCGTCGACGCGCAGGCTCAGGTTGGAAGCCGTGATGCGCTCCACCTGCCGAATTACGCGCGCAATGGGTTTCAGCGACTCATCGGCAAAGTACCAACCCGCCACAATGATGAGCACCAATGACCCGACGTTGCCCACCACCAGCAACAGCAGCAGCTTCCGAAACTGCTGATTACCAAATTGATCGTAGCCCGAAACAAACAAGAAGTACGTTTGGCCCGCGTGGGGGTAGCGCAGCCCCACGGTTTCCAGCTTACCCTCTTCGAAACGCACAAACTTCTCCTTATCTAACACCTTGCTATACAACACATTACTGGCCAAAGCCGGCGCATCGCCGATATGGTACAGCAAGCGCCGGCGAACATCGTAGATGCTAATGCGCTCGTCGTGCATGGTCATCATGTCTTTCCTGCGAAAGCTGCGCAGCATCTCGTCGCGCAGGTTGGCCCGCCTAATCAGGAGGCTGGCCATGAGCTGCGCTTTGGCTTCGAGGCGGTGGTAGTATTTCTGCTGCCGCGATACGGCGTTGAAGTAGTAGATAAACGCAGAAAAGCAGAGCTGAATGGCCACCACCAGCAGCATAAACCGCAGTATCAACTTATTGCGAATCAGCATCTTCCGGTTCACCCTTCGCGCATTACGTAACCCATGCCTACCACCGTGTGAATGAGCTTGGGCTTGAAATCGCGGTCGATTTTCTTGCGCAGATAGCTCACGTACACGTCGATGACGTTGGTGTTGGTATCAAAATTCAGTTCCCAGACCCGCTCGGCAATATCGACTCGCGAAATGACCTTGCCGCGGTTCAGCAGCAGGTATTCGAGCAGCGCGTACTCCTTGGTAGTCAGGTCGATGCGCTGCTGGTTGCGCGTCACGGTCTTGGAGTCGAGATTCAGCTCCAGGTCGGCAATGCGCAGCAGGCGCTTTACGCTGCCGGCATCGGAGTTGCGTTTGGCCAGCGCCCGCGTTCGCAGTAGCAACTCTTTGAATTCGAAAGGTTTAACCAAATAATCGTCGGCACCGGCCTCGAAGCCGCTTACTTTGTCGTCGAGGCTGTCTAGAGCGGTGAGCAGCAGCACGGGCACCTGCGGGTCGTCGGCCCGGATGAGGCGACACAGCTCAAACCCGTTGATATAAGGCAGATTGATATCGAGGATAATCACCTCGTAGGCATGCTGCTGAAACAGCGAGCGGCCCATGCGCCCGTCGTAGGCAATATCCAACTCATAGCCTTCATTCTCAAAGCCTTTCTTTACGAATGAGGCCAGTTTGGGCTCGTCTTCTACCAGCAGTATTTTCATAGGCGATGGGCAAAAGTAGCTTTTCCGTCGCTGAGTGGTACGCAATTGCGCCGCAGGCGGCGGCTCAGGCGCACAGGTAATTCCGCGCTTGCTGAGGCATCCTTTTCGCTGACTTTCAAGTACTTCCTTATACCTATCGAGCAAGCATGCAGAGAATAAAACAAGGTCTTGGAGCCGCGGCAACCACAAGATGCTCTACTATATTACTTTTCTGCTGATACCATTCATAGAACCTTATGCCGAGAAGGAGCAAAGCATGACCGCCAGGGAGGTTATGCAATCGGCCCTACGCCCCTTACAAAAATGCAGCATGGCTAAGCAACTTCTGCTGACTGTAGCGTCCAGCTTCCGCCTGACGGGCTTGGGGCTATTGGTAACTCCACAAGAAGGTAACACACAGTCCCTGAGCAAGTTCGACCTGCATACCAAGCTGGAAGTAAACTTGGTTTTCCCCGACGGGCATCAGGAGGCAGCCACGGCCAGCATAGAGGAAATGTCGCGGCAAACCGGCGCAGACGACGCGCCGGCTTACCACGACGAGCATGTATTGTTGCTGGAAAGCGACCTGATTCGGGAAGTGCCCGTTGGCACCGAAATCTGGTGGGCCGGGCAGGCGTACGACCCGTATGCGTTACTTCGTTAGCCAGCCGTTGGCATCAAACCAATTTTGCAGGCTGGCCACCCAATCGTCTTTGGTGGTTTTGTTGTGCATCCCGAAACCGTGGCCGCCTTTCGGGTATAGGTGCATTTCGGCGGGCACTTGGTGGTGCAGACAAGCTTCGTAAAATACGATGCTGTTTTTCACGGGCACGGTTTTGTCATCCTGCGCATGAACTAAGAAAGTAGGCGGCGTTTGGGCTGAAACTTGCAACTCATTGGAATACAGCTTCGTCTGGGCTGCATCGGGCGTTTTGCCAATCAAGTTATCGCGTGAGCCGGCGTGTTTGAGGCTGTCGGAAAAGCTGATGACGGGGTAGAGCAGCACCAGAAAATCGGGGCGCACGGAGGTATTATCCTTGGTGTCGCCCACGGGCTTCGTGAAGTGCGTGCCGGCTGTAGAGGCCAGATGCCCACCCGCCGAAAAGCCCATGATACCCACGCGCTGCGGGTTAACGCCGTACTTCGCGGCCTGCTGACGCACCATGCGCAGGGCCTGCTGGGCGTCGAGCAGTGGCGCGATGGACTTATCGACCTGGCTTAGGTCGTCGGGTAAGCGGTACTTCAGCACAAACGCTGTGACGCCCATCGTGTTGAGGCGCTGAGCCACTTCGCGTCCTTCCCCGTCAATAGACAAGCGGCTGTAACCTCCTCCCGGACAGATAATTACGGCCGTGCCGTTGGCCTTGCCTTTCTCCGGCTGATACACCGCCAAGGTAGGCTGCACCACGTTGCTGATGCGCTCGGTGCCATCGGCCACTTTTATACTTTTTTCCTGAACGCTGCTGGGTTTCGAATCCGGAATGGTGCCGGGATAGAGCGGAAGAATCTGATTCTGAGCCAATAGAAGATGCGTAACAAAGCTTAAGGCAGCGGCAAGAAGCGGTTTTTTCATGGTAAATTAGGGTAGGTCAGGGTTGATACGCCCAAATTACTGGAACGGATGAAAATCGAGAATCAAACAAGGGCCACGCTTTCAAACTCACCGCTATGATTCTGAAAGAAGTGCATTTGCAAACTGCGGATCTGGCTGCCACCACAGCCTTTTACGCCGAACTGCTGGAGTTGCCTGTTCAGGCCCAAACAGAAACGGCGGTGGCGTTTCGGGTGGGCTTCTCGCTGCTGAGTTTTCGTCTTTCCAACGCTGCCCAACGCCCATTTTATCATTTTGCCTTTACCATTCCCAGCAACCAAGTAGCGGAAGCTCATGCTTGGATAAGCGCCCGCACGACCATCCTGCCGGCTCCAGAAGGCGGCACCATTCTCGATTTTCCCAACTGGAACGCCAAGGCGTTTTATTTTCACGATCCCAACGGCAACATTCTGGAGTGCATCGCCCGCTTCGACTTGCCCAACGCCGTTGCGAACGGCTTCTCTTCGGCTTGCTTTCTGGGCCTGAACGAAATTGGCCTTCCAACCCCCAATGCGCCGCAGAGCGCCGAGGCGATCCACCGACAATACGACGTGCCGTACTTCGTGCGCGGTCCCCGCTTGCCCGAATTCGTGGTAATGGGCGATGATACTGGCCTGTTCATCATGCCGACCATCGGGCGAGGCTGGCTGCCCACTGGTCGGCCCGCCGAGCGTTTCGGAATCAGGGTAGTATTTGAAGAGAAGGGCAAAACACAAGTTATTGATAATCAATAACTTGTGTTTTGCCCTTCTCTAGTCAACTTATTTAGTCAGGCTTAGGTGCCTAGCTCCGGCGGCGTTTGCACTTTGCGTTTTTTCTCTTCGGTCACGACGTCGTTTTTAGCGTCTTCGGCCGGGCCTTCGGGCGGCGTATTGGGCTCCTTGGAGCCGTGGACCGCGTGGCCATGCTCTTCCGGTTTGTACGTAGCCTCAAGCTCAGCCAGTTTTTTCTTGCCGTAAGCCAGCTTCGTAATGCCGACAAACAGCACCGGCACCGTGAAAATGGCCAGGAACGTAGCCGCCAGCATCCCGCCTGTCACGGTCCAGCCGATAGTTTGGCGCGATACGGCGCCCGCGCCTGAGGCGAATGCCAACGGTAGCACGCCCAAAATAAACGCCAGCGACGTCATAATGATCGGGCGCAGGCGCAGCTTCACAGCTTCCATGGTCGCCTCGACCACGTTCATGCCCCAATCGACGCGCTCTTTGGCAAATTCGACAATCAGAATGGCGTTTTTGGCCGACAAACCAATCAGCGTAATCAGACCGATCTGGGCATACACGTTGTTGGTGAGTTTGGGCAAAAACGTAAGCGCCACAATGGCCCCGAAAGCGCCCAGCGGCACGGCCAGCAATACTGAAAACGGCACCGACCAGCTTTCATAAAGCGCTGCTAGCAAAAGGAATACAAACACAATCGACAACGAGAAGATGATGATTGTGCTGTTGCCGGAGCTGATTTCCTCGCGGCTCAGGCCCGAAAAGTCGAAGCCGTAGCCAGCGGGCAGCGTTTCGGAAGCCACTTCCTGCAGCGCCGCAATAGCCTGCCCCGAACTATAGCCGGGTTTGGCATCGCCGTTGATCTCGGCGGCGCGGAACAGGTTGTAGTGCGAAATCAAGGGCGCGTTCTCTACTACTTTGGTGGTAATCAGCGAGCTAAGCGGTACGTTTTGCCCTTGTTGGTTGAGCACGTAATAGCTGCCCACGTCGGCAATGTCCTTACGATAGAAGGTATCGGCCTGCGCGACGACGCGGTAGTTGCGGCCGTATTTGGTGAAGTCGTTGATGTAGGCGCTGCCCATGTACGTGGAGAGCGTCGTGAAAATATTAGTCAGCGGAACGCCCAGCTTTTTCGCCTTCTCCCGATCGACAATTACTTGGTAACCAGGCGTTTTGGCGGTAAAGAAGGTGAACGCCCGCCCAATTTCAGGACGCTGATTAGCGGCGGCCACAAACTTATTTACTACCGCTTCAAAGGCCTTGATATCGGTGTTGCCCTCGCGCTGCTCCAGCTGAAAGCTGAAGCCGCCTGTGTTGCCCAAGCCCGGAATGGCCGGCGGCGGCACCACCACAATATTGGCGCCTTTGATCACCGAAAATTCTTTTTGGAGCCTAGCAATCACGCCTTGTAGCTGGTCGGCCTCGTCCTTGCGCTCTTCCCACGGCTTCATCTGGATAAAGAAGGTACCGCTGCTGGGCTTAAACGAAAAGTTCAGGGCGTTCAGGCCGCCCACCGCCGTATAGGCCCGGATGGCGGGCACCTTCTCCCCGATGATCTTTGACATCTGGTCCAGAATGGCCTTGGTACGGGCGCTGGAAGCACCCTGCGGCAACTCGACGGAGATAAACAAGCGGCCTTCGTCCTCGGTCGGGATGAAGCCCGAAGGCTTGGAGCGAAACAGCAGGAACGTGCCCGCATACACGCATACGAGCAGAATCACGACAAACGGCGTGGCTTTCAGGGCACGTTTTACGCCGTTGGAATAGTGTTCGGTGGTGCGTTCAAACCATTTGTTGAATCTATAAAACAGCTTATTCAGGCCCTTCGAATCCTCCCGTTGCTCGGTCGGGCGCATCAGCAGCGAACACAGGGCTGGCGTGAGCGACAAGGCCACAAAAGCCGAAATCACCACCGAAATGGCGATGGTAATGGCAAACTGCTGGTACAATTTGCCCACAATGCCCGGAATGAAGCCTACCGGCACAAACACCGCCGCCAGAATCAGGGCAATTGCAATTACCGGCGCCGTAATGTCCTTCATGGCCTTGGACGTGGCTTCGCGGGCCGAGATCTGTTCGTTGTCGATGTAGTGCTGCACGGCTTCCACCACCACAATGGCATCGTCGACCACGATACCAATGGCCAGCACGAAGCCAAAGAGCGTCAGCGTGTTAATAGTAAAGCCCAGCGGAATAAACAGGATGAACGTGCCCACAATTGCCACCGGAATGGCCAGAATCGGGATGAGCGTCGCGCGCCAGCTTTGCAAGAAGATGAACACCACCACGGTTACCAGCGCCAAGGCTTCGAGCAGGGTTTCTATTACTTCCTTGATGGACACCTGCACCACCGTAATCGACTCAAAAGCAGCCTTATACGTAACGTCGGGCGGGAACTTCGCCTTCAGGTTATCCATCGTTTCGTAAATGCCCTTCGCCGTTTCGAGGGCGTTACCGCCGGGCGTTTGGTTGATGAGCAGCAGCGTCGTCGGGATGCCGTTGGTGGTGTTGTAGCGCGAGTAGTCAAACTGGCCGAGTTGCACGCGGGCCACGTCTTTGAGGTACACCACCGACCCATCTTCGGGCTTGGTGCGCACCACGATGTTCTCGAACTCCTCGACTTTGTTGAGGCGCCCGTTCACGATGATCGTGTACTGAAAAGCCTGACTCGAATACTGCGGCGCCGTGCCCACCGAGCCGGCTGCCACCTGCACGTTCTGCTCGCGCAGAGCATTGGTCACGTCCGTTACGTTGAGGCCGAGTTGGGCCATCTTGTCGGGCTTGAGCCAGATGCGCATGCTAAAGTCCTGACCCAGAGCCGTAACGTCGCCTACGCCGGGCACGCGCAAGAGGGCGTCGCGCACGTACACGTTGGTATAGTTGTCGAGGAAAGCGGTGCTGTGGCTGCGCTTGGGCGAATAAATCGCCAGCACCATCAGCGTGGTCGGGTTCCGCTTCTTCACCGTCAGGCCCAGGCGCTTAATCTCGTCGGGCAGGGTGGGTTCGGCCACGCTTACGCGGTTCTGCACGTCGAGCGCGGCAATGTCGACGTTGGTGCCAATGTCGAAGGTGACGTTGGTCGAAACGCGGCCGTCGTTGGTGCCGTTGCTTTGCAGGTAGGCCATTCCGGGCGTACCGTTTACCTGCGTTTCGATGGGCGTCATTACGGTTTGCTCCACCGTTTGGGCATCGGCCCCGGTATAGCTACCCGAAATCTGGACGACGGGCGGCGAAATATTAGGGTATTGGCTGACCGGTAGGTTCAGGATCGACAACACGCCCACAATCAGAATGACAATGGAGATGACGATGGCCGTAACCGGGCGCCTGATAAAAACGTCTGAAATCATGCTTTGCGGGCGCTAGAATACATTATTTGGCCGCCGTGGGCTTGCCTTCCTGAGGCGCCGCCGCGGGCTGGTTGGGGTCGCCGACACGGACTGCGGCCCCTTCGCGCAGGTTCTGGATGCCCTCGCTGACGATGGTTTCGTTTTCCTTAAGCCCCTGACGCACTACTACTTTGTCTTTTACACGCGTGCCGAGCGCTACTTTGCGCTGAGCTACTTTGCTGCTGTCGCCGAGCACGTACACGAAGTACTCGCCCATTTGCTCGGTTACGGCCTTAAACGGGATGGTAAGTTGGTTGCCCGTATCGGAGTTGAGCACGCGCAGCGTACAGTTCATACCAGCTTTGAGCATGCGGTCGGGGTTTGGAAACTGAATCCGGACGCGCAGCGTGCCGGTTTGCGGGTCCACGGCCCGGTCGATGGTCACGATTTTGCCGGCTTGCTTATATTCTTGATTACCAGGCAGAACCAGCGTAAACAACGAGTCGCGGTGAATGCCGGCGTTTTGTTGCAGCTTGGCAAAGCGCGGAATGTCCTGCTCGGCAATGCTCACATCCACCGCAATTGGGCTCTCCGACGAGATAGTGTTTATCAGCGTAGTGCCCTGACTCACCAAGCCACCCAAGCGCACCTGCGTAATGCCGATGGTGCCGCTGAGTGGGGCCGTGAGCACAGAATGGCGCAGGTCGAGGGCCACGCTGCTCACGGCGGCGCGGGCCGCCGCAATCTGCGAGGCGGCGTTGGCGGCGTTGGCGTTGGCCACGTCCACTTGTTGCAGGGCAATGGCGTCTTGCTGCGCCAAGCGGTTGTAGCGCTGGGCGTCTTTGGCCACGCGGGCGTAGTTGGTTTGGGCTACCTGTAGCTGCGCCTGGGCCTGGTTGTAGGCCGCCGCATAGCGGGTACGGTCGATGGCGTAAAGCTTCTGCCCTTTGGTAACGCGCTGACCGTCTTTTACATAAATATCTGTCAGATAACCATTTACCTCAGCCCGTATTTCCACTTCGTTCAGCGGAACCACCGTACCAGGATACGTATCGAGTGCCACAACAGGCTCTTCGTCTACTTTGTACACGGCCACCGAAACGGGCGGCGGCGGGGCATTCTTTTTGGCCTCTTCTTCCTTCTTGTTGCCACACGAGGCAACGAGTACGGAGCTTATAAGTACGGGCAACAGCCGCGTGATATTCCGATTCATGAGAGCCGATTTTACGGATTGAAGGTGATGTCGCCGAGGGCGCGCTGCACATCCAGCTTGCTGGAGAGCACGTTAAACATGGCGTTGTAATAATTGAGCTGGGCCGTACGCAGGTCGGTTTCGGCGATGATCACGTCCAGAAACGTGCGAATTCCCTCGCGGTATTGCAGGTTGAGAATGCGGTACACTTCCTTGGCATCCTGCAGGTTTTGCTGCAGCACGTTCAGCTCGTTGAAAGCGCCTTTATAAGTAGCCAGCGCTTGCTGGTATTCGGTATTGATCTGGTTTTTAGTGTCATACAAATCCAGGTCGAGCCGGTCTTGCTGGAGCTGCGCGATCTTCAGGTTTTGCAGCCGCCGTGTGCCGGTAAATATGGGCACGGCCAGTTGCAAGCCCGTTTGCGAGTTCGGAAACGCCCGGCTGTAGAGGTCCGAGAAGTTATTGTTCTGGTAAACCCGGTTGTAGTTGATGTAGGCGTTGAGCGAGGGCAGAAAGCCGTAGCGGTAGTAGTCGATGTTGATGCGCTGCAGATTTTGCTGCGTCTGGAGCTGCTGCACCTCAATGCGCTTTTCGTAGGCCAGCTGGGTAGTCGTGTCGAGCAGAACTTCGCGCGCCATCTGGAGCGTGTCGTAGGTCAGGGCCAACTTATTTTCCGGCGACAAGCCCATTAACTGCTTGAGGGAAGCATACTTACCAGTAAGCGATTCGGCCGTAGTGCGACGCTGGGCGTAGGCGTTTTTCAACGAAATCGAAGCCCGCAGAAAGTCGGTTTTGTCGACGATGCCCACGTTGTACTGGGCCTGCGCATCCTTCACCTGCCGCTCCTGCCGCTGAATGTCTTCAAGCAAAATCCGCAACTGCTCCTGCGTGAGCAGAATGTCGTAAAAAGCCTTGCTCACACTGGTCACCACGTCGATTTTGAAAGCCGTGGTGTTTTGGCTGGTGCGCAGCCGGATAAAGCGCGCCGAGCGGGCGGCCAGCAGCACGTCGTTGTTGAACAGCAACTGATTGCCGGTCAGGCCCAGCGTAGACGTATTTTTCAGGCCCACGCGCACCAACTGCGGGCCGGCGGCCGGGTCCTGAAAGTTGGGCAGCACCGACGTCGGCAGCAGCAGGTTATGGCCGTAAGTGGCCGTGCCCTGAATCTGGGGCAACCACTCGGAAAGCCCGATCCGGATGTTGCGCTCCCCTATCTCCTGGTCGATAAGTGATTGGCGGATAACGGGTTGGTTGCGCAACGCAAATTCTACGCATTCTTGCAAGGTCGCTTGCGGCGGTAAGGTACCAGCCGGTTTCACCTGCGCCCTGGCCGGGCCCGACATGATAAAAATCAGTCCCAGCCACAGCAGCAGAACCTGTTTGGTGTATTTCATTACAAAGTGTTTGAACCGAATGCATCCCCCGAGCCCGTTGCCAGTGGCACCCCTGTCGGCGTACAACGAGGGCTTTCTACGTTGGCGAAGCTGGAGCAGTTAGCTAGTCTTGTCAACAGAATATAAGTACTTGATTATCAATTTGTTATAAAACAAGCTAAAAGCCTATGCCCGGCGCTGCAATGGTCGGGCATGTGGGAAAAGCGCCAGACCCGTCAAATTGTTCTGGAATTTTTTCAACTGCCTGGTGATGCGCGCCGCCAAATACTTGTTGATCAACTTAGAAAGCCGGTTTCCGCACCGGAAAAAAAGTACTGCCTTGCCGCGCCGCCAGCCCCATTTGGCTCCCCTCTTCGTGGTCAAACAGCAGGCCGGGGCAACTTCAAAAGCGGCGCGGCAGGCGGTACCAAGCACCAGAGACACCGGATGCGATGGCTCCGTTGCATCCGGGCGGCGGGCCTCATTGGCGCGGCGATCCGCCGAATGCGCCGTACCTTTAAAGGATAGTTTACCGCTCGCTTTATGCCCTCTACCCTCTCCACGCCGCCCCTTTCGCCTTCGCTGGAAGCCACCGCTACATTGCCTTTTCTTACCCAGACGGCCCGCGATCTGGCCACGCGGTTTCCCGGCTCCGAACTCTCGGACTTGGTAGTGGTGGTACCGACGCGCCGGGCGGTGGTATATCTTAAAAACGAGCTTTCCCTGGCCGCTGATGCGGGTTCGGCGCTGTGGTCGCCGCGGGTGGCGGCCATGGAAGACTACATGGTGGAGCTGGCCAGCGTGCAGGTAGAAGAACCCATTGCGCTGCAACTCTTGCTGTTCGACATCCTGCGCGGCGTCGACAAAAACCTTGATTTTGACCAGTTTGTGGGTTGGTCGGGGCTGTTGCTGCAAGACTTTTCCAACCTCGACCAAAACCTGGCGTCACCCGCCAAGGTGTTCGACTACCTGACCCAGGCCAAAGCCCTGGAGCGCTGGGACTTGACCCTGGAACCTGCTGAGGCCAGCACCACGGCCCAATATTTTCGCTTCTGGGACGACCTGGAGAAAGTGTACTGGCGCTTGCGCAAGCGCATGGAACAAGACCGGCTGGCCTATCCGGGCTTAGCGTATCGCTTGGCGGTCAATAGAATGCAGAACCGCTTGGAAAACGGCGACGCAGTGGCGAAGCATATTTTCCTGGGCTTGGGCTCGTTGTCGCGGGCCGAGGAAAAGCTCATTCGCTTGCTGCTGAAAGAAGGCCGCGCCGAGGTGCGCTTCGATGGCGACGCGTTTTACATGGACAACGACTCGCCTAACCGCGCCGGCCAGCACTTGCGCCGCTACCGCAAGCAGTGGGATTTGCCCAACGAAAACTTCGGCGGCCCGGCCGATTTGTTGCGTTCGTTGCCGCGCGAAGTGCAGTTTGTAGGCGTGGCCAATGCCTCCATGCAAGGCAAAGTGGCCGGGCAGTTGCTGGCCGAATCGCGCCGCCAGAACCCGAAGGCCAAAGTAGCCGTGGTGCTGCCCGACGAAACGCTGCTCTTGCCCGTGCTCCACGGCCTGCCGCCCGATGCTGTGCCGGAGTACAACGTGACGATGGGTTTGAGCTTTCAGAGCACGCCGCTGTTCAACCTAGTCGATCTGCTGTTTGAAGTGCACCTGACCGGCATTCGTGAAGGGTCGCCGGAAACCGGCTACGGCGTGCCGCGCTACCATCATTTGGCGGTCACGAAGCTGCTGCAACATCCTTTTTTGCGTCGTTACCAGCAATGGCTTGATAAACAAGCCGATACCCCGCAATACCAAGCCCTGCTGGAGCACGTCTGCAACCAGATTGTGAAGCGCAACGCCGTGTTACTGCCCGCCAGCGAGCTGCTGGAAATTGGCAAGCAGCACCCGCTGATTCAGGCGCTCTTTGCTACCTGGGACAACTGCGACGACATCATCGCGGCCTGCTACACGCTGATTGATCTGCTCAAGAAGGCGTACCAAGATCAACATTCGGCTATTGAGGCCGAGTACTTGTTCTTGTTTTTCACGCTGGTCAAGCGGCTCGATTCGGTGTTCGACTGCCGAGAGCAACGGCTGTCGGTGCGCTCGTTTCGGCGGTTTCTGTACGAGCAGATGGCCCGCACGCGCCTGCCCTTTTCCGGCGAGCCCATCGCCGACGTGCAAGTGATGGGGTTGCTGGAAACCCGCGCCCTGGACTTCGACCACATCATCATTCTGAGCTGCAACGAAAACGTGCTGCCCGCGCCCAAGCGCCACAGCTCGCTTTTCCCCTACGACGTGCTCACGCAGTTTAAAATGCCGACTTACGCCGATCACGAAGCGGCGACCGCGCACCAGTTCTGGCGGTTGTTGCAGCGCGCCCGCAAGGTCGATCTGCTGCACGTGCTGCCCGGCGCTGAGGGCACGCGCACTGGCGAACGCAGTCGGTTTTTGCTCCAAATTGAGAACGACTTGCTGCCCCAAAACCCCAGCATGGTGCTGCGCGACTTGGTGGCCAGCGTGGCAGACGATGCACCTGACTCGGCCGGGCACCGCGAATACGGCGGCGATCTGGTGCTGGAAAAGGACGCCGAAATGCTGGCGGGTTTGCGCGGGGTATTGGAGCGTGGCCTTTCTCCTTCGGCACTTAACCAGTTCATTACCTGCTCGTTACAATTCTACTTCGCACGACTGGCCAAGTTTCAGGAAGCCGAAGAAGTCGAAGAGCGTCTGGGCGCGGATGGTTTCGGCACGGTGGTGCACGAGGCGCTGGAAAACCTGATGCGCCCCTATCTACAAGATAAACAGGCCATTACGGCAGCCGACATTCCGGGCTTGCTCAAGCTGGTGCCCGCCGAAGTAGAGCGGGCCATGCGCAAGGAGGAAAAAGACCGCCACGCTCGCCCCGACGAAGGCCTGAATCACGTGCTGGGGCAAGTCGCGGCCCAACTCGTGCGGCGTTACCTCGAAAGCCTGCTTGAGCAACCCGGCGCCTTGCCGCTCCGAGTAGCCGCGCTGGAAGAGATTCTCGAAACGTTCGTACCTGTGACGTTGGCCGATGGCGAAGCGCTCATGGTGCGCGTGTACGGCTTCACCGACCGCCTCGACGAGCTGCCCGACGGCCGCTTGCGCGTGGTGGACTACAAAACGGGCCTCGTGCAGGCCTACGACCTGAAGCTGCAAAAGCGCGGCGAAGATGCCGCGGCGGCCACCGAGCGCTTGGTCACGGAGGCGACTACTACCGCCGACAAAGTCCGGCAGCTCTGGCTCTATCGCTTCATGCTGGAGCGCGAAAACCGGCCTGCCGCCAACGCAGCCATCATTTCGCTGCGCAACCTCAGCGCCGGCCCGATGACAGCCGACATGGAGTTCCTGACCCAGGATGGGCAGTCGTTTGTAGAAAAAGGCGAAGCCCTGCTCGCGCGTTTTGTGCAGACCATCTTAGATCCGGCGGAGCCAATCCGGAAGACCGATGATCTGGAGCGGTGCGTATTTTGCCCCTACCGGGGCATTTGCGCGCGGTAGCTTTTCGGCCTCCCTGTCCGAATTTGCCCTATTTTGCAATCCCAAACTGCTATTTCTCACCCCAGGCTGTGCTGAAAGGCACTACCTCAACTACTACCCCATGGACGAATTCATGCAAGCCGCCATCGACGAGGCGCGCCAGGGCCGCCGGGAAGGCGGCATCCCGATTGGCTCCGTGCTCATCCGCGACGGCAAAATCGTGGCCCGTGGCCACAACAAGCGCGTTCAGGAAGACAATCCCATCAAGCACGGCGAAATGGATTGCCTGTTCAACGCCGGGCGGCAGCGCACCTACCGCGACACCGTCATCTATACCACCCTGATGCCCTGCTACATGTGCGCGGGCACCATCGTGCAGTTCAAGATTCCGAAGGTGGTGGTAGGTGAGTCGCGGACGTTTGGCGAGTCGCGGGAGTTTCTGGAAAGCCACGGCGTGGAAGTAGTCGATCTCAACCTCGACGAATGCGTGGAAATGATGCAGGAGTTTATCGAAGCCGAGCCCACCCTTTGGAATGAAGATATTATGGAGCTGTAAGCTTGCCTTATGAAACTTCCGAAACGGGAGCGGCTGCGTAGCCGCTCCCGTTTCGTTTGTAGCCAATTGAGCCTAAGGGTCTATTTATACAACCCATTGACAATCAATATTTTATGTAGATAAAATATTTAAACTTCTCTATTTGCCAACCCCTTCCAAAACGCTGAAAGGCGACATCGTGGGTACGATGCGGGCCAACTCGAAGCCTGCTTTATCAAACAGAACGCGGTATTCGGCTTCCGTACGCTCGCAGCCCGGCAACAACAGAAGCATCTGTAAATCAAGG
The DNA here is from genome assembly GCF_014349165.1 of Hymenobacter sp. BT491. Classification (NCBI taxonomy): domain Bacteria; kingdom Pseudomonadati; phylum Bacteroidota; class Cytophagia; order Cytophagales; family Hymenobacteraceae; genus Hymenobacter; species Hymenobacter sp. BT491. Next base: position 603,720 of record NZ_JACSJJ010000002.1, on the reverse strand, counting down.
AATTTGGCGGGCGAGGGCGCGTTGCCTTCCGGCACTACCATTTCCACCACCAGCACTTTGCCGCCCTTGTTCATGGCCCGGCGGCAATTTTGGAGGATGGTCACGCATTGCTCGTCGTTCCAGTCGTGGATGATGTGCTTCATGATGTAGGCATCGCCACCGGTCGGCACTGACTCGAAAAAATCGCCGCCTTCAATCGTGCAGCGCTCCCGCACGCCGTGCGCAGCCAACAGCTTTTCGGCATCGGCGGCAATGACGGGCCGATCGTAGAGCAAACCCTGCACGTTGGGGTAGCGCGCCAAAATGGACGCCAGCAAAAAGCCGTGGCCGCCGCCCACGTCTACTAGCTTGGAGATACCCGAAAAGTCGTACCCGTTCACGACCGCAACGCTGGAAAAAGCGCTGTTGCTGGTCATGGCGTCGTTGAACACTTGGCCGGCTTTTTCGTGGCTCCAGAAATACTCAAACGACGTCATGCCGTGCACTTTGTCGAACGCCGGCTTGCCCGATTTCACGCTGTAGGGCATCTCGGCCCACGTCTGAAACTGCCAGTCAGTCGTGATCATAATGGCGAAAGCCCGCAGGCTTCCCGGCACATCGCTTTGCAAAGGCTCGGCCATGGGCGTCAAGGAAAACCGCTTGTCGGCATCTTCCGCATACACGCCAATGCTGGCACAAGCCCGCAACACCCTGTACAACGAGCGCGCATGAACGCCGGTAAGCTGCGCCAACTCTTCGGCTGTTCTAGGGCCGGCTTTCAACAAATCCGCAATGCCCAGCTCGGCTGAAACACTTATGGCACGCGACGCGGCAAAGCCAAACAGCCTTTGCATCAATTGGTCTGGGGGCGCAAGATCTTGTGCCATAAGCGGTTATGTTTTAAGGTGATTCGGGTAGGCGTGAATAGTCAGCATCAGGTTACGCGCAAGGACGCCGCGCACCATGCCGAAATTCAAATTGAGGAAGGGTGAAACAACTGGCACCCGTTGCTGCGGACCTGCCCCAGCGACTCGTCGAGGGAGGCACAGGCCAGCGCGCTGCCGCTTTTTTTCTGGCAGAACGGGCACGCGTGCATGTCGCCGTCGGTATCGACGTATAGGAAGCGGTCGGCGGCCCCACTGCAACCCAGCCGGCGCTGGTGGTAGCCGTAATAAGTAACCATGGGCCAATCGTGGTACGCCGGATCGAAATTTAGCTGCTCGTAAAACTCGTCGAGCAGGGCTGTTTGGGCGGCGCTCAGGGCTACGTCCTGAGCGGCGTAATGCCCCACGGCGCGCGGCTCCAGCAGCTGAATAAACGCTACGCCCAACTGGCGGGCTAACTGCGCGTATTTCAGCAAGTTATCCGCAGTCGTAAACTCTCGCGTCACGCACACCGCCAAGTTGACGACCAACCCAACTTCCTGCGCGAACGTCGCGGCCTGCATGGCATTTTCAAAGGCTTTCTCCGAGCCGCGGAAGGTATTATGCCGCTCGGGCAAATAGTGATCGAGGCTAATGGAAACACCCGTGAGGCCGGCCTGCTTGAGCTTGCGGGCGTTCTCAAATGTGAAATTGAAGCCCGACGTGATCACCCAGAAATCAGTGCCGGGCTGGGCCGCTGCAATTACCGGCACTAGGTCGTGAATGCGTAGCATGGGCTCGCCGCCGCTGAAAAAAATCTGGGTGACGTTTTTCTGCTGGAAGGTGGCCACCAATGCGTGCAAGTCGGCGAGCGTGAGCTTTTCCTTTTGGTTAAGGGCCTCCCACTCAAAGCAATGCTCGCAAGCCAGGGGGCACTTTTTGGTAATGGCTAGAAACACCATGTTCAGAGTGGCTGCCGGGGCGGGGCGAAACGGCACGATGCGGTTGATGGCCGTAGCTACGTAGGACGTGTACGCCGCCGAGGGCCAGCCCGGACTGTGGTAGCCGCGATAATACCGGCCATCGACGCAGGCCATTTTCTGCGGCACAAATTCGCCAAAGTATTGCCGTCGAAGCACTTGGAGTTGTTTCAACGCCTGCCGGGCCTTAGCTGGGCTGCGCAGAAAGCGCACCAACAGACCAGCTTCGACCAGCGCAAAAAGGCCGCCGAGCAACCGCTTTTTCAGCCGCGAAGTCAGGATGGTCGGCCGCAACGTGGGCACGGAATACGGGCGGGCGGCCACCGGGGCCTTGGGCAGAGCGGCATCCAGCACCGGGAGCGCGAAAAGAGTAGAGGCTTCCATAGAGAGCGTTAGCGTTGCATCGCGGTGAGGTGAAGCTGTTGGGCCATTTCGTGGTATTTCTCCTTCGAAAATTCCACGAAGCGCCCCGGCTTGCGGAAGGCGTATAGCTCGGGCAGATTGGGCAGTCCTTCGTACCGACGAATGTGCTCGTAGTAGCCGCGGGTGTGCAGGAAGGCAGTTCGGCGGGTCTGGGCGGCCGGGGCTGCACGTTTGGTTTGGTAGGAAAGCGTGACTTCCGTGCCGGGCTGCAACTGTTGCAAGTACCGGCCGTCGGTGGCGGCTAGGTTGTCGCGCTGGTCGATGCCTTTTTCGTCAATGGCACGCTGGGGCAGGCATTTTTCCAGTGTAATCGGCTGATCGGGGCTGCTGTCCAGGGCGGCGTAGTCCAGCTCCCAAAACATAAAGCCCGCCTCCAGCTTCACGCGCACCTGTGAGGAAGTCACGTTCGCTAAATCAATGGGTATCAGCAGGTCACGCGCGGCCAATGGTCCGACCGTGGGAATGTGCTCCACCAATTGCCAGCCCTGCTTTGTTTCGACGTACACCTTCAGCGGCAAGCCCTGGTCGAGCATCCAACGGTTGATTTCCGCGGCCGGGAGCTGTTTCTCTTTGAGCGCCCACGCGGTGTAATACGAGCCGAATTTCTTGGCAAACTCGCCGTAGAGATAATCCAGCCACAGCGAGTTTTGCGCCCGCAACACCAGCTTGGCCGTACTTGCCTGCGCGGGTTTGTCAAAAGTCAGCGTCAGGCTGTTGGGGGCGGCGTTGGCCGGCTCTTCGTTGAACAGAAACGCATTTCGGTCGGGTGCCCGCAGTTGGGGCGAGCAGTCAAGCCCCGCAGCCGATACGGCGCTAACGGCCGCCTGCGGACGGCTGATGGTGTGCGCCCCACCGCGCTGATCCAGCAGTACGTTCGTGTTGGCGGGGTGCTCAACTACCAACAGCTCAGCCAGATTGGTAAACTGGCGCTCCTGTAGTTCGTTGCTCAGCTTTAGCCGATATTGTTGTCCCACCGCCTGAATACCAGGCACCGGCATGTAGTCGTCGCGCTCCAAGGGAGCGAAAATGGCGCCGCCATAAGCTTCGCCTACGAAGTGGTACTGGCTGCCATCGTAGGCATATACAAACGGGCACGAGCTTTTGGTGAGTGCCACGATGATGCCCACGAGCACAAACACGCCCGCCGCAATACCCAAGCCCCCGAGCAGGTACGAAGCCGTGGTTTTGCCCGTGTCGCTTTCCACCAGATCAATGCGCTGAATGGCGGCCACCGGAATGCGAATCTGGGAGCCCTCGCCCTCTTGGTATTCCGAGATGTAGACGTGTACCAGGTTCAGAACCACCTTTTTGTCTTTGAGCAAGTAGCGCGGAGAAGTACCTTGCGCTCCGGTCTGGTCGTATTTGGTAAGCGGCTCGTAGAGCTCGGTTTTGGTACCTTCGAGCATCTCGCTGTTGAGGCGCGGGTTGGCCAGCTGCCAGATAAGACTGCCCTGGTGCACCAAAAACACTTTAGAAGCCGCCAGCGTGGTCAGCACGGGCGCGCTTACTTCCTGGCTGCGGGTGCGGTAAAAGTTGTGGCAGCTCAGGTGCAGCGGCAGCATGGCTAGCAGCGTAAACCAAGAAAAAAGCCGGGCTACCGGGCGCCGACGCAGTACGGAAAGCAGCCGTGCCCGCAGGCAAGCCGAAAGGAGCGCATGGTTCATGGAGTGCCGTTGCTGAGGTTAGAATTGATAGCCCAAGTTGAGATTGCCCGAAACCCTGAACCAGCGATTAGTATCTAGTTGACTTATAATGAACGTGTTACCATTTCGGTCAATTTTCTTGGTTTGCCACCCTACGCCGCCGTCGGCGGTGAAGACCAAGCGCTCGTTTAGCTGATACCACACCCCGGCATTGGCCAGGATGGCCCAATGCTGCCCCACACGATTTTGCATTTGGGGCGGCTGGCCGCCGGTGTAGTCGTAGGGTCCGACGTACAGATAGCGGAAGCGCCCCCATTGCACGGCAGGCCCCACGAAATAGCGAAAACGCTCGGCGGGGCTGAGGTAAAAGTTCACTTCGAGGCCGGTGCTGAAGACTTTGTTGTGCTGATAATAGGCCGAGCTGAAGTCGTAGCCCGGCCCACGGTGATTGATGCCCACGGTAACTGGCACTTTGATGCCCAGCCGGTTGGCGCGCAACAGCCGTTCGTAGGCCAGAGTCAGGTTGGTAAAAATCAGGTCGGCGGGCCGGACGGAAACGATGTTCTGCCCCAGGTTCACGGTTTCGACCGGCAACGTGCTGGCCGCAGGCGTGTGCTGCTCGAAGGTGCGCTTCACGCCATTCTGATACAGAATGTACTGCACGTATTCTGTGCTGAGCACCACGGTAGGGCCGTCGCGCTCGGCCCACTTTTTATAGAAAATCTGGGTGCCTTTTACGTCCAGCACCTGCGCTTCAAGGCTTGTTCCGTTGGAGCGAACGATCAGATCTTGGGCCTGACAGGGATATAACCAGCTTAAGCACAACATTATACATACGCTCACCACCGCGGGCAGCATGCTGCGTCGGGAGATGCTGCTTTGAAGCGACAAGGTATTTCGCATAAGTTTTCCGTCGAAAAGCGCTGACACTCAATTCAATAAAGAGGTTTTTACATACAATCTTATTATTAACTATTTGATTACTAAGAACTTGCATTTTTTACGTCAAACAGGAGCGACATCACGGACGGCGTCGGCTAGGCCGCAGCTCTCCATGAAACCGTTGGTGAAAACTTCCCGGGTGGGTGCATCCAGAAGCACGCGCCGCGCCTGCAACCAGCTGTCCACGGCGGCGTTGCCGTACATGCGCCGTAAGCGGGGCGCGGTCAGGTTGAAGTTGAGCTTGCCCCAATGCAGCGTGTAAGAGATGCCCAGGATTTCGAGCCGGTTCCAGATGCGCTCGAAGAAGTCGCGCGTCAGCTTGGCCTCGATGCCATCCAGCTCAAGTACGCACGTGATCGGAAAGCGCGTAAAGCCCAGTGTCGCAGCCGTTCCTTTCACGTAGCGCAGGCCCAGAATACCCGGAAAAGGCGTTTTGGAGTTCAGATCCACGATTTCTTCCAGCACGCGCGGACTATCGGCAGCGGCAATGCCAATAGCGGCGCTGGCAGCTTTGCCCCGGATGTTGGTGTTGCTAAACGTTTCGCTCATGGTGCCCGCCACGCCATTGGTGTCGTCGAGGGCCAGCGGGTAGAGCTTATTGACCATGGCCGGCACCAGCAGCGGCGCCACCGCGCCCAGTTTGTCGAGTACCGTCTGGATGATGCCCATCGTGTCGTCGCCGTAAGTAAAACCCGGTTTGGGAGGCGGCCGATGCGGGTAAATCGGCCGGTAAGGCGTATGGTATAGGATGCGCACATAAGCGCCACGGGTGGGGTTGCCCATGTTGGCGTCGAACTGGTGCGGGTTGACGATGAGCTGAAAGTGCCAGGGTTTCTGCGTATCGGTGGGCGTAGGCAGGCCCAGCACGTTTTTCAGGCCGCTGAAGTCGAGCCGCGTCATGGCTTGTTTCAGGCCTACGTTGTAGGGCACCCGCTTGGAGCTGTAGTCTTCGAGCAGAAACTTGTCCGACACTTCCAGCAGCAGCCCGTGAATAAAGCCAAAGCTGCCAAAGCCGATGATGGCCGCGTTGAATAAGGCGTCGCTGCGGTGCACTTCCGTCACGCCGAGCCACTCCGTGAAAGCGTCGGAGGCCACGGGGTACGACTCTCGTTCGAGCCAGACGTGACGATCGGGACCGCACACCACATGCAGGCCCACCACGGTATCGTGCACGCCGCCTACCTCGAATCCCGCGCCGTGCGTGCCCGTGGAGGTGGCCCCGGCAATGGTCTGCCCGTTGCTGGCTCCGGAGGCGCGCAGCGATTTGCCGCGTTTTTCCAGGTCGCGCTCCAGGCTGATGACGTTGTTGCCGCACTCCGTAAACCACAGATTATCAACCTTTCCGCCGGCCTGAATATACTTCGGCGCCACCATCGATTCGGCCACCCCAAACGACTGGTGCAGGGCAGCCGTGTCCACAATGCCGCCGTTGGTGACGGCCACTTTCGCAAACGACCAGTTACTGCCCATGGCCCGCAGCCGCACCTTGTGGGTGATGCCGTAGGTAATGAGCCACTGGAAGTTAGCCGTCGTTTGGTGGTAGCTCTCCTGCCCGACGGGCATGCCCGTCGGGATACACAGCTTGAAGCAAGCCGAGGAAGTGACGGGTTGCTCAAAATTCTGGTGCCGATTGGGGAGCAAAGTCATCGGCGCCGCAAAAATTCCGTTGGGAAGTGCCATGAGCCAAGCGGTGGAAGTTAGGGCGTTTTGGGAGGCGGCGGTGGCGAGCCAATGACGCCGGGCTCCGGGTGAAACGGCGCGCAGCACCACGACATGCGCTGTTTTACCACAATGCCCAGCGTAACCGTGGCCAGCAGGTAGTAGCCAAACGTGGTTTTCACCGTCACGCCGTTGAGGTGGTTAAACCGGTCATCGCAGGGCGGCTTGAAATCGGTGGGCTGCCGCAGGCCCCAGAAATAGGCCGTGCGCACGGTATCGGTGCGCGTGGTGGCGGCCGGCGAGTCGCAATCGTCTTGGATGGTCGTGATGCGGTTGGTAATGCAGCCCGCATTCAGCCCAACCACTAGCAGCAACAGTGCAGGCTTTACTTTACAGAATACAACTGTTTCATTACCAAATACTTGCATATCCTTGTCAAAAAGCATTCTTCTGCTGACACGATCCTCGGAGGTTACAATTCGACGCGCCAGCGAAGGTGCCGCGTTGCCAGAGCCGGCGCCTCGGGTACTTGTTTGATCACCACGCCGCCTCATAGCGGAGGCATTGTGGTGAGTCGTCGAAATCTTCTTTAGATGCAACTAGGTGCGGGAAGCGGTGCTGGGAAGCCCATTTGAGAAAATGCCGCTTTCCGAATGCGAACGCGTATTTCTGTGTCAGTCTATCGCGGGATGCTTTTACCGGCACAGCGTCAGGTATAGAATAAATATATAGTTTCCCTGTATAATAATCAAGGGCCCTGAATTATAATAGTATAAATTTTTATTTGATTATTTCAAAATAACCGCGAGGAAAGGATAGTCATTTGGTGCTTTTCGCTGTTGTGTTTTTCTCTGAGGCCGCGGGCCGCTGCCCCTACCCCTACTGATTTCTTCACCCAAATAAGCATGAGCAAACCCCTGAAAGTGATTGGCCGCTTGCTAGCTAGCGTCGTTGCGCTGCTACTGGTTGCGGGTGTGGCCTTCGCCAATCTGAGCCCGGAGCTGGGCGGCAAACCCACCAAAGTCCAGCGGGCCGCCTACGCCAAATCCGGCCATTACCGCGACGGCGAATTTCAGAATTTGGTTCCCACCACCCTCATGACGGGCGGCAGCACGTTCTCGGCGCTCTGGCGTTTCTTGTTCAAGAAGGAGCCCAACACCAACCCTGCTAAGCCGCTGCCTATGCAACGGCTTGACCCTCTGGTTATTATCAAAAAGCCACTAGATTTGGTACGCGTTACGTGGTTTGGCCACTCCGCGAGCCTAGTAGAAATAGAGGGGCAGAACATCCTGCTCGACCCCATGCTGAGCGTAAAAATGGGGCCGCTGCCGTGGGTTACGCCCAAGCGCTACAACCCGGAGCTGGCCATCACGGCCGAGCAGCTTCCGCACATTGACGCAGTGCTGATTTCGCACGATCACTACGACCACCTCGACTACCAGACCATCCGCCGGATCAAGGATAAAGTTGGTCATTTTTACGTGCCGTTGGGCGTAGGCGCGCATTTGCTGGCTTGGGGCGTGGAGCCGGCGCGCGTAACGGAAATGGACTGGCGCGACTCGGTGAAGCTGCCCCACCTGACCATCGTGAGCATGCCGGCCCGCCATTTTTCGGGGCGCGGCCTGACCAATCGCAACTCCACTTCCTGGAGCTCCTGGGTGATCAAGTCGGCCACGAAACGCATATTTTACAGCGGCGACGGCGGCTACGGGCCGCATTTTCAAGCCATCGGCGCCCAATACGGCCCCTTCGACCTGGCCCTGCTGGAATGCGGACAATACGACGCCCAGTGGAGCCAGATTCATATGCTGCCCGAGCAAACGGTGCAGGCAGCGCTTGATGTGCGAGCGCGGGTGTTTATGCCGGTTCATTGGGGCGCCTTCACCGAAGCCCATCACGCCTGGAACGACCCTGTCCGGCGGGCAACGGCCGAGGCCGCGCGCCTGCGTCAGCCCATTACTACCCCGGAGCTCGGCCAGCCCGTCACGCTCGGAGCCGGGCCGCTGCCGCAGGCCACCTGGTGGCAATAATGCCCCAGATATTTCATGCAGTCTACATACTCAAACGCTATACATGCGTTTGAAAACGTCAATCCGTAGAAACCGCTTCATTTGCATAAGCGAAAACGCAGTTCCGCTTGCTTCTCTCCCACTTTATTCAATAGTCTTATGAACAAACGTGATTTTTTGCAGAAAGGCTTGTTGCTGGCTATCAGCGGCTTAGTAAGTCCGGCCCTGCTGGCTCGTGCTCGCGACGAGCGGTTCTTGGCCGAAGCGCGCGCTACGCCCATGGCCGACGGCCCCTTTACGTTGCCGCCGCTGCCCTACGCGTTCAACGCGCTGGAGCCGCACATCGACGCGCGCACCATGGAAATCCACCACGACGCGCACCACAAGACCTACGTTTCGAAGCTTAACGAAGCCGTAGCGGGCAAACCGCAGGAAAAAATGCCGCTGGCCGACCTGCTCGCTTCGGCCAGCAAGCAGCCGGATGCCATCCGCAACAACGCGGGCGGCCACTGGAATCACTCGTTGTTCTGGCAATTGCTGGCGGCAAAAGGCGGCGGACAGCCCACCGGTGCTCTAGCAACGGATCTGACCAGCACGTTCGGCTCGTTTGAGAAGTTTCAGGATGAATTTTCGAAGGCCGGCGTCGGACGGTTTGGGTCGGGTTGGGCGTGGCTGAGCGTCGATAAGCAAGGCAAGCTGTTCATCTCCTCAACTCCCAACCAAGACAATCCGCTGATGGATATCGCAGGCATTCAGCACGGTACGCCCATCTTGGGCCTCGACGTGTGGGAACACGCCTACTACCTCAAATACCAGAACAAGCGCCCCGACTACGTGAAGGCTTTTTGGAACGTCGTCAACTGGTCGGAAGTAGGCAAACGTTACGAAGCTGCTAAAAAAGGCTAAACGGACTAACGTCATAACTATTTGACAATCAAATAGTTATGACGTTAGTCCGTTACCACAAGCCCCAGCGGGGCGGTACCTCAATTCTATACGAGTTGGGATGCCGCCCCGCTGGGGCTTGTAGCTTTTTGGCTATGCTATCTTGCTGATTGACAATACTTTTCAATAAACGCCAGCAAGGCCGTTTTGAACAGCTCGATTTCTTCGTCTGTGTTGTAAGGGGCGAGGCCCAACCGAATCCAGCCGCCCATCGCGTTGACGTGCATTTTCTCGGCTAAGGTAGAAGCGTAGAAATGACCATCAGCGATACACATGTTGTAAGTATCTGCAAACCAAGCCGCTGCCTCGCGCGAGTTCACCTGATCCAGCGTAAAGGCCAGTGTGGGCGTTTTGCGCGTGCCGGCCGGGGCGCGGTACAGGCGCACCTGCGGAATACCTTGCAGAAACTCTTCCAGCTGCTGCGCTTGCTCCTGTTCGCGTTCTTCAACGGCCTGCATGGCGCTGCGCAGGCGCTCCTTGCGGGTGGCACCTTGGCCTAAGGTTTGAATAAAATCTATGGCCCCGATCAGGCCGGCGATGGCTTCGTGGTTTTGGGTGCCGGTTTCGAGCTTGTCGGGGATGTTGGTGGGGGCCGGAGCCAGCTTATAGACTGGCAGGTTCTCGAATAACGCGGCCGAAACCACCGCGATACCCACATGCGGCCCGAAAAACTTGTAGGCCGAGCAAAACAGCACATCGGCGCCCAAGGCCCGAAAGTCGATCGGGAAGTGCGGCACGGCGTGCACGGCATCCAGCACCACCATGGCGTTGACGGCTTTTGCCCGCCGAATTACCTGCTCCACGGGCGTCACGGTGCCCGTCACGTTCGACGACATACTGACGGCCACGAGCTTGGTTCTTGCCGTGATTAATTCGTCTAACTGGTTTATTTCCAGCGTGTACGTGTCCGTGTTTACGGGCAGAAACTTAACCACCGCACCGCGATCTTTGGCCAGCGTCACCCACGGATCGACGTTGGCCCGGTGGTCGAGCTCGGTGACGATGATCTCATCGCCAGCCTGAATAAAGGAGCCCAAACTGCGCGCAATGGCAAAGGCCAACGAGGTCATGTTTTGCCCAAAAGCCACTTCTTCGGGCTGGCAATTCAGCAGATCGGCGATGGCGCGCCGGCCCTCCAGAAGCACTTCATCGGTGGCACGGCTGGTCGCAAACGTGCCGTGCAGGTTGGCCATGCCGCCCCGGATGTAGCCCACCATCGCCTCGATGGCCGGCTGAGCCATTTGGGTGCCGCCGGGGCCATCGAAGAAGATAAAAGGCTTATGTTCAGGGCGCTGCTGCAACGCAGGAAAGGCGGCCCGGACGGCCTCAATTGGGAAAGAAGACATGCAAAAAGCGTTTATACCAAAGCGGATGCGAAAGGCTTACAACTGAGCCGAGCGGAAGGGCTCAATCGTAACTTTCTCCCACACTTTTTGCAGCAGGTAGGGCTCATCCTGCTTCCAAGCTTCCAGCCCGTCGGCCGACTCGAATTGCATAAGCATCATAGAACCAATCATTTGGCCTTCGGGGCTGAGAATGGCGCCGCCTACCACTAGCGTGCCGTCGGCTTTGAGTTTGCTAGCGCGGGTCAGATGCTCGGTTCGGGCGGCCATGCGGCGTTCGAGCGCTTTGTCGTCGGTATAATCGTAGGCCGTAATCAGGTACTGGTTCATGCGTAAGAAGAAAAAAGGAAATTTGGCCCATAAGGTATGCAGTGTCTCGAACTTGCCCTACTTTCCCCGTAATGTTCTTTGGCCATCTGCTTGTGGGTGCGTTGGGTAGCACGTTGCCCACAGCCGGCCGAACGGCTTTTTACCGGCGCGTGATACTTTTACGTTGCTAGGCAAAAGAGGCCAGAAACCCCATTTTCATAAGTAATTCACAACCAAATACTTACAAACACAGGGTTTAAACGCTCACTGCCGCCCACACCCGCCGCCCAGTCTTCTTATCTTCCTGAAATGATGCGACTCCTTTTTGCTTTGCTGCTGGTTCTGCCCGGTTTCGGCGCCCAAGCGCAGGCATTCCAACCCGACGAAATCGCCCGCTGGCAGCAGCAGGCCAAGCAAGTAAACATCGTGCGCGACAACTGGGGCGTGCCGCACATCTACGGCAAAACCGACGCCGACGCGGTGTTTGGGCTGCTGTATGCGCAGTGCGAAGACGATTTTGCCCGCGTCGAGGACAACTACCTCACCAACATCGGGCGCTTGGCCGAAGTACAGGGCGAGGCCGCCCTGTACAGCGATTTGCGCGCCCGCCTTTTTCTCGACAGCACGCAGGCCATCAGCATTTACAAAAAAAGCCCGGTCTGGATGAAGCAGCTGCTCAACGCCTTCGCCGACGGCACCAACTACTACCTCTACACGCACCCCACCGTGAAGCCCAAACTGCTCCGGCGCTTCCAGCCCTGGATGCCGCTCATGTTCAGCGAAGGCAGCATCGGCGGCAACATCAGCGTGGTGCCGCTGGAGCGAGTCAAAGCATTTTACAGCCAACGGAAATCGACGTCGTGGGTGCGGCCCGATTTTGAGAAGCAAGACCGCGAACCGGTGGGCTCCAACGGGTTTGCTATTGCGCCCGCCAAAAGCGCCAGCGGCCACGCTCTGCTACTGATCAACCCGCATACGTCGTTCTATTTCCGGCCCGAAGTGCAGGTAACGAGCGAAAACGGCCTCAACGCCTACGGCGCCGTTACGTGGGGGCAATTCTTTGTTTACCAGGGCTTTAACCAAAATTGCGGCTGGATGCACACCTCTAGCTACTCCGACTCGATGGACGAGTACCTGGAAACCATCGAGCAGAAAGACGGCAAGTACTATTACAAGTATGGCAAGAAGCTGCGGCCCGTGCAGGTGCAGAAAATCTCGCTGCCGTATAAGCAAGGCAACCAACTCGTACGCAAGGAGTTCACTACGTACCGCACGCATCATGGCCCGGTGGTGGGCCAGGAATCTGACACTAAATGGGTGACGGTGCGCATGATGGACACGCCGCTGGAGGCCCTGGAGCAATCGTACCTGCGCACCAAAGCCACTGATTACGCCAGCTTCAAAGAGGTGATGAGACTTAACGGCAATGCGTCCAACAACACCGTTTTTGCCGACAGCAAGGGCAACATTGCCTATTGGCACGGCAACTTCATCCCCAAGCGCGACCCTAAATTTGACTGGAGCCGCCCCGTCGATGGCAGCAACCCTAAGACCGAATGGCAGGGGTTGCACAAAGTCGAAGAGTTGGTGCAGGTGCACAACCCGGCCAGCGGCTGGATTCAGAACTGCAACTCGACGCCCTTTACCGTGTCGGGTCCCAGCAGCCCGCAGAAAGAGCGCTTCCCGGCCTACATGGCGCCCGACGCGGAAAACTACCGCGGCATCAACGCCGTGCGGGTGCTGAGTCGCAAAAAACTATTTACGCTCGACACCCTGATTGCAGCAGCCAAAGATCCGTATCTGGCCGGGTTTGAAGAGATGATTCCGGCTTTGGTGATGGCCTATAAATCCACGCCTGGCGTGGCGACTACGCAATCGCAAGAGGTGAAAGAAGCCGTTGAGGTGTTGCGCGCCTGGGACCGGTGCTATAGCAAAACCTCTGTAGCCCAGACCCTTGCAATTTATTGGGGCGAGCGCATTCAGCGGCTGTCGCGCAGCCGCGTACCGGCCGATCAACCCTTTGATTACCTGACGTTTACAGCGTTCACCATTCAGCATACCACGCCCCAAGAAAAGCTCACGGCGCTGGCCGAAACCCTCGAAGAACTCACGCGTGACTTCGGTACTTGGAAAACGGCGTGGGGCGAAGTCAATCGCTTTCAGCGCCTTACCGGCAACATCGACGAAGTGTACGACGACCAGAAGCCGAGCATTCCGGTGGCGTTTACGTCGTCGAAATGGGGCTCCTTAGCGGCGTTCGGGGCGCAGACGTATCCGGGCACTAAGAAGCGGTATGGCAACATCGGCAACAGTTTCATTGCCGTCGTCGAATTTGGTCCGCGCCTCAAAGCGCGCTCGGTACTCACCGGCGGCGAAAGCAGCGATCCTAGTTCTCCTCACTTCACCGACCAAGCCGCGCTGTATTGCGAAGAGAACTTCAAAGACGTGCTGTTTTACCCCGAAGATGTTCGCCAGCACGCCGAAAAAACCTATCACCCCGGCGAATAGGCACCGGGGTTAAAATGGAACGGGCCTATGTGCAAGTAATTGACAGTCAATTACTTGCACATAGGCCCGTTTTTCAATTAGGTGATGCTAATCTGATATTCTTCGCTCGGAAAGCTCATGCTTTGGTTGATGGCTCTGCGCTGCTTGCTCATCATGAGCAGGTACGAAACGCCGGAAATAAAGAACCCAACAAACCAGGCGTAGCTGTAAAGCGATACCAGCCAGGGCCAGACTGCTTCTTTCGGCACGGCGCCCACGGTGGTCAGGAAGCCCGGTATATTGGGCAGAATACCAATCACCAACGCCAGCAACGCACTGGTATTGAACCCGTTGCGATAGGTGTAGCGCCCCGTATACTGGTAAAGCTCCTGAACGTGGAGTTGCTGCTTCCGGATGAAGTAATAGTCCGCGATCATGATGCCGCCAATCGGGCCTAGCAACCCCGAATAGCCCACCAGCCAGGTAAAAATGTACCCCGAGGGATCGGCAATGAGCTTCCACGGGAAAATCAGGACGCCGATGACGCCGGTGATGTAACCCCCGACTTTGAAGCTGATTCGTGCGGGCGAAAGGTTCGCAAAATCATTGGCGGGGCTTACGATGTTGGCGGCAATGTTGGTGGCCAGGGTTGAGAGCGCCACGGCAATCATGGCGAGGCTCACCAGCAGCTTGCTGTCGAAGCGGCCAGCCAGCACGACCGGATCCCAGATGGTTTTGCCGTAGATAATGAAGGTAGCGGAGGTGACGACCACGCCTACAAAGGCGAACAGCGTCATGGGCAGCGGCAGGCCCAAGGCTTGGCCCACTACCTGCGCGCGTTGACTTTTGGCGTAGCGCGTAAAGTCCGGAATATTGAGCGATAGCGTAGCCCAAAAGCCAACCATGCCGGTCAGCGACGGGAAGAAGAACGTCCAGAACTCGGCTGACGATTTGAACTTTGACGGCTGCGCCAGAATGGGGCCCAAGCCGTGCCCCGCGCTTATGGCCCACAGTAGCAAGGCCAGAGCGGCAAAAGGCAGGAAGAACGCCTTGAAAACCAACAGCTTTTTGATGCTGTCGACACCCAAGTACACCACGTACATATTGAGCAGCCAAAACAGCAAAAACATGACCGCTGGCCCGGTTTCCAACGACCAGGAAGCCGGAAAAACGGCCGGCAGACGGTCCAAAGCCGGAACCCAAAGCCGGGCCATCTGGTAGAGCGCGTAACCGCCAATCCAAGTCTGGATGCCAAACCACCCGCAGGCAATGATGGCGCGCAACATGGCCGGCACGTTGGCGCCGCGCACGCCAAAACTAGCCCTTGCAAACACCGGAAACGGAATGCCGTACGTGGCGCCCGCTCTCCCGTTCAGGATCATGGGGGCCAGTACAATGCTGTTGCCCAAGAAGATAGTCAGGATCGCCTGCCACCAGTTCATGCCCCCTTCGATCAGGGAGCTGGCCAACATGTACGTTGGGATGCATAAGCTCATGCTGATCCAGAGCGCGGCGTAATTCCAGGTATCCCAGGTGCGTTTGGGGAGGGAAACCGGGGCGAGATCCTCGCTTATCAGGCCCGTGTTCGGCTGGCTGGCTGCTACTTCCTGTGTCGTTTCCATACGGGAGCAGTTATGAAGATGAATCTAGGCTACAACTCTTTGATTTATTGATGTTTACACAATACACTAAACGTGATTACAATCTAGCAAAACAATTTTCAGGTCGTCATGCAGAGCGCAGCGAAGCATGACGCTTTAGCTCTATTATATATCATTGATAATCAAATAATTATCGAGTCTAAGACTCGTTCACTACATCGGTAGCCGGGGCGGGGTTTCCTAACTGGCGGGCCTTTCCGGGCAACGTCTTGTGCTTTTCTTTGCCGAGCGCCGCCGTGGGTTCGGGCACCCAATGGTGCAGGCCCCCGGCGCGGTCGTCGTTGAAAGTCGTCGGGATGGTTTCAGCCTCGGTGCGCTCTTTCCAGGTAAGGTGCTCGGTGCCGCTGTCGGTGCGCTCCATCGTGATGCAGTTTTCCACGGGGCAAACCAGCGAGCATAGGTTGCAACCCACGCAGTTTTCCTCGATGATTTCGGGCACGCGGGTGCCTTCGCGCAGGGCAATGGCTTGGTGCGCGCCGTCTTCGCAGGCCGTGTAGCACAGCTGACAACCGATGCACTTGTCTTCGTGGATGTTGGCCGTCACCTTGTACTTCAGGTTCAGTTCTTCCCAATGCAGCACGTTGGGCAGCGCCTTCCCCACCATGTCGTAGATGGTGTGAAAGCCCTTCTCCGTCATGTATTGCTCCAGGCCGGCGGTCATTTCGCGGATGATGCCGAAACCGAAGTGCATGGCCGCCGTGCACACTTGTACCGAGCTAGCACCCAGCAAGATATGCTCCACGGCATCGCGCCAGTTTTCGATGCCGCCGATGCCCGAAATCGGCAGGCGCACCTCCGGGTCCTGGGCGCAGTTCTTGATCATGTTCAGGGCGATGGGCTTTACGGCGGGGCCGCAGTAGCCGCCGTTTGTGCCTTTCCCATCCACGATTGGGTAAGGCGCAAACTTATCCAGATCGACGCCCACGATGCTCTGAATGGTGTTGATGAGCGAAATGGCATCGGCACCACCTAGACGCGCGGCCCGAGCCGGCTCGGTGATGTCGGAGATGTTGGGCGTCAGCTTCACAATCACCGGAATCTGGGCTACTTCCATTACCCACTCCACAATGGTTCGGAGCACCTCGGGCTCCTGCCCCACTGCCGACCCCATGCCCCGCTCGCACATGCCGTGCGGACAGCCAAAGTTCAGCTCAATGCCGTCGGAGCCGGCGTTGGTGACGTCGCGTACAATCTGGTGCCACTCTGCGCGGCTCTGCACCATCAGGGAAGCAATGACGGCGTGGTTGGGGAAGTATTTTTTCACTTCCTCAATCTCGCGGAGATTGTCAACCAGCGGGCGGTCTGAAATCAGCTCAATGTTGTTGAAGCCGATCATGCGCTTGTCGCGGTAATTGACGCTGCCGTAACGGCTCGACACGTTCACGACCGGCACGCCCAACGTCTTCCACACTGCCCCGCCCCACCCGGCGTCAAAAGCTTTCATGACCTGATAGCCCGAGTTGGTAGGCGGCGCCGAGGCCAGCCAGAAGGGATTCGGCGACTTGATTCCAGCAAAATTTATAGAGAGGTCCGGCATAGTGATCGGAGCTTAGATTAAAGCTAGCTCTAGTTTGTACTGGTCAGATAAGTGTGAATGCCGCGGGCGGCTACTTTGGCTTCGGCGGCGGCATTTACCACTTCGGCGCCGCCGTTGCGGGCGTCGCCGGAGGCGAAATATTTGGGGTTGGTAGTTTGTCCAGTGTGCGCGTCAGCAACGATACGCCCCTTACTATCTACTTGCAAACCAGGTATATAACTCAGGAAGTGTGTTTGTTTGGCTTGTCCGGTTGCTTTGATGACCATGTCGCAAGGCTCCACAAATTCGCTGCCGGGCACGATTTGCACCTGCCCGTCGACGGTGGCCGTACGGATGAATTTTACACCTTCCACCTTCCCGTTACCTACAATTTCGATTGGAGCCACGTTGAACAGCCCTTTCACGCCGACGCTCTTGGCCAGGTCGTATTCAAAATCGTACGCGCCCATCTCTTCTTTGCCGCGTCGGTAGGCCAGAATTACATTTTCCGCCCCCAGGCGTGACGATTCGGAGGCGGCATCCATGGCCGTATTGCCGCCGCCCAGTACGATCACCTTTCGGCCGACGGCTACCCGGTGGTGCTGCTGACGGAGCTGCTCGATAAATTCTACCGCGCCCACGCAATTTTCGCGCTCCTCACCGGGCAGCAACAAAGCATTTGTTTTGCCCAAACCGATGCCTAGGAAAATGGCGTCGTAAGCTTCCTCTAAGGCCAGTAAGTTTTCCCGGGTCGTAATGGGCGAATTGTACTGTACCCGGTAGCCAAACTGCGCTTGCAAATACGCCACCTCGGCCAGCACCTCTTCGTTGGTGATTTTGTAGGGTGCCACGCCGTACACGGTGAGGCCGGAGGGTTGTGATTTGGCTTCAAACACATCTACCTCATAGCCCAAAGCCCGGAGTTCGCAGGCGCAGGAAATACCTGCCGGACCGGCCCCAATCACGGCTACTTTGCGCCCATTCGGAGTACCCGGCCCGAACAGCTTGCGGTCGCTTTCAATCACCTGCCTAGTCGCAAAGCTCTGC
Organism: Hymenobacter sp. BT491; assembly: GCF_014349165.1. Classification (NCBI taxonomy): domain Bacteria; kingdom Pseudomonadati; phylum Bacteroidota; class Cytophagia; order Cytophagales; family Hymenobacteraceae; genus Hymenobacter; species Hymenobacter sp. BT491. The sequence continues at coordinate 585,914 of NZ_JACSJJ010000002.1, read as the reverse complement.
AACCGCCCTATTTCTATCGGCTTAACATCTTGCAAGTTATACACACAAGCTCCCTCGCAAAGCACCTCCGTCGGGCAGACTTTGCCGCAGGCGTTGCCGAAGTAATTGGCCTCATAGATCGTGAGGGCAGCGCCCGTGACGTTGCCGGTGTTGATCTGCCGAATAAACTGCGGAATATCAATGCCCGTCGGGCAGGCCTTGATGCAGGGCGCGTCGAAGCAAAACAGGCACCGCGAGCTTTCGTACAGCGCCTCGGTGTTGTTCATCCGAGGCTTGATCTGAGCGAAGTTCGCGTGGAATTCCTGTTCGGTGGTTGGGGGAAGGTACTCGGCCATGGCGCAGGCTGTAAATAGCAGACTATACAAGGTAAAAAGTTGTCATTCTGCACTTTGCGCAGAATGACAACTGTAAGAAAAGCCGCAGCAGAGGCTTATAGCTCAACCAACTTCTCGTAGGTTTCGGGGCGACGATCGCGGAAAAACTGCCAGGTGGCGCGCACTTCCTCGATCATGTCGAGGTCGAATTCGGCGACTAGCAGTTCGTCTTTGTCCTCGGAAGCTTGGGCAAAAATCTGTCCGCGGGGATCGACGAAATAGGACGAACCATAGAACCGACCCAAGTTCCAGGGCTTCTCCTCACCTACCCGATTGATGCAACCCATGAAGTAGCCATTGGCCGCGGCGTGGGCCGGCTGTTCCAGCTTCCAGAGGTATTGCGAGAGGCCGGCCACCGTAGCCGAAGGGTTGTACACGATCTCGGCGCCGTTGAGGCCGAGCACGCGCGCCCCATCGGGGAAATGCCGGTCGTAGCAGATGTACACGCCTACTTTGGCGTATTTAGTCTGGAATACGGGGTAGCCAAGGTTGCCGGGTTTGAAGAAGAATTTCTCCCAAAAACCAGATGTGTGCGGGATGTGGTTCTTGCGGTATTTGCCGAGGTACGTGCCGTCGGCGTCAATCACGGCGGCCGTGTTGTACAGGAAGCCTGCGGCCTCCTTTTCGTACACGGGCACGATCATCACCATATTGTACTTTTTGGCGTATTCGGCCATGCGCTCGGTGGTTGGGCCCGGCACTGACTCGGCCGAAGCATACCACGCTTTGTCCTGGCCCGGACAGAAATACGGGGTGTTAAAAATCTCCTGCAAACACAGGATTTGGACGCCCTGCCGGCCGGCTTCCTCAATCAGCGGAATGTGCTTTTGCACCATCGCTTCCTTGATTTCTGCAATGGTGCCTTCGCCCTCGGTCATGGGCAAACTCATCTGAATTAGACCGGATTTGATGATTCTGGGCATTTAGTTAAGTGTTTGATTATTTGATACTTATGATATTGTGATTTTCTCTACCCGGTCACCCTGAACTTGCCAAAGGATCTCTCCCGGCAGCAAATCCATTGTCCGCAACGAAGCGGACAGCAGCGAGCGCTAAAAGCTCGTTTTGCCGCGCTTAATAAATTGGCCGTAGCCTTTTTCCACTTTGGCCTGGCCGTCGTGCACGGCTACCTGGCCGCGTAGGAGCACGGTTTCGATCTTGCCGGTGAGTTCCCAGCCTTCGTAGGCCGAGTAATCGACGTTCATGTGGTGCGTGGCGGCGGAGATGCTGTGCTTCCGTTCGGGGTCGATGATGACCAAGTCGGCGTCGGCGCCGATGCCGATGGTGCCTTTGCGCGGAAACATGCCGAAGATTTTGGCGGCGTTGGTGCTGGTCACTTCCACAAATTTCTGGGGGGTGATGCGGCCCTTGTTTACGCCTTCCGAAAACAGCAGTTCCATGCGGTGCTCAATGGCGGGGTGGCCGTTCGGAATTTTGGAGAAGTCCTTCTCGCCCAGCTTCTTCTGCTCCCACAAAAAGGGGCAGTGATCGGTACCCACCACCTGTACCAAGCCTTGGTTGATGCCCGCCCACAACGTCTGTTGGTCCTTTTTTTCGCGTAAAGGCGGCGACATTACCCACTTGGCCCCGTCGAAATCCTGCTCATAGAGCGAGGCATCTAGCAACAGGTACTGAATGCAGGTTTCGACGAACACCCGTTGGTTGCGGCGCGTGGCTTCGCGCACTTGGTTGAGGGCGCCCTCGCAGGTCAGGTGCACAATGTAGGCGTTGACGCCAGTGTAGTTGGCGATGTCCGTGAAGCGACCCGAGGCTTCGGCTTCCGTCACTTCGGGCTGCGAGAGGTAGTGGTAGAGCGGCGAAAGCTTGCCCTGCGCGCGATGTTGGGCCACGAGCGTGTCGATCATGTCGCCGTTGGTGGCGTGCACTGTTACCAGCGCCCCGTGCTTTTTTACTTCCTGCATCAGGCCCACCATCTGCGCATCGTCGATCATGAGGGCGCCTTTGTAGGCCATAAAGGCTTTGAACGACGTGATGCCCTCGGCCACCATTTCCGAGATTTCCGCTTTGGTTTGCTCGTTGAAATCCGTGACGGCCATGTGGAAGGAATAATCGCCTACGGCATTGCCAGTGGCGCGGCCCTGCCACTCGGTGAGGGCTTCGCGCAGGGAATGGCCCTGTTTCTGAAGCACAAAATCGATGACGGTGGTTGTGCCGCCGTGCAGGGCGGCGCGGGTGCCGGTTTCGTGCGTGTCGCTGCTGAACGTGCCCATAAACGGCATGTCCAGATGCACGTGCGGATCGATGCCGCCGGGCATCACCAGCTTGCCCGTAGCGTCGATAACCTGATCGGCTTGCACGGGCAGATTTCGCCCTAGGGCCACGATGGTTTCGCCGTCAATCAGCACATCGCACACACCGTCGGAATCGGCCGTCACGACACGGCCATTTTTGATAAGCAGAGACGACATGGAGTGGAAGGAAAGAGAGAGGGAATGAAGACGAAAAATATATAATTTTTTCTCTACAAATTCAAACACAAGGGGTTAGCTATTTCCCGAATACAAAAAACAGCTCCCTGTCTCCGGCATGAGCGGGAGTTGACGGGTAAGAGAAAAACAAGGGAAAGCGCTGATTATTAACCGCGCTTAACGGCTGCTATCAGTGCACGTACTCATCAGCGATGGCGATGGCTTGCGAGATGATTTCTAAGCCTTCATCTACCTCTTCTTTAGTAATGGTAAGGGGCGGCGCGACGAAGATGTAATTCCAGCGCACGAAGGTGTACATGCCCAGCTCGCGGATTTTGGCCGCTACCTGGTTCATCACTTCCATCTGATTCGGGGCCGCATTCCACGGGGCCATCGGCTCTTTGGTTTCTCGGTTTTTTACTAGCTCGATGCAGCCCAGCAGGCCCGTGTTGCGAAAGTCGCCGATGCTGGGGTGACGCTCGGCCATTTCGGCCACGCGCTGTTCAATGTAGCGGCCCATTTCGGCGGCGTTTTCGATGAGGTTTTCCTCCTCATATATGTCCAGCACAGCCACGGCAGCAGCGCACGAAACCGGATGCGCCGAATAAGTCAGGCCCAACGGCAGCGGCTTATCGTCAAAGGAATGCGCGATTTTCTCGTCTACCATCACGGCCCCCAGCGGCAGATAGCCGGCCGTGATGCCTTTGGCCATCGCCATCATGTCTACTTTAACGCCGTGGTGGTCGGAGCCAAACCACTTGCCAGTGCGGCCAAAGCCGCTCATTACCTCGTCGGCAATGAGCAGGATGCCGTGTTTGTCACAGATTTCGCGCACCCGTTTCCAGTAGCCGGGCGGGTATTTGATGCAACCCGAGGTGCCCGACTCCCCTTCCATCAGGATGGCGGCCACGTTACCAGGGCCCTCGTACTGAATGACGCGCTCCATGTGGGCCGCGGCCCGTTCGGCGCACTCTTCGGGCGTGCTGCTGTACCAGGGGCAGCGATAGAAATACGGGTTTTCGACGTGCACCACCCCAGGCATGGCCTGGCTGTCGACGGCCAGCTTGCGCGGGTCGCCGCCGGCGCTGATGGCCCCGTACGAAGCGCCGTGAAATGACAGATACAGCGTCACGATTTTGTGTCGCCCCGTGTACAGACGGGCCAGCTTAATCGCGTTTTCAATGGATTCAGCCCCGCCCAGCGTGAAAAACGCCTTCGTCAGGTTGGCGGGCGTAATCTCGGCCAGCTTTCTGCCCAAGTCGCCGCGGGCCTTGGTGATCATGCCCGGGTACACGTAGCTCAGCTCCTGCATCTGAGCAGCCACCGCCTCCGTTACCTTCTGGTTGCCGTGGCCGATGTTCACGTTCATCAACTGCGACGAAAAATCGAGGTAGCGCTTGCCATCGCGGTCGTACACGTACACGCCCTCGGCCCGCTCGGCGCTGATGGGGTTCAGTCCCGTCTGCTTCGACCACGAGAAAAGCGTGTGCTCAAGGTTGTCGTGCAGAATCTGCTCTTTATCGATATCGGTGGAGGTTTCCATGGGGAGGTGGGGTGGGAATTTCGTTTTTACCGATCTGTCATCCTGAGCTTGCGAAGGACCTTATCACGCCAGAACAACAGGTGTCAGAAGGTCCTTCGCAAGCTCAGGATGATAGACGATTTAATCTATAATTTTTTGATTATCAACATTCTATTCAAAACCCTAACTCATCCAATTAACCCTCGACTCCGGGTTCCACTTGGTGGTCACCTTCTTCAACTGCGTCCAGAATTCGATTGAGCTTTTGCCGGTGATGTCGCAGGCGCCAAACTTCGATTCGTTCCAGCCGCCGAACGAGAACGGCTCGCGGGGCACCGGTACGCCGATGTTGACGCCAATCATGCCGGCCGATGCGTTTTCCATCACGTAGCGCGCCAGCCCGCCGCTTTGCGTAAACACGGAGGCGGCGTTGCCATAATTCGAGGAATTTTCAATGTCCAGCGCTTCGTCGAGATTTTCGGCGCGGATGATGGCCAGCACTGGTCCGAACACTTCTTCCTTGGCAATGGCCATGTCGGGCGTCACGTGGTCGATGACCGTGGGGCCCACGTAATAGCCGTCTTCTTGCCCGGCTACCACCGCGTTGCGGCCATCGAGCAGCACTTTGGCGCCGGCTTGCTCGGCTTCCGTGATGTAGCGCTCGATGCGCTCTTTGGCCTGCTGGCTAATCACGGAGCCCAGGTTTTTGCCCGGCACAATTTTGCGAGCTTCTTCTACCAGCCGCGTAATAATATGATCGACAGAGCCCACGGCCACCATCGCCGAACCGGCCATGCAGCGCTGCCCCGCGCAACCCGACATCGAAGCGGCTACGTTGGAGGCCGTCATGTCGACGTGCGCATCGGGCAGCACGAGTAGGTGGTTTTTGGCGCCGCCCAGCGCCACGCAGCGCTTCAGGTTGGAAGTCGCGCGCTGGTAGACCACCTTGGCGATTTTGGTGGAGCCCACAAACGACACCGCTTTGATGTCGGGATGGTCGCAGATGGCTTCCACAATTTCTTTGTCGCCGTTTACTACGTTGAACACCCCGTCGGGCAAACCGGCTTCTTTCAACAGTTCGGCAATGCGACCGGCACTGATGGGCACTTGCTCGGAAGGCTTGAGGATCATGCAGTTGCCCAGGGCAATGGCGTTCGGAATGGTCCAGTGCGGCACCATGTTGGGGAAGTTGAACGGCGCAATAGACGCTACCACACCCAGCGGCTTGCGCTCGACCCGGCACTCCACGCCCTGGCTGACTTCCAGCAATTCGCCAGCCACCAGCTGCGGCAGCGAACACGCAAACTCCGTCAGCTCGATCGCCTTCTCGACTTCGGCGCGGGCTTCGTCGAGGGTTTTGCCGTTTTCTTCGTGCACCAACATTGTGAGCTCCTGCAAGTGCTTGTCGAGCAACGTTTTGTATCGATAGAACACCTGCACTCGCTCTTTGATCGGCATCGCCGACCACGCGGGAAAAGCGGCTTTGGCGGCTTCCACGGCTTGGTTCAGAGCCTCGCTCCCGCTGAGGGGCACCGTGGAAATAACGGCGCCGCTGAGGGGGCTGAAGATGTCTAGGGTGCGCGGGTGCGCATCTTCTACAAATTGTCCAGCAATGTAATTACGCACTGCCGGGAATTTCAAAACGTCGACTTCCATGAGATAAGCGGGTTAATCGCCTGCAAGTAAAGAGTTTGTTGGACAAATGCAACTTTGGGCAGGGTCTCCAAAAAACAGCTTCTACACCCGATAATCTTGAAAAAGCCCAACGGTACGCAGCCGGCTTTGCGTTGGGCGACACGCCCGGCGCAAAGCCGGCGGGACTCTGCAGCGGCTTCCACAGAATTCCTACAGAATCGCTGCGTACACTCTTTTCCTGACCGATTGGGCAGGTCATCGGAACGATGATGGACCGTATTATAAGTTACTGTTGATGAACTCCTTATGGTATCGTTTTGCCTTGGCAACGACGCTGACGGTGTCGGCGATTTACCCGGTTGCGGCTCAGGTTACGCCACCCGTTTCTGCGCCGGCGGACACGACGCACAAGTTTGAAAATCCGAGCGGCATTCCGTCCGCAGTGAAAAAGCCTTGGTACCGAGGCAAACTGGTCAAAGCCGCCGTTGTGCCGGCCGTGATGATCGGTTACGGAGCGTATACCTTCAACGGGGGCGGTTTTTACACCAATCAACAAGCCAACCGCGACATTCACAAGCTCTTCCCTACTTACCACACCAGCCTCGACAACATCCTGATTTTTGTACCCTACGCCGAATTAGGCCTCGTGGCCCTGTCCGGCGTGGAGTCGCGCGACGACCGCATCAATACGCTATTGGTGATTGGCAAGTCGGAGCTGATTATGCTGGCCAGCACGTATGCCGTCAAATTTATGTCGCATGAGCGGCGGCCCGACGGCTCGGATAATCTCTCGTTTCCGTCGGGCCACACGGCCCAGGCGTTTCTGGCCGCCAGCATCGTGCACACGGAGTTCCGCGACAAAAGCCAGTGGTACGGCGTAGGGGCTTACACCATTGCTACTGGCGTGGCCGCCCTGCGCATGATTAATAACAAGCACTGGCAAAGCGATGTGGTGGCCGGCGCGGGCTTCGGCATCCTCTCGGCCCACCTGGGCTACCTGACCCACCGCAACCGCTGGGGACGCCAGCCGCATATTCTGGAAGACACCAGCTTCTACCCTGCTTGGCAACCCGGCGGCATGGGCCTCGGCCTGACGTGGCACCCCAATAAATAACTGACTAACAGTAACTTATATCTCCTCACTTTTCATGAAATCATTTCTCTCTTTCCTGCTGCTCGGCGGTTGCGCTGTGGCGGCGCAGGCCCAAACCAAGCCTGCTACTGCCAGCAAAGCAGCGAGCTACCACCTGCTCCAGACAACTACTGTGGGCGGCGAAGGCGGCTGGGATTACCTCGCCGTCGACCCGGTGGCGCAGCGGCTTTACCTCTCGCACGCGACGCAAGTAGAGGTGCTCGACCTGCACACCCACCAGAAAGCTGGCGTTATTTCGAATACGCCCGGCGTGCACGGCATTGCGCCTGTGCCGAAGCTGGGCCGCGGCTACATCACCAATGGTCGTAGCAATACGGTCACGGTTTTCGACCTGAACACCCTGAAAGAAACCGCGTCGCTGCCCACCGGCACCAAGCCCGACGCCGTGTTCTACGACGAGTATTCGGGCCGTGTGTTCGTGTTCAACAACGGCGGGGCCAGCGCCACCGTCATCGACGCGGCTACCGATAAAGTAGTAGGCACCGTGGCGCTGGGCGGCGCACCCGAAGCGGGCGTTTCCGATGGCAAAGGCCAAGTATTTGTTAATCTGGAAGATACCAACGAGATCGTGGTTTTCGACGCCAAAACGCTGGCCGTAAAGCACCGCTGGTCGGTGGCGCCGGGCGAGGAGCCCAGCGGTCTGGCCTTCGACCGGGCGCATCACCGCCTGTTCAGCGTTTGCGGCAACGGCAAGGCCATAGTGCTCGATTCGGAGTCGGGCAAGGTGGTAGCGCAGGTACCCATTGGCAAGGGCGTCGACGGAGCTGTATTCGATGAGGCCGCGCAGGCAGCCATCACGTCCAACGGCGAAGGCACGCTCACGGTCATTCACGAAGACTCGCCCGCCCGCTTCCGAACCGAAACCATTGCTTCGGCGCGCGGGGCCCGCACCATTGCCCTCGACCCCACTACGCACCACCTGTTTCTGAGCACGGCGCAGTACGGAGCCACGCCGGCCCCTACTACCGAAACGCCGCGGCCCCGGCCCAGCATTGTGCCGGGTACGTTTCAGGTTCTGGAATTTGGCCGATGAACGAACGCCTGTTTCTGTTTTATCGGAAGGTACGCGCGGCCCTGCGCGGGCAAGGGCCGTTGCTGGCGTTGCTGGTGCTGGGCATCGCGGCGCCCTGGTTTATTTTCGTGGAGGTTGCCGAGGACATTTGGGAAAGCGGCGGCTTTATCGGCGACCAGCCCATTTTGCAGTGGCTGCACCGGCAGGAAAGCCCGGCGCTCGATAAGCTTGCCGTGGCGCTTACCACCGTAGGCGGCCCTGAGGTCATGACCATCATCGCCGGGGTTATTGCGCTGAGCTTGCTGGTGCGGCACTACCGCATGCAGGCGCTGTTTTTCACCCTGTCGGTGGGCGGCGCGGTGGTGCTGAACGTACTGGCCAAGACGATTTTCGGCCGGCCGCGCCCGGCGTTGTGGGTGTCTATTGCCCCGGCCAAGTTCTACAGCTTTCCCAGTGGCCACGCCATGGGCTCAGCGGCGCTTGCGGCGGCCTTGGCGTTTCTGCTCTGGCGAAGTCCGTGGCGCTGGGTGGTTGGCATGGCCGGCGGTCTGTTTGCGTTGGGCGTGGGCCTTTCGCGCATGTATCTGGGTGTACATTATCCTTCCGATGTGCTGGCCGGCTGGGTATGCTCGGTAGGCTGGGTGGCGGGTCTGCACCTGCTGTTCTCGCCCGATTTCCATCAACTGCGCACATGGTGGCGGGCCGGAGTGGCCTATTGGCACTGACCTGTGTAACTATCTATCTATTAATACTTTGTCCGTTATAATCTCTTCAATCGGACTGGTGCCGGAGAGTGGCCCCCGCGGGGTGCCATGTCGGTAGAACCGGAAGCGACAAAAACGAGTTAGTCACAGATGTTTATACAAACATCTGACTACCAATCATTTATATAATTCAGGATTTTATGCCACGGCCACGGCCGGCGCGGCTTTTTCTTTGCGGCTATAAGCAATCCGCAGCAGACTCGGCAGTACCACCAACAGCAATGGAAGCGCCAGCAGCAGGCCGCCAATTACAGCGATGGCCAGCGGCTGGTGCAGCTGTGCCCCCGCCCCGATGCCCAAAGCCAGCGGCAGCAGGGCCGCAATAGCCGAGAGGGCCGTCATGAGCTTGGGGCGCAAACGGGCTGCGATGGCATAGCCGATGGACTGCTCGATGGGCGCGTCGCGGCGGGCATCGTTGAATTGCTGGAAGGTGAAAATGGCGTTCTCGCCGATGATGCCGACCACCATAATAAGGCCGGTGTAGGAACCCACGTTCAGGGGCGTACCCGTGAGGTAAAGCGCCAAACTACCCCCGGCCGGGCCCAGCACCGCCACCAGCAGGATGAGCGCCGCCGCTTTCAGGTCGCGGAACAGGAATAGCCCCACCGCAAATACCAACAGGCAGGCGCTAATCAGGATGGTCAACAGCTCCTGAAACGACTGCTGCTGCTCGGCGTAGCTGCCGCCATACTGAATGAAATAGCCCGGTGACAGGTTCAGTTGGCGGTCGAGCTTCTGGCGAATGTCGCTCATTGCCGAGCCCAGGTCGCGGCCGTTGAGGCGGGCCGTCACGGCGGTCATGGCCTGCAGGTTTTCCCGCTCCAATTCGGCCCCGCCCGACGTCACGCTCACGTCGGCCAGGTCGGAGAGGCGGCGGCGTCCGCCATTGGGCAGGAAAATGGGCTGTTGGCGTACTTCCTGCAAGCTGGCCGTGGTGGCGCGCGGGTAGCGCAGCCGAATGTTTAGCAACTGCTCGCCTTCCAGCACATCGCCGGCCACTACGCCTTCGAGCTGGGTCTGGAGCTGCGACTGAAAATCGGTGCCGGTGATGCCAAACTGCGCCAGCCGGCGCGGGTCGGGCCGCACGTCGATGGAGGGTCCTACGCGCAGGATGCCGTTGTACACATCAGCTGTGCCATCCGTATGCTCCACAATATCAGCCACTTGCCGGGCCAAGGCATAACGCCGGGTGGCATCGGGGCCAAATACCTTAATCTCAATGGGTTGCACCGTGCTCATCAAATCGCCGAGCATGTCGCCGATCACCTGCCCAAAATCAATAATCAGGGCCGGCTGCGAGCTTTCGATGCGCTGCCGGATGTCGTCGATGACTTCATCGGTGGTACGATCGCGGTTGGTTTTGAGGCTGATCAGGAAGTCCCCGCTGTTGGGTTCGGTGATGAAAAAGCCCATTTGCGTGCCCGTGCGGCGCGTGTAGCTGGCCACTTCGGGCACTTGCAAAATGAGCTTTTCGGACGCGCGCAGCATTCGGTCAGTTTCTTCCAGCGACGTGCCCGGCGGCGATTCGTAGTCGAGCACAATGGAGCCTTCGTCCATTTCGGGCAGAAAACCAGTAGCCAGGCGCGGAATGATAAACCACATGAGCCCTACTAAGACGACCACGCCCACCACACTGTAGGCTGGGTGCCGGATCACTGAGCGCACCCACGGAATCTCGTGGTGGGCGGCGTCGATGAGGCCGGGATCGGCAGCTTCATCGACCAGGTGGCCGGCGGCATCGGGCACTAGCAGTGCCGGCGATGGCTTAGGAAATGGCTCCGGCTGATCGAGGCGGTCTTTGGTGCGGGTTTCCTTTGGCTGGCGGATGCCTAGGCTGGTGAGCAGCAGATACAGCACCGGCAAGCCCAGCCACGCCACCAAAAACGAACAGATAAGGGCAACTACCATCGTGGTAGCCAGCACTTTAAAGTACGCTCCGGCCACGCCGCCCAGCAGCGCAAAAGGCAGGAAAATCACGATGGTGCTCAGCGAAGACCCGATAAGCGCCGGCAGCAAATGCTGTACTGAGCGGGCCACGATTTCGGAGGTAGAAGCCGCAGGGTGCTCCTCGCCCACGCGGTGCAGCTGCTCCACCATCACCACCGCATCGTCGATCATCAGGCCGATGGCGGCGGCTAACGCGCCCAGGGTCATGATGTTAAAGGAATAGCCCAGCCCGAAATACAGCACCGCAATGGTAAAAGCCAGCGCCAGCGGAATGGTCAGCAAAATGGTGAGCGAAGCGCGCCACGAACGCAGAAACAGCGCCGTAACGGCCAAGGCAAGCGCCAGGCCAATCCAGAGTGAATCCTGCACGGAGCGCACTACTTCCGCCACAAAATCGGCCTGGTCGTAGTAGGGCCGCAGCGTAATGCCTTTGGGCAGGCCGCCTTGCAGGCTTTTCACCTTGGCGCGCACCCCGTCGGACACCTGCACCACGTTGGCGTCAGGCTGGCGCAACACTGAAATCAGCACCGCATCGTGGCCGTTGGCGTTGATGCGGGTGTATTCCTGCTGCTCGCCGAGGCGCACGGTGGCCACGTCGGCCAGACGCACGATGCGGCGGCCGTCGTTGCGCAGAACCACGTTTTCGAGGTCATCTTTGGTGTGGATGGTAGCGTCGGTGGTGGTCAGGTAGAGGCGGCGGTAGTCGGACAGATAGCCGTTCGACTGCACGAAGTTGGTCTGCCCAAGCATGGTACTCACGGCGTTGGGCGTCAGGCCCAAGGCCGCTAGCTGGTCGGGCAGCAGCTCCACCTGAAACTCCTTGGTGCGTCCGCCCTGCACCTGCACCGCCGACACGCCATCTACCTGAGACAGAAAGGGTTTGATGGTGTACAGCGCCAGCCGGCGTAGCTCCAGGGCGCTGCGGCCCGGCGCTTCCAGGGTATAGCCCATCACTGGCAAAATGGCCGGATTCATGCGCTCGACGGTGATTTGGGTGGTCGGCGGCAGGTCGGCACGAATCTGATTCAGGCGCGATTCGATGGTTTGCTGGCTGCGCACGACGTCCACGTTCCAGTCGAGGTAGGCCGAAATTTCGCAGCTGCCGCGACTCGTGGTCGAGCGTAGCAGCGTGAGGCCCGGCACCTGCTTCATGGCATCTTCCATGGGCTTGGTTACCGTAACCATCATTCTATCAACGGGTTGCAGACCGTTATCGGCAATGACCTTTACCTTCGGAAACGTCACTTCCGGAAACAGCGCCACGTTGATGCGCTGGTAGGCCAACACGCCCATTGCCAGCCCCAGCGCCAGCAATACGGCAATCGGGGCTTTGTACGCTTGAAAGACAGATTGGCGCATGAGGGGCGGCGTTAGCGGGTGAGCTTCACCGCAGCCGTGTCTTCCAGGCCGTAGTTGCCGGTGAGCACGATGCGGTCTTGAGGAGAAAATTTCGGGCTGAGGACCACCACGCGGCCGTTTTGCTCGGGACCGGTTTTCACCGGGACTTTCACGGCGGTGCTGTCATTGAGCAGGCGCATCACCCAGAAGTTGGTCTGGGTTTCGTCGGTGAGCACGGCTTCGCGGGGCAGCGTGTTGGCTACTTGCGGTGCAGTTTTGTCGAGATCTACCGTAACCGCTAGGTTTTCAGGCAACTGCGGCACCTTCCCGACGGGCCGGATGGTGTAGCGCTGGGTCTGGATGCTTACGTCGGCGGCGGGCAGGGCTTCGGCCACTACGCCTTCCAGTACGCGGCCGTCGGGCAGCGTGATGCGGCAGTGCTGGCCAGTGCGCACGTAGCGCAGCTGGGTTACGGGCACGTCGAGCTGAAAGCCGAACCGGGTTTGGTCGTACACGGTGCCGAGCTGCTCGCCGTCCTGCACGTAGTCGCCGGCCAGCTTATCCACGGTAGCGATCACGCCCGCCCGCGGACTCGGAATGCGGATAATGCCGCTGAAATGCAGCCGCGGATCGCCGGTGAGCTTGTCGAGGTGCAGCGTACGCGACTCTTTGGTTTGCAGGGTAAACACCGTTTGCCCAGCTCCTACGCGCTGGCCCAGCACCGGCACCGGCGCGATGAGGTAGCCGGTAGTGGTGGCCCGCAGCACATCTTTTGCCGGATAGGCCGTCACGGCGCTCAGGTGTAGCACGTCCGTCACGGTGTCCGGCTGCACACGGCCCACCGTAACGGCGGCGCGGGCATGCACTTCTTCCACGGCATCGGCTTCGTCGGCTGGGGCAGCGCCGCCACACTGCGTGAAAAGCAGCAACGTCACCGCCAAGCCAACTCCTCTTAGGGCTGAATGTGCTCGAAAGAAGTAAACAAGTAACTCATTCATATACAATGTCTTACAGAATACGCTTCGCAACTTATTCCGCGAGGTAGTCGAGAGCGTAGAGGTTGCGCAGGCGTTCGGTTTCGGCTTGCGCGAGGCTGAATTGCAGGTCGCGGTAGCTGGTGATGAGCAGCAGGTAATCGAGAATGGAAATGTCGCCGGCGGCCAGTTGGCTGCGGCCCGCTTCGATGAGGGTGTTGGCAATGCTGATTTGCTGCCGAATAGTAGCCAGCAGCCGGTCGGAGGCGCGGGCCAAGCCCGAAAGCTGGTCGTATTGCTGGCGGCGCTGGCGCGTGAGAAAGGTACGGTAGCCCTGCCGAATCCGGTCGTCCACGGCCAGCCGACTGTACGCAATCTGGCGCTGGTGTCCGTCAAAAATCGGCACCGACAATACCAGGCCGCCGCTGAAGCCCGCGTGGTTGCCAAACCGCTGAAGCGTAGAGGATTGCAAACCAATATCAGCCACCCAACTCACCTGCGGACGGTAGGTCAGGTCGATGGCGCGGCGGGCCAGGCCAATCCGCAGACTGTCCAGCACATACTGCTGCTGCGTGATTGAGCCCAGGCCGGCCAGCTGTCGGTGCGTGGGCGGCGCGGGCCTTTCGACCAGCAGTAACGTTGTGTCAATCACCCCGCTCAGGTAGCGCAGCGTGCCTAGCTCGCGGCGGTAGCTGAGCTCGTTTTGCAGCACGGTCACCTCTTGGTTGCGCACTGAGGCATAGTAGGTTAGGTATTGGGTTTGCTTGTACACGCCTCCGTTTACCAGGCGGCGCAACAGTTCATCTTGCTGCCGCAGCTGCCGCAGCAACGACTGGCTGTACGACCATTGCTGCTGGGCGGCAAAAGCAGTCAGGAACTGATCGGTGATGGAGCGGCGCAAGTCCAGCGCCGCCAGCCGGCCCGTGTTGCGCAGGGCCACGCCCTGGTTGGCCAGCACCTGGTAATCGTTGCGGAGCGTGGGGGCGTTGAAAAGCGGCTGCGTGGCGCCCACGTAGGCAGTGTAGTTGCCCCCGTTCGATACGGCTTCGTCGTAGCCTAAGCCGCCGTCGCCGGTAGTAGTGTTGCGCCGGATGATGGGCGCCGCCACGGCCGCGGCGTTGCCAGTTACCTGCGGGCGTTGCAAAGCACGTCGGCGCAGGCTATCGAGGCGGACCTGGGCCACCTGCCCGGCGTTGTCGAGCAGCAGCGGGCTGTTTTGGCGGGCCAGCTGCAAAAACGCATCCAGCGTCCGGACGCCGTCCTGCGCCTGAGCCGGACAGCCGGGCGTTATTATGCAAAGCGCTGCAAAACAGATAGATACCCAGCGCCAGCGAGAAAGAAACGAAGTTAGGCTATATACAGACAAGGGCAGCAAGCAGCAAGTGGACGTTGCAAAGGAGAAGCTTGATTCTGAGGAAAACCTGACGAAAGCCACTCTGTGAATTTAGGATGCCGGATGTTAGGATGCGCTCTCCTACGCCTCGGCCGGGCTCAAGTTGCGTTCCTTTGCAACTACAGCCTATCTTCAGAATTCAAGCTTTGCTTGGCCGATCGATATACCCCACATTTTTCTACTGTTCCTCTTTTCGCCGTTGCTTTGAAAGTCTTGATTGTTGAAGACGAAGTGCCGCTGCGCACAACGCTGCTGGAGTTTCTGCGCCACGGCGGCTACGTGTGCGAAACGGCTGAGAGCTACCAGCAGGCGCATGAGAAAATCAAGCTGTACCAATACGACTGCGTGCTCATCGACCTGACGCTGCCCGACGGCAACGGCCTGAACTTGGTACGCACCCTCAAGGCCGATAAGTCGGAGGCAGGCGTGCTCATCATCTCGGCCCGCGATGCCCTCGACGACAAGGTGCAGGGCCTGGAGCTGGGCGCCGATGACTACCTGCCAAAGCCTTTTCATCTGGCTGAATTGAACGCCCGCCTGCGCGCCATTTTGCGCCGGCGGCAGTTTCAGGGGCAACGCCACCTTGCTTTCCGCGACCTGACCGTGTTTCCCGAACAGGCCTTGGTTCTGGTTCACGATCAGCCGGTTACGCTCACCCGTAAGGAGTACGACTTGCTGCTGTTTTTTCTGGCTAACCCCAACCGCGTGCTGACAAAGGAAGCCATTGCCGAGCACATCTGGGGCGACGCGGCTGATATGGCCGATTCGTTTGACTTTATTTACACGCACCTCAAAAACCTGCGCAAGAAGTTGCAGGAGTTGGGTGCCGATAATTACATCCGCACCATTTACGGCCTGGGTTACAAGCTGGAAACCGAGTGAAGCTGCTCACCACTACCAATCGCTATTATTTGGCCCTGGCCACGGTGCTGTTCGTGCTGGGAACGGGCGTGCTGTATGTTGGTATGCAGAAAATTCTGGCTGACGAGGTAGACGAGCAACTGGAATTGCACCAGTCCTATGTGAGCAAGCGCATCCAAGAAACCCGCGCGCTACCGCCCATCACCGACCCTACGGAGCTCACCCTCAGCCGCAAGGCGCACCGGACCGGGCTTGGCGACACGGTGCTCTTCGACCCCGTGGAGCGCAGCAGCGTGCCCTTTCGGGAGCTTACTTTTCCGGTAACGGTGCAGGGGCAGCCGTATTGGATTACGCTGCGCAAATCGCTGATCGAAACCGAAGACGTGCTGGAAGTGGTCCTGACGGTGATGCTGGTGGTTATGGGCTTGCTGTTCAGCAGCTTAGTGCTGCTAAATCGCTGGCTGTCGCGGTGGCTGTGGGCGCCGTTTCAGCAGACGTTGGGCGTGTTGCGCGGCTACCAGCTGCAACAGCCGCAGTCGTTGGTATTGCCGCCCACGCCCATCGACGAGTTCAGCGAGCTAAACCAAGCCGTGACCCAACTCACGCAACGCGTGGCCGCCGACTACCGGGCCCTAAAGGAATTCACCGAAAACGCTGCCCACGAAACCCAGACGCCGCTGGCCATCATGCAAGCCAAGCTCGAGCAGCTCATGCAGCTGCCCGAGCTGCCCGAAACGGCGGCGGAGTCGGTGCACGATCTCTACCGCGCCGCCCTGCGGCTGTCGCGGCTGCATCAGGCGCTTACGCTACTCAGCAAGATTGAAAACCGGCAGTTTACCGACGCCGCGCCGCTGCGCCTCGACGAGTTGGTGGCGGACAAACTCGCGCAGCTGCAAGACTTTCTGGAAGCCAAAGAGATCGAGCCGCAGCTCCTGCTCACGGCTCCACTTGCGGTGGTTATGCACCCTTCGCTGGCCGATTCGCTGGTCAGCAACCTTCTGCAAAATGCCATCAAGCACAACCTTCAAAAAGGCGGCCTGCAGGTAACCGTTACGGCGAACACGCTGGAGGTCGTGAACACTGGCCCGCCCCTCAGCGGCGACCCAATGCAGCTGCTCGGCCGCTTCCGCAAGCACAACGCCGCCTCCGATTCGCCGGGCCTGGGCCTATCCATTGTGCAGCAGATTTGTACGCACTACGGCTTCCGGCTACGTTACACATTTGCCGCTCCAGAGTCGCTGCACACATTGCACGTAGAGTTTCGATAAAGATATAAATTATTGATTATCACTTATTTATATAACCAAAGCAGTACAGAAATATGTGGCCAGCAGGGACATAAAAGGCGGCCATGCAGAACGGGAGCGCAGCACCTCTACTGCTGACGTGGCAGTAGTAATTTCAACGAAGCGGCAGCGATGCTGCGCTCCTGCTCTGCATGAGGTGCTATTGACAGTGTGCGCCTGTACGGCCACATACTCTAGCGCCCCTCAGAAAAACTACAGAAAGCGTAGGTAAGCTTGCAGCCTCACCCTCACTGACTTCCTGTAATTCTTATGAAAAAGATCCTGTTGCCAGTCTTACTCGCCGCCCTGTCGCTGACTGCCCAAGCCCAGACTATTCCCGCCGCCAAAGTCCCTGCCGCCGCCGTAGCCGCCTTCAAAAAAGCCCATTCCAACGCCAAAGAAGTGAAATGGGAAAAGGAAGACGGCAATTACGAGGCTGGCTTTAAACAAGGGAAGGATGAAATGTCGGTGGTGATAACGCCAACTGGCACCTTATTGGAAACAGAAACCGAACTACCTGTTAGTCAGCTACCTGCCCCAGTACGTACTACGCTTGCCAGCCAGTACAGCAGCTACAAAGTGACCGAAGCCGCCAAAATCGTGACGGCCGCTACCGGTGCCACTACCTACGAAGCGGAAGTAAGCAAAGCCGGCAAGAAACGGGACGTGCTGTTTAACGCCGACGGCAAGGAAGTGAAAAAAGCCTCTGAGGCGCAGTAAAACAAAAAGACTCAGGTTAATAGCCGTCGGGAAGCTCGCGTTTTTGGCTGCCCGACGGCGTACTTTTGCAGGATGGTTAAGTTTATAAGTTCATATCGGTCGGCAGTGTTGCTGGCTCTGTTAGTTGGGTTATTTCCGTTATTAGTGCAGGCCCAGACAGGCGCTATCAGGGGTACTTTACTGGATGCTGCCACCAACCAGCCTTTGCCTTTTGCCAACGTTGTGCTGTTGCGGACCCAGGATTCCAGCTTTGTGGCCGGCGCGCAAACCTCTGACAATGGGGTATTTAGCCTTGTCAATGTTGCCGTTGGCAGCTATTCACTACGGGCGACGGCGCTGGGCTACCGCACCGGCCGCAAGCCCGTAGCCGTAACGGCCACCGCACCCGATCTACAGTTGGGCATTCTGCGCCTGCGCGCTACTGCTACACAACTCAAGGACGTGGTAGTGCAGGGCGAGCGCGCCGTGGTGCAGGGCAACCTCGACAAGAAAGTAGTAAACGTGGCCAAAGACCTGACCGCCGTGGGCGGCACGGCTTCCGATGTGCTTCAGAACGTGCCCTCCGTCACGGTGGACCAAAACGGTTCAGTGAGCCTGCGCGGCTCCAGCGCCGTTACCATCTTCATCGACGGCAAGCCTTCCGGAGCGGCGGGCGGCGGGCGGGCCACTTCGCTCGACCAGATCCCGGCCTCGCAGATTGAAAGTGTGGAGGTAATCACCAATCCATCAGCACGTTACGATGCTGAAGGCGCGGCGGGCATCATCAACATTGTGCTGAAGAAGAACCGCAAAGATGGCCTCAACGGCGTGGCCACCGCGGGCATCGGTTCCAAGGACAAGTACAACGGTTCGCTGAACCTGAACTACCACAAAGGCAAGGCTAACGTATTCAGTACCTACGACTTCCGCCAGGACCGCCGGACTGGCTATGGCTCCCTTGACCAAACCACGCGGGGCCAGGTTACCCGCACCGGCTCCAACGGGCTGCCGCAATCGACGGAGCAGCTGCTCACGCTGCGTCAGAACCGCCACGGCGTCAACTACAATACTTCGCATGCCCTGCGGGTGGGGGTCGATTACAGTTTTACGCCTGAGCAAACGCTGACTTTTTCGGTGCAGCCGCGCTACAACGAAGGCCACAGCTGGGAGAACATCTACTCGCGCCAGACCCGGCAGCTCTACGGGCAGGTTTCGCCCGACTCGGTAGGCACCAACAACCGCTACAACAGCACGCACAGCCAAAACCGCTCGGCCGACATCACGCTGGACTACCGCCGTACCTGGGCCGAGCACAAGGGCCGCGAACTGACGGCCAGCGCCATTTACACCCCTTTGCGCGGCCAGAGCACCCTCGATTCGCGCCTGTTTTACCTCGATGGCGGCGCCACGCCACAGCAGCAGCAATCCTTCCGCAACCAGCTCAACCAAGGCTCCGGGCAGGTGGATTACGTACAGCCTTTTGGTGAAAAAGGGCGGTTTGAAACCGGCGCCAAAAGTGTGTGGCGCCGCTACGACAACGATTATCGTTTCACCAGTTCCGTACCCCTGCGCTTCGACCCTTCCAACCGCTTTCTCTACCAAGAATATATTCAGGCGGCTTATGCTACTTATGGCAACGCCAGCGGCCACCTGAGCTACCAGGCAGGCTTGCGCGCTGAGCAAACCAACACCCACGGCGAGCAGCTTTCCACGGGCCAGCAGTTCCGGCGCAGCTACCTGAACATTTTCCCTAGCGCCGTACTGGCTTACGAGCTGAGCGAAGATCAGCAGGTGCGGCTGAGCTACTCCAAGCGCGTGCAGCGCCCCGACCAAGGTGAGCTGAACCCCTTCACTGACCGCTCCGATCCGCTCAACCTCAATACCGGCAATCCGTATCTGCTGCCCGAATACATTCACGCCGTGGAGCTAGGGCACCAGAAGTTTTTCGGTAAAAACAGCTCCTTCACCACCACGGCCTTCTACAACCTCGAAACCCAGACCATCAAAGGGTATCGGGAGGTTATTGCCGACCCGCTCACCGGCAACCAAGTCACCAGCAACACGCGCCTGAACCTGGGCGACGAAACCAACTATGGCCTGGAGTTGGTAGGCGCTACCAGCCTCGCTTCCTTCTGGAAGCTCAACGGTACGGCCTCGGCTTTTCGCCGTATCATCAAAGGAAGTGGCCCCAGCTCCGACATCAACAACAGTAACTTTGTGTACACCAGCCGGCTCAACACCACGATTACGCCCGTGAAAAAGCTGGATTTGCAAGTGTCGGTGAACTACCGCTCACCGGTCGTGACGGCACAGGGCCGTCGGCAGACGTCATTCAACACCGACTTTGCCGCCAAGTACACTGTCCTCCACGATCGGGGCAGTCTCTCGCTACGCGTTTCGGATGTGTTTAATACCCTGCGCTTTAACTTCGACGCCTATGGCCCCGGCCTCGACGCCGTAAGCCACAACAAGCGCGAATCGCGCATCGCGTTCCTCTCGTTCAGCTACCAGTTTGGGCAGCAGAACGCCGACAACGCAAACCAGCGCCGACGCCCGCAGCAAGGCCCTTCTGAAACAAACAGCGCCAACGGATTTGAATAGCGAGAATATCAATAATCAATTGAATATCAATCACTTGTGAATGTTCTCACAATGGTAGCCGCACGATAAAAGTAGTACCTACTTCCGGCGCCGGCGCTACTTCAATGCTTCCTTGGTGCAGCTGCATCACGCCCTGCACCAGCGCCAACCCAATGCCGTGACCCGGCACCTGCCGCGCATTTGCTCCCCGAAAAAAAGGCTCGAAAATGCGCGGCAACTCGGGGGCGGCAATGCCGCTGCCGTGGTCTTGAAATTGTAGAACGGCGTGTTCTGCGTCCAGCCCCAGTTCCACGCGCACTTGCCGGTCGGGCGAAAACTTGCAGCCATTTTCCAACAGATGCAGGAAGGCTTGCTCCAGCAGATGCGCGTCGCCGGGTACGGTGAGGGGGCCGTCGAGTTCGTCCAGCTGTGGGGCAAACTCCAGCTTTATTTGGTAGCTGGGGCGCCGGGCTTTCAGTTTGGCACCGGCCTGGTAAATCACTTCGTCGAGCGCTACGGGCTGCGGAACCAAGCGGAAGCGGTCGGCGCTGAGTTGGGCCAGTTCCAGCAGGTCGTTGGAAAGTTGATTGAGGCGCGAAATATCCTGCAACACCGAGCGCCACGTTTGCTCGTGCTCCTCGGCGGTGCGCGCTTTGATGAGTGTGACCTCTATTTGGCCGGTGATCATGGTGAGCGGCGTGCGCAGCTTGTGCGACGCGTTGATCACAAAGCTGCGTTGGCTCTCGAACACGTTTTGCAGGCGCGCAAGCAAGTTGTTGAGGCTATGGAGTAGCGGCGCCTCCGCTCCTGATTTCGCATCAAGTGACAAGCGCTGGTTGAGGCTGGAAACGCGGATTGCTTCTACTTGAGCCGCCATTTCCTGCAACCTTCGGCGCGTGCGCTGGCGCTGCCAACCCATCACGCCTCCCACCAAAGCCGCGCCCGCCAGAAAGCCCAGGAACAAGAACAGAATCATGTGTTACGCGTGGCGGTCTTCGAGGATGTAGCCGATGCCGTTCAGCGTATGAATGAGTTTTGGCGAGAAATCCTTGTCGATTTTTTTGCGCAGGTAGTTCACGTACACGTCCACTACGTTGGTGCCCGTATCGAACGACAGATCCCAGACTTTGCCCACAATTTCCTGCCGCGTGAGCGCACGCCCTTGGTTCAGCATGAAAAATTCTAATAATGCTAACTCTCTGGCAGTCAGATCAATACGCTTGTCACCGCGTTTCACAAGTTTGCTGCTGCCGTGCAGCTCTAAGTCGGCCACTTTCAATACGCTCTCTTCACCCGCGCCGGCGTAGCGGCGGTGCAGAACCCGCAGCCGCGCCAGCAACTCCTGAAACTCAAAGGGCTTGACCAAGTAGTCGTCGGCGCCGGCGTCGAAGCCCATGAGCTTGTGGTCCGTCGAGCCCATGGCCGTGAGCATGAGCACGGGCAGTTGGGCGTACTGCTGGCGAATGAAGCGGCACAACTCAAACCCGCTCATTTCGGGCAGGTTAACGTCCAGAATAACCACGGTGTAGTCGGCGGCGGCCAGCATCCGTTGGGCCGAAGCGGCATCCAGCGCCACGGCCGCTTCCAGCCCGTAGTCTTGCAGCCCGCTTTTCAGGAAAGAAGCTACTTTCAACTCATCCTCTACGATCAGTATTTTCATCACAAACGGTTCAGGATTAGCAGGTTTGAAAAAATAATGACTGCCGATGCTACGACTGTGGGTGGTGTTTTTACTATCGCGGGAGGGCTTGGCAATACGTTTTGAACAAGTTAATGTACTACAGGTTTTGAAATTTTCGGGGCCCCACGCCCCTACGGCACGCCCAGCGCATCGTCGCCGTCGAAGGGCGGAATGGCCAGGATGGGGCTGCGCCCGGCACCCGTGCTCATCGAGTAAATGGAAGGCGCCTGAAACAGCTCACCAGACAGTTTGCGCAGCCCCTCAGGCGCTACCTGATACCGAAAAATCGTGTCGTATTCGGCAAAATCACGCCGCACATCCACTTCCAGATCGCGGATTACGCCGCCGTGCAGGTCGTACACCCAGCCGTGCAAATGCACTTTCGCCTGGCGCTGATATGCCTGTTGCAGGGTGTCGGTCTGGTGCAGATTATAAACCTGCTCGATCACGTTCAGCTCCACGAGGCGGCGGTAGCGTTCCTCTTCAGTTTCGAGCTTGCCCAACTCGTGCTGGTGGCGTTGCATCACCTCCCGCACGCTGCTGAGCCAGCTGCTAACTACCCCGGCTTCTACGTTTTGCATGGCGGCTTTCACGCCCCGGCAGCCGTAGTGTCCGCACACGATAATATGCTGAATGTGAAGCACATCCACAGCGTACTGCAACACCGACATCAGGTTTAGATCGGTACTCACCACCAGGTTGGCCACGTTGCGGTGCACAAACACTTCGCCGGGTGCTGTGCCCGTTATCTCACTGACGGACACGTGGTTATCGGAGCAGCCAATGAACAGGAACTTGGGGGTTTGCTGCGCCGCGGCCTCGAAGAAACGCGGATTGCGCCGTAGCTTTTCGGCTACCCAGTTGCGGTTGTTTTCGAAGAGCTTGTAATAGGCCTCGAAGTCGGCTTCTTTGCCACTGACGTGCGGCTGCTCGGCGATGGTTTGGGCGTAGCTGTCGCCGGTGCGCAGAAAAATCAGCTGGATGTTGCGCTGCCGGGCTGTTTCGCGGAAGTTCTCGATGGCTGCCACCACGTCGCGGTCGATGTAGGCGGAGTTGGTGCCGTCGATTTCCACGGTCGTGTCGGCCGGAATGTCTTTGAGCACGGTCATGATGCTGGCTTTGTTCAGAAACGACACGTGCTCGCCCAAGCTAATGCGCAGGTGCTCTTGGCCTTGTACCGTATAGTGCTGAAAAAAGTGAGCGTTCTTGTAGGTTTCGCGCAGGATAAAAAACAGCCCAACCACCGCGCCGATACCGATGCCAATCAGCAAATCGGTGAGCAGAATGGCCGCGATGGTGACGATGAACGGCAGAAACTCGGTCAGGCCGGCTTGGAAGTGCTGCTTGAAAACGCTGACGCGCGCCAGTTTGTAGCCCGTAATCAGCAGAATGGCCGCCAGTGCCGCCCACGGTACCATGTTGAGCAAGCGCGGAAACAGCACCACGCTCAGTAGCAGAAAACTGCCGTGCATCAGAGCCGCCAGCTTGGTGCGCCCGCCGGCGTTGATGCTCACCGAACTGCGCACGATCACCGACGTCAGGGGCAAGCCGCCCAGCAAACCGCTCACAAAGTTGCCGACACCCTGGGCTTTTAGCTCGCGGTTGGTGGGCGTTTTGCGCTTCAGCGGGTCTAGTTCGTCGGTAGCTTCTACGGCCAGCAACGCTTCTAAACTAGCAACCAGCGCAATTGCGACGGCCGCCTGATAGACCAGTGGATTAGTGAGTTGCGAAAAATCGGGCAACGTAAACAGGCCAACAAACTCGGCAGCGCTCTGCGGCACGGGTAGCTGCACCAGGTGCGTACCGCCCAAGGCATACGCCGGGTTGAGTGCCCGCGCCACTTCGTTTAAGCCCACGCCCAGCAGTACCACCACCAGCGCGGCCGGGATTTTCGAGAACACGGCATGCGTCTTAACAAAAGGTCGTTCCCAGCCCAGCAGTACGGCCAAGCACGTCGCAGCAATTGCCAGCGCCGTAAGGTTGATCTGGCGGATGGCGTGCGTGAGCAGGGCTTCGAGGTTGCCGCCGTTCCACGAAAACAGCGCTAAAGATTCTACGGCGTCGGCGTCGTAGCCGAGCAAGTGCGGTATCTGCTTCAATATCAAGATGATACCGATCGCCGCCAGCATTCCTTTGATCACTGACGAAGGAAAGAAGTTGCTGATGATGCCGGCCTTCGCCACGCCCAGTACGAGCTGCATCACGCCGGCCACGCAGATGGCCAGTTGCAGGGCTTTAAACGAACCCAGTGATTCTAAGCCACTCACTACCACCAGAATAAGGCCCGCTTCCGGCCCCGAAATACTCACGGCCGAGCGGCTCAGGGCGCCCACCACCAAGCCGCCCACGATGCCCGCAATAATGCCGGCAAACAGCGGCGCCCCGGAAGCCAGCGCTATGCCCAGGCACAGCGGCACGGCCACCAAAAACGACACCAGGCCGCCCTGTAAGTCGCTTTTGAAATAAGAAAAATCCCAGCTACGGGGTTTTGCAGATGCAGTGTTCATAGGCGTTCGGAAAAGGCATGAGGGAGTTGGCGCTGCCCAAAAGCAGCGTTGCAACAGGATGTCTAACAGGAAAAAACGGGCCGATCCGCTACAATCGGCAGCGCCGGGAGCTGTATTTAACAGGACTGCTCATCGGCTTAGCGGGCAAAAAAGCGTCGAAAACAGAAGGTTGAATTTTCTTCTACAAAGGTAAAACCAAACCTTATAGCCAGAATTAAAGCCAGGTTATAAGGCTATTAGAATTTCGTTAGAACATTATTAGAAAACGATAAGAACGCCGACGCCCCTCGCGCAGCAGGGCACGCGAGGGGCGTCGGCGGACTGTAAGCGGTGCCGGCCTTTGTTACTGCTTGGGCTGCAACAGCTTCGTCTGGTTCGTTTTCAGATACTTAGTGGCGTGCACCACTTGATAATCGGGGTTGGCGGCCAGCAGTTCTTCCTGTACGCCCACATGGGCCAGACCCAGCATCACCAGCACGCGCCGGGCCTGAGTCTTTTGCTGGGCCCGCAAAATATTGGAGTAGATTTTCAGGTTGCGGTTGTAGAACAACGTGATGTAATGTGCCCCCACGTAAGCCAAATCCACTTTGCCTAAGTCGTTGGTATTCGTGCCGGTAGCGGAAAACGCGCCGTTGGTGACCAGCGCCGGCGTATTGAATTGCACCCGATGGATCAGCGAAACCATCGTGGGCGTGTTGGCCAGGGCAATGTAATCGTAGACCGACAGGCTATCGTGCTGCACCAGCCGCTTCAGCGGCCGGGAAGTCGTCTGCAACTTCAGCAAGCCTTGCTTGAAGGCCTCGATGTTGTCGCCGGTGGCTAATAAATTTTGCGACGTAGCGGCATAGTAATCAACGCCTTGCGGAGCCGGCAGATCTAGCTCTTTCGCCAGCGCAAAGCCCACCTGATACCGTTCGCTGCGCCCCGTGGGCAACGCCGAAAGCTGGAGTTGTCCGCTCCGGTACAAGGCGTACAAGCTGTCGATCTCGGGTTGCTCCTTGGGCTCGGCTTCCAGCAGTATAGCATCGGGCCGAAACTGCTTTAAGCGCGCGCGCAGCTTGGCCAACTCCGCCTGCTTTTTGGCGCTGAACACATCCGAAGAAGGCTGCTTGTTGTAAAGCTGGTTTAGGTGATCGAAACCCACCACCATCACCTGGATCTCGTCGGGGCGTGTGCGCTGGGCATTTGCCGCCGACGTAGCCAAGGCAAGGAGGCCAAGAAATACAAACGCTTTATTTATACAAGTATTTGATAATGAGATATTTATGTTAATCATTATTTAATTTCAAAAGTATACCTGCGCAAACTAATCAAGAAACCGGATTTCTCTAGAGGGGCAGCAAGGCCGTAGCCATCCCCTCCGACTGCACGCCGACCACGCTTTTGCCGCCGTTGGTTTTCATTCGAATAACGGCTCGCCCGTTGTAGACCTGCACCTTGCGCGAGCCCGACGACGTGCCTAAGTCGTCTAGCAGTTGTCCGTCGCCGCTGAGCGAAAAGCTCACCCAATTGACGGCATCTAGGCACTGCACGCCATGGGCATCGAGTAGCTTCACCTGCACCGTGGCGAGGCCATTTTGCTCAGCTGTTTTCTCCAGAATGAGCTTGGCGGGTTTGCTCCATTTGGCGGTTTGGTAGCGCTGCCGAATCTCGTCCTGCACCACCGTTTTGCCCTGGCGGGCTACCACTTTAATGGTGTTTTCGCCCGCGTTATCGAAGGTCACCAGCCACCGCAGGCCCGCCGCCGGGAAATCCTGGCTGTTGCGCTTTTTCACGCCGTAGCTTTTGCCATTGACAAACAGCTCAGCCTGCTCGCAATTCGAGTACACTTTCACCATCTTCTGCTCGCCGGCCTCGCCCCAACGCACCGGCCATGAGTGCCCGTAGATGTGCGCCATCGGCGTGGTGGTCCAGTACGACTGAAAGACGTAATACGCTTCTTTTTTGGTGAAATCGCGCTCGATCACGCCCTTCTGGTTCATGTACGGTATGGGATTGTCGGGGCGAACAGGCGTCGAGAAATCCTTGAAGGGCCAATACGCCGTGCCGCTGAGCCAGGGCATGGTTTCTTGCTCCTTCAGGTGCCAATCGACGAGGTTGCAGAGGTAGCTTTCGCTCCAGTCGCCGTCTTTCGATACGCGCGCGCTGCCGCCAAACAGCGACGCGTCGCCGGAGCGCTCGTCGGCGCCCTGCCCCCGGCTGATTTTGGCCAAAGCATTGTCGGGGTTTTCGGAGTGTCGGCCGGCGTGGCTGTCGCCGCCCCACTCGACGTGCAGAAAGCGCTTCACGCCCTGAAACTCCTTCTCTGTCACTTCTTTGTACTCGGTGTAGATGCCGCGGTACCAGCCCGCCCAGATCGAGGGCGAATACACATCGGGGATATCCTTGCAGAAATCGCAGCGGCGAATGGCCGTGTAGCGCGAAGCATCGAGCTGGTGCGAAAGCGCGTTCAATTCCTTCATGAACGTGCGGATTTTCTCCTTATCAAACTCCGGAAAATCGCCGGGCCAGTCGTTCTCGTTGCCCAAGCCCCAGATGATGACCGCCGGGTGGTTGTAGTGCTGCTCAATCATGTTGGTGAGCATGCGCTTGGCCTGGCTCTGGTACACCTCTCCGCCCAAGCCGCCCCGGCACCACGGAATTTCCTCCCATACCGTAATCCCCAGACTATCACACAGTTGCAAAACAATACGCGATTGCTGGTAATGGCCCAACCGGATGAAGTTGACGCCCATTTCCTTCATCATGCGCATTTCCTGCCGAATCATCGGCTCGGTCATGGCGGCGGCCACGCCGGCGTGGTCTTCGTGGCGGTGGGTGCCGCGCAACAGCAGGCGCTTGCCGTTGAGCAGAAACGGCCCTTTTTCAACAAATTCGATGTGCCGAAAACCTACTTTTTCGGTCTGTACATATGCATCGGAGCCGGCTTTCACCGTCACCTGCACTGTGTACAGATTTGGCTTGTCCGGCGACCACAGCTGCGGGTTTTTGACCCGAAAGGCATGAAGCTCCTGCTTCCCTGCTTTTACCGCCACACCAGCCTGATACCTCTCAACCTGCTTGCCTCTGGGGTCGAGAATTCGCACGTTGATTTCGGCTTTGGCCAGCTGGTTGGGGTTAAAGAAAGTTGCTTTGATCGTGAGTTGGCCCTGTTTTCCGGCTTTATCTACTTCGGCTTTGGCCGCTATTCTTTCCAGCGAAAGCGTCGGCACATACACCAGATTCAGGTAGCGATAAATGCCGCCGTAGACGTTGAAATCCGACAGATCAGAAGGGATCATTTCCAAATCGCGGGAATTATCGCTGCGAATGGAAAGCGGAATTTTGCCCTTGAACTGCGTTTTGTAAGCCTCCGTTTTCTGAAAATCGGCCACGGCCTGTGTGATGTCCACGGTCCACTCGTCGTAACCGCCCACGTGTCTCCCGACTTTGGTGGTGTAAATGTAGACCTCGGTTTTCTGGCCGGCGCCTTCAAAATGCAGCAGCGTGCGGCCGTTGGCGTAGGGGTTTTGCACCGTGAGTTGGGTGCGGTACCAGCCCGGGCCCTGGTAGTAATTCACGTCCGGATCGACGGCGTCGCGCGCGTTAAAACAATGGGGCAGCGTCACTTTTTGCCACAGCGGCACGCTTTCGGGGTTGCCCGCTACCACGGGGCGCACCGCTTCCCATACGCCGCCCAAGTCCTGCCGGACGAATTCCCAGTCGTCGTTTAGCCGGGTTCGCTGCTGGCCAAACGCAGTCGAAATGCTCAGCACCAAACCCAGCCAAAGCAGCAGTAACCTTCTATGTGTCAATGCGATAATAATTCCGTTTTCACTTTGAAAGCTCTTGTAAAACGCCGATCCTGCTTCGACTGCGCTCAGCAGGATCGGCGTTCTTAAGTTGATGGGCGTCAAGAGTCTAAAACAGGCTCTTTTGAATGCCCATTTCCAGCCCGCGCAACTCGGCTAAGCCCCGCAGGCGGCCGATGCCGGAGTAGCCCGGATTGGTCTTTTTGTGCAGATCGTCAAGCATTTGGTGGCCGTGGTCGGGCCGCATCGGGATGGCCAGGCCGCGTTGCTGCATGACGCCGAGCAACTCCCGCACCACGCCATGCATGTCTACGTCGCCTTCCAGGTGGTTGTCTTCGTAGAAATCGCCCTGCTCGTTGCGACGGGTGCTGCGCAGATGCACGAAGTTGATGCGCTCGGCAAACTGCCGCACCATTGCCGGCAAATCGTTGTCGGGCCGCACGCCGAAGGAGCCGGTGCAGAAGCACAGGCCGTTGCTCGGAGAAGGCACGGCGACGAACAGCGCCTGCACGTGGGCGGCGGTGCTTACTACCCGCGGCAACCCCAGAATTGGGTACGGCGGATCATCGGGATGAATGACCAGCTTCACGCCCACTTCCTCGGCCACCGGCACCACTTGCTGTAGAAAATAAATCAGGTTGGCCTGAAGCTTAGTCGCGTCGATTCCATCGTAAGCGTCGAGCGCCTGCTGAAACTGCTGGAGCGTGAAGCTTTCTTCGCTGCCTGGCAACCCGGCA
Organism: Hymenobacter sp. BT491; assembly: GCF_014349165.1. Classification (NCBI taxonomy): domain Bacteria; kingdom Pseudomonadati; phylum Bacteroidota; class Cytophagia; order Cytophagales; family Hymenobacteraceae; genus Hymenobacter; species Hymenobacter sp. BT491. Next base: position 557,231 of record NZ_JACSJJ010000002.1, on the reverse strand, counting down.
ATGATGTTGCGCTGAAGTTGCAGCTTGTCCGCCTCGCTCATGGCCTCGAAGCGGGCCTTTGCCACGGCTAGCTCTTCGGCAGTGTATTCCTGCTCGGCATGGTGCCGCTTCAGGAGCAGCGTGTCGAACGCTACAAAAGCCGCCCGCTCGAACCGTAGCGCCTTCGAGCCATCGGCCACAGTGTAGCTCAGGTCGGTGCGCGTCCAGTCGAGCACCGGCATGAAGTTGTAGGTAACGACGTAGATACCACAGCTTGCCAGGTTGCGCAGGCTCTGCTGGTAGTTTTCTATATATGTCTCAAAACCAGAACTTTGAGTTTTGATGGCTTCGTGCACCGGCACGCTTTCCACCACGCTCCAGAGCAGGCCGGCCGCTTCAATTTCTGCTTTTCGCCGCTGGATTTCCGCTACCGACCATATCACGCCATTCGGGATGTGGTGCAGGGCGGTCACGACGCCGCCGCACCCGGCCTGCCGGATATCTGACAGGCTCACGGGGTCGTTGGGGCCAAACCAGCGCATGGTTTGCTGCATGGAATACGCCATATTTTTTGCTTTAGATTAGGTTAAACACCCCCAAAAATGGAGAATCCACCGTCAACGCAGATCATCGAGCCGGTCACAAATTGCGAGGCGTCGCTGAGGAGCCACACCAACGCCCCTTGCAGCTCGTCGGGCTGGCCAAAGCGCTTGAAGGGCGTCTGGCGAATGACCAGTTCCCCGCGCGGCGTGAAGCCGCCTTCCGGCGTGGTGAGCAGGTTGCGGTTCTGTTCGGTGAGGAAGAAGCCCGGGGCCAAGGCGTTCATGCGCAGCTTGTCGCCGTAGCGATTGGCCATTTCCACGGCAAACCACTGGGTGTAGCAATCTACGGCGGCCTTGCCCATGTTGTAGCCCAGTACCTTGGTGATGGCGCGCTTTGAGTTCATGGACGAGATGTTCACGATGCTGCCCTTGCCCGACGCGGCCAGGGCCGGCCCGAAGACCTGCGTGGGGATAATCGTGCCCCACAGGTTCAGGTTCATCACCCGCTGCATGCCGGCAATGTTCAGCTTGAACACGTCTTCGGCCGGGTCTAGCACGCCGTCGGGCGCGTTGCCGCCGGCCCCGTTGACCAGCCCATCAATCCGGCCGAAGGTGCTGAGCAGCAGCTCGCGGGCGGCCACCAACTCGGCTTCCTGCAACACATCGGCGACCAAGGCCACCGCCCGGCCCCCTTGGCGGGTAATGGCGTCGGCCCGCGCGTGGGCGACCTCGGCGTTGCGGCCCAAAATGCCCACGGCTCCGCCCGCGGCCACAATGCCGTTGACAAACGAATCGCCCAGGATGCCCGTGCCACCGGTCACCACGATTACTTTCTCGCGCAAGGAAAAGCTGTCGTTCATGATACTTACTTAAGGGTTAGAGTCGAGTAGCTTTTGTAGCGCCACAGCGCTTCCAGGAAGTAGTAATCGGCGTACGCCAAGGGGGCATCTACTTCCGATTTGGAGGGTTTGTTACCGGTGCTGTGCTTGAGGAGAAAGTAATTATTGGTGCCGGGCGCGGCTAGGTATGTATCGGAGCACAAGCTGGTTAGCATTGCAACCGCAGCGCTATAATACTTCTTTCCTCCCTTAGCGTACTTGCTCAACTCCAACATTCCGGATGCCGCTACAGCCGCGGCCGAAGCATCGCGCGGCACCTGCGGAATGGCGGTATCGTTGAAATCCCAATAGGGAATGTGGTCGGCGATTTTGTTGGTCTGCTTAATGAAATAATCGGCCGCGCGGGTGGCTGCCTGCAAGTATTGGGGGTTGCCGGTTTCGCGGTAGAGCATCGTGTACCCATAAATAGCCCATCCCTGCCCGCGCGCCCAGCACGAGTTATCGGCAAAGCCCTGATGGGTCATTTGCCGGAGCAGCTTGCCGGTGGCCGGGTCAAAATCCAGTACATGGTAGCTGCTGTTGTCCTTCCGAAACCGGTAGCGCAAGTCGGTGTTAGCGTGCGATTTAGCGATATGAGCAAAGGTAGAATCCCCGCTCGCCTTCGACGCCCACAGCAGCATTTCCAGGTTCATGAGGTTGTCGACGATCACGGGGTACGAATACTGCGGAAAATCCCAGGAACGAATGGCGCCCACCACCGGACTGAAGCGCCGCGACAACGTAGTCGAGGCCTGCAACAGCACGTCCCGATACTTAGGGTTGTGCGTTTGCTGGAAGCCCTGCCCGTACGACGAGTACAGGATAAAGCCCAAATCGTGGGTGGTGGTCACGTTTTTTTCGGGTTCCAGCGTTTCGGTCCAGGCGGCGGCGCGGCGGCGCCAGGCCTCTTGCCCCGTGAAGCGGGCCACGTACCACAGGCTGCCGGCGAAAAAGCCGCTGGTCCAGTTGCGTGAAGAAGTCAGCAGAATCGAGCCGTCTTCTTTTGTGCTGCGGGGGTGCTGGGTGCTATCCGGATAGTGCTGGAGATAAGCCAGATACTGCTTTTCTGCCAGCGCAACAACGCGCTCGACCGGCACCCCGCTTGTTGTCGGCTGAGCAAACAACGCTTCGCCCGAAAGCAATAGCAACAACAGCACTAGCGCAGGTTTGAAAGTCTGAATCATAGGCAACAAACAGAAACGAGCCCTCGGCTAAGCGGCGCTCAACGGAAGGTTAGTCGCGGGTCAGAAGGCCCAGGGAACTCTGACGTAATCGGGATAAAGGGCGAATACTTTGGCGACTTCCAGCTCCGGATAAACGTGGCCGGCGTGGTTGTAGAGAGCCAGAATGGTGTTATTGTTCGTAGGCGCAACGTCCGGTCGCTCCATCTGTTTTTGCTGCAGCAGATAAGGCCGAAACCATGCTACGGCCTGACGCAAGCCGCGGCCGTCGGAGGTTGCATAGTGCCACAAATCCACGCCGGCCTTCGGGGCAAGCAAGGCCAGTTCTACCCAGCCCTGCAAATTCATGGTGGTGTAGTTCCAGGGCCGGGTGCGGGCTAGCTCCAACGGCTGCGAGCCATCGGGCTCTATCTGCGAAGCCAACCGCGGAATAGTCTGTTTTTCAAGGTGTTGCTTTGCCTGAGCTTTATCACCTGTAAATAACAGATAATCAACCACTTGCACATCGTAAAATGTACCGTGGTTATTTTTATTGTTGCCTTCCTCACGCCCGATCTGGCTGGTCAGTAGCCATTGCGTGAACTGTTTATACCAGCTTTTCAGGCCGCTTACCAGGTTGGCATCGCTGCTTTTGGCGCCGTTCATAAGGGCCAAGGCATCCGGAATTTCCGTCAGATGCCGGCTTTCGATGATGCCGTAGCTGCGCCCCTCCGCCATGCCCGGAATGCCTTGCCCAAAATTCAGATTTGGGTTCATCCGGGTGTCGGCATCCAGAAAAAACACGCGGAGCAGCTTGCTAGCGCGCGCAGCGTATTTTTCTTCGCCGGTAAAATAATACGCTAGCCCTAAGGCCTTTACGCCCTCGCAGACTTTCGTCAGGCTCTCGCTGTCCTTCAGGTTAGTCGATTCCGGGTTTTTCAAGCCGTCCTTCTGGACGTAGGGTTTTCTGTCGGGCTTGGTGGGGTCGGGCCACCAGTACGGAGCCTGCGACATGTAATCGTGTTTGTTGCCGCTGGGCGGCGATTGCACTTTGAAAGTAACTGCGTAAGGACCAGCACTTAACACTTTATCAGCTTCCGTTATGAGCGCCTTCACTTGCTTTACCTCCGAGGGACTACCCTTTGCATAAGCCGCTTTGTAAGCGGCCATTTGCGAGGCTTCAAGCAGCAGAAACGGGCTTGCGGGGGCGGCATACCCTGCCATCGCAACGGCCTGCAACAGCAGTACCACCACCCAGCCAAGCTTTCGTATTCCGCGCATCCGCATTAGAAACCAGGATTTTGTGTCAGATTGGAGTTGAGCACGATTTCGGATTGCGGAATCGGGAACAGCAAGTGGTTGTCGTCGATGTCGCGGTTGAACGTGGCTTTCTCGATCTGCTTCAGGCGGTTCAGCCGGATCAGGTCGTAGCGGCGGTGGCCTTCGTCGCAGAGCTCCCAAGCCCGCTCCTTCACCAACAGATCCACGAAAGCGTCTTTGCTTGTAGCCGTCAGAGGCAGCGGCGCCACGCCGGCCCGCGCCCGTACCTTATTGATGCCCTGGTACTTAGTAACATCGCCCGCATTCAGGTTATTCAACGCTTCTGATTGCATCAGGAGCACGTCGGCAAAGCGGGTGATGAGCCAGTTAACGCGCGAGTCGTTGCCGATGCGGCGGTCGTCGCGGAACTTGTTGAAGTAATACTGGGGCAGCGTAGCGGTACCAGCTTTGTTGCTCAGATTCCAGTCTTTGCGCACATCGTTCGGGACGTAGGAATTCACGAAGGAATCTTCGGCCGTAAACGAAGCAAAACCGCCCAGCGCCGCCGGCAGGTTTTGCCGCACGATGATGTTGCCGACGTTCGGCGGCAGGTCGAACTGCACGGAGAAAATATGCTCCGGGCCGTTTTCCTTGTCCGGCAAAAACACGTCGCCATACACCGGCGACAAGCTGTACAGGTTGGAGTCGATTACGCGGTTGCAGGCCGCCAAAGCGTCTTGGTTGTCAGTGCTTTTGGCATCGGCAGAGCTGCCGCGGGTCAGGTAGACTTTGGCCAACATGGCCGCCGCCGCACCGCTGGAAACGCGGCCTTTGTTGCCCGCTACGATCTGGTTCTCTTTCAGGCAGTTCGTTTCCGCGAATTTCAGGTCGGCAATGATTTGCTCATATACCTGCGCCTTGGCCGTACGGGCCGGCCGCAGGTCGTCGTTGGGCCCCTTCACGGGGTTCAAAATCAGGGGGACATCGCCGAAGCTACGCACCAGTTCAAAGTAACCCAGCGCGCGCAGGAAGTAGGCATTGCCCAGAATGTTGTTTTTGCGGGCCTCGTCCATGCTGATGGGCGGCACCTTCTCGATCACGTCGTTGGCCCTACTGATCATGCGGTAAGTATTTACCCACCAGAACGTTATCTCGCCGTTGTTAGCGGTGTAGGAATAGCGGCTAAGCTCGGCACGGTCGCCGGTGGTGGCGCCCACTACGGCCATGTATTCGCCGGGCAGCTCCGTGACCAGCCACACCGTGCGGCCGTAGTGCGTCTGGGCCTGCATCGTGCTGAACACGCCGTTGAGGCCAGCAATGGCGTCGCTTTCGTTTTGGTAAAAGTTGGTACCCGTCAGGAAATCATAGGGCTTTTCCTCCAGAAATTTCTCGCAGGAAGAGAAAAGCCCAAGCGAACATATGCCGAGAAGAATGATCTTCTTTTTCATGTCAGTAAAGATTGATACTTAGCTAGTTATTAGAATCCGATCTTCACACCAGCAATGAATGTGCGGGTGCTCGGGAAGGCGTTATAGTCGGTGTTTAGGCTCAAGCCGGAGTTGCCAAACGAGTTGACTTCGGGGTCGTAGCCGGAGTATTTGGTAATCGTGATCAGGTTCTGGCCGGTCACGTAGATGCTGGCCGATTTCACGGTACCCGTTACGGTTTCGGGCAGCGGCAGCTTAAAGGAGATGGTGGCCGTTTTCAGGCGCACGAAGCTGCCGTTCTCTACGATGTCGCTGGTAATGCCAGTGTTGCGGCGCACCACGCTGTTGGCCTTCGGAATGGTGTTGCTGGTGCCGGGGCCGGTCCAGCGATTTACCACCGTTGCCAGCTTATTGGTCGTCGTAAAGCCCGATTCCAGTTCGTAGCGGTTTAGGTTCAGCACGTCCGAACCCTGCACGCCCTGAATGAAGATGTTCAGCCCTACGGGCCCGAAATTGAAGCCGTTGGTGATGCCGTAAATAAACTTCGGCTGGGCCCGCCCGATGATGGTGCGGTCGTTGGCGTCAATCTTCTTGTCCCCGTTCAGGTCGGCGTAGCGTGGGTCGCCGGGGCGCACCACGTTGGTGATGCCGCTGGCGGTGATCTCCTCTGGCGTTTGCCAGATGCCCAAGAATTGGTAGCCGAAGAACGAACCGATCGGCTCGCCGACGCGCAGTACGCTGGTAGCGCCCGTGGCGCCGGGGAAAATGCTGGTGCTCGACTGGCCCACAAAGCGCTGGAATTCACCGTTTAGGTCGAGGACTTTGTTGCGATTGAGCGAGAAGTTGAGGTTGGTGTTCCAGGAGAATTTCTTGCTGTCGAAGTTTACCGTGTTCAGCGAAAACTCGAAGCCTTTATTCTGCACACTGCCCGCGTTTTGCAGAATGTTGGAGAAGCCCGAAGTCTGCGGAACGGACACCTGCAATAGCAGATCCTTGGTCTTTTTGAAGTAGTAATCGGCCGTTACGCTGATCCGATTTTTCAGAAAGGCGATGTCAACGCCAAAGTCGGAAGCGGCCGTTGATTCCCAGCTCAGGTCGGGGTTTGGGATGTTGGAAGCCGACAAGCCCACCAAGCGCGTGGTGCCCGAGGTGTAAGCATTCAGGCCGTAGCGACCCAGCGACTGATAAGAGCCGATTTCCTGGTTGCCGGTGATGCCATAGCTAGCCCGCAGCTTCAGGTCGCTGATGCTGGTGATGCCCTGCATAAATGGCTCATCAATAACGCGATACGCAAAGGCCGCCGAAGGGAAATAGCCCCACTTATTGTTAGGCCCGAAACGCGAGGAGCCGTCGGCACGCATCGTGAACGTGAACAGGTAGCGCTCAAACAGGCGGTAGTTGACGCGCCCGAAATACGAAGCCAGCGTGTTGGCATTCTTGCCCGAAACCGGCGTCAGCACATTGGCCCCGATGCCAATGTTGTCGCTTCCTAATGCGTTGGTAAAGAAGTTATTAGCCGAAGCACTGTAGTTCTCGTTTACAAACTGCTGGAAGGTCAGACCCGCGACCACGTTCAGGGCATTGTTTTCGTTGAGCTTGCGGTCGTAAGTCAGCGTATTTTCATTGAGCCAGCTGTAGTTGTTTACCGAAGCTTTCGTGGCCGAACCGTTCGTGTTTTGGCCCACATACACCGTGGACGGGATGTACTGATTGCGCTGGTTGTTGAACAAGTCGGCGCCCGCCGCGATCCGCAGCTTCAGACCTTCAATGATTTGGTATTCGCCAGCCAAGTTGAGCAAGCCCCGCAAGGTGGTCAGGTTGTCGCGCGAACCTTTGGCGTAGGCAACCGGGTTGCCGGCAATTTCGACGGCCGGCAGCGGCTGGTTCTGGAAAGTATAATCGCCGTTGGCATCCTTCACGGGCTGAATGGGGCTGAAACGCAAGGCATCCAGCACCACGCCGCCGTTGCTGCCGCCGTTGGTGTTCACCGACGTGATCTTCTGGAGCGTGCGGGAAATCTGGCTCGAAAATGTAACGTTGATCTTGTTGCTCACCTTCTTATCCAGGTTTAGGCGCACCGAGCCGCGCTGGAAGCCGGAGTTCAGAATGATGCCCTGCTGATCGAAGTAGTTGAAGCTCAGGTTGTAGCGTGTGTCTTCGTTTCCGCCGTTAAAGCCCAGTTGGTAGTTGCTCATCCGGCCCTGCCGAAAAATGGCATCCTGCCAATCGGTGCCTTTATCCATGGCGGCAATCTGCTGCTGGGTGTAGGGCAGCGCCGTGGTCGTCTTGTTTTCCAGGTTGTTGAGCGTCTGAACATCGTTCAGGTAGCTGGCAAACTGCGGCGCGTTCATCAGATCGTACTTTTTGCGCACGTTGCTGATGCCGGTATAAGCCTCAAAGCTGATGGTGTTCTTTCCGGCCTTGCCTTTTTTGGTGGTAATAATCACAACGCCATTGGCGCCGCGGCTGCCGTAAATGGCTGTAGCCGAGGCATCTTTCAGTACCTCAATCGATTCGATATCGCTGGGGTTGATGGAGTTGAGATCGCCGGCGCCCGGAAAGCCGTCTACCACAAACAGCGGCTCGTTACCGGAGTTAATAGAGTTGGTACCCCGAATCCGGATCGAGACGTTGCCGCCCGGCTCCGAGTTGGTTTGCGTCACCTGCACGCCGCTCACGCGGCCCTGCAAAATCTGGTCGGCCCGCGCGATAGGCGTTTCGGCCACCTGCTCGGCCGTGACCGAGGCCACGGAGCCGGTTACGTCGCGCTTGCGCTGGGTACCGTACCCAACCACCACCACATCATTCAGGGCTGTGGTTTTTTCTTTCAGCGTCACGTCTACCGTCGAGCCACTGCCGAGGCGGGCTTCCGTGGCATCGTACCCAATGGATGAGAACACCAGCACCCCATCGCCGGAAGCAGGAACGGCAAGCGTAAACTTGCCGTCGTTGTCAGTGGCCGTGGCCGTTGTCGTTCCTTTTAACACTACCGAGACGCCAGGTAGCGGCGACTTATCGGTGCCGCTAAATACCCTGCCTGTCACTTGTCGGGTCTGCCCTTGCGCGGTCAGGGCAATTACGGATGCGAGTAGCATCAAAAAGAGGCGAATTCTGTTCATAGCCGATCCTATTAACTCTATTAATTATAGGTTTTGGATGGCAAGTACAGGAAACTCAACTTGGTGAAATGCGAAACCGAAGTGTTTTTTTACGAAAACGTTTGCGAAGACGTTTGCGGGCTGTATTTTTTGTCCTAAACTAATATTTTTATAACTATTCTTGGGTAAAACAGGAGTTGTAAAAGCAAGTTTTTGCCTAACCTTGCGATAGTTCGCCCAAAACAGGCCGCACAAAAGAAGCTGGCGTTGTACGGAAGCTAGATTCAACTGGGATAATGCTTTACTTGACCCATCTCAACCAGAGTAGGCTTTTGGAGTACTTCTTCGCATCATCGTTATGGCTTCCGTCAATCTGAAAAGGCTTGCGCAGGAATTAAACCTGTCCATTTCTACCGTATCCAGGGCTTTGAGCGATAGCTACGAAGTCTCGCAGGAAACCAAAGATCGGGTGCGCGCACTGGCGCAACAGCTTAATTATGAGCCCAATCCGTACGCCAGCAGCTTGCGGCGGCAGCGCAGCAAAACCATTGGGGTAGTCATCCCAGAGGTTGCTAACAACTTTTTCTCGCTGGCAATCAACGGCATAGAGGAGATCGCCCGCCACAACGGCTACCATGTACTCATCTACCTCACCCACGACGACTACAGCCGCGAGCTGTCCATTGCCCAACATTTGGCCAGCGGCCGCGCCGACGGCATTTTGATGTCGGTGGCCAGCGAAAGCCTGGACTTTTCGCACCTCGACATCCTGAAAACCAAGAACGTACCTCTCGTTTTCTTCGATCGGGTGTGCGAAGAGATTGCCACCGCCAACGTAACCACCGACGACTACGACAGCGGCTATAAGGCCACGGAGCACCTGATTTCGGTGGGCTGCCGATCGATAGCTTACTTATTGGTATCCAGCAACTTATCCATTGGCCAGAAACGCATGCAAGGCTACCTCGATGCCTTGCGCGATCACGGCTTGGCCGCCGACGCCGACCTTGTAGTGAACGGCGGCAACGAGCACGAGCAGAACGTGGCCCTCATCAAGGCATTGTTGCAGCGCCGGCCGGATATCGACGGTCTTTTTGCTTCGGTAGAAAGCCTTGCCATGAGTAGCTACCAAGCCTGCCAGGATTTGCAACTCTCTATTCCACAAGACATTAAAATCATCAGCTTTTCCAACCTGGAAATTGCGGCGTTGCTGGGCCCGTCTCTCACTACCATCACCCAACCTGCCTACGACATTGGCAAGGAGGCCGCCAAAATCCTGTTTCAGGCCATCACCAAAAACAGACCGGTTTTGCCAAGTCACAGCGTCGAGCTGAAATCGGAGCTTATCGTAAGGGGCTCTACCACAGTTGCTTACAAACCAACTCCTACAGCTAATCAACCTACCGAGGCCAGCTAAGCGGTTAGCATTGGCCCACGGCGGTAGCAAACCCTGCACAGGAGGCCCTAGGCGGCAGACGGATGAAGTGCCCGTATTAATTTATGGGCCAGCAGACGCGAGGATGCAGCGAAACCAGAACCGCGACCGTAGAAAGGGAATATTCCGACGAAGTCCCTTTCGATATGACACCTCAATTCCTCTTTGCCACGGGCATCGAAAACAGCAATCCCACGATTCAGGGCGGCAAAGTCCGCGTGGATGAGATGGAAAAATGCGGCCATTACGAACACTGGCGCACCGATTTCGACCTGGTGCAGGAGTTGGGCATTTCGTTTCTGCGCTACGGCCCGCCTATTCACACCACGTTTCTGGGACCCGGCAAATACGACTGGACTTTTGCGGACAAAACCTTCAACGACCTGCGTCGGCGCGACATCGTGCCCATCGTGGATCTGTGCCACTTCGGGGTGCCCGATTGGATTGGCAATTTCCAGAATCCCGATTTTCCGGTCCTGTTCGCGGGGTACGCCTGCGATTTTGCGAAGCGCTACCCGTGGGTACAACTCTACACACCTGTCAATGAGATGTACATCTGCGCGGAGTTTTCGGCGTTGTTTGGGTGGTGGAACGAGCAGCTCCACTCCGACCAGAGCTTTGTAACGGCACTCAAGAATATTGTGAAAGCCAACGTGTTGGCTATGCGTGCCATTGCCAAAATGCGCCCCGATTCCATCTTTATCCAGAGCGAATCGTCGGAATATTTTCACGCCGAAAACCCGGCCGCCATTCACCCGGCGGAGCTGATGAACTCCCGCCGGTTTTTGTCGCTCGACCTAAACTACGGCCGCCGCGTCGATTCGGAGATGTATGAATACCTGATGGACAACGGCATGACGCGGGCAGAATACCATTTCTTTTTGCGCAATAACCTCAAGCACCAGTGCATCATGGGCAACGACTACTACCGCACCAACGAGCACCGCGTGTGCGCCGACGGTACCACCCGCGCTGCAGGCGAAGTATTTGGCTATCACGTTATTACGCGCCAATACCACGACCGCTACCGGCTGCCCGTCATGCACACCGAAACCAACTTGTGGCAGGGTCCCTGCGGCGACGAGGCCGTAAATTGGCTCTGGAAAGAATGGGCCAATGTACTACGCGTACGCAACGACGGTGTGCCCATCGTGGGCTTTACATGGTACTCCCTCACCGATCAGGTAGATTGGGATACGGCGCTGCGCGAAAACAACGGCAAGGTCAATCCCTTGGGGCTCTTCGACTTAGACCGTAAAATTCGGCCCGTTGGGGAAGCCTATAAGCAGTTGATCAAGGACTGGCGGCAGGTGTTGCCGGCTCAAAGCGTGTGCCTGCAAGTGCCCATCATCATGCCCAGCGAAAGCAACGAAGAATGGGCGCAGGAAAAACAAGACCAAGCCCAAAAAGCTCAGGAAGACCACTCGACGGCACCAGCCAATGTAGCGTCGGTCGAACCATAAGCGGCTTATAGCCAATAATTTATCTAACATCTGATAATCTTCCGGGGGCAAAAGGGTTGGCTCATGGCTCAACCCTTCGCCCCTTTTTGCGCGTACATCGTTAGCTCCGAAGGGCTTGCGGGTGGTATGCGGGCCCGTGGCTTACCTTATCCTGCTCTATGGTTCACGACTTGCAACGCGTACTTTCTGATTACTGGGAACAGTTTTTATACCTGGCACCCAAGCTGTTAATTGCTTTAGTAGTAGTATCGCTGACGATATTTATTGCCAACCGCATCAGTACGGTGGTGGGCCGGCGGCTCCAGCGACAGTCGCACGACGCATTGCTGGCCGAGTTTCTGACGCGCCTGAGCAAGTGGGTGCTGTTGCTGGCTGGGGTGCTGCTGGCCATGCAGGTGATCGGCATGTCGGGAGTGGTGACGGGGCTGGTGGCGGGCGCCGGCCTCTCGGCATTCATCGTGGGTTTCGCTCTGAAAGACATAGCCGAAAACTTTCTGGCGGGCGTGGTGCTGGCGTTCAACCGACCCTTCCGCATCCACGACACGGTGCAAATCAAGGACTTACTGGGCCATGTGGAGGCGCTTAACCTGCGCACCACACTTATCAAAACGTTCGACGGCAAACATATCTATCTGCCCAATGCCATGGTGCTGCGCGAGCCGCTCGTCAACTTCACCCGCGACGGCTACATCCGGCAGGATTTCCTGGTGAGCCTCGACTACAGCCCCGACCCCAACCCCGACCGGGCTATCGACCTGATTATCAACTATGTCAATAGTAAAAAGGATGTCGCCAGCACCGAGGAGCACGTCAACTACATCACCCTCGAAAAAAGCACCGGCACCACCGCCGACCTGCGCGTGTATTTCTGGACGTTTTCGGAAGACTACCGTCGGCAAGTGCTTGAGCTCAAAAGCGACCTGATGAAAGAGATCCGAAGCAAGCTGCTAGAAGCCGGTTTTGCTCAGCCGGCTACGGTGCAGTAAACCTGCCTCGCACGCTTTTTGCAGACCGCGCGGTGTAGCTCACTTGCCTTTCATCTTCATTGCTATACCTTGAGCGGCAGAAGCTTGCCCAAGCCCCAGGTATAACGCGTCCTTGTTCCGCGCCCGATGCCCAGACGTACCTTCCACCGTGTGCTCAACCCGTTGCTGCTGTGGCGCCTCCGGCACATCAACGACCGGGTCTACCTGATCATCCTGAGCGTCATGGTGGGATTGCTGGCGGGCCTGGCCGCTGTGCTGCTGAAAACGTCGGTACACCACACCCAGGACTTGCTAAACACTTGGGTACCAGAACAATACCGAGTATTCACGCTTTCCCTGTACCCAATCATCGGGATCGGGCTTTCGGTGCTATTTACGCAGTACTTTCTGGGCGGCAACCTGAGCCGCGGCATTGGACCTATTATTTATAACATCGCCCGCCAAGGCAGCGTGGTACCCCGCAGCAAGCTGTATTCGCAGCTTATAAGCTCTTATCTCACAGTTACTTTCGGAGGCTCGGCAGGTTTGGAGGCCCCGATTTCGGTAACGGGTTCTGCCATTGGCTCCAACCTGGCGCGCATCCTGCGCATCGGGCGGCGCGAGCGGCGTCTACTGGTGGGGTGTGGAGCGGCGGCGGGCGTGGCGGCCATTTTCAACAGCCCCATTGCGGGCGTGCTGTTTGCGGTGGAAGTGATTTTGTCGGAGCTGTCGGCGCCGTTTTTTATTCCCTTATTGATTTCTTCGGCCACGGCCACCGTGGTCTCGAAGGCGCTGTACGCCGGGCAGCCGTTCGTGCTAATTACCACGAGCTGGCCGGTCGAGGGCATCCCATTTTACGTTATGCTGGGCCTGTTTACGGCCCTGCTCTCGGTATATATGATTCGGGTGTATTTCGCGGCCGAAAAGCTGTTTGAACGCTGGCACGGCAACTTCCGCAAGGTGCTGCTGGGAGGCTTGGCGCTAGGCTTGCTGGTGTTTATTTTCCCGCCGCTTTACGGTGAAGGCTACAATATCGTGCAGCTGTTGCTCAGCGGCCAAGCCTCACACCTCGTCGATGGGTCGCTGTTTTCGGTGTACCGCGACGAGAGCATCTGGCTGGTGCTGGTGGTGGCCGTGGGCAGTATGTTGCTGAAGGTGGTGGCCACCACCATTACGGTGGGCTCGGGGGGCAATGGCGGCATGTTTGGCTCGTCGTTATTTGTGGGGGCGCTGGCCGGCTTCATTTACGCCCGGCTGATTAACATGAGCGGCGTGTACCCGATTTCGGAAGTGCATTTCATCGTGCTGGGCATGGCCGGCATGTTGGCGGGCGTTATTCACGCCCCACTGACGGCCATCTTCCTCATCGCGGAGATTACCGGCGGTTACGCGCTTTTCGTGCCCTTGATGGTGGTGGCATCCAGCTCGTACTTGGTGACGCGCTACTTCGAGCCGTATTCGGTTTATACCCGCAAACTCGTGAAGCGCGGCGTGTACATGCACGCCGACCGCGACCGCGGCCTGCTTTCGCAGCTCGATTTGCTGGCGTTGGTACAAACCGATTTTGTGCCCGTGCACCCCGACAGCACCCTCGGCGACTTGGTGACCGTCTTCCGGCACGCCACGCGCAACCTGTTTCCAGTGGTTGATGACGACGGGCACCTCGCCGGAATCGTAACCCTGGATACGGTGCGCGATGCCCTCTTCGACGACGAGCACTACACAACCACGCGCGTCCGCGACCTGATGAGCGAGCCGCCCGCCGTGGTCAATACCGACGATACCATGCTGGACACGCTGCGCTGCATGGAGCAGGTAGATGCCTGGGCGCTGCCCGTGCTCAATCAGGGCCGCTACATCGGCTTTATTCTGAAAACTACTATCCTAGCCAATTACCGGCGGCAGCTTCTGAAGGAAACGGAGTAACTATTTGTTAATCAAATAGTTATAAACATCAGCTTAGGCGCTGACAGCCGGTCATACTTCCTCCCTCTCCGGCTCGCCGGGGGTCATCAACAGGCCCACCATCATCATCAGACCGGTTAGCAAAATCACGACGAACAGGATGTTTTCGCTAATCTGGCCAATGTTGTGCGTAGCCGGAATACTGTAGTATAACAAAATGGTAATAAGGCCTTTAGGCGCAATAAAAAGCTCCGGAATGAGATCGGTGCGGGCGATATAGCGCAGGTAGAAAAAGCGAATCACGGTCAGGACAGCTACTACCGTCAGCCCTTGCAGCAACAGCTTGCCACTCAAGAGGTTACCCAGCGTAATGGAGTAGCCGAACAGCAAAAAGAAGAACGTCCGGATCAGGAACGCCGATTCGGCGGTGATGCTTTTGAGCTGGTGCAGTTCCTCGCTCAGGCGTTCGGGCCGAAACCAGCGCTTCAGTCTTGGGCCTTTCAGAAACATCTGGGCGTTGTTGACCGCCAAACCAAATACCAGCACCAGCAGCAACGACGACAGATGCAGCTCTTTCGACAGGCTGTACATCAGAATCAGGAACGCAAAAATCAGGAAGAACTTGATATGCAGCCGAATACGATCGAGCAGAAAGGCCAATACGGCCGTACTCACCACGGCCACCAGCAGGATGGCGATCACGTTGCGGGAGAACGTCACGATCGACGTACCCTGGGCGAAATTCTCCTGGAGCGCAAAGTTGAAAAACATGATTCCCAGAATGTCGGAAAACGTGCTTTCGTAAATGATAAACTCCTGTTTCTCACCTTGTAAGTTTGCCACGCTCGGAATCGCAACGGCACTGCTAATCACGGCCAGCGGCACGGCATTCACGAGGCAGCTTTGAAACGAAGCGCCTACATAAGCTTCCAGCAGCAGGGCAATGGCCACCGACTGCACCAGCAAAATGAAGGCCGCCGCAAAAAACGAGCGCCGCACCAATGCGCCTTTGTCGCGGGAGAGTTTCAGGTTCAGTGACTCTTCTAATACGATCATGATCAACCCGATAATCCCGAACAACTCCAGCACGACCTGGGGAATGGTGAAGGAAAAATCAGCGTATTCGGCGGCTTGGCGCAGGGCAATGCCGGTGAGCAGCAGCATAAGCACCGACGGAATTTTGGTGGCCCGCGCCGCCAAATCAAACAGGTACGACAGGATGACGGCGATACTCAGGCCTATCAGGATGGAATACGGACCCATGCGCTAGAGTTTGAGGTAACGATTCGAAAACTATACGGGCGAATGGGTTATACCGCCGAGTTGCGGCCGGACGCACCCAAATCCTCAGCCCGTTTTGGCTTCACTTGGCCGAGCAAAATCAGCTTACTTTGCGGCGTGTTGTCCACTTCTCTTTCTGCTTCTGTTGTCGTGATTGGGGGCGGTCCGGCGGGGCTGCTGGCGGCTGAGCGGCTGGCCGAAGCCGGCCACCAAGTAACGCTTTACGAAGCTCAAGCTACTGTGGGCCGTAAGTTTTTGGTGGCCGGCCACGGCGGCTTCAACCTGACCAACAGCGAACCGCTGCCTGACTTTGCGCCGCGCTACGGCTTGCAACGAACACAGTTTGCTGAGTATCTCAACTATTTCTCTCCCAATGACTTGCGCCAATGGGCTGCGGCATTGGGCATCAATACGTTTGTGGGCACTAGTGGGCGCATTTTCCCTACCGAAGAGCACAAGCCCGCGCAGCTCTTGCGGGCTTGGGTGGAGCGTTTGCAACAGCTTAATGTTCAGCTATTTACAAAGCACCGTTGGCTGGGGTTTACACCGAATAACGGCCTGCTGCTCCGCGACGAAGCCACCGGACGCGAGATGGAAACCCAAGCTGCCGCAACGGTACTGGCACTGGGCGGCGCTAGTTGGGCCAAAACCGGCTCCGATGGGCGCTGGGCCAGCATCTTAGAACACATTGGTATCCAGTGCGTTGCGTTTGCACCTTCCAATTGCGGGGCAGAAGTGCCGTGGTCGGCCTTTTTCCGGGAGAAGGTAGGGCGGGCACCGCTCAAGAACATTGCCCTGCGTTGTGGCACCGATGCGGCCCGGGGCGAGCTTTTGCTCACGGACTACGGTGTAGAAGGCACGCCGGTGTATGCCCTTACGCCGGCGTTGCGTGCAGCCCTGGCCCACAACTCAACCGCGCAGCTGGTACTGGATTTGAAGCCAGATCTATCTGATGCACAACTTCTTGAGAAGCTGCGCAAACCCCGTGGCGGCAAGTCGCTGGCTACTTTTCTGCAACAAACGCTGCGCCTGGCTGCCCCCGTCCTGACGCTGCTGCGCGAAGTAGCGCCAGCCGAAGCGCTGGCCACGCCCGAAGCCTTGGCGCGGCGGCTGCGGCAAGTGCCGCTCCCGGTTACGTCGCTCCGCCCCCTGGATGAAGCCATTTCAACGGCCGGCGGCGTGGCGTGGGAGGAAGTTGATGAGCACCTGATGCTGCGGCGCCGGCCCGGTACCTTTGTGGCCGGCGAAATGCTCGATTGGGAAGCCCCAACGGGTGGCTACCTGCTTCAGGGCTGCTTTAGCACCGGCGCGTGGGTCGCGCGCGGCGTGCATCGTTGGCTGACGCAACAACAATAAGCCGATCGGCTTCATCAGCGGATCGGCTTAGCAATTGATTATCAGAAATTTACTTTTCGATTCTGTTTATCTCGGCGGCGGCCAGAATGCGTTTGGCTTCTTCCAGCAATTGTTCGCCGGGGTTCAGCTGTTTGCGGCAAATAAGGGCAAACAGAATGAAGAAAGAGAAGATAGGCAGCACGCAGCCCAGCGCAAACCACAGCCAAAACGAGCGCCCATAGCTATACGCACAGTAGCCCGTGGTGAGCGGCAGAAACGACAGTGCGCATACGAACCCAAACAGTAAATCGACAAACATGACAGCGGCGTTTGCGCGGGCAACTTATTCTCCGAAGATACACGAGACCAGGACGTTTCACAACTCGATTCGTCGCCTTTCCGGCACAATAACCTGCGCCGCCTTCAGATGTTATACGAGACTGGCCGAAATGTTGCGGTAGAATTTGTTAACGTCTGGTGCTTTTTCACGTATTTCTCAAACCGCACCTGCCCCACCGTTTTTCCGCCCGACCCATACCCCTATGTGGGAACACCAGAGTCTGTTTCGCGTCACGGCCCAGTTATTTGCCGAAGGCGTTTTCAATCTACTTGATCGCAATCTAAAGCCTGAAGTGCTCTTGTTGGGCTTCGCCTCGGCCAAAGAAGGCGACGAGCCCATGGCCGTGGTAGTAGAGCCCCAAAAACACCGCTATTCGCCCGCCGATTTTGCCGATGTAAAGTTGCGCGCCGCGGCCCTCGAAGCCGATGGCCCCCGCGAGGTAGTGTACCACCTGCACCCCGGCGACCACGACCGCTTCGAAAAACTTCGCTGGTACGAGTTGCTGCGCCGCGCCACCGAAACTACACTGCGGGAAAAGGCCATTGAGCGCAACGAAGACCGCCTTACCTTCTGCTCCTTGCCGGTGAGTGTGCACGGCTACCTGGTGCTGGTGGTGTTGCAGCTGTCGACCGAAACATTGAGCAGCTACTATCACCTGCCGGTGGTGAGTGGGCCGCGGGCCTCGTCGCTGCTGGCGGCGGCGGTGCAGGAATTTTTGCAGGATTGTGCCCGCGCCCTGCGCGAATCGGATACCGACGACGAAGACCACCCCGTACTCGACCGCGACTACAACGAAGTGCTCCGTGCCGCGGGCCGACGCTTTATGCTGCGTGTGGCCGCGGGCACGCACGGCCTCTACGATGCTTGCAACGGCGTGGCCGCGCTGCGCCACGAGGGCGACGAAGGTGTAGGTACTATGTTGGTAGTCAGGCGCCACCACCCGGCGGTGGTGCCTGTGCTGACGTTGGAAAACCCGATTCCGCTACGCGACCACCGTTCCATCCGGAAGCTGCTCGAACTCAGCGAGGACCGCACTTCCCTGATCACCGACGCCACCGACGTATTTGGCTTGGGCTACCTAGTCGAGCCCGACGACCCGCAGTACGAGCCGGTGTTTACGGTGCATTTCACGAAACACTACAGCTGGGAACTGAGCCACGACCGCAACCTGATGATGAAGGTCGTGTCGAATACGCCGCGTTTGCCGCAGGGCACCATCGACGCCGAAAACTTCGCCCGCGCCGTAAAGCGGGTGTTTCCTTCGGTGGACGAAGCCGGCATCTCCTATCTCTGGCAACTCACGCAAAAGGCCACTTCCCAGACCAACGGCACCATCCTCGTCATTTCGGAAGGGGCGGCTAAAGAGGCCGTTCGCCTAACGCGGCAAAGCTTCCGCGTTTCGCCGCGCCTGATGACGCCCACCGTGCTCCGTCTGGTCACCAACATCGACGGTGCCGTCCTTATCGAGCCTTCCGGCGTTTGCTATGCCATCGGCGTCATTCTGGACGGCTTAGCGACCGAAAAAGGCGATTCTTCCCGCGGCTCGCGCTATAATTCGGCCCTGCGTTATGTGGAAAGCAGCCGCTACGCTTGTCTGGCGGTAGTCGTCAGCGAGGACGGCTTGATTGATCTTCTGCCGCCCGTTCGCAAGTAATTGATTATCAATTAATTATACAATACATAAAAAAGCCCCGCCTCAACTGAGGCGGGGCTTTTTTATGTGGCTGAGGTTACCCGTTTACCGAGTTCATCATAGCTTCCGGGTAGCGGGTACCCGCTGCGGCACCTTTCGGCGCGATTTCGTCGATGCGGTGCAGCTCTTCAGGAGTCAGTTTTACGTCGAGGGCGCCTACATTTTCCTCTAGATAGCTTACCCGTTTCGTACCCGGAATAGGCACGATGTCATTGCCTTGCGCCAGCACCCAGGCCAACGCTAACTGGCCAGGTGTGCAGCCTTTTTGCTCGGCTAACTGCTTAATGCTGGCCACCAGATCGAGGTTGCGCTGGAAATTTTCGCCCTGAAACCGCGGGGTAAAACGCCGGTAATCGTCGGGAGCCAGATCTTCAAACTTTTGGATTTGGCCCGTCAGAAATCCGCGGCCCAGCGGGCTGTAAGGCACAAAGCCGATACCCAGTTCACGGCAAGTTTGCAGGGCACCGTCTTCGGGATCGCGGCTCCAAAGCGAGTATTCGCTTTGCAACGCGGCAATGGGATGCACCGCATGCGCCCGGCGGATGGTATCGGGGGCGGCTTCCGATAGCCCGATGTGCCGCACTTTGCCCTCTTTCACTAGCTCAGACAGCGCACCAACCGTTTCTTCGATGGGCGTGTTGGGGTCGACGCGGTGCTGGTAGTAAAGGTCGATGTAGTCGGTGCCGAGGCGGCGCAGGCTGTTTTCACAGGCTTGCTTCACGTATTCGGGACGGCCGTTGATGCCGCGCACGTTCGGGTCGTTGGGGTCGCGCACGATGCCGAACTTCGTGGCAATGACCACCTTATCGCGTTTGCCCTGAAACGCCTTCCCGACGAGCTCTTCGTTTTTGAAGGGCCCGTACATGTCGGCCGTGTCGAAGAAAGTGATGCCCAGATCCAGGGCGCGCTGCAACGTGCGGGTGCTTTCCGCGTCGTCGCGGCCGCTGTAAAAATCGGACATGCCCATGCAGCCTAAGCCGAGGGCCGATACTTGTAAGCCGTTGCGGCCCAAGGTGCGAGTTTCCATAGGGATGAGTAGTTTTTTGGTGGAAGGTCGGAAGCCAGAATAACCGACAGCAGCCGTATTAGTTGCGCCGACTTGGCCTCGTAAGCCAGTTGACCTTCTCAAATCGCTGTCTTTCACCCTTCAGCACTCGTTTCCGTTAAAGGACAAACCCATTCCCTATGCCCGTCCGCCCCCAACCCGTACTCCGTACTCCTTCCTTCGATGCCGACGAGCGGCTGCGCTGGGTAGAACGCGTTGCCCGCCTCATGGACAGCCAGTTTCAGCTGCCCGGCACGTCCTTTCGCTTCGGCCTCGACCCGATATTGGGGCTGATTCCCATCGTTGGCGACTTGTCGACGTTTGCCGTTTCCGGGGCGCTCATCCTGACCATGATGCGGCACGGCGCCAGCGGCAGCGTGGTCGTGCGCATGCTCCTCAACGTACTGATTGACACCATCATAGGCGCTGTTCCCATCTTAGGCAATATCTTCGACTTCGCCTACAAAAGCAACGACCGTAATGTGGCGCTGCTGCGTCGGCATTACGCCGAAGGCCGGCACCAAGGCAGTGGTAAAGGCCTGATGGCGTTGGTGTTAGTGGGCTTTGTGGCATTCTTCGGGCTGCTGATTTGGGGGCTATGGACATTGGGCGTCTGGATGGTGCACTACGGGCAGCAACATTGGCAATAGATTTAGCTGAGTAGCAGGGCACAACGGCACCCGCATAATTGTTCTGGGTGCTGTTACGGTATCGCGATTGCTGCCGTGCTACCTTTGCGCCGTGAAAGTTTCCCGCCTCCTTACCCTACCCTTCTTCCTGCTTCTGATTGCTGCGATGCCTGGCTGCCTTTCGCTCCAGAGCGACGAGCAAAAAGAGGAAGAAGCCGAAAAATCGGTGCTAGCCAAGCACGACGAACTGATGGCCCAGATGGACCAGCTCTACACGCTCCGTCAGCAGCTCCAGAAAGCACCGGTATCGTACATGGCCGTTGTGAGCCAGCGCCGCCGCTCGCTGTTGGCCGCCGACGCGGCCATGATGGGTTGGATGCACCAATACCGCAAGCCCGCCGACACCGTAGCGCACGAGTCGAAGATGAAATACTTCGAGGCACAGCACACCAAAATTGACTCCGTTGCCCGCGTCATGCGCGCCAGCATCGACTCGGCCCAACTAGTTTTGAAGCAGGTCGAGACCACCGCAAAACCCTCCGCTCAATGAAATCCATCTTATTGTATAAGTATTTAATAATAAGCACTTTATCTTTGAGCAGCGCATTCTTATTGCCGGCCTGCTCGGAGAAAAATACGGCCGATGCTGCCGCTAATCAGCTTCCTTACATCGGCGAACGCGAGGTGAAGCCCCGCGCCGATGGCGGCGCGGCGGACACAGTGTACGCGACCATTCCCAACTTTACGCTCACCGACCAAGCCGGCAAAACCGTCACCAACGACACGTTTCGGGGCAAGGTCTACGTGACCGATTTTTTCTTTGCGACCTGCCCTAGCATTTGCCCCAAAATGCAAAGCGAAATGCTGCGCGTGTACGAGAAATACAAAGGCGACCCGCGCGTAGTTTTTCTCTCGCATACCATTGACCCTGAGCACGATTCCATTCCGGTGCTGCGCGATTATGCCGAGCGGCTAGGCGTGAAAGATGCCTCGCGCTGGCACTTTGCCACGGCTCCGCACGATACCATTTTCAACTTGGCCCGCGCTTACATGACCGGCGCCATGCGCGACAAGCAGGCGGCAGGCGGCTTTGCGCACAACGGCACCTTCGCCCTCGTCGATCCGGAGCGCCACGTGCGCGGCCTCTACGACGGCATGGTGCCGGCCGAAGTCGACCGCCTGATTCAAGAGTTGCCCATTCTGCTGCAAGAGGTGGAAGCCTCCAAGAAGGCTAAATGATTTCGCGGTGGCTGCGTTTGGGCGGCACTGCCGTGTTGTTGGGGGTACTGGCAACGGGCTGTTTTACAGAACGTAAGAACGAAGGAGCCCGCCTCTACAAACAAACCTGCGCCAACTGCCACGGCGAGCAGGGCCAGGGTTTGCGCCGCCTGATTCCGCCCTTGGCCGGCGCCGATTACTTGAAGCAACACCGTGCCGAGCTTCCCTGCCTGATTCGGCGCGGTTACAAAGGACAGATGATTGTCAACGGCGTCGACTACAATCAGGTAATGCCTGGTAATGAACCCCTTACCGATTCGCAGATTACCAACATCCTCAATTACATCCAGACGGCCTGGGGCAATAAAGGCGAAGTCTACACCATTCGGGAGGTTTCGCAGCAGCTAGGTGCCTGCAACGGCAGCGACGGCCAATAGCTGATTCGGATGGGGTCAATTTGGGCCGAAATGCCTAGTTTGGCACTACTAATTTTTTATTCTCTTTTTCGCAATGGGTCTTTTCGACTTCCTGAAATCCAAGAAACAACCGACTGAAGCGCCGGCCACCCCGGCTCCGTCGTCTACGCCTACCCCTTCGGCGCCCGCTTCCGGGCCGCGCTATAAGGGCGCCAACTACACCATGCCGGCTCCGGCGGCTTCCCCCTCTTTGCCACCGCCTCCACCCATGCCCGCGCCACCGCCGCCCTTTCAGCCCACCAACCGGCTCGAGGAAGTGCTGCTGCAAGCGGCTGCTACCAACGATGCGGCTTCGCGACTTGCGTTTTACCACGCCCTGTTGGAAGAAGATCTGTTGGTGCTGACCATTCCGAAAGAAGGCTTCGATGCGGGCGAACAGCAAATCGAGGCGGGTACGGAGATTCAGTTGCAGGTGCTCAACGATGGCAAATTGCCCGTTTTCACTTCGCAGGACCGCATTTTTGACGCCGAGGTCGTGAAGGAACAAGTGCCCTTCCTGCGCCTGCGCGGCCACGATTTGTTTTCGATGGCCCAGGGTGCTGAGTTTGCGCTCAACCCCTTCTCGACGGTGGGCAAGCTGTTGCAGGCCGACGAGATAGCGGATATGCTGAGCGGCCGCATCTTCCAGGGCCACGACGGGCAACCAGCAGAACCACAAGGCATGCAGGTGATCTTGGGGCCACCTACTGAAGACCTTTCCGAACTGATTAGGGGGCTCAGCGAGTTCTGCGCGGCTCACCCGCCGCTTCAGGCGGCCTACCTCACCCAGATGATTGTGCAGAACGCGCCTGAGGCTCCGCGTCTGTTGCTCGCCTTCCGCTCCGACAACAGCGACCCAGCCTTCTTAGAAGAGCTTGGTCCGGTCATTCAAGCTGGCTTGCAGCAGAAGGAGATGGCCGTGGATATGATGCTACTCGACCCGGCTTCGCAAGAGCCTATCGTTCAATACTTTACGCAAATAGAACCGTTCTACCAACGGGCAGAAGTGTAGAGTACGTTTCCTTTTTTGAGAAAGCTTCTGCTGAGCCGAATCCCTGGAGAGTTTCTTTGGAGTTGCGGCTTGGCAGGAGCTTTTTTACTGCAACAAAACCACTTATTGCGCCGCTTTTTGCCGGGCTGCAACGTGGCGAAACACGGGTCGCAGGCCAAAATAAAGCCCGGTAACCAGCGGCACCATCGCGGCGGCCCAGAGCAGGAGCGCGCCCAGTTCGGCCCGCCACAGCAGGCTCCAGGCAGCACCCAAATCATGCGACAGCAGGTAGCGCACTTTGTCTAGGGTCAGCTCGGCGGCTTGCGAATTGCCCAGTAGTTTGGCACCCCATTGCAGCAGCGGAATGAGCAGCAGCAGTTGCAGCGGGCTCATCAGGTGGGCTACCAGCAACATGGCCGCTACGTTCAGGCGCAACCGCAGCGCCAAAAAGGAACCCATAACAGTTGTTACGCCCAGCAAGGGCACCAGTCCGCAGCCTACGCCAATGGCCACAGTAAGAGAAAGTTGCGCGGGCGACAGCCCCTGCTTGAGCAAATTCAGCAGTGGGTCCGCGATTTGCCGCCGCATCCAGCTGCTACGCTTTACCGGGGGAGTAGAGGAAGAAGGCGGGGCTATCAAAATCAAGCGGTTTTTGAAAGTATAAACGAAATGATGCGACGCCGGAATAGTAACTTCGCAACCCGCGCGCCCGGCCGGCACATTGCCGACATTACGCGAGATCGATGACAAAAGTACGCGAGCCAGGCCAGCCACGGCCAAAGGACTGGACTGATTTCTTCCTGCTGCTGCGCCGCGCCGCGAGCGAGCTGGCGGCCAACGACCCGTTGCGGTTGGGCGCGGCTACCGCTTTTTTTACCACGTTTGCCCTGCCGCCCATCCTCATCATCTTAATTCAGGTGATGGGATCGCTCTATTCTACTTCAATAGTTAGAACCTTGTTGCTCAACAAGTTATCTTCTTTGCTGGGTACCTCGGCCGCTGAGCTTGTAGAGCAGATTCTGACCAACGTCACCAACGGCCAGCGCAGCCGCCTCGTGACGTGGGGGGGCTTTGCTTTCCTGCTTTTCGTGTCCACTACCTTATTTGTGGTCATCCAGAATTCGCTGAATCAGCTCTGGCAAATCCGGACTACTAAGCTGGAGGGCCGCTTTCACAAAATTCTCTCCGAACGGTCGCGGTCGTTGGGCCAGCTGCTGAGTACGGGCGTCCTGTCCATTCTGGCTTTTCTGACCGACGCCGCTCTCTCATTTCTTTCGGATTATATCAAAGATTTCGATCCGACATTCGGCTATTTCGTCATCCAGGGCCTCAACCAGATTACTTCGCTCCTGATCCTGGCCGTCTGGTTTGCCATCACGTTTCGTAACCTCAGCAACGCCAAAGTGCCGTGGCGAGCCGTGTTGCGCGGCGCCGTCCTGACGGCGGTCATGATTGATTTGGGTGAGTTTCTGCTGGGGTACTTGCTGGTTCCCCGTAATCTGGGCCCGATCTACGGGCACGCTTCCAGCATCGTGCTCGTGCTTCTGTTTGTGTTTTATTGCGCCATGATTTTCTACTTCGGTGCCGCTTTCACGAAAGTGTATGCCCACTACGTAGGAATGGACATTAAACCCAAAAAAATGGCCGTTCGCTACCGCCTCGTCAACATCAACGAAGCCGAATAACGGCTGCTTATCCGTTCGCGGCAGGGCCAAAACCAATTTCCACGCGAAGGCGCAGTACCTTTGCGGAAATAAGTCAGCCCTATGCCCTCTTTTTCCGACCTCGGTCTTGCCCCTTATCTTCTTCAGGCGCTCGAAGAATTAAACTTCACCGCTCCTACGCCTGTGCAGGAGCAAGTCGTGCCGTTGGCCTTGGCCGGGCAAGATGTGGCCGGGCAGGCGCCCACGGGTTCTGGCAAAACGGCGGCCTACGGGCTTTCCATTCTGCAACAGCTTGATATCAAGACCGATGCCGTTCAGGTGATCGTGTTGGTGCCGGCCCGCGAACTGGCCCTGCAAGTACGCGACGCCCTGAAAAAACTGGGCAAATACCTACCAAACCTCCGAGTGGTGGCCTTCTACGGAGGCCATGCCTTCCGTGATGAAACGGTGGCCCTGAAGCAACCACCGCACGTCGTGGTAGCCACTCCGGGCCGCTTGCTCGACCACTTCGAGCGCCGCACGATTGTCCCGAACCAGTTGAAAGTCCTGATTTTAGACGAAGCCGACAAGCTTCTGGAACTGGGCTTTCAGGACGAGTTGGTAGAGATCGTGAAACGCCTGCCCCGCCGCCGTCAGACACTGCTATTCTCGGCCACGATGTCGGACAAAGTACTGGCCCTGATTCGCGCCAACCTAACGCGTCCGCGCGTGGTATCGGCGGGCGAAGAAGAAGGCGGCAACCTACCCGAAAACCTGACGCTGCTCGGCCATGTAGGCCCCATTGAGAAGAAGCCGGCTGCCCTGTTGCACCTGCTCCAAAAGCCCGAAACCGGTCGCGCCCTCATCTTTTGCAACACCCGCGAACGCTGCGTAGAGTTGGCTCGCTTCCTGGTTGGCCGCGGAGTTGCGGCCGAGGTGCTGCATGGCAAAATGCCCCAACCCGAGCGCGACAAAGCCCTCATGAAGTTGCGCAACGGCTCCTCGCAGGTATTAGTAGCCACCGACGTAGCCGCCCGCGGCCTCGACGTTACGGCCCTCGATACGGTCGTGCAGTACGAGTCACCGGACAAAGCTGATGCCTTCCAACACCGCGCCGGCCGCACCGCTCGCGCAGGTGCCGTGGGTACTGCACACATCCTTACCACCCCCAAAGAGCAAGAGCACGTTCAGAAATGGCCTGTGGCTGAGACAATTCAGTGGAAAGCTATGCACGCGCCTGCTTTGCCGCCCGCCGCACCCAAAGCCCCCCGCCCCACCAGTGCCACGCTGCACGTATCGGCCGGCCGCCGCGACAAAGTGAGCGCGCACGACTTGGTGGGCACTTTTGTAGCGCACGGCGGACTGGAGCGCGAAGCGGTCGGCCACATCGAAGTATTCGACCATTACAGCTACGTGGCCGTGCCGCGCGAGCAAGCTACTGACGTTGCCCAGCGCGTCACCGGGGCCAAAATCAAAGGCCGCAAAATCCGCGTATCCTTAGTTGAATAACCACGATAAATATTTAATTACCTGAAGCTTACGGATAGGCATCTTCTATTTATTTGTAGCCAGAACCGCTGGCGCAGTCTAACCGCTGAACGCCTCTTTGACGGGCATCCGTACTACGAAGCCCGCTCAGCGGGCACCGAGTCGGGTGCCCGTGTGCGCGTCACGGCGGGGCACTTGGGCTGGGCTGATGTCATTTTCGTGATGGAAAAGCGCCACGCCGACCGCCTACGCGAAAAGTTTGCCGCCGCGATAGCCGGCAAGCCAGTCATTTGCCTGCGCATCCCCGACAAGTTTCAATTCCTCGACCGTATTCTTCTCGATCTGCTGCGGGAGCGCCTACGCGACCATCTGGGGGCGGAGGCACTGTAAACCTCATTGCTCACTTTTAAAAAGCCAGTTTATCTGGCTTTTTTCATGATAAAGCAGGTGTATTTTTAGTAGTGTCTAAATCAACATGATAGCCCAAACCAGTCCCTGTAAAACTGTGTATAACAAGATTTTATTTAACAGAGGCAATCAGTTTGTTGCCATTCTTTGCTTAACCTTCTATTTGTTATCAGGTTTCACCTGTGCCCAGCAGAATACAAAAATGCACCTATTGAAGCCACTAATAAATCAATCGGAAGTAGTTGGTCTTTTGCAGTGAGTAGCAGAAGCAGACCTAAAACAGCGTAGAAATCCTCTCCACGATTTGCGGCAGAATGCCAAAGCTTTATGCCAAATTTAGATAACCACTCGATCGCTAATATATACCATGGTGCACGAAACAGGCGCTTATTTATAGACGAGGAGAGGATTCGCAGTTTAGGCTCAGGATGTGAGCTTTTAAATAGAAAACACCAAGTCGGAACAAAGTAAAAGCCTTGCATGAGCATAGCGTTAGTGCCTTTATCTGCGATCAACGAAGGTATTTGGTTAGGAATAGATATTTCGTTCCCTAGAATTTGCAATGACAGTTCTTGAATATAGGGTACAGCAAATTCCTCAAATGACGTCTTCAAGGTGCCTTGGAGAAATTCTACGATGATCTTAAATAGAACAATTGACGCAATGAGGCTTAGTTAGTTGATAAAAATAATGAGATAATTTTTATGAGGCAAATTCGCTAGGAGTTGAGCGAACTGGCTAATTAATAGCGACACAATTTTTGCAAGAAACACAATCAAAATCGTAACTATCTAGCAATCAATTGATTATTAAATAGTTTGCAAGTCTTTTTTATCTACATTTAAGCACGCAAAAGCGGATAGACTGCATACACCGTAATTTTCCTGACAGCGGACAATTGAAAGTTATTTAGTCCGATATGCTGAACAAAAGCAAGTAATAGCAAAGAAAAACCCGCTCATCTTTCGATGAGCGGGTTTTTCTTTATTCAACAGAGTGACTACTGAGCTGACTCGCTTTTCTTCGGACGACCACGACGGCCCGTACCAGTCGAGCCCTGAGCGCGTGGCTTACGCTCTTTCTGCTCAGGCTTAAAGCCGGGCTCAAGCATTGCATTGACCTCAGCCATCAGCGAATTGACCTTTTCAATGTTCTTGCGAATCAGAGAAATAGTTTGCGCGTTGTTTTCCGCGTTAGTAATGATTTCCTGGAGCTTGTTTAAATTAACGTCAGCCATTTGCTTGGGACTTAAAGCAGTTGAAGATTATATAACAGGGGCAAATAAAAGAAATTAAATTTAATTACCAGCCAAAGCCATTTTTACAAATGTATTCTAAGATTGCTTTGACAGGGTTGTTCTAGAATTCCCTTACGCACTACTTTTCAAAATGTTGGTATTCCCTTGCTTCATTTGATATTCATTTAGGGGCTTGAGCGCCGGGTACTACTTTGTTGAGGCTGCCGTAATAAGGTTTTACCGTGCGTTTACAGCCACGCTTTACGGTTATTAGCCCAGCCTACTATTTATATGCTGTGCTAAAAGACCAGCATGAAACACTGTTTTGTTGCTTAATCAAATAGAAAGTATTGCCAGCAGAAAACGTCCGCAGATAGCTCAAACGCGTAAAGGATGCTGTTTTTGCTTTCACGCCTTATGAATTATCTGTTCTGGCTGGCCGTTTTTGCCGGTGTTATCTTGCTTTATTATCGCTACGTCACTCGCGAATCGAGGCAGCGAAAAGCTGCTTTGGCGGCTGATTTCCCGGCACCTTGGCGCCAGATTTTGGCTGAGCGCGTGGCTTTCTATCTGTCCCTAACCAAGGACGACAAACTGCGTTTTGAAAAGCAAGTGCAGGTGTTCTTGGCCGAAACTCGCATTACCGGCATCGAAACCAAGGTCGACGACGTCACCCGCATTTTGGTAGCTGCTTCCGCCATTATCCCCATTTTTGGCTTTCGCGATTGGCAATACGGCAACCTCGGCGAGGTGCTGATCGTACCGGACGCCTGGAAGCTGGAAAACGACCCCGATAAGGAAGTCAAGCCCTTGCAGGGCACACTGTTAGGCAGTGTACAAAATTTTCAGAATCAGCACTATATGCGGCTGTCGAAAGCCTCTTTGGAACAAGGGTTTAAAGACACGTTGGATAAGCAGAACGTGGGCATCCACGAGTTTGCCCACATGCTCGACGAGGCCGACGGCGTAATCGATGGCGTGCCGAAGCTGGCCCTTCCGCCCGAGCTGCTTAAGCCGTGGGCCGAGGTGATGCAGCGCGAGATTGAGGCTATTCGGGAGGGCAAATCGGATATCAATTCCTACGGCGGCACCAACGAGGCCGAATTTTTTGCTGTGGTAATGGAATATTTCTTCGAGAAGCCGGAAAAATTGCAAGAAAATCACCCGGAGCTATACGACCTGCTTACGCGTGCGCTGCGCCAAAACCCCAAAAAACGCTACCTCCGCTTCAGCATCGACCCACGCGACTGGATTCGTAGTCTGCGTACCAAACGCAAGTTTGGCCGCAACGATCCGTGCCCGTGCGGCAGCGGCAAGAAATACAAAGACTGTCATCTGGCAAAACAACAAGCGGCATAAGGCATTACCATATAAATATTTGATTGTCAAGCATTTGTATGGTAATAATTCCGCTAAAAACTTTAATACTTTTCTTGCTAAGCATGGAGTAAAAACTTCGTTCGCCCGTCTCGGGGTAACAAAACAGGTACTTCCCGTTGGGTTAGTTATTTTCGGGATCGCAAACGAGAAAGGATCAGCGCTCGTTGGCAACGCACTTATTCCACCCCATGAAAAAAATCTTTCTCTCCGGATTCGCCCTGGCAGCACTGGGCTCCACGCTTTGGTCGTGCGCTCCGGCCGCCAAAACCACGGCCAGCACTCCGCCCGCCACAACTCCCGCTCCCGCCGCAGCTCCTGACTGGAGCCAGCAGGCCGATGCCTTTCTGCGCGAGTATTCTGCTACGTATCAGCGGTTGTATACGCAATCGTCGGAAGCCGAATGGCGCTCCAACACCCACATTGTGGCCGGCGACACTACCAACTCCGCCGCTACAGCCCGCGCCAACGAAGCCAGCGCTGCTTTTGCTGGCAGCACCGAAAATATCAAGCGTCTGCGTGAGCTCCTCGATCATAAAGACCAGCTTAATAACTTGCAAGTCAAACAGTTGCAAGCAGCCTTGTATAATGCTGCCAACAGTCCTCAGACCATTGCGGGCGTTGTAAAGCAACGCATCAAGGCCGAAACGCAGCAAACCGAAAAGCTTTACGGCTTCGACTATAAGTACAACGGCAAATCGGTTACCACCAACGACTTAGACAATCTGCTGCGCAAGGAGAAAAATCCGGCGAAGCGCCAAGCGATCTGGGAAGCCAGCAAAGCCATCGGCCCCACGCTGAAAGATGGCTTGCTAAACCTGCGCGACCTGCGCAACCAAACCGTGCAGGCGCTTGGCTACTCTGACTTTTTCACCTATCAAGCCTCCGACTACGGCATGAGCCGGGAGGAAATGATGCAGCTGGTGCGCAAAATCAACGAGGAATTGCGCCCGCTTTACCGCGAATTGCACACGTATGCACGCTACGAGCTAGCTAAGCAGTATGGCGTGAAGCAGGTGCCCGATTATTTGCCCGCGCACTGGCTGCCCAACCGTTGGGGCCAGGATTGGAGCTCGATGGTGGAAGTAAAAGGCCTGAACCTTGATCCGGTGCTGGCTAAGAAAGGCGCTGAGTGGCAGGTAAAGCAAGCCGAGCGCTTCTACCAAAGCCTTGGTTTTCAGGCCTTACCGGCGAGCTTCTGGGAGAAGTCGAGCCTGTATCCGCTGCCGGCCGGGGCCAACTATAAGAAGAATAACCACGCTTCGGCTTGGCACATCGACCTCAACAACGACGTGCGCAGCCTGATGAGTGTGGAGGCCAACACCGAGTGGTACGAGACGACGCACCACGAGCTGGGCCACATCTATTATTACCTCACCTACACCAACCCCGACGTGCCCGTGCTGCTGCGCGCCGGCGCTAACCGCGCCTATCACGAAGCCATGGGCAGCCTTATGGGCCTCGCCGCAACGCAGAAACCCTTCCTGACAGGCCTCAACCTCATCGACCCCAAGACGCAAACCAACCAAACACAAACCCTTCTGAAAGAAGCACTTAGCTATGCGGCTTTTATTCCGTTTGCGTCGGGTGTGATGAGTGAGTGGGAAAACAGCTTTTACGCCGAAAACCTACCCGCCGACCAGCTCAATGCCAAGTGGTGGGAGCTGGCTAAGAAGTACCAGGGCATCGTGCCGCCCACGGCGCGCGGCGAGCAATACCTCGATCCGGCTACCAAAACGCACATCAACGACGACCCGGCACAGTACTATGACTACGCCCTCTCTTATGTGATCCTATTTCAGCTGCACGACCACATCGCCAAGCAGATTTTGCACCAGGACCCGCACGCAACCAACTACTACGGCAATAAGGAAGTCGGTGATTTTCTGCGGGATATCATGCGTCCCGGTGCCAGCAAAGATTGGCGCGCGGTGCTGAAAGAGAAAACCGGCGAAGACCTTTCTGCCCGCGCTATGGTGGAGTATTTCGAACCGCTGATGACGTATCTGAAACAGCAGAACAAAGGCCGGAAATACACAATGTAATTCTCCGACCGACGCTGTTCAGCACGTAAAGTGGCCTTCCCAGTTCTACGCTTAAAGCGCGGATTGGGGAGGCCACTGTCGTAAATAGGCCGTGGGGAAGGCAAGGGGAGCTTGCTCAAACCAGCAGACTACAGGACGGCGGGCTAAGCGATGCGGCGCTACTTGAGTTTCGTAAGCTTCCAAAGTATACTGCTGAGCGCTCTAGTAGCGGGCAAACGTTCCCACATGAAATTGAAACTCCCTGTCTTTCTGCCAGTTTGCCTCCTTGGCATAGCTTTCCAGGCCAGCACGTTCGCCCAATCAGCCAAAACCGGCTTTAAGTTTGACTTTGGTCCAGGGAAAACAGCTACTGGCTACACAAAGATTTTACCCTCAAATACTTACGCCAAAGAAACCGGATACGGGTTTGATTTTGGCACTACGGTTTCGGCGGTCGAACGCGGCGGAAAAGATGCGGGGAAGGACGGCTTTGTGGCCAGCGACAAGCCGTTTTATTTTTCGGTAGCGGTGCCCGAAGGCAACTACAACGTCACGGTAACGCTCGGCGACGCGAAAGGCAAATCGGCGACGATGCTGAAGGCCGAATCGCGGCGGCTACTGGCGGAAAATATTTCCACCGAGTCCGGGAAGTTCGTGACGCGCACGTTCACCATCAACGTCAAAAGCCGCCAAATTTCGACGGGCGGCACTGTATACCTCAAGCCACGGGAGTTAAACAAACTGGATTGGGACGAGAAGCTAACCTTGGAATTTGACGGCACGACTTGCCTTAACGCCTTGGAAATCACGCCGGCAAAAGACGTCGTGACGGTTTTCCTGGCCGGCAACTCCACCGTCGTGAATCAGGATGACGAGCCGTGGGCGGCCTGGGGACAGATGATTCCGCGCTTTTTCAAGCCTGGTGTAGCCATTGCCAACCACGCCGAATCGGGCCTGACGCTGGGCAGCTTTCTGGGTTCGCATCGCCTGGAGAAGGTGCTGAGCGTGATGAAGCCTGGCGACTACCTATTTATCGAGTTTGGGCACAACGACCAGAAAGAAAAGGGCGTTAACGACGGCGCTTTTAAGTCGTACACCGAGCGGCTAAAGCTGTTTGTCAGCGAAGCCAAAAAGAAAGGCGGCATTCCGGTGATCGTGACCTCCACGGCCCGCCGCAATTTCGACGAGGCCACGGGCAAAAATGTGAACAGCCTCGGCGATTATCCTGAGGCGGCCCGCAAAGTGGCGCAGGAAGAGCAGGTTGCTCTTATCGACCTAAACGCCATGACCACAACGCTTTACGAAGCCATGGGCGTGGAGGAGTCGAAGAAAGCATTTGTGCATTACCCCGCCAACTCGTACCCCAACCAACCCCAGCCCCTGGCCGACAATACGCATTTCAACCCTTACGGCGCATACGAAATCGCGAAATGCATTGTGGAAGGCATTAAAGCTAACAGGCTTGCTATCAGCAAGTTTCTTATCAACGACACCCCTGCTTTCAACCCCGCCAAACCCGACGCGCTGACTGCCTGGCACTGGATCGAAAGTCCACGCAGTGCCGTCACGAAACCCGATGGCAACTAGCACTATGCGGCATTTTCTTCGTTGCCTATTGGTACTGTTGTGGCTGGTGCCAGCTTTTGCAGAAGCTCAGTCAAAATCGGCAGGCAAGCTCGCGCCCAAGCCTTTGTACCGCGATCCGGTGTTCGACGGGGCCGCCGATCCGGTGGTGATCTGGAATAAGCGGGAGCAGAAATGGTTTATGTTTTACACCAACCGCCGGGCCACCGACACCACGGCCACGGGCGTAACGTGGGTGCACGGCACGCGCATCGGCATTGCCGAATCCGGCGACGGCGGCGCTACCTGGCGCTACCGCGACACAGCTAACATCAACTATCGCCCCATACCTCAATACACGCACTGGGCGCCGGATGTGGTAGAGGCTAATGGCCTCTACCACATGTTTTTGACCTACGTGCCGGGCATTTTTACCGATTGGAATCACCCGCGCACCATCCTGCACCTGACCAGCACCGATTTGCTAAACTGGAAGTACGAATCGACGTTGGCGCTGTCTTCGGAGAAGGTGATTGACGCCAGCGTATTTCGTTTGCCTAATGGCACTTGGCGTATGTGGTACAACAACGAGAAGGATGGCAAAAGCATTTATTACGCCGACAGCCCCGATCTCTACCACTGGCAGGACAAAGGATTGGCCCTGAAAGAGCGCGGCGAAGGCCCCAAAGTCTTCCGCTGGCACGAGCGCTACTGGATGATCATCGACAAGTGGCAGGGCATGGCCGTGTACAGCTCCACGGATTTGCTGCATTGGCAGCCTCAGCCAGAACGGCTGGTCGAGCTTCCCGGCAAAGGCGCTGAGGACCAAGCCATTGGCGGCCACCCCGATGTGGTGGTGCAAGGCGATCGGGCTTATTTGTTTTACTTCACGCATCCCGGCCGAATTCCAGGCGCTCCTTCGGCGGCCACCGGCATTGCTACCAAACGCAGCCTGATTCAGGTTACGGAACTGCACTACCTGAACGGGAAGCTCACCTGCGACCGCAATCAACCTACCTATATGCAGCTTACCACCGGCGCAGCTAGCAAACGTGGCGGGAACAAGTAAATGACGCAGGCTTATGCCTTGTCATAAACATCTCATTATCAATTAGATACAATGATTAAAAATCTGGCTTTCTGGTTGGTTATGCTAGCAGCGGTACCGGGTTTTTCTCAGCGAAAAACCGAGCAGGAATTGTGGTACACCAAGCCTGCTAGTGTGTGGGAGGAAGCCTTGCCCATCGGCAACGGACGACTGGGCGCCATGATTTTTGGTCGGGTTGCGGAAGAGTTGATTCAGCTCAACGAAGAAACCCTCTGGACAGGCGGACCGGCCAATCTCAACCCCAATCCGGATGCGCCAAAGTATCTACCTGAAGTCAGGAAGCTGTTGTTTGAGGGCCACAACGACCAAGCAGTCAAGTTGATGCGCAAAATGCAGGGTCCGAATACCAATGCCTACCAACCCCTGGGCGATGTTATTCTGAAGCAGGATTTGAACGGCGAAGTCAGCAAGTATTACCGCAACCTGAACATCTCCAACGCCACCGCTTCGACGCGTTTTACGGCCAACGAGGTGGAATACACGCGGGAATACTTTGCCTCAGCGCCCGATCAGGTGATTGTGATTCGGCTGAAAGCCAGCAAAGCCAAGAGCCTAAATTTCAGCTTATCCACTCGCAACCAACTGGCCTTTCAGAAATCCATTGAAGGCCATGACGAGCTGGTACTGAAAGGCAAAGCCCGCATCTGGGGCGACGAGCGGCGCATTCCCAAACCCTTCCTCTACTCCGACAGCATAAGCTGCAACGGCATGCGCTACCAGGCGCGCATCAAGGTGGTGAGCACCGATGGCCACATCGCCACCGATAGCATTCTGCACATTTCAGGGGCCAGCGAGGCGCTCATTTTGGTATCGGGCGCGACCAGCTTCAACGGATTCGACAAATGCCCCGACAAGGATGGCAAAGATGAAAACCTATTGACAACACGCTATCTATCAGCCGCTTCGCAGAAAAATTTCAGGCAATTGCGCGAAGCCCACATCAAGGATTATCAGCAGTACTTCGACCGCGTGGAGCTGTCGCTGAACAACGCGACGCCACCTAATCTCCCCGTGGATGAGCGCCTGCAACGCTATAAGAACGGGCAGGACGACCCGGCGCTGGAAATGCTGTATTATCAGTTTGGTCGTTACCTACTGATTTCTAGCTCCCGGCCCGGCGGCGTACCGGCCAATTTGCAAGGCATTTGGAATCAGCAGATTAGACCGCCGTGGCGTAGCAATTACACGACCAACATTAACCTTCAGATGAATTACTGGCCCGCCGAGGTGTGCAACCTCGACGAGATGCAACAACCTCTTGTTGAGCACATTAAGCATTTGGCCGCCAATGGCACTGCGACCGCCAAAAATTACTACAACGCCCGTGGCTGGGCCGTGCACCACAACTCCGACATCTGGGCCCAAACCAACCCTGTAGGAGACGGCGTAGGCGACCCAAAGTGGGCCAACTGGTCGCTCGGAAGTCCTTGGCTGTCACAGCATTTGTATGAGCACTACCGCTTTACAGGCGACCGCAAATATTTGCAGGAAACCGCGTACCCTTTGATGAAGGGCGCCGCCGAGTTTTGTCTCGATTGGTTGGTCGAAAAAGACGGCTATCTGGTTACGGTGCCTTCGACTTCGCCAGAAAACAGCTATCTGCTACCCAACGGCAGCAAGGAAGTCGTCACGATTGCCTCCACGATGGACATGTCCATCATCCGCGATCTGTTCACCAACGTCATCGAAGCCGATTCTATCCTAGGAGTCGATCCGGAGTTTGCGCAACTGTTGAAGGAGAAAAAAGCTAGGCTTTATCCCTTGCACATTGGCCACAAGGGCAACTTACAGGAGTGGTACGGAGACTGGGAGGACGAAGACCCGCATCATCGCCACGTGTCGCACCTCTTTGGCTTGCATCCGGGCCGGGAGATCTCGCCCCTACTCGACCCGAAGTATGCTGCCGCCAGCCGCAAAACCTTAGAAATCAGAGGTGACGAGGGCACCGGGTGGAGCAAAGCCTGGAAAATCAACTTCTGGGCGCGTCTGCTCGATGGCAACCATGCCTACAAAATGTATCAGGAGTTGCTGAAAAACTCGACGCTGATCAACCTTTTCGACACGCACCCGCCCTTCCAAATTGATGGCAACTTTGGCGCCACGGCGGGCATATCCGAAATGCTGCTACAAAGTCAATTATCTGACATTCAACTACTTCCTGCATTGCCTAACAAATGGCAAACCGGCTACGTGAAAGGCCTCGTAGCACGCGGTGGTTTTGTAATGGATATTTACTGGGAAAACGGCAAACTGACCAAAGCCTCGGTTACATCACGAGTGGGGGCCCTGTGCCGTTTGCGCACCAACCTGCCGATACAAGTGAAAAGAGCTCAAACCACGGCCACGACCGCAAAAGTCCCCGCCGAAACACAGTACCTCACTTCCTTCCCGACAAAAGCCGGGCAGACGTATGAAATCGTAGTAAAATAAGTGCTGATACAACAAATCACAAATATTTCATTATCAAATACTTACAATAAAAAAGCCGGATGTCCATCCGGCTTTTTTATTGTAAGTTGGGTCTGAAGCGAACTAGTAGTTCGCTTCGTTTCCAGGCAAGTCGATCAGGATGAGTTGTGCATCTTTCTCAGCGCGAATCTCCACGACGTGTTCATCGGTCATGCGGGCTTGGTCGTTGGGGCCAAGTTCGGTGCCGTTGACGTAAATAGTGCCTTCCTTGACGTAAATGAAGGTATTACGAATCGGGAACGTCTTGAACATGACCGTTTTGTCGGCCGACAGATTGGCCCAGTATATGGCCGAGTTGGAGTTCATGTACACCACATCTTCCAACACTTTCTGGCCGGTAACGAGCGGAACCAACTCGTTTTTCTTACTCAGGAAATCGATGTCTTTTTGCTCGTAACTAGGTGCCAGTCCTTTCTGATTGGGCAGAAACCACAGCTGGTAGATGCGCAGCGTCTCATCCTTCTGGTTCATTTCGGAGTGAGCGATGCCGGTACCGGCAGTCATGCGCTGCACTTCGCCTTTCTTGATGGTAGTTTTGTTGCCCATCGTATCCTCGTGGCTTACTTCGCCCTCCAGCACCAGCGTCACGATTTCCATTTCGGAATGCGGATGCTGGGGAAAACCCGACTTGGGCGCCACCGTGTCGTCGTTGAATACCCGCAACGGGCCGAAGTGCATATTGCCCGGATCGTAATAATCGGCGAAAGAGAATAGAAAGTAGCTGCTGAGCCAACCCACGGGCGAAGCATGATAACGATCGGTAGCAGGAATGTATTTGAGCATGGCTTGAATGTTAAGAACAGGCGTTGCCCTTCGCATACGCATCTCCGCTGATTGGAGTTAAAAAGCAGCAGTCATTGCGCATCAAAAAAGCCCAAAAGCCCAGTTATGAAACCGGACTTTTGGGCTTTTCAACATATTGCGCGCAAGATGACGAGGAAGCCATCCCACTGTAATACACTGGCTACGAACTACTTACGCTTTTTTCAGCGTCGACATCTGCTGCTGTAGATCCAGTACGATGCTAGCCAAGCGGCTCAACGATAGATCGGCAATCGGGAATGTGCTGCTGATGTAAGCACGGGCTTCCCAGATTTCCACCACATCCTCCACGTCGATTTCGTAGGGCGAGTATACAGGGTTGTCGGAGTGCAGCGTGAGTACGGCGCTGTCTTTCAGGCGGTTGAAAATACGCTTGAACACAATGCCTTCTTTCCCGCTCACCACGATGCAAGGCGTCCCGTCCTTAATGGTCATCCAGTCGTCGACGTAACGGCCCACGATGACGGTACCACTGGCGATGGGTAACATCGAATCGCCGGAGATTTCGAAGGCGCGGTAAGTGCCGCCCTGCCCCAACATTGGCAGACGGAACTTAGGCAGTTCTTCCAAATACTCAGGGTCGGCGTACCCGTTGAGGTAACCGGCGCTGGCCTTGAGCGGTACCAGCTCGATATTTTCGTTTTCTTCTTTATCGACTGTCAGGGCCAGCACGCGCAGGTTATTGGCCGGGCGCGTAGGCGGACCAGGTGTTACCGAAGCTGGCTCGAGTTGGCGTAACGCAGCTTTGGCCACCGATTTTTTGCTGAAGTCGGTAGTAACCAGCGCGTCGAGGCTAATGCCAAACAGACGTGCCATGTTCACGAGAGTGGTGAGCTTGGGTTCTGCCCGGCCTTCCTCGTATGCGCCCACAAGGGAGCGTTTGATGCCTAATTTTTCGGCCATCTGGGCCTGCGTCAAGCTCAGTTCGCGCCGCCAGAATTTAAGGTTGGTGTTGATCATCGCGGTGGGGAGCCGGGAAATACTTCAATAGCAAAGGGTTAACGGCTCGTGAAGTTACTAACATCACACCTACTTTACTAATTCAATTAGCCGAAAGTTTTGCTAATTTTTTTTGGCGTGCCAATATGTTCCTCAACAGCCCTCAGATTCGTTTTCGTCAACTATTTTGGACGGTGTATTTCATAACCGAAAAGGCCCGATCACGCCAGTAAACTGACAGCAATCGGGCCTTTTATCCTTTGAAAATCAAGGCTTTACTCGCCGCGCAACCGCTTTTGGTATGTCAGAGCCAATCGCAGCTTGAAGTAATCGTGCTTTTCGCGCAAGTGATCGAAAAGATCGCGCAGCAGCGGCGAACCGCCAAGCTGCCCCACAGCCGTCTGGATTTCGGCAAAATCGTCCATGCTCAGGAATTCCTCCAGCCGAATCTGGTAGCCTTTGGCGTACAGGTTTTCGAGGTGCGCCCGGATTGTGCTGGGGCTTAGGCCGCGCTGGACGGCAATGTCGTCGACGCCCATACCTGCGCGGTGTAGCTGGAAAGTGGTGTCCTGCGTATCGTTGATTTCGGTGCGCGCTTTGCGGGCCTTTGGCGCGGGCAGGTCGGCGGAGTCGGCAGGCGTTTCAGATTCGGCGGGGTTGCCGCCACGCGCCAAAATTTCCTTGATAAATGCCTCGCCGTAGGTTTCGAACTTCTTCATACCCACACCCGAAATAGCCAGCATGGCGGTGCGCGTAACGGGACGTTCCTGCGCCATTTCCTGCAAGGTCGTGTCCGAAAATACCACGTAGGGCGGCACATTTTGCTCGTCGGCAATGCGCTTGCGCAGGGCACGCAGGTGCCCAAACAGCTCGGCCGTAGCATCGGTGGGCGTAGCAGCTGCCGCGGCCGCTTTCTTGCTGGCGCGGGTCGGTTTTTCGGCCTTCTCAGCAGGCTGAAATTTCTTCAGCGGCAACTGACGCTGGCCTTGCAGCACCTCCTTGCCTAACTCTGTGATTTTCAGCGAGTAGCCTTCTTCGTAAGCAATATACAACAGGCCATCGTTGAGCATCTGGTGGATGTAGCTATACCAATCCAGATAAGGCAGGTCGGCACCGGCACCGTAGGTCTTGATCTGGTCGTAGCCGCCGGAGAGCACCGCTTGGTTGCGCATGCCGCGCAGCACGTCGATGAGCAAGCCAATGCTGGCTCGTTCGCGCATTCGGGCTACGGCCGATAACGCCTTCTGTGCCAGCAAAGTACCATCAAAGGTGGTAGGTGGATTGCGGCAGATATCGCAGTTGCCGCAGTCCTGGCCCAGGGTTTCGCCGAAGTAGTTAAGCAGAATTTTGCGGCGGCACGAAGCCGCTTCTGCAAACTGCTGCATTCGCTCCAGCTTCGTGAGGTTGAGTTGGGTGAGATGCGGATTCTCTTTGGTGAGCATGTCGCGCAGGCTCATTACGTCGCCGAAGTTGTAGAACATCAGCGCCGTGGCCGGAGCCCCGTCGCGGCCGGCACGACCGATTTCCTGGTAATACCCTTCTATATTTTTGGGCAAGTTGTAGTGAATTACCCAGCGCACATTGCTCTTGTCGATGCCCATGCCAAAGGCAATCGTAGCCACAATTACCTGGATATCATCGCGTAAGAAAGCTTCCTGCACCGCGCCGCGCTGGTTGGGCGTCATGCCGGCGTGATAGTGGCCGGCCCGGATGCCTTTGGCCAGCAGCTTTTGCGAGATGGTTTCGCACTGCTTGCGCGACAGACAATAAATAATGCCCGCCTCGCCCGGATGTCGATCCAGAAACTCCAAGATGCCGCCGATCCGGTCTTGGCCGGGGCGCACGATCAGGTTGAGGTTGGGGCGGTCGAAGGAAGAGAGAAAGACCTGCGGCTCGTTCAAACGCAGTTGTTGCTGAATGTCGCGCTGCGTAAGACGGTCGGCGGTAGCGGTGAGGGCAATGATGGGCACCTGCGGAAACTGCTCGCGCAGGACGCGCAGCTGCGTGTACTCGGGCCGGAAATCGTGGCCCCACGACGAAATGCAGTGCGCTTCGTCGATGGCGAACATGCTGACTTTGAGACGCTTAAGAAACTGCAAAAAACCCGACGACAGCAGCTTTTCGGGGCTCACGTACAGCAGCTTCAGGTGGCCATTCATGCAATCGCCGGCAATGCTGTTTTGCTCGCTCTGGCCTACGCTGCTGTTGATGTAAGCAGCCGAGATGCCGTTGCCTTTTAGGGCTTCCACCTGGTCTTTCATCAAGGCGATCAGCGGCGACACGACCACGCACGTTCCTTCGCTGATGACAGCCGGCACCTGAAAACACACCGATTTGCCGCCGCCCGTTGGCATGAGCACCACCGTATCGCGCCCCGCCAGGATAGACTCGATAATATCCTGCTGCATAGGCCGAAACGCGTCGTAGCCGTAGTATTGCTTCAGGACGCGGCGGGCGGAATCAACGGTAGGTTCGAAGGTTTCGGGGGCAAATAGCATTCGGTAAAAATACGGCTAATCGGGGGGAGTTGAAAGATTAATTGAACCACTAAAGCGCGGAAATCGTGCACATTCTCGGCGCAATTCTACACCATCGCCGCCGACAAAAGCCACGTAAAAAAGAGCAAATCTTTTTGTTCACTTTTCTACTAAGCCCCAATGAACCAACCTGCTTCTACTTCGAACCAAGCTAGTCAAACCGTCTTAGACGCCTTGAGTCGCTGCATCGCCGCCTGCGAAATGTGTGCCGACGCGTGCCTGCACGAAGACGACATCCAGATGATGGTGCCCTGCATCCGTCTCGATCGAGACTGTGCCGATATGTGTCGGCTGACGGCCGCCTTTATTGCCCGCAGTTCCGACCACGCCCAACATGTGTTGAAAGAATGCATCGAGATCTGCCAGAAGTGCGCCGACGAATGCGGACAACACAAGCATGATCATTGCCAGAGATGCGCTGAAGCATGTCGTGCCTGCGTGGCAGCCTGCAAAAGCTACCAAGCATAACATTCTGATTATCACATACTTACAAATCCACTTCCAGTTATTCAGAGCGTAGCAAAGAATAACTGGAAGGGGTTAAAGTAGCTAGCCGAACACTATCAGACAATCTTTGGCTTGCGCGTGCCTTGGTAAAGCTCGTACTTCAACAGCCGGCATTCAATTGGTCCGTTGTAGAGCGGCACACGGCGGGAGGTGCGCAGGCCCACGCTTTTGGCCGCCTCCAGGTTGCCGGTAAAAATGTAGGCGTCGTAGCCCTGAAAGTTCGTTTTGAGCGTATCGCCGATGGTTTTGTAGAGCCCGGCCATTTCTTGCTCCGCCCCGATGCGTTCGCCATACGGCGGGTTCATCATCACGATACCGGGTTCGCCTTTGGGAGCTTTGGCTTCCTTGACATCGCGCACACCAAGCCGGATATAATCCTCTAAATCAGCAGCTTCCACGTTTTGCCGCGCCAGTTCGATGAACTCGCGGGAGATGTCGGAGCCGGCGATGTCGGCTTGGGGCTCTTCGAGGCGGGCATTTCGGGCGTCGAGCCGAATGGTTTCCCAGAGCGAAGCGTCGAAGTCGGCCCAATTTTCGAAGCCGAATTTGCCTTGGTGATACAAACCAGGCGCAATGCGCTGGGCGATGAGCGCGGCCTCGGTCAGGAGCGTAGCGGAGCCGCACATCGGATCGACAAGCGTTTTCTTACCGTCCCAACCCGACAGCAGCAATAGCCCGGCGGCCAATACTTCGTTGAGCGGCGCGGCGTTGGTTTGCTGACGGTAGCCGCGCCGGTGCAACGATTCGCCCGCCGCATCCAACGACAGCACCACTTCGTTTTCGAGCATGTGCAGGTGCAACCGGATGTCGGGACGGTTGACGTCGACGCTTGGGCGGCGGCCCGTACGATCGCGGAACTGGTCGACGATGGCGTCCTTGGCCAATTGCGCTACAAATAGCGAGTGCTCGAAGCTGGATTTATTGACAACGGCCGTAATAGCAAAGGTCTGATTTTCAGCTATATACTTACTCCAATCAATTTTACCAACTTCCCGATACAGTGCCCGCTCGTCGCGGGCGTAGAAGTCGGCGAAGGGCTTGAGTATGCGCATGGCGGTGCGGCACCACAGGGTCGCTTCGTAGAGTAATTGCTTGTTGCCGGTAAACTCCACGGCCCGGCTGCCCATCTTCTCGATTTTGGCGCCGAGCTGGCGCAACTCATCAGCCAACACCTCTTCCAGCCCAAACTGGGTGGTGGCAGTCATAAAAAACGGAGCGTCGCGGCGGTTATCAGCCATAAAAAGCGGCAAATGTGAGGAGAAGGCACAAAGGTCGGCAAATGCGCAGGAATGCAACGCGTGCTTTTACGCCGCGCAGCATCAGGCGAAAGTAAACGCAACAGCCCAAGCGGTTTTTCTATCTTTAAGGCCTCGCTTTTGCTTTTCCTCTCCAAAACTTCGCCTGCATGGCCGTTCCCACCACCTCTTCCTCCCCGATTGCGGCTACCGGCCCCGAAACCAAGCGCAGCTTTGCGCTGCCCATGGCCGCCATGACGTCGCTGTTCTTCCTGTTTGGGGCCGTCACGAACTTCAACGACGTGCTCATGCCCTACCTCAAGGACGTGTGTCAGCTCACCGATTTACAGTCGTCGTTGGTGCAGTCGGCTTTTTTCGGGGCGTATTTCCTGATGTCGCTGCCAGCAGGTTACGTTTTGAAACGCCTTGGTTACCAGCGCGGTATCGTGGTGGGCTTGCTGGTAATGGCGGGCGGTGCGCTGCTGTTTGTGCCGGCGGCCAATTCGCGCACGTTCGGGCTGTTTCTGACGGCGCTAGGCGTGCTCGGAGCTGGTATCACCCTACTGCAAGTTGCAGCCAACCCCTATGTGTCGGTGCTGGGCGCTGCGCGTAGCGCGGCGGCGCGGGTGAGCATTGTAGGTGTGGCCAACAACTTCGGTGGCGCTTTATCACCCTTGGTGGGCGGAATTTTATTGTTCGGTGGCTCGGTAGCGCTGAAAGCGCGTTTGGCAGCTCTGCCCGTGGCCCAACGACTGGCCGAAGAATCGCAACTGGTAAAAGCCCCCTATCTCGGCTTGGCTGCGTTTTTGGCGGTGCTGGCGGGCGTGTTTTTCGTCTTGAAATTACCCGAAATTGAAAGCCTGCCTGCCGAAGATGAACCCCAAGCAGCCGACCTTGCCGCCAACGGCCAATCACAGACGGCCGCCCGGCAAAGTGCGCTGGCATTTCCGCACCTTGTGTTGGGCATCGTGGCCATTTTCGTGTACGTAGGAGTGGAAGTAGGCTTGGGCTCCTTCCTGATCCGCTACGGCGAATCGCAAGGCATTCAACAACTTAGCTCGTTTACCCAAACCCTCGTCCGCAGCCTGAACGTGGCAACCAACTACGCCTTGGTGCTATTTGGCCGCCACGCCGACGCCCTCGATACGTCGGCTGGTTTTACCAAGGCAGTGGGCGCGGTGCTGGTTTCCTCGTACTGGTTTGGCTCCTTAGTGGGCCGACTGGTGGGCATTCCGCTGCTGCTGCGCTTTCACAACCGAGCCTTATTAGTGGCAGTGTGCGCCGCCGGCGTGATGCTGGTAGTTGCTTCGATCCTGAGCCACGGTGAAACTGCTTTGTGGTTGGTGGTGCTCTGCGGCTTGTGCAACTCCATCATGTGGCCCGTAATTTTTCCACTGGCGA
Source organism: Hymenobacter sp. BT491 (assembly GCF_014349165.1). Lineage (NCBI taxonomy): Bacteria > Pseudomonadati > Bacteroidota > Cytophagia > Cytophagales > Hymenobacteraceae > Hymenobacter > Hymenobacter sp. BT491. Next base: position 513,374 of record NZ_JACSJJ010000002.1, on the reverse strand, counting down.
TTACAGGCCTCGGCTCATTCACCAAACAGGGCTCGTCCTACCTGATCATGGCAATTGTGGGCGGAGCCATCATTCCTCCGCTTATGGGCTTCATCGCCACGCACGGCGGAGGGCTACGGGTAGCCTTTGTGGTGCCGGCCCTGTGCTATACTTATTTGTTGTTTTACGCGTTGCGCGGCTACCGGGTGCGGTAAGCAAGCCTCTTCCAGAAAATTAGGTTGGGGTATTTTCGCTCCCTCTACCCAGCAAAAAGTCCGGCAGTATGCCGGACTTTTTGCTGGGTACGCTTTGCTTGGTGATTAACGCTTAAGAGAACTTATGCTTGAGGCGCAGGAAATAAGCCTCAAAATACCGATAACTTATATAGCTCATTATCAAAGATATAGCCAGAGCAATACCGGCGTAGCTAAAGCCCCCTCCCACGCTCTCACGAGACAGATGCGCGCCCCGAAACAAGAGAATTGTCACTTGGATGGCGATGGGATGCAGCAAATACAGGCCGTAGGTATACTTGCCTAACCGGGAAAGCGTAGTGAGGCGGGACAGCTTTGATGGTGAATGCCCTGCGAAGTTCTGCTCCGTTATGATAAAAGCAAAAAACAAGGTACTCACCAAGCGCGCAACCACGGCCGCAGAAGTGCCGGGGTACAGATCATCGCGGTACAACAGCAACGCGAAACCGAGCAGGTATGCCAACCCGATCACCAGTTTGGGCAGGTTCTGGAAAAAGCCAACAAACCGCGGATTAAAACGGCAGTGGTAGGCAAACAAACCGCCCATTGCCAAATCCGACATTACTGATAGCGTATGGAAATAAAGGGTGTCGCCATCCGTGCGGTGCAGATAGCGAAAAACCAATGAGCAGAGTATCACTCCGTAAAAAATTGCCTGGTAATACCGTTTGGGCACCACCAAAAACAGCAGCGGCCACACCAGGTAAAATTGTTCTTCAATGGCTACCGACCAGGTAATCCCGATCATCGCCACGGAGAGTGCCTGCAAATGATTGTGAGCCAGATAAATTGAATCGAAATTACTCAGAAAGGTAAAATAGAAAGGTGCCCGGTGTGCTATGTCAGTAGTGATGCCAATGACGCCTTTGAAGGCTGGGTACACGAAAAAGCCGAAGAGCAGCACAGCGAAATACAGAGGCCAAATTCGCAAGGTGCGCCGGACGTAGAAGTTACTCAAGTGAATCCGCCCGGTTGCTTCCCGCTCTTGTAGCAGCAGATACGTAATCAGATACCCGCTTAGCACGAAGAAAAAAGATACGCCCGATCCGCCATCCGACAGCAAGTTGATAACTCGGATATAGAAAGAATTGCTGCTGAAATGGCCCAGCGTCTTGCCCAACTCGCTGTGCGCCAAAAACACCATTCCGAAAGCCACAACACGTAACAGATCGAGGTTGTCGAAATATACTTTCTGCGCTTTAGGAGGCTTGACAAGCCCAGCAGAAGATGAGGCATCTATCGAAGTAAGCAGTAAAGAATGCTCGGCCATTAGGGCTTCGTTGAAGGTAAATTACCTCAAAGATACGAGTACAATGCTTCTTACATTAGAACGAGACGCAATCCAATTACTTCTCGAAGCGTCAAAAGCGGGAATACGAAACGGCTACCTTTGCCAAGAAATCACTTCCCGCCTTCCGCATGACTTCGGCTCCTCTTCTTGAACACAACGTTTCGCTACGCACCTATAACACGTTCGGCATCGATGTGAAAGCACGCTTGTTTGCGCGCTTTGCCAGCACCGATGAATTACGGGCACTGTTGGCATTGCCCGAAGTTCAGCAAGCCGCAAAGCTGGTGCTAGGCGGCGGCAGTAACTTACTGTTTACCAAGGACTTCGATGGTGTAGTACTCCGAAACGAGATTCGGGGTTTAGAAACGTTGTCTTCCGACGAGGCCAGCGATACAGCTTTGGTCCGTGCCGGTGCTGGCGAGTCGTGGCACGCCCTGGTGCAATACGCTCTGGATCAGAATCTTAGCGGAATCGAAAATCTCTCTCTGATTCCAGGCACAGTTGGCGCTGCGCCGCTCCAAAATATTGGAGCCTACGGAGCGGAGTTAAAAGACACCTTTGAGAGCCTCGAAGCGCTCGAAACCAGCACCGGGCACTTGCGCACGTTTACCCGAGCGGAATGTGGCTTTGGTTACCGCGAAAGCGTGTTCAAAGGGCCGCTCAAAGACCAGTACATTGTCACCAGCGTGCTGCTCCGGCTGCACCGCAAGCACCGCGTCAACATCAGCTACGGCGCCATCGGCACGACCTTGGCCGATATGGGAATCGAAGGCGAGCCAACGCCGCAGCATGTGAGCGAAGCCGTTATCCAGATTCGTAGAAGCAAACTGCCTGACCCGGCCGAAATTGGCAACGCAGGCAGCTTTTTCAAGAACCCCGAAATCTCGCAGCACAAATACGACGAACTCAAAGCGCAATACGCCGACTTGCCGGGTTATCCCGTGCCCGGAGGTGTGAAAGTGCCCGCGGCTTGGCTCATCGAGCAGTGCGGCTGGAAAGGTCAGCGCCGCGGCCCCCACGGCGTCCACGACAAGCAAGCATTGGTACTCGTAAACCACGGCGGCGCGCAAGGCGCTGACATTCAGAGCTTAGCCCAAGAAATCATTACTTCAGTCCGTGAAAAATTCGGCATCGAGCTGCACCCCGAAGTGAATATCATGTAGCCGTAGCGGCGCCTTGCAGGCTCCCACCCCTGTTTCTTTCACTCTACTCCTTTGCATCTGTCATCTTGAGCAACGCGAAGGACCTTATCACAGCAGAACAAGTTCTTGTGCCGTGATAAGGTCCTTCGCGTTGCTCAAGATAAAGAAAAGTCTTACAACCATCTAATAATCAGATGTTTGCAATACACTTTACTTTAAAACTGCTACCGTAGCACCATCGCCGCCGCGGTCGGCGTGCTCGTCGGCGACGCTGGCCACGGAGCGCACCGAGCGCAAATAATCGCGCACCACCTGGCGGAGTACGCCGTTGCCGCGACCGTGCAGAAACTTGATTTCCGGAATGCCCAGCATGACGGCGTCGTCGATGTAGGACATTATTTTCTGTAACGCGTCTTCGGCCCGCTCGCCGCGCAGGTCGAGCGTGGTGTTGAAGCCCGACATTCGGCCCGTCATATCAAACCCGGATCCAGCGTAAGTGGCTGGTGCTGTGCGGGCCATTTGCTTCTCGCGTTCGCGAATTTCGGAGCGGCTCACCTTTTCGAGCTGGCCAACTTTCACCAGCGTTTTCATGCCGCCGAACGATACCTCAGCCGATTTGCCCTTTAGACTCATAATTTCGCCGTAACCTTCCTGGCCAATCAGCGCAACTTTGTCGCCGATCTTAAGTGTGTTAGGATCAGCTACTTCACGATGGGCCTTGGGCTTGGGCGGCTCAATCTGCAACTCCTTACGCACGAAATCGTCCAGCTTCTGGCGTGCCTGTTTGGTTTGCTCTTTATCCGCCTGCGAAGTCTTTATTTCCTGAATCGTGGCTTCTATTTGCTGGTTCGTGTCCTTGAGCAGCAACTTGGCTTTCGCCTTGGCGTCGCGCAGCACGTCGAGCGTGGTTTCGTCGAGGTATTTTTTCAGATCCTGATATTCCTGCGCCGCTTTTTTCATGCGCCGCTCCTGCTTGGCCGCTTCCGCCGTGCGCTGTTCCAGGTCGGTTTTTTCCTTTTCCAAGCCCTCCAACAGCCTGTCGTACCGGATTTTATCCTTACCAACGAGTTGGGTGGCGCGCTCCACAATTTGCTTAGGCAGCCCGATTTTTCGAGCAATTTCAATGGCAAACGACGAGCCCGGCTTCCCGATTTCCAAGCGGTAGAGCGGCTGCAACTGCTCCGGATCGTAGCGCATGGCACCGTTGACAATGCCCGGCGTACGCTCCGCGTAGTTTTTGAGGTTGGTGTAGTGCGTCGTGATCACGCCAAATGCGCGAGCGCGGTTCAACTGATCCAGCACCGCTTCGGCAATGGCACCGCCCAGCATGGGCTCGGTGCCGGTTCCAAATTCGTCGATCAGCACGAGGCTGCGCTTGCCGGCAAACAGCAGAAACTGCTTCATGTTCAGCAAGTGCGACGAATACGTACTGAGGTCATTCTCAAGGCTTTGCTCGTCGCCAATATCCAAGAAAATATCCTCAAAGATCCCAGCTTCAGAGCCGTCGCCGGCCGGAATGAGCAGGCCGCACTGCAGCATGTACTGCACCAATCCTACCGTCTTCATCGACACCGACTTACCGCCGGCATTCGGTCCTGAGATCAGAAGCAAGCGCTGCTCGTGGTTGAGCTCTATGTCGAGCGGGACCACTTCACGCGGATTTTCTTTGTGGTGCTCTTTGAACGTGAGGTAGAGCAGCGGATGGCGCACCGTTTTCCAGCGTACCAACGGCTTTGGGTTCAGCGCAGGCAACGTGGCTTCCAACTGCCTGGCTAGCTGCGCCTTGGCCCTAATAAAATCCAGCAACCCCAGGTACTGATAGGCTTTCCGCAAATCCGGAATGTGCGGACGCAGCTGGTCGGTCAGGGAAGTAAGAATGCGGATCAGCTCGCGCTGGTAAGCATTTTCGAGGTCCTTGATGTCGTTGTTTAGCTCAAAAACCGCTTCCGGCTCGATAAACACCGTTTGCCCCGAAGCCGATTCGTCGTGAATCAGGCCTTTCACCCGGCGCTTATGCTCCGCAATGACGGGCAGCACCAACCGCCCGCCCCGAATCGTGGGTTCGGCACCTTCCGGCACCCACCCTTCCGACTTAGCATGGCGCAGAATGCCGGCAATCTGTTTACGCAGAAGCCCCTGACGGTTAATGAGTTCCTGACGCAAATGCATAAGCAAGGGCGAAGCGTTGTCGCGTACCTGGCCTTCATCGTCCACCACTTTATCGAGCGCCGCTAGCAGGTTACGGTCGACTTGCACGCCAATGCCCAGCAGGCGCAAGGTTGGGTACAGGCTTTCTTCTGCTTGGGTAAAAAAAGTCAGGGCTTGCCGAATGGTGCGCAACGACATTTTCACCGCGAAAAACGCAGGCACGTCGAGGTAAGCCCCCGGAATGGAGGCGCGCACCAGATGTGGATGCACATCGTGGTAATGTTGACTCGGAAAATCGGCGCCAGAATGAAGCAGGGCGCGGAATTCGTCGGTTTGCTGCAGAAGTTTCAGCAGTTGGTCGTGCTTGGTCTGAAACTGCATTTTGCCCACAAAGTGGCGGCCTAATGCACTCAGGCACAACGACTCCAGCATTTCACGCAGCTGCGCGAAGCCTATTTTCTGCTCGAAGTTATTTGGAAGAATCAAAGAGAAATCGGAATTCAGGATGTAGAAAAGACTGCTATGGTAAACACAGCTAGCAGCGATAAAGATTCAGGAATATTAATAAATGATGCACGGGTACAAGCAGGTTATCGGCATTACATTTCGCCTTCCACACCCAGCCCAAACAACGCAAAGTCGTATTTGACCGGGTCATTCGGGTCGAAGTCGCGTAGGTGGGCGGTCAGATCTTCGGCAGCAGCCCAATCCACGGCGGGGCGTGTCATCAAGCCCAGGCGGCGGGCGACGCGCTCCACGTGCACGTCGCACGGGCAGATCAGGTCCGACATAGGCAGGCGCGTCCAGAGGCCAAAATCCACGCCGCGGGTGTCTTGGCGCACCATCCAACGCAGGTACATGTTCACGCGCTTGCAGGCCGATTTGCGGGCCGGCGTGGCTACGTGCTTGCGGGTTCGGCCGGGGGCATCGGGCAGGCTAAAGAACAGATTATGAAATTGTTCTAGCCGTTCGCGCTGTGTGGCACCGTGCAAAAAAGCGTCTTCCAAGGTGCTGCGCTGCTCATAAAACCACCGCAGAAAATGCACGAAATACAGCAAATCGGTATCGCAAAAGGTGCGGTGGCAGAAGCCTAACAGACCCTTCAAATCGTCGTCGGAATGGTGCAGGATGAACTGATGGGGCGCGTTGTCCATGCGCTGCATCAGTTCCTGACATTTTTTAATGATTGTAGGCCGACGCCCCCAAGCCAACAAGGCCGCGAACAGGCCGCTAATTTCAATATCCTGGCGCAGCGAAAACCGATGCGGAATGCTAATGGGGTCGTTGAGGATGAAGGCTGGCCGGTCGTAATGGTCGTAGCGATCGTCGAGCAACTGGCGGATTTGGGCGTGATTCAAGAGCAAAAATTAATGCAGCCCCTCGCCTTCCAACGGATAATGGAAAGCGCACAGAAGCTGTACGTTAGCGGCAGTAATGGGCAAAGTTGAGGAGGAAACACCGGACCGGAGGGCAAAGTGCAAGTTGCTGGTGCTGCCACAAACCTGACAACGCCCTTTCTCCCGCTTCCAAACTTCCTGCTTGACAGAAGCAGAAAGCAAGTTATTGATAATCAATTCGTTACCAATAGCTTGGTTTTCTACAGGGTTTGCAGGATCGGTCTCAATTAGCCGAAGCTTGAATTTGAATACCTGCCGCGCCGAATCGGCTTCGCGCCACGCGTCTATAAGAGCAAAAACGCCGTTGAAGACCCACACGCCAGCGTCAATTTTCTCATACACTCGCACCGGCTCAGGCTCAATTTCGCCCAACTTGGCGCGGCGGGCAGCCTCGAAGAAGCGTCCGTTTTGGGTGAGCGTACCCCGCGGGGTAGCGAGCTGCTGATCAGCGAGTTTGGACGCAGATAGCTCATTGCGCGGAATGTCGTGGCCTTCGTAAATCAGGATGCGTCCATGCTCCTCAAACCGATCGGCGTAGGGCGCGTCCGGCCGCCTCGACATCAGAATAATTGTCTGGCGCCCGTGCAACCGAAAGTTCATCCCGCGCCGCAGGTTGGCTTTTTCCAGCCAACACATTTCGGCGTAGGTAAAAATATCGCCCGCGGCCGCTAAGTCAGTAGAGCGATGCTCCATGCGCTTAGCGGCTGTGCGCCATGCGTTTACGGCACATACGAAGTTTCGACGCGGAAGCGGCTATCGGGCGTTGAGAGGCGCTGCACCGCTTTTTTGGAAAGTCGCACCAGAATGTTGCTGTTCTCGCCAGTATCAGGTAGTTGACCGATTACGCGCACGTACACGGCCTGCCCGTTCATGATGTTGCGCACCTGCATAATTGTGCCCACCGGCGCAGTTTTGTGCAGCGCGAGGTATTTGTCGGTGCCGCCGCCTTCGATGACGGCCGCCAAGCCGCTTTCTTTTACGCGCCGCACGATTTCGCTGGCCCGCTCCGGTGCTCGGTCTTCGTCGGTAGTCGACTCACTGGTTGTTGGCGGCGCAGTCTCCCGAGACTTTTCGGCCTCCTCAGCGCGCTCTGGCCTGTTGGCGGGCGTTGTCGGAGCGGTTGCGGGCGGCGACGTTTTTACGGGAGTAGTTGCCACCACAGGTTGGGGTTGCGGCTGAGTTGGGGCGGGTGGCGCACTAGGCGCGGCATGCGCTGGCACAATAATGAGGAGTTGACCGATACGAACGCCACCGCCGGCCGGCAAATGGTTAAGTTGAGCCAACGCATCCGGGGTAGTTTCGAAACGGCGCGCAATGGAAAAAAGGGTTTGGCCTTTTTCCACTTTGTACACTTTGTTGCCGTGTGCATCAGTGGCCAGCGCCCGCGCTGCGGCCGAGGTCGGTGCACTAGTAGCTTCGGCGGCGGGGCGCGCCGCCGGCGGATTGGTCAGGACGACGCGGGACCGCGGCACCAGCACAATCTGGCCGGTGTTTAGGCCGCCTTGCAAATTCGGATTGACCTCTACAATCTGATCGACGGGCACTTTGTAGCGCCGCGAGAGGCCGTAGAGGGTTTCACCAGGATTAACCCGGTGCTTAATCAACATCTTATTGTTGCGGTATTCAACGCCTATAGAATCAGGCAACACGGGCCGTAAGGCGGCGGAAGCAGAAAGGCTGGAAACAACGAACGCGGCAAACAGCAACGAAAAACGGGTCATACGGACGGTTTGCGGGAAAAGGCAGACACCAGCGAAAAAGCAGCACCTTGCCTTGCCAGCAGCATAAATACTGCCGAAAGATAAAAAATAATCCCAGCACAGTGCCAAAACACGCTTCTCCTTAGGCAGAAGGCATGTTTTTACCGAACTATTGACAGTGCCAAACGAGCATAGTTTCTGTTTTTTGCCGGAATTCTGCCTCCTTTGTAGCCGTCCACTTCACTTTGATTGCTATGCTGCACGCCATCGGCATCATTCCGGCCCGCTACGCTTCTACCCGCTTGCCCGGCAAACCGCTTACCGACTTAGGCGGCAAATCCATGATCCAGCGCGTGGTCGAGCAGGCCCAGAAGTCGGCCCTGAGCCGCGTGGTGGTCGCCACCGACGACGAGCGCATTCTAGAACATGTTTTGGCATTTGGCGGCGAAGCTCTCCTGACTTCACCCGATCACCCCAGCGGCACCGACCGTGTGTATGATGCCTACCGCCAGCTCGCTACCCCTGCCGATTGCCTGGTAAACATCCAAGGCGACGAGCCATTCATCCACCCAGAGCAAATCAATAGCTTGTTGCAACTATTTAGTGACGAGCCACTTACTCAGATAGCCACGCTGGTTAAACCGGTCGTGGACGAGGAAGAACTATTCAGCCCGCACTTGCCTAAAGTAGTGTTGGATGCGCAACGTAACGCGTTGTATTTCAGCCGTCATCCGCTGCCCTACCAGCGCCAGCACCCAGCCGAACACTGGCTCGAGCACCATCGCTATCTGCGTCATATCGGCCTGTATGCCTACCGCCCCGATGTGTTGGCCGAAATCACCCAGTTGCCGCCTTCCTCATTGGAGCTCGCCGAGTCGCTGGAGCAATTACGCTGGCTCGAAAACGGCTACCGCATCCTGACGGCTGAAACCAATTTGGCCACCATCGGCATCGACACGCCGGAGGACGTAGCGCGGGCACTGGAATTCTTAGCCGCAAACGCATCTCTGTAAATACCTTGTTCACTGATACTTACACAATATCAAGGCTAGCCACCTGCCTTTTTGGCCTTGTAGCCTTGCTCAATCAAAACGGCAAGCGCTTTATCGCGGAAGTCACCCTGAATCAGGATTTCACCGTCTTTGGCATTGCCGCCGACGCCGCATTTGGTTTTTAGAAGCTTGCCAAGCACCTGCAAATCAGCGTCTTTGCCTACAAAGCCGGTTATTAGTGTTACCTGTTTCCCGCCGCGGGCTTTGCGGTCGAGTTGAACGCGCAGGTTTTGCTGTTGAGGAGGTAGCGTCGCCGTTTCTTCTTCCGCATTGTATTGGTAGGCAAACTCGGAACTGGTAGAGTAGACGATGCCTTCGCGGTTGCGATGATTTTTGTCTGCTTTCATAGTAATAAAGGTAAGAAACCCAGAAGTGCGCTAGGGTCAAAAAACAACACCCATTGCGTATACCATTGACTATCAATTTATTGCAGCAAACTCAAATAGCAACTTCAAGCGCCAGCGGCTCTAGCCCGATGTTGAAGTCCTGAGCATCTTCCACATAATCGCCGTCGACGTGAAAGCCAAGGGGCGCAGCAGCGTGCACCTGAATCTGGCGAGAAGTATGAAAAACCGCGGCTCCTGATGTTGGCAGATCGCCCAGCGCCAGCCCAATGCCTACGCGCACGGCCCGGCCCAGTGGCAACGCGTCGATCAGGCACAGATCCAGCAGACCGTCGCGGATATCCGCTAGCGGCGCGATGTAGGCGTTGTTGCCATATTGAGCTGCATTGGCAAAAGCCAGTACGTAACAACCCGTTTCGAGCGTTTGATTATTAAACGCGACGTTCACGGGCACAGGCCGGAAGCGGCGGTATTCGCGCAGAGCTACGCGCACATACGTAGCCAACCCACGCGTGCCGGCGGCCGCAAAACATTTGCTTACGTGCGCGTCAAACCCTAGGCCCGCCGTACAAAAAAAGCGCCTACCGTTAATTTCTCCCACGTCAATACGTTGAAAGTCAGGAGCATTGAGGCGCTTAATCGCGGCGGGCAAACTGAGCGGCACTCGCAAGTGGCGCGCTAATCCGTTGCCTGAACCGCGCGGCAGAATCCCGAGCGCTGCCCGACTTCCCAGAAGACCGCGCCCCACCTCGTTTACCGTGCCATCGCCGCCCACGGCTACTACCACCCGAAAGCCCGTTAGAGCCGCCTCACGCGCCAGCGTTTCGGCATGGCCGGCGTACTGCGTCAGCTGCAATTCATAGTCGACGAGGGCGGGGTCGAGGTGTTGCGCAAGTAGCGCGGGCACATCCTGTCGCCGATTGGTGCCGGAGTTCGGGTTGAGAATGAAGCAGATGCGCAGCTTAGCAGGCGACATACAAAGACAAAACACGGTTGCCATCCGGTATGCAGGCAACGTTGGATGTACTACAAAATAAGAAAGCCCGCCCGAGATGGGCAGGCTTTCCAATATAACTATTTGGAAATCAAATAGTTATGCTTTAGCCATTTTCTCACCCAAACGCTGAATGAGGTCAGCAGTGCGGGTGCTGTAGCCGGTTTCGTTGTCGTACCAGCCTACTACTTTCACCAGCGACCCGTTGGCCGAAGTTAGGCCCGAGTCAAAGATGCAGGAGTGCGGGTTGCCTACGATGTCGGTGCTTACGAGCGGGTCCGTCGAATACTCAACGATATCCTTCAGAGCGCCTTCAGCTGCCTTTTTCACGGCCTCGTTGATTTGCTCTTTGGTTACTTCCTGCTTCAGAATAACCGTGAGGTCGGTGGTCGAACCATCTGGAACGGGCACGCGCATGGCAATACCGTCGAGTTTGCCTTTCAGGCTCGGCAACACCAAACCAACGGCCTTGGCGGCACCCGTGCTGGTCGGGATGATGCTCAGGGCAGCAGCGCGGGCACGGCGCAGGTCTTTGTGCGGCGCGTCCTGCAGGTTTTGGTCCGAAGTGTAAGCGTGCACCGTCGTGATGTACCCCTTTTCAATGCCGAATGCTTCGTCCAGGATTTTGGCCATGGGAGCCAAGCAGTTGGTCGTGCAGCTTGCGTTCGAAATGATGGTTTCGTCGCCCGTCAGAATATCTTCGTTCACACCCAACACCACAGTTGGAATGTTGCCGGTCGCCGGCGCCGAAATCACTACCTTCTTGGCACCCGCCGTAATGTGCTGACCAGCACCGGCTTCGTCTACGAAGCGGCCCGTCGATTCCAGTACTACATCTACGCCCATGTCGCCCCAGGGCAACAGCTTCGGATCGCGTTCGGCCAAGGCATGAATGCGTTGTCCGTTTACGGTGAGGCTTTCTTCGTCATACGAAACAGTGCCCTGGAAGCGGCCATGCACAGAATCATACTTTAGCAGATGCGCCAGCGTTTTGTTGTCCGTCAGGTCATTGATTGCCACGACTTCCACATTGTCGCGCTCGAGCAGCGACTTGAACGTCAGGCGGCCAATGCGGCCGAAGCCGTTAATGGCGACTTTGATTTTAGCCATAATTACAGAAAAATGGGGTTAGTGGCCTTCAGTAAGGCCCAAGTGGAAACGCGCAGCGAAGGTAAAGGGACGCCGTAACATCGCCAAATCAACTAAGCGCGGTTTGACAGCGTTATAAACAATGTACGAGCGAATAAGATTCTGGGTAATCTGAAGCTTAGAAAGCCATAGGTACTGGTTTTTGGCAGCGCCTTGCCACTTGGGCTAGCTACGATTAAATAACTTTTCTCCTTGAAAGTCAGTCCATTTGATCCTGGGCACACTTTTTTTTCGGGCCAGGTATTGCGCTAAACTTTCTCTCCTCTATCTTTGCACCATCAAAACGAACAAGGCACGTCACATGGTCCGTTCGTCTAGGGGTTAGGACAGTAGATTTTCATTCTACCAACAGGGGTTCGATTCCCCTACGGACTACTCACCCACTCGTTTTGAGACTTTAAAAACCCGCTTCCAGAATATCTGGAGCGGGTTTTTTGTTTTCTATGCTTTTGCTAGGTAGCAGTGAGCCGGTTATTTAGCTATTCTATAAAAAGCATAATGACAAGACAGGAGACGTGGTGTAGGAACGGACTCCAAACGATGTAGACGCAAAAGGCGGCTGCGGAAGCGCGTGATTTGAGGCGCGACCCGTCTTTTCTTGTGCCGTGGAAGTTCTTGCTACCTAAAGATATTTCCGCACGCTGCCTTGGCGTCAACCAGCTCTCATTTGAAAGGCGTTACCTGCCTTCGACATCACCTACCTGCTGTGCCGGCTTACTGCCGTAGGTTGGCCCGATTGCGTCGTAGATGACGACTTTCTCCCAATAGGGCGCGTAGGTAGTGCGAAACTCGTCGTGCAAAGGATGCGTCTGGTAGCTTTCCTCGTCCTGAGCACTGGCGAAGAAGCACAGCCACGAATAGGTGTACGTGCGCTCAATCACATCGCGGTGGGTCGCGGCTGGCGTGCCAATATGCGACAGTTGGATTGAGGGAATGCCCCTTAGGATATGCAGTCCTTCCAATAGTTTGGCTTTATCGGCTTCGCTGGCGCGGGCAGGGGTATAAAACAACACGTGGTGCACGAAGAGGTCTTGGGGAGAGGGCGCAGTCATGAGCTCAGGATAATCTGAAAAATAATTCAGGAACAATATGAGCGAAATAAATCAGGATTGAAGAGACGAGGCAAGAAGGCTAAGCGATGATGCGGGTAGATCCCTTACCGCAGAGGGCTACCACGGCTGTTTTCCGCTGTGCATGGCCCGCGTCCGAATTCGGCCTCTGATTTGGCATAGAGCGCGCTCAACAGTATTTTCTGGCTCCCAATTGGCAGGTCCTTTTCTTCCAACTTCCTGACAACGACTCGCGTACGCTACAGGAGATATACCATCTCATTTTAGTAAATCATGAGTCAATCCAAGCAATTCTCCCAAGCAAGTGGTGCTTCCAATACTTCTTCCCGTTCCGCTTCGTACGCTCCCGAAACTGGCGGTTCGTTAGCCGACCAAGCAACGAACTGGCTCAGCAAAGGCAGCATGTTGGGGTTATTAGGTGGCCTTAATAAGTTGAGTACTACCCAAAAAGTAGTTGGGGGCGCCTTGGTGGCATTGGGTGTGGGCTACCTATTACGCAGTGGTGGTAGCGCAAGCGCCGGCAGTCGCAGCGTGGCTGCACCAGATGGCTCGACCAAGGAATCAGTTGATACACTGCACGAATTGTTGCACTTCGTCAACGACCGCATCGAAGGCTACGAGCGGGCCGTGAAGGAAAGCCAAGACCCCGAGCGGCAAGGCTACTACAAACAGTTGGTCAGCCAAAGCCAGCAGTTTGCCAATGAGCTCAACGCCCACCTGCGCCAGCAGGGCGAAGACCGCGAAACGTCCACGACCGTGAAAGGCAAGCTGTATCGCGGCTGGATGGACACCAAAGCGGCTCTCACGGGCAGCGACGAAAAGTCCATCCTCGGCTCCAATATCTACGGCGAAGAGTGGGCACTGAAAGCCTACGAAGACGCCCTCGCCGACCAGAGCCTCACCGGTGCCCTGCGCTTGGAGGTGGAACGTCAGTACACCCAATCACAGAAAGCGTACAAAAAGCTGCAAAAAATGCAAGACCAGCAATAGGCCCTACTTGCTTTGTAGTTGCAGTCCCGCTGGGGTGATTCTAAAGGAATCACCCCAGCGGGACTGCTTGGTTGGCGAGGTTGGTGACATCGACTTTGCAGGGAAGCACTAACATAGACAACTATCTCTGAATGAGGCAGTAATCCAAAATCACTCTTCACCTTTTCTCACCCCATGCGCTGTGTTTTCCTATTCCCACTATAGGCTTGGGCCTGTTCATCGCCAAGCAAATTGTGGAGTTGCACGGTGGCCACATCTGGCTGGAAAGCCGCGAGCAGGCCGGCACCACTTTTTTCGTTGAGTTGCCTTAACCGGGCCACTTGTACTATGGTCTTTGTCGGGGTGCATCCTAGCCGGCTACTGCAGCTTTCAAGACCAATGCCGCTCGGTAGCTGCGGCGGGTGTTCTACGCCGCCATTTCTGCGGTCACCGGGGGTGCAAGCAGCAACTCATTCGGCGCAGGCTGCCCGGTGAGCCAGCACTCCAAGCTTTCCAGTGATGTGGCCGCAATGTTGGTGAGAGCGTCGCGGGTCAGAAAGCCTTGGTGGCCGGTTATCAGCACATTTGGATAGGCCAAAAGCTGGCGTAGCAGTTCATCCTGAAGTGGTTGCGCGGAATGGTCGTTGAAGAACAGGCCCTTCTCGTATTCGTACACGTCGAGGCCCAAGTAGCCTAGGTGCCCCGATTCCAGCGCCGCTAGGGCTGCCGCCGTGTCAAGCAGGGCACCGCGGCTGGTGTTGATGAGCATGGCCCCCGGTTTCATTTTGGCCAGCTGGCGAGCATCGAGCAAGTGACGGGAGGCCGGCGTGAGTGGGGCATGCACGGAGACTACGTCGGCTTGCTGGCAGAGCGCATCCAAGGACACATATTCCAAGTCATAGCGCCCGGTCAGTTCCTCGTCGGGCTGCACATCGTAGCCCAGCAGGCGGCAACCGAAGCCGTGCAGCAGCCGCGCCAGCGTGCCGCCGATGGTACCGCACCCAATGATGCCCACCGTTTTGCCATGCAGATCGAAGCCGACGAGGTTGTCCAAGCGGAAATCGGCGCGGCGGACCTGCGCATCCGCTTGGCGCAAGTGGCGGTTGAGGGCCAGCATCAGGGCCAGGGCGTGCTCGGCAATGGCGAAGGGCGAGTAGTGAGGCACGGTGGCCACACGCAGCCCCAAGCGGTGGGCGGCGGGCAGGTCAACGTTGTCGTGGCCGGCTGAGCGCACCAGCAAGTAGCGTACTCCTAGTGCCCACAATCGCTCTAAGACCGGTGCGGAAGCATCGTCGTTGACAAAAACGGCCACGGCTATGCTGCCGGCGGCCTGCTCCGCCGTTTCCAGATTCAGCGCCTCGTTCAGGAAGTTCATGCTATATTGTTGATGCGCAGCCGCCACGAGGTACGGGCGCTCAAAGGGATAAGCGCTAAAAACGGTAACATTCATAAGAATTGGGGGCTGAATAGGCTCAGGATGCGCTGAGCGGCCGACCGGAAAACGACCTCAGTCCCTTGTTGCTGATGAACAGGCGACTGGGCAGGCGAACGGCGCTACAAGGTTACGCGATAATCCCGGCTGGCCACATGAGAAGAATCATGTGCCGGAGCGGCGTTGCGCATATTGTCGGTGAGCCGAGGGTCGGTTCTTTGCCCGTACTTGATTGACACCGCCGCAAGCATTGCGGCGCCGGGCGGTACTAGCTCATGCTGTGAGAAGCAGCTGAACCGCCCTATTGCCGGAACTCACCGGTCTAAAGAGTATCTAAAGTCCCTGTTTACTATGGAAACCACTCTTCGCCTTCCGTCTCCCCTGGTACCCGCTCAGGAAGCTCCGCTAACCCCGGAAGCCCTGCGGCTTATTGATGCCTACTGGCGGGCAGCTAACTACTTGTCGGTGGGGCAGATGTATCTGTACGACAATCCTTTACTGCGCGAGCCCTTGTCGCTGACACACGTCAAGAACCTACTGCTCGGGCACTGGGGCACCACGCCAGGACAGAACTTCATCTATGCCCACCTCAACCGGGTCATCAAACAGTACGACCTGAACATGCTGTACGTCTGTGGCCCCGGTCATGGGGGGCCGGCGGTAGTGGCAAACACCTATCTAGAAGGCACATACAGCGAGGTGTATCCCGAAATCAGCCCAGACGAAGCGGGGTTGCGGAAGCTGTTTCGGCAATTTTCGTTTCCGGGCGGCATTTCCAGCCACGCGGGGCCCCAAACGCCGGGCTCCCTGCACGAGGGCGGGGAGTTGGGCTATTCACTCAGCCACGCCTTCGGGGCTGTGTTCGACAATCCTGATTTAGTTGTGGCCTGCGTCGTAGGCGACGGCGAGGCCGAAACCGGCCCGCTGGCCACGGCTTGGCATTCCAATAAGTTTCTGAACCCCGCCACTGACGGGGCAGTGCTGCCCATTCTGCACCTAAACGGCTACAAGATTTCCAACCCCACGGTGCTGGCCCGCATCACCCCCGAAGAGCTCGATCAGCTGCTGCGCGGCTACGGCTGGGCGCCCTACTACGTGGAAGGCGACGAGCCCACGCAGATGCACCAGCAGATGGCTGCCACGCTCGACCAGGCAGTGGCCGATATTCAAGCCATTCAGCAAAATGCCCGCGAGCATGGCGACCTTACCCGTCCCCGCTGGCCGGTTATCGTGCTGAAATCCCCCAAAGGCTGGACGGGGCCCAAGCTCGTTGATGGCCGGCCTAACGAAGGCACGTTTCGGGCCCACCAAGTGCCGTTGGCGGTGTCGGCTGGCACACCGCCCGAGCATTTGGCGCAGCTGGAGGCGTGGCTCCGAAGCTATAAGCCGGAGGAATTGTTCGACGCCGAGGGCCGGCTGCTTCCGGAAATAGCTGCCCTAGCTCCGCAAGGCAACCGGCGCATGGGCGCCAACCCCCACACCAACGGCGGCCTACTGCTGCGCGCCCTGCACCTGCCCGACTTTTGCGATTACGCGGTGCCCGTACCTGTGCCCGGCGCCACGCAGGCCAGCGACACGCAGGTGGTCGGCCGGTTTCTGCGCGACGTCATCAAGCTGAACTCTGCGCCGCGCAACTTCCGGATTTTTGGTCCCGACGAAACCGCTTCCAACAAGCTGGAAGCGGTATTTGAAGCCACTAACCGGCAGTGGGGCGCCGAAACGACTGAGAACGACGAGTTTCTGGCGCCATCGGGCGCAGTGTTGGAAATGCTG
Source organism: Hymenobacter sp. BT491 (assembly GCF_014349165.1). Lineage (NCBI taxonomy): Bacteria > Pseudomonadati > Bacteroidota > Cytophagia > Cytophagales > Hymenobacteraceae > Hymenobacter > Hymenobacter sp. BT491. Next base: position 496,680 of record NZ_JACSJJ010000002.1, on the reverse strand, counting down.
AGTGAGCACCAATGCGAAGGCTGGCTCGAAGGCTATTTGCTCACCGGCCGGCATGGGCTCTTCAACAGCTACGAGGCCTTTATTCACCTCGTCGATTCGATGTTTAATCAGCATGCTAAGTGGCTGAAATCGACGTTAGAAATTCCGTGGCGGCGCAACATTGCTTCGCTCAACTACCTGCTTACATCTACTGTCTGGCGGCAGGACCACAACGGCTTTACTCACCAAGACCCGGGATTCATGGACCACGTGGTGAACAAAAAAGCAAGCATCGTGCGGGTGTATTTGCCGCCCGATGCCAATTGCCTGCTTTCGGTAATGGATCACTGCCTGCGCAGCCGCCACTACGTCAACGTCATCGTAGCTGCCAAGCACCCGGCCCCGCAGTGGCTGAGCATGGACGCGGCCCAGAAACATTGCACCGAAGGCATCGGCCTCTGGCCCTGGGCCAGCAACGACCAGGGCTACGAGCCGGACGCCGTGATGGCCTGCTGCGGCGACGTACCGACGCTGGAAACCCTGGCGGCTGTTTCCATCCTGCGCGAGCATTTGCCGGAGTTGAAAATCCGGGTCGTTAACGTGGTGGATCTGCTCAAGCTTCAGCGCAGCACTGAGCACCCGCACGGCTTGCCCGATGCCGACTACGACGCCCTGTTTACGCGCGACAAGCCTGTGATTTTCGCCTTCCACGGCTACCCCTGGCTGGTGCACCGCCTCACCTACAACCGCGCCAACAACCAGCACATGCACGTGCGCGGCTACAAGGAAGAAGGCACCATCACGACTGCGTTCGACATGACCGTGCTCAACGAGCTAGACCGCTTTCACCTGGTGATGGACGTGCTCGACCGGGTACCGCAGCTGGGCAACCGCGGCGCCTACCTCAAGCAGCTGCTCAAAGACAAGCTCGTGGCGCACAAGCTCTACATCACTCGCCACGGCATCGACATGCCCGAGATTCAGAACTGGCAATGGCCGACTGCGAATCGCGGCGTAAGTGTTGATTAACCCCATACAAACCATTCTACTGGCTCAGTTAAAAAGCCCTTTATATAAGTAATTAATAATCAATTATTTATATAAAGGGCTTTACTTGTCGTCAGCAGGAAGTTCCCCTAAGAACGGCTTGGCAGCAAAGCAGAAAAGGTACCCGTTTTTTGTATCACGCCTGGCTAATCAGGCTTTAAGGGGTTCACCGCCGGGCCCTCTCCTTTTGCAGCCTTGAGGGGTGCCCCGTTGAGGGTAACGTTGGTGAATTTCACGTCGGGATACTTGTTTGGAAAAGCGGCCGTTTCGGCCGTGGCCTGCACATTCTTAAAGGTGATATTCGACACCTTATCGGTGGGGTTGCCATCCAAAACTGCAAACTGCTTGCACTTCACCTTGACCTTGGAAATGGTGATGTTGCGGATGGTGCCAAAGGGTTTTTCCGTGCTGCCCGCCAAGTTGAAAAACTGCGTCCAAGGCGAGAGCGTGACGATGGTGCCGCAACGGCCGGTCACGTTTTCAACGGTAATGTTTTCGTAGAGCTGATAGGTATCGGGGCGCATCTTGAAGAGTAGCAGCGGCCGGTCGTTGTCGACCTTGCAATTGCGCACCGTGATGCGGTTGGCGTGGATGCACTCGCTGCCGCAGGTGATGGCTGCGTGCACTTCCCCAAACGTGCAGTTCTCCACCAGAATGTCTTCGACCGGGCCGTTCTCCGGAAGCTGTTGGGCGTTGGGTCCTTTGCCACCTTTCATGACGATGCCGTCGTCGTTGACGGAGATGTAGCAATTGCGTATGGTCACTTTCTTACATACGTCGATGTCCACGGCGTCGGTGCTGGGGGCCTTCACGGGCCGGAAGGGCGAACGAATGTCACAACCCTCTAGCAGCACGTTGTTGCACTGGTACAAGTGCGTGGTCCAGAAGCCTGCATTGTGCAGCTTCACCTTCTCGATGGTCACGTTGTCGCAGCCCCAGATAAAGAGCAGCCGGGGCCGGTGCACCTCCAGATTAGTGGACGATTTGCCGACTTTCTGCATGGAGTCGCGGTGGGCCCAAAAGCTTTTCCAGAACCGCAGCCCGTTGCCGTCGATGGTGCCGGGGCCCGTCACCCGAAAGCCATTCACCTGATAAGCATTGACGAGCGCCGCGTAATAGTCCAGCTTTTGGCCCTCCATCCGCGACGGCACCAGAGGGTAGTCGCCAATGTTGTCGGAGCCTTTGAGTTTGGCGCCTTCCTGCAACCGCAACTGCGTACGGGGTTTGAAAAACAGCGCTCCGCTCAGAAATACGCCTTTAGGAATTACCACCGTGCCTCCGCCATCGGCGTTCGCTTTGTCGATGGCGCGTTGAATGGCTTCCGTATTCAGCGTAGTGCTATCGGTGCTCGCCCCAAATTGGGTGATAACATAGTCTTTAGGGGCGGCTTCTTTCTGCGGAGGAATTGCGGCAGGGAAACGCAGGAGAAATGCGGTTAGGCCAACAGGGAGCAGCGCAAGAAGAGCTTTCATAGGGCGGAAAAAAGATGAAGTGTGCAAAGAAGCGAGTTTACGGCGAGCGTACCGTTCTGTAGTTACCTGATCGCGGTGCGTAAGCGTACGGAACTCCACTCCTGCCATATCAGGCTGAGCGTCGGGGCTGACGAATTCCTAACCGGCGGCACTCTGCGTGAGTATACAGGCGAAGCGTTCTGCAACCGTTGTGGGATGTATTTCCGAGACTTTTTCCCAACGGCCGTGGCAAGGGCAAAGGCGGCCAACACTTGTTTGATTTTTATAAGCAATGGTTTGATTCCTTTTATTCAGTGAAACATGGCTGACCGACCTTTGCCCCGCCCCTTGCTACGGCCTGCCCGTGGCACTACAGGTCAAAAACCCGCAGTATCCTTTACGCCTTACTAGCTTGTGCGCGAAAGAGGCGTGATCGTGGCTGCTTCACCGGAGTAGTGCCCTGCATGCTCAGCGGAAAGTGGGCCCCGCAAAGCACCCAGGCCGGATTGCTTTACGACGCCCGCTTTTTTGTTTGAAACTCCTGGAGAACCTTATGACTTGCCTCAAACCCCAGGGCAAGTAGCAGCCCCATCAAGCGGCTGCCCGGCTTATTTCACTCTTATGAAAAACGTACTCATTCTTGGTGCCAGCGGTACCATTGCCCAACACGTTACCGCCCTGCTGGTCAAAGAAGACGACGTCCAGCTAACCCTTTTTGTGCGCAGTGCCCGCCGCCTGCACCACTCGCCCGCCCTGGCCCGCGTGGTGGAAGGCGACGTGCTCAACTACGCCCAACTGAAAGAAGCCGTGGCCGGCCAGGACATCGTGTACGCCAATCTCTCGGGCGACCTGGGGCGCATGGCCCAAAACATCGTGCGGGCCATGCAGGAAACCGGGGTCCGGAAGGTCATCTTCGTCAGCTCCATCGGCATCTACGAAACCCCGCTGAAGCCCGTGTTGAAGCCCTACCGCGCGGCCGCCGACGTGCTGGAAGCCTCAGACCTGGACTACACCATCCTGCGGCCGGCCTGGTTTACCTCCGATAACGAAGTGGACTACGAAATCACCCACAAGGGCGAGCCGGAAAAGGGCTCCGTCATTTCGCAGAAAAGCCTGGCCACATTCATCACCCAGATTATCGAGTCGCCCGCGTAATATGCCCGGCAGAGCCTGGGCATCAACAAACCCAGGTCCTAGCACCGGCTTTGTTGGGTTGAAGGTCTGCGACAGCCACCTGCCAAGGCCGTCTCCTAACTATTCATCGGCATTTAACGTGAAGAGCTTTACCTTGAAAGCCCAGACCTGGGCTTTCGTTGTTTCCCTTTGGCTTCTTCCGTATGCAAAGCCTGTTCTCCGAACTCGTCTTTCTGGTCTTAATCATCCTGGCGCTGGTCATGCTGGCCCAGAAGCTGCGACTGGCCTACCCTATTGTGTTGGTGCTGGGCGGGCTGGCGCTCAGCTTCACGGGCCTGTTCACTAACCTGGAAATCAAGCCGGAAATCGTGTTCCTGATTTTCCTGCCCCCGCTGCTCTACGAGGCGGCCTGGCAGGTGTCGTGGAAGGAGTTTTGGAAATGGCGGCGTGTCATTACCAGCTTTGCCTTTCCCATTGTCATTCTCACCGCCTGCGTAGTAGCCCTAGTGTCGCACGCCCTGATTCCGGGATTCACGCTGGCACTGGGTTTTTTGCTGGGCGGCATCGTTTCGCCGCCCGATGCCATTTCGGCCACCACCATCATGCGGCAGGTGAAAGTGCCAAAGGTGCTGCTCAGCGTGATTGAGGGCGAAAGCCTGCTCAACGACGCCTCCTCCCTGATTGTGTTCCGGTTTGCGTTGGCGGCCGTGCTGACCGGCCAATTTTCCTTCGGCCAAGCGGCCGGCAGTTTTTTCCTGGTCATCGTGCTCGGCACGCTTATCGGCGTGGCGGTGGGCCTGGTGTTTTACACCCTGCACCGCAAGCTACCCACCACGCCCAGCATCGATACGGTGCTGACGCTGGTGACGCCCTACTGCATGTACTACGCGGCCGAATATTTCCACTATTCCGGCGTGCTGGCCGTGGTCAGCGGCGGGTTGCTGCTCTCTAGCAAGCGCAACACCATGCTCACCTACCGCAGTCGCATCGAAGGCGTGAACGTGTGGACGGTGCTGAGCTTTGTCTTCAACGGATTGATTTTTCTGCTCATCGGCCTGCAGCTGCCCCACATTGTCCAGCAACTCGGCGACACCAGTTTGGGCACGGCCATCGGCTACGGCTTGCTCATCTCGCTGGCCCTGATCGTGGCCCGGCTGCTGTGCTCGTTTGGCGCTTCCCTGTTCACGCGGCTGGCCAGCCACTTCATCACCGTGGCCGACGCCAACCCCGGCTGGAAGATACCGCTCGTTTCGGGCTGGGCCGGCATGCGGGGGGTGGTGTCGCTGGCGGCGGCGCTCTCCATTCCGCTGCTCACGCCGGCGGGGCAGCCGTTTCCGTACCGCAACCTGATTCTGTTTATCACCTTTGTGGTCATCCTCGTCACGCTGGTATTTCAGGGCCTGACGCTGCCCTGGCTGATTCGCAAAATGCGCCTGGAGGACAAATTTGCCCCCATTCCGGCAGAGCAACAAGAGCTGCTGATTCAGCAAAAGCTGGCCGAGCAAGCCCTGCGCCACCTGGCAAACCGGAGCCCCCACAACGGCTCTCCGAACGAATACCTGCACAATATGCGGGCGCGGTTGCAGCTGGATACGGCGTTTTTCTCGCGGGCCTTGGCTAGCGCTGGCAGCACGCAGCTCAACACGCTTCAACACTTCCAGCAGCTTTATCTGGAAGTATTGGAGCAGCAACGGGCCTTGTTGCAGCAGATGAACCGGCGGGAGGATTTCGACGAGGAAATCATTCGAAAATACCTGACCGTCCTCGACCTAGAAGAATACAAGCTGCGCGAAAAGCAGCTGCAACCCGCTGATGCCGAGCAGGCTTCGCCTTGATCGCGCCCCAAGCTACCACTAAGCCCATGTACGGCTGACGATGCCTCTCTACGAGCACCAACGTGGATTTATCAGCTAAGTACCGGCCCGAAGCTGGCGCCACTCAGGTTATGCGTATGGAAGCTAGCCCAGTCTCACAATAAGCTTAGAGCCAGTGCTTTGCTAAGCGCCAATTTTTGGCAAATTCGTAGTACTATGGCTTACCGGAATCATCTTGTTCTTGGGCGACTGCATTTAACGGGTTTGGCGCGAACTATTCCGCTCATAACTTTCAGTCTATCAATAAGTTAAATAAACAGTGTAGCCTTTTGTCGTTTTGCCTTCACCTCTGGTCACGGCTCGCTTATGAATCACTCTTTTGATGCGTTGATTATTGGGGCAGGACAAGCTGGCCCATCGCTGGCCGGGCGGCTCACGGCAGCTGGTTGGAAGGTCGCCCTTGTAGAGCGCAAAAACTACGGCGGCACCTGCGTCAATACGGGTTGCACCCCCACCAAAGCCATGGTTGCCAGTGCGAAAGCCGCGCATACATTGCGCCAGGCAGCGCACTACGGTTTGGCACCAGTAGGAGAAGTCACGGCCGACCTGGCCCAGGTAAAAGCCCGCACGGACCGCATTGTAGCAGCGTCGCGCACCGGCTTGGAAAACTGGCTAAAGCAAATGCCCGGCTGCACGCTTTTTCGGGGCACGGCCCGGTTTGTGTCGCCGACGGCGATGCGGGTGGGCGACGAGGTGCTGGAAGCCCGACACATTTTTCTCAACGTGGGCGGGCGCCCTGTCAAGCCGGCGCTGCCGGGCATCGAGCAAGTTCCGTACCTGACCAGCAGCACACTATTGGCGTTGGAAGAATTGCCGGCCCACCTGCTTATCGTGGGCGCGGGAGCTGTGGGACTGGAGTTTGCGCAGCTGTTTCGGCGGCTGGGCTCGCAGGTTACCCTCGTGGAGCGCAACGCGCGCCTGCTCCCCCACGACGACGACGACGTAGCCGCTTCCGTGGCCGATATCCTTACTAATGAGGGCATTACGCTGCGGCTTGGGGCCGAGTGCATTAGCTTGGGGCAGGAAAATGGGCGGCCCGTGGTGCACGTCAGCTGCGAAGCAGATTCGTCGCCGAGCCACGGCTCGCACCTGCTGCTGGCCATGGGCCGCCTGCCCAATACCGATGATTTAGACTTCGAAAAAGCAGGGCTCCTGGCCGATGCCCACGGCTACCTCACAGTGGATGAGGCGTTGCAAACGGCCACGCCGGGCATCTGGGCGCTCGGCGACTGCAACGGGCGCGGGGCGTTTACGCACACCGCCTATAACGACTTCGAGATTGTGGCCGCCAACCTGCTCGAGGGCGGTCAGCGGCGCGTCAGTGACCGGCTGCCGGTTTCGGCCATTTACCTCGACCCACCCTTCGCCAAAGTTGGCCTGACGGAAGCCGAGGTGCGGGCCGCGGGCACACCGGCTTTGGTAGGCAAGCGGCCCATGACGAAAGTGGGCCGGGCCGTGGAAAAAGGCGAAACCCAGGGCTTTATGAAGGTGCTGGTGCACGCCGAAACCGACCAGATTTTGGGGGCCAGCATTGTGGGCGTAGGTGGCGACGAGGCCATCCACTGCATCGTCACGGCCATGTACGCCCGCCAAACTGCCGCCTTCATGCGCAGCAATATGTTTATTCACCCCACGGTTTCGGAGCTGATCCCGACGGTGTTCGGCGAGCTGCAACCGTTGCGTGCCGAGCTCAAGGCAACGGCCAGCACCTAATCTGGTGGATTAAGCCAGGCTTTTTTATAATTTACAACTATCTTATTATCAAGTAATTATAAAAATAAGTTACTAAAAACCAGGCATTGAGGACAGGCGTGTCGCGGGCCTTACTTCAACAACGGAAGCAGAGGTACGTTTTATAGATTTAGCCGGCGCCTTGCCCAACCGCCGCACTCTCAACACTCGATTACCAGGCTTAGCCCAGTAGCCGAGCCGAAGCAGGAGTTCCTGTTTTGGTTTTTCTCGTATTGGCTTTATGCACCAAGAACCACTTCGCAGGGCCGGCCAGCCTTTGGCTACCGCTACCAAAGCTCTTATTCTGCTGCACGGCCGCGGGGGCAGCCCCGCCGACATTCTCTCGCTGGCCCGGCACTTGCACGTGTCGGATTTTGCGCTGCTGGCGCCGCAAGCCACGCAGAATACCTGGTACCCCAATTCGTTTCTGGCCCCGCCCGCCCAAAACGAGCCCTGGCTTTCGGACGCGCTGGCCGCCGTGGGCCGCGCCGTGGCGGAGGCTGAAACGGCCGGCATCAGTAAGGACAACATCTATTTTCTGGGCTTCTCTCAGGGGGCCTGCCTCACGCTGGAATACGTGGCCCGCCACGCCACCCGCTACGGCGGCGTGGTCGCCTTTACCGGCGGCCTCATCGGCGATCAGCTGTACGCGACTAATTACGCCGGCGATTTCGCCGGTACGCCTATTTTCATCGGTACCAGCGACCCGGATTTTCATGTGCCGGTGGAACGGGTACGGGCTTCCACTAAGCTGCTTACCGGCCTCGGCGCCACCGTCACCGAGCGGATCTACCTCAATATGGGCCACACCATTTCGCAGGAAGAAATCAACGTCGCCAACTCGCTTATATTTAAATAGTTACTTCGCAACCAGCGACTGCTCGCTTATCCTTGTACTTTTCTTTTTCTACTTTCCCATGGAACCTCGCATTCTGGGCCTGCACCACGTCACGGCCATCGCTGGCAATGCCCAGCGCAACCATACGTTCTACACCAAAGTGCTCGGGCTGCGCTTCCTGAAGAAGACGGTCAACTTCGACGACCCGGGCACCTACCACTTTTATTTTGGCGACGAAACCGGCTCGGCCGGCACGATCCTCACGTTTTTCCCGTGGGAGCACATCACCACTGGCCGGCGCGGCCTCGGGCAGGCCACCGAAATCGGCTATTCGGTGCCCGCCGGCAGTTTTGATTTCTGGATGCAGCGCTTCGAGCAGCACGGCGTAACCTACAACAAGCCCAGTGAGAAATTTGGGGAGCGGTACCTGACCTTTCTCGATCCCGACGGCCTGAAGCTAGAGCTCATTGAGTCGAAAACCGCTGACCCGCGCACGCCCTGGACCACGGCCGAAGTCGGGGCCGCAGTAGCGACCAAGGGCTTTCATACCGTCACGCTCACGCTGGCCAGCATCAAGCCCACGGCCGCAATCCTGACCGATGTCTTTGGCTACACCTTGCTAGAACAGCACGTCAATCGCTACCGCTACGCGACCGATACGGTGCAGGGAGCCGCCTACATCGATCTGGTGGAAGTGCCCGGCGAGGCACGTAGCGTGACGGCCGGCGGCTCGGTGCACCACATTGCCTTCCGGGTGAAAGACGATGAAGCCGAGGTGTACTTCCGCAACAAGCTGCTTGAGAAGGGCCTGCAACCCACCCCTCAAATCGACCGCGACTACTTTCACTCCGTGTATTTCCGCGAGCCGGGCGGGGTGCTGTTTGAAATTGCCACCGAAAACCCCGGTTTCACCGTGGACGAGCCGCTGGCCGAGTTGGGCACCCACCTGATGCTGCCCAAACAGCACGAGAAGCTGCGGGCGCGCCTGGAGACCAGCCTGCCGCCAATCGGCTGAAAAAGATCAGCGTTGCACGAAAGAAACTTACACTCCTACTACCCGCCCGATGCTTTCCGTATCCCTCGCTTCCTCTAACGACGACTTGCGAGGCATTCTGGCGCTGCAACAGCAAAACCTGCCGCGGGTGCTGGCCCCGGAAGTGCGAGCGCAAGAGGGTTTTGTCACGCTGGAATACACTTTCGAGCAGATGCAACGCATGCACCAAGCCGGCCCCTCCGTAATCGCCCTCGACGGCACCCGCGTGGTGGGTTACGCCATCACCGCGTTGCCCGAGGTGCGGGCTCATGTGCCGGAGCTGGAAAGTTTGTTTGCCTTCGCCGATGCGCTGCCCTACCACGGCACCCCACTGAAGCAGCAAGCCTATTACCTGATGGGCCAAGTCTGCATCGCTCAGGGCTATCGGGGGCAGGGCGTGTTCGACCGCCTCTACCAGCACCATCGCGCCGTGTACGGCGGCCGCTACGATTTTTTACTCACCGACATTTCCCTTCGCAACCCGCGCTCCTTGCGCGCCCACCAGCGGCTCGGGTTTCAAGCTGTGGGCCAAATGCAGACTCCGGTCACGGGCGAGCAATGGGCAGTCGTACTCTGGGATTGGCAGAACCCAGCGCCGGCTCACCCGCAAACTGAGCTGGCTAATTAACCTCTATCTTCTATATCCTAATCCTATCGTGAACTTGACCACAAAGTCAAGTATATAAATATTTTATAATCAATTACTTATAAATATCAGTAGGCAGCAACGGGAATTGTATGCTGGACGGCTTCGAAGGGCAACTGCACAGCGGTAAGGCGCCACGTCAGGCCGGTGCGGCGCAGGGTAAGCGTCACGGCCGGCGCGTGCGTGTCGGGGTCCAGCACACAAAGCGTGTAACGGTCCATGGATTCAAATACCCCGGCCTGCATCGGTCCGTTTTCCTCCTCACCCGGCTGCGCGGCTGGTTCCGGCTCCTGCCCAAACGCAGCGGCGCAGTGGCCCCGTACCAAAGCGGCCAAATGGCGCGGCTGCAAAGCCGAAGCGACCAACGCATCGACCCAAGTGTTGGCAGCCGACACCGCCACGAGCCGGAAGGAGTTGCCAGAAGCCTTCGCGGCGTCGGGCAGGTGCCTGCCGGGTCGCGCGGCAAGGGCCAGCAACTGCTCGTGTAGCCCGACCTGCACGGCGGGCAAGTCGGCGTAGCGGTTGAGTGCCACTACGTCGCCGGCCGCGGCGGCTTCCTGAAGGTGACGCAACGCACGGTACGGGCCCGACCGAAACCAAAACAGGCTAGCTAACACCGTACAGATCAATGTATAAAGTAGAATTCTTCTCATAGAGGATGCCATAACTCCTTTGCCGGTATAAATATAACATAATGACTCACGAAATGCTACTTGCTTTATTATAGGGATATATTGACTTTTGTTTTATATAAATTATTTAATAAATATCTGCATATAAATCAGCAAATAAAGTTTTGATATTTCGAGTTTCTCTACCTGCCGCCGAAGGAATGCTTTCCTTGCCAGCTAAGTTGTGTACAGGCACCAGATCTTGAAGAGGAGCGCCTCATATAAGATACGAAAAACTGTTTTTCTATCGAGCAGAATCCCTGAAAACTGCCAACCACAGCATGAAATCCGGTTACTACCACGGGTAGCTGCACCAGGGTTTGTTTCTTCAACGGAGCGGTCCGTTTTTTTGCAGGAACGGTGTTTTCTCTGTAAATCAGCAGGCTCTAAACCGTCTCGACTCAACCCTACTTCCCGCCCATGAACCAGCCCGACCGCGAATGCCTCCTCAAAGAATTACAGCATCTGCTAGAAGGCGGCAATGCGCATGTGCCTTTCGAAGAGGCTTGCGCCGACGTTCCGCCCGCCTTGCTCAACCAAACCGTGCCGGAACTGCCCTACACGCTCTGGCAGCTGGCCGAGCACATCCGCATCGCGCAGTGGGACATCGTCGAATTCTGTATCAATCCGGCGCACGTATCCCCGAAGTGGCCCGACGAATACTGGCCGGCTCCGGACGCGCAGGGCGATGCAGCGAGTTGGGCGGCGACGCTCACGCAGATTCGGGAGGAACAGGAGCGCTTTCTGACCCTGATCAGCGATCCGGCCCAGGATCTGTTTGCCGCTTTGCCGCACGGCACCGGCCAGAATCTCTTTCGCGAGGCCGTGCTCATCGCCGACCATTCGGCCTACCACACCGGCCAAATCATTCTGCTGCGGCGCCTGCTCCGCAACTGGGGCTAATGGTTATATCCCCTTATTTATCAAGTAGTTACTTATCGGGCACCCGCCGGTTGATTACCTTGTCCTGGACTTTAATCTGAGGGGAAATCGGCCTTTCCACCTTCGTCGGCGCGGCAGGATTGGCGCCCATCTCCTGCTTATACAGGTTGTGATCGTTTTGCAGATTCTGCACGGATTCGCGCAAGGTAGCGGCGTTTTCCACAATGAATTGCTGATCGGGGCCCGACAGCGTCGTCAGGTACGCCTGCTTTTCCGATTCCGGCTTGAGCACGTATGTCATGCCCGCGATCAGCGTTTCGACCGGTACGGGCATGTGTGTCCCGCCGGCTTTGCCTTTGGGCGGGCTCCACGTCAGGCCCCCGCCGGGCGCCACGCACTGACACACCTGGTTACCGGTGCATTTGCAGGTTTGCTGGGCGTTCGCCACTTGGCCAAAGCCCACTACTGTTGCCAACAAGGCAGCGAGATGGAGAGTAGCTTTCCACATGGTTTATTTTGTTTGAAAGGGATGGATTTGCGAGGTGTCGCGTGCCGCTGGCGCGAAGCCGTCGCCGGGATAAATCGGCACGCTGATGGTGGGATCTTCTACATTCGCGGCGATGCCGTGCACAATGGTGGTTATGATGATGCTGCCCCCGATAAACGCCAGAAAAACGCCCGGCGAACTGGCCGTAAACTTGATCCGGGCGCGCTCCAGCCCTTCGGCCTCAAAGCCGATAGGACTGTCGCGTACGCCCTTTACCACGACCACGGCCCCCAGTATGGCCAGCAGCGTACCGACCATAAACCCGATGTATTTGATTAGCGAATTGGTGTGCTCAAACCGGGCGCCGTATTCGTAGCGCTTGTAGGCTATTTGCAATTGGGCCTTGATGAGATTGGCCCGCAGCCGGTCGTCGGGCATGGCGTCCAGCGCGAGCCGATCGACCATAACTTTGTCGTGCGCCGACATAAAATCGGCGCCCGACGCCGCGTTTACGCTGGTGAAGTAAAAGGCCACAAAACCGACCAGCAAAAAGCAAAACACATACAGAATCAAATCTTCGGGGGTGAAATCCGCGGAAAAGAAGCCGGGGGCCGACGCCGGTATTTTTGGGTTCTTATCCTCTACAAATCCTTCCATCGCATTTGCTTTTTACTCCGCATTCACTCTCCAAAAACTCAAAATTTATTCTTACATATCGTATTGATATACAATCACTTATACAAAAGACTAAAAGCTACCGCGGCGCCCAATCGCAAAAGGCAACGGCTTCGGAAATGGCGGTCCAAAACAGGTTTGGGCAACGGACTAGCTGTACCAAATGAAGAGCCGCTGCGGGCGCAGAGAACTGCCACAGGAAGCTGGCCGGGAGAGGAGGCCGCGGAAGGAAAAGGCCTGCCGCGTACGAGGAAGTTGACTGGAAGGGCGCCGGCGGGCATCCTTCAATATTCGAAAGACTTAATATACCTTAAATTCCGCAAACCCCAACGCGCGAAATGGCTGCTCGCATCAACCTTGCACCGCCTAAGCGCCGCTGGGAGTGGGCCGCCAGCGGAAGGCCTGCGGATCGAGGGCGCGCATGGTGCACAGCACGCCGTCGAGGTGGTCGCATTCGTGCTGCAACAACTCGGCTAGGCTAGCGTCTTCCACTTGCCACGTCTGGGGCTGCCAGTTGGCATCGCGGTAACGCACCGTCACTTGCTGATGGCGGCGCACCCGCACCAACAGATTGGGAAAGCTCATGCAGTCGTCCCACAACTCGAAGGTGGCCGCGCTCATCTCCACCAGCTCGGGATTGATCAGCACCAGCGGCCGATCGACGTTCAGGTACACCAGCCGCTTCATGATTCCGAGTTGCGGGGCCGCAATGCCGCGCCCGAAGCTATACGTGGCACGAATGTCTTCCATGACGGCGTGCAGGTCGGCTACCCAGCCCGCCACCAAGGGCAACTCGGCTTCGAGCACCGGCGCGCACGTCTCATACAGGCGCGGGTCGCCCAAAAGCAACAGATCAGCCAAGGTTTTCATGTGATGAAGAAACGCATAAACTCACGCTCCCAACGCCAGGCACAGAAGCAAGAGCAGGACTTGCTTACTGGAGCGTTTTGAGCCGGAAGTTTTTGTATTCGATTTTCATCGGAGGGCCTACGTGAACCTGTACGCCAATCCAGCCGCTCATTTTGCGGTTTGCAGCATCGTCATCCGTCACGTCGGACATCAGCGCTCCGTTGATGTAGTGCTGCAAGTGATTGCCTTTCGCTATTATGTGCACCTGGTTCCACTCGCCGGGCTTCACGAGTTGACCTAAGGCTGCGCGGCCGCCGCCCAGGCTATCGAGCACTTGGGGCGGTTGGCCTTCGAGAAGCCGCACGCGTTGCCCGCGCAAGGCCAGAAACTTGCGTCCTCGCTCCTCGTAGTTCTGGCCCGAATAGCGGTTGCGGCCGTCGAGGTCGGCTTGGTAGCCTTTCAGGGCATGCGCCACGCCCGGCACGTCTTCACTCCGGTAGTTGATGCCGCTGTTGCCCAACGCGGAGATCCGATAATCGACCAGCAGCTCAAAATCGCGGGGCTGGCCGCCGCGCCAAATGATAAAGGTATTCTGCTTCACCAGGGTTTCGGGCGTGATCTCGCCCACCAACACGCCGTCGCGCACGTGCCAGTACGTGGAGTCGTACTCCCAGCCATTCAGTGTTTTTCCGTCGAAAATGGCTTGGTAGCCCTGTTCCGCGCGCGGGGCTTTTTGGGAAGTGCTGCAACTTATCGTCAGCAGCAGCAAACTCACACGCAGCAATAACGCCGGAGTATTCATAGCAGAAAGTATAAGCAAGACAGGAGAAGGCCCCGGAAGATAAGCAGCTGAAAGTCGGGCAATAATAAAAAATATTAAAGTACTGATCTACAAGAAGTTATCATTCCAGCCGGAACGTACAACCCAAACGCACCTCCAGCCGGCAGCTTGGCCAAAACTATTTCACTAGCCAGGCAACCCTTTTTGGCTACGCTCCGAGTAGACAACATCCCCCTGGGCGAACTGTCTGCCTTTCTCTAATCATCCGCTCCGCTTTAACACCATCTTTCATCTTTAACGGGTACTGACATGAAGACTTTTACGCGTTTGCTGGTCGTGCTTTTATTGCTCGTGCTGGCCGGTTCTTCCGCTTGGGCGGAAACAGTCATTATCAAGGTGACGGATAACGCCTACACGCCCCAAACCGTCACGGTGCATCCCGGCGATGTGGTGAAGTGGCAATACGAAGGCGGCACCAACTCCCACCCTACCGCTTCCGATAATGCGGCGTGGGTGACGTTTACCATCAACACGGCCAACCCCACCAATTCCATCACCTTCAACAACGCTGGCTCCTTTCCTTACCACTGCACTTTCCACGGTGCCCCCGGCGTTGGCATGTACGGCGTCATTACGGTGGCCGTGGCTACGCCCGTACGCCCGATGGCAGTGGCTCCGTCGGCGTTTCGCTGCTATCCTAACCCCGCCGACGGCGTCGTGACCCTGACGCTGGACAACCCGCAGGCCCGCGCCAACGCCTCCGTGCAACTCATCAACAGCCTCGGTACGCTCGTGCGTACCTTAACCGTAGGCTCCGAAGCCAAGACCGAAGCCACGCTGACACTGCCGGTCGCCGACCTGCCGGCCGGCCTGTACGGCTGCCGCTGGCTGGTAAATGGGCAGGTGGTGGCCCGGCAACGCGTGATGCTCATCCACTGACCCCTCACAAGCATACTGCCCCTGGCGGCACATCTGCGCAAAAAGCCCGGCCCGAGAGGCCGGGCTTTTCTGTGTAATCCTCATTCGCTCTGCTACAACGCGCTGCGTGTGAGCTATTTCGTACCAGTCCGTCAACCAAACTTTTCTCCAACATTCCGTCCCAAAACTTGCATGTTCGCTTAAATATGCATTACTTAAAATATAGTATTGACGCGATCTTTACAGCCCTACGGCACTGCGTCCGACGCGTGGTGCCCCGATAGCCTATTGCATTTGCTAGTGCCTCCTGATCTGGCCGCCAAAACGGCCGCCAGCTTAGGAATTGGGTGTACTGAATTTTGAGGGGCAAGACCCGCTAAGGGGTCTGGAGCGGGTTGCTTACTCGGTAACGCAACCTGCCAAAACTGGCTATTGACTAGTCCAACGCAAGAAAGATCGACGGGAGAGAACAGGCAGCTAAACCGATAACATTCTGATTGTAAGACCATTATCTAACTCTGTGTAATAGAGCAGATTCTGGTCCCTGCGAGGCAGGCCGCACAGTTACCCCAATGCGGGGTACCCGGTAGTTGATAGAGCATTTATCTGAAAAAGATGATCTCGCACGCGCTTACCATTGTGGTCAATGAGCTAAACAAGCACCTGGCCGTGTACGGGCCGGTTGCGCCGCCCAACGAAGCCAAGCTCGGCAACTTGGCCGAGGGCTTGGGCGGCCAAAACGGCGGCGTGCCCCGCGACCGGCTCATCCTTTCAGTGGTGAACATTCGGGAAGAGAAAGCGCTGAAAAACGTCCCCAATTACGTCCGCAACGACACCCGGCTCACGGTCACGTACGAAAACCCGCCGGTCTTTCTGAATTTCCAGGTTTTGATGGCCGCCACCCACAGCGACTACGTCAATGCGCTGCTCATCCTGTCGCGGGGCATCCGGTTTTTTCAGGCCCAAAACGTGTTCACACCGGATTCGGTAGCCCCCGAGTCCATCACCCAGAATGCGCCCACCAACCCACTCGATCAGCTGGAAGGCTTCAAGCTGATTTTTGATTTGTACTCGCCTATGATGGAGGAGGTTAGCTATCTCTGGGGCACGCTGGGCGGCAAGCAATTCCCCTTTGTGCTCTACACCCTGCGCATGCTCGATCTCAAGTTCCGGGCGGTGCAAAGCGAGAGCGGCCTGATTACCGAGATCGACAGCACGTTTTTCACCAAACCACCTGTGGGTCAATAACATGGCAGAGCGCATCCGCATCGGCTACCAGCGCCTTTTCGAGGTCAGACTGCTCCATCATTATTGGCTGGACGAAGGCCTAACCGTGTTCGACGCCCTGCCCGACGCCGTGCAGTTCAAGCGCCTGCTGACCTACGACGTGCGCTCGTTTCTGGCCATCGAGCCCACGCCCGCCACGGCGCAAGCGTTGCGGGGGCTGCGTGGCGTTTTCAAAAGCACGGCGCTTGGGGGCGTGGTGGCCGTTAAGAAAGACACGGTGATTCCGGATGATGCTGTCTTTGAGTTCGTTATCACCGTACAGAACGCGCATTTTTTCGACTACACAGCCCTAACGCTGCCGGAACACAAGATCTACGAGATCTATTATCTGCCGGAAAAAAAGACGTATCGCTACAAGGAAAACGTGCCCGTTTTTTCTAACCTAACCGGCGTGCCGCGCGGGACGGGCGCAACTAGGGCGTTGTTTTTATCCCAGGAAATTCCGGCCCTCTCCCCCACCGACCGCGTCGAGTCGCTGGTGCGGGCGGGCGCGGCGCTTGAGCAGCTCACCAGCGACCAGCCCGGCGCCAACACCCAGCAGCTAAGCGCACAAGCTGCTGATATGCCGGTGTTTGTAAACCAAGCCGACGTGCCCGCCATCGTGCCGCCACCGGGCCTGACCGGCGCACCCGCCCGCGGCATCCGGCTGACCAACGACATTCCCGACAACGTATTTGCTCTCGTGCAGATCGCGGCCGTGAAACCCGGCGATTCTGAGTACAGCTGCACCAGCGGCGGCCTGGCGAAGCCCGATTATCCCGTTTTTCAGGTTCGTTTCCGCAATCGCGCTACGTTCTGGCAATACTTCAACCGCAGCACCGGCGCGCCGGTCTCGGCCGAGCCCACAGCCTTGCCACTCACCGTGTTCGGCAATGCGGGCACCAAGCGCAAGCCTTCCGAAGGCGTGATCAAGGCCACTTTCGATAGCGCAGACCCCGCCAGAATCACCGGAATTTTCTCGGAGATCTTCGATTAAATGCTTGTATTTCAACTAGTTGAAAAAACTTAAGCCATGGCAACACTCTATAAAACGCCGGGGGTTTACATTGAAGAAATCCCCAAGTTCCCGCCCTCCATTGCGCCCGTCGAAACGGCGATTCCGGCCTTCATCGGCTACACGCAGAAGGCGGAAGACGTGGTGGCCGACGACCTGGTGCTGAAGCCAACCCGCATTGCGTCCATGGTTGATTATGAGAAGTATTTCGGGGGGCCGCAGCCCGAGGAAAAGATCACCGTGGCCGTGGCAGAAAAGCAGGACGCCGGCGGCAACACGCTCGATATTAAAGCGGTAGCTACCGTCGCCGAAACCGATCGCTCGAAGCACATTCTGTACTACGCCTTGCAGATGTTTTTTGCCAACGGCGGCGGGCCTTGCTACATCGTGTCGGCGGGCGTTTACAAGGCATTTGATAACCCTTTGGTAGAGAAAGAGTTACACGACGCCCTGGATACGCTGGTAAACGTTGACGAACCCACCCTGATCGTCATCCCAGAAGCGCAACAACTGAGTATCGGCGACTTCAAAAATCTGCACGACGCGGCCCTGCTGCAATGCGAAGTTTTGAAAGACCGCTTCGTGGTGATGGATGTGCACGGCGACAGCATCTCGCTCTCCGACCCCGACGCAGATCTGCTGACGGCCATTGGCAATTTCCGGACCAGCGGCATCGGCACCAACAACCTCAAATACGGCGCTGCCTACGGCCCCAACCTTGATACGGTGCTGGATTTTGCCATCGACGAAACCAAAATTGACGTCGCGCACAGCATCAACGGCGCGGCCGCGACTACGGCCAAACTCGATACGCTCCAGGCCGGCAGCAACCGCATGTACGAGCTGGCCAAAGCTGCCGTCCGCGACATGAGCTGCATCCTGCCGCCGAGCGCGGCGGTGGTGGGTATTTATGCCGCCGTCGACAACAGCCGCGGCGTGTGGAAAGCGCCGGGCAACGTGAGCGTAAACAGCGTCATTCAGCCCGCAATCCTGTTTTCGAACCTTGTGCAGGACCAGATGAACGTGGATGTGGTGGCGGGCAAATCGGTGAATGCCATTCGCGCGTTTACGGGCAAAGGCACGCTGGTGTGGGGCGCTCGCACGCTGGCCGGCAACGACAACGAGTGGCGCTATGTCAACGTCCGCCGCTTCTTCATTTTCGTGGAAGAATCGACCAAGAAGGCCATCGAATCGTTCGTGTTCGAGCCCAACGATGCCAATACGTGGGTACGGGTGCAGGCCATGATCGAGAACTTCCTGACCACTCTCTGGCGCCAGGGCGCGCTGCAAGGCATCAAGCCCGAGCACGCCTTTTACGTGGCCGTGGGCTTGGGCAAAACCATGACGGCGCTGGACATTCTGGAAGGCCGCCTGAACGTCGAGATCGGGATGGCCGTGGTGCGCCCCGCCGAGTTCATCATCCTGAAATTCTCGCACAAGCTGGCCGAATCATAAGGCTAACCATTTGTTTGTGAGCCATTTATCGCCATTCACCTTTTCGCAGTAACGCATTATGGCACAGGAATATCCACTCCCGCGGTTTCACTTTCAGGTGGACTGGGGCGGCGCCAAGCTGAGCTTCACCGAAGTTACCGGCCTCAACATGCAGGTGCAGGTAATCGAGTATCGGCACAGCGACAGCCGCGATTTCAGCACCATCAAAATGCCGGGGCTGACCAAGAACGAGAACATGACCTTCAAGCGCGGCAAGTTTGAGGGCGATTTCGACTTCAACAACTGGCTCAACGAGATCACCAACGAGCGCGTCAACGGGCGCCGCGACGTGGTGATTCGGCTGCTCAACGAAAAGCACGAGCCCGTGGCAGCGTGGTCGGCCACGCGCTGCTTCCCGACGAAAATCACGGCGCCCGACCTGAAATCCGACGCCAATGAAATCGCCGTGGAAAGCATGGAAATCGCGCATGAAGGCCTGAAACTGATGAAAATCTAACGTTCCGCGACCGTGGCCGGCTACTATCCGCCCTGGGGATTCTACTACCGCGTGGAATTCGGGATCAGCAAAAACAAGAACGACACGGGCTTTCAGTCGGTGTCGGGCCTGTCGGTGGAGTACGAGATGGAGGAATTCCGCGAAGGCGGCGAAAACCGCTTTACCCACAAGCTGCCGGTGCGCACCAAATACGCCGAGCTGGTGCTGAAACGCGGCATGCTCACTGACTCGGACGTGATCAAGTGGTGCCTCGCCGCGTTTCGCGACCGCGACTTTCGGCCCACCGATTTGAGCATCATCCTCCTGAACGAACAAAGCGAGCCGCTGCGCACCTGGAACGTCACGCAGGCCATCCCGAAAAAATGGCTGGTGTCGGATCTGAATTCCAACGACAACGCCGTGGTAGTCGAAACGCTCGAACTGATGTATCGCTATTTCAGCGTGCAGTAAATCAAGCGGTTACCTAAGCTCTCAACTCCTTCGCGATGCCCCTCGAAATCAAAGAATTACACATTCGCGTCACCGTAAACGCCCCCGAAAACCAAGCCCCGGCGTTGCGGCCGACAACCTTGCTGGCCGCGACGCGCGATGGTAGCGCGGAGGCCGAAAAGCAGGCGATTATCGCGGAGTGCGTGGAGCAGGTCGTGCAAATCTTTCAGGCAAAACAAGAACGCTGATGGCCACCGGGGGGAAACTGGAAAAGCTGCTGATTCTGGGTTTTAAAGACTCGAAAGAAGCCGAAAAAGGTGGCATTCCGGAAGCCATCCAGAACGACGCGTACTTCGAGGCGCTGATCAATCCGGAAACCTACACCCTCGATTACAAGCTGAAATTCTCGGAATCGGGGCAAGGTCAAGGCACTAGCGGCAAGCAACTTAAGTACGAATACACCGAGCCGGAAGAAATCACTTTTGAGTTTCTGTTCGACAACACTGGCATCATCGACGGGCAGCCGCGCGAGAACATTGCCGACGACCTCAAGCGGCTCAAGCAGATTCTGATTGAGTACAAAGGCGATTCGCACGAGCCGCGGCATTTTAAGCTGGTGTGGGGCCAAAATTCCATTTTCAAAGGCCGCGTCACCGAGCTGAGCATCACCTACAAGCTTTTCAATCCGGATGGCAGCCCGATTCGGGCGGTGGCGCGGGTGAAGTTTAAAAGCAGCATCGAGGAGCAGATTCGGGCGGCCAAAGAGGACAAAAAATCACCCGATCTCACGCACATCCGGCAGGTGAAAGCCGGCGACACACTGCCCTTGTTGTGCTACCGCATTTACGGCGACGCCCGCTACTACCTGCAAGTCGCGGCGGCCAACGGGCTCGGCAATTTCCGCTACTTAAAGCCGGGACAAGATCTTGTTTTTCCACCCATTGATAAAACTACTGCATGATAAAAACCCATACCTATCTCCAATACAACTAATTGACAATCATGTAATTATAAAGCATAAGAATTCCAATGGCTGCCAACGAATCCGCTATTCCTACCCCGGCAACGCCCGATGTCTGCACAGCTAAAATATTGGTGGAAGGCGCCGAAATTCCCGGTACCATCCATGTGCAGTCTGTTGTGGTGATGCGGGAAGTAAACCGGATTCCGTCGGCGACGCTGCACATTCAGGACGGCGAGGCGTCGCGCAGCACCTTCGCAGTCGGTAATGCGGACTACTTTATTCCGGGCAAAAAGCTTGAGATCAAGCTCGGCTACCGCTCGCAGGAAGACACGGTGTTTAAGGGCATTGTGATCAAATACAGCGTCAAAATCCGCAAGAACGGCAGCTTCCTGATCGTCGAATGCCGCGACGAGGCTGTGAAAATGACGTGCGGGTTGAAAAGCCATTATTTCGCCGGCAAAAAAGACAGCGACATTCTGGAGGAAATCATTGGGCGCTACGGGCTCTCGAAAGACGTCGAAGCCACGAAGCCCGACCTAAAAGAAATAGTGCAGTATGAGGCCACCGACTGGGATTTCGTGCTTTGCCGCGCCGAAGCCAATGGCTTGCTGGTGCTGGTGGAGGACGGCAAAATCAGGATCGTCAAACCCGATACCAAGCAAGAGCCCGTCGTGAACGCCGCATTTGGCTTCACCCTGCTGGAGCTCGACGCCGAAATTGACGCCCGCTTGCAAAGTCCTGGCATTAAAGCACATAGCTGGAACGCTACCGAACAGAAAGTAGCCGAAGCCGAAGCCGCCGAACCTGCCACGACCAAAAATGGCAACCTCACGCCAGACGCACTCTCCAAAGTCATGGGCGGGGCGGCGCATTTGCTGCGGCACGGCGGCAAGCTCTCGACGCCCGAGCTAAAGGCCTGGGCCGACGGCGCTTTGCAGCGCGAGCGCCTCGGCAAAGTGCGGGGCCGCGCGCAGTTTCAGGGCTTTGCGGGCGTAATGCCGGGCAAAACTATTGATATACAAGGCATTGGCGAACGCATGCAAGGCAAGATGCTTATTGCGGGCGTGCGGCACCAATTTGCCCGCGGCAACTGGGAAACCGACGTGCAGTTTGGCCTTAGCCCCGAGCCATTTGCCGAAACCTACAACCTGCGCCCGTTGCCGGCCGCGGGGTTGCTGCCGGCCGTGAGCGGGCTGCGGGCTGCCGTGGTCACGAAGCTGGAAGGCGACCCCGACGGCGAAAACCGCATCAAAGTGCGGCTGCCCCTCATCAGTGAGCAGGAAGAAGGCACTTGGGCACGTATTTCCACACTGGATGCCGGCAACAACCGCGGCACTTACTTCCGGCCGGAACTCGGCGATGAGGTGATTGTGGGATTCCTGCACGACGACCCGCGCCACCCGGTAGTGCTGGGCATGTGCCACAGCAGCAAAAAACCGGCCCCCGTGCCGCCTTCCGACAAGAACCACCAGAAAGGCTACGTGTCGCGGGAGAAGCTGAAAATCACTTTCGACGACGAGAAAAAAGTGATGGCGTTTGAGACGTTTGCCGGCAACAAGATCACGCTTTCCGAAGCCGACAAAGCCATCACGATCAAAGACCAAAACGGCAACAAAATCACGCTCGACAAAAAGGGCATCACCATAGAAAGCACCAAGGACATCGTTTTCAAAGCCAAAAAAGACGTCAAAGCCGAAGGCGTCAACTTCGACCTCGCCGCCAAGTCGGCCTTCAAAGCGACCGGAACCAGCAGCGCCGAGCTTTCTGGGGCCAGCACTTCCGTGAAAGGCAGCGCCACGACCACCATCCAGGGCGGAACGGTGCGAATCAATTAACGCGCTATAAATCAATTGCAATGCTTCCAGCGGCCCGCGTCACCGATATGATTTCCAGTCCGGCTACCAGCGGCGTGCCCACGCCGATTATTCCGCCGGGAGCGCCCACTGTGCTCATTGGTGGCTTGGCGGCGGCCCGCGTCGGTGATACGTGCGGCGTGGATGCCATCGTCAAGGGCTCGCTCACGGTGATTATTGGCGGGCTGCCAGCGGCCCGCTTCGGCGACCTAACCGGGTCGGGCGGCGCGGTGCTGGGGCCGGGAATGCCTACCGTACTCATCGGCGGCTAAGCGTAACGTAAATTTTTCGTTTAGAGCACAATGTATTGATTATCAATAATTTACAATAACAACAACATCTCTTATGAACCTCACTTTTCTCGGTCGCGGCTGGTCATTTCCTCCCACTTTCAATCCCGTATTTCGGGGGGTGGAAATGCTGGAGCAGGAAGCGGACATTGCCTCCAGCTTGGAGATTCTGCTCTCGACCATGCTGGGCGAACGGGTGATGGTGCCCGAGTTTGGCTGCAACATGGAAGAGCTGGTGTTTGAAAGCCTCGACACGACCACCAAAACTCTGATGGCCGATAAAATCGAGTCGGCGATTCTGTATTTCGAGCCGCGCATTACTCTCGAAACCGTGCGCCTCGACAGCAGCCGCGAGCTAGAAGGCGTGGTGCTCATCGAGGTGATTTACAAGGTGCGCACCACCAATTCGCGCTTCAATTTCGTCTTCCCCTTCTACAAAAAAGAGGGCACCGATATCAACCTGACGACTACCCTCAACCTGCTGCCGGACCGATAACCTACATCGACGGAAATGGACTGCTCTCAGAACACGGACCCGCTCAAACTCATCCGCGAAGGCACGAGTCAGGCGCAGCGCACGAGCCAGGCGCTCTCGCCCGACTCAGCCCCCGTGGACGAGCGCACGCCCGCGCACAGTATGGTGTTTGCGCAGGCGTACAGCCGTTATCTGAAGTATTACAACGACAGCAACGTAGCAGCCGGCGACTGGCAGCAGTTCTTTTCCGACGACGTATCGCTGCAGCTGGCCACGGCTTCGATTCAGGATGTCGAGCAATACAGGATCCGAATCAGTGAGTTTTTTGGCTTTCTGAATACCCTTGATAACCAAGGGGATGAACCGGGGTTGAAAGAGCATTTGGGCTATCTGTTTAGCAGCGCCGGGACGCTGGCCAAGCAGCTCGACGCACTTGCCGAAGCGCTGCCGAAAGAAATTGCGCTGAAAAACGGTTTGCAAAACCTCATTCAAGGTCAACTGGCCGAAGCCTTCAAGCGCCTGATTGCCTACTACAAAGCCGGCGACACGCTTAACGTGCTGACGGAGGCCGTTCCCACGCCGGAAATGCGCATTTTGGGTGGCCCTGTATCGACATTTCTTTCCATTATCACCGCAGGCCTGTCCAAGAATTGGATCACCAACGGCGCACCCGATTGGGCCACTTACGAAGCCGGTATTGCCGCCGATGCAACGGTGTACGGCAGCGGCGGCAGTGTCTTCGCGCAGGTCAACCACCTTGCGACGCACAACCTGTTTACTTCGGTCTTCGACCAGCTGCTGAAAGTGTACGCCCGCGTAGTGGCCGATGCGAAATTGGCGCTGGAAAATACCTTCACCAACTGGGACGACCACGCGCCGCATTACGCGCTCTTTCTCGCGTTTCTGCGCCTGCGCGAATATGCGCGCCACGAGGCGAATACACTCACCCAGCGGCACCTCGATTTTTATTACCGCGACATTCTGCGCCTGCGCGAAAAGCCCGCGCAGCCAGCCCACGCGCACCTTTTGCTGGAATTAGCCAAGCACGTCGATTCGTATTTGATCGGGCAAGGCGAATTATTCAAAGCCGGGAAAGACGACTTAGGCAAAGAAGCCTTCTTCGCCAACGACCGTGATTTCGTAGCGAATCAGGCCCTTGTAACGAGCTTAAAAACGGTCTACCGCCACGGCAAAGAGCCGGTGGGAACGGATGCCAATGCCGACAAACAAATCGGGCGCTTGTACGTGGCAGCCGTTGCCAATTCCGACGACGGACTGGGCGCCGAACTGACCTCGCCGGATAAGTCGTGGCATCCTTTTTTCAACAAAGTTTACGTCGATGGAAAGCTGGCCGAAATAAAAATGCCAGCGGCGGAAATTGGCTTCGCCATCGCTTCGCACTACCTCTGGATGGCTGAAGGCACGCGCACCATTACCGCCGATTTTACGGTGACAGCGGGCACATTTCCAGCTTTGTCCGACAAGATTATTTGCCTGCTCACCACCGAAAAAGGCTGGCTGGAAAAACCCGCCACCATGTTTGCTACCGAGTCGGGCGTCTTGCGATTGGTCGTCGAATTATCGGGCGCCGACCCGCCCGTGACGCCGTATTCTGCCGACACCCACGGCTACACGTTCGCCACCAACCTGCCAATCCTATTGGTGAAGCTGCGGCACCAGAATTCTGACAATTATATCTACCCTTTATTCCAGGACACAGTAGTTCAGAAAATCGACTTAAAAGTAAAAGTCGCGGGCCTCAAGACGCTAGCTGTTTCCAATGACTTTGGGCCCGTCGATACGTCCAAACCGTTTCAGCCTTTTGGCCCTTCGCCAGTCGCTGGCAACGCCGTCATTATCGGGTCGAAAGAAGCCTTTCAAAAAAACCTTACCAGCGCTTCGCTCGACGTGGCGTGGCTAACCGCGCCGGCCGCGTATCCGAGTGGCACGGTGCCAAACATCACCATTGATTTTCTGCAGGCTGGCAGTTGGCAAGCCTCTGGCATTGCGGCAATTGCGGTGACTTCCGGCACGTTTGTTTTCTCCAACAAGCTGGATTCATCCGTCGTCGATGCGCCCGATTTGGAGGAGGATGATTTTTACAACACGGCTTCCCGGCACGGCTTTGCGCGCCTGAAATTGGCCGCCGGGTTTGGGCAGAGCCAATACCAAACCGACCTGCTTAAATACCTGCGCAAAGACACGGGTGCGGGCGACCCCGGCAACCCGCCAGTTGGCCCGTCGATAAGCGCGCTTTCGTTGAATTACGAGGCTGCCCAAACCATCCTGCTGAACTCTGTGGATAAGGCGGCTTTTGCGAACCGCCAAGCGCTCTTTTTCCACGTCGCGCCATTTGGGCAGGCTGAGCAACATCCGCTGCTGAATTCGGCGCACACGGTTTACCTACTGCCGCAGTTCGACTTTCAGCGCGACAATGCCAAACAGGAAAGCGAGGCCGAATTCTACATTGGCCTCAGCGCGTTGCAACCGCCCCAGAATGTAGCCTTGCTGTTTCAGGTAGCCGACGGCACCGCCGACCCGCTCGCGCAAAAGCCCGACCCACATGTGCAT
This sequence comes from Hymenobacter sp. BT491, assembly GCF_014349165.1. Taxonomy (NCBI): domain Bacteria; kingdom Pseudomonadati; phylum Bacteroidota; class Cytophagia; order Cytophagales; family Hymenobacteraceae; genus Hymenobacter; species Hymenobacter sp. BT491. The sequence goes on along the minus strand of NZ_JACSJJ010000002.1, from coordinate 470,870 downwards.
TGGAGCTATTTGCGTGACAATGAATGGATTACCTTTCCTCAAAATGACGTAGAAGACCAAACCGACGAGCTACTGAATTCAGGCATCGTCACGTTTGCCGTGCCCCGCGACGCGACTGCTACCAACACGCTGCTGCCCACCGAGATGCACTGGATTCGGGCCGCGGTGTCGGAAAAAAGCGAGGCAGTTTGCCGGCTGATCAGTGTGGCAGCGCAGGCGCTGCGCGCCACATTCACCGACCGTGATAATGACCCGGCTTTTCCGGCCAAGGTGCTACCAGCCGGCACCATTTCCAAGCTCGATCAGCCGGTGGCGGCCGTCAAAAGTATTACGCAGCCCTTTGCCACTTTCGGCGGCCGAGGCCGGGAAGCATCCGACGCATTTTATACGCGCATAAGCGAGCGCCTGCGGCACAAAGACCGCGCAATCGCGCTCTGGGACTACGAGCACCTCGTGCTGGAGGCTTTCCCACAGATTTATAAAGCCAAGTGTATCAATCATTTACACTACGAGCCTAACGACAGCGGTACCGGCATTTACAAAGAGCTGGCACCGGGGCACGTCACGGTGGTGACCCTTCCGGATCTGCAAACTCAGAATCTGCGCGACCCGCTGCGGCCTTACACCAGCTTGGGTCTTTTGCAGGAAATCGCCGATTTTCTGCAAAAGCGCATCTCCTGTTTTGTAAAGCTGCACGTCAAAAATCCGCAGTTTGAGGAAGTGGCTGTCAGCTTTAAGGTGCGGTTCTACGACGGGTTCGACGAAGCCTTTTACACCAAGAAATTACAGGAAAGCATCACCCGTTTTTTGTCGCCGTGGGCATTTCCGGGGAGTGGCAGCCGCGGCCCTTCCTTCGGCGGCAAAATCTATAAATCGGTGCTCATCAACTTTGTCGAAGAGCAGCCTTATGTGGACTATGTAACTGATTTTCAACTCTTTCACGACGTAACGGGCACTGCCGACCGCGAGGAAGTGGAAGGCTCCAAAGCAGTTTCCATTTTGGTTTCCGTGCCGGCCAAAAAGCATTTGATCCAGGTAATTAACCCCGCCGAGGAAGAGGCCCACCACGAAAAATGTCCTTGCGAAGCATGAGCCAGACGCCCGTCACCATCCCGAAGCAGCCCGCGCTGAAACCCGCCGAGGACTTTTTCCGCCTCCGCCGGGAAGGGATTGGGTTTATCGAGCAGATGGGCAGCCGCCAGTGGACGGATTACAACGTCCACGATCCCGGCATTACCATTCTCGAAGCGCTCTGTTACGCCATCACCGACTTGGCCTATCGCATCGGCTGGGACGTGAAAGATATTCTGGCGCCGGCCACGCCCGCACCCAATCCCAAGCAGCCTTTTCCGAACCAAGCCTTTTTCACGGCCCGCGATATTCTGACCGTAAATCCCTGCACGCCCGACGATTTTCGGCGCCTGCTCATCGACCGGGAATTGGTGCGCAACGCGTGGCTATTCTGCAAGGAATGTGCTTGTGACGTACACTATTACGCTTGGTGCGAAGACGACGAATTACAGCTATCCTACGAAAAACCACTCAACCGAAAATTCAAGCCCAAAAAAGTATCGGTACTGGGCTTGTACGAAGTGCTGCTGGAGCTAGAATCCGATCCGGATTTAGGCGATTTGAATGATCGCAAAATTGAATTCACCTACTTCATATTCGATACGGAAGGCAAGCGACACGCCGTCACGCTTGAATTGCGCTTCCCGGATTGGGGCTTGGAAAAGCGCGATGCCTGGCAACTGTTTCTGGAAAGCAACGATGCTTTTTCCAATCAGAATGGCGCCTCGTTTAATCTTACGCTGTTAAAATTCAACCGCAACAAAACCGATAACACGCCCCTTACCGATGCCCAACTGCGCAGCAATTGGCGGAATGTTTTCTACGCCAGCTTTGAATTAGAACTGCTGCCCGGCGGCGAGAAAATCACCATTGAAAATGCGGCACTGCGGATTTTCGGCGATACCACTGCGAAAAACCAAACCAGCGTAGCCGACATAGCCGCGATGCTAGCCGATAAAACCGCCGCTGGTTTTGTGCCGCGCTACCGTCGGAAACTGCTGAAAGTGGCGCAGTCTGTGGCCGATGCCAAAGCAACGCTACACGCCCACCGCAACCTCGACGAAGATTATTGCCGCGTGCAGGGTGTGGCCATAGAAGACGTAGCCGTTTGCGCCGATATAGAAGTTACGCCCGGCGCCGACATCGAGCGCGTGCAGGCGCAAATCTGGTTTGCCATCGCGCAGTATTTGAATCCGCCTGTGCCGTTTTACACGCTCCAGGAAATGATGGATGCGAGCATTCCGGTGGAAGATATTTTCAACGGCCCGGCGCTCGACAACGGCTTTATCAAGGCCGAAGAACTGGAACAAGCGCAACTGAAAACCGTTCTGCGCGCCTCCGATATCATCAACCTGTTGATGGATATCGAGGGCGTAATTGCGGTAAATAACCTGCTGCTCACCAAATACGATGCAGAAGGCAATGTGGTAAACGCAGCTGCCGACCCCACGTGGGTGAATGGCAAGCCCGTATTTGACCCGAGTAAATCCAGTGCTTCGTGGCTGCTGTTTGTGAGTGCGCTGCACCAACCGCGGCTGTATTTTAACTTGTCGCGGTTTCTGTTTTACAAAAATGGCCTGCCGTTCCTGCCGCGCCTTGACGAGGCCCACGATACCCTCACGCAATTGCGCGGAGAAGCCGAGCGGCCCAAAATCAAAAATGCGCCGAATGATTTGCCCGTACCGGCCGGCACTTTCCGTAGTCCGGAAGACTATTTTCCGGTGCAATACAGCTTCCCGCTGACCTACGGAATTGGCTCCGCGGGTTTGCCCTCGCATGTGTTGCCACGGCGGCGGGCGCAGGCTAAGCAATTGAAAGCCTACTTGTTAGTATTCGAGCAGTTGCTGGGCAATGCGCTCGCCCAGATAGCCCATACGGCCGATTTGTTTTCCCTCGACCCCACGGTCAAGCGCACCTATTTTATTCGCGAGTTCAGCGAGTCGGTCATTCAGGGCTACACCGAATTGATCAACGGGCTCAACCAATCGGCGCTGGAAGAATTGACGGAAACGCTTCCCGAGTTTCACGAGCGCCGCAACCGTTTTCTCGATCATTTGCTGGCCCGTTTTGGCGAGCAATTCAGCGAATACACCCTGCTGCTCACCAATCTGCAAGGACAGGAAATTGGCTTAGCGCATTTGATCGACGACAAAATCGCGTTTCTGAAAGCCTACCCCATTATCAGCCACGACCGTGGTAAGGCCTTTAATTATACGCAAACACCTTGCGCGCCAGATAATATTTCGGGCCTGAAACGCCGCATCAGTTTGCTGCTGGGCTATCCTGATCTCACATTTTCCTGGACGCTGACGGGCACGGCACCGGGGCCGTTTACCGTCACGGGTTTTCAATTAAAAGACCAAAGCGAAACCCTGTGGCTCGAAGGGAACCTCAGCGTAAGCGGCGCCTCCGAAGCCGCCGCGACGCAACAGGCATTTCGGGAAATCATTGCGCAAATGATGCAGCCCAGCGCTTACGAAATCGTAGCTGATACGGCGCAATTTCGGCTTACGCTCAAGGATAAAAACGGCAATCTTCTTGGCCGACACCCCGAATTATTCAAAGCAAAATCCGCAGCCCAAGCGCTTCAAGATGAATTACTTAATTGGAGCAGCAACGCCCGCGCAATTGTGGTCGAACACCTGCTGCTGCGGCCTAAATTTCCGGGCGATGCGCTGTACCCGGCCTGCACCGACGGCGGCTGCAAAACCTGCGGCGACGAAGATCCCTACTCGTTCCGCCTGACGTTTGTAATGCCCGGCTGGACGGCGCCGTTCAACGTCAACCTGGACATGCGGCGGTTCGCCGACCGCACCATTCAGCAGGAAACACCTTCCCACTTGGTAGGCAAAGTTTGCTGGGTTGGCAACGACGGCTTCATAGAAAACCCTTGTGATGAGGTAGTTAGCAAAATAGCTAACCTATTGATTGACAAAGGTTTAACCCCTGACGGCACAAGACCTACCGAAACAGACGCCTGTGCCTGCGCCTTGGCTATTTACGCTGCATTTAGCGAAGTATTCCGCCTTTGGTACGACGACAAAACCCTGCTTTACATCCAGCCAGACGCCTTGCAAACGCTGCTGGAAACAGAGTTTTCGGCGAAGCTCTCCCCTGCCAGCGTTTCCTGCACTACCGTGCTGGAAGTTAGCCTATGGACTGAAATCCAAGCAATTATGGTGGAGTATTTCCATCAGATCGCGCTATACGGTTGGCAGTTCGAGCGATTTGAGGATGCCTGGTGCGCGTGGCTGACGGCCAATGCTGCCTTCGACTGGACGGAAGAACGTTTGCAGGAACGCGTGGAAGCCATTCTCAAGGCCGGTGTAGTGTCCGCGCCGGCCGTGACCCATTCCAGTCACGATGAGTTGTGCAAATGCGCCACCGCCATTCTTACGCAGTATGGCGTTGCTTTTTATGACTGGATGGATGCCAATTTCAAGGCCGGCCGGGCCTTTGCTGACTTCACCGATTTTGTGCCCGCGCCTATTACGCTGTGCCCCGGCTTCACTTTTAAACCAGATACCGAGGCAGCCTTGGAGGCACTACTGAAAGACCGCTACGAGGCCTACCGAGAAGTTTCGTACCGACTCTGGGTGGTGGTAAATCTGCTCAGCAAACTGCGCAACACTTACCCCGGCGCCACCCTGCACGACTGCGACGACGGCAGCGACCAAAACCCGGTGCGCTTGGGCAGTACGGCCCTCGGCAACTACCCTTTGCAGCGGGTGCTTACGCCAGAAATCCACGAAGCAAATGCCCACAAGACTTCTCCGGCAAAAGCCAAACGCGCCACGCCCAAAAGGCCGCCGAAACCGCCCAAAAAAGCATAGCTGATTTTCCTTAAATGGTTAAAAACCGCCCTTCGCCATGCGACCGACACAAGATACTTATCCGGTCTTCGAGGCCAATCAGGTGCTCACCAATGCGCATCTAAATCAGGTCTTTAACTATTTGGATGAACAGGAACGCCTGACGCGCGCCAACCTCATCGGCATTGGCATTGTCTGCGGCCTGGAAATTCAGCTCGACACTACGGCGGGCACGGCGGTTATTTACCTTTCCAAAGGCTGCGGCATCACCTCGGAAGGTTATTTGATCGTGGAGCCCGACGACGTAGCGCTGGTTTCGTACCGTGCTGATTATAAGGTTCCTAACGAGATAGAGTATCGGCCTTTCAAAGACCCGGTTTCGAAAGCACAATACCCGTTGTGGGAATTGTTTCCGGCCGGCGAGCCCGATACTACTGCGCTGGCAACCCCAGCTAACTTTCTGGCTGACAAGGCGGTACTGTTGTTCTTAGAACTCAAAAAAGAGGGATTACGCAATTGCAGCCCCAATAACTGCGACGACAAAGGCGCCGACGTAACCGCCACCGTGCGCCGCCTGCTGATCAAGATCGAAGACCTCACCAAAATCATTGCCGAGGCCAACAAATTAAACGCAAACCTCACCTTCACCGATCTTGAAAGCGCGCTCCAAGCCCGCCTCCACCTGCCCGACATCCGCTTGCCCCGCTACGACGTCCCGAATACGGGGCCGGCCACTTCCAACCAGGTTCTGGCGGCGTTTTTCGAGGTCTTTCGCAGCGAAAAACTGGCGCAGGCAATGGGCAACGCACTGACGGCCGCCTACAACGCCTTTCGGCCGGTAGTGGAAAACCAATATCCGTCTAACCCTTTCGCCAGTTTCGGTGCGACGTTCGGCTTTCTGGATACCGCCCCGACCACCCCCGGCCAAGTGCGGTTTCTGCAGTATTACTACGACTTTTTCGACGATTTGCTGGCTGCCTACAACGAGTTTCGTTGGAAGGGCGGCGAGTTGCTGTGCGCCTGCTGTCCGCCGTCGGAGTTGTTTCCGCGCCACCTCATGTTGGGCGTTCTGGAGCCGACCGCGGTACCGAACGCGGCCCTGTATCGCCATGCTTTTTTGGCTTCGGGCGCCATCAGCGGCTGCGAAGAACAGACGCGGGACGTGGTTTTGCTGTTTCAGCGCTTGGTGGAAATGATTGTACGGTTTACGCCCAATCCGCCGCCGCCGAAGTCGGCCACCAACCCGCGCGTCGATACGCAAATTCGCATTACGCCCAGCAAACTCGCCGATGTGCCGCTTTCCGAGAAGGCCATCCCTTATTATTACCTGCAAAACGGCACGCCTCCGTTATATCACGTTTGGAGCCCGCAAAAGACCCGTCGCGGCCGCGCCAACCAAAACCTGAGCTACCGTGCCGACGAGTACGTGCCTGCGCCCCCGCAGTTTGTGCTCCAACCGCTGCGTTACGACCTCGAGCCGCACAATTTTCTGCGCATCGAAGGGCACCTGGGCAAGAACTACCAAACGGTGCTCAGCACGCTGCTTTTTCAGAAAACGCGCTACCGGCTTCCCATCGAAATCTTGGCGTTGCGCACGGGCGCATTCGACGAAAATATCACCCTGGATTTGAGCAAGGAAGACTGCCGGTTTCAGGATCTGGAAACGCTGTATGACACGCTGCGCGCCGAGCTAACCTGCTTCCTCTGTAAGGAAACGCAGTATTTCTACAACCTACCGCTTGAAAGCCGATTTAAAATCCCTACGCCGACCAAGGCCAAGCTGCCGCTGTTGGTGCAGTGCGCACCCGACTTTCTGGTGCAGCCGCAAACGCTGGGGCGGTTGTTTGAAGACTGGTACAGCAACCAGCCCGGCGGCGTAATTCCGGAGCTTGATCCCAGCGTCATTATCAACTTTTTGAACAGCCAAAATGTCGGGCAGTCCAACCTGATCATTTTCTACATTCTCATCTACATTTCGAAGCTGTTTGACCAGCTCACGCCCGATGCCCGGCAGCTTGATTTTGCGCGCTTTGAAAAGCGGTATCAGGACTTGGTTAGTGTTACGGAAGCCATTGAGCGCGAGCGCGAGCAGGCCACCGACAACCTCGAAGGCAACGCCCGGCTGCTGAGCTGGGAGGAGCTCGACGACCGCCTCGAAGCCATTCTGTACAACTGCCGTCTTGCTGCTTTTCGGGCGTTGCTGGAAGAATACCGGCGGCGCGTGAAAGAAGCGAAGCAGAAGCAATTTCTCAGCTATTTCCTGCAACAGAACCCCGGCATTCAGCACAAAGCTGGGGTGCCGTTGGGCGGCACGTTTATCCTCGTGTACCACGACGATCCGGAGCGGCGCCGGCCGGGCCTGGGGCTAAATCGGTTTGACCTGACCAACTTGCGCGCCAACGTTTTCTCGACGGCCATAACCAATCTCTCAGCGGCAAGCGCGCTCAACACGGAAGCGGTAGCCGAAGCGCTAGAGCGGATTAGCGCCAATCGAGAACTAGTTGTTAATGAAGATGTTAGGTTTATCATTGGCACCCTGACGGGAATTGCGCCGAACAGCACGGCGCTGTTGCCGCCAAACCAAAATGACGAGGTCGAAAAAGTAATCGCGGCGGCCGTCAACGAGCTGGTAGATGGCACTGTCATCGCAGACTTTTTCCTTCCCTACATCTGCTGTTCCGATTGCTCGCCGGTGCAGTTTGTGCTGCCCAAAGCGCCACCCACTTTCACGGTGCAAATCGGCTGCACCAACCCCAACAATGAGGCCGAAGTAACTATCACGCCGGCAGGCGGCATGGAGCCGTACAGCGTCAAACTGGACGACCAGGAGTATCGGCCGCTCACCGGCGCAGTGCTGGCCGGCACGGGCACGCACACGCTTATTCTGCGCGACGCCGAAGCAGTCGAAACGGCTCCGCAGACCGTCGTCATTGCTCCGCAATTAACACTATCGGAGCCGTCCTTCGACTGCGTTGGCGATAACAACGAGTACATCGTAGCCTTGCAGATTTCGGGCGGCACGCCGCCTTTCACCGCCAACCGCGGCACTGTCAACGGCACCACCTATTCCAGCGACGCGCTGCCGGGCGACACGGAAACGGAAATCATCATTACCGACAGCCTCCGATGCAGCGTCACGCAGCGCGTGCAGCACTCCTGCCTGCCCGCGCTGGCTTTCACCGCCAACGTGGGCTGCACCACTCCCAACAACGCAGCACCAGTAGAAATCAGCGCGACGGGCGGCACTGCGCCTTACGAGCTTCAGGTTGATAACGAGGCGTTTAAGCCCGTGGCTGGCTCCATGTTCCTTGCCGTAGGAACGCACAGCTTGGTGGTGCGCGACGCAGCCGGAGTCCTGACTGCGGCCCAAACCGTAACGATAGCGCCCCAGTTGCTGCTGAAAGAAACGGACTTTACCTGCGACGGCACCGCTTCTTACCGCTCTTTCCTCCGCGTGGAGGGCGGCGTGCCGCCTTATCTCGCTAACGGAGCACCCGTAACCGGCGATAGCTTCGCCACCGACCCAATTGCCAGCGGCACGGCCACTACCATCGAGGTAAAAGACCAGAATGGGTGCACAGCTTCGCTGGAGGTGCAGCATACCTGCGAGCAACCCTGCAACCTGCCCTGCGGCGGCCAATCGCGGCGCTGTGCGTACCGGCTGTGGCTACAACCACCCGTCGAAGGGGCGCCGTACGAAACCTACAAGCAGGATTCGGAGGTAAAATTCCGGTTCAACGGCCAGGATTTCGCGCTGGCCGATGCGGGCAGTCTGGTGCAAATACAGGCTGGTCAGCTCAACGGCAATTTCCGCAATGCCATCGGCGGGGCAGTCAAAAAACTCAACGAGCGCATCAAGCAGGCGTTGGTAGGCGAGTTTGGGCCTGAACTTGGGGCCAACCGCTTGGTGCTGAGCTACGAGCCGGCCGACTCCGACCCGTTTGGCATTCTCTGGATAGAACACTTTGAATGTGAGCAATTTAGCCTTGAGTTTAATTATTCTTTCGCCAAACCCACACCGGCCTTTAGCCTGCTGATGCGTTACACCAACGAGCCCGACGTGACGGGCGCTCCCTTCAACGGCGCAATCTTGGTCAACCGGCGGCTCAACAACAAGGAAACGCGCGTGCCCGCCTTCGACTGCCGCGAGCGCAACCAATGTACCGGCACCGATTTTCAGAAGCTATGCGAAGGCCCTGATCCTAAACCAGTTGTGGGCATTGAGCGCCAGGAAAACAACGGCTTCCTGTTTACTGGCAAAGTCGAAAATGTGCCCGTCAATTCGGTGGTGGCCTGGGTGTGGGATGTGCCCATCGCCCAACCGACTGAGCCCTTTTACGAAGGCCCCAAAGTAGAGGCACAACTGCAAAAACCCGGTGGCACGGCGCGGCTTACGGCCATCACGCAGAAAGGCTGTTTCGGCACCGCCGAGCAAAACATACCCTAATGGCGCACCTCATTCGGCAGCAAGTTTTGCACGTAGAATTGAACGGCACCGAAGCCGATGGGCTTGCGCTGCAAAATCGGCTTTCGGCTCTCTGTCACAATTGGTTACAGCCGGAGATAGAGCGCATTTTCGACCGCTCAGCGCCAACTGAGGAACATTTGTATATCGAACAGCTCGAGGTGAACCTAGGGACGTTTGACCTCAGCCGGCTGGAGCAAGAATTGCCAGCGGCCGTGGCGGAGGCGCTCGAAAAGGCCATTCGGGAGAAGGTCGGGACTGCGGGCCTGCCTATCGGATCAGGCGGCCGGGAAGTGCAACTCAAAACCGACGCACAGGTGGTTTGGGAAGCTTTTTTGCATTTCTTACAAACGGGGCGGTTGCCGTGGTCCTTCCGACTTCCGCCGGGTGAAACGCTGGAAACGGCTTTGCAAAGAATGCTGGCGGCGGGCGTACCAGCAGTATATGTTGCCGAAACTGAACATCTTATTCATTCACAGACGGCGCGCAAACGCTTAGCAGAACAATTTTCGGAGGGTTTCTTGGCTACGCTCTTGGAGTTGATAAACCAGCAAACCTCCGCGCAGGAGCAGCTAACAGTTGCCCAACTCAAAGCCTCGTCCCGCACTGACGCTCTCCCCGACGACGTACCGGAACCTGCTTACCCGGAAACAGAAGCCCTGTATGTCGAAGATGCGGGGCTAGTGTTGCTGCATCCCTTTCTGCCGCAGTTTTTTGCGACGATGGGCGTGGCGCAGGCCCGAAAATTACTTCAGCCCGCACGGGCGCTATTTCTGCTGCATTACTTGGCTACGGGCGCCGAAACCGCGAAAGAATACGAATTGGTGCTCCCCAAAATCCTCTGTGGCCTGCCTGTGGACATGCCAGTTGAGGGCAACGTAGAGTTGACGGAAATCGAAAAAGCCGAGGCCAATACCCTGCTGGAAGCGGTTGTTCGGCTCTGGGGAGCGCTCAAAAACACCTCCCCCGACGGTCTGCGCGAGGCTTTTTTGCAGCGCGCCGGCAAGCTCTCCCGCCGCAACGACGACTGGCTGTTGCAAGTAGAGCAACGCGGCCACGACCTACTGCTCGAATCGCTGCCCTGGAATATTGCCGTGTCACAGCTGCCTTGGATGCCCAGTTTGCTGTGGACTGACTGGATATAAATACTTGATTATTAAATATTTACAAATACAATCTTAGAACACCTTGCGAACGCTATGAAGCTATGAGAATCACGGCGGAAAAACTGGTAAAAGCGGCGCCGGCACCCTCGGGAATGCGGACTGCCCAGCCTTTTTTTGAGAAGGCCGGGCGGGGCGAATTTTTCGAGCCTATCCGGCAGGCTACCCAGACGCGGACGCAAAACAAAATCCTGCGCAAAGCCGCTGGGCTCCCCGACGTGCTGTTTGAAACGCAGGCTACCATTCTGCCCAAAATTAGCAGCGGCGAAAGCGTACCGGAGGAAATTCGGCGGGCGGCCGAGTTGCGCCTGCAAGCCGATTTTAGCATGATCCGGGTGCACCGGGACTCGGAATTGGTGGGCATAACCCAGCCGCTGCGGGCGCAGGCACTCGTCTTTCAGCAACATATTTTCTTCGGGCAGGGCGAGTATCAACCGACTTCGCAAGCGGGCAAAAGCGTGTTGGTACAAGCGCTGGCGCACACCTTGCAACAAGGTGTTGCGGGGTTAAAAACCAATGAGTTGATACGGGCAGAAACGCAGCTTTCGCCACCTGATCTTTTGGCCTCCACAGCCGCCAAACCGGATACAGCTTCTGGCGGCCCGGTAATAACTGAAACCACGGCGCTCGCTGAAAAAAATGCCGGTGCCAGGTCCGCCGGCCAGCCTGGAGCATCTCCTCAGGCTACGCCCGAAACTGATGGCCTGCAACCGGGCGAGGCGCCGGTTCAGAGGGCGCCCCAAACGCCGCAGCAAGACCCGGAATTTGGGAAGGTAATTGGGCAGACGCGCCAAGTGAAAAAAGCGCAGAAATCGCACAAAAACCCCCAGGAAAAAAACACGGCGGTTACCGAATCGGCGCACCTGCCGGTAGCCGATCAGAAAGCCTACAACGACCGCAAACAACACCTGGAAGTCATCAACAAAACGGCCGTCAACAACAAGGACGCCAACAAAAAATTCACGGCCGCGCAGTTCAGAAAGCTGTTACAGACGCAGTTGAATGAGCTGGAGAAAAAGCTACCGCACAGCGAAGACGACAGCAAGCAGTTTAAGCGTGACAAACCGCTGGAAGGCATCAAGAACAACGTTAAGCAGCAGGTCAAGGACGAGAGCAAAAACGTGGCGGCCCCCATCACGGCGGAAACAGAGAAGAAAGCCCCTCCCGAAAGCAACCTGCCTACGCAAGAGCCCAAACCGCTGGTAGAGGAAAAAGCAGGCGCCAACCCGCGGCCCATCGACGCGGTAGCGGCCGCGCCCAAGCCCAAAACGGACTCCGAAATCTCGATGGAGAAAGAGAGCCAGTCGCTGGACGAGTTGATGGAGAAAAACCACAATACCGAGGAGCAATTCGCCGAGTCGAACGAACCCAAATTTCAGCAGGCCCTTAAGACCAAGAAAGAAGCGCAGGCTAAAGCGGGCGAAGCACCGCAAGTGTATAGTGTTGACGAACAGAAAGTTATCGCGGGGGCACAGAAAACTGCGCACAAAGACGCCGTAGTTGATTTTGGGGCCATGCACGCCGTACGTGGCCAAGGGTTCCACACGGTTTACGACAAACAATCGCACCACGACAGAGACGACAAAGAAGAGCAAAAGCGCATCAAAGGCGAGCTCGACGCCATTTATAACAAAACCAAAAAAGACGTCGACGATATTTTCACGGCGTTGGGCAAATTTGTAGAAGACACGTTTGAAACCGAGTCGAAAGCTGCCAAAGATGACTTTGAAAAACGCGTGGAAGACCAGCTCGACGACATTCACGGCTGGGGCGTGCGGGACTTTCTCTTCGGCGAGGATACCGAAGCCATTGAAAAGGTTTTTGAGCGGGAGAAAAAGAAATTTATCGACGCCCTCGACCTTACGCTCAACAAGATTGCGCAGCGCATTGCCGACGACCTGAACAAAGCCGTCGAATGCATTCAGCAAGGAGAAGCCAAAGCCGAAGGGTTTTATAAAGGCCTCAATACCAAGCAACAAGGGCTGGTAAGCGACGCGATGGAAACTTACCGCGTGCAGTTTGCCAACCTAGAATCCAGCGTGGATGAGAAGCAGGCGGAGCTGGCGCACAGTCTGGCCGAATCTTACAAGCAAAACGTGGATTCGCTGCGCAAGACCTTCGACAAGATCAACGAGGACGTGCGCAAAACCTGGATTCAGCGCGCCGCCGAGTTTATTAAGGAAGTTGCCCTGACCATTTATCGGTTGGGCGAACTCTTGGTGACCGTGCTCGTGCGCATTGCCTACGTCATCGGCGACATCATTGCGCACCCGATTCGCTTTCTGGAAAACCTGGCGGCGGGCATCAAGCAGGGGTTTGCCACGTTCGTGGAGAACTTCGACACCTACCTGCTCGAAGGATTTTTCAACTGGTTGAAGGGCAAAGTAGGTGGCGCCGGCATCCGGATTCCGGCCAAGCTGGACACCGCCGGGTTGTTTAGCATTGCGCTGCAAGTCATTGGCCTGACGTACGATAACTTCCGGGAAATCGCCAAAAACAAGCTGGGTGAACCAGTAGTCGCCGCCATTGAAAAAGGCGTGGAAGGCGCCGAGGAAGTGTACAAGCTCATCCAGATGGCCCGCACCGATATCGGGGCTTTCTGGGCGCACATCAAGGACGTGCTGGCCAATGCCGTGGATGAAATCTTCGAGAAGATTAAGAAAACGGTGCTCTACGAAACTATCAAAAAGGTGCTGGCCTACATTGTTACGCTGTTCAACCCCATAGGCGCCTTTATCAAGGCGGCACAGGCGATTTATGCCGGCATCCGGTTTCTGATGGACAACATCGAGCGTATTATTGCCTTGGTCAATGCGTTTCTTGATGGGGTGGAAATGGCCGTGAAAGGCGACGTCAGCGGCATCGCGTCGAAGGTAATTTTCGGGCTGCAAAATGCCATTGTGATGGGCATTGACTTCCTGGCTAAGTTATTGGGACTGGGCAACTTAGCCGACAAGGTGCGCGCCATCATCAAACAGCTCAAATCGCCAGTAGATCGGGCCATGGGATTTGTAGTAGACAAGCTGCTGAAACCTGTGGTGGGGCTGGTTCAGAAAGCGGGCAAAGCCGTGGTGGGCGCTGGAAAGAAAGCGGCTAGCGCCGTGCTAGGCTTTTTCGGAATTAAGAAGAGCTTTTCAACTAATACAGGCGAAACTCACTCCATCTATTTTGAGCAACGCGGCGAAAAGCCCATCCTGAAAATTGAAAGCACTCCGCAGGATATCAAAGCATTTCTGGAATTCTACCAAAGCAACTACAAGCTAGACTCGGCCAAAACTACTCTGCTCTCGATGATCTGGACGCATTTATCGACTTACGATGGCGATTACAACGATCTGAGAAAAGTGGGTGCAGATACGGAAAAGGCCAAACCGATTCACCAGCGCTTGTTGCAGAAAAATGAAGCTCTTACCGGACTACTTCGCACGCTGCTGAGCGGAAACAGGTCAATTGGCTTAATCATTGAAAGTTATTTACTGGAAGGCATAACGGGCACCTACGCCAGTATGCCGCGGCCACGCGTCGATTTTCTGACTCCCGACCACCAACCCCAGGCGGCAATTTTGAAATGGGCTGCCGACTTACAAATAAACAGGCGGAAGTTATTCAGCAGTCGGAGCGAAATGGCGAATAGGGCAAGTGGCAGCCACGCAAGCGGTGGATATGCCATTAACATACACGAAAACAGGCACAAAGAAGGACGGACGTTTGGCTCGAAAGGCGCAGATACTTTGAATGACTTCGTCACTTTCGTCACCGGCAAAATCACCAACGAACCGGACGAGCAAAAAATCAGGGATATCGTCGTGGATCGAATGAAAGTTGAGTTACAGCGAGACGTAGTGGCTATGCGAGCCGTTCTCCGGCGCAGCGATGTCTGGGAAGACATCAACGAGATTACGGATATCACCAAGGCTGAAAAAGACAAGCTCAAGGCAGGGATTAAAGCCCGAACCTTGGATGGTCTCAATCAAATTCAAAACCAACCCATGGATAATCTGAAAATTAAATAAGCTATGCAGAGGAAACAGCCAGATGTTGTACAGCAATTCGGGGAGTACCTGCAAAATTCGACCGCCGAGTTCGCTGATATACAACCTGTGAAAGACGCCGAAGCAAAACTGCACAACCTCCTGAATGACAGCCAAAAAGCCAAAGCCTTTCGGGTAATCGGGCAGGCTGGCACAGGCTCGCTGATCGCATTTTGGAAGGATAACAAAGCAACAGATTTCAAACGAGCGCCGGTAGTTTGGCTGAGCAGCGAAGGCTTTCCAAACAGCGTTTTTGCGTCGTCTTTTGAGGAATATTTATCTCTGCTGCCTTATGGTACGGGCTTTATTTATGATGTGCTTAGCAATTACTATTTTCACAAACAAAGTCCGCAGCTTCAGCCAGCGCCCCAAGAAAAATTCACCGCCGCAAAAATCAAATCCTATTTAAAGCAAAATATAAGTCAGTATAAAGGCCACGCCGAATTTCTGACTTGGCTGAAGGATGAGGCCACCGTTACAGTGGCGAGTGCCCCGTTAGACGTCATTGAAAAGGCTATCCAACATCACCCTGATCTGGCTGCTTGGCTTAAGCATTAAGGTAAAGTACCCATCGGTTGGCAGCGCCCGTATTCATGACCAATACTCCTAATCTCTCCACGGCTGTTCGTTACCTCCGGGCAGTGCTTAAGGGGCGTTTGCAAGTGTATACCGGCCAGGCGAAAGAGGTAGAAATAAATGAAATCGCGTACCTGAAGGATGAGTCGCCCTTTGCGAATTTTATAGTTCAGCACCGCCCTTCGTTTGAGGAATACGTCGTGCTGCTGCTGGCGCTTATTGTGCATATTCGGCCCCATTTTTTCACCCAGCTTATTTCCGAATTTCTGCCCGAAGGCGGCGACCTGCCGGAGTTTGGCGGTGTGCGGCTGGGAAACCACCGCGGGATTCTGCCGACTGGTGAAACGGCGCTTTTTGTATTGGCCGGCGACGACTTAGAGAAGCGCTTGGAAATCCAGCGGTTGCTCGGCCCTGAACACTGGCTGAGCCAAAAGCATGTTCTTCGCTTGGAGACCACGCGCGAAGGCGAGCCGACGATGAGCGGCCTTCTGATGCTGGACTCCGAAGTGGTAGAACTCTTGACTACGGGCACCGTCAGCGCGCCGCGGTTCAGCATCGAATTTCCGGCTGAGCGCCTGCTGACGGAGATGGAATGGAACGACTTGGTGCTGCTCCCCGGCACGCAGCAGCAGATTCAGGAGATTCAGAACTGGATCACGTACAGCGACACGTTGTTGCAGGACTGGGGCATGCGCAAGCAAATCAAACCCGGTTTTCGGGCGCTTTTTTATGGGCCGCCCGGCACTGGCAAAACTCTGACTGCCAGCTTATTAGGAAAACACACCAATAAAGATGTTTTCCGCATTGATCTGTCGCGTGTGGTGTCCAAATACATCGGCGAAACGGAGAAAAACCTGGCTGGTCTTTTCGATAAGGCGGAGAACAAAAACTGGATCTTGTTTTTTGATGAGGCGGACGCGCTTTTCGGCAAGCGAACCGACATCCGCGATGCTCACGATAAATACGCCAATCAGGAAGTCGCTTACTTATTGCAGCGCATCGAGGGCTACAACGGCTTGGTAATTTTGGCTTCTAACCAGCGCGCCAACATCGACGAGGCGTTTGCGCGCCGCTTCCAAACCATCGTGCATTTTCCGGTGCCCGGCGCCGAAGAACGGTACCGGATCTGGCAGAAAGCCCTGCCGGCACAGCTCGAAATCGCCGCTGATATCGACTGGCACCAAGTGGCCGCCCGCTACGAACTGACGGGCGCGGGTATCCTGAACGTAGCCCACTACTGCGCCATAGAAGCCCTGGCCGATCGCTCCTGCCGGCTCGATCTACATCGCTTGAAAAGCGGCATCCTGCGGGAATATTCTAAAGAAGGCAAGGTTATATAAGTATCTAATTATCAATTATTTATATAAAATACCTCTATACTTCATCCTCGCTGCTGACGAAAGGTGGGAGCCAAATGGTAAACTCGGTGTACTCGCCTTCCTTACTTTCCACCGTGAGGGTACCGCCGTGGCTTTTCGTGATGATGTCGTAGCTGAGTGAGAGGCCCAGGCCGGTGCCTTCGCCCGGCGGCTTGGTCGTAAAAAACGGCTGGAAAATCTTGGCCCGCACGGCTGGCGGAATGCCCATGCCGTTGTCGCGCACCCGAATGACCACGTCATCGTTGGGATGCCGCTCGGTGGTGACGATGACTTCGGGACGGTAGTCTGGCTGGCCCAGCTTTTGCCGCTGGTGCACAGCGTAGAAGGCGTTGTTGAACAGATTCAGCAGCACCCGGCCCATGTCTTGCGGAACCACTTCAGGCCGGCCGAGGTGCTCATCGAAGTGAGTGGTCAGGGTGGCGTTGAAGGTCTTGTCTTTGGCGCGCAGGCCGTGGTAGGAAAGGCGCAAGTACTCGTCGCAAACGGCGTTGAGGTCGGTGGGCTGGCGGGCACCGCCGGTCGCGCGCGAGTGTTCGAGCATGCCCTTGACGATGCTATCGGCCCGGTGCCCGTGGTAGGTTACTTTATCTAGGTTTTGCGTCAGCTCGTCCACCAACTCGTCGGCAAGCTTTTTTTCTTCCTCGGGCAGTGCCGGCAGCGGTCCTTCCTTCAATTCCGTCAACAGTTCCACTGCTACCTCGGCAAAGTTGTTGACGAAGTTCAAGGGGTTCTGAATTTCGTGGGCAATGCCGGCCGCCAGTTCGCCCAACGACGCCATTTTCTCGCTCTGAATTAGTTGATGCTGAGCCGTTTGCAAATTAGTAAGCGTGCGCTGCAAAGCGGCCGTGCGCTGCTGCACCTGCAACTCCAGCGTTTCGTTTTGCTGCGCCAGTAACTCTTGTTTTTCCTGCTGCTGGGCCATGGTCTGGGCCGAGAGCCGCCGCACCTGCACCAGCTTAATGGCGAGTAGCCGGCTATCTAGGGCAAAGCGGCGGGCCAGAAACATGGAAATGGCCAGCACCGGACTTAAAAAAGCCGGAAACGTAAGCAGCGTCCGGAGCGGAATGGACAGGATCTCGATGTGCAGCAGATCTTCATGGAAAGTGGCCATAAACCCAAATATCACCAGGAGCGTGAGGGCAATGCCAAACCCGGTGGCGATGATGCCGGCGGCCCGTTTGGTTTGGCGCAATGCGCTCAGTGTCAGGCGTAACTGCTCGGCCGTTACGAGCACCATAAACGCTACCGTCGGGTACCAGCTTAAGCCCGGAGCAAACGTCAGGAGCACCATGCTCACCCCGTTGAGGACCCACAAGGCGTAATAAATCGCGCCGATCCGTACATTAAACAAGCTGTAGAGCGCCCGCACGACCAGCACGCTCCCGGTCTGGAGTGTGAGGTAGGACAGGATATCCATGCCCAGGCGCAGATCGAGCCACCGTACTTCGTCGAGGAAGCCGGTACAGCAAAAGCTGCACGCCTCGGCCAGGGTGTAGAGGGCAAAGTAGTAGTTGGCGCGTTGCTTGGGATTGTAGGAATAGAAAGCCAGATGCAACATCCCCAGCAGTACAAAGGCCCCAAACAGCAGCATGTCGGAGGTTTTGTAGGTGGCTTCCTGCTGCATGTCTTGCACCAGCTGGGGCAGCCCATCGAGGCGCGCCTGAAAGAAAACGGGCGCAAAAAACTCGCTGAACATGGCAAATTGCTTCCAATTGGCAAAGCGCACGGCCAGCACCTGTTCGGCCTGATTCGTAAACGGCAGTTCGATGGGCTCGCCGTCAGGCCAATAGGGTTTTACCTTCGCTGGATCGGTGCTGACGACGCCGTAGCGGCGCAACAAGCGTCCATTGAAATACACTTCCGTGGCCGCGTACTGAAACACGCCCAGCACCACGGCCCGCTGCCGAATGCCCGGCCCCAGCCGAAACCGCAGCCGCAGCCAGCCCACGCCCGCCTGCTGCACCTGCGGCAACCGGCGCAGGCCTAGAGTTGGATTGATGGGTTTCCACTGCCGGTCGTCGGCGTCGGGGCGGGCCCAGGCAGGGTTGTCGCCGGGGTGAAATTTCCAGCCTTTGTCCAGCACAATGCCGGTGGCCGGCATCTCCGCAAAAGTCACTACCGAGCTGGTATCGGGTTGGGCCGCCTGCACGTGGGCAGTGCCGCCAAGCAATACGAGCAAAAGAACTTGTAGGAGCCGCCAGAAACGGCCAACCGGCAATCGCGCCTTCGGCGCAGCGAGGAACTCAATACGGCACAAGCAGTCAGCCCGACTCATAGTTTCGTTATAGTCTTACACTCCTCTCCGGTCGCTATCCCAAGTGCAGGTTGCGCCGGCGTAGCCGGCTTGCTTTCGGTTCTATGCGGCCGAACACAGTACCCTTGCTATGAATATAGTGTTATTATATATGCATTTATTACAAATAATACTTATACTTAGCTACTTAGGGGCAAACTCTGACCTCCGCCAGCACGGAGGACAAGTACTGCGTTATTCCGGTGGCGTTCGTCACTCCGTTATCCTGGCCAGTCAATCGTGTTATGCTTGCACCCCGCGCCTATGCTAACCACAGTGCACCTTCCGGCCTCTGGGCCAAACTAGTTCACCCTTTCAAGATCGCGTGGCACCGCCTCATCAACATCGGGGTGCAGCCTTCACTCACGGTCTGGCAAAAGAAGCGGGTACATCTGCTCAATGGCATCTGCTGCATTACCATAGCCATTTATGCCGGTTACGTTCTTATTTTCTTCAACTCACCCGACTGGCTCACGTTCCGGATTTGCCTCTGCGGGCTGGTGCTCAATCTGCCGCCTCTGGTCTTTAATTATTACCGGCGCTACGATGCTTCGGCTTATTATAGCATCTTGAGCGTCACGGGGTTATGTTCTTTCATCGCCATTGCCCGAAAATACGACGGCGTCGAGTATTATTTGATTTCCAACAGCATTGTAGCGATGCTGTTCTTTCGCAATTTCTGGAAAATAGCCTTTCTGTTTTCCGTGAACGTGGCAGCCTATTTTGCCGTGCGCCACGCCATGACCTTTATCAAGCCGTTTCTTTACGTGGCCGACAGCGCGTACTTCTACAACGTGAATGTGCTGCTGTTTTTCATGACGCTGTTTTTTGTGGTCTACTACTTCCGTTCCGAGAATCTGGGGCAGGAAGCGCTACTGATGCGGCAAAATGAGTCGCTGGCGTTTTCGCTGGAAGAGCTACAGGCGACGCAGGCGCAACTGATCCAGCAGGAAAAGCTGGCCTCGCTGGGCGCCCTAACCGCAGGCATTGCCCACGAGATCCAGAACCCGCTCAACTTCGTCGACAACTTTGCCGAAGTGGGCGTGGAACTGGTAGAGGAGCTGCGGCAGGAGTTGGCCCATGAGCAGCTGTCGGAAAAAGGCCGCGAAGCCGTGACGTTTCTGCTCAACGACCTAACCCAGACGCAAAAGAAAGTCAACGAGCACGCCGACCGGGCCGGCAGCATTGTCAAGAGCATGCTGCTGCATTCGCGCACCAGTGGCGGCGAGCGGCACGCCACCGACCTCAATGCCCTCTGCGACGAGTATCTGCGCCTCTCTTACCACGGCCTGCGCGCCAAATACCCCGATTTCAACGCGTCGCTGATTACTGATTTCAACACGCATCTGGAGCCGCTGAAAGTGGTATCGGAGGATATTGGGCGCGTGCTGCTGAACTTGTTTAACAATGCCTTTTACGCCGTTCGGAAAAAGGCCCTGAGCCTCCCCGCCGGCACGACGTTCAAGCCGGTGGTTTCGGTGAGTACGCAGCGCGCGCCGGATGGCGTAATCATCCGGGTTCGCGACGATGGCACGGGCATTCCGGCCGATATCGTCGACAAAATCTTTCATCCGTTTTTCACGACCAAGCCGCCGGGCGAAGGCACGGGCCTGGGCCTCTCGCTAAGCTACGACATCATCACCAAAGGCCACGGCGGCACTATCACCGTCGAGAGCCAGGAAGGCGAGTACACCGAGTTTGCCGTCTGGCTCCCGACCGAGCCGTGAGACTGACTTGGCTAGCTCTCCGTGGGCCGGCGCTACAGCGTAATCATGCCCCCATCGACAATGAGCTCGGCGCCCAACACAAACGACGAATCGTCGGAGGCGAAGAACAGGGCGGCCCTGGCAATTTCTTCGGGCGTGCCGTAGCGGCCCAGTGGCACCTGCTTTACCGTGCTTTCGTCCATTTGCCGAAGCTGCTCGGCCGAGATGCCCAGCTTGGCCGAGCTGTGCAGCGGTGTAGCTACCGGGCCGGGACTGATGGCATTGACGCGAATGCGGCGGGGCAGCAACTCGGCCGACAGGTTGCGGGCGAGCGAGAGCAAAGCGGCTTTCGAAGCCGCGTAGAGGCTGGCATTGGCCACGCCCATGTGCGCGTTTACGGAGGTATTGAGGATGATCGAGCTGCCGTCGCGTAGGAGCGGCAAGAGCACCTGAATGGTGAAATAAGCGCCCTTGAAATTGGGGGTCATGCTCTCGTCGAAGATCGCTTCCGTCACGTCCGCGATGGGCGTGAATTTGGCAATGCCGGCGTTGATAAACAGAACGTCGATCTGCGGGAAATGCGCCGCTACCGCTTGCGGAAGCGCACGAATGTCGGAGAGGCTGCCGGTGTCGGAAACGATGCCATAGCCGCGCTCCCCGAGTTCGGCCGCCACTTTCGCCACCGACTCCTGCGTGCGCCCGGTTACGAATACGCTTGCGCCTTGCGCCACAAATTCGTGCGCCGTGGCCAAGCCAATGCCGCTCGTGCCGCCAGTAATTACGGCTACTTTATTGTCGAGTCGATTCATGATCGGTTGGGCGCTGAATTTGGTGAGCACTCCGGGCGATGCCTACAGCACCGCCCTCCCGATGCAATATACAATCATTTGATTATCAATAACTTACAAAATAATGGCTTATCATCTGTTTACGCACCGCTGAGCCAGGGCCCGTTTCGCCTTTTAGATTCCCAGCTTCCAGCCTTCGCGGTAGTTGCGCTTCACGAAGCGGTTTACGTCGTCGAAGTTGGTCACCTTCATTTGCTTGTTGTCCCACACCAGCTCAATGCCGCGGCCGGGGTAGTCCATGCCGGAGCCCGTGGCTTTGGGGCGCTGGATGTCGTAGCCGCGAATGGCGAGGTTGGCCATGAGCAAGGCCTCCGTGAGCGGGCCAGCCATCTCGAAGGGGGAGCTGACCGCTTTGTTGCCGTAGCCGGCCAGGCACGCTTCTACCCACTGCGCATAGTGGCCGCCAGCCTGACCCGGCACGCGGGCGATGGTTTGCTTGACGTGGACTTCCTGAGTGCGCGAAACCGGCAGCAGGCGCGGGTCGGCGGAGTAAGTACTGGCCATCATCTTGCCCTTTTTCCCGACGAACAGAATGCCGTTGCCGCCGTCGCCAAACAGCTCATTGGGGCCCAATTCCTCGGGCCGCTCGGGCTGAATACCGCCGTCCATCCAATGCAGCGTCACGTCTTGCTTGGTTTTGTTTGTTTTGGGAAAGGTCAGGGTGACGTGGCTGGAAGGCGGGCAGCTTTCGGGGAAATAACCGCGCTTAAACTCATCGACGTACACGCTGCCCACGCTGGCCTGTACCGTGGAGGCATATTGCAGATTCAGGACGCGGAAAGGGGCTTCCAGCAGATGGCAGCCCATGTCGCCGAGCGCACCGGTGCCGTATTCCCACCAGCCGCGCCAGTTGAAGGGCACCAGCTTATCGACGTATTCGCGGTAGGGCGCCGTGCCCAGCCACAGGTCCCAGTCCAGTTCCGGGGGCAGCGCGGCTTTGGTAGTCGGCCACGGAATGCCCTGGGGCCACACGGGCCGGTCGGTCCAGCAATACACGGTGTGCACGTCGCCGATGATCTTGGCGTCGTACCACTCTTGCAGCTGCCGCACGCCATCGTTGGAAGCGCCCTGGTTGCCCATCTGCGTCACGACTTTATACCGCTTGGCGGCTTCAGTCAGCATACGCGCCTCGTAAATATCGTGCGTGAGCGGCTTTTGCACGTACACGTGCTTGCCCAGCTGCATGGCGGCCAGCGTAATGATGGCGTGGTTGTGATCGGGCGTGGACACCGACACGGCATCGATGTTCTTGGCTTCTTTGTCCAGCATCTGCCGCCAATCCTTGTAGTATTTGGCCTGCGGAAATGCCGCCACCGATTTGGCGGCGCGGCGGTCGTCAACGTCGCATAAATAGCCGATGCGGGCTTTGCCGGTTTTGGCAAACGCAGCCACGTCGCTCTCCCCTTTTCCGCCGACGCCGACGCTGGCGACCACCAATTGGTCGCTGGGCGCGGTGTACCCTTTGCCGCCCAACACGAAGCGCGGCACAATCATGAAGGTGGCCGCAGCTACGGCACTGTGCTTGATAAACTCGCGGCGGGACGGCGAATCCGGGATCTGGCTCATAGAGTATCTGGGAAGATTAGGACGGGACGGGTACGGACGATTGCTTCTGCGCCTGACGGCAGGCAGGCAAAAGGTACGGGATTGTGCGACTTTGTCCTACCTCTAGCGCAACGGAGTAGTTGACATCGTTTATACAGCGCTTTCTTCCCACGCTTCGTTGGTTTTATCCCAGAGGCTGGTGCTGGTGATCGGCAGGGTAAGAACCACCTCGGTGTATTCACTTTCGCGGCTCTCCACGGTGAGCGTACCGCCATAGCCTTTCGTGATGATATCGTAGCTCAAGGACAGGCCCAGCCCAGTCCCCTGTCCGGCGGGCTTGGTGGTGAAAAACGGCTGAAAAGCTTTCTCTATAACTTCTGGGGGCATGCCTACGCCGTTGTCGTGCACCCGCAACTCCACATTCGACCCGGCACGTTGTGTGCTGACCGTTACTTCCGGATGATATTCCGGGCCCATTTTGGCCGCTTTCTGGTGCACGGCATAGAACGCATTGGCGTAGAGATTCAGCAGCACGCGCCCGATTTCCTGGGGCACGGCCTCTATCGGTTCCAACTCCTTGGCGAAGCGGGTGGCGAGCGTCACGTTGAAATCTTTGTGCTTGGCGCGCTGGCTGTGGTAGGCAAGGCGCAGATGCTCTTCCGCTACCGCATTCAGATCGGTGGGCTGCCGCTCGCCGGCAAAGGGGCGCGCGTGTTCGGCCATCCCTTTCACGATGCTCGCGGCCCGGCTTCCGTGCTGACTGATTTTATACAGATTCTGCTTCAGGTCGGCCAGCAGTTCGGTTTCCAGAGCTTCGTCGCGTGGGATTTGTTGTTGGGCGTCGGCGAGTTCGCTAACCAACTCCGCCGACAGCTCCGAGAAGTTGGTCACGAAGTTGAGCGGATTCTGGATCTCGTGGGCGATGCCCGCGGTCAGTTCGCCCAATGACGCCATTTTTTCTCGTTGCACCAGTTGCGCCTGCGTAGCTTTGAGCGCACGCTTCTGCTTTTGCAGCCGGACGTTGGTTCGCTGTTTCTCCTGGTTGTTGCGCCACAGCAACACGCTCAAGCCCGCTACTGCCGCCAGAGCCACCAGGGAGCCGACCAAAAGCAGGCGCTGCTGTTCGGCGCGCTGGCGGCTAAGTTGCTGGTTGCGCGTGAGCAGCCGAATCTGCGATTGCTGCTTGTCCAGCTCGTGGTTGTATTGCAGCGCTGCCGTGCGTCGCCGCAGGTCTTGGTTGCTGAGGCTGTCTTTGTAAGCCGTAAACAGCAGCTGGTAGCGGTAAGCGTCGGCAAAGCGGCCGAGCCGGGCGCTGGCTTGGGCCAGCACATCGCTGGCCTCCCGGATCACCATCTTGGTACCGCTGCGTTGGCCGGCAAGCAGGCTGGCTCGTCCGTACACCAGAGCGCTATCGGGGCGGTTGGTGTGCAGGTAGGCCCGCGCCAGAATGATTTGCATATACGGAATGTTGCCCACATCATCCAATTTGCGAAGGCGCTGAAGGGTCCGGAAGCTGACGGCAAACACCTGTTGGTAGTGACCCAAACGTTCGCTCATCTCCGCGCTCCGCATTTGCCCTAAAGTAGCAAGCCTTTGATTACCAGCCGCTTGCGCAAGCACCACTTGCTGATCGTGGTAGCGTAGCGCTTCGGCCCATTTTCCCTGCAAAGCCGCCAGCCGGCCCAAGCCGTCGATGCAAAACGCGGCTCCTTCTTGGTCGCCCGCTTGCTGGGCCAGCCGAAGGCCGCGCAGCAGGTAGTGCCGGGCCTGTGCGTATTCGCCTACCGTTATGCAAGCAATTCCTAATTGGCTGTGTATCAAAGTCAACCACTTTTGACTGTGCAGCTCTTCGGCCAGATTTAAGCCTTCGAGGCTGTAGGTCATGGCTTGGGCAAACTGGCCTTGTCCGTACACCGTGAAAGACAGATTATACAGGCACCAGATCTGACTCAGTTTATCGCCTAGCTGCCGAAACTGCTGTTGGGCCTGCTTCGTGTAGCGAAAGGCGCGGGCGTAATCGTTGCGAAAGCGGTAGTAGAAGCCCAAGCCCAGCAACGCGTGCGCTTCGCCGGAAGCATACTTTATCTGCCGCGCCAGCGACAACGCTTCCTGATAAGCGGCGAAGCTGCGCTTAGTCGTTTTTTCGCGCTCCGCCAACGCCAGAAGGCGATTTACCCGCCCGGTGTCGGCCTGCGGATGGTCACGCACTGCGGCCAGCACCCGATCGCCGCTTGGTTCCTGCGCCCTTGCCCCGGCGGCCAGCATACTGAGCCAACAGATGAGTAAGAGCATCTTCATGGGGAACACCACCTAAGGTTGCAACCGATTTTTAAGTTATTGATTATAAACAATATATCGGAAAAAGGAAATTTACTTAGCAGTCAGCTCCCTTTCTTTCGCACCTTTTTTCTTTCGTCGTCCGGAGCGGAATTATCTTCTATCAGCCTGCGGCTTATTTCGACCGCAATAAGCTTCCAGATAGGCCTGTAGGCATGATAATTACAGGATAAGCTCAGCCAGAGATCTTCCCAAAAGAGCCTGCATATAGGAGCATTTTATGCTTGAGCTTAGCAGGAAAATTTCGCCAGCCTCCAGATACTCAACCGAATGCGGCACACAGTTTGTTGCTATATCCTTTGAAAAATCAAATTCAAGGGCTGTATGTTGACTTCGTTCTCTGTTCCTGTGTCGCCTAGCGAGTCTGACCCCATCGTTTTAGATCGGCGCCAGCGTCTGTACTTCGCCAATTCCGTGGGCAGCATCACGGAGCACCCCGACGGTTACGCCATTGTGCGCTACAACGCCGGACCGCGACAACTCGATCATTTACAAGCATTTCTGGCCCACGCCAGCCAACTGTTGCGCAGCCGCAACTGGCACAAAATGCTGGGCGACCAACGCTTGATGTCGCCTTATACCCCCGAAGAGCAAGCCTGGATCGTAGATTACTGGCTCATGCGTCAGCAAACCGAAGGCCGCGCCGTGTACGGTGCCGTAGTCGTTCCCCACGATGTATTTGCCCGCCTTTCGCTCAGCCAGATGATGCACGAAGCCCAAGCCGCCGCCCTAACCTACCGCTTGTTTGACGAAGAAGAAGTGGCCATTGCCTGGTTACGTCAGCTTGACTAGCGCCAGTTTCTTGTTTTGAAATTCTTGATTTAAGTCTCGCGTAGTAAAGTGCGCAAACGGCTCGGGGCGGGCGTAACACATTGAAAACGTGTTACGCCCGCCCCGAGCCGTTTGCGCACTTTGTGGTTTATGATGCTTCACCCATAATACGTCACTTCCGCTACAGAAACCACCCTCAACGTTCGGGAATTCTCTTCTGGCACTTATCGCTCAAAGTCCAGACTGACTAGGGGGCACAGGTTCGCCAGCGATTCGTGAAGGTAAAACCCTGGTATCCTGATAACGTGATGCGCTCATTTGAAACTACAGTTTTACAGGAGCAACGGCTGCCGGTACTTACATAATTATCTGATTGCAAGTGACTTATAAACGAGATCAGGTATTCCATTGGAATACCTGATCTCGTTTATGGCTGGCTGCTATCTACTCAATGTAGACTAGAGACTCTTAGGCAGGCTTCGGCAACTGTTACCGCAGCATTTCGCCATCATGAGGCTATCCCCATTATTATAGCAAGGCGTTTTCTCACGCCTCCTTAAATAACAGCTTCTCCTTTGCGCTTCTCATTTACAAGCGGTTTTGGGCGCTAATCAAGATTTTTATTGCGTAATTTTTACGCACTCAATCGCAGGGCCGACGTGCGCCCGATCCTTACGAGAAAGGGCTTCTGGAACCTTGAATCAATGAATTCTGGGATTCAGAGTCATTTTTGATCCTATTCAAAACACTCTAAAAAAGGCAAAAATGCCTCAAGGCTTATCGACTCAGCGCTGGTGCTCTATTCAAAGTATCATTTATTGATGATAAATTATTTCTATTATTGTCAATAGCCGAGTCTTGGCCTGCCGTTCTGCTTACCTGCCCGTTTTCACACCCGACCTGCTGCTTTTATTGTCCTCTAAATCCCACTCATTCTTTACTAGCACATCATGGAAAAAAACACGTACGATGCCATCGTTATCGGTTCTGGCATTTCGGGCGGTATGGCAGCTAAGGAGCTGACCGAGAAAGGATTAAAGACTATAATGCTGGAGCGGGGCCGCAACATTGAGCATATAAAAGATTACGTTAACGCCAACAAAGCTCCCTGGGAGTTCCCGCACCGGGGTGGCAAAACCCAGCAAATGATCGCGGATTATCCGGTGCTGAAACGCGATTACACGCTGAACGAGACCAACCTAGATTACTGGGTCAACGAGAAGGAAAGTCCCTACGTGGAGGTCAAGCCGTTCGACTGGTTTCGGGGCTACCACGTGGGCGGCCGCTCGCTGATGTGGGGCCGGCAGTCGTACCGCTGGAGCGACTACGATTTTGAGGCCAACGCCAAGGATGGCATTGCCATCGACTGGCCCATTCGCTACAAGGACTTGGCGCCGTGGTACAGCCACGTCGAGAAGTTTGCTGGCATCAGCGGCAACCGCGACGGCCTGCCGCAACTACCCGACGGCGATTTTATGCCGCCAATGGAAATGAACGTCGTCGAAAAGGACGTAGCGGCCCGCATCAAAGCCCATTTCAAAAACCGACACATGGTGATTGGCCGCACAGCCAACATCACGCGGGCACACAACAACCGCGTCAGCTGTCAATACCGCAACAAGTGCTGGCTGGGCTGCCCGTTTGGCGCGTATTTCAGCACGCAATCGGCCTCGTTGCCGGCCGCCGTGGCAACCGGAAATTTAACTTTGCGCCCCTTCTCAATCGTTACCAAAATCCTTTATGACAAGGATACCAAGCGAGCCAAGGGCGTAGAAGTGCTGGATGCCGAAACCAATAAAACATACGAGTACTACGCCAAAGTTATCTTCCTGAATGCCTCTACGCTGAATTCGGCTTGGGTACTAATGAACTCAGCTACAGATGTTTGGCCCGAAGGGCTAGGCAGCAGCAGCGGCGAACTGGGGCACAACCTCATGGACCACCATTTCCGCGCTGGGGCCCATGGCGACGCGGAAGGCTACGAAGACAAATACGTGTACGGACGCCGCGCCAACGGCATTTACGTGCCGCGCTTCCGCAACCTATTCGGCGATAAGCGCGACTACATTCGCGGCTTCGGTTACCAAGGCAGCGCCGGCCGTGAAGGCTGGAGCCGCGAGATTCCGGAAATGAGCATTGGTGGCGAATTCAAGGACGAACTCTCCGAACCCGGCAAATGGACGATGGGTCTGACGGGTTTTGGCGAAACCCTCCCCTATCACGACAACCGCACCTACCTCGACAAAACCAAGAAAGACAAGTGGGGCCTGCCGGTGCTGGCCATCGACGCCAGCACCCGCGAAAACGAGCAGAAAATGCGCGTAGACATGATGCAGGACGCGCAGGAAATGCTGGAAAAGGCTGGGCTCAAGAACGTGAAGACCTACAACAACGGCTACGTGCTGGGCGGCGGCATTCACGAAATGGGCACGGCTCGCATGGGCCACGACCCCAAAACGTCGGTGCTGAACAAGCACAACCAAGTGTGGGATGCCCCCAACGTGTACGTCACCGACGGCGCGTGCATGACTTCCGCCGCCTGCCAAAACCCCTCACTGACCTATATGGCTCTCACCGCCCGGGCGGTAGATCACGCCGTTGGCGAACTCAAAAAACAGAACATCTAAGCGCTACGGCCATGAACAGAAGAGACGCCCTCGCCCGAGTTGCCATCCTCATGGGCGGCACCGTAATCGGAGCCGACTATTTCCTGAGCAGTTGTTCCTCGCCCACAAAGGAGAAAACGAAAGAAGGCAAGGAGGTCGCCAAAACCTCCGACAAGCCTTTCTTAAATCAGGATCAGGTTCGTTTGATGGATGAAGTAGCCGATACGATTTTACCTACTACGGCGAAGAGCCCCGGCGCCAAAGCGGCGCAGGTGGGCAGCTTTATGGCCGTGATGGTACGCGATTGCTACACGCCCGCCGACCAGAAAATCTTCCTGAACGGCATTACGCAGCTCGACAAAGACTGCAAGAAACAAACCGGCAAAACCTTCCTGGAGTGCACCCCGGCCCAGCGTACCACCTTCCTGACGGCGTTGGACAAAGAGCAAAAGGAGTTCACCGCCAACCAGCGCAAAGACGACCCCAGCCATTATTTCCGGATGATGAAGCAGCTCACGCTGCTAGGTTACTTCACCTCCGAAGTAGGCGCGACGAAGGCGCTGCGCTACTTGCCTGTGCCCGGTCGCTACGACGGTGACGTACCCTACAAAAAAGGCGACAGAGCTTGGGCTACTACTTGATAATCAAGTAGTTATATGAAAGCCTAAATTTATACTTCTGAATCTTACGCCAGGCTCTTACCCTGGGGCCCACAAAGGAAAGGGCCCCAGAGTGAGGACAACTACCTGAACGACAAACCCTTACCCTCTCGCCAACCCTATCCCGTATGACCCCAACCATCCGCTTCAAACTGTCCCTGATGATGTTCTTGGAGTTTTTCATCTGGGGCGCCTGGTTCGTGACAGTGGGGACGTACCTGCTGCACAACCTCCACACGACGGGCACGCAGGTGGGCGCCGCGTTTCTCACGCAATCGATTGGGGCCATCATCGCGCCCTTCGTCATTGGGCTGATCGCGGATCGTTTCTTCTCGGCGCAGAAGATACTGGGAGTCTTGCACTTAGCAGGTGCGGCTTTGCTGTGGCGGGCTTCGATGGCCGCCGATTTCAGCAGCTTCTACCCCAGCATCCTGACGTACATGATCCTGTACATGCCTACGCTGGCGCTGGTAAACTCCATCTCCTTCCGGCAGATGCAAAACCCGCAGAAGGAGTTTGCTATGATTCGGGTGCTGGGCACGCTGGGCTGGATTATCGCGGGTATTACGATCGGCTGGCTCAACTGGGAACAGACTGACAATCTTGGGCTTACGTTCAAGATGGCGGCCGGCGCTTCGCTGCTGCTGGGCTTATTTAGCTTCACCCTGCCTCCTACTCCCCCGGTCAAGAAGGAAGGGAAAAGCAGCATCGGCGATTTGCTGGGCCTGGAAGCCATCGGACTGCTCAAGAACCGCTCGTACCTGATCTTTTTTCTGGCGTCGGTGGCCATCTGCGTGCCCCTGTCCTTTTACTACGGCTTCACCAACCCCTTCCTGAACGAAGTAGGCATGAAATCGGCGGCCGGCGTGCAGAGCCTGGGGCAGGTTTCGGAAGTGCTGTTCATGCTCCTGATCCCAGTGTTTTTCAGCCGATTGGGTGTTAAGAAAATGCTGGCCATCGGGATGTTGGCCTGGGTAGTTCGGTACGCTTTCTTTGCTTACGGCAATGGCGAAACCGCCTACTGGATGCTGATTGCGGGCATCGTGCTGCACGGCATCTGCTACGATTTCTTCTTCGTAACCGGCCAGATTTATACCGATAACTTGGCCGGCGAGCAGTCGAAAAGTGCGGCCCAGGGCTTCATCACGCTGGCTACGTACGGCGTGGGCATGCTGATTGGCTCGCTGCTGTCGGGCCAGATTGTGGACGCCCACAAAGTTGCCAACGACCTGCACGACTGGCGCACCATCTGGCTCATCCCGGCTGGCATTGCGGCGGCGGTTCTGCTCGTGTTTATCCTGCTGTTTAAGGACCGTAACGCACCTGTATCATCCGAAGATATAAGCTACGCGGAGGCCAATGCTCGCCTCGAAGTGTAAGGCGAAGAACCTCATCATCACTACATGAAACTACGACTGGGCATGATCGGCGGCGGACAAGGTGCCTTTATTGGGGCCATTCACCGCGTTGCCGCCTCTCTCGATGGCTTATATGAACTCACGGCCGGAGCCTTCAGCAGCGATGCCGAGAAATCCAGGGCTACCGGCGTATTGCTGGGCTTGCCGACCGACCGCGTGTACGCCTCCTACCAAGACTTAATCGAGCAGGAAAAGCAGCGGCCCGAAGCCGAGCGCGTGCAGGTTATCTCCATTGTCACGCCCAATCACCTACACTTCCAGCCCGCTAAGCTGGCGTTGGAAAACGGCTTTCACGTCATCCTCGACAAGCCGATGACGTTCTCACTGGCCGAGGCCAAGGAACTACAGCAAATAGCGGCCGCCAGCGGCAAAAAGCTCTGCCTGACCCATACCTACACCGGCTACCCGATGGTAAAAGAGGCCCGGCAGCTAATCGCCTCCGGCGCACTCGGCACCATCCGCAAAGTGTACGTGGAATACCCCCAGGGCTGGCTTAGCAGCTTCGAGGAAGGCTCCGACAACAAGCAAGCCGCTTGGCGCACCGACCCTACGCGCAGCGGAATAGCCGGCGCCATGGGCGACATCGGCACGCATGCCTTCAACCTACTGGAGTATGTATCAGGCTTGCAAGTAGTTAAACTCTGCGCCGATATTAACGTGGTAGTAGCCGGCCGGCAGTTGGACGACGATGGGGCCGTGTTGCTGAAGCTCTCCAACGGAGCCAGTGCCGTTCTTACCGCCTCGCAGATTGCCGCCGGTGAGGAAAACAACGTCCGAGTAAGGGCATACGGCGAAAAAGGCGGCTTGGAGTGGCAACAGGTTGATGCTAATACTTTGCAGGTCAAATGGTTAGATAAACCTACGGAAATCTGGCGGGCCGGGACCGGGTATGTGAGCTCTTATGCCCAGCACAACACGCGCACTCCGGCCGGGCACCCCGAAGGCTACTTAGAAGCGTTTGCCAATCTCTACCGCAACTTCGCTCTGACCCTGCAAGCCGAGCTTGCGGGCGAGCAGGCTTCCTCGGAAGCGCTTGATTATCCGAGCCTTGAGGAAGGCGTACGCGGCATGGCCTTTATTGAGAACGTGATTGCTTCGGGCAAGTCGGATAAAAAATGGACCGATTTCATCGTCTGATCTACCTATGACTACCATTCAGGGACCCGCCATTTTTCTGGCCCAGTTCATCAGCGACCAAGCTCCGTTCAACAGCCTCGAATCGATCTGTGCCTGGGCTAAGGAGCTAGGTTTCAAGGGGATTCAGATTCCGACGACCGATCCGCGCTTTATCGATCTGCAAAAGGCCGCCGAAAGCAAAACCTACGCCGATGAAATTCGGGGCACCGTCAATGCGGCGGGGCTGGAAATCACGGAGTTATCCACGCATTTGCAGGGGCAGCTGGTAGCCGTGCACCCCACCTACGACCAATTGTTTGATGGCTTTGCGCCGGAAGCGTATCGGAACAACCCGCAGGCGCGGCAAGAATGGGCCGTGCAGCAATTGAAGTACGCCGCGCAAGCCTCTCAAAATCTGGGGCTTAAGGCGCATGTCACGTTTAGCGGCGCGTTGCTCTGGCCGATGGTGTACCCGTGGCCGCAACGCCCGGCGGGCTTGGTGGATACGGCTTTCACAGAGCTGGCGCGCCGCTGGACGCCGATTCTGGACGTGTTTGACGAGCACGGCGTGGACTTGTGCTACGAAATCCATGCGGGCGAAGATCTGCACGACGGGGTCACGTACGAGATGTTTCTGGACAAAGTAAACCAGCATCCGCGCGCGTGCCTGCTCTACGATCCGTCGCACTTCATCTTGCAATGCCTTGATTATCTGGAATATATCGACATCTACCACGAGCGGATCAAGATGTTCCACGTCAAGGATGCCGAGTTTAACCCCACCGGGCGGCAGGGGGTGTACGGCGGCTACCAGAATTGGATCGATCGGGCCGGCCGCTTCCGCTCCCTGGGCGACGGACAGGTCGATTTCAAAGCTATTTTCAGCAAGCTCGCCCAATACGACTTTCCCGGCTGGGCGGTGCTGGAGTGGGAATGCGCCCTGAAGCACCCCGAAGACGGCGCCCGCGAAGGAGCCCAATTCATTCGCGATCACATCATCCGGGTTACCGACAAAGCCTTCGACGATTTCGTCAGCACGGCCTCCAATTCTGATTTCAACAACACTTTACTGGGGTTATAAAACTACCATCTTATGAAAAAAACCGCCCTGTTTTTCAGCTTCTGTGCCCTGCTCGCGGCTTGCGATTCCGAGACGAAAAAGACCGAAACCACCGAAACGAGCGTGCGCGAGGCTTCTTCTGCGGAGCTCAACAGCGATAGCGTTTCCTCGGCTAACCTTTCGGCGGTAGCCCACCAGCCCACCGTCGACACCAACGCGACCAAAATCGGTACCGAGCACACGGGCGGCGTGGTGGCCAAAGGCGCCAAACTAATTACGGCCTCGGACTGCACGAGCTGCCACAAGGAGCGTGATCTGTTGGTGGGCCCGGCTTACACGGCCGTAGCGCAGAAATATCCCGCTACCGACGCCAACATCACGATGCTCGCCAACAAGATCATTCAGGGCGGCAAAGGCAATTGGGGCGAAGTGGCTATGACGCCGCATCCCGGCGTACCCGTGGAAGACGCAAAAGAAATGGTGAAGTATATCCTGAGCTTGAAATAATCAGCTCTCGCTGTCTTCAGTCGCCAGTAGTTGCGCATGGATGGCGTGCAACGGCTACTCACTCGTATCTTCTTAACAATCAATTACTTGCTTCATGGCATCGCATCCGAATCGTCGTACTGTAATCAAAAACATTCTGGCTGGCACGGCGGCAGCGGGTGCGGCGGGTGCGTTAAGCTCATTTGTGCCGGAAGTGAAAGAAGCGGAAGAAGTTGCCCTCAAGAATAACATCAACCACTCGGTCTGCCGCTGGTGCTACAAGGAGTTGTCGCTTGATGAATTGTGCGCGGCCGCCAAAAATATCGGCATCAAGGGCATTGACCTGGTGGGCCCCAAAGAGTGGCCCACGCTGAAGAAATATGGCCTCGACTCGCCCATGTGCAACGGCGCGGAGATCAACCTGACCGATGGGTTCAACGACCCGCAGTACCATGCGACGCTGCTGAAAAACTATTCGGAAATGATTCCGCTGGTGGCCAAAGCGGGCTACAAAAACCTGATTTGCTTTAGCGGCAACCGCCGGGGCAAAGACGACGAAACTGGGTGGGCCAACTGCGTGAAGGGTCTGACCCCTCTGCTGGAAGTAGCCGCCAAGCATAAAGTGGTGCTGGTCATGGAGTTGCTGAACAGCAAAATCAACCACAAAGACTACCAATGCGACCGGACGGCGTGGGGCGTGACGCTGGCCAAGAAGCTGGGGTCCGAAAACTTCAAGCTTCTCTTCGACATCTACCACATGCAGATTGACGAAGGCGATATCATCCGCAACATCACCGACAACCACACCTACATCGCGCACTACCACACGGGCGGCGTGCCGGGCCGCAACGAGATCGACGATACGCAGGAGCTGTATTATCCGGCGGTGATGCGCGCCATCAAAGCCACCGGGTTTAAGGGCTACGTAGCCCAGGAATTTGTGCCAAAGCAGGCCGATAAACTTGCTTCGCTTCGCAAAGCCATTCAGATATGCGATGTGTGATGCATCATGCATCTATCTGTTGATCAGTTGTTTATCTAATTAAATTATTCCCCTAATGCAGAGAAGAACCTTCCTCCGTCAAGCCGGCTTGCTATCCGCACTTTCGTTGCTGGAACCCGGAAAATTGCTGGCTTCCCCTTCCTCTCTGAAAGTGGGATTGCAACTGTATACCCTGCGCGATTACATCGGCAAGGATGTAAAAGGCGTGTTGACCAAAGTTGCAAAAGCTGGTTATCAGGAGGTTGAGACCTACGGCTATAGCAAAGCAGGCGGCTTCTGGGGACTGACGGCCAAGGAATTCAAGGCCGTGCTGGCGGCCAATGGACTGACGACTTCCTCCGGGCATTACGAGATGAACGGCTTTGTCCGGGATGGTAATCAGGACGCTTTGAAAACGTACATCGAAGCCGCCAAAATCTGCGGGCAGACGTACGTCGTAGTCCCGCATCTGGATGATAAGCTAAGAGCCACCGCGGATGATTTCAAGGTGGTCGCGGAGAGGGTAAACAAGGCCGGCGAGTTGTGTAAAGCTGCGGGCCTGCGGGTAGCGTACCACAACCACGATTTCGAATTTAAGCCGGTGGGCGGCACTACCCTCTACGACGTGCTACTGAAGGAAACCGACCCGGCGTTGGTTGATTTTGAGCTGGATCTGTATTGGGTGGTGCGGGCCGGTCAGGACCCCATCAAACTCATGGAAGCTCATCCCAAACGCTTTACGATGTGGCACGTCAAAGACATGGATAAGGCTCAGCCTGAACACAATACCGAAGTAGGTGCGGGCTCAATCGATTTCAAGAAAATCTTTCAGCACGCGACGGCTTCCGGGCTCCGCCACATCTTTATGGAGCAGGAATATTTTGCCATCGACGCTTACCAAAGCATCACGCAGAGCGCTTCTTACATAAAAAAGAACCTGCTTTCGTAGGTACTCCCAAACCCCGACTCAAGCTAACGCCCCATGAAACTTCGCCTGGTACTTACTGCACTGCTGGCTGGCAGCTTCGGCGCCGCCCATGCCCAACAAACTGGCAAACCCGAGGACACGGAGGTGTGGGAGCCCGTTCCGAAAGTAATTACGCCAGGCAAAACCAGCAGCGACGCGCCTTCCGACGCCTTGATCCTGTTCGACGGCAAGAATCTCGACCAGTGGGTATCAACCGACGACCGCACGGCGCCCGCCAAATGGACCGTTTCCAATGGCATAATGACCGTGAAAAAAGACGCGGGCAACATCGAAACCAAGCGCTCTTTCACCAACTACCAACTGCACCTGGAGTGGCGCGTGCCGGCCAACATCAGCGGCACGGCGCAGGCGCGGGGCAACAGCGGCGTGTTTCTGGCCTCGCTCGGCAAAGGCGACCTAGGGTACGAATTGCAGATTCTGGATTCGTATAACAACAAAACCTACGTCAACGGCATGGCGGGCAGCATTTACAAGCAACTGATTCCGCTGGCCAACCCCACCCGCAAGCCCGGCGAATGGCAAACCTACGACGTGATCTGGACGGCCCCCACCTTTGCGGCCGGTGGCGCTATGGCCACGCCCGCCCGCGTGACGGTGCTGTTTAATGGGGTACTAGTCGAGAACAACGCAACTCTTTTAGGACCAACACTTTACATTGGCAAGCCCACTTACCAAAGCCACGGCCCTGCCCCGATTAAGCTGCAAGCCCACGGCGACAAAAGCGAACCCCTCAGTTTTCGTAACATCTGGGTTCGCGAATTGCCGGCCGCGGGCCAATAGAACTTAACAGCTTCTACACCAAGTTCTTCTTGATGTAGTTGATGCTTTTGGTTACGCTGTCGAAAGGTGAGCCGGGGGTCGAGTCCTGCTCCACGAAGAAGTACTTCAGGCCGGCTTCGTCGGCGTGGGCAAATATCTTCTTGAAATCGATGCTGCCGTTGCCCACTTCTGTGAAGGCTTTCTGCGGCGTCTTGTCCATGTCTTTGACGTGCCACAGCGGGAAGCGGCCGGGGTGTTGCTTAAACAAAGCCAGCGGATCGTGGCCGGCCTTGGTCACCCAGTACAAGTCTAACTCCATCTGCACCAGCTTTTTATCAGTACCGGTTAGCAGCAAGTCATACGGCAGCTTGCCGTCTTGGGCTTTGAATTCGAAGTCGTGGTTGTGGTAGCACAACTGGATGCCGGCTTTCTGGCACCGTTCGCCCGCTTTGTTGAGTTGCTCGGCGATATACTTGTAGTGCTCCAGGTTGCCCCGCTCGGCTTCCGATAAATATGCGCACACCATGTACTTCACACCGGCCGCGGCGGCGTCATCCACGGCCTTATCCCAGCCGTGCAAAATGGTGCCTTGCACAGCCTCGCCCTTCATTTGCTCCTCGCCGAGCCGATAATGGCTGCTAGGCATGATCAGGCCGTTTTGCTTGAGCAAAGCGGCAAATGCCTGGGGCGTCATGCCATAGAATTTCTGGCTGCCCGTGTAGGTAGCGCCTTCCACCGAGTTGTACCCGATTTTGGCCAGTTTAGCTAAGGTACCGGCTGGGTCTTTCTCCATGGCGTCGCGCACGGTATAGAGTTGCAAACCTACGTAGCGCTTGTTGTAAGCCAACAAAGAAGGAGACACCAGCAAGCCGGCGGAGAGCAGGGCGGCCGAGGCCAAGAAGGATCTTCGGGAAGTCATAGTGCGGCTGGGTTGGGTTTTAGGATGGAAAGGAAATGTATGCTTAGGCTATTGGCTCCAAACGCCCTGTAAGATAAGGTTTTGAAGAAGCCAGGGATTCTTTTGCAAACAACGTGCTAGTACGCGGCCCTAAAAAGCCAGTACCGAGCCTTCTTCCAAGGCTTTGCGATAGTTCTCTAAATCAAACTCATACAGAAACGGGGAACGGTGCGGACCGATGCGTTTTTGCTCGTCCAGCTGCCGGATCAGGCCGAGCGTAAGCAGCTTTTTGCGGAAGTTGCGGCGGTCAAACTGCTTGCCCAGAATGGTTTCGTAGAGCGCGTGAATTTCCGGCAGCGTAAACTTCTCGGGCAGCAGACTGTAGCCGATGGGCTGCTGGTAAATCTGCGAACGCAGCGTGGCCAGGGCTTTGGCGATGATTTCGTTGTGGTCATACTCGAGCGGCGGA
Organism: Hymenobacter sp. BT491; assembly: GCF_014349165.1. Classification (NCBI taxonomy): domain Bacteria; kingdom Pseudomonadati; phylum Bacteroidota; class Cytophagia; order Cytophagales; family Hymenobacteraceae; genus Hymenobacter; species Hymenobacter sp. BT491. The sequence continues at coordinate 433,432 of NZ_JACSJJ010000002.1, read as the reverse complement.
ATCTCTTTGATCTCCAACCAGCAGAACCCATCTACCAGAAACTCAGGCGTTACCACCACATCCAGGTAATCGACCAGGGCATAGTAGCCAATGGACAACGTCCGCTCCGATAGCCAGTGATTATCGCCAAGGGTAACGCCGACCTTTGCAAAAGTGGTGTTGTGCGTCTGTTGCGTTTCGATTCGGCTCATGCGGACGACGCTGTCGCCGAATACATAAAACTGTTGCAGAAAAAGGTCCGTGATTTGCGTTTTTTCGGCCAGAATGCGGTGTGCCGCCTGCGTAAGCGTTTCGTCGCGGGCGATGTAGCCGCCCGGCAAGCTCCATCTTTCGTGCCCGTGGTGCCGGATCAGCAAAATTTTCAGCTGATGGGCATGGTAGCCGAAAATTACGCAGTCGATGGAGAGGTGCGGCAGAAAACGGGTGTGGCCGTTCTTCACAAAATCCAGGACCTCTTGGCGGGTATTCATAGAGCCAAAAAAATTATTGTGTAAAATGTACGTATTAGAAAAATATATTTACATTTATCCTGTCGATATTCCAAAAATAACTTGACTTGCAGCTCGAATCTGCAATTCCTTTTTGCCCGAAATCGATTCCGCTTACGATCTTCTTAACAGACGCCCTTAGCAAACCGCTTCCAGACCAGGATCACTGGCTCTTGAAACGCACAAGTACCCATGCTAAGTGCTGCTCCGCTCCTGCTGCAAAGCACACCCGATTGTAACTGACGCTCCGCTGCCTCGCCACAACTTACCAGCAGCTTTTCTCCCACTCCGTCGGCATTGCCTGTTGCACGCGGGGTCACTATGCCTATTGCTTAGCCGCTTGCTATGCCTGCTACTATGGCATGCTTTCGCAGCAATTGCTACGCCAATTGTTTTATCATAATCTGCTTATAATCAATTGATTATAGTTTTGAGATGAGTTTTTAACGAAGTCCTGGATAATGCACTTAAGTCTATCGGACCACGCTTCTTCCTGTCTTCGGTTTGCGCATACATCAGCATCCATTCACTCAAAAATTAGCCACTTATAACCTCACCTCTATGCTTTCACATTCTTACAAAAACCTGCTGCTGCGGAGTGCAGTGCTGCTCGCCGCGGGCAGTATGCCAACGTTTGTACAACCGGCGGCGGCTTCGCCATTGCCAAATGCTCCTTCGCGGGAGGTTGGGCCGTTCCAAACCGCAAACGTTCCCGTATCAGGGCGCGTCACTCAGAGTAATGGCGAAGGCTTGCCGGGCGTAACGGTGGTGGTGAAAGGCAGCTCGCAAGGTACCAGCACCGACGCCAGCGGCAATTTCAGCCTGGAGGTGCCCGAAGGGAGTACGCTGGTATTCAGCTATGTAGGCTACACCCGCCGCGAAGTCCCGGTGACTGGCGCCTCGACATCGTTCAACGTTACGCTGAGCGAAGACACGCAGGCCCTGAAAGAAGTGGTGGTAGTTGGTTACGGCACTCAGGAGCGGACGAGCGTAACCGGTTCTGTGGCTTCCGTATCGGCCAAGGAAATTGCCGCTCAGCCGGTTGCCGATGCCGCGCAAGCCCTGCAAGGCCGGGCGGCTGGCGTGCAAATCGTGTCGAACTCGGGCGCGCCGGGCGGCGCCGGGGGTACGTCGGTGCGGGTGCGGGGCATTACCTCCGCCGGCAACAATAGCCCGCTTTATGTGGTGGACGGCTTTCCGCTCCCGACAGCGGTAGACGGCAACGGCAACGCAACCGGCACAGAACTCAGCACCATCAACCCCAACGACATTGAAAGCATCGACGTGCTGAAAGATGCCTCCGCCACGGCCATCTACGGCGTGCGGGCTGCCAACGGCGTGGTACTGATCACCACCAAGCGCGGCAAAGCGGGCACGGCCAATATTAATCTCGACGCGTACGTGGGTACTCAAAACGTATGGCGGCAGATTCCGATGCTCAATGCCACGCAGTTTGCGCAGCTTAACAACGAGGCGCGCACCGCGGGCGGCCTGGCCATTATCCCGAAGTACGCCGATCCGGCAGCCCTGGGAAAAGGCACCAACTGGCTGGATGAGATTTTCCGACCCGCCAAGATTCAGAACTACGCCATCTCCGCCACGGGTGGCAGCGAGAAGGCCCGCTACGCCGTTAGTGCGGGCTACTTTCAGCAAGATGGCACCATCATCAATTCTAACTTTCAGCGCTTTACGCTGCGGGCTAACGGGGAAGTGCAGCTCAGCAAAATCCTGAAAATCGGTAACACGCTCGCGCTGACGCACCAAGACGAGCGCCCGCTCAACAACGAAAACAACGAGTTCAGCGGCGTTATTCAGCTCGCCGTGCAGGCCCCGCCGGTGGCGCCCGCCCGCAACCCCGACGGCAGTTTCTACGAGTTTTCCAGCCTCGATAACTACGGCGAAGAAAACCCCGTAACGGCCGCGCTTCGTCCCATAATCAAGAATAACCGCAACCGGGCGACTTCCACGTTTTACGCCGAGTTGGAGCCGCTTACTGGCTTGCGCTTCCGAACCAACATCGGGGCAGATTTGCAGTTTCTGCAACAAGATCAGTTCTTTCCCTCGATCGTTGGCTCGTCAAAGTATCCGGCTTCGCAGTCGTCGGCCAGCAGCAGCAGCAACTACAGCCCCAGCTACCTGATCGAGAACACGGCTACCTACGACAAGATAATTGGCAATAAGCACCAGTTTACTTTCCTGCTGGGCCAATCATCGCAGCAATTCGACAACTTTTACCTGACCGCTACCCGCGTAGGCTACAGCCGCAACGACCTGCAAATAATTGACCGCGGGCCCATCAACGCCCAGATTAACAACGGCGGCAACAACAGCCGCAGCCGGCTGGCCAGCTATTTTGGCCGCATCAACTACGAATTTGCCGGCAAATATCTATTCTCGGCCACGGCTCGCTACGATGGTTCTTCGGCGTTTGCGCCCGGCAACCAGTTCGGCTTCTTCCCCGGTATATCGGCCGGCTGGCGCCTGAGCGAAGAAGATTTCCTGAAGAGCTACTCCTCCATCAGCAACCTGAAGATCAGGGCCGGTTATGGCAAAGTAGGTAACCCGCTCAATGCCGGCTCGTTCGCCTTTCTGGCTACTATCAACTCCTCCGCGCTTTCCAATAATGGTGTGCCCGGCACCGGTTACGTATTTGGTACGGGCAGCCAGAATCAGGTGATTGGCGGCGCCCCCACACGCCTGCAAAACCCTGACTTGCAGTGGGAAAATAACGAGCAATACAACATCGGCATTGACTTGGGTTTGTGGCAGAATCGCGTGTCGGCCTCGGTCGACTTGTACAAGCGTACCTCGCCCAACCTGATTGCCGCCGTGCCGGTGTCTTATGTATCGGGTACCAGCGAGAGCATCAATACCAACGCGGCGTCCTCGAGCAACCGCGGTATTGACCTAGCCATTACCACCAACAACCTGGTGAGCGACAACGGCCTCAACTGGACGACTACGTTGAACTTTTCGCTCTACCGCAACAAGGTAACGTCGCTGGGAGCTGGCCGGCCCTACTTTGGGCAAGGCATTCGGGCCAACAACTACTTGGTGCGCTACGCGGCGGGTATCCCATTTGGCTCGTTCTACGGCTACGTGGCCGATGGCATCATCCAGACGACCGAAGAGCTGACGGCGTTGAACGCTGGCTCTTCTACGGGCTTCTACCAGCAGTCCGGCACTGCCCCCGGCGACATCAAATACAAGGACATAAACGGCGACGGCGTCATCAATTCCCAGGACCAGGCCTACATCGGCAATCCGAACCCGGACTTCACATATGGCCTTAATAACACACTGAGCTTCAGAGGTTTGGATTTGAATATATTCTTACAGGGTTCGCAGGGCAACGACGTTTACAACCTGAACCGCTACTACACGGAAGGCGGCTTGTTCGGTGCCTCCAACGCCAGCACCATCGCGCTGGATCGCTGGACGGGCCCCGGCACCAGCAACTACGTACCGCGTGCCGTAGCCGGCGACCCAAACAACAACCTGCGCGTTTCGAGCCACTACGTGGAAAACGGCTCCTACATGCGCATCAAGTTGCTCACCCTCGGCTACACGTTGCCCACCACGCTGCTAGGCCGAGTTCATGCGCAGCGCATTCGGGTGTATGTCACCAGCCAGAATTTGCTGACGATTACCAAATACAAAGGCTTCGATCCGGAGCTGGGTAACCAAGGCGGCAGCCTCGGCGTCGACCGTGGCATTTACCCGCAGTCGCGCGTCTTCTTGGCAGGTGTCAACATTGGCTTTTAATCAATCCAAGCGATGCGCCCAGGCCACGTAGCCAGCGGCGCGCCGCCCACCCCTGTAAAAACTACTACGATGTTTATAAAGAATAAAACGCTTGCAGCCTCGGTGCTGACCCTCGGGCTACTCGCGGGATGCGGGAAAGATTATCTCAGCCTGCAGCCGCGAAACGCCGTAACGACCGAAACGTTTTACAAGACCGAAACCGATGCCATTCAGGCGACTACGGCCGCTTACTCGCAGCTGAGCCAGTACGGGATGTTTAACTACTCGCTGTGGGGCATCGGCGACATTATGTCCGACAACTCCAACACGGGCGGTGGCGGAGCTTCCGACGGTATCGAGTTCCAACAGCTTGATAATTACTCCATTCCGACGACCAATCCCCTCACCAGCACCCACTGGCAGCGCGCCTATCTGGGTGTTGGCCAGGCCAACCAAGTGCTGGCGCGCGTGCCAGCTATCGAAATGTCGGCTACCCTCAAAACGCGGTGTCTGGGTGAGGCGGCCTTTCTGCGGGCTCTGTATTACTTCTACCTGGTGCGCGGCTTCGGTGACGTGCCCTTGGTGCTGACGCCTGCCCAAACGGCTGCCGAAGTTTCTAACATCACGCGTACGCCGGCCGCCCAAGTGTACACGCAAATCATAACCGACCTTCAGGATGCCATCACGAAGTTGCCGGCCTCTTACACCGGCGACGACGTGGGCCGGGCTACCAAGTGGTCGGCAACGGCCTTGCTGGCCAAGGTGTACCTCACGCAAGGCAATATGGCGAATGCGGCCACGCAGGCCCGCGCCGTAATCAGCGGTTCGGGTAAGACCATGTGGGCAAATTATGCCGACAACTTCAAGGTAGAGAACGAGAATGGGCAGGAGTCGCTCTTTGAAGTTCAGTTCAAAAACGGCCTGAGCAACTATTCGCAGGATGGCCCTGGCGCAACCATAAACGAGTTTTGGGGCGCCCGTTTCTTTGGCAGTCCTTACGTAGTGGCTTCCGGCGGCTACGGCTTCAACGTGCCGGAAAAAGAATTTGTGGATGGCTACGAGCCCGGCGACCTGCGCAAGCAAGCTACCGTGTGGGTGCCCGGCGATGTATACCCGGCCGGCCAGATTCAGCCGGCGAGCTTGCCCGGCGACCCCTTTGGCTTCAACGTGCGCAAGTTTTTCGTGGGCACCGTGAACGTCAACAACTGGGATTCGCCCTTGAACGTGCCGGTGCTCCGCCTGGCCGAGATGTACCTAATCTTGGCGGAGGCCGTGGGACCAACTGCGGAAGGCCTCGAAGCCATCAACAAAGTACGTCGGCGGGCTTTCGGCCTGCCCATCAATACGCCCTCGGCCAAGGATCTGGCGATAACTTCGGCGGCAAGCTTCAAGGATGCCGTGTTGCGGGAGCGCCGCTACGAGCTCGCGTTTGAGATGGACCGTTGGTACGACCTGAAGCGCACGGGCACGCTGGTTTCGACAATGAAGGCCAAAGGCAAGACCGGCGTACAGGAGTTCAACAACCTCCTGCCCATCCCGCAAACCGAACTCAACGTCAATCCTAATCTCACACAAAATCCTGGTTATTAAAGGGTTACAGAACGGCTAAAATAACCTGAAATCCAGCCCTGGGGAGAAGCAGCATCTGGTTGCAAACGCTGCTTCTCCTCAGGGTTGGATTGGTAAGGCCTAGCTACCCAAGCGCCCTCTGAGTCACTAACATTCCACTGTTCATGAAAATAAAAATTTCCCTTTTGCTTGCCGCTTCAAACGCCTCCCGTTTCCGCACCTTTGCCACGTGTAGCCTGTTGTGCAGCAGTTTTTTGGCCTCGGCACAAGCCCAGACCGCGCCCCAATTAGGCAAAGCTCCCCTCAAGGAAGTAATCGCGGCTCTCACGCCCGAAGAGAAGGTAAAACTGGTGGTCGGGATGGGTTTTTACCCTGCGGGCTTCCCGGAGGGCATTCTGCCGCCTTCCGACCCCGAGGACCGGAAAGTACCCGAAAAAGTACCCGGCGCGGCGGGCCGTACGCACGCCATTGCGCGGCTGGGCATTCCGTCGCTGACCTTATCCGACGGGCCCGCGGGCGTGCGCATCGATCCCATTCGGGGCGGCGACAGCACCAAAACCTATTACGCCACGGCTTTTCCGGTGGCAACGCTGCTGGCATCTTCCTGGGACACGACGCTCGTGCGCAAAGTCGGCGTGGCATTTGGTAGCGAAGTACGTGACTTCGGCATCGACGTGCTGCTGGCCCCGGGCATGAACATTCATCGCAACCCGTTGGGTGGCCGCAACTTCGAGTATTATTCCGAAGACCCCGTTGTGGCTGGCAACATCGCGGCGGCGATGGTCAACGGCATTGAATCCAACGGCGTGGGCACCTCCGTCAAGCACTTTGCCGTCAACAACCAAGAGTTCAACCGCATGCAGCTCAACTCCAAGGTGAGCGAGCGCGCCCTGCGGGAAATCTACCTCAAAGGCTTCCAGATTGTGGTTCGCAAGGCGCAGCCCTGGACGGTGATGTCGTCTTACAACCTCGTCAATGGCACGTACACCTCCCAAAGCCGCGATCTGCTCACGACGCTGCTGCGCGGCGAGTGGGGCTTCAAGGGCTTGGTCATGACCGACTGGTACGGCGGCAAAAACCCCGTTGCGCAGCTCCAAGCCGGCAACGACCTGCTTATGCCCGGCACCACGGCCCAAACCCAGGCAGTATTAGCTGCCCTAAAAAGCGGCCAACTAACTACTGCTCAGATTGATGCCAACGTAGCGCGCGTGCTGACGCTGGTGCTGCAATCGCCTACGTTTAAGGGCCTTAAATACACGAGTCAGCCCAACCTAAAAGCTGATGCCGCCGTGGCCCGCCAAGCCGCTGCCGAAAGCATGGTGTTGTTGCGCAACGAAGGCAAAACGCTGCCGCTAGCCGCAGGTCGAAAAGTGGCGTTGTTTGGCAATACGTCTTACAACCTCATTGCTGGCGGCACGGGCAGCGGCGACGTCAACCGCGCTTACACCATCTCGATAGCACAAGGCCTTACCAACGCCGGCCTCACCGTGAACGCGCCGCTAACGCAGGCGTACGGGCAATACATAAAGGGCGAGAAAGCTAAACTCCCCAAAACCAAAGGGTTACTGGACCCCGCGCCCGTCATTGCCGAGATGCCCGTGGATGCTTCCCTGCTCACACAGCAGGCCCAGGCTGCCGATGTAGCCTTGGTTACCCTTGGCCGCAGCGCTGGCGAAGGCGGCGACCGCAAAGTGGAAAATGACTTTACGCTCACGGCGGCCGAACAGGCGTTGCTCAAGCAAGTAGCCACGGCCTTTCATGCCCAAGGCAAAAAAATGGTGGTGGTGCTTAACGTGGGCGGCGTAATTGAAGTAGCCAGCTGGCGCGACCAAGCCGACGCCATTTTACTGGCTTGGCAGCCCGGCCAGGAAGGCGGCAACGCCGTGGCCGATGTGCTGCGCGGCACCGTGGCACCTTCGGGCAAGCTTGCCACAACCTTCCCGGTGAAATATGATGATGTGCCTTACAGCAAAGACTTTCCGGGCCGCTTATTGGCCAGCACCGGGCAAGCAAGCGGGAATTCGCTCACGGGCGCGCCCTCCGAAAATACCTACGAAGAAGGCATTTACGTCGGCTACCGCTACTACAACACGTTCCAGGTGAAGCCCGCCTACGAATTTGGCTACGGCATGAGCTACACCACATTTGCTTACAGCAACCTGAAGCTAAGCGCCCCGACTTTTGCCGGCAAGATGACGGCCACTGTTACCGTAACCAACAACGGCCCGGTGGCGGGCAAAGAGGTCGTGCAGCTCTATCTTACGGCTCCTTCCGGCAAGCTCGAAAAGCCGGAAAGCGAGCTCAAAGGATTTGCCAAAACCGGTCTTTTGCAACCATCTCAATCACAAACACTTACCTTTCCCCTGACTACTGCCGACCTGGCGTCTTTCGATACGGCTACCTCGAGTTGGGTGGCCGATGCGGGTACGTACAAGGTGAAAGTGGGCGCCTCTTCGCTGAATATCAAGCAGACGGCTTCATTTGCAGTGCCCAAGGCGCTGGTAGCCGAAAAAGCCCACAAACTGCTGGCCCCGCAGGCGCCAATCACCGAAATGAAACTCTCCCAAAAATAACCTCCCTCCGGTAACTCCCTCCGCATGAAATTTTACTTGATCATAGCGCTTTTGGCCGTACAGCTAGTGCCCGCGGCAGCCCAAACGAAAAATACACCCAGCAAATCCCTGACTATCAACCAAGTAAAAACAGCCAATGGGGTGCTGGAAGGCACCACCGCCGCCAGTGGCATTCGGGAATTTAAGGGCGTTCCGTTCGCCGCGCCCCCCGTGGGAGATTTGCGGTGGCGGGAGCCGCAGCCGGTTAAAAGCTGGACGAACGTGCGGCCAGCCAAGCAGTTTGGACCGCGGGCCATGCAGCTCCCTTTGTTTGGCGACATGAACTTTCGCTCCAACGGCGTGAGCGAGGATTGCCTTTACCTAAACGTCTGGACGCCAGCCAAAACCGCTCAGGAAAAACTCCCCGTGCTGGTGTATTTCTACGGCGGCGGCTTTGTGGCCGGCGACGGCTCCGAGCCGCGCTACGACGGCGAAAGCATGGCCCGACGCGGCATTGTGGCCGTAACGGTCAATTACCGGCTCGGCGTATTTGGGTTCATGGCCCACCCCGAACTAAGCAAGGAATCGCCGCACCACGCGTCTGGCAACTACGGTTTTCTGGACCAAAGCGCGGCGTTGCGTTGGGTGCAGCAAAACATCGCGGCTTTCGGCGGCGACCCCAAAAAGGTGACCATTGCCGGCGAATCGGCTGGCTCGATGTCAGTGAGCGCCCAGATGGCTTCGCCCCTGTCGAAAAGCCTGTTTGCCCGTGCCATCGGCGAAAGTGGCTCGATGCTCAACACCGGCTTCGGACCTTTGCCCCTGGCCGAAGTTGAGAAAAGCGGCGTAGCGTTCGCTACCAGCTTAGGCGCCAATTCGTTGGCGGCACTACGTGCACTGCCCGCCCAGCAATTGCTGGAAGCAACGGGCAAGCCCGGAACCCAGCGCTTCGCTCCTACTCTTGACGGCTACTTTTTCACGGAAAAGCCTACGGCCACGTTTGAGGCGGGTCGGCAGGCGCGCGTGCCGCTGCTGGTGGGCTGGAATTCGCAGGAAATGTCTTTCCAGGCACTGCTTGGCCCCGATCAGCCGACTCCTGAAAACTTCGCCAAGGCTGTACAAAAGCTGTACGGTGAGCGCGCTGCCGAAGTCCTGAAGCTGTACCCCAGCACCACGGCGCAAGAGGCCGAACAAGCAGCCACTGACCTGGCCGGCGACCGCTTCATTGCTTACAGCACCTGGAAATGGGCCGATATGCAAGCCCAAACGGGTGGCCAGCCAGTGTACCGCTACCTCTATGCCCGGCCCCGCCCAGCCATGACGCCCGAAATGGGCAATGCTACGGCTGGCTTAGCGGGCGGCGTGGTCAAACAACCCGAATCGGCTCCTAAGGCGCCGCCTGCCCGCGGAGCTGTGCACTCGGCCGAGATCGAATACGCCTTGGGCAACCTCTCGACCAATAAAGTGTACGCCTGGACGCCCGAAGACCAGAAAGTGTCGGAAGCGATGCAGAGCTACTTTGCCAACTTCATCAAATCTGGAAACCCCAATGGTGCCGGGCTGCCCAACTGGCCCGCTACCAAAGCCGGCACCGACGCCCAGGTGATGCGCCTCGATATGACGCCTCGCGCTGAGCAAGAGCCAAACCGCGCCCGCTATCTGTTTCTGGATCAATTAGTTACAAAATAGGCCATTAACGAGGTCCAGTGCCCCAGCTTTCTTTTTCTGACCATCAACCCGCTCGTTACATGGCCTGCTCCCGAGAGTTCGTGAGATGTAATTCCGCGCCCGCGCACCTTCTGAAAATGGCAGTGGTAGCTGGCGCGGCTGTACTGCTAAATACTGCGGCCATGGCCCAAACGCGCGTGGAATGGGTAACCACTACGCCCACAGCAAGTTGGGTAGAGCAGAAAGGAATGCAAACCGCGGCGGCCACCGGCCCTACCGATGCCGAGATCAACGTTGCGCAGCCCTTGCAGACTATCGACGGATTTGGCGCCTGCTTCAATGAGCTGGGCTGGACGTCGCTGAGTGCGCTTAGCAAATCCGACCGCGAACACATTGTGCGTGAGCTGTTTGCGCCGGGCGTGGGCGCCAACTTCACCATTTGCCGAATGCCCATCGGGGCCAACGACTTTTCGCGCGACTGGTATTCGTACGACGAAACACCCGGCGATTTTGCCCTCGAACATTTCAGCATCGCCAACGACGAGCAAACCCTGATTCCGTTCATCAAAAGCGCGCAGCAGTACAACCCGAAGCTGAAAGTGTGGGCTTCGCCCTGGAGCCCTCCGACGTGGATGAAGTATAATAAGCACTATGCGGCTGCCGAGGTAAAACCCGAGTACCGCCAGATGATGCCCACCCTGGCCGACAACGGCCTCAAGCCGGAACAAGCCGGCAAGGAAGGCACCAACATGTTCATTCAGGAAGATAAGTACTTCACTGCCTACGCGTTATACTTTGCCAAGTTCATCGAAGCGTATCAGAAAAAAGGCATTGCGGTGAGCATGGTGATGCCCCAAAACGAGTTCAACTCGGCCCAGGTGTTTCCGAGCTGCACCTGGACGGCCACGGGGTTGGCGCGTTTTGTGGGCTTCCTGGGGCCGCAGATGCAGCAGCGCAAAGTCGACGTGTTTTTCGGGACCATGGAGCGGGCCAAAGAAGCCTTGGTTGACACTGTTTTGCACGATCCGCGCAGCGGCAAATACATCAGGGGTGTTGGTTTTCAGTGGGCGGGCAAAGGGGCCATTGCCGGCATCCACGAGCGCTACCCCAACCTGACGCTGTACCAGTCGGAGCAAGAATGCGGCGACGGCAAAAACGACTGGAAGTACTGCGTGTACACGTGGTCACTGATGAAGCATTACCTCAGCAGCGGCGCCAATGCCTACATGTACTGGAATATATCGCTGAAAAAAGGCGGCGTCAGCCGGTGGGGCTGGAGCCAAAACTCGCTGGTCACCGTCGATGAAGCCGCCAAAACCTACCAGTTCAACTACGAATATTACCTGCTCAAGCACCTGAGCCACTACGTGAAGCCCGGTGCCAAACGCCTGACTACCAGCGGCGCTTTCACCAACTTGCTGGCCTTTCAGAACCCCGACAAAAGCGTGGTAGTCGTGGCCCAAAACGACAGCAACCAAGACCGCGTCCTGAGGCTGAAAGTAGGCAAGCAGACGCTGGCGCCCACTCTCAAACCTGACTCCTTTAACACATTGATAATCAAATAATTACATCAAATGCAACTTTGATGTGGCCCTCTATTCATTCTAACCCAATCCGAATGTTTCTTCCCACCCCTCGCTTGGCAGCCTTGCTGGGCACCACCTTCTTTTACGCGACCCTGAGCTTTTGCACGGCACAAAGCAAGCCTGCGGTACCAACGAAAGCTCCTGCTTCGCAAAACAAACAGGCTGCGCTCACGGCCAACGACGCCAAAATCGATGCGCTCATCAAGAAGATGACGCTGGAAGAAAAGATCGCGATGTTGCACGCCAACTCGGCTTTCGCGGCCGGCGGCATCAAGCGCCTGGGCATTCCCGAAATCATGACTTCCGACGGCCCGCACGGCGTGCGCCCCGAGCAGGGACGCGACTGGAAGGGCGTCAAAGACGCCAACGACGCCGGCACCTACCTGCCCACCAACAACACGCTGGCCTCCACCTGGAATCCGGAGTTGGGCTACGCTTACGGCACGGTACTGGGCAGCGAGGCTGCTTTCCGGGGCAAAGACATTATTCTGGGGCCGGGCATCAACATCGTGCGCGCGCCGTTGAACGGGCGCAACTTCGAGTACCTGAGCGAAGACCCCTACCTCATTTCGAAGATGGTAGTCGGCTACATTAAAGGCGTTCAGGATCAGGGTGTTTCGGCGTGCGTGAAGCATTACGCGGCCAACAACCAAGAAGAGCACCGCAACGACATCGACGTGGACATGAGCGAGCGGGCGCTGCGCGAAATCTACCTGCCGGGCTTTAAAGCCGCCGTGCAGGAAGCGGGCGTGTACACGCTGATGGGCTCGTACAACAAGTTTCGCGGTACCTATGCCACCGAGAATGCTTACCTGATGAATGACATTCTGAAGGGCGAATGGGGTTTCAAAGGCCTGGTTATAAGCGACTGGGGATCAGTTCATAACACCATGAATGCTCTGCGCAACGGCACCGATCTGGAAATGGGCACCGACCTGTCCTTGATGTACGGCAACGTAGACCAGAGTGCAGCCACGGGCGGGCCTTCCGCCAACCGGTCGCTTTACGACCGCTTTTACCTCGCCGATGCCGCCCTGGACGCCGTTAAGAAAGACCCGAAGCTGGTGCCCTTGGTAGACGACAAAGTGCGCCGCATTCTGCGGGTGATGTACGCCACCAATATTCTGGACGGCGCCAAGCGCAAGCCCGGCGCTTACAACACCAAAGAGCACCAGGCCACCGCCTTGAAAGTGGCCGAAGAAGGCATTGTGCTGCTCAAAAACGACGGCATTCTGCCCCTCAAAAAGACGGTGAAAACTATTGCCGTGATCGGCGAAAACGCCACCCGCGAAAATTCCATGGGCGGCGGCAGCTCGCAGCTGAAGGCCAAGTACGAAATCACGCCGTTGCAGGGTCTCAAAACGGAATTAGGCAGCCAGGCAAACATCACCTATGCTCAGGGCTACAAAATTGCACGCAACCAAAAGGCTGATCCACAGATGATTGCCCAAGCCGTTGCGGCTGCCAAAGCCGCCGACGTGGCCATCATTGTGGGCGGCTCGACCCACGGCTACGACTACAGCAAATGGGGCGACAATGCCTACGACGCCGAAGGGTTCGACAAGCCCGACATGAAGATGCCGTTCGGCCAAGACGAACTCATTCAGGCCGTGCTGGCTGCCAACCCCAACACGGTGGTCGTGCTGCTGGGCGGTGGCCCGATTGACGTGTCGGCGTGGGCCGGGCAGGCCAAGGGCATTGTGGAGGCGTGGTATCCCGGCATGGAAGGCGGCAACGCCCTGGCACACATCCTGTTCGGTGATGTAAACCCGTCGGGCAAGCTGCCCTTCACCTTCCCCGTGAAGCTGGAAGACTCGCCTGCCATGAAACTGGGCGAATACCCCAGCACCCCCGGTAACCCGCTGAAGCAGACTTACAAAGACGACATTTTCGTGGGCTACCGCTACTTCGACACCTACAAGGTAGCGCCGCAATTTGCCTTCGGCCACGGCTTGAGCTACACCACCTTCAAATACAGCGGTTTAAGTGTAACGCCGGGCACCAAAAACGCCACCGTAAAGCTGACCGTGACCAACAACGGCAAAACGTCCGGCGCCGAGGTGGTGCAGGTGTATGTGAAGGACGAGCAAGCCGCCGTCAAGCGCCCGGAGAAGGAATTGAAGGCCTTTCAGAAAGTATTCCTAAAACCCGGCGAATCCAAAACGGTGACGATGACGCTGGATACCAATGCGTTTCAGTATTATGACGAAGGCAAAAAGCAGTGGGTGCTGGAGCCCGGCAAGTTCGACGTGCTGGTCGGCAGTTCCTCCCGCGATATTCGCCTGACGGGCAACGTAACGCTGTAAGCAACAATTAAGCACGTCACGCTTTTGCAGCGCTCAGCGTGACGTGCTTTTCGGTTTTGACATGCTTTCACCAATTCCTGTCCTTGACTTTAGGTAGATGAATCGACTGCTCCTTGTCTTGTTGCTTCTGATCGCCCTAGCCCAAAGCGTTGTGGCACAAGCTCCTAAGCAAAAAAAGCTACTATACGGCGTGGCCTACTACGACGAGTACATGCCCTACGAGCGTCTCGACAAGGACGTGCAGATGATGAAAGCGGCGGGCATCAACGTGGTGCGCATTGCCGAATCGACGTGGAGCACGGTGGAACCGCAGGAAGGCGTGTTCGATTTTTCGCACATCGACCGCGTGCTCAACGCCATGCACAAGGCTGATATTCAAGTGATTATTGGTACGCCTACGTACGCCGTGCCCACGTGGCTGGTGCGCAAATACCCGGCAGTGCTGGCCATTACGCCCACCGGCCAAAACCAATATGGTGCGCGGCAAAACATGGACATCACCAATCCTGACTTCCGCCGCCATGCTGAGTTGGTAATTCGGGCGATGCTGGGACACGTCAAAAACCATCCGGCCATCATAGGCTATCAGGTTGATAATGAAACCAAAGCTTACAACACCGTGGGGCCGGCGGTGCAGAAGCTGTTTGTGCAGTACATGCAGACCAAGTACAAATCCCTGGACGTCATCAACAAGGCCTACGGCCTGGATTACTGGAGCAACCGCATCAACAGCTGGGAAGATTTTCCGTCTACGGTGGGCACCATCAACGCCAGTCTGGGCAGCGAATTTTCTAAGTTTCAGCGCCAGCTGGTGACGGATTATCTGGCCTGGCAGGCCGGCATCGTGCGTGAGTACAAGAAGCCGAACCAGTTTATCACCCAGAACTTTGACTTAGATTGGCGGGGCTATTCCTTTGGTATTCAGCCCGATGTGGATCATTTTGCGGCGGCCAAAGCGCTCGACATAGCTGGCATCGACATCTACCACCCCAGCCAGGACCAGCTTACAGGCACCGAAATTTCCTTTGGTGGCGACGTGACGCGCTCCATGAAGGGCGGCCAGAATTACCTGGTGCTGGAAACCGAAGCCCAGGGCTTTCCGCAGTGGGTGCCCTACCCTGGGCAGCTGCGCTTGCAGGCCTTCAGCCACTTGGCCTCGGGGGCTAACATGCTGGAATACTGGCATTGGCACTCCATTCACAACTCGGCCGAAACCTACTGGAAGGGCTTGCTCAGCCACGACTTCGAGCCGAACCCAACCTACGACGAAGCCAAAACCATCGGGCAGGATTTCAACCGACTCGGCTCGCATTTGGTTACCCTCCAGAAAACCAACAAGGTAGCTATTCTATTCAGCAACGAAGCCCTGACGGCATTTAAGTGGTTCGGGTTTGGCTGGGGTACGCGAGAAACCTACAACGACGTGTTGCGGCCGCTCTACGATGCCCTGTACCGCCAGAACGTGGGCTGCGACTTCGTGGACCCGTCCAGCACCAACCTGGAAAGCTATAAGCTGCTGATTGTGCCTGCTTTATACGCTGCCCCGAATAGCTTGCTGGAGCGGCTGAACCGCTTTGTGCAGAACGGCGGCCATGTGGTGTACACGTACAAAAGCGGTTTCTCCGACGAAAACGTGAAGGTGCGCACCACCCAGCAACCGGGCGTTATTACGGAAGCCTGCGGGGTGAGTTTCAGCCAGTTTACCATTCCCGTGAAGGTGGCGTTGAAAGGCGATCCGTATCAGGTAGGCGCTGAAAATAACCGCGTTACGACCTGGATGGAGCTGCTCACACCGACCACGGCAAAGGTGCTGGCCACCTACGATCACCCGGTGTGGGGCAAGTACGCCGCCATCACCGAAAACCGCTACGGCAAGGGCTTGGCTACTTACATAGGCTGCGGAACAAGCACCGCAGTAACGGAAAAGATAGTCGCCGATGCCGTGAAAAAAGCCGACCTCTGGGGCCCTGACCAGGCTATTCGGTTTCCGCTCATCACCAAATCCGGTGTGAATCAGCAGAAGAAAACGGTGCATTATTACTTCAACTACTCTGCCGAGCCGGGCTCGGTGCCGTACCCCTACGGTGCCGGCAAAGAGCTGTTCTCCAACGCTGCCATCGCCAAAAATCAGCAGTTGCAACTGGCGCCCTGGGGCATGCAGATTGTGGAAGAAAAATAAAAAGAGCTTTATTGATTATTTACAAGTAATTGATAATCAAATACTTATTATGAAGCCACAATCACGTACTTTCCGTCGCTACTTCCTGATATCCCTTTGCCTTGCGCCAGCTTTTTCGGCTATCGCCCAGACGGCTAAAGTGGAGAAGCAGGCCGACGGAATCGTGATTCACCTGCCCCAGGCAAATGACCAAGCCGTCCGCACCGTTCGGTTGCAGGTGGTGTCGGACAAGATTATGCATGTGCAAGCCAGCCCATTGGACAGCGTGTCCACCGACAAAAGCCTGATGGTAGTGGCCCAAACGGGGCCGCGCGCGAAGTGGCAATACAAGGAAAAGAAGGGCCAGGGCGTGATCAGTACGGCTGCGCTGAACGTTACGGTGTCACTTGCGACGGGCGAACTTGCTTTCACCGATCCGAAGGGCAAAACCATCTTGCAAGAGCGTAAAAACGGCGGCAAGGTTTTCACGCCGGTGGTGGCCGATGGGCAGCAGTTTTACCAAGTGCAACAGGTGTTCGATTCCCCCTCCGACGAAGGACTGTATGGCCTGGGGCAGCACCAAAACGGCGTGATGAACTACCGTGGCCAGCAAGTAGAACTAGCCCAGAACAACACCGACGTGGCGGTGCCGTTTCTGCTGTCGAGTCGGAATTATGGCATTCTCTGGGATAATTATTCCATCACCAAAGTCGGCGATACGCGTGATTATGAACCGCTTACGACCCTAAAGCTTTATTCGAAAGAAGGCAACGAAGGCTGGCTGACGGCGACCTACTTCAACAAAAACAAGCCCAGCGAAGTAGTGGTGCAGCGGCCGGAGTCGATCATCAATTACGAGTACCTGGAAGACCAGAAAAACTTCCCGGCCAACGTAAAACTCGGCGACGTGCTGGCAACCTGGGAAGGCAGCATCGAATCGGGCACGACGGGTTTGCACCATTTCCTGCTCAAAAATGCCGGCTACGCAAAGCTGTACATCGGCAGAAAACTGGTGGTCGATAAGTGGCGGCAGGCCTGGAACCCAGGCACTTCGGTGATTGAGTTAAACATGGTCAAAGGCCAGAAATACCCGATCAGGCTGGAGTGGAACCCCGACGGCGGCGAGTCCTACTTAGGGCTGAAATGGCTGAGTCCGCTGCAAGGGCAAAGTGCTCACGAATACGGCTTTAAGTCGGAAGCCAGCCACGACCTAAACTACTATTTTGTGCAGGGCAACACGCCCGACGAGGTCATCAGTGGCTATCGGCAGCTCACGGGACCAGCCCCCATCATGCCGAAATGGGCTATGGGTTTTTGGCAAAGCCGCGAGCGCTATAAGACGCAGGAAGAGATATTGACCACTGCCGCCGAGTTTCGCAAACGCCGCATTTCGATCGACAACATTGTACTGGACTGGTCGTACTGGAAGCCCGCCGAGTGGGGCAGCCAGGAGTTCGACCCCAGCCGCTTCCCCGACCCGGTAAGCATGATCAAGACGCTGCATGAGCGCGACAATCTGCACTTCATGATTTCGGTGTGGGCGAAGATTTACGAAGGCATCCCGGTTTATAACGACTTCAACGCCAAGGGCTTCCTGTATAAGCGTAACATCGCCAACCGCACCAAAGATTGGATTGCGCCGGGCTACACGTCCACGTTTTACGACGCCTTCAATCCGCAGGCACGCGCCGCGTTTTGGAACCTGATGAATACCAAGCAGTTCACCAAAGGCATCGACGCGTGGTGGATGGATGCCTCCGAACCCGACATCTACTCCAACACCAACGTGCAGACGCGCAAGGAGTTGATGACGCCGACCTACTTGGGCTCTTCGACACAATATTTCAACGGTTTTCCGCTGCAAAACGCGAAGGGGATCTACGAAGGCCAACGCCAAACGGCCCCCGACCAGCGCGTGTTTCTGCTGACGCGCTCGGGCTACGCCGGTTCGCAACGCTACGCGGCGGCCATCTGGAGCGGCGACATTGGTTCGCGCTGGGAAGACTTTAAGAACCAGATTCCGGCCGGCCTCAACTTTTCTATGGCGGGCATTCCGTACTGGACGACGGACATTGGCGGCTTTGCCGTGGAACGGCGTTACGAAAAACCCAATGCCAAAGACCTGGAAGAATGGCGCGAATTGAATGCGCGGTGGTATCAGTTTGGCGCTTTCTGCCCGCTGTTTCGGGTGCACGGCCAGTTTCCGTACCGCGAGATCTACAACATTGCGCCGGAAACCCATCCGGCTTACCAGAGCATGTTGTATTACAACAAGTTGCGTTACCGCCTGATGCCGTACATCTACTCGCTGGCCGGCCAGACGCACTACCAAAATGGCACCATTATGCGCGGCCTGATGATGGATTTTGGCGGCGACGCAGCCGTGAAAAGCATCGCCGACGAGTTCATGTTTGGGCCTAGCTTGCTCGTGGCACCCATTACAGATTATCAGGCGCGCAGCCGTAAGCTCTACTTGCCCGCCGCTACGGGTTGGTTTAACTTTTACAGCGGCACCTATCACGCTGGTGGCCAGTCGATTACTGAAGACGCGCCGTTGGAGCGCATGCCGTTGTTTGTGCGCGAAGGCTCGATCATTCCCTTCGGCCCCGAACTCCAGTACACGACCGAAAAACCCGCCGACCCCATCACGCTGTACGTGTACACGGGCAAGGATGCGCAGTTTTCGCTGTACGAAGACGAAAACGTCAATTACAATTATGAGAAGGGCGCCTCAGCAGTAATTCCCTTCAGCTACAGCGAAAAAGCTAAAACCCTCACGATTGGCGAGCGCAAGGGCACCTTCCCTGGCATGCCAACTCAGCGCTCTTTTCGCGTGGTGTGGGTCAACAAGGACAAACCCACCGCCTTCAACCCCGATGCGGCATCGGGAAATCCGATTTCGTACTCGGGCAGCGCTGTAATCGTCAAGATGGAATAACCGGGTTTCTGTTAAGCTTTACGGAAATAACAATTCGGCGCGCCTGCTGGCAACCACTTGATATACTGTGCCTTACAAGATCAAATAAAAAGCTGATCCCCTGTCATTTCCTTGGTAAGAGCAGCTGGAATGTGAGCCAGGCCTTGGTTGGAAAACAGCACGCTAAGCTTTGCCTCTTGCAATCATTTCTCAACTTTTTTAGTGACTTATACTCAGAAGCTTATAGTCTTACAAGACTAGATTGTCAGCATTTTCCTGTCTTTGGAAGAAACCAATCGGTTTAGCTTTGCACCGATGTGGCTTGCTTAGAGTGCGTTTGTATGTTATCGATGCGTGTAAAAACGTACTTCATCAGCCTCTCCAGGATTTCAACTAATACTTCGTTTACTCGCATGATCAATCGTTTGCCCTTGCTTTTTGCACTACTTGCTGCCTCACTCTGCTCTACTGCGTCGTTTGCCCAGCAGATTTCAGAAATGGAGGAGACCGCTGCTGCCCCCGCGGTCGACCTGCAGAAGCTAGATCAGACTTATGGCTTTCAGGATCTGAAATTTGAAACCCCTGTTTCGGCAGTCAAGCACTTGGTACTGGTAGAAACCACTGGTCAGACCAAGATTTACCGCCGCACCACCGATTCCAAGGCACTTGTCAATGCGCAAGTAGCTACCCTGCTCTACTTCTTCTACAAAGGCAAGCTTACCAGCGTCCGCCTCACTACAAAAGGCTACACCAACAGCCGGGCGCTGCTCGATCATTTTACGGAGCTTTACGGGACTGGCTTTCAAGCCAATGAGCACACCGAAAAGCGCTCTTGGACGGGCAAAAAAGTTTACTTGGGCTACGAAGAAAGCCCGCTCACCAATGACGCCACCGTGTATTTGTGGAGCACTAAAATGACCAACCAGCGGCGCGCCGACGAGCAGAAAGCAGCTCAAACCGTCACGCCGTCCCACCGAACTATCACCTTACCGCGCCGGTAAGCAGAAGCAGATTCTCCCCGAGCTTTAGTGCCCGGCAAATGCAGAGGCCAATAATTGGCTGAATCCTGCCTTTGCCGGGCAATTTCTGTATTCTACTCATACGTAGCGCAATCCAGTAAACGCTTCGAAGCCGTATAGCAGGCTAATAAATCGCCTAAAAATTTGCCAGAAAAACTACTGCATTTCATTTCCAACTTTAAGAAAATAATATTTACATTTGAAGTTATGCAAACGCCCACATTCGTGTGTAGCAACATTTGATCAAGTGTAACGAAAACAAGAATTTATTTACAACACGCTCATTCACACATCTTTGTATAAAAAACCATATTTATACTCGAGCTAGTACAAATCATTATGCATTGAAACAAGCTTATAATATTTTGCATTTTTCAAATAACAGGCTGATAATTAAAAACGGGAATAGTTTTTGACAACTGAATTTTCATTACCCGAATATTTTTGAATTAATTACCTCTTGCGGAAGCCCAAAAAATTGAATAATTCTACGATTAATTGAAGCATGCTGAACCACAACGAAGCCCAACCCTCTCCTAACCGGTTCATTGAAACTGCCCTTATTCTAGTCGTTTTGCTGGGTTTGCTGGGCGAACTCGTTTGCTTTTGGCCAGCAAATGGCTGAGGTGCTCCTTGCAGTATATCAACTTTCATCTTCAAATAATTCGCTATGCAACAAACGGTTACTCTCTCACTCTTCACACACACCTTACAGTCGCGCCCATGAACACTACCGTAAACTTAGCCGCGCTTCGTGCGCACGCAGACGCCATTAAGCAAGTGGACATGAGTAAGTCGGCTGGCCAAAAACGGCTGCAACAGATTGCTACTGAGGTATTTGCTGAGCTGAACAACTGGAACGAAGAGCAATTGCCCGCCAAGCAAGCAGAAGAATATTCTGCCAGCTTCTGGACGCTGGTGCGGCTCTTGCCACAACGCAAGCGTCTGCCTGCCATGGCATTACGCGATCAACTATTGGGCGTGGTTTACCCGCTGCTCAACGCCTAGTAAATTATCGGCCCCACTAAAAAGGCCAGCGGCAGTAGCTAAAACCGGGCTCTGCTGCTGGCCTTTTTCATGCTGCTTATCGGAGCTGGCATGTTTTTCGACGCCGCCCAGCCGACGTACATATGGATGTTGGTGCTGGATAGCTGCTTAAGGAAAACTGGCCGAGCGGAAGCAAACAGAACCCGGCGAAGGAGGCTCATAAAGTGCGTTGGATACGGTACTTTCGTATGCAACGAAGCACGGCTCGCCTTTCGCGCCTCTTGTCCCCCGCATCCGTATGAATCATTTCCCTC
Source organism: Hymenobacter sp. BT491 (assembly GCF_014349165.1). Taxonomy (NCBI): domain Bacteria; kingdom Pseudomonadati; phylum Bacteroidota; class Cytophagia; order Cytophagales; family Hymenobacteraceae; genus Hymenobacter; species Hymenobacter sp. BT491. The sequence goes on along the minus strand of NZ_JACSJJ010000002.1, from coordinate 412,124 downwards.
CTATGCGGTGAGTTTTCTCACTACTTAGGTGGCAAGCTATCAGCAGAAGGTTAGCACTTGAGTGCTAGCGCCTGCACTCTTTTTATGCGCCCTATTTCATTTGCAAGTAAGATCGTTTTACCTTCTCTTTGAGTTATGAGTCTACCTTTTACCAAGGAGATAACTTACACCAGCAGTGCACTTTGCAACGTAGTCTGCCATCCGGACGGGTACCTTCGTCTGGACTGGAAAAACGCACGTGCTACAAGCACCGAAGTGCGTGAGACTTACCAGCAAGTGGCGGCGGCTCTCAAGCGCTATGGGCTGCGTAAAATCTTGAGCATCCATGACCATCGGCAGCCCATTCCGTTGGATGTGCAAAAATGGATGACGGACGAATGGATTCCTTCTACCGTACTCGCTACGGGCTGGGCCTATTGCGCGGTAGTGGAAAGCCACCAGCCCCTTACGCGCTTGGCGGTCAAAGCCATTATTTCAGTCAGCTCTCAACAGCTTACTTTTCATTATAGCTCGGCTGTTGAAGAGGGCATCGCCTGGTTGCGAAGCCATAACTAATTCCTGCTCTTAGTATTACACCACTCCCGCCGTATTAGCGGGACTCTATCGCCTTTTGTCAATGACTAGCGCTGCCGATACGCTGAACGTATATTTTCACAATTCACTTTGCACCATCCTTTATTGTTCGGGTGGCTACGTCCGCCTCGACTGGACGGACGCCGACGCTACTGCCGCTGACTTAGGCGGCATTTACGAGCACACCCTCGCCGCCCTGAAGCGGCATCGTACTACCAAACTATTGACCAATCATGCGCTTCGCCAACCTATGGCGCCACAGGTACAGCAGTGGCTAGCGCACGAATGGATTCCGCGGGCCATACGCGAAGCAGGTTATAGCCAATGTGCCATCTTGGAAAGCCAGAAAGAAGCCGGACGAGCCGCGGCCCATGCCGTCGGGGATGCCGTGTTTGGCTTTTTTTCCTTTAAGTATTTCAACACCAGCGCCGAAGCCCATGCGTGGCTAGTTTCCCAAGATTCAGTCAGCCCTAGCACCCAGACACTGGTTTAGCGCCCTATACATAATAATCAGATAATCAATGGGTTGCACTGAACTACCCCCAACTGGGTTTTATGCCTAAAGCCATTTGCACAGCCGCTGCAATGGCCCTGCGGCCAACCCGTTTACGCTCCCAAGGGTGAGCCAGCAGATAGCAGTCTTCGATAAATTGGGCTACCAAAGTGGGGCCAAGCGTATCGCAAACTGAGCGCGCCAAGAGCTTACGCCAACAATCGGCGTGGCTTCGGCTCCGGCGAATGGCCACGGTAAGCGTATCCTGATCTACTTTTTCTACCTCTACATACATACGCAAAGCCAATCCTTGTAATTCTCCTTCTCCTCATTTTCAGCCCGGTAATTATATACGGAAAAACACAAGGATGTTTGCGCAATGCTATCCGACTTTTTCCCCGGTAACGCGGTATTTATACGCAGGATAAGGTTTGTATGCGTGCTTGGTTCCTCCGCTAGTGAGGCTGTACCGCATTGCTTGCGTACGGTATAGTTATCACTCGATTACCCCTATAAAAAGCAAATATATTTTTTTCTATATATACACAGGACTCACGCAGGCCATCAACTAACTGATAAACAGCCGGTTGCATTGCTACAGGAAAGTGTTTTATACATATACAAAATACTATATATAATAACGCTTATCATAAAGACGCAGAAGACCGTTACTGTTACGAGTTTGCCTTAAGAAGGTTTCCTGTCCCGTGTAAACCTAACGGGACAACAAATTGCGCCTCGCAAAAGCTAAGCAACTAACACTACTTCCTCTTTCAAAGCAGAGAGTTGTCCAGCATCGAGTAGCGAAGGCAGTATGGGCGGGCAGGCGCTTAATCCACGTTCGCTCAAGAGCTTGCGAATGGCAGGGCACACATGGCAGAGCACTAGGTTCAGCCCTTTGCTGGAGAAATGATAATGGTAGCTCAGCAGCAGTTCGATGGCATCGTCGGGCATCTGTGTTAGTAAGCTACAATCGACGCACACGGCGGGCTTGCCACTACGACTAGCTCGGTAAAGCGCACGCGCCAAGATGGCAAATCCGTTAGCCGTTGAATCAGGGTTGAGAATCAATAAATAGCTCTCAGGAAGTGAAACGCGGAAAACTTGAACCATATCAATAATTTTTTTCCTCTAAGCCTATTCGAATCAAGATAGTTCCAAGATTATTCCTACTATTTCAAAAGCCAGCTTTACGCTTCAGTTTGTTGATTTAGCTGGTAATTGTATAAGGAATCAACTTAGCTCAAGGCTAGCAAAATGCTTAAGCATACTACAGTATGCATGCATAACTTCTTGAATTAGAACCTCAACAGTCAATTTTTGGCACCCAATTACCCTTCACAAAGAATGACTACATTGCCCTAGCATTACACAGGCAAACTACATGCTCAGCCAGCTAAAGCACAGAGCGGATTGTTAGTTTAATTATATCTGCTTGCAGGCAAACACCCAATTAAAACGATCCTGCGCACCCTTATGCCTGCTACCTCAAAATGCGCCGCTTGGGCATACGCATATGCAGTTGAGCTAACCAAGTATATATCCCGCTTGAGCTTGGCGAACTACGCACAAGCGCCTCAGTAAATAGTGGTATTTTAAGGATTTACAGGCTTTTTTCTGGATTTACGATCTATCTTAGTTTAGCGGCTACGTTAAACAGCCTAATCCCTATTACTCATTCACCCTGTTCTAAATACCACAGCTATGATTACTACCAACCAAACCCGCAACACCGGCAATGGCCAAACCAACGGATCGCGCAAGAGCCTTCGTGGCTTTGCAGCCATGGACCCAGCTCAGCAGCGTCGCATTGCCAGTGAAGGCGGCAAAGCTTCGCACGAAAGCGGTCGGGGTCATCGGTTTACATCAGAAGAAGCACGCGAAGCTGGCCGTAAGGGGGGTCAAGCAAGTCGTGGACGGAGCAACCAGGGCGGTGCCATCCGTTAAGCTACTATGATGTAACGGCTGGGCATTAACAACTGCTTGGTCGACACCAAACAAGCCCCCGCGTCCGACGCGGGGGCTTGTTTTATAATCGGGGGCCTGATACAAAGTATTGCCAATCATTATGTTGGCAAAGCCGTATAGCATAGCAGGTTACCGGGAAGGATGAAGTAGTTGGCAAGACCAGTTAATAGATTTTCAACGCGCAACACTAATCGACCGTGCAAACTGGTGATTGGCGTTGCGCTGATGCAGCGCCTTATAGCGCTTGCGCTGTTCCAGCGCCCAAGTTGGCTCCCGACCGTAACAAATTCTGCGCTTCAGCTCTTACTTCTCAACGGCGCCGGCCAATTTTCCACGAATACAAGCCTGTATGTCTCGAACAATTATTGTCTCTAACCGTCTGCCTACCAAAGTCCAACGGACGGCTTCAGGACTTTCTTTTACCCCCAGCGAAGGTGGTTTGGCCACGGGGTTGGGATCCATTTACAAATCAGATGATAATGTGTGGGTGGGCTGGCCAGGCCTGAGCATTGAGGGCGAAGACGAACAGCAACACGTCGTGGAGCAGCTACACGCCGATAGCATGCGGCCGGTGTTTCTGACCGATGCCGAAATCAAAGGTTTTTACGAAGGCTTCAGCAACGAAACGCTCTGGCCTACTTTCCACTATTTCTCCCAATACGCCGTTTATGACCTAACCCAATGGGAAACCTACCGGGCCGTAAACGAGAAATTCTGCCATGCCGTGCTGGAACTGGCCGGCCCCGACGATACCATCTGGGTGCACGACTACCAGCTGCTGTTGCTGCCCCAGATGCTGCGCAAGGCGCGGCCCGAAAGCAGCATCGGCTTTTTCCTGCACATCCCCTTTCCTTCCTACGAATTGCTGCGCGTTATTCCGTGGAGCAAAGAATTGCTGGAGGGCATGCTGGGCGCCGATCTCATTGGTTTCCACACCTTTGGCTACATGCGCCATTTTCTGAGCGCCGTCTCGCACCTGCTGGGCGCAACGAGCCAGAACGGCATCGTGGAACTGGGCAACCGCAGCGTGGTAGTCGACTCGTTTCCGATGGGCATCGACTATGAAAAATATGCCACTACAGCTGCTTCCGAAGAGGCGGCCGGGCACATCCGACAATACCGCGAGGCGTTGCAGGAAGTGCGCGTGATCCTGTCCATCGACCGCCTCGACTACACGAAGGGGATTGCCGAACGGCTAAAAGCCTACGACTTGCTCCTGCAACGGCACCCCGAATGGCGCGGCAAAGTCACGCTGTTGATGGTAGTGGTACCTTCGCGTGACCAAGTAGCTCAATATCAATCCCTTAAGGAGGAAATCGACGAGCTTGTGGGCCGCATCAACGCGGCCTACAGTAGCATCACCTGGACCCCGATTCAGTATTTCTACCGCTCCTATCCGCTCGAGGAGCTCTCGGCGCTGTACCGCTTGGCCGATGTGGCCTTGGTAACGCCCATGCGCGACGGTATGAACCTGGTAGCCAAGGAGTTTGTGGCCAGCAAGGAAGGCCAGCAGGGCGTACTGATCCTGAGTGAGCGGGCCGGCGCGGCCCGTGAACTTTCAGATGCCCTTATCATCAACCCTACCGATACAATTCAACTGGCTGAGGCCATGCACGAGGCCCTGACGATGCCCGAAGAGGAACAAGTGCAGCGCATGGAAAGCATGCAAGCCCTTGTGCGCCAATACAATGTGCATCATTGGGTGGAGCTGTTTATCAATCGCTTGTTCTACAGCAAAAACAAGCAGCTAACCCTGGCCACCGCCGCGTTTAGTGCGCAGGATCAGCAACAGATGCGCGCAGAATACGCGCAGGCAACCAACCGCTTGCTGCTACTAGATTACGATGGCACATTGGCTGCTTTCACCCGCGACCCGCAACGCGCAAAGCCGGACGCCGATCTGCTCGACTTACTGCGCCAGCTCAGCGCCGATGAACGCAACCGGGTGGTCGTGATCAGTGGCCGCGACCGCGCTACTTTGCAGCAATGGCTGGGCGATTTGTCTATCGATTTTATTGCCGAGCACGGCGTGTGGCTGAAGGCAAAAGAAGGCGACTGGACCTTATTTCAGCCTTTGCGCAGCGATTGGAAGCGTGAAATTCGCCCGATTCTGGAGTTGAGCGTGGGCCGCACGACGGGCGCTTTTATTGAGGAAAAAGACTTTTCCTTGGTCTGGCACTACCGCCGCGTCGATCCGGAGTTGGGCGCCACGCGGGCGCGGGAGTTGGTTAATCACCTCAACTTCCTGGCCAGCAACACCGATTTGCAGGTGCTGGAAGGCAACAAGGTGATCGAGATCAAGAATGCGGGCATCAACAAAGGGGCAGCGGCTACGCGCTGGCTATCCACGTACGAGCCCGATTTCATCTTGGCCATCGGCGACGACCGCACCGACGAAGATACCTTCGGGGCCATGCCGCCCGAAGCCTACACCGTGAAGGTAGGCAGCACCTGGCGCTCGCTGGCGCGCTTCCACATCGACACGCACGAAGATGCGCGCCGTCTGCTGCGGAGCTTGCTATAGAAACACAGCCACGTCCTACCCACTGCACGACAGCTTTCTAACGCAACAAGCCCTTTTCTTACTGCACATAACATGCTGTAGGAAAAGGGCTTGTTGCGTTATCGGGCTTTAGTCTCGTTTTACAGACAACGTTTTATTAAAGATCATAAAACCCTATCCGTCAAACACTTACACAAAGTTCGGAGTATCCAGCTTTTTGGCGATGCGGTAGGCGGCATTTACGAGACCTACGTGGCTATAGGCCTGCGGAAAATTGCCCCACTGGCTGCCGGTGCGCGCGTCCACGTCTTCGCTGAGCAGGCCGAGGTGGTTGGTGTACGTAATCAGCTTTTCGAACTCCCGGATTGCGTCGGCTACGCGGCCTACGCAGGCTAGCGCCTCCACGTACCAGAAAGAGCAGATGAGAAACGTGGTTTCGGGCGTGCCAAAGTCGTCGGCGTGGCGATAGCGGTAGAACAGACCTTCAGGCGTTTTTAGCTCTTTTTCAAGGGCTTCTAAGTGGGTGTTGGCCACATCGGAGGCTGGGTCGAGGTAGCCCATCATGATGAGCTGAATGGTGCTGGCGTCGAGGTGCGGCGAACCAATGGCGTTGGTGTAGGCACCGCGCTTGGGGTCGAAGCAATCCTCGATTTTTTGGGCTGACTCCCGAATCAGTTCGTTGGCCATGGCTTCCATTTCGGGGTTGCGCAGGCTGCGCGCCACTTTGCGGGCGGCGTTGCTACCGGCCCAATGGAAAAGGTAGGTGTAGCAGTGGTATTGCGCGATATTGCGAAACTCCCACAAACCGGCATCCGGAATATTCATGGTCGCCTTGATCATGTTGAGGGCTTCGGCGAGCAGCTTCTCGGGGTTGGCGCGTTCGGGGTTTACAAAGCGCTTGTCGACGTAAAGGGGCAGGAGAGCCACCAATACCTGTCCGTACACGTCGTTTTGGATGTGCGTGTAGGCGTCGTTGCCGATGCGCACGGGCTTGTTGCCGCGGTAGCCCTCCAAGTGATCCAGCTCTTTCTCAATGAGTTCTGAAGTGCCGCTGATGCCGTAAAGCGGCTGGTACTTGTCGTGGATTTTGGCGGAAATGTTGGCGATGTAGTGAAAGTATCGCTCCAGCTCCTCGAAGTGGCCGATGTTGTTGAAGGCCGTGAGAATATAGTACGTATCGCGCATCCAGCAGAAACGGTAATCCCAGTTGCGGCCGCTGCCAGGCGCTTCGGGCAGCGACGTAGTGGTGGCCGCAATGATGGCACCCGTGTCTTCGTACTGGTGGATTTTGAGGGCCAGCGCCGAGCGTATCACCTGCGTCTGGTAGAAGTTGCTGATGCTCGTGCTTTTCACCCACCGCAGCCAATACTGCACGGTCTCGCGCAGAAAACGCTCGGCCGTGCTATCCAGAGGAGCCTCCAGCGGCGCCCCATAAGTCATGACTAGGTAGCGCGTTTCATTCAGGACAAATGACTGCCTATCAAGCACATAGGTCAGCGGAATGTCCGTTGTCAGCCGCACTTCTTCTTCCAGCCCCAGAAACGCGATGTGGTTGGAGCTGCGCCGGCGGCTGAGCTGAATTTTTCCGTAATCGCCCACCGGGTTACAGGTAACGCAGATAACCGGCTCACCAGCAAGGGGTTCCACCTTCCGAATAAACATCAGGGGCTTGTAGTAGCGGTCGTACTGCGGGAAGCGCGGGGCAAAATCCGTGACGCGGTAGCGGCCGGTGGCGCACTCTACTTCGGTGCACAGCACGTTGGTGTTCTCGAGGTAGTATTGGTGCGTCGAAAAGTCGCCCACAGCGGGTTTGATGCTGTATTCGCCGCCTTTCTCGGTATCGAGCAGGCTGCCGAACACGAAGCTGCTGTCGAAGCGCGGCCAGCACAGCCACGAAACGGAGGTATCTTTCTTAATGAGAGCCAGATAAGCGCAGTTGCCAATCAAGCCCATGTCGTAGGTATGCTTGATGTTCAGGTCGGGATGTGTACTCATTTGCCAAGGGGAATTCGGGTTTCCAGCCGAACCGTTCGGTGCGGTTTTCAGCAAGTGTACCCTATTGGCAATGCCTGGGTTGCCTTGCCCTGGCACAAGGCTCTCTGGCAGCCAGCATGCTCGCCCACGGCTTACACACAGTGAGCGCCATCTATATCTTATACACAAGCATTTGATAATCAGTGTATTGTACACAAATAAAACATTTATTATCCGATCCCGACCAGCCGCTTCTTCGGGCCAATATGCAGCGTTGAGAAGCACATATTTTCTCCGATCAACGGCATTCGGCTCGCACCAAGGGACTACTGATCAGGGCGTTGCCCGACGCGAATGGATGAGGTATTTTTTTGCTCCGAATAGTACTTTTCCTTTTCCTGCGAGCTTTGCAGCGCCTAACTTTGCCAGCTTAAGGCGATCTGGATAATCGGTTGCTGGTTGCTCACTATTGACTTTGCTTGTTGCGTGCGCTATTTCTCGGGTTTTCGCGGTGGTGTTGGGGTTGCGCTGGTCTGGCTCCTTTGGTTGGGTTTAACTTCGTCAGCAGCGGCTCAGACGCCCGGCAAAATGCCTTTGCTGCGCGATTTGGTGCTTCGCACCGACACTTCCAACTACGCGCTTAGCCGCAACACCATCGCCGTGCAGGGCGAACCAAACCTTTACTTCTACTACCGACAGGAAGACGAAACTGCCGAGGTGCTGGCCTACCCGATCGCCTTCGATCCGCGAAATCCGCTACGCCTCACCCGCTCCGCCGATTTTGTGATGGTGGACTCGATGACGGCCGTTGATGGGCATTACCGCGTCAAAATTCGCTTTAAAGAACTCACGGCGGCTCGGTTTCTTAAGCTCACGTTTGCCCAAAATGCCGACAGCGCCGGGCGCCTGCTCACGCGTACGCAAGCCGTTAATTTGCTGCCGGTTACGCGCACTACCATCACCTTTAAGCCCACCGATACGGAGCTGTATGTGGGCGAAGAAAAGGTATTCGAAATCAGCAGCAACAACCCCAAAAACGTGCGCGTGTCCAGCGACTGGACCAAGGGCCAGGACATCGACTACCGCCTCACGCAGGAAAACGGCGTGCTGCATCTGCATGTGCTGCCCAACGCCCTCGGCAACCGCGTGCTCACGCTGCGCCCCCAAACCGAGCGCCCCTTCCTGATTGAAAACGGCCGCCGGGTGAGCTACGCGCTGGCGCCGGTGCGGCAGGAGTTTACGGTGAAAGCTAGCCGGTTGCGCTTTTTGAGCGTCGACAAAAAAGAGGTGACCCTCGACGATGCCGCCCGGCGCCGTGGCGTGGAAATCATCCTGGACAACGGCCGCACCTTCGACCTGAAGCACACGTACCGCGTTGAAGATCAAGAAGAAGCGGGTGGCGCCCTGATGGCCGAGCTGTTTACGCGCCAGTACCTCACCAACGACCGCGTGCTGTGCTGGCTGCGCGTATACAACACTCACCGCCAAACCGAGGGCTACCTTTACATCAAGGAAAACGACCTGCCCAAATACATCACCAATTTCAATATTTCGCCCAAAACAACGGTTTCGGCCGTGAGCGTGCGGCACCGCGGCGGCGACTGGAGCACCAACCTGGCCGTGAACCCCGGCGAAACCGTGGACGTGCGCCTCGAAGGCGAATCGTTGCAGCGGGCCCGCTTTCATTTCGAAGATCTGGCGGTGGTGCCCTCCGACTCGTCGGTGCGCTCGGATGCGGCGGTGGTGTACCGCGTCCAGATTCCGGTGACCATCGACAAGAAGCGCATTACCATTTTCAACGCGGGCCAGCCGACGGGTTACAACCTGAGCGTGAAGGAGTTCCAGCGCCCCCACCCGCTCGATTTTGTGGCCGTCAACTTTGGCGAAGGTGCCCGCACCATCAACCGCCTCAACGGGCCAGTGCTCTACAACCGGGTTATTAGCGACGTCGTGTTCAGCTTCAACAGCAACGGTATTGACACCGAAAACCAGCTCTACGGCAAGCAATACCTGACCTTCGACATCCGCACCCAAAACAGCAAGGGCGAGCTGATTGAGATGCGCACCGTCGACAACATTGTGGTGTGCCCCGGCGACAATTCGGTGCGTGCGGCTTTCTACCAAGACAAGCAGTGCCAAGTCGGCAACATCAGTCTCAATAACTTACTCAACTCGCGCAAAACCTACGATCTGGACGACTGGAGCACGATTATCATCACCGTGAAGCATAACCAGGGCCAGTACCAGGAGCCTGGCTTCACCCAAAAGCTGGAGCTGGTACTGCGGCGGCGCGTCAAGTTCGACATCGACGTCAGCTTTCCCGGCGGCTTGCTCACCAAGTATAAGGGCGAGCCGAGCTACACCTCGTTCGGGGGTATTTCGCTGGCCATGCTGGGGCAGCTCAGCTTTTATCACCCCGAAAAAATCAACCGCCTGCGGCCCTACAAAGTCGGAGCAGGCTTCGTGGCTCTCAACGCCTTCGACCTGAGCAAAACCGGCGGCAACCGCGACCTGGGCATTGTGGTGCTGGGCTCCATCTACCCTACCCGCCGCGACGCTAAGCTTACTTTTCCGCTTTACCTGGGCGGCGGGTATTTGCTCTCCACGGGCCGGCCTTTCTTCCTCTTGGGGCCAGGCATTGGGGTAAGATTGTAATTATCTAATAATCAAGTAGTTACGCAAAACAGCCAGATCAGTAGGTCTGGCTGTTTTGCGTAACTACTTCGCTTTTTTCCCGTCTTCCTTGTCCTTCTTCAGCGTAATTTCGATGCTGACGATGGTGCCACGGCCGGGGCGCGAATCGATGGTGAGCGTGCCGCCGAGCAGGTCGACGCGGTTGCGGATGCCGGCCAGCCCGATGCCACGCATGGGCACGTCTTCTCGCACCTCAAAACCCACGCCGTCGTCTTCGACGGAAATGAGCACTTGGTGGTCTTCGTGTACCACGTGCACAAACACTTCCTTGGCCTGGGCGTGCTTCATGATGTTATTGAGCAGCTCCTGCACCATGCGGTAAATGGCCGTTTCGATCAGTTTGGGGCGCTTTTTACTCAGGCCCACCAAGTGCAGGTGCACGTCGAGGCTGGTTTTCGGGATGCGCTTTACCAACTCCTGGAGCCCGCTTTTCAGACCGAAATCTTCCAGCACGCCCGGCGTCAGCTCGAAGGAAATGTTGCGCGTGGCCGTGATGGCTTCTTCCAGAAGCGCCAGGGCCGCTGTGTGCTTCTGGATGTTGGAGGAATGGTTTTCAATGTGGAGCTTGGTGGCGTACAACAATTGCCCCACGCCGTTGTGCAACGCCTCTGAAATACGCTTACGCTCAGCCTCTTGCGTGCTCATGATAGCCGACAGCACTTCCTGCTGCTGGCGCAGCTTGAGGCGCGTGTTCTCCTCTTCCATGCGGTTGCGCTCGGTCACGTCGCGGATGGTGATGAGCGTACCGGTTACCGCGTCGTCCTGTCCTTTCAAAGGCGTCAGGTAGGCATCGAAGAAGCCCGGCCGGGATAGGAAGCGATACCCCAACAACTGCACTTCTTCGCCGGCCATTACGCGCTGCATAATCGCGCGACCTTCGTCGGTGTTGAACTGCGGGTAGATGTCGTACACGCTTTGCCCCAACGCCTGCGCCTCCGGGATATTGGCAAAGGAGGTGGCCACGCGGTTCCAGGCGGTGATGCAGGCGTTGCAGTCAAGCGCCACCAGGGCGTCGATGCTGTTGTCGAGCAGGCTGCGCGAAAACTCTTTTTCTTCGCGCAAGTGATGGCGGGAGATTTCCGAATCGGTGATGTCGATGGAAAACAGCACGCCCCACCCCTTTTGCTCGTCGAAGAAGCCGAAGTTCTGGTAGAAAGCATTGTACCCGTTGAGGTCGTAGTGGCCGATGAAGGTGACCGGCTCGCCGCCCAGCAAGGCTCGGATGGGCTCGGTAAGCATCGGGAAGGCCTCGTAAATGTTGGCTCCCCGGGCTTCGTTGTCGTGGCTGCCCATGCGCTGCAACCCGGCGCCCGACATTTCCAGTATCTCGCCCTCCGGCGACAGGCGCAGCAGCACCACCGGCAGGTTTTGCAGAATGCGCCCCAGCAAGCGGTGTTGGTAGCGCAGGTCTTCCTCGGCCTCACGCTGACTGGTTTCGTCGCGCATCAGGCCCGTAAACCGGACGGGCTTGTGGGCTTCGTCGTAAAAAACCTTCCCCCGCGCCGACACGAAGTGTACCGATCCGTCGGGCCACAGCACGCGGTGGTCTAGCTCGAAAGGCGTGCGCTGCTTGATGGAGCGTTGAAAGGCGTGGGTAACGGTTGGTAAATCGTCGGGGTGAATGGCCTGTTGCAACACGTTGAACGGCACTGGCCCCGGCCCCAACGCTAACCCAAAGCTTGCCTGGGCGCGCTCGTCCCACCGCAACTCGTCGGAGCTGAACTCCCACGACCATACCCCGGCATTGGAAGCCTCCAAGGCGAGGCGCAGGTCTTCTTCGCTTGCCTCGCGCAGCTGGCGCTCGCGTTTTTGCGCCGTTACGTTGCGCCACACCATGTGAATGAGGATTTCTTCGTCGGCGTCCTGAATCAGCGTAATCACCGACTCCACCCAGATTTCCTCCCCCAAACTGCGGTGCATCAGGACTTCGCAGCGCTCCGAACCGACTTCTTTAGCCCGCTGGATGCTTTCCTGAAATAACACCTTGGTTTTCATGCCGTTAGGTTGCACTACCGGACAATGCGCCCAGGCCGGCTGCCCGATGATGTGGCTTTTGTCGGAGGCGCCTAGCAGATGCAGGGCTGCGTCGTTGCAGTCGATGTAGCGCTCGTTGCGCAGCAGCAGCACCGCGTCGTTACTCTGCTCGAAAAGGCGGCGAAACCGCGCTTCGCTGGCCCGCAGGTCTTCGGTAGCTTTGCGACGGGCCGTGATGTCAATAACTGCCACCCGGCAGTGCTGCGAAGGCTGATCGGGGTCGAGGCTGGGGGTGGCCAGGGCTTCGAGCTGGGCGAAAAAGCTCTTGCCGTCTTCGCGCAGCATTTCCACTTCGCAGGTCTGGCGGTGGTCGGCCGTGAGCGCTTTGGCCAGGAACAGATTGAACAGCAACCGATGAGCGGGCGCCACAAACAACGCAAACCGGCGCCCTTGCAGGCGTTGGCGCACGGTGCCCAACTGTTGGCTGGCGCAGATGTTGAGCTGCTGAATCAGGCCGTGGGCGTCGAGGGTGAAATAACCTACGGGCGCAAAGTCGTAGAGATCAACGTATTGCATGCGCAGGGCTTCGGTTTCGGCCTGGGCCCGCAGCAACTCTTCGTACTGCATTTCCAGCTCAATCTGGTGCACCTGCAACTCCTGCACGAGGCGCTGCACGTCCATCGACGAGTGCTCGACGTCCACAACCTGCGTCACGAGGTGCCGGCGCCGGTCGGCACGGGCGCGGAGCTGCTCCAGCGCGTCGTGCAACGAGGTAGACGATTCAAAATGGGACTCGCTCATGCCACTGGGCTCTAGAATCAAAAGGGAAGGCAGGCCAAGCCTGCCCGCATAGTCAGCACAACGACCACGCCCGCAGCAATGCGCTGCGCGCGCGATTACTCCGGCCTCGACGCGGCCGGCTTTGGAGCCTGCTCTTCTACGCCGATCAGCAGGCGGTTGGTTTTCTGGCCGTCGCTGGTGATGCGGCGCCCGTGAATGCGCAGCGAACGCGTGCTTTGGCCGTTCGGAGTCAGTTCAAGCAAAGCATCGTCAAACGATTGGTTTTCGGCCTGTAGCAGCTGCACCAGCTTACGGTGCAGCGCCGGCTGGTTCCAGATGCCGTCGCTGAGCTCCGAGAGCGGCTGGCCTTTTATTTTGTCCAGCTCCACGGCAAAGGTTTCGGTGAACGCATGGCTGGCGGTGAGGATGCGCAGCTGGGCATCGAGCACCAGCATGGGCTCGCGCACCGACTCAACGATGCTTTCGGCCATGGCGGTGCTGACGGTAAGTTGCTCTTCCAGGTTCTTTAGCTCCGTGATTTCGGTGAACGTGATCACGGCCCCGCTGATGTAGTTGTCGAGGGTGCGGTACGGCAGAATGCGCATCACAAACCACTCGCCGCGCGTGGTCTGGATGTTGGCCTCCACGGGCACCAAGCGGTCGATCACCAGGCGCACGTCCTCCATCAGCTGTTCGTGGCGCAGAGTGCTGGCGAAGTGCGTAATCGGGCGCCCCACGTCGGTAGGCAGCAGATTGATGATGCGACTCATCGAGGGAGTGAACCGCTTGATAATCAGATCATTATCCAGAAATACCGTCGCAATCTCGGTGGCATCCAGCAGGTTTTTCATGTCGTTGGCGGCCTGCGAAAGCTCTTCGGTTTTGCTTAGGTACTGCATGTTCAGGGTCATGAGCTCCTCGTTGAGGCTCTGCATTTCCTCCTTGTTGGTCATGGCCTCCTCGTTGGTGCTTTGCAGCTCCTCGTTGGCGCTTTGCAGCTCTTCGTTGGTACTTTTGAGCTCTTCCAGGCTCGACTCCATCTCTTCGACGGTCGTCTGGAGGCGGTGCTTGGTGTATTGCAGCTCTTTTTCGAGGGCCGCAATAACGGCGTCGCGGCTGAGCTCCGACGACAGCCCGGCTTTGCCTAGGCGCACTTTAGTAGGCGTGGGCATGTCTTCGAAAGCCACCAGCAGCATGCCGGCCAGTTGCTCAGGCTCGTCGAGGTACTTGGCCGTGAGGCGCAGCAGCTGAACGCCGCCTTCGGTCTTGACTTTCACGTTTTCAACCACCGCGTCGCTCCGGTCAGTGAGGGCGTTGTGCACCACGGCGCTCAGCTGGTAAGTAAGGTCTTCGCGGGCCATGTCGAAGAGGTTCATGCTGCCCATGCCGGGCGCCGGATCGAGGTATTTGCCGGTCCGGCCGTTGATGTACAGCACGTCGCCTTTGGCGTTGATGACCACTGCTGGCGGCGTAAACTCACGCAGCAGCACGCGCTGCACCAGCGAAGCAAATGGGCCTTCTTTACGGGCAGCAGGGTTCATATTGTGGGCAGAGTGAACGGGTACTTCCTGAAGGCGACCCAGGGCAAACGGAAAATTGATAAGGCGAGCCATGGACGAGCTGCCTTCGATGCGGCGCGAGAGCTTCCACTTAACGTCCAGGGGCTGAAACAAATCCTGGTAGCCGGTCAGGTTTTCCGAAGGCCCCAGAAACAGCACGGCTCCCGGGTTGAGGGCGTAATGAAAAATCGGAATCAGGTTGCGCTGCAACTCCGCCGACAGGTAGATCAGCAGGTTGCGGCACACCAGCAGGTCGAGCTTAGTGAACGGGGCGTCTTTGTTGAGGTTGTGCACGGCAAAAATGACCACGTCGCGCACTTCCTTCCGGATTTGGTAGCCCGCATCGACCTTCACAAAAAACCGCTGCAAGCGCTCCTGATTGACGTCGGCCACGATGTTTTCGCCGTACACGCCGGCCCGCGCAAACTCGATGCCTTCGGGGTTGATGTCGGTAGCGAAGATCTGGATTTTCAGGTACTTCAGCGGATCGACGCTGTCGAGGCATTCCATCAGCGTCATGGCCACGGAATAAGCTTCCTCGCCCGTCGAGCAGCCGGGCGTCCAGACGCGGATGGTGCTGTCGATGGGCTTTTCCTGGATTACCGGCCACAGCCGCTTCTTGAGTGCCTCGTACGCTTCTTGGTCGCGGAAAAACTTCGTGACGCCAATCAGCAGCTCCTTAAACAGCAGATCCACCTCTTCGGGGTTTTCCTGTAGGTAGCGCACGTAATGCGTAAACTCCTTGATTTGGTGAGAGTTCATGCGCCGCTCGATGCGCCGGAACACGGTATTGCGCTTGTAAAACGAGAAGTCGTGCCCGGTGCGGCTCCGAATCAGGATAAAGATTTTCTGGAGGGCGTGGGCGGGCTTGGAGGCCGACTCGGCCACTTCACGGCGCGGCCGGTTCATCACCGGTATTTTGAGGTATTCGATCAGCTTGGCGGGCAGCTGCTCGGCGGGCAGCACATAATCGACAAACTCGGTGGCAATGGCCGAGCGCGGCATCGAGTCGTACTCGGCCGTTTCGGGGGCTTGCACCATCACCATCCCGAAGTTTTCCATCACCATTTTCAGCCCGATGGTGCCGTCGGTGCCCAGGCCCGAGAAGATGATGCACACGGCCCGCTCGCGGGCATCTTTGGCCAGGTTTTGCAGGAAAAAATCGATGGGCAGGCGGCGGCCCCGCGGCTGCGTGGGCGTAAACAGCAACAGCGTGCCGTGCAGCATGCTCATGTCGCGGTCGGGCGGAATCACGTACACATGGTTGGGCTGCACTTTGAGGCCGTCTTCGGCCTGCAACACAGGCATGGGCGTGAAGTACTGAATGACCTGCGTGAGCTCGCCCTGCTGGTCGGGGCTCTGGTGCGTGACCACCACGAAGGCCATGTCGGGATCGGCAGGCATGTTGCGAAAAAACCGCTCTAACCCTTCGATCGAGCCCGCCGAGCCACCCAGACACACCACCGGAAACTTATCCGACGGGTCTTCCTGCCGCTGGGCTTCGCGCAGCTGTATCGGCGACACCATCGCATCAACGGGCATCGCGTCTCCGTCCGTCAGAAGAATGGGCTCCTCCGGCTCAGGAAGCTGATCGGGAGACATATGATCGAGTGGGCTCATGGGGTGGGGTAAAAGGCCTTATGCATGCCGCTGCGCAGGACTATCGAAAAGCAAAACAAGAGGCCGCAAGTATTAATTCGGCACCTATTAAAGCAAACGTCTCATTATCAAGAATATACAGTTATATTCAGACCAGATCGACAGGCGGCCGCATTTCCATAGCAGTACGGCCGGCACTGGTAAAGCTCCTAAGGATTTTTGAGCGAATGGGCATTCGCGCGTTTCACCTCGGTTTTTCTATTAAAAATACCTTTAAATAACGGGCTTTGGGCAACAAATATGCGATTAATACGGAGCCCCATTCGTAGCCCCGACGGTGCTGCTTGCCGTAGATATTCTCAGGCACGAACGCTGGTCGGCTTGCTTGCGGGCCAGGGTTCGCATTCTTCCTCTCTGATCGTGGACAACCGCCAACACCTTATCGTCATCGGTGCGTCGGCGGGCGGCATGCCTGCTTTGTGTTGCCTCGTCGAGCAGCTGCCCGCCGACTTGCCCGCCGCGGTGCTGGTCGTGCAGCATTTTGCGCCCGACTCATCGGGCGAGCACTTGGTGCAACGCCTGGCACGGCATACCAAGCTGCGCTGCATTCTGCCCCACGACGGCGAGCCCATCGAAGCGGGTTGCTTGTATCTGGCCCCACCCGACCGGCACCTGCTCGTGAAAGAACAGCATCTGCTTGTTACGAAAGGGCCGCGCGAAAATCATTTCCGCCCCTCGGCCGACGCGCTATTTCGTTCAGCATCAGTATATTATAACACGTCCGTTATTGGCATCGTTCTGACTGGCATGTTGCACGACGGCACAGCCGGGCTGGAGTTTATCAAGCGTTCCGGCGGGCGGGCCGTGGTGCAGGACCCTATGGAGGCCGAGTTTCCGAGCATGCCGGAAAGTGCGCTGCACAACGTGCCCATCGATTATGTGGTGCCGTTGTCGGAGATGGGACATTTGCTGCAGCGCTTGGTTCAGATGCCAATACTCAACGGCAGGACCATTCCGGAAGACATTAAACTAGAGGCCGCCATTGCGGAAAGAGTTGTGGGCACTACACAGGACGTAAGTAAAATCGGCAAACTGATGCCCATGACCTGCCCCGACTGTGGAGGCACTTTGTGGGAGATTAAGCAAGGCAAAGTGCTGCGCTACCGCTGTCACACTGGCCACGCTTTCACCGCCGACTCGCTCTACAAGCTCACGCAGGAAAGCCTGGAAGAGAGCTTGTGGGTGGCGCTGCGCATGATGGAAGAGCGCAAAAACCTGCTCATCAGCATGGCCAGCCGCGGCGAAGGCCCGTACGCCGTGCAGCAGGAAGAGCGCATCGAGGAAATCAAAGTGCACATCAACCGCCTGCGCGAGTTTTTGCTCAGTAGCACGCCTCCACCCCGCACCAGCCACGAGCACGGCAGCCAAGTGGCAGCTGCCCCGGACAATCAGTAGCTACGGTTTCGGAGGACGTAACCCGCGCGAGTAGTGGCCCAAACGCCGATTCGGCGAATGCCCACGGCCTCAACCAGCTCAGCCCGGCGGAGTCTGTGTGGCAAGAAATATCATATACACTTTGATTCTGTTCAGCGGCGGAAGTACGGAGGCAAAAGCATATTAGCCCATCCTTTTACACAGCTAACTCCTTGACTAACTTTGGGTTTCTGTGTAACTTAAGCATCCGACCCTCCTGATTATTTTGGCTGATTGTGCGGCATCAGAGCGGGCGGTATTACCGGTGTTTCGGTACGTGCTTACGGCTTTTACGCTGCTCAACTTTCATCGGCTGTATGAACACTTCCGCCTTCGATTCGACGCAGCAACCCTCCTCCGAACTGCGCTTTACGCTATTCAACCCGGACGGCGCGGACATCCCGCAGATGGCGCGCGAGCTGACCCGGCGCCCCGAATTGGCGCGGCCGCATTTGCTCGTTGACTGCTCCCGGCTGCAGTGCGTGCGCCAATACGGGGTGAGCCATTTTGTGTCGCAACTGTTGCTGCTGCATCAGGCCGGGGCTTATATCGTGCTCCGCAACGTCGATCCAGTACTGATGCGCTGCTTGGAGCTGCTCAAGGTCAGCCACTTGTTTCATGCCTCGCTTGGTGCGCCCACTGAAGCGTAAAAGGATTATTTTCTTACAAGTATTTGACAGTCAATTATTTATATAAAATCAATTATTTTATACCTCTCTGTACCGGTGTCAAATGCGGAGGCCTTTTACGTATTCTTCAAAGTAAAATTCCGTAGTATTCACGGTGCACTAGCTTTTCTTAATGGCGATCTTTGTAGTGAGACGGCTTCTCAAGTAGCAGAAACGCAGCAGGAGCATTTCTGTCTGCACCCTGGGGAAGCTGACTACGCTATAATTGCAATAGCCTATTCTCCTGCATTTACTTATCGGAGCCGGGCCTGTAGGGTTGCGGCGTGATTGGTTGCCCCGGCCCCGCGTGTCTCGCGCGGGGCCGGGGTTTTTTATGCTGGTACGGTCGCTGGTCGCTGCCTCTGCCAAGGCTCTTTTGGCGTACCCCGATCTTCTCCTGCATGAGCAGGTCAGAATCCGGCAGCGGGCATCCGTAAAAATGCGTAAATATCTGTATTACAGAACATTTACTTAATTTTTACACCACTATTTAGGCGGCATTTTCGTTAAAGGCACAGGTTTAATTTTCCACCCTCAACCCTTACAACAATGCCAAACAGAAGCGCACGTGGCGGCACTTCGGAGCAGCATTCCGAAGCCGGCAAAAAGGGAGCAGAAGCTCGCAACAGCACCAGCAAAACTGGGGGCATGCCCAACTCTGGCAACATGGCCAACACTGGCAAAATGCCCAACACCGGTAAACAAAGCGGTGGTGCCTCTTCTCCTGATCAGCACACCGTAGCTGGCAAAAAAGGCAGCAAAAAATAGTCGGAGGGCGGCCTGCCCAGTGGCAGGCTACCCTCGGAACAGCTTGCCTTTCGACCTTTCTTTTATCCGCAGCGCAACATCCCCGGGCCGGCTGGCGCGGGGATGTTTTTGTTTGGGCAGCGCGGTACGGCAGCATTTTTTGCCGGAGCTACGTAAGCTAGTCCCGAACGCGCCACCCTATGCAAGACGCGTCCGTACGTTGTTCGAGTATGCCTGCTTCTACTACCGTTTCGCCAGCGCCTCTTGTTTCGCCCTGGGCACCTCTGAAGGAGGGATTTTTCCGGATGCTCTGGATTGCTTCCTTCGTCTCCAACATCGGCACCTGGATGCAGAACGTGGGCGCCGTGTGGCTGATGACCCACCTGACCAACTCTACGGTGCTGGTAGCCCTGATGCAAACGGCTTCGGCCCTGCCCATTTTTCTGCTCAGCCTGCCCGCCGGCGCCCTCGCCGACCTCGTAGACCGGCGCAAGTTTCTGCTCATCACCCAAACCTGGATGGGCGTAGTCGCGCTTGTGCTGGCCGCCGTAACGCTGCTGGGTCATATTTCGCCCTGGGGCCTGCTCTTCCTGACTTTCACCCTGGACATCGGCGGAGCGCTCAACAACCCCGTATGGCGCTCGGTAACGCCGGAGCTGGTGCCGCGCTCGCAATTGCCGGCTGCCATCACGCTCAACAGCATCAGCTTCAACTTGGCGCGGGCCGTGGGACCGGCGTTGGGTGGGTTGGTGGTGGCCTATTTTTCGGCGGGCTTTGCGTTTCTGCTCAACGGGTTGTCGTTTCTGGCCACTATCTACATGGTATATAGCTGGAAACGCGAGGCCCAGCCACCGACTACGGCACTGGCCGGCGAACGCATTTTGGCGGCCATGCGCGGGGGCGTGCGCTACGCCCGCTTCTCGCCGCCGGTGCAGAACATTCTGGTGCGGGCGTTCTTCTTCACGTTTGGGGCCAGCATCGTGTTTGCGCTGCTTTCGCCAGTGGTTGCTAAGCTGCTGCACCAAACCGGCGCGGTGTATTCTATTCTGCTCTCGTGCATGGGCGGCGGGGCCGTGCTTACGGCGTTGCTGCTGCCGCGCCTCAACCGTGCGTTCAGCATTGATAAGCGGGTGTCGCTGGCAGCCGTGCTGTTTGCGGTGGTGGTGCTGGGCATGGGCTTTTCCAGTAACCTGCCCTTGCTCTACGTACTACTCACCGCGTGCGGAGGCGCTTGGATGATGAGCCAAAACAGCTTCAACGTGGCCATTCAGACGGTGGTCCCCAACTGGATACAGGCGCGGGCCTTGGGCATTTACATCCTGGTGTTTCAGGGCGGCATGGCGCTGGGCAGCTTCACCTGGGGCGCGCTCGCCGACGAGTTTGGCCTGCCCGTTGCCCTGGCCGGGGCCGCCGCCTGGATGCTGCTGAGCATTCTGCTGGTCTTTCGGTTTTCGCTGCGCAACGGCGAAAACCTCGACTTCACCATTGCCAGCCATTGGGCCGAGCCTACCATTGTGATGGAGCCCACGCCCAACGACGGCCCCGTGCTGATCACCATCGCGTATCGCATTGCGCAAGCCGACGTCCCGACTTTCGCCGCGACCATGGAACAGCTTGGCCGCATTCGCCGGCGTGAAGGGGCCATCCGGGTGGGCCTCTACGCCGATCTGGCTGACCCCGAACGCATTATGGAATACTTCGTGGTGGAGTCGTGGGCCGAGCATGAGCGGCAGCATACGCAAGGCGTCGGCCCCGACGAAGCGGCCCTTGCTATGGCGGCCCGCCGGCTGCACCGTGGCCCGGAACCACCGGCGGTATCGCATTTTATCAATTTAAAACGTGCAGATCTGCCGCCCGCGGCCGTTATTAGCGGCTGAGTTTCATCCTGAGTTCATTTGACAGTTCTTACCTTGCGAGGTCTGCCCGACACAAGTTCGGAGCGCGCTTCCCCGAAGTAGGTTCTACCCTTTGCTGCTTCCCGGCAGTTGGCCCGCGTTGGCGGCTTATCGTTTTGTAAGCCGCCTTACTTATCCTTCCCGCTATGTGGATCGTACGTTTGGCGCTGGCGCGCCCTTATACTTTCGTGGTCATGTCGCTGCTGATTCTGGTGGGCGGCATCATGACCATTCGCCGCATGGCGGTCGATATTTTTCCGGAGATCAACATTCCCGTGGTAGGCGTGGTCTGGACGTACGCCGGCATGAGCCCCGAGGAAATGAACCAGCGCGTGGTAACCGTAAACGAGCGCTCCTACTCGACCACCGTCGCCAACATCGAACACATCGAATCACAGTCACTTAAGGGCTTAGGCCTGATAAAAGTTTTCTTTCAGCCGGGCTCCAATGTGGAAGCCGGCGTAGCCCAGATCACTGCCCAGACCCAGACCCTGCTGCGGGTGCTGCCGCCCGGCATTACCCCGCCGCTCATCATCCGGTATTCGGCCTCCAACGTGCCCATTGCCCAAACCAGCCTCAGTTCCGACAACCTGGGCGAATCGGATTTGTACGACGCGGGCAATGCTTTCATCCGGCCGGGGCTGGCAGTAGTGCAGGGGGCCTCGGTGCTGCTGCCCAACGGCGGCAAGCCCAAGCAAATCATGGTCGACCTGAACCCCGCCGCGCTGGCGGGCAAAGGCCTGTCGGGCAACGATGTGGTAGCCGCCCTCACCGCCCAGAACGTCATCATTCCAGCGGGCTCGGCTAAGCTCGGCGAGCGCGAATACGACGTCAAGCTTAACAGCAGCCCCGAAGCCATTGCCACGCTCAACGACTTGCCCATCAAGCAGGTAGGCGGCTCCATGGTGTATGTGCGCGACGTGGCCTACGTGCACGAAGGCTTTGCAGTGCAGCAAAATATTGTGCGCCAAAACGGACGCCGCACGGCCATCATTCCCCTCCTGAAAAGCGGCGCGGCCAGCACCCTCGACGTAATCGAAGGCATCAAGAAGACGTTGCCCAAGATCCAAGCTATCGTGCCTAATGGCTTGAATATCAAATTGTTATTCGACCAGTCGTTTTTCGTGCGCGCTTCCATCAAAGGCGTAGTGCTCGAAGCCTGCATCGCGGCCATGCTCACCGGCCTGATGATTTTGCTGTTCTTGGGGTCGTGGCGCTCGACGCTCATCATTGCCACTTCCATTCCGCTCTCGATTCTGGTCAGCATCATTGTGCTGCACCTCTTGAGCCAAACGCTCAACATCATGACCCTGAGCGGCTTATCGCTGGCTGTGGGTATTCTGGTGGACGACGCCACGGTGGAGATCGAGAATATTCACCGCAACATGGGCATGAAGAAGGGCCTGAAGCGCTCGATTCTGGACGGCGCCCAGCAGATTGCCACGCCGGCCTTGGTGGCCACGCTCTCGATTTGCATTGTGTTTGTACCGGTCTTTTTCCTGGCGGGTGCGGCGTCATCCATCTTCGCGCCGCTGGCCATGTCGGTGATTTTTGCCATGCTGGCCTCCTACCTGCTCTCCCGGACGCTGGTACCAACGCTGGTTATGTATTTGCTGCGCAAGGAGTTACCAATCTACCACAAAGAAGGCACGCTGCACCTGCCCACCGAGGAAGTGCGCGACGGCCACCCTGTAAGCCCCGAAGAGGCGCGCCTGGAGCAGCTACTGCGCGAAAATTACGAGAAGCGCCACCCCAGCGCCGACCCCAACGAAGTCGCCGAAGACCCCATCACTGACGCCGAACGCAAGGCCGCCGAAGGCATCGAAAATAGCTGGGTGTGGCGCCTGCACAAAGGCTTTGACCACGGCTTTGAGCGCCTCCGCAACACCTACCGCAGCGCCTTGGATTGGTCGCTGAACCACCGTAAAATGGTGGTGGCATCTTTTGCGGTGCTGTTTCTGGGGTCGGGCTGCCTATATCCGTTCATTGGGCAAAACTTCTTCCCGAAAGTGGACGCCGGCTTGCTGCGGCTGCACGTGCGGGTGCCCACCGGCACGCGCATCGAGGAAACCGAGCGCCGCTTTGCGCAGGTAGAAAAAGTGATTCGGGAGGTGATTCCAGCCGATGAGCTGGACTTGGTGATGGACAACATCGGCCTGCCCGTTATTTCCATCAACCTGCTGCTCAGCGACAATCCCACCGTGGGCTCCGGCGACGGCGAGATTCTGGTGTCGATGCACGAAGACCACGGCCCAACCGCTGCCTACATCACCGAAATTCGGCGGCGCCTCAAGCAGCAGCAACCCGACCTGATCGTGTTTTTTCAGGCGGCAGATATTGTGAATCAAACGCTCAACTTTGGCCTGCCCGCCCCGATTGACGTGCAAGTGGTCGGCAAGAACAGAATCGCCAACCAGAAGATTGCGGCAAAGCTAAAGGAGCGGATTGCCAATATTCCGGGCGTAGTGGATGCCTTTGTATATCAAGCATTTGACCAGCCCCAGCTGCGCATCGACATCGACCGGGTACGGGCCCAGCAGGCCGGCCTTTCGCAACGCGACATTGCCAATAACGTGCTGGTCAACCTCAGTTCCAGCACCCAAACGTCGCCCAACCAGTGGCTAAACCAGCAAACGGGCGTGAGCTACGCAGTGGCCGTGCAGACGCCTCAACGCGACCTCTCGACGATGGACGAGCTGCAAAACATCGGCGTGACCAGCGCCACCCAAAATGCTACCCAACTGCTGAGCAACTTCGCCGTAGTCCGCCGCACCCAGACCTCGGCCGTAGCCAGCAACTACAACATTCAGCGGGTGCTGGACGTGTACGCCAGCGTTGAAAACCGCGACTTGGGCAGCGTCAGCACCGACATTCAGAAGATCATTTCGGAGGTTGAAAAAGACTTACCCAAAGGCACCACAATCACTGTACGCGGCCAGATCGAGAGCATGCACACCTCCTTTGTGGGCCTCGGGTTTGGCTTGTTGGGCGCCATTGTGCTGGTGTACTTGCTGATGGTCGTCAACTTCCAGTCGTGGCTCGATCCGTTCATCATCATCATGGCATTGCCGGGCGCTATGTCGGGCATTCTGTGGATGCTGTTTGTGTCGCAGACGACCTTCAGCGTACCCTCTTTGATGGGCGCCATCATGTGCATTGGAGTGGCCACGGCCAACAGTATTCTGCTCGTGACGTTTGCCAACGAGCGCCGCGAAGAAGAACCCGATCTCAACCCGCGTGATGCGGCGCTGGACGCGGGCTATACGCGTCTGCGCCCCGTACTCATGACAGCGTTGGCAATGATTATCGGCCTGACTCCCATGGCGTTAGGTTTGGGCGAAGGCGGCGAGCAGAATGCTCCGCTGGGCCGGGCCGTAATTGGCGGCTTGCTGCTGGCCACCGTCACGACGCTGTTCTTTGTGCCCATCATGTTTTCGTATTTGAAGAAGAAAGAACCCGCTGCCGTTGCGGCGTAGAAAATTCAATCATATATAAGTATTTGATTATCAATCACTTATATAATTACTACACGGTGCGATTTCCCCGGAAATCCTAACCTGAAACTCTGATGACTGACGACTCAACGGCTCCGCGGAGCAACCGCCGTTTTTGGATAACCATCCTGGTAATAGCCGTCGTGTTTGGCGGACTGTTCTTGCTGGGTTTGCTACCGCGTCTGCGCCGTGAAAAAGCGCTGAACGCGGAAAGCAAAACGGCCGCCACGGCCGCGCCCGTCCTGACGGTGCAACCCGCCCGCCCGGCCCCCGATTCTACCCGGATTGAGCTGCCCGCCGACACCAAATCGAACCGGGAAACCTTCGTGTTTGCCCGTACCGATGGCTTCGTAAAGGCATGGTACGCCGACATCGGAACCCGGGTGCGCCGCGGCCAGCTTTTGGCCCTCATCGCCACCCCCGAGCTGGACCAGCAGATCTCCGAATCGCGGGCCAACCTGGGCTTGGCGCGCACCAGCTACAACCGCCTGCGGAGCGTGGAGCTGCCGGGCGCCATTTCCAAACAGGAGCTTGACGAAGGCCAGGCGCAATTTGCCGCCCGCCAAGCCGCCGTCAATCGGCTGACGGCGTTGCAGGAGTTTCGCCGCGTGGTAGCGCCGTTTAGCGGCATCGTGACCCAGCGCAACGTAGAAGTAGGCTCGCTGGTATCGACCACCAACGCCGAAGGCGCCCAGCTCTTCAAAATTGAGCAGACGGATACGCTGCGGGCTTTTGTGAATGTGCCCCAAAACTACGTTCCCAGCATCCGGCCCGGCCTGACTACGGATGTGCTGGTGCCCGAATTTCCCGACCGCAAGTTTGCTGGCCGTGTTTCGCGGAGCGCCGGCGCCCTGAATACCTCGACGCGCACGCTGCTCACGGAAGTGAAAGTGGCCAACCGCGATCAGAAGCTCTTGCCCGGCATGTTTGCGCAGGTGCGTTTCAACCTTGTGCGCACCACGCCCAGTGTCATTATTTCGGCCAATGCGCTGGTGCCGGGCGGCACCACACCGCAGGTAGTAGTTGTGCAAAACAACAAAGTACACTACCAGCCTATCACCCCGGGCCGCGACTTTGGTGCCCAACTCGAAGTTATCCAGGGCCTTAAGGGCGGCGAACTATTGGTAATTAACCCTGCCGAAACTTTGCAGGAAGGCCAGGAAGTAAAAACCAGGCTGGCCGAGGTCAAGAAGCCCGAAAGCCCGGCTACCCCAGCAGCCGCGCCGCGCTTCAACGACCCGGACCGCCCGCGCGTTTCGTCGCCCCTTGATGGAAGAGCCAACCCGTAGAAGTTGGCACAAATTATTTTATAAACTATTGATAATTAATCATTTATATAAATCATCTTTTTGCTTTAGCTCTTCCTACTTCGCATGAAGTTGTATACACTTGTCCTTGGTTTGCGGCACGGTTTGCTGTATTTTTTTACTGCGTTGCTACTGGCGGGTTGCGCAACGACTTCGCACTACCAAGCGCCGGATGTACCCACCCCGACGCAGTGGCGCAACGCTCCTTCTACGCAGGCAGCTAGCCATACTCCGCCCTCCGCAACCGCATCTGTATTGCCCCAAGCCCCGGCCGTGCCCGCCTGGTGGACGCTTTACAACGACCCCGACCTCACGGCCCTCGAACAACAGGCTTTGGGAGCCAATTTCAGCGTACAGGCCGCCGTATCGCGGGTGGAAGAAGCGCGCGCCAACGTATTGGTAGTCAATTCCTACCGTTCACCGGAGGTAACGCTTAACCCCTCGGTATTTCGCAGCCGCCTATCGGCGTTGCGCCCCTTAGCCATTCCGAATGTGGCAGCGGTGGGCGTGAAGCAACAGCAGTTTTACGTTCCCCTGAATGTGAGCTACGAAGTCGATGTGTGGGGTCGTTTACGGCGCAACGTGCAGGCCGCCGAAGCCGACCAGCAGGCCAGCGAAGCCGAGCTGCGTACCGTGCAGCTCACCCTTACTACCGACGCG
Source organism: Hymenobacter sp. BT491 (assembly GCF_014349165.1). Lineage (NCBI taxonomy): Bacteria > Pseudomonadati > Bacteroidota > Cytophagia > Cytophagales > Hymenobacteraceae > Hymenobacter > Hymenobacter sp. BT491. The sequence goes on along the minus strand of NZ_JACSJJ010000002.1, from coordinate 385,763 downwards.
GCCAACTACTATTTCAGCATCCGCAGCCTCGACGCCGATTTAGGCGTGCTCGACAGCACGCGTCAGGCCCGAATTCAGAATTTGCAGCTCGTGCAGGCCCGTTTCAAAGCTGGCGTCGACAACGAAATCGGCGTGCGCCGCGCCGAAACCGAGCTAGCCAACGTCGAAGCCGGCATCATTGAGTTGAAGCGGCAGCGTGCGGGGCTCGAAGCCGCGCTGGCTACTGTGTGCGGTCAGCCGGCCAGTACCTTTACGGTGGCGCCGCGCCCTACCCTGCTGGCGGCGCCAGTTGTTCCGGCTTCGCTGCCGGCCAATCTGCTCACGCGCCGTCCCGATTTGCAACAGGCCGAGCGCCAGCTGTCCGCCGCCAATACCCGCATCGACGTGGCCCGCCTAAATCGCCTGCCCGCTGTGGAGCTCACCGGCTACGTTGGCCCGCAGAGCTCGCAACTCACTGAAATCATGCGCCTTAACCAAAGCTACACGTATTACGTGGGCGGCGGCATTGCCATCCCAATCTTCAACGGCGGCCGCAATCGTGCCAATCAGCAAGTGGCTGAAGCGCGCTACAACACGGCGGCGGCCCAGTACAAGCAATCGGCGCTGGTGGCTTTTCAGGAAGTCGAAACGGCCCTAGCCGATGTGCAGCAAAGCGCCGCCCAGCTCCAGGCCCAGCAGCGGGCGTTGCGTTCGGCCCGCCTCGCCGGCCTGCTCACCCGGGAGCGCTACAACCGCGGCCTTACCAACTACTTCGAAGTAGTTGACGCCGACCGCATTACCCTTGATGCGGCTCGCTTGGTCGTCCAGACGCAAGGCGATCAGCTACGCTACAGCGTGCAGCTCATCAAGGCGTTGGGCGGAAGTTGGGAGTAAGAAAACCATTCTGGCAGCCCCAGTACATTCTACCATAACGCCGTTTGGTGTCCGGAGCGCAGTATTGGATGCTAGACGGCGTTATGTCATTCAGGCCGTGAAAGCAACAAACACTGGTTTCGCAATTATCAGTTAATCAGTTACTTATACTTGCCGCGAATTCTGTATCTTCTCGAGTCGCATAAAGAAACAGCGCTGCCAAAACTTATCGCCGTCCGTGGCGCTTTGCTAGTAGATTCTTTTGCTCCCTATGAAACTCCTCTACGCTTACTTACGCAACTATTGGGGCCTACTGGTGCTGGCTCTGGTACTGGCGGCCATCAACCAGATCTTTTCCTTGCTCGACCCCTGGGTCTTCCGCAAAATCATTGACCAGTACGTCGTTAAGCCGACGGGCGGGCTGCACTACCAAGGCTTTGGGCCGTTTATTCGGGGGGCGGGGCCGCTGATTTTGCTGGCTATGGGCGTGGCCATGGTGTCACGGATTGCCAAAAACTTTCAGGATTACTACGTCAACGTCATCACCCAGCGCCTAGGCGCTCAGCTCTATTCCGATGGGTTGCGGCACTCGCTAGAGTTGCCTTACCAAGTGTTTGAGGATCAGCGTTCGGGCGAAACGTTGGGCAAGTTGCAGAAGGTCCGGGCCGACGTCGAGAAGCTGATCCAATCCTTTGTGAATGTGTTGTTTACGTCCATCGTAGGCATCGTATTCGTGATGTGGTACGCGGCCTCGGTGTACTGGCCCATTGCACCAGCCTACTTCCTCACCATTCCGCTGCTGGGCTTCATCAGCTCGGTGCTGAGCAAGCGCATCAAGACTATTCAGAAAACCATCGTGGCCGAAACGACCGCGCTGGCCGGCGCCACCACCGAAAGCCTGCGCAACATTGAGCTGGTAAAAAGCCTGGGCCTGGCCCAACAGGAAACCGAGCGGCTCAACGCCACTACCGGCAAAATCCTGAAGCTGGAACTGAAAAAGGTCCGCTACATCCGGTCGTTGTCGTTTGTGCAGGGCACGTTTGTCAACCTGTTGCGCAACGCCATCATGCTGATGATGCTGTTTCTGGTGGTGCAGGGCCGCATTACGGTAGGCGAATTCTTCTCGCTGTTCATCTACTCATTTGCCATCTTCGGGCCGTTGCAGGAACTGGGCAACATCATCAACGTGTACCGCGAAACGGAAGCTTCGCTGGCCAACTTCCAGCAGATTCTGGACACGCCGAAGGAAGTAAAACCCGCGCATCCCAAAAAGATTAACCAGATTCAAACGCTTGCTTTTGAGGACGTTCGCTTCAAGCACCTCACGGCCAGTAGTGCCGCCTTGGATGGCATTTCGTTTGAAACGCAACTGGGCGAAACCATCGCCTTTGTGGGGCCATCGGGATCGGGCAAAACGACGCTGGTGAAGCTGCTGGTAGGCTTGTATCCGCCGGCGGCGGGCCGCATTCTCTACAACGGCATCCCCGGCTACGAGCTGGACCTAGACGAGCTGCGCGAAGAGATTGGTTTTGTCACGCAGGATACGCAGCTTTTTGCCGGCACCATTCGCGAGAACCTGCGCTTTGTGGCGCCCAACGCCACCGACGAAGAGTGCCTCCGTGCACTCCACGAAGCGGCAGCCGATTCGCTGCTGGCCCGCGCCCCGCAAGGCCTCGATTCGGTGATTGGCGAAGGCGGCGTGAAAGTATCGGGTGGTGAAAAACAGCGCCTTAGCATCGCACGCGCCCTGTTGCGCCGCCCTACTTTGCTCGTGTTCGACGAAGCCACGTCCGCCCTCGACTCGCTTACGGAAGAAGAGATTAGCAAGACGGTGCGGGAGCTGTCGGGCTCGCGGCAGCACATCACCATCCTAATTGCGCACCGCCTCAGCACCATCCTGCACGCCGATCGCATCTATGTGCTTGAGCGTGGGCATGTTGCCGAATACGGCCGCCACGAAGAGTTGCTGGCCCAGAAAGGTCTGTACTATGCCATGTGGCGGCAGCAAATCGGCGAGCGCCCTACGCCCGCCGTTGCGTCGGCGAAGCAGTTGGCGAAAGCGTAATCTGCTCGCGCAATTTTGAAGCGGTAGCAACTATCAGTTTAGCAAGCATTTGCGTGCGTTCTGTACGCAAGTGTGCTACATTAGAGCATGGAACAGCCTCAGAATATGGCCGATGTGCTCGCCGAAAACGCAGACCTGCGGGCCCAGCTAACCAAGCGCAACGCCCAACTCTACGACGCCCTGTGCGCTTTGGCCAGCATGTGGAACCAGTATTGTCCGCCTCCGCGCACACACCAGTCGATGTCGGCTGGTGAGGAAGCGGAAGAAGTATTGACGGAATGGCGCTTGCTGCTGCCCGATAAGTCAGCGCTTTACCTCGACGAACTATCCAGCGGTCCCGAAGAATTACCCGAGCAGGTAAGGTCTTTATTATCAGATATTTGACCAAACTGATGCCTTTTGCTAAACCTGTGCTATCTCGCGAGTTTCAGCCTTCGCTGCCTGCCACTTACAATAGCGTAGAGTGTTCGTTCAGAAGAGCATACGCGGCACTGTAGGCCGCATCTGATTACAACTGAGCACCCGGTTTGCCTGGAAAAGCGCCGCCTCGGTGGGGCATAGTCAGGCACTCGGAAAGCTCAAGATACCTGTATGATTTTTTGATTATAATTCCCTACTTACGAGGTGCATCTTCCTGCTTCAAGCAGGCGTCGGCAACACACGCTGGCTTGGCATCCGTCGGGGAGAATGTAGGTGTGCGTTCTGCCCTCTTTGCCCGTTCTTCTACCTCGTAACGACCATGTTGTACGCTCGTATTTTTCAGGTTGACCTCCAGCCCGGCACCACCCCGCAGGCAGTCGAACTCTTTCGCAACGCCATCGCGCCGGTCCTGAAGGTGCAACCAGGCTACGTTACCAGCCGTTTCCTGACCAATACTGCCGCCAATCGGTGCCTGGCCGTGATGTACTGGGACAACGAAGAGCACCGAAAGGAGGCCGAAACCAACGGAGAGGTGCAGGAAGTTTTTGATCATTTGGCGCCCTATTTTGCAGGCCAGCCCAGCATTGACTATTATGAGGTAGCCGTGCAGACCTTTTAAGCAATGGCATGGGCGGCACAAGCGGAGATGATGTACCCTAGTTAACGTGTTTCATTCATGACGATCCTGGTGGTAGACGACGAAATGGACATCAAGCTGCTGTTTGAGCAGCGGTTTCGCCGCGAACTTCGCAGTGGGGAACTGAATTTGGCCTTTTGCTATTCGGGCGAGCAGGCCTTGACTTATCTGGCCGAGCATCCCTCCCAGACCCAGCTGGTGCTCTCGGACATCAACATGCCGGGCATGAGTGGCTTGGAGCTGTTGCGGCACATCCGGGAGCAATACCAGACGCCGCCACCCGCCGTGATGATGCTCACGGCTTACAGCGACGAGCAGACCCGCCAGCAAGCCCTGACGCTGGGGGCCGATGATCTGCTGTCCAAACCCGTCGATTTTCCAGCGCTGAAGGCCAAGCTAAAAAACGTCGCATAGCCTAACACAAATAGTTGATAATTAAGTATTTGTGTTAATAATATTTTCTCTTTTGCAGGCGTACTGGCTTCCGGGTAGTGGCAGAACCTGTCGGACGCGCTGGGAACTGCTGGTGCTCCCTCAATTTCAGGCACTTATCTTCTGCTACAACCCAAATGTGGCATCCACTGCTTTCCTGCATACTGCTGATCCTCAATCGGTAAGCCACGATACAGCACTGCGTATTTCTGGTATCGCTGCAACATCGGCGACTTGTGCGGCGTGACGGTAGCCTATCCAGCGTTCAAAAAACGGCACAGGGCAAGGGCAACCAACTGGTTGACGCCTCACGCCCGACCAGCGTTTCTTCCTATCCTACGCTTTCATTTGGCGCACCAAAGCCCGGAATGAAAGCGTAAGGACGCAGGTACTCACCGACCCCCATTCCCCCAGCCGGTTCCGGGTCGACGGGCCGCTGTCAAACCTGGATGCGTTCTACACCGCTTTCAACATCGAAGAAGGCGATGCCATGTAGCGGCCCGCAAAGGAGCGGTTGGTCATTTGGCAGGCTACAGTACAACACCCCTGACGCTAGAGCCCCAACCCGTAAGCTTACGGATTGGGGCTCTTTTATTCCTAGTTCTCCTCCAAAAAACGGCTTACCTCCTCGGGCAGCTTACGCCGAACTTTTTTCACGATTTCAAACGAAAATAGCTTCGGTTAACGTTATGCTTACAGACCAGTGATCAGTTGTATTCCGCCGTTAGATTGGCAGCAAAGTTGCCTGGTAATGCTATAGCCAAAAGGATTTTCCCATGACCCAAAATCGCATCTTCCGCCGCTTTGCAGGTTTGTTGCTTGCCGGGTGGCTTCTGCTTACGGGCAATGCTTTTGCCCAATCTTCCGCTACTGGCACTCGCGACGTGCTGCGCGAAATCACGGACGTAGTGGGGCTCAAGCCGCGCTTCGAGTTGCGAGCAACTACCGAAGTCCAAAATGCCGCAGCCGTGGTGTACGGTGGAAAACGTTATTTACTATATAACCCCGAGTTCGTATCGGCCGTCAATAAGGCTGGCCGCACCGACTGGGCCGGCATCAGCATTTTGGCGCACGAAATGGGACACCACCTCAACGGGCACACGTTGCGCGCCGGGGGTTCGCAACCCGCCGACGAGTTGGAAGCCGACGAGTTTTCGGGCTTTGTACTGCGCAAAATGGGCGCCAGCCTCGCCGAAGCCCAAACGGCCATGGCCGTAATCTCCGACGACGAAGGCTCGGAAACGCACCCCGGCCGGGCACCCCGCCTGAAATCTATCAGCGATGGTTGGAAACGTGCTAACGATCAGATAGTTGCCAGCACGCATTCGACGGCCCCCTCGGCCGCACCCGTTGCGTTGGCAAGCCGTCCGGCCCAACCGGTAGCGGGTTCGCCGGTGAAAGTGCTTGGCAAAATCACCTTCCGCAGCAACCCCGACGCGCAGTACTACCTGATTAATGGCTTGAAAGTGGTGCGCCTCGACGAAGATTCGAGCACGGTTGAAGTAGTCGGACGCCTCACCCGCTCGACAAGCGCATCGTTTCCTTACATCTTGGTCGACGAACAGGATAACCGCCTGTACGTCAGTGCGCGCGGTGGCGTATTCAACAACCGCGGCCAACAGGTAGCCCTTCTTTCCGACCCGTCATAACTAATTAATAATCAACCATTTATAAAAGACAGTCTCTACTTGAGGCTGTCTTTTTTGTTTGTTGCCTTTAACGGCGCTTTTTGCTCCCACTGGTATCCAGAAGCGCTATTGGCTGCGCCCGCCTATTTCCCGACCTTAGCTCCATGACGACTTCTCTGCCCTTTCTTCTGGTTGATGCCTTCACTACTACGCCTCTGGGCGGCAATCCGTGCGCGGTAGTGCTTGATGCTGATGAGCTTAGCATCGAAACGATGCAGCGCCTGGCCCGCGAATTTAACCAGTCGGAAACGGCATTTGTGCGGCGCTCGTCCGTGGCGGAGTTCGGCGTTCGCTACTTCACGCCGGCCGAGGAGATTCCGCTGGCCGGCCATCCTACTATTGCCACCATCACAGCCCTGCTACACACTGGGCGTCTGACACTTACAGGAGCCACAACCACGTTACAGCTAGAGTTGCTGGAAGGCCCCATTCGCATTGATGTAGAAGCGCCCGCCACCAGCCACGAGCCGCCGCAGGTGCTCATGACCCAGCGCCGTCCCGTGTTCGGAAGCCTCCATGACCCTGCCGTAGTGATGCCGCTCTTTGGGCTCACCGCCGATGACTTAGCCCCCGGCGCTCCCATCCAGACGGTTAGTACAGGCACGCCACAGCTCATGATGCTGGTGCGCGACCACGATGCCCTGCGGCGGGCTTCGCTTCCCGACCCGGCCGGCCTAGACCGCTACCGGGCCGCCAGCGACTTCTTCAGCCCACATCTCTTTTGCCTAGGCGGCGCTACTGCTGCCGGCGATACGTTTGCCCGTCATTTCTGCACCCCACCCGATGTGGCCGAAGACCCCGTCACAGGCTCTGCGACCGGCGGCATGGCCGCTTACCTGTGGCATTATGGTCACCTTCAAAAACCCGAATTTATCGCCGAACAGGGCCATTGGCTGGGCCGCCCCGGTACGGTTACGGTGAGCATCAAAGGTCCGCGCGAAGCCATCGAATCGATCCAGATTGGGGGCACGGGCGTAGTCGTGGTAGAAGGCTTGCTGCGGGTGTGAAAAACACGGCAGTGCAACTCCTCGGAGCACTTTGTTGTTGACCCAAAGAGGCCGCAGTCAGGCGCTGACTGTGGCTTTTTTGTGCCCCAATTTACTCGTTTCCTGCCCGTGCCTGAGTTACCCGAAGTTGAAACCTACCGTCGCTTTCTCGACGAAGTTATTCTGCACCAACCCATTACCGCTGTTGAAGTATTCGACCGACATGTGCTGGCCGTCGAGGAAGACACGCTGCGACGCCGTGTGGTAGGGCAAATTGTAGTGGCCACGCGCCGACTAGGCAAGAATTGTTTCCTAGAATTTGCCGACGGTTCGGCGCTTGTATTGCACTTTGGCATGACGGGCGACGTAGGAGCCTACCGCCACGATTACGATGCACCGCGTTTCACACGGGTAGCTTTTCACTTGGCCGATGGACTGCGGGTTGCCTTTATCGACCCGCGCAAGTTCGGTCGTATTCGCCTGACGGATAGCCTTGAGCAGTACCAGAAAGACAAGAAGCTGGGGCCTGATGCACTGAAAATAAGCCTCGAAGAGCTCTCACAGGTATTGCGTAAAAAGAAGACTTTGATCAAACCGTTGCTGCTCGACCAAAGCATCACGGCAGGTCTTGGCAATTGGATTGTAGATGAAGTGTTGTATCAAGCTAAGATTCATCCGGAGCGCCGCGCCAACACGCTCACGGATGCCGAGTTTAGCTCGTTACATGCTGCTATTCAATCAGTTCTGAAAACTGCTATAACCCAAGAGGCCACCTATCGGCAGTTTCCGGCAAACTTTCTGATTCATGCCCGCGAATGGGACGAATCGGCTACGCCAGGCACCGACCAACATCGTTTTTGCCCGCGGCATCAGAAAGAGGAAATTGCAAAAAAATATGTTGGCGGTCGAGCTACTTACTACTGCCAGATTTGCCAGCCTGAACCAAGTGAATCGATATAATTATATACTAATATTTAAAATATTTCGCTTGATAGGGGCGCGCTACGTTTTCAAAAGGAATTATGTTACAGAATGCAATTTATTTTATTGATTCTTAAAATATAAAGATTTCAACGCCAAGATTATGTTATAGAATTTTTCATAGCCTCTTTGTTTTTGCTATTATCTTTGTGCCAGTAACCTACTCCGAATCAAGCACTTCGGAGAGGAATTATTCTTGGATATAAACTGGTTGCCTATGCCGCATGGCTACTACGCAGTATTTGCGTGAATTTCTTTCACCATTTTATTCTTTCATGAAAAAACTGTCTCTCTTCCTGAGTTTGGCTGCTCTCGCATCCTTAGCCGCCTGTGAGAAAGAAACTGTTGAGCTAAAGGAGCCTTCTGCTCCTGCTGCCAATGCGCAAGCTTCAGGCGATGCCTTGACCGGTAGCAACTGGCACCTCACCGCTCTTACAGGAACTTGGAATTCCGGCACGGGCCCCGTTACGACGGATGTCCTGTTTACCGTAAAGCCTTACACCCGCGACAACCAGATTCAGTATAACGCTGATGGTACGTACGTAGAGAACGAAGGCGCCACGAAAGGCAACCCCGCTGATCCGCAGCAGATTTCGGGTACTTGGAAGCTCAGCACCACCCGCGATTCGCTGACCGTTACGCTTCCTGGCGTAGTTCGTCGGTACGCAGTAACCGAACTCTCGCCCACCGCGCTTCGGCTGACCGAAACCAACGGCGTTGATAAGGCCAAAGCAACCATCTTCACCTCCGTGTTTACGCACTAGTCTCACCACACCTACCACAACCAAAACGCGCCCCGCTATAGCAGCGGGGCGCGTTTGTTTTTTATCCCTAGTGCATCACGCGTTTCAATTTTTGGTTTTGACAGGTAACGTTTAACAAGTGATCATGCCAAACTATGGTCAACTAATTCTACTTTAAGCCCCAAGGTCGGCTTTTGCCAGATATATAACATTTCAAATATTTTAGCTTTTGGACAAAAATATAACTATCCAAACAAAGTGTTTAAATAATAGTATTTTTCTAAGAGTTTAGACTTTTTATGCTACATTTGCAGCAGTAGAATGCTTCGAAGGCGGGAATTCGGAGGGACAGAGTTGTTGGACATAATTAAGTTTGCCTATGCAATAGGTTTACTGCGCAGTGTTGCGTGAACTTCCTTCACCATTTTATTCTTTCATGAAGAAATTGCCCCTTTTCCTGAGCTTGGCGGCTCTCTTTTCGTTGGCCGCTTGTGAGAAAGAAACTGTTGAGCTAAAAGATCCCGGACAGCAATCCGCTACGGCGAATGCTGTGCAAACCAAATCGAACACCTTGGCCTCAGGCAGCTGGCGCCTTACGGCCATGACGGCCGCCTCAGCCGCAGAAGCTGGTAAAGGCGTCGTTACTACCGACCTATTTTTCTTGGTAAAACCTTGGTTGCGCGACAACCAAATCCAATACAATGCCGACGGCTCTTACCTGTTGGACGAAGGCACGCTGAAAGCTACTCCCGCTGATCCGCAGCAGCTTCCGGGCACTTGGAAGCTCAACGCAACCGGCGATTCGCTGACCGTTACGTTGAAGGGCTCTGTCCGCCGCTTTGGTGTGGCCGAGCTGACGCCTACCGTGCTTCGCCTGACCCAGACGAACGCTGCCGCAGAAGGCCAAGCCTCAACCATCACTTCGGTGTTTATGCGTTAATACTCGCACACTTCTGCAACAACACGCGCCCGGCTATTTAGTCGGGCGCGTTTATTTTACAAATACCTGATTATCAGATATTTGCTATCGATCGCTGGTTAGCTCGTTGTTGCGGCGTTCGGCGCGGCGATTGGGAATGGTCACCCAGGATTTTGTCAGATCAGATTCGCTTTCGTAGCCGTGGCGGCGTTCGTAGCCATACTCGTCGGGCTCGGGCAACACGCGGTTTACCCAGCCCAACACGTCGGCGGTAGTGCCCGGAAACAAGCCGTGAAAACCCGCCAGCAATTTGGCCGGCAAGCTCAGAATGACTTCGGCTTCGCCCCGCCGGCAGGCATTCCAGATTTGGCGGGTGGCGCTTTCGGCATTCATCGAAAGCACGGGCAGCGAGTCGGCGATGGTAAACCACGCGTACTCTTTTTTATGCTGCCCTTTCACGATGGCGTGGCGGGCACTGCCCGTGCGCATCAGGCCCGGACAAACGGTGGTTACCAAAATGCCCTGCTGGATCAGCTCCGACCGGAAGGCTTCCGACAGGCCCACCAACGCAAATTTGCTGGCGCTGTAAGCGGCCAAATGCGGCACGGCTACCTTGCCGCCTACTGAGGCAATGTTGATGATGCGCCCTTCGCCCCGCTTCCGCATCGAGGGCAACACGGCGTGCATGGTGTGCAGCGGCGCCCAGAAGTGCGTATCCATAGACTCCTGGTAATCACGCAGATCCACGTTGTCGATGGGGCCGGCTGTGATAATGCCCGCGTTGTTGACCAGCACATCGATGGGGCCAAGCTTTGCCTGCACTTCGGCTACGAGCGTGCGTACTTCCTCGGCGTTGGTCATGTCGCGTTGCAGGGTCATCACTTCGGCGCCGCCGGCGCTGAGTTCCTCCCGAGCCCGCTCCAGTTCTTCGGCATCGCGGGCACAGATGGCCACCTTGGCACCTTCCGACACCGCTTGCCGGGCCAGTAGCAGTCCCAGCCCGCGTGAGCCGCCGGTAATCAGAATTACTTTGCCTTCCAAGTCATAAGAGCCACGGCGGTTGCTCCAAACGGTAGCCGCCGCAACAAGAGCACCTACGCCGGCGGCAACGAGCCAGTTTTTTCGGGATTTTCGCTTCATACTAGTTGTAAGGAAGTTAAGCCGAAAGGTTACACTTCGGGCCCCGCATAATTTTTGGCTTTTCGCTGAATGAAACAGGCGCATCCGAACGTTACTAGCAGCAGCTTCTCCAAATTGGCATCATATTTACAAGCTGCTAAGGGCAGCTTTGGGCGCGCAAGGCTATTTTCCTCAGGTCTTGCACCCGATTTGCACCTAGTTGACTTCTGGTATTTAGAAATGAAAACGACCATCCTCGCTACCGCTCTGTTACTTAGCTCCTCTGTCGTGGGCCTGGCCCAGACCGCTTCCACCAAGCCCAAACCGAAGCCTACGGCCGCTGCCACCCCAAAAGTGGGTAGCCCGTCCGCGGCTCAGCCGGTTCCTGCTCCGCCGGCAGCCAAAGTCGATGAGCGTGCCAACGCCCTCACCGACAATATGCGGCAGGCGCTGGCGCTCACGCCTCAGCAAACCGAAAAAGTGCGCAACATCAACCTCAATAGCGTGCGCGGTGTCGAGACGGCCCGCCTGCAATACCGTACCGATGTGCGTAAAATGGCCTCGGTAGTTGACGACATCGGCCAGTCCAGACTGGCAGCCTTGAAGGAAGTACTGACGCCTCAGCAATTCGACCGCTACCAACGCAAGCGCGAAGAGAAAATGGGCGTTCCGTCGACGTCAGGTGCGCAGGGCAACCCGGTACCGGGCCTGCCAGGCGGCGAATAAAAACAACCATCTGATTACCAATACGATATAGCACATACCCGCATTACCGTATTGGTAGTCAGATAATTATGTTTGTTGAAAGGTATCGTAGCCCAGTTTTACGATAATTCCGCAGACTACCACCAAAAACAGTACCCGCATGAATCCCGTCCCGCGCCGGAGCGCCATGCGGGCTCCCAACATGGAGCCCAGGATGTTGCAGACGGCCATGGGCAGCGCCACACGGTATAAAATCTGGTCGGTGAAGGCGAAGTAAGCAAGGCTGGCCACGTTGGTGGCCACGTTCACGAGTTTGGCCGAGGCAGACGAGGTGATGAAATCGTAGCCAAACAGGCCCACAAAGGCAAACAGCAGGAAGCTGCCCGTGCCCGGTCCAAAAAACCCGTCGTAGAACCCGAGCAGAGCGCCTATGAGAATGCCGTAGAGCGGCTCTTTATTTTCAGGTAACCGCGGGGCGTGAATGGCACCAAAATCTTTGCGCCAAAAAGTATAAATCGCAATCACGACCAGCAGCCCCAGCACCAACGGCCGCAGCAGTGCCGCAGGCAACAGGCTCACGACCCGCGATCCGGCAAAAGAAAACATCCCCGCCGTAACGGCCGCTGCGCCCACGGCCCGCCAGCGCATCGGCACTTTGCCGGCGTAACGCTGCAATGCTGCGGAAGTGCCCGCCAACGACGAAACTTTGCCCGTACCCAGAATAGTTGGCACGGGTACCCCCTTGAGCAACAATAACATAGCTGGCAGCTGTATCAGGCCTCCGCCCCCTACTACAGCATCTATAAAACCAGCCAAAAAGGCAAACAAGCACAGGAGGGTAAGCGTCAGGGTCATGCCGGCAAAATTGAGCCGGTGAAGATACGGGGCCAACCGCTGCGAATTGCTGCGCGTTAAGAATCTTCGGGTTCGTTACTTACGCTATCTTAGTTGTTATCACCGCCGACCTACCTTCACTCCCCTCCTGTTGTTGCAACCCATGCGCGGCTCGCTGACCCATCGTCATAAAATGCTCACGTTTGCCGGTATTCTGCTGGCGATGTTTCTGGGCTCTCTTGACCAAACCATCGTCTCGACGGCCCTGCCCCGCATCGTGGCCGACCTGCACGGCCTGGATCGCTTTACGTGGGTAGCCACGGCGTATCTGGTGGCCAGCACGACGTTGGTGCCCATTTACGGAAAGCTGGCCGATACCTACTCGCGGCGCACCATCGAGGTAACAGCGGTGTGCATCTTTCTGACGGGCTCGATGCTGTGCGGACTAGCCGGCGAGTTTGGCACGCTCCCCATCTTGGGCGACGGCATGAGCCAACTGATCATCTTTCGCGGTATTCAGGGCGTGGGCGGCGCGGGCTTGTTTGCGCTGGCTTTTATCATCATCGCCGACTTATTCCCGCCTTCGGAACGTGGTAAATATCAAGGGTTTACGGGAGCCGTTTTTGGCACTTCCTCCGTATTGGGGCCATTCATGGGCGGCCTGCTCACCGACCACGGCACCAACCTGATTCCGGGGGTGGCGGGCTGGCGGCTAGTTTTTTACGTCAACCTGCCGCTGGGCGCGCTGGCCCTGTGGTTCATCCTGACCCAGATGCCGGCCTTGCGCCCGCGAGGCGGCCGCAAGCACCTAGATTATCCCTCGGCTTTGCTCCTGATCGGGGGCTTGGTGCCGCTCATGATCGCGCTGCAACTCAACAAAGCGGTGTATGGGTGGTTGTCGCCGGTTACGCTCACTTTTCTGGCGGTGTCGCTCGTGGCCCTGTCGCTGTTTGTGGTTCGCTCGCTGGGGTGCGAAAACCCGGTCCTGCACTTCGGACTGTTCAAAAACCGCGTCTTTCGCTCGGCCAACGTGGCTTTGTTTCTGCTGGGCGGCGCTTTTCTGGGCATCGTCATTTTCGAGCCCCTGTTTATGGTCAACGTGGTGGGCGTGTCGGCCACCCGGGCGGGCGTGAGCCTGATTCCGCTGTCGTTGGGCGTCGTGCTGGGTTCCATGATAGCCGGCCAGATGGTATCGCGCTTCGGGCACTACAAATACTGGATGCTGGGTGGGGGCTTGGTTGTGATGGCGAGCCTGAGTTTTCTGGCCACCATGCCCCTCGACGTTTCCTACCACCAGGTATTGCTGTATCTGGGGCTATGCGGCATTGGGTTGGGGCCGATCATGCCGCTGTACACGCTGGCCATTCAAAACTCCATCGAGCCGCAGTTTCTGGGTCAGGCAACCTCCGCCAGTCAATTTTTTCGCCAGATTGGCGGCGCCATTTCGGCCGCGGTGCTGGGCACCGTGCTCACGGCCAGCTTGGCGCAGGTGTTGCCCCCATCGGAGATCTCAAGTCCCACAGCCAGCCCAACCGCTCATAGTGAAGTGCGGAGCGCCATCAGCGAAGGCCCGACCGTGCCGCCTTCCTCGACCACCAACTCGCCGGAAGTGCGGGCCGCCTTTTCGCATGCGATTTCCCGTATCTACTTCTGTACCATCTTCTTAGTGGCCGCTGGCTGGATTGCTACGCTGTTCGTGCCAGAATTGCCGCTGCGCAAAAGCCACATGGTTCGGCACCCTGCTTTGGTAGAATTAAAGCCGGGAACCCGCTCCTAACCCTAAAGTTTGTTCTTTTCTACAAGCACAAATTCCAGGTCAACTTGGTCTGTCGGCTTATCGGCTCGCATAATTGGTTTGGGGTTTATACCGACCCTCGTACGCTCGAATGGGCCCATCTGAGCAATATTCCGTTGAGCCTGCATCAATTTGGACCGGCTAAATAGCTCGCCGGAGTGCGTTGGAATGATCTTTAATATTTCTTCCGTCGACACTTTGTGGTTGCCTCTCACGGTGATGTTGCCTATTTCGGCTTGCCGCCCTTCCGAAATTACAAACGTCAAGTCAACACTGCCGTCTGGACGATGCAGAACTTGCGGATTCAGCGAGAAGAACAGGTACCCTTGGTCCATATAAAGCGAAGTAATATCGCCTTTGGGATCGTATTGCAGGCGCTTGTGTAAGGCCACAGAATCGTATGCATCGCCGGTTTTCACACCTAACACTTGGTTGAGGCGCTCGGTTGAGATCGCTTTATTGCCTTGCCACGTAATGCGGCCAATTTTGCTTTGAGCCGCTCTCCGGCCCGAAGTAAGCACGTTTAGTTTGGCTTTGAGCGACTTTACGGGTGTTGGGCTCATGGCGGCCGTGGCCAGCCAGGTAAATACAACAACGGGCACAACAAGGAGGAAACGAAGGTTCTGCATGAGATTCAAAGTAGTTGAAACGACTCTTTTAGAATTTTGCCTGCTTGGAAAAGCATAACCAAAGCCTCACGGCAGATATTGCGGCCCTAGCACAATCAGGAGCCACGCGAACACAATAGGGTTGCATCCGGAGATTATCGCTTCGTCCGCTTCATATTCACACATTCTTTTGTTGTTGGCATTTACTTCGGGTCGAACCGTGGCTCATGCCTGCGGTTATACACTAGATTTAATACTTAAGCTATGCCTTCCCCGTCTTCACTCCGCCTCAGCGTGCTCGATCAGTCGCCTATCCGCCAGGGTGGCACAGCACAGCAGGCAATCCAGGAAACGATTCAGCTGGCTCGTTTTACGGAACAGCTTGGCTATACGCGGTTCTGGGTTTCGGAGCATCACAATACTTCCTCCTTAGCCGGCTCAACTCCGGAAGTGTTGCTGGCCCGCTTAGGCGTTGAAACCCAGCACATTCGCTTGGGTTCCGGGGGCGTAATGCTGCCCCACTACAGCGCCCTGAAGGTGGCCGAAAACTTCCGGATGCTGGAAACGCTGTACCCCGGCCGCATCGACTTGGGCATTGGCCGCGCGCCCGGCGCCGACCGCCTCACGGCCACGGCGCTCAACCCGGGCAATACCTTCAACGAGCACGATTTCGTGGAGCAACTCCTGGATCTGAGCCGCTTCCTTACCGACACCGCCGAGCCCGATACCATTCAGGAAAAGATAAAAGCCGCCCCGCAAGCGCCCACCGTGCCCGAGTTGTGGATGTTGAGTTCCAGCGGCCAAAGTGGCCTGTTTGCGGCGTACCTGGGCATGGCGTTTTCCTTTGCGCACTTCATCAACCCGATCGGTGGCCCCAACATGATGCGCCTGTACAAAGAGCGCTTCAAACCCTCGGCCCTACTTTCGGCCCCGCAGGCCAACGTAGCCATTTTCGTGCTTTGCGCCGATACGGAAGACAAAGCGCGTCAGCTTGAAGACACGATGGCCATGCAGATGTTACGCCTCGAACGCGGCGAACGCATCAACATTCCGCCCTACGCTGCGCTTACCAACTTCGGGCTTTCCCCGGCCGAGCACGACCGCCTCATTTACCACCGGCAACGCATGGTGAGCGGCACGCCGGAGCAAGTGAAGGCTAAACTAACGCAGCTGGCCGCCCAATACGGCGTGGACGAAGTAGTAGCCGTCACCATCACCTACGACTTTGCCGACCGGCTACGCTCTTATGAGCTCCTGGCTCAGGCCTTTGAACTGAGACCAACAACTGCGCAACTGGCTGTTAGTCAGCATTAAGACAAACTATTGTGTTGCATTGGAAAGAGCCAGGCTTAAAAGGCCTGGCTCTTTTTTTATGCCTTTACCAGACCCTCTTTTATCACAAAGTTCTCATTATCAAATATTTATTCAAAATCCTGTGATTAAGCTCAATATTATTTGTATTAAATCTAAATAAGCCCTTAAGTTTGCATTGTTTTTAATCAGTCTAAATAACGATGCGCTCTCTTGTACTGCTCCCGGCCTTGCTTATGGTATTGATGCTAACCTCCGCATTTGGGCCAGGTGAGTTGCAGAAGGGAACCGTAACAGGGCAGATTGTAACGGCCGAAGGGCAGCCCGCCGAACAAGTTGGGGTGATGGTAAAAGGCTCGACAATCGGTACCAATACCGACGCCGCGGGCCATTTCACCCTGCAAGTACCTGCTGGCAAAAGCACCTTGGTAATCAGCTACTTGGGCGTAGCTCCACAGGAATTTACCGTTGAGATCCAGTCGCGCCAGACCCTGACGCTGCCCACCGTAACGCTGCCACAGAGTGCGCAGCAGTTGGCCGAAGTGAAAGTGACCGCCACGCGCACCATCAACCAAAAGCCTACGCTGATCGGCAAAATGCCCGTTCGCCCCCTGGATTTGCCCCAGAGCGTGGTTTCCATCAGCCAAGAGACACTGGAGCAGCAGCAGGTTCTGCACCTAAGCGACGCAATCACCAATGTCAGTGGCATTTACGTGACCAGCACCACCGGCGGCACGCAGGAAGAATTAGGCAGCCGTGGCTTTGCGTACGGCAGCAACAACACCTTCAAAAACGGCGTGCGCTTCAACAACGGCATCATGCCCGAAGCCAGCTCGCTCGAAAGCCTGGAAGTACTGAAAGGCAGCGCGGCTATTTTGTACGGCAACGTGGCCGCGGGCGGCGTGCTCAACCTCGTGACCAAAAAACCGCGCTTCGAGCAGGGCGGGTCGGTGGCGTTGCGCGCCGGGAGCTTTGGGTTTGTAAAGCCCATGTTCGACGTATACGGAGCAGTGGGCCAGAGCGAAAAAGTAGCGTATCGCCTCAACGGCACTTACGAGCGCAGCGACAGCTACCGCAATCAGGTAAAATCGAATCGGGTGTACGTCAATCCGTCGCTGCTCCTTAAGCTGACCGACAAAACCAATTTGGTGCTGGAAGGCGACTACCTGCGCGACAACCGCACGCCCGACTTCGGCGTCGGGGCCATTGATTACCAGATCCTGGAGGCGCGCAGCCGCTTTCTGAACGCACCCGGCGCCCAGAACGCCACTCAGCAGACCAGCACTACGGCCACCCTGACCAGTCACCTAAACGATGCCTGGCAAATACGCGCCGTTGCCGGTTTTCAGCGTTATGAAAACGAGTTGCGCAGCGCTTCGCGGCCCACAAGCATCAACAACGGCACCATGCCAGCGGTCGGGAAAGTGGGCACTCCGGGCTACGTTCCGGCCCACGCCAAATCCAGCCTCTACGGCGACTGGGGCCGTAACCTGCAACGCACCAAAACAGCCGAGAATTATTACTTGGCTCAACTTGACCTGACGGGCTCATTTCGGACCGGCTTTTTGAACCACACTTTGCTGCTGGGTGCCGATGCTGATCAATACCAAACGAACACGCTGGCTTATGTAGCTCAGGCATACGACTCTATCAACGTCTTGGACCGCAGCAAAGTACTGGGCCAACCCGCTGGCCGCGTGAGCAGCTACGAAGCCTTGTTGCGCAACACCCGCACACTCGGCAACACCCGCCGCGCAGGCTTCTACGTGCAGGACTTGCTGAGCATCAGCGAGAAAATCAAGCTGTTGGCCGGGGTGCGTTGGAGCTACCAGGAAACGCCCAGCGACGTGTACACCTATGCCGCTCCCAATGCTTCGGGTGTAGTCGTGGCGACCGTGAAGGAAAACCGCCGCTACGACAACGCCTTTTCGCCGCGCTTGGGCCTTGTGTATCAACCTATTAAGACTACCGCCCTTTTTGCCTCGTACTCTAACTCGTTCTCGCCCAATACCGGCATCGACGCGACTGGCGCCAACCTCGCTCCTTCTCTGATCGACCAATTTGAAGTCGGCGTCAAAAATGACTTGTTTAAAGGAGCACTGTCGGCCAACGTGACGGCTTACCGCATCGTGAACAGCAACCAGGCCCAGACCATTCAGCAGTTTATCAGCGGCACCGACACGCCGAACCCAGCCTGGAACAGAAATTACCCTACGGCGCAGGAGTTGGCCGGCGAAGTAACCAGCAAAGGCGTGGAAGTGGACATCGTGAGCAAGCCCTATCAAGGCTGGTCTTTCATTGCCGGCTACAGCTTCAACCACACCGCGTACACGAAGAGCAACATCTACGAAAACGGCAGCCGCCTGCGCTACAACCCGGCTCATACGGCCAACCTAAGCCTGTTCTATAACTTCGGTAACACCTTCAGCGACAATACCCTCCTGAAAGGCCTGACCGCTGGCGTAACCGGCTACTACGTCGGCGATAAGCTGGCCGGCCGCAACACGCGCCTCGTGGATGCCAGTACCGGCAAGTCCTTCAACGATGCGTTCAAGCTCATCGCCATTCCCGATTACGTGCTGTTCGATGCCTCGGTGGGCTATTCGTACGAGCGGCTGTCGCTGCGCGTGAAGCTGGCCAACATCCTCGACGAACTCAGCTACAACCTCCACGATGACAACAGCGTGAACCCCATCGCCCCGCGTAACTTCTCGGCTACGCTTTCTTACAAGCTGTAATACAACTATATGATTATCAATTACTTACAACTCAAGGGTTTTGATCCGTTGAGTCGATAAAAAAGCTGCGCTTGCCATGATGAAGACGTTTTTTCGCAACATTCACCTCTACCTCAGTTTGGCTTCGGGGCTGGTCATTGCCTTGGTTTGCTTCACGGGCGGCGTGCTGGTGTTTGAAAAAGAGCTGGAGCAGGCCTGGCACCCAGAGCGCTATTTTGTATCGGTCAGCAGCCAACCGCGCTTGCCTTTAGCGCAGTTGGTGCAAGCCGTAAAAGCGGAAACTCCACAAGCAAAAGTGACCGGCGTGAAGGTGTACGCCGATCCGTTGCGGACTGTGGAAGTGAGCTTGGCGGGGAGCGCGCCGATGGGCGAGCGCAAACCGGAAGGCCAGCGCCCCCAACAGCCAGAAAAAGGCGGCAAACCCGGCGCGAAGGGCGAACAACGCGGCGGCGAAGGCGGGCGCGGACCACAATACTTTATAAATCCTTACACAGGTGCCGTGGTGGGCAAGCTCAACTACCGCGACTCGTTCTTTTTCACAATGATGGCGTTGCACCGCGGCATGGTGGGCGGCGCAGCGGGCAAGCTGATTGTGGGCATGAGTACGCTGTTTTTCCTGTTTATCATCGGCACAGGCGTTGTGCTGTGGTGGCCGGCTACGCGCAAGGTGGTGAAGCAGCGCCTGACCATCAAGTGGGGTGCCAGCTGGAAACGGCTCAACCACGACCTGCACCTCGTGCTGGGTTTTTACAGCGCGTTGTTTCTGTTTGTGTTTGCCTTCACCGGCCTAGCGTGGTCCTTCGAATGGTTTAACAAAGGCATTTATACTGTCACGGGCTCGGAGATGAAAAACCCGGAGCCTCCCAAATCGCAGGCGGCAACCGGCGGCAAAGCCATCGGGTTGGATGCCGCCTACGCAGCGGCCCGTTCGCAAGCCGGCGACGCGGCGTTTTTCGCCATTCAACTGCCCAAAGATTCGGCCGAGAGCATCCGGGTAAACATGCTCCGCCCTAACGCGGCCCACGAAACTGCCGGCGATGAACTTTACCTCGATCAGTACACGGGGCAGGTGCTGGGCAAACTGGATTTCGAAGACCGCAACCTCGGCCAGCGCGTGCGCCGGACATTTCGCCCGATACACGTAGGATCCATTTTTGGTACGCCTTCCAAAATCATTGCCCTGATTGTCTGTTTCTTAGGCACCACATTTCCGGTAACGGGCGTAATCATGTGGCTAAACCGACTCAAAAAAGGTAAAAAGAAGCGCAATGCCGTCCTGACAGCGTAATAGTCCTGATCTTATCAAATTATTAATTTTTCTTGAAAGCGCCTGGTGGAAGCATCTGGTGCTTTTTATACTTTTACAGAATTATACAAGTATGATCACGCGTACCCAATGAAAAAAATTCTCCTCCTGACGGTTTTCCTGTTGAGCTGCGCAGCTTTGGCCATGGCTCAGACGCCTAGCAAGGAGCTCTTCACCGCCGTCATGAAAAACAACGCTGCCCAAGTCGAAACGCTGCTCAAAGCCGGTGCCGACCCCAACGCAGCGATCGAAGTAGTACCCGGCTTCAAAACCAGCTACCTCATTACAGCGGCCACCAACAACAACTTGGAAGTGGTGAAAACCCTGATCGCGCACAAAGCGCAGGTCAATGCCAAAGACGCTTTTCAGGTAACCGCGCTCATGACGGCAGCCGGCAAAGGCAATAAATCCATTGTAGAGCTGCTGCTCGCCAACGGCGCCGATGTAAAGGCCAAAGACGACGATGGCAAAGATGCTTTGGCTACCGCCAAAGAAAGTGGCAATGCCGAAGTGATCGCGCTGATTCAGCAGAAGCTGAAATAACTTCCCGCACACTTTTTATCACAAGGCCAAGCTTAACAGCTTGGCCTTGTTTGTTTATAATAAGCTTACAATCAGAGCGTTAAAAAATAATTATATTATAATAACTTGACATTCAATTAGTTAACCTCGGCTATATCTTCCTGCCTGCACTCACGTAAAGCGGCTTGTGATCCACATTAAAATGGGATTAAAATCAAGCCTGCCACATGGAAGAAACCCGCGACAGTATTGCTGACATTTGGGGCCAGCGCACCGGCTATGAGGGCCAGTGGCCCGTGCGAGTAGATGAGCATATTGAGGAAACGCCCGACCGGTGGGTACAATCTGCATGCGTGCTGTGCTCCAATGGCTGCGGAATAGATATTGGGGTAAAAGACGGGCGTATC
This sequence comes from Hymenobacter sp. BT491, assembly GCF_014349165.1. Classification (NCBI taxonomy): domain Bacteria; kingdom Pseudomonadati; phylum Bacteroidota; class Cytophagia; order Cytophagales; family Hymenobacteraceae; genus Hymenobacter; species Hymenobacter sp. BT491. The sequence goes on along the minus strand of NZ_JACSJJ010000002.1, from coordinate 364,695 downwards.
GTGGGCGTGCGCGGCCGGGCCGCCGACCGCATCAACCACGGGCGGCTGGGGCCTAAAGGCCTGCACGCCTGGGTTGCCAACCACAGCAAGGACCGCCTGACCAAACCGCTCATTCGACGTAACGGGCAGCTGGAAGAAGCTACCTGGGACGAAGCCATGGGGTTGATCGTGCAGAAATCCAAGGAGTTGGTGGAGCAACACACCAGCAGCTCCATTGGCTTTTATACCTCGGGGCAGCTGTTTCTGGAAGAATACTATGCGCTGGGAGTGCTGGGGAAAGCGGGTTTGGGCACGCCCCACATGGACGGCAATACGCGCCTGTGTACCGCGACCGCGGCCGCCGCTCTGAAAGCCTCGTTTGGATCCGACGGGCAGCCCGGCTCCTACACCGACCTGGACACGACGGAAGCCATTTTGCACGTCGGCCATAACACAGCTTCCCAGCAAACCGTGCTGTGGATGCGCATTCTGGATCGGCTGGCTGGCCCCAACCCGCCGAAGTTGGTCGTGATTGATCCGCGCCGAACCTACACCGCCGAGAAGGCCACCGTGCATTTGGCACCCCGCGTGGGCACCAACATCCCGGTGATGAATGGGCTACTGCATCTCATTATTCAGGCGGGCCACATCAACCAGGAATACATTGATACTCACACCGTTGGCTTCGAGGAGCTGAAAAAGATCGTCGAACTGTGGACGCCTGATCGGGTGGAGCGCCTTAGCGGCGTGCCCGCCGATAAGCTGCGCGAAGCGGCTCGCATACTAGGTACTTGCAATACCTTGGTATCCAGTGCCTTACAAGGTGTATATCAGTCGATGCAGGCCACGGCAGCAGCCGTTCAGATCAACAACCTGCACTTGCTGCGCGGCCTGATCGGGCGCGATGGGTGCGGTATCTACCAGATGAACGGCCAGCCTACGGCCCAGAACACCCGCGAATGCGGCGCCGACGGCGATTTGCCGGCGTTTCGCAACTGGGGCAACCAAAAGCATGTTCAGGAGTTGGCCGACTTGTGGAACGTGGACATCGACAAGATTCCGCACTGGTCGCCGCCTACGCACGCTATGCAAATCTGGCGTTATTGCGAAACGGGCTCTATCAAAATGCTCTGGATCAGCGGCACCAACCCACTTGTTTCGATGCCGGATCTGGATCGCATCCGCAAAATTCTGAAGAAGAAAGATCTGTTCGTGATCGTGCAGGACGCCTTCTCGACCGAAACCACCCAATATGCCGATGTTGTGCTACCCGCCGCTATTTGGGGCGAAAAAACGGGTTGCTTTACCAACGTCGACCGCACCGTTCACCTCTCCCACAAAGCCATTGATCCGCCCGGTGAAGCACGCTCTGACTTCGATATTTTCGTGGATTACTCCCGCCGCATGGATTTCCGCGATAAAGAAGGCAAGCCGCTATTGAGTAGCACTTGGCAGTCGCCGGAAGATGCCTTCAACGCCTGGCGCGAATGCACCCGCGGCCGTCCGTGCGACTATACCGGCCTGAGTTACGCCAAGCTCACCGGCGGCTCGGGCATTCAGTGGCCCTGCAACGACCAATACCCCGACGGAGCCAAACACCTCTACACCGACGCCGTCTTCTGCACCGATGTCGACTATTGCGAAGACTACGGCTACGACCTGGAAACGGGCGCTGCCCGCACCCAGGATGACTACAAATTGATCGATCCGAAGGGCAAAGCTTTTCTCAAAGGCGTTGATTATCAGCCCCCGCACGAAGAACCAGATAAGGACTACCCATTGTGGCTCACGACGGGCCGGCTGGTATATCACTTTCACACGCGCACCAAAACGGGCCGCGCCAAGGCCTTGCAGGATGCCGCGCCCGATGCCTACGTGCAGCTATCGGCGCAGGACGCTGCCCGCTACGGCATCGCCGAAGGCGATATGGTGGAGGTGCAATCGCGCCGCGGCAAGGTGCGCGAGCCCGCCCGCATCGGCGACATCGAGCCGGGGCTGGTCTTTCTCCCGTTTCACTACGGCTACTGGGACAAAGACGATCGGCCGCGGGCGGCCAACGAGCTGACACTTACCGAGTGGGACCCCGTCAGCAAACAGCCGCATTTCAAGTACGCCGCCGTCCGAATTAAAAAAGCGTAATTCAGCCTCATTATCATGCACTTAGCTAATTACTTAGGCTTGATTGACACCAGCGAGAAGCTGCTGGCCGACTCGCTGGAGAAAGTGGCCCGTCACCACCAAGACGAGTCCGACGTCGAGCAGACCTGCCTGCTGCTGTCGGCGTGGTCGCGGCAGCACCACGGGCGCCTGCAACCGTTTATCGCAAAGTATTCGGAGGACAAAAGCCCCGAGCCCGACCGTTTGCACAACGCCCTGTTCGATGGAGTCCGCAACGGCAGTTTGGGCCTGCTGCGCGATTTGCACGATCTGTGGCTGCTCGCCAACGAAGTCGATTTGTGCTGGATCTTGATTTCACAAGCCGCTCTGGGTCTGCGCGATAAGGAATTGGAAGCGCTGTGTACGCACTGCAAGAAGGAAACCAGACGGCAGCTCGATTGGCTCATGACCCGCATGAAACAAGCCGCGCCCCAAACCTTAATCGTAGCCGATTAAGACCTTTTAACAGTTTCTTTCGATCATGCTGGTTGTGGCGTTATGGCGGCCGTTGCAAAGTGGTAGAGCATGCCGCCAAACGCCAGCACCCAAGCCAGCAACGCAACGTAAATAAAGCCCGCCGAAATGCTTTGTAGCTGATGCACGGGCAGGACTTCGGCCAGGCGCAGCGTAGCGGCGGTGTACATACCCAGCGGAAATACCATGCTCCAGTAAGGCGGGCTGTAGGCAAATGCCGGCCGCGTCCGCAGATGATTCCACAGGCGCAGGCCCGCCACCAGCGGAATCCACCAGCTGCTGACAACCCAGAATAATACGCTCCAGCCCTTTACGAACGGCACTATGTCGCTCAGGACGTGGGCTTTATCAAGGGCCGATACCAAGGTAGTTCCGGCCAGCACGGTAATCGCGCTGGCCCCCACGCTAATCCAGTAGGCGGCGCCTACCTCCTCTTCGCCCAACCGCACAAAAGTAAGCCGGTAGATCAGCAGCGTGATGAGCACAACATACAGCAGGCTGCCGAGCAAAAAAGCCCCAACAGTACCAACAAATCCTACTTCCAGCGGGACGGGCCAGCCGGAAACGAGCTTTGCGCCCAGCACCGCCAGCGACTCAGTAGCTACCACCAGCAACAACCAGCTGCCCGTGAGTCCTTTCTCCAAATCCGGCTTTTCCTCCCCGATGCTTACGCCCAGCAGAAACGAATACGACAATACCAGCCAGCTTGCTAACGCCAACACCCACAGCGCATTACCTACAGCCTGGTTGTGTCGCAACTGCACAAACTGGCTTCCGACCAGACACGTAGCCGGTACCAAAGCCAGAAAATTGGCACCCTTTGCATGCGAAGTAAGCTCCGCCCACAGCCCTTTGAAATCCAGGAAGGCGCGCAGCACCAACAGAAGCAGAAACAGCGGATAAATCAGCAGGTTGAGGTAGAAGAACGCTTCGGCTATGCCTTCCATTTCTAGCTCTTTCGCCGCCAGCGAGATGATCCCGGTGGACATGACCATTGCAAAATAGGCGGGCGGAAACTGCCGAATTGCCTTCTTCATAGCGCCAGGGTAGGAAGTAAAAACGTGTTGCGTATACTTCTCCCGCGCTTAGTATGTTAAAGCCGAGCTACGGTCTTACTGGCTGCCCAATTTAAGGTTCTCCAAGTTGCTATATTTCATAACGCATTGATATTCAATATATTAAGCCTGTATCATCAAATCAATCTCAATCCGATGCGTTAGAATATCGCCATTTTCGGCCTTTAGCACCAGAAAGTTAGGCCCTTGACCAAGCTTTTCCGGCGATATACGCAGCACTGTTTCGCCAGCCGAAGCAACGCCGTGCAGCAGCGTTTCGGCTCTCGGCGCCGCGTCGTAATAGTAAAGCGTCAGCTCCACGGCACTGGCTTCACTAAGGGCGAAACGCACTTCAAGCGAACCATCAAAAGTGGCCATAAGCTGCTGTGCCACAGTAAGCTCACGACCAGCGGCAAAACTTTTCAATTGCTCCAAAGCCACCGGCCCCACCAAATCAAGCACGACAATTTGGGGGTTTTGGCGCCGAAAGGTTTCTTTCATTCGGGCGCGTTCCTCAGGCCCAAACCACCCGCCTAGCCCGATAACATCGAAGTCGCGGGCGTCAAAATCGTCGTGTACAGTAGCCAGACTGGTAGAACCCAGCGCGTAAAAGCCTGCTTCGCGCACCTGGGGAAGCAGTTGTTGCATAAACTCCCGGCGCTTGCCGAGCAAAAGCAGCGTTAGTTGTTTCATCGTTTCAAGGATTAATGTGCGGCGGAAACGCAAACGGAGCGCAAGCAACGCCCTCCTACTCTGCTGACGAATGAGCCACAGAAATGCTTTGCTGTGAGCGCTTTAATCCTGTTTTCTGCCCAAAACGCTTAACATAAAAAACGCCCGGCGTCGGCGCCGGGCGTTTTTATTATTCAGCAAAGGCAAAACCTCCTTGGCCAGATCTTAGCGCAGCTTTTCGTTGAAGAAAGCCAACGTAAGCGCCCAGGCTTCTTTCGCCGCGTCGGGGTTGTAGCTGGGGCGCGCATCGCAGTGAAAACCGTGATCGGCGTAAGAGATGACAGTGTTGATGTAAGGCTTTCCGGCAGTGTCCAGAGCTTGTATAACGCTGGCTATCTGCTCTTTCGAAATGTGCTTGTCGAGGCCGCCCCAGAAAAACAGATGCGGCGCATGCAGATCTTGGGCCCGATCGGTGAGTGTGTGCGTGCCGCCCCCGTAGTACGATACAGCGGCAGCCAACGGCAAAACTGCATTGGCCAAAAACGACACCCGGCCACCCAGGCAGAACCCAATGCTGCCAATTTTGTCGGCTACTACGTTGTCCTGTGCCTGTAGCCAACCCAGCGACGCCTGCAAATCGGCCGTTAGCCCTTCCGGCGTAATGCCCTGAAAATGAGGCGCAGCGCTGGCAAAATCGGAATACGGAATTTCCAGGCCCGGTGCGGCGGTGCGGTGAAACAGCTCGGGCGCAATTACCACAAAACCTTCCTGCGCCAGCCGGTCGGCAACGCTGCGAATGTGGGCGTTTACGCCAAAGGCTTCTTGCAGCAGAATAATGCCGGGATACGTGCCGGGCGTGCTCGGAAAAGCCGTGTAGGCATTTAGTTGGGTGTTGTCGGAGGCCTGAAGCGATACGGCGTTGGGATAGCTCATTCGAGTAGGTACGGGTTGGTTGTTGGGGCTAAGCAACTGACTTCTCGGCCAAATGTTCACGCCTCCACAACAGTTTACGCTCAACGGAGCCTACTTGAGCGTGCAGGTTCTTTACTTGCCGTACACGCTCGCCAGGAATGTTTTCACGTCCGTGGATTTACGGCCGAGCAACTTCTCAAACGCATCGCTTGGGTGGTTAAACTCATTTGCCCGCATCGCTTCCGACAAGCCTACCATCATCGTCACGACGGGTTCGGGCACTTGGTGCTGGCGCATACCTGCAGCCATGTCGGCGCTCGAAATCGAAACATACTCAACGGGTTTGCCAACAACTTCGCTGAGCGTTGCCGCAATTTCTTGCATAGAATAAGCGGGCGCTGGAGCAATGTCGTACGTCTGGTTTTCGTGGCCGTTGGATGTCAGCACGTTAGCCAGCGCCTCCGCTATTTCGTTCCGCAGAGCGTAGGTCACTTTGCCGTCGCCGGCCGCCGAATATATTTTGCCGCTAGGCACTGCATCCTGCCCCAAAAACATCGGTACAAAGTCCAGGTACAGCGTGTTGCGGAAAAGCGTGTACGTCAAACCCGAACCGCGCAGATACTCTTCGGTGGCCACATGGCTGGGCGAGGCCGTGAAATGCGAATCCTTTGAAGGATTAAGCACACTGGTATAAATAACGTGCTTCACGCCTGCCTGTTTGGCCGCATCGATCACGTTCTTGTGCTGCTGCGTACGCTTTTCGAGATCATCGCCGGAAATAAGCAGCACCTTTTCAACGCCTTGAAAAGCTGCTACCAAAGAGGCAACATCATCGTAATCGCCTACTCGCACCTGCACACCTCGCTCGCTGAGATCGGTGGCTTTTTGGGGATCGCGCGCCAGCGCAACAATTTGGTTTGCAGCTACTTTTGGCAGCAGGGCTTCGATGGTGGCGCGGCCCAGATGACCGGTAGCGCCTGTAATTGCTAGCATGGGTTTGGGTGTTAAGAAGTCAATAGTTACTTTTAGTAACTCAAAAGTAAAGGCGCGCTTTGCGCTACACAAGAAGGCATTTTCTACTTCCTAAGGTACATGGAGATAACTATTGCTGATAATCAGGCATTTACGCTTGGAGCGGCAGCTCAAAAAATTCTGACCGTACCCGAAAACGGCATCGGCCTCTGTCCCGTGCGCGATATTCTAGACCGCATTGGCGACAAATGGTCGATGCTTTCCATTCTGCACCTTGGCTCGGTCGAGAGCCTGCGTTTCAATGAGTTGCGTAAACGCATCGATGGCATTTCGCAGCGCATGCTCACCGTTACGCTCCGTTCGCTGGAAAGCGATGGACTGGTGGCTCGCAAAGTGTACGCCGAGGTGCCGCCCCGCGTAGAATACCGCCTTACCAACCTGGGGATAAGCTTGCTAGAGGCGATGATTGAATTTGGCAACTGGGCCAACGAACACGCCCCGCAAATCGCACAGGCGCGGGCCGCTTTTGCCGCCAAAGAGCAGACGTAACACATAAAACGACAAAGCCGCTAGCTGAGCTAGCGGCTTTGTCGTTACAACTATTTAATAGTCAATGTATTACCTAGCTGAAAATATTATTCAGCACACCGGCTAACCGGATGCCCGCCTGCTCGATTCGCTGTTCAACAGTGGGCAGATGAGCCGCGTTGTAGCGGTAGTCGAAGGTAGGGTTTTGCTCGGTTTCTTGGTAGAGTCGCTGGCTGATCTGGTAAGACTCAAACAACCAGGTCGAGATGTCATCCTTTTGCCACTGCCGAATCTGGGCGCTGCTGGCGTGGTCGAGTGCCGCAGCCAGTTCTGAATAGGTAAACCCCTCGTACTCAACCAGTCCGCTGTCCCACAGGCTGTGCAGGTTGGTGTCTTTGCCTTGGTATTTGACGGATATCTTGTTGCCGCCCTGGTCTTCGGCGCGGCTTACGTGCATGGGCTGGTGAATGTCGCCCACAAGGTGAATAACGAATTTCAGCGCAATGACCTTTTCCGCCTGTGATTTGGCCGGATCTTTCAGATCCTTAATATTCTGATTAAGGGCCATATACGCATTGGGCTCCGCCATCTTATTTACTAGGCTGATGTATTGATCGGAAGGCAGCCCGAGCGGGGTGTTGATAAAATGCCAAGGGGCCGTGTAGGAGTATTCGTTGGAATATCGTGCTTCGTCGGCCCAGGTCGCCACCATCGGAATACGCTCGCTCCCAAGCAGTTGCGCGATCCGACGCTTCGCATTTTTATTCAGGTGGTTTTCAGCAATTTTCCCGACGGCCCGGTGCCCTACTACGCCCCATGCCAGGAGGCTGAACGGCAAAAGACTTAGGCAGAGGAGGGCGAAACACTTCTTCAACATGTAAAACGGAGAACAGGTGGCGATAGCCACGGTAAAAGATCTGGCAAAGGTAGGACGAACGCCAGGTTTGCCCGTCGCCTTACTTTTTGCCGAAAATACTCTTGCGGATCATCATGTGGGCACCGCGCGTGCCATCAACTACCTGCGTCGCTTCCAGATCGGCGGCGACACTCGACAGCATGTAGGCGTCGTCGCGGCTTAGGCCTTTTTCCTCTACCAGAAAATCAACCATTTCGCGCACCGCAATTTTGCTGGCTTTCGTGAAGTCTTCGTCCATGCCCATGGTGATGTAGGCGGTCGGCGTTTCGGCGCGGGGCCAGGTCAGGTGCATGTCTTTGCGCACGATAAATTCCAGCGTGCCCTGAAGGGAAGTCTCTAAGGCGGTGATGTCTACCTCGCCGTTGCCCTGACCGGCATGGCCGTCGCCGACCTCAAACAAAGCTCCCGGCACGTGCACCGGAATATAAAGCGTAGTGCCGGCAACCAACTCTTTGTTGTCGAGGTTGCCGGCGTGAATACCGGGAGGCGCGCTGTTGATGCGGCCCGCGGCCGGCGGTGGGGCCACGCCCATGCTCCCGAAAAACGGGTGCAGCGGAATGTCGATGCCGGGCGCAAAATGGGCCACCATGTGCTTCTCGTCGAGCGGAATGATCTTCATTTTGGCGTAGCCAAAATCCTCGGGGATGAAGCCGCTGGTAGGCCCGAAACCGTTGTAAGCATACGGAATGCCCAGCTTCACCTTCTTGATTCTTACCTCAAGCACATCACCCGGTTCGGCACCTTCGATGTAAATGGGGCCCGTAAGAATGTGACCGCCAGGCCCTTTGTTGGTGACATCCTTGTAGATGTCTCGCAACGACTGCTCTACTTGGTTAGGCGCCACGCCAGCGCCTTCCAGCCGCGTCGGACTCGACGTGATCAGCGTTTGCACGTCCACGGCATCGCCCGATTTGATGCGCAGCACAGGCTTAGCACTGGCATCGTAAAAGCCCCAAGCTACCGTTTGGGGTGTTGGTTTGAGCTGGTAAGTAGTTGGTTTTCCGGGCTTTGATTTAGAAGCAAGCTCTTGTGCCTGCACCGATAAGGCGGAAGCTCCCAGAGCAAACAGTAAAAAGCTGTTTTTGAAGCAGTTATGGCTCATAATCCTTTCGAACGCACGTGAGCCGGCAATCTACAGACGATTAGTGGGAAGTCCTTTGTCGCAGGCAGGATAAATAGTGCACAAAAAAGCGCCTAGCTTCTGCCAGGCGCTTTTTGCAAGTATTTTACTATCAATTAGTTACCCAGCAATAAACGTACGCATGCTCAGGCCGCCGTAGTATACTTCTTCGTAGGCTTGCGTGATGTTTTCGTTTTTGTCAGCCAAGCCCAAGGTATAAAGCACTGGCAGATAATGATCTACGGTCGGCACGGAGAGGGCACCCATGGTGCCGGCTTTGTGAAAATCAATCAGGCTTTGGAAGTCACGCTGGTTGATTTTGGTTTTCACCCACTCGTCAAATTCCACGGCCCAGTCGTAGGGCGTCGCGTCCTGGGCCATCAGTTTGGGCATACTTTGGCGCAGGTTGTGCACGATGTTGCCGCTGCCGATGATGAGCACGCCGCGCTCGCGCAAAAATTGCAGGCGCTGGGCCAGATCGAAGTGGTATTGCGGGCTGCGGCCGTAGTCGAGGCTCAATTCAAACACCGGAATGTCGGCCTCCGGAAACATGTGCTTCAGGATGGTCCAGGCGCCGTGGTCGAGGCCCCATTCTTCGGTGTCCTGCACTTCGGGCACCATCTTCATGATTTCCCGAGCGTATTCGGGCGAGCCCGGCGCGGGGTATTGCTCGCGGAACAGCGCCTCCGGAAAGCCGCCGAAATCGTGAATAGTTTCCGGTTTTGGGCTGGCGGTAACATACGTGCCTTTGGTCAGGAAGTGTGCCGAAACCACCAGGATAGCCGTAGGCGTCTGCCGCTGCCGGATGTCGGTGCCGATGCGGTTTAGCTTCTGGGTGAACGGGTTATCTTCCAACGCATTCATGGGCGAGCCGTGCCCTACGAACAGGACCGGCATTTTCTCACTCTTCTTGAAAGAGGATGCCGCAGTAGTTAATTCATTCAGTTTCATAGTCGAAGCAAGCGGTAACAAAGCCAATGCTTTCAAAAAATGGCTACGGTTCATGAGCGCTTTTTGTGACTCTATTTCTCCACACAGCTACAACACAAATTTACCGCTCCGCCAAACCCAGCGCCTTGATGTAGGATAAGAAATGCGTATCTTCTACCTCACGGGGTCACTGGCTAAGGGCCCTTCCGCAGACGCCCTATGCAGACCCGAGTGGCGTTTTGCCGTACACTTTCCAAAGTCCCACTTCTACCCTACCCCAATAGTTATGGATCAGTCTAACTCCTCTCCTTCCGACCTGACCCAGCTTGTCCGTTATGTATTGGAAATCAACAGCTTGCACGACGACGCGGCTATCGTGCGGGTTCGGGAAGTGCTTACCGGCCTGGGCCTATTGGTAGACCGTGTGGAAGGCAACCAAGTAGAAGTTGCCGCCGGCCACAGCGCCAAACCCGTTACCGACGACATCGATAAAGCGCTACGAAAAGCAGGCTTTGAGCTCGTAAACTTCACACCAACAGTAGGGTAAAACCTTAGAGCCAAATATTCATAAGTACCTTTAAATCAATTACTTATGAATACTTAGTTCTTTACGAATCCGGCTCAGAGATTCTGGCGTTACGCCCAGATACGCGGCGATCATGCGTTGCGGCAGGCGCAGGGCCAGCGTTGGATAGGTATGGATAAATTCCAGATAGCGCTCTTCGGCCGTGGCGCTGAGCGTGCTGATGAGCCGCTTTTGCATAGAGCGCACGCTGTTTTGCAGCAGCGTATAGAAAAGCGACTGAAATTCCGGGCCGATGGCCTGCAATTTCTGAAAGAACGCTGAGCCAAATAGAAACACCTCCGAGTCCTCTACCGCGTCGATGTAAAACATGGCGGGCTCGTTGTGCGTGATGCTGTTTTGATCGGCAATCCACCAATTTTCGGGCGCAAACTGCAAAATGTGCTCCTTTTCCTTCTTGTCGATAACGTAGCTCCGCAGGCAACCTTTTGCCACAAACGCGCCATAGCGGCCTACTTCGCCCTGCCGCACGACCAACTCGCCTTTACGCACCGATTTGGGCGTTAGTAAGGCTGTGATTTCCGCAAACTGCGCCTCCGTGAGCGACAGTTTCTGTTGAAAATACGTTTCGAGCTGCTCGTACATGCTATTGCGCTTCTATTATAACCCTCAGACAATCTGTATTTTACCTACTAGCCATTGAGGCGTTGGGTTTCCGCTTCCATAAACTGCCGAAACCGCTCCTGCATCGCCTGAAACGCTTGAATAGCCTGCTTCCCTTCTTCGGTTACTAGCGCGCCGCCACCGCTTTTGCCACCAGTCTGCGTGATTACCAGCGGTTTGTTGGCTTGCGTGTTCATGGAACTCACCAAATCCCAGGCCCGCTTATACGACATGTTCATAGCTTGGGCGGCTTTGGAAATGGAGCCCGTCGCTTCAATCTTTTCCAGCAGTTCGAGCCGTCCGATTCCCATAAAGCGTTCTTCGCTGCTCTCGACCCATAAGCGGCCGTTCATACGGAAGGTTAGGTCGGAGCGCAGCAGGTTTTTCATGGCTGCAATCTTAATGAAAAGGAATATTGACGTTAGCTATTTACCGTGTGTAAGCTGAATCACTTTGCCGTTTCTAGCATCTATAATGATCAGAAACACTCCGCCGTCACTCTCTTTGGGCAGAGTACCGCGAAGTACCCAGTACTTATCAAAAAGACACATTTCATAGGGGCGTTGTGTTACAATATTCTTTTGTCCATAAACGCTGAATAAAATTGGTTCTGCTATGTGTATTGCTAATGTGCTGTCCTTTATAAGCAGCTTTCCAGCTAATGCAATCTCTAGAGTTGGATTATTTAAAGCAGCCTGTACATACTCTTGCGCAGCTTGTTTACCTATTTTGCTGTGTTTGTTTTGGGAATAGCCGGCTATGTTTAACATCAAGCAACAGCTTACAATTAGTCCTCTCTTGAATGCGATCATGCCTGTAAGCAATTAAAAAAGCGTCAAGTATTTCTACCTGACGCTTTTTATTAATTATATAAAATCATCTTTTTAAAAGGGCGGATCGTCGTTGCCGAAGTTGCTTTTCGGGAAGGGCATCGGGCTGGGCGAATCGTTGATTTTGCTGCCCAACCGGATGGTACCCGGCGTGAAGCCCGTCTCGTCGTCGAAGGTGCTGGCGGGGAAGGCGCTAGGGTTAAAGCCGTCGTCGCCGGGGAAACCGCCGCCGTCGAGGTCGGCAAATTTGGTAAAGCGACCGATAAACTTCAACTGCACCGTTTCCAGCGAGCCGTTCCGGTGCTTGGCAATGATTACTTCGCCGGTACCTTGGGTCGGGTTACCCATTTCGTCCTCCGTAATCTTGTAGTATTCAGGGCGATACAAGAACACTACCATGTCGGCGTCCTGCTCGATAGAGCCCGATTCGCGAAGGTCACTAAGCTGCGGCTTCTTGTCGCCGCCGCGGGTTTCCACCGAGCGCGAGAGCTGCGACAAGGCCAGCACGGGCACGTTCAGCTCTTTGGCAATGCCTTTGAGAGCCCGCGAAATCGAGGCAATTTCCTGTTCGCGGTTGCCGGCACCTTTACCGCCATCGGTGTTGCCCGTCATCAATTGCAGATAGTCAATAATGATCATCTGGATGTCGTGGTGGGCCTTCAGGCGGCGGCACTTGGTGCGTAGCTCCCGAATGCTGAGCGCGGGCGTGTCGTCGATAAAGATGGGCGCGGCCGACAGCGACGATATTTTGTGGTTGAGCTGCGCCCACTCGTAATCGGCGAGGTTGCCCTTCTTGATTTTCTCCGAATCCAGCTCCGCTTCCGCCGAAATCAGACGGTTGACCAACTGAATGGACGACATTTCCAACGAGAAAATGGCAACCGGCTTCTTGAAGTCAACGGCGGCATTGCGCATGGCCGAAACCACGAACGCCGTTTTACCCATACCGGGGCGAGCCGCAATGATCACTAAGTCAGAAGGTTGCCAACCGCTGGTTACGCGGTCCAAAGCCGAGAAGCCGGAAGGCACACCGGTAAGGCCGTCCTTTTGGTTTTTCTTTTCTTCAAGTTCCTTGATGGCTTTGCCCATCAACGAGCGCATGTCGTCGAAGTTCTTGCGAATGTTCGATTCGGAAACTTCAAACAGCGACTGCTCCGTACTGTCGAGCAGATTGAATACGTCGGTGGTATCCTCGAACGCGTCGCGCTGAATGTCGCTGGCAATGCGGATTAGCTCGCGCTTGATGGCATTTTCGGTGATGATACGGGCGTGGTACTCGATGTTGGCCGCCGAGTTCACCTTGAAGGTCAGGTTGGCGACGTAGTGGGGCCCACCCGCCGACTCCAACTCACCCATTTCCCGAAGTTCCTGCGTAACCGTCAGAATATCAATTGGTTCTGATTTATCAAACAGGTTCAGGATCGCCTTGAAAATGCGTTGGTGACCGTCTTTGTAGAAGCTCGGGGGCTTGAGGATGTCGATAACGGTGGTGAGGGCGTCTTTCTCAAGCATGAGCGCACCCAGCACAGCGGCTTCCAACTCCAGCGCCTGTGGCGGCAGCTTGCCCGCCTGGCCACCAACCGAAACAGACGGGGTACGGCTGTTCCAGGCGGCTTTGGCTCGCGAGGCAGAAAGTTTTAGGCGGTCATCCATCCGGTCATTCATCGTGTACTTAGCAAATCTAACGCAAAAGGGGCACAAAGCTACTGGCTTAACAGGACAATTGCGGAGTGTGAAAACCCTTTCTTTTCGGTATCTTGTTTTCAACACGCGATTCGTCCGGCTGGTTTGGCTGCCGGTGCAACGCTGGTCGTTTAGTACCTTTGCCGCCCGGCTTTTGCCCTACCGACCAGTTTATCGCTCCTGAATGGCCTCCACGCCCGTTTCCCTCCAACGCCTCCACCTGATCGCCGTCGGGGGGAGTATAATGCACAACCTGGCTTTGGCCCTGCACCGCCGCGGCGCCGAAGTAACGGGTTCCGACGACGAGATATTTGAGCCCGCCCGCGGCCGCCTCGCCGCCGCTGGCCTGCTACCGGCCCAGGAAGGCTGGGACCCCAGCAACGTAACCGCCGACCTCGATGCCGTAATTGTAGGCATGCACGCCCGCGCCGATAATCCGGAGTTGCTGCGGGCGCAGGAGCTGGGCCTGCGGGTGTACTCGTTTCCCGAATTCATCTACGAAGCATCGAAGGATAAGCAGCGCATCGTGATTGGGGGCTCGCACGGCAAAACCAGCATTACCTCGCTGATTCTGCATGTGTTGCGCCATCACAAGCGCGAATTTGACTACGCCGTAGGGGCGCAGCTGGAAGGCTTCGACCTGATGGTGAAGCTCACCGAAGACGCGCCCATCATCATCATCGAAGGCGACGAATACCTGTCGTCGCCCATCGACCGGCGGCCTAAGTTTCACTTGTACCAGCACCACATCGGCGTCATTTCGGGCATCAGCTGGGACCACATCAACGTCTTCCCGACCGAAGACGACTACCGCGAGCAGTTCAAGATTTTCGCGGATATGACACCCAAGGCCGGTGCCCTCATCTACGACCAAGACGACGAGCAGGTGCAACTCGTAACCGTGCCCACCAACCCCGACGTGGAGTACATTGGCTACGGACCGCACGAGCACATCATCCGCAACGGCAAGACGTTCCTGCTGACGAAAAAGGACGAGGAAGTGCCCGTGCAGGTATTTGGCGAGCACAACCTGCGCAACATCTCGGCGGCCAAGGAAGTCTGCAAGCAGTTGGGTATTAAGGGGAGAGACTTTTACGAAGCCATTACCACGTTCAAAGGTGCGGCCCGCCGCCTGGAGCTAGTGCGCGCTGGCGACAACTCCTTGGTATACAAGGACTTCGCGCATGCACCTTCTAAGCTAAAAGCTACGGCCACGGCCTTCAAACAGCAGTACCCACAGCGCAAGCTGGTGGCTTGCCTGGAGTTGCATACGTTCAGCAGCCTCAACCCGGCCTTTTTGCCCCAGTATGCACACACGTTCGACGCGCCCGACGTGGCCGTGGTGTATTTCAACCCGCACGTACTGGAGCACAAGCGGCTGCCGCCGCTGGCACCCGAGCAGGTAGCTGCCGCTTTCGAACGTCCTGATTTGCAAGTATTTACTGACAGTAAGGCTTTGGCTGCTTTTTTGCAAGAGCAAAACTGGCACAACGCCAACCTGCTGATGATGTCGTCGGGCACATTCGACGGGTTGGATCTGGCCCAGCTGGCTGCCGAAGTAACGAAATGAGTATAGAAGGGGCTTGCAACGCGCCCCTATACTGCCAAAAAAAGCCCGCTATTCAGCGGGCTTTTTTTGGTTTCTCATCTTCGGCAGGCGGTGCAGGCGGCGGTGGCGTTTTGCGCCGGCGGTCCGTAGTTACGAGCAGCGCCAAGGCCGTAAGCGAGAGGCGCAAAAGCCATTTGCGGTTCATCGACGCTGAAACAAGTTGTTGTTGTCAACTACGCGCAGGTCGCAGCTGCTGCCGCCGGTGTTTTCTTCGCAGGTAGTGCCCACAATCTGGTTTTTCTCGAAGTTGAAAAAGCAGAACGTGCAGCCCACGCCCGTGATGATGTACCGGGCAGCATTGGAGGCCAAGTACAGGCTGTTGTCGGTGGAAGTTTGCAGCGGAATGGCCATGGCGCGGAACATGCCGTCGCGCAGGCCCATGCCAACCAAGTAATAGACTGGTGCCTCTTTGCCCTCCTGCACTTTGCGAATTACCGTTTTGTCGATGACTGTGCCGTCGTTGAACTGCCGGATGAAGGCCAGCGACAGCTGTTCGCGCGGCACGATAAACTTCACTTTGCCGTCGCTGTCGTTGGCCTGCGCAATCTGCTTGCTGGTGGCTTCGAGCTGGTGGCGCGACGTGGCATTGGGGTCATCAGGCGCGTTAACCTCCGGGAAGCTCCGCTTGGTAGTTTCGCAGGCCGTGAGGGTTGCCAACCAGAGGAAGGCCAACAACCCCACGCGCGCAAAAGGACGAATAGATCGTATCATTGGAATGAGAAGAGGCCCGCGCCGTTAGCGGGGCTTGTAGTACTTACGAGCTTCGGGCAATTCGCGCTGAATGTCCGCGATGCGGGTGCCGTTGGAGGGGTGAGTAGATAGAAACTCGGGTGGCGAGGCTTGGTTTTCCCGCGAATCCATGCGCTGCCAGAACGACACGGCCCCGTCGGGGTTGTAGCCAGCCATCGCCATAAAGATGAGGCCCAAGTGGTCGGCTTCGCTTTCCTGGTTGCGACCGTATTTCAGCAAACCCAACTGCGAACCAGCCCCTACTACTTGCAGAAACAGGTTTTGCGAGGTCGAAGGCGTTTGCCCAACGGCTACCGAAGCCACAGACGTCAAGCCTTGAGCGGCCATTTGCTGGCTCATGCGCTCGGTGCTGTGCTTGGCCACGGCGTGCGCGATTTCGTGGCCCAGTACCACGGCCAGCCCTTGTTCATCCTGCGTGATGGGCAGAATGCCGGTGTACACGGCTACTTTGCCGCCCGGCATACACCAGGCGTTCTCCTGCTTGTCTTCAATCAGGTTGAATTCCCACTGATAGCCAGCGAGTTGGTCTTGCGCATTTTGCTGGCGGAAATACGTTTCCACCGCCTGCTGAATGCGCTGCCCCACCCTCCGGACCATGGCCGTCTGGGAAGAATTAGTAGACAACTTACTGGTTTTGAGCACTTCGGCGTATTGTTGCTCAGCCATCGTAATCATTTCAGAATCAGATACTAAGCTCAATTGCCGCCGGCCTGTAATCGGAACGGTGGTGCAGCCCGAGGCCGCTAACAGGCAGCCGGCAAGGACAAGTTTTTTTAACATGGTCGAGGTGGATTTAGGAGAATGAGGTCGAACTGCCCAATGCACAGGCATTTTTAAGGCCAAACGGTTCTGTTTCGGACAGCGATTGCTATACGTCAGGCACCGGGTAAAATGTTTGGAGCGCTACCGGCCAACCGAGGCAAGGTTAGCGGCGTACACGGCGCTTTGCGGTTGGTGGCCGCGAATTAAGCCTTATTTTTGGGACTTGGGGCTCTACAACCCAAGCGCGTAGGTACTTTAATGGCAGGTTTTACCGTTGAACTTCCGACGCCTTTTTCGGCCATTGCACCCCAAATCCCAAGCTTCCAAGTCTTTAGCTCTCCATGAAAATACTTTGCATCGGCCGCAACTACGCCGAACACATTGCCGAACTCAAAAACGAAGTTCCCGACGAGCCCGTCATCTTTACCAAGCCCGATACGGCGCTGCTGCAACGTGGCATGCCATTCTTTTACCCCGATTTTTCCAAAGACATTCACCACGAAATTGAGCTGGTGCTGCGCGTGAGCAAAAACGGCAAAAACATCGAGGAGAAGTTTGCGCACACCTACTTCGACGCCATCGGATTGGGCATCGACTTTACTGCCCGCGACCTGCAAAGCAAAGCCAAAAGCAAGGGCTTGCCCTGGGACTTGGCCAAAGGCTTCGACGGCTCGGCGCCGCTTTCCAACACCTTTAAGCCGGTTTCAGAATTCGCTGATTTACAGAATATTAACTTCCGCCTGGAAGTAAATGGCGAAGTGCGCCAGCGGGGCAACTCGGGCATGATGCTGCACAATTTCGCGGCTCAGATCAGCTACATTTCGCGGTTTATCACCCTGAAAATGGGCGATCTGATTTTCACGGGCACGCCCAGCGGCGTAGGCCCGGTGCAAATCGGCGATCAATTGACGGGTTACATCGAGGACGAGAAGCTGTTGGATGTTGCTGTTAAATAAGGTACTAGACAGCGTTCGGCGGTTTTCGTTTTCCGGTGGCAAAGCAGCGTGGCGGCCCGCAATGGCAGCCCTGTTGCTCACGACCACCGGTTTGCGCCCAGCCCCCTACCGCGGCGAAGTACACGCACCCGCCAAGCCCGGCGCAGCCCAAGCCGAACTGAAAGGCCCGCGACCGCATCCGATCGTGGAGCAGGGCTTTTTTATGTTCCCCATTAAGCCCGGCAAGCCCAATTACCTGGCTGGCGCCATGGGCGAACTGCGCCCGAACCACTTCCACGGCGGCCTCGACATCAAGACCGATGGCCGCGTGGACTTGCCCGTGCACGCGGCTGCCGATGGCTACATTTCGCGCCTGAAGCAGTCGTCGTTTGGCTACGGCAACGTACTCTACATCACCCACCCCAACGGCCTGACGACCGTGTATGGCCACCTCAACCGCTTTATGGGACCCGTGGCGGAGGAACTGCGCAAGCGCCAATACGAAAAGGAAACCTACGAGCTGGAGCTGTTTTTCGACAAAGATCAGTTTCCGGTGAAGCGCGGCGACGTGGTGGCCCTCTCGGGCAATACGGGCGGCTCAGGCGGCCCGCACCTGCACTGGGAAGTTCGCGATGCCGATGACCACCAGCTGAATCCGTTGCAGTGGGGCGGTTTTACCGAAATTCAGGATCATGTGCCGCCTACTTTGCAAGCCTTTGCTGTAGAGCCACTTACGATTGAAGCCCGCGTTCAGAACCGATTTGACAAGGCGGTATTCGTGCCCAAAGTGCAGCCGGCGCCCGGCACCGCTTTCGCTTGGCCCGATACCATTTCGGCGTACGGCACGGTGGGCCTGCTGCTCCAGGGCTTCGACCGCTTCGATGTGGTCTGGAACAAGTATGGGTTTCAGCGGGTGGAAGTGCGCGTAAACGGCGAGCCCCTGTACACGCACGTCGTGGATGATGTACCATTTCCGGATGGGTCGCGCATGATCAACCAGCACACCGATTACGAGTGGCGCTTCACCAACGGCCGGCTGCTGGAAAAGCTGTTTGTCGACGATGGCAACACGCTGTCGATGTACACGACGGGGCCCAACCGGGGCAAGCTGCGCGTTGAAGACGGCCAGGTTTACAACGTGGAAGTGCACATGCTGGACTCCTACGGCAACTCAACACCCCTGAGCTTTGTGCTGCGCGGACAAAAACCTGCGTATTACAAAACGGGTAGCGCAACCGTGCAGCGGCCAGTGCTGCGCTACGACATCACGCGCAACATCCTGAAAATCATTGCCGCTGACCCCGACACGGCCAGCCAGAGCGCCAACGTAATGCTGTACCGCGGGGCCAAACGCTTGGCGCTGAAGCCCAGCTACACGGTGCAAGGCCAGAATACGTATCTGTTCGACCTGCGCGCCGGCTTGCCCGATTCCATGCAATTTGGCCGCACCACGCGCCGCTTCGACCGGCAGGCCATTATTCCGGCCGGCGAGGATTTTTCCTTTTCGAATGCCCATCTCAACCTGAGCTTCGGCCCGCAGACGCTGTTTGATACGCTCTACCTTCAAACTTCTTACAAAGACGGCCTCTGGACGGTGCAGAATCAGCGCACGCCGCTGGCGCAGCCGCTGCGCATGACCCTGAAGCCCGAGCAAGAGGTGGTAGATAAAGAGCGCTCGGCCGTGTACATGATCAATGCCAGCGGCGGGCGCCTCTACCAGGGTGGCAAGTGGAACGGCAACGAGATTACGGTGCCGATCAAGCTGTTTGGCTCGTTTCGGATTCTGGCCGACACCATTCCGCCCACGGTAAAGCTCACCCGCAAATCGCCGGCTGGCCTCAGCTTCCAGGTGGGCGACAACCTGTCTGGGTTGTCGAGTTACCGGCTGCTCGTGAACGGCAAGTGGCGCTTGCTGCGTTACGAATACAAAACGGCGACGCTCTTCACCGATAGCCAAGACCATACGGTACCCCTGACGGGCGAGGCCGAGCTTCACCTCACCGACCAAGCCGGCAACGAGAAAGTGCTCGCTTTTCGGATCTAGCTTTTAAATCTGCGTAAAAGCTGTGGGGGCTGTTTTGCCAGTAGGTAAGCAGTTTCCACGGCTTTTCGTTTACCATCCCTCCTACCCATGAAAACCCGCCGCCCTATTCTGCTTGCTGCCGCTGCCACGGCAGCCGTAGCCACTTCAACCTGGCTCTACAACCGTGCCCGCCAGCGGGCCTCCCTTCCCGTATCCCGCTACGTCGATCTGAAGCGCTATTCGGGCCTGTGGTATGAGATAGCCCGCCTGCCTACGCGCTTCGAAAAAGGCTGCCAGCACGTCACAGCCCACTACCACCTGCGCTCCGACGGCAAAGTTGACGTTGTTAATACATGCCACCAAGACGGCGTAAATGGCCCCGTAGAATCGGTGAAAGGCGTGGCCCGCGTGGTTGATCCTGAAACCAACGCCAAGTTGAAAGTCAGCTTTTTCTGGCCTTTCGAGGGCGACTATTGGATCTTGGATTTGGACCCGCTGGATTATCGCTACGCCTTGGTAGGCGAACCGGGCCGCAAAAACTTATGGCTTTTGAGCCGGACGCCGCAGTTGCCCCGGCCTACCCGCGATCACCTGGTGGGCATTGCCCGCTCGTTGGGCTTTCCGGTAGAAAACCTCATTTTTACAGCGCAACCCCTCATCACCAACCCCTAACGCTCTAGCCATGTCCCTGCAAGCCGGCGATCCTGCTCCCGCTATCGAAGCCCACGACCAAGATGGTAACCTCGTACGTCTCAGCGACTTCCGTGGCAAAAAAGTGGCGCTTTATTTCTACCCCAAAGACGATACGCCCGGCTGCACGGCTCAAGCCTGCAACCTGCGTGACCACCAGGAAGAGCTCACGGCCAAAAACGTGCAGGTAATCGGGGTGAGCGTCGACGATGAGAAATCGCACAAGAAGTTTGCGCTGAAATACGACCTGCCCTTCCCGCTGCTGGCCGATACCGATCAGAAAATCGTGCAGGACTACGGGGTGTGGCAGGAAAAATCGATGTACGGCCGCACCTATATGGGCACCGTGCGCACCACCTTTCTCATTGATGAGCAGGGCGTTATCGAAAAAGTTATTACCAAAGTCGATACGAAAGAGCATACGGCCCAGCTCGTATAAGCACGTTGCAAGGCAGCTTCTCGTAATCCCTTCATTATCAATAAAATACATAATTGATGATGAAGGGATTATTGCGTTATGGGAGTTTATTGCTCGATGTGGCTTGGGCTGCATCGGGTCGGACTCATTTCTACCTTTGCCACCGTTCAAAAGCAATAATCTTTTACACAATCGATTGTGTTGGCTTCAGCAAGAATACTAACTTTGCCCATCTACCCTTCTCAACCTAACCCAATGCAGGAAGCCCCTACCACTCCCGACGTACAACCCGAAATCCAATATAGGCAGCCGGAGCGCTCCGTGGCCGAGCTGAAACAGCTGGCGGCGCAGGTGCGGCGCGACATTGTGCGCATGGTGCACGCCGTTAATTCTGGCCACCCCGGCGGCTCGTTGGGCTGCACCGATTTGCTAGTGGCGCTGTACTTCCGCATCATGAAGCATAACTCCGAGTTCTCGATGGACGGCGTGGGCGAAGATCTGTTTTTCCTGTCCAATGGGCACATTTCGGCTACCCTGTATTCGGTGCTGGCGCGTTCGGGCTACTTCCCGGTGAGCGAGCTGGCTACGTTCCGCAAGCTCAACTCGCGGGTGCAGGGCCACCCAGCTACGGAAGAAGGCTTGCCGGGCATTCGCATTGCCTCGGGCTCGCTGGGCCAGGGCTTGAGTGTGGCAACGGGCGCGGCGCAGGCAAAAAAACTCAACAACGACGACCGCCTTGTGTACGTGCTCATGGGCGACGGCGAGTTGGAAGAAGGACAGGTGTGGGAAGCGGCCCTGTATGCCCCGCACCACAAAGTCGATAACCTCATTGCCATCGTCGACCGCAACGGCCAGCAAATCGACGGCCCGACCGACAAAATCGGGGGCCTCGGCGACTTGCGCGCCAAGTTTGAAGCCTTCGGCTGGCGCGTGCTCGAAACCGACGGCAACCAGTTTGAAACCTTGCTCCCGACCTTGGAAGAAGCCCGCAGCTATGTCGGCCAAGGCCAGCCCACGATGATTCTGATGGACACGCAGATGGGTTTCGGCGTCGATTTCATGATGGGGTCGCACAAATGGCACGGCGTAGCCCCAAACGACGAGCAACTGGAAAAGGCACTGCAACAATTGCTGGTGGAAGAAGCCAGCGATTACTAACGATTTGATAATGAGATATTTACTTGAGTAACAATACAATATATTGATACTCAAGCGTTTGTATTTGGTGTAAATTCCTTCGGCTTTAGGCTACGATAAAAGTATGCGCGGTTCAGGGGTTGTTGTTCGGTGGAGCCTGTTGCTGAGCTTCTGGTGGGCGCTTGGTGCGCCGGCACGCGCTCAAAACGCACCGCCTGAAAAGCCCCGCGTGACGCGCATTCTGTTTCTGCTGGATGCCTCAGGAAGCATGTTAGCGCCTTGGGAAGGCCGGCCGCGGATGGACGTAGCCAAAGGCTTGTTGGTCAAAATGGCCGATTCGCTCAACGCCTACCCCAACTTGGAGTTGGGTCTGCGGGTGTACGGCCATTTGTACCCGAAAGAAGAAAACAACTGCGAGGATTCGCGCTTGGAAGTGCCTTTTTCGGTCAAAAATGCCAAGGCAATAAAAGACAAGCTGAAGCAGATTGAGCCGCGCGGCAACACGCCGATCACGTACTCGCTGCAACAGGCCGCTAACGATTTTCCAACTGACAAAACCGCCCGCAACGTCTTGATTCTCATTACCGACGGCCTCGAATCGTGCAAAGGCGACCCGTGCGCTACTTCCTTGGCGTTGCAGCGCAAGCGCATTTTTTTAAAGCCGTTTGTGATCGGGATTGGGGCGGAACGGGAGTTTGGCAAGCAGCTCGAATGCCTGGGGCGCTACTACAACGCGGCCGATGTGAAAACTTTCCGCACCATCCTCAACGATGTAGTGGCCCAGACGCTGGCCAAAACCACGGTCAGCATCAACCTCACCGACGAAAACGGCCGCCCAGTGGAGTCGAATGTCAACATGACCTTCGTCAACAACGTGACCGATCAGCCGGAGTACAACTACGTCCATTTCCGCGACGCCAAAGGCACGCCGGATGTAGTTGACATCGACGCCTTACAGAGTTATGACCTGATTATCAACACGGTACCGCCAGTGCGGCAGGAGAACTTGGCGATTCGGCCGGGCAAAGCCAACGTGTTCAGCTACAAAACGCCGCAAGGTACGCTGTGGCTGCAACCGCCAAACCTGACGCCTAACCCCTACGGCACGATGCGCGCCGTGGTGCGGCAAGCGGGCAATCCGGCGACGGTGGTGGCGCTGTCGTTTGGCGCCAAACAGAAACTTTTGGCCGGTAACTATGAAGTGGAGTTGCTCACGCTGCCCCGCATCATGCGCCGCATCACGGTGAAGCAGGGCCAGGAAACGGCCGTGACCTACGATGCACCCGGCACGCTCAACATCATCACCGATCTGAAAGGCTACGGCAGCATTTATAAGCTCAACCAAGACGATTCGCAAACGTGGGTGTACAACCTCCCCGACGGTGGCAGCAGCAAAATCAACCTGCCGATGCAGCCCGGCCCCTACCGAATCGTGTTCCGCACGGCCACGGCTACGGGCAGCAAGTTTACCGATGTGCGGAGCTTCACCATCCGCAGCGGCCAAACAACTTCGGTTAACCTGTTTAATAAGTAATGCCACAAAACATTAATAATCAGGCATATAAAGAATCGTTTAAACGCGATGGCTATGCCATATTACCTGATCTGTATAGCTCAGAAGAAGTATTAGCCTTAGTAAACACAATCGAAAGCGCTCCGACTACAACTCCCAATTTTCGACGAAGCCAGGATTTGTTTGCGATTCGTAATCTGCTGCATGAGATCCCAGACTTAGCGCCATTACTCTGGACTGTAAAGCTTCGTCAATTACTATACTCGCTTTTCAACAGTACACCACAACTTGTCAAGGCAACTTACTTTGACAAGCCCGCTAAATCAAACTGGCTTGTTGCTTGGCATCAAGACCTGATGATTAGTGTCGATCGTCGCCAGGAAATACCTGGTTTCGGTCCTTGGACCAATAAGCAAGGCGACGTGGCCGTGCAACCAACTCGTGAGATCTTGTGGAAGATATTGTCACAGTGCGCATTCACCTCGACGACTGCGATGCTAGCAACGGGGCGTTGAGAGTAGTACCTAGCTCGCACAACTGCGGCGTTATCCGGAGCGAAAGCTTGCCGACATTAACACCAGAGGCAGTCCTATGCCCAGTGAAGTGCGGTGGCGTAATGCTAATGAAACCACTGCTTCTTCACACGTCTAACCGTAGCACCGCGCCGCTCAACCGGCGCGTTATCCACCTTGAATTCTCCTCTTTAACATTGCCCTCTGCTCTCCGTTGGCGCGAACAGTTTGATTTTTCTGCCCCAGCTAAGCATAGTGCATCTTACTGAAAATCATATTCCAACCTTCCTACATGAAAGAATTCCCCTACTCTGAATCAAAAGATACCCGCTCGGGCTTTGGTGCTGGCTTGCACGAATTAGGCAAGAAGAACCCCAATGTGGTAGCGCTCTGCGCCGACCTTACTGGCTCGCTCAAAATGGATGCTTTCAAAAACGACTTTCCAGAGCGTTTCTTCCAAGTAGGCATTGCCGAAGCCAACATGATGGGCCTCGCCGCGGGCATGACCATTGGCGGCAAAATCCCGTTTACGGGCACGTTTGCCAACTTCAGCACCGGCCGCGTCTACGACCAAATCCGGCAGAGCATTGCGTATTCGGGCAAAAACGTAAAGATCTGCGCTTCGCACGCCGGCGTGACGCTGGGCGAAGACGGTGCCACGCACCAGATTCTGGAAGACCTCGGGATGATGAAAATGCTTCCGCACATGACCGTCATCAACCCCTGCGACTTCAACCAAACCAAGGCCGCTACCATCGCCATTGCCGAGCACGAAGGCCCTGTGTACCTGCGTTTTGGCCGGCCAGTAGTGCCCAACTTTACGCCCGCCGATCAGGAGTTTAAAATTGGCAAGGCCGTGCTGCTGAACGAAGGCACCGACGTGAGCATTTTCGCGACGGGCCACTTAGTGTGGAAAGCCATCTTGGCCGGTAAAATCCTGGCGGAAAAAGGCATCAACGCCGAAATCATTAATATCCACACTATCAAGCCTTTAGACAGCGAAGCCATTTTGCAATCGGTGCGCAAAACGCGGTGTATAGTGTCGGCCGAGGAACATCAGTTCAACGGCGGCCTCGGCGACAGCATTGCGCAGCTACTAGCCCGCGAAGAGCCGTTGCCGCTGGAAATGGTCGGCGTCAACGACAGCTTTGGCGAGTCCGGCACCCCCGACCAATTGATGGAGAAATACAAGCTCAACGAAGCCGCGATTGTGGCCGCCGTCGAGAAGGTAATGAGCCGCCGGAAGTAGGTTGTAAGCCTAATGAAAAGAAGCCGCTCCGATTTCTGCTAAGCAATCGGGGCGGCTTCTTTTTGTTAAGTATCACGGCGGCTGTTAGGTTAGTATAAGCGCCAAGGCGGTCGTGTATTAGTATCTATTGCTTAGCGCCGCATTCGGCGCAAAACCGCTGATCAGCCTTTAAAGTAGTGCCGCAATCGACGCAGAACTTGTCTTTAGCCTGAGTGGCACTGGGCGTCCCACATTGCGGACAGAATTTTTGACCGGGGCTGAGCTTGCTTTGGCAGTTGCTGCATTGTACCAACCCGCCCCGGCTCAGGAAATCCAAGTCCTTGGTATAATCTTGCTGGCGCGTTTTGGTGTGGATTTGCTCACTGGTAGCCTGGGCCTGCTGAGCCGATAATTCCTCGTGCTCGTCGGGGGCACAGGATTCGCACAGGCCCGCTTGGTGGTTCCAGCACACATCGGGGCACACCCAATGCCCGCAACGGGTACACTGCTTAAAGTACTGCTTGCCTTCCTGCACCGCCTTTTCCAACGCGGCGTCGTGCGCTTTTCCGCCAACGGCACGCTGCACGTGGTAGGCGGCGCTCCCCGCATCGGAGAAGCTGCCACCAAAGAAGCTCCCGGCAGCTCGCATCAGCTCCCCAGCGATGCCAATGGCATTCGGCTGGAACTGCGACATATGCCCGTTATGACACTTGTCGCAGTAAAACTTAAACTGAAACCCTCGGTCAGTGGATAAATCGTCGTGGTTGGCGACGAACTGAATCATGTTGCTCATAGCTGAATAGCACAGGAAGTGAATGGCTAAAAGTAGCTATATCTCACTATTTATATATGCCTCAGGTGGTCCTTTCGAAGGAAATCAGACCGTATACTTGCATTCACTTCGAGGCCTTCGTCCTCATTGCCTATGCGCCTTTTGTATCTTCTGCTCTCCTGCTTCCTAGCCGTATTTCTCACTTCTTCCGCAAAAGCCCAAAACCAGCAACAGCGCGACACTACCCTTATCGTGTATACCGGCCAGCTGACGGGCGCGTACAGCCGGGGCGGCGTGAGCCGCACGTTATTATCTACTACACAGGCTGTTACGTTTACACGCGGGCAGCATTACGGATTGCCGCTAACGGGCAGCTTTATTTACGGCAAGCAGGACCAGTTGCTGAAAGAACGGGAGTTGCTGCTCAATGCCACGCCTTACTACTACAAAGGCCGATTTCGAGCCTACGCCATTGGCGGCTTCGAGCGCAGCAACCTGCGCGGCATCACCAGCCGCGTGCAGCTGGGCGCGGGGCCGGGCTGGGCCTTTTATTCCGATACGCTGGGCCGGGAAGTATCGGTGAGCAACCTCATCATACGCGAGAAAACCAACTTTCTCAACGGCACCGCCCGCCTTACCACCCGCAACTCGGCCCGCCTGAAAGTGGCTTATTCTCAGTCCTTTCTGACGCTTAGCTCGGTTACGTTCTACCAGCCATCCGTGGTGGATTTTGGCGACTACCGCTTCAGCAACCTTACCACATTGGCGCTCAAGCTGCCACACAAGTTTTCGGTCAACTTCAGCTACAACTACACCCACGAAAGCCGTGTGATCGAGGGCAAATTCCCCGACAACACCAACATCACGGTGGGCGTCGCCTACTCTACGACGCGCTGATCGCGCGATAAGCTTTTGCGCCACCCAACCGAAACCTATGGCCCGGTGGCGGGTTGTTTGGGCCAACACGCACCAACTCTCTGCTGTATGAAGCGCATCACCGACGAAGACATCCGGGGCATGGAAAAGGTCTTTCGCCTTAACCTAATCAACTCCGTGACGGGTTACAAACCGGCCAACCTCGTCGGGACGGCCTCGGCGGAAGGCGCTACGAATCTGGCTATTATCAGCTCGGTGGTGCACATGGGCTCCAACCCCGCCCTGATTGGTTTCATCCTGCGCCCTACCACCGTCGAGCGCCACACTTACGACAACATTCTGGCCACGGGCTGCTACACCATCAACCACGTGCACGCCGGCTTCGTGGGCGAGGCGCATTACACATCGGCCAAGTTTCCGCGCGAAGAATCGGAGTTCGATACCTGCGGGTTCGGAGCCGAGTTTTTGGATGGATTCGGTGCGCCCTACGTGCGGGAAAGCCGCATCAAAATGGGCCTGAAGCTGCTGGAAGAAGTGCCCATCAAAGCCAACGGCACCAGCCTGCTGATCGGTACGGTGCAGTCGCTGTACCTGCCGGAAGACCTGATCGCCGAAGATGGCTCCTTGGACTTAAACGGCGTCGAGGACGTCTGCATTTCCGGCCTCGACACCTATCATGCGGTGCGCAAAATCGCCGCGTTTGAGTACGCTAGAGTTGGCCAAGGACCAAAACACAAGTAATTGATGATCAATTACTTGTGTTTTAAAAAATACAACCTATTGTCGGCGCAAGGTTGGGGCGTCGCGCCAGGCGGGCAGCGTTTGACCTTTGGCGTTGGCGGTATACACTTCGGCCTTATCGGCATCGGGGCCGGTACCAATGAGCAACGACAGCGACTTAGCACTGCTCACGTATTCGGAAGCGCCGTAGGCCGTTTGCGTCTTGGTATCGATGGGCACTTCGGCCGCCACATAGAAACTGGGCTTTAGGTCGGCCGTGCCAGTGGTATAGGAAATGCGCTTGCCGCGCTCCGTCACCTCGGCGGCGTAGCGCAGCGTGGTAAAATTGCGGCGCGTAACCGTCAGTTTGTAGGTACGGTCGCCGGCTGAGGCTGCGTACACTACCGACTGGCGCTTAGGCAGTTCCGCCGGAAACGCCACTGAATCGTGCTCTCCGATGATTAGCCATTGGCCCCGCACCGAATACTTCTCGCGGTCCATGAGCTGCTTCAACTCTTGCAGAAACTGGGGCGAGAAATTCGTAGTATCCAGGGCAGTAGGCGGTGCACCGGGCTTGGTAGCCACCCGCGGGCGATTGGTTTCCGCAGGCATTACGTTGGAGTTGGGCTGCGAACGCTCATCTTGCAGGCTGCCGGTGCAGGAAGCCAGAACAGTGATGAGCGAAAAGGGAAGCAAGAAACGGCTGAAACGCATGCACGAATATCGGAATAGTTCGTACTTGCTGTTGATGCGGGTCACGTAAGCTATGCGCAGGAATCTTCGCAATGGAGTTCTAAAAACAGGGTAACCAATTGAATTTTATATAAATACCTTTTTGCATTTCTACTTAATTAAACCTTCCCCTCTCGCCCGCATCCAACCCGGTACTTACCCGCCGCCCCTAACCCTATCTCCTGCTTGGAAGACCAGGAAATCCTCGTCAAGTTCGCCGACCCTGCCGCCCGCAATGTGGCCTTCAACCAGCTGGTGCGCAAGTATCAGCAGAAGGTGTACTGGCACGTGCGCAAAATGGTGATCGACCACGACGATGCCGACGACCTAACCCAGGATGTTTTTGTGAAAGTGTGGAACCACCTGGGCAACTTCCGCCAGGATGCTTCTTTGTACACCTGGATTTACCGCATCGCTACCAACGAGTGCCTGAATTTCCTGTCGTCGAAGCGGCGCAAATTCTTTCTGCCGCTCAACGACATCACCACTGAATTGGCGGCCAAAGTAGAAGCCGACCCCGCGCTGGCCGGCGACGAGATAGAGCAAAAGCTGCAAAAAGCCATTTTGCGCCTTCCCGATAAGCAGCGCCTCGTTTTCAATATGCGCTACTACGACGAGATACCGTACGAGCAAATGGCCGAAATTACCGGCACCTCGGTGGGCGCGCTAAAAGCGTCTTACCACCACGCCGTCAAGAAAATAGAACAGTACGTTACCCAACATTCTTAAACCTTGTGCCTCGCAGGAGGTCAAAGAACTATGAAACAGGAATTTCGTCTGGACGATCACATTCGCCGGCCGCAGCCGCTGGCACCGCCCCCAGACGGGTATTTTGATCGGCTGCCCATGCAGGTGATGCAACGCGTGCAACCCGGCCCCGCGCGGCGGTCGGCAGGCGCCTGGGGCTGGCTAACCACGCTCCCGATGCCTCTGCGCACGGCGCTGGCTTCGCTGGTACTGCTGATTGGGTTTGCCGTCACGTTCTTCGTGAGCCAACCGCCTACTTCGTCTACCTCACCCGATGCTTCTCTGGCTGCGGTGCCCCGCGCCCAGGTCGAGCAATATTTGCTTTCCAACGACGACCGCTTAAGCCTGACGGACTTGGCCGAGTTTACGTCGTTGAATGCCGGCGACGTCGCCGATGGCTACCTCAGTGCTTCCCCCGACGAAGTACAGGCCGCCCTCGATGCGCAACCGCTCGACGAGAGCAACTATTTGTAACGCATTATCAATCAGTCACTTATTGCACGCCCTATGAATACTCTACTTCGCCGGTTGCTGGGAGTGCTGCTGGGCCTGGCCCTTATGGGGCAGGTGCATGCGCAGCAATCGCGGCAAGAACGGCTTAATCAGCTTGAAAACGCCAAAATCGCCTACCTCACCGACAAGCTTTCGCTTTCGCAGGAGCAGGCCCAACGGTTTTGGCCTGTGTACAATGAGTTTACGGACAAGCGCCGCGACCTAAACCGCCGCATGCGCCAGCTCCGCTCCACCCCGACCGACGGCCTTTCCGACAAGCAAATCCGTGACAACCTCACCCAGGGTCTTGCCCTGCGCCAAAATGAAGTAGACCTTGAAAAAGACTACTTCAACAAAGTGCAGAAAGTGCTGTCGATGCAGCAGGTCGGGAAGCTGTATGCCGCCGAACGCGAATTTACCAAAGTACTGCTTCGGCGCCTCGACGGGCGACGGGGTGCACCCGGACCGGCCGGCGAAGCCTCCAACTAATTGCAAATCAAATAATTACAAAAAAGGCTGCTTCGGCAGCCTTTTTTGTTGAATGGCGTTCGCATGATGTGGGTTCGCTAACTTGGCAGTCGCGGCCGTACCTTTGTCGGCCCCAATCTGTTACCTGCTTACCATGCCTACACCTCGCCAACTCTTTCTGCGCCACCAAGCCCAAACCTCCGATTTTCCGCTGTTGTTGGAAATCGAGCGGGCGGAAGGCGTGTACATGTACGGTTTCGACGGGCGGCGCTACCTCGATTTGATCTCGGGCATTGGCGTCAGCAACGTGGGGCATCGTCACCCGCGAGTTATCCAAGCCATTAAGGATCAATTAGATAAATACCTGCACCTGATGGTGTACGGCGAACTCGTGCAGGCTCCGCCCGCCGAACTGGCTTATGCCCTACACCAAACCCTGCCCGCGCACCTCGACGCGGTGTACTTCACCAATTCCGGCGCTGAAGCCGTAGAAGGCGCCCTCAAGCTGGCCAAACGCCACACGGGACGCACCGAATTTATTTCCTGCCACCGGGCGTACCACGGCTCCACGCACGGCGCGCTGTCGGTAACGGGTTCCGAGGGCTTCAAGAACAGCTACCGGCCGTTACTACCCGATGTTCGCCACATCGAATACAACGACTTCTCTGACCTTCAGCACATTACTGAGCGCACGGCGGCCGTCATCATCGAAACGGTGCAGGGCGAAGCGGGCGTGCGCGTGCCGCTCCACAACTACCTTCAGGCGGTGCGTCAACGCTGCAACGAAACCGGCACCTTGCTGATTCTGGACGAAATCCAGTGTGGCTTTGGGCGCACGGGCACATTCTGGGCCTTCGAGCAGTTTGGCATCGCGCCCGATATCTTGCTGTGCGCCAAGGGAATGGGCGGCGGCATGCCCATCGGCGCTTTTATTTCTTCGCAGGAAATTATGGCCGGCTTCAAGACCAACCCGATTCTGGGGCACTGCACCACGTTTGGGGGCCATCCGGTGTCGTGCGCGGCGTCTTTGGCCACGTTGCGCACCATTCAGGAAGAAAACTTGCTGGCGGGCGTGGCGGAAAAAGCGGCTTTGTTTCGACAGTTGTTGCAGCATCCGGCCATTCGGGACGTGCGCGGCTGCGGCTTATTGATGGCCGTGGAGTTCGACTCGTTTGAAGTGCTCAAACCCATTATCGACCGGGCCTTGGAGCACGAAGGCATCCTGACGGACTGGTTCTTGTTCTGCGACAATTCGTTACGCCTGGCTCCGCCCCTAATCATCACCGAAGCCGAAATCGTCGAAGCGTGCGCCGCCTTGTTGCGCGCCATCGACTACGTGGCGGGCGCAAAATAAAGCCATCTCGTTCAATGCCTTTCATGGCATCGAACGAGATGGCTTTATAGGTATTTGCTTATCAAGCAGTTAATAGGCTGCGCCTATAAGTGGCTATCGTTGTAGTTCAGGAAAGCCTGTGAGTCCTCCTTGATCTGTTCGCGGGGCAGGCCGTCTTTCACGCCCATTGAAATTTTGCGCACCAGCACGCCCACAATGGCTTTGCGAAAGCCCAGTTTTTCGGCCATGTTGATGCAAAAATCCATCTCGTGGTCGTCCACGACACCGTCGGCCAGCATCATGTCTACCAAGTCAAAGATCTGATCGAAGCGCTCGGAATCGTTCTCGGGAATCAGCATTTTCGTCCCGCCCGTGTTCGCCACGATGCTCCGTACCTCATCGGCTCGCATGCCATTTTTCTTACCTACCGCCACAATGAAGCTCATTTCACGTTCATCGATGTGGCCGTCGGCCTTGGCAAGTGCCGCCAAGTTCATCAGATGGCTTTTGACTTTTTTGGTCTGCTCATTTTCAAAAAAACCAAACATACGGGGCGTTGCTTAAGTAAGCGGAATGGACTACGGGGTGGGATTCCTGCCCGAAAGGGCAAAATGAGCGCAGCAGGGTGGGTAAGTTAGCCGAAACGCAGATTTGATCCTATAGCTCC
This sequence comes from Hymenobacter sp. BT491, assembly GCF_014349165.1. Classification (NCBI taxonomy): domain Bacteria; kingdom Pseudomonadati; phylum Bacteroidota; class Cytophagia; order Cytophagales; family Hymenobacteraceae; genus Hymenobacter; species Hymenobacter sp. BT491. The sequence continues at coordinate 332,897 of NZ_JACSJJ010000002.1, read as the reverse complement.
GCATACGCAATTCGCAAAAAAATAGCCGTTGCGTTTCCCGTATTTTGCCTTTATCGTGGGCAGAGGCTTTACTTTCAAAACGGATTTGCCACCTTTGCGCCGCCCAATTCGGGCAGCATTTGCTTACCAAGATTATGATGAAACGCATTGCAGTTTTCACCAGCGGCGGCGACTCGCCCGGTATGAACGCCTGCATTCGAGCCGTCGTGCGGACGGCTGTGTATCACGGCATTGAAGTATACGGCATCATGCGCGGCTACAGCGGCATGATCAAGGGCGAATTTGTGAAGCTCGACTCGGCAGCCGTATCCAATACGGTGCAGAAAGGCGGCACCATTCTCAAATCGGCCCGCAGCCAAAAGTTCATGACCAAAGAAGGCCGTCAGCAGGCTTTCGACCAGCTCGTCAACAACGGCATTGATGGACTGGTGGCCATCGGCGGCAACGGCACCTTCACGGGAGCCATGCTGTTTGAGCAGGAATTTGGCATCCCGACGGTGGGCGCGCCCGGCACCATCGACAACGACCTGTTTGGCACCGACTACACCATTGGCTACGATACGGCCGTGAATACGGCGCTGGAAGCCATTGATAAAATCCGGGATACAGCCGACTCGCACGACCGCTGCTTCTTTATTGAAGTGATGGGCCGCGACTCGGGCTACATTGCCATTCCGTGTGCCATTGGCGGCGGCGCCGAGATTGTGATGGTGCCGGAAACCCAAATGTCGACGGAGGCCGTGATCGAAACGCTTCAGAACGGCTGGAAACGCTCCAAAACCTCGTTTATCGTCATCGTAGCCGAGGGCGAGGAAGAAGGCAACGTGCATAAAGTGGCGCAGCGCGTGAAGGAAGCCATTCCGGAGCTTGACACCCGCACGACCATCATCGGCCACATCCAGCGCGGTGGCTCCCCTACTGCCTCCGACCGCCTATTGGGATCTCAGATCGGCATTGCGGCCGTAGAAGGCCTCATGAACGGCATGCGCAACGTGATGGCCGGCATCGTGGACCGCAAGCTGGTGTACACGCCCTTCTCCGACACCATCCACAAGAAAAAGCTGCTAAACCAGAGCTTTATGCGCATGGTGGAGATTCTGTCGGTGTAATATTGCGTAGCCCAAAGAGTATTTAGGAAAGCCAACCGCAGCAACGCGATTGGCTTTCCGTCTTTTTAGCCAGCCTGTAAAATCTAATTTAATTTCTTAACAATCAACTACTTATCCACCACATGCTCACTCTGTAAGCGCCGCAAATGCCTCGTCGGGGTGCAGCCACTGGTAGGCCGGATCGCGGCGAAACCACGTTAGCTGGCGCTTGGCGTAGCGGCGGGTGTTGCGCTTGAGCAGTCGCACGGTTTCGGGCCAGTCGTGCAGCCCGTCCAAGTACTCGAAGATTTCCTGGTAGCCGACCGTGTGCAGCGCGTTGTGGGCACGATACGGTAGTAATGACTCCACTTCTTGCAGCAAACCAGCTTCCAGCATCTGGTCAACGCGCGTATCGATGCGGTGGTAGAGTTCTTCCCGTTCCCGCGTGAGGGCCACTTTCACGATGCGAAACGGCCGCGGGCCGCTCTTGGTTTCGGTGTGAAAGCTCGAAAATGGCTGCCCCGTACTTCGAATCACTTCTAGCGCCCGCAGCACGCGCTGGTGATTATGGCGGTCAATTCGATTATAGGTAACTATATCATTATCAGATAGTTCTACAAGCATGGCTTCTAGTCCTTTTTCAGCTAGCTCCTGGTGCAAAGCCGCCCGGATTGCGGGATTGGCAGCGGGCAGCTCGTCGAAACCTTCGGTGACGGCTTGCAGGTACAGCCCCGAGCCGCCCGTCAGAATGACCACTTCGTGCCGTTGAAACAATTCCTGCAACAGCTGCAAACAGTCCGTTTCGAAACGGCCGGCATTGTATTCTTCCGTAATGCTGTGTGAGTCAATGAAATGGTGCGGCACACCTTCCATTTCGGCGGCCGTCGGTTTGGCGGTGCCAATGCTCAGCTCGCAAAAGAACTGCCGCGAATCGGCCGAAACGACTTCCGTTTGGAAATGATGGGCCAAACGCACGCACAGCGCGGTTTTGCCCACGGCCGTAGGCCCGGCCACGACCAGCAAAGTAGGCTGGTGCTCGAATGCGGTCATTATACTCATGCGGAAATTGGTTGGGGAGCCCACAACGACTCATACAGTGCCAGCAAGACCTGCTCCTCGCGTTGCCAGTTCAATTCTTGGCGGGCGCGGCGGCAGTTTTCAGCCAGTTGGTGATAGCGCGCCGGCTCGTCGCGGAGCAGGCGGTTGAGGGCGGCCGCAACGGCTTGGGGCGTCAGGCTGACTACTTCAGCCACGTCAAACTGCTGATTCAGAAGGCTGTACTCCGGAAAATCGACAATTACCTGCGGAATACCGGCGTGCAAGTAATCGAAAAACTTGTTGGCCAGCGAGTAGTAATAGCTCAGGCCAGTGTTTTCGAGCAGCATAATGCCCACCGTCGCCTGTCGCGTTATTTCCTGCAAGGCCGCGGGCAGTACGTACCCTCGAAACTCTACCTTGCCGGAAGCCAGTAGCCCCAGCGCCGCCGCTCGCGCTCGCATGATCTCCGACAGATCGCCTTCGCCGCATATCAGCAACTTATTGTCTACCAGCGACATAGCATCCAACAACACTTCAAGCCCGCGCCCGACATTCAGGGCGCCTTGGTAAAGAATATAGCCCTGGGGCGGAGCAGCATCCGGCGCGGGCGGCAGGTTGCCGGGCGCGAGCCGGCTGATGTTGCGCACCACGGCAAATGCCCGCCCGTAACGCTGCCTGAATACCTCAGCCAGCGCCGGCCCCACGGTGTAGGCCAACGCGGTGCGGGGCACCACAAACCGTTCTACGGCGCGCCACACTCGTTGTACTGTCGGACGCGCCACTACTTCCGGCACTTCGGTAAACAGCTCATGGGCATCGTAGACGAAGGGTTGCTTGGCGAGCCGCGCCCGCAGCCACACGGGCAAGGCCGTGTCTAGGTCGATGGCGCACCAGGCGTCGGCACGCTGCCGCAGCAAATAAAAAAAAAGGCGAAGGTTGAACTCTAGGTAAAAGAACTTGCCTTTATTAAACCAACAACGCAACCGATGTTGGCGGTACCTTTGGGCCGTGAGCTTTTCCGACTTAGGCCGCTCCCGCCCCACCAGCAGCACCCGGTAGCCTTGCTGGGCTAAGCTACTGCAAATGCGCTGCATACGTTGGTCGTAGTTCAGATCGGTAGTTACCGCAAAGAGCAGGGAGCGCATAAGCAGAATACTTCCGTTGGGCGAGAGAGCAGGTGGTGAAAAACGTGTTTTTTTGGATATTTTTGACAAATTTAGAAAGTTAAAACCGCGCTTCGTCCGTAAGTACCGGTTTCTGGACTTACACCGCCGCTCTCATTACTTCTAATGCCTATTCCGCCTGTTTCATCAGCTTCCCCAACGGCTTCTAGTTCTCCGTCTACGAGGCCCGAGGATTTTTATCGTGCCCTCTTCGACGAAGCTTACGACGCCCTGCTGCTCTACGATGAGCACGGCACGCTGGTGGATTGCAACCAAACGGCCTTGCAGTGGCTGGGCACCACCCGGCCGGCATTGCTGAAATCAGACCTGATGGCGTTTGCCGTACCAGCTACCAATGGCTCCGGCGACTATTGGCGCTCGGCCACGGCGTTGCACGAAGCCATCCTTAGCACTGCCAAGACCGGCCGCACGTACGCGCGGTGGTGGCAGGGACGCCACTCCGCCGACCGGACGCCGCTTAAGGCGTGGGCCACGCTCCACCGCGTGCAGTGGCCCGGCGGCACAAGGGTGCAGCTTACCTTACGCACCGAAATAGCCGAAGAACAGCCCAAAACACAAGTATCTGATAGTCAAGTAGTTATATCGCATAACGCCATTCAGCAACGGATGCGCGACATGCTTAGCCGCGCGGATCTGGCTTACATTTTCTGCGACAACAACGGCATTATCCGGGAGGCCAATGATTTCTTCTTGGATTTTACGGAGTACCAGCGCGAAGAAATCATTGGCCGCAACTACCACGACCTGTTTACGCCGCCTTCGGAGCGCGCGCTGCGCCGCAAAGTATTTGCCTCAGCAGTAAGCGAAAAAAAGCTGTCGGAATACTACGAGCGCATCCTGCTGACGAAGGGGGGCCAGACCCGCATGGTACACTGGAACACGGAGCTCGCCTACGATGCCGAAGGCAATGTTAGCGGGCTGTGGTCCATTGGCCGCGACCTGACCGACCGCCACGTTGCGGCGCGCGCCCTCAACGACAACCGCAACCGCCTCCAGGATTTCCTCGACAATGCCCACGACCTGATTCAGAACCTAAGCATTGACAACCGCTTTCTGTTCGTGAACAAGGCTTGGAAGGAAAAGCTCGGGTACACCGACGCCGACCTGCCCCACCTCACGCTCAACAACGTGGTGCACCCCTACTACAAAGCCAAGCTGCTGTATCAGCTGCGCAACTTGTACAAGGGCGAAAAGGTGAATAAGCTGGAAACGGTGTTTCTGACCAAAACGGGCAAACCCGTGCACCTGATCGGTAGTATTTCGTGCTCGTGGCAGGACGAAGAGCCGGTAAGCACCCGCGCCATTCTGCACGACATCACCGACCGCATCAAGGCCGAGCGCTTGCAGAAGGTGTACTATAGCATTGCTAATCTGGCCATTAGCTCCAAAGACTTGCACTCGTTGTACGGGGCCATTCACCGGGAGCTGAGCAAGATTATCGAGACTAACAACTTCTACATCGCCCTCTGCGACGAGGATCGTACGCAGCTGCAGTTCGTGTACTTCGTCGATCAGAACACGCAGGGCGAGCAGACCGTCACTTCGCGGCCCTTCTCTTCGGGCATCTCGGAGTACATCATCCGGACCGGGCGGCCGCAGTTTATGCTCAAGGCCGAGCTTCAGGAACTCATTGCCAACGGCACCACCACGGCCTTTGGCCTGATGCCGGAGGTGATGCTGTGTTCGCCGCTGAGCATTGGCGAACGCATCATCGGCGTTATCGCCGTACAGGATTACCACAAAGCCGATGCTTACGCGACGGGCGACATCGAGATTCTGCACTTTATCTCCAACCAAGTGGCGCTGGCCATTGAGCGGAAACGCAACGAAGTCCAGATCAACAAGCAAAACGCACGGTTGAATGCCATTTTTGAAAGCGGCACCCACTTGATGTGGTCCGTGGACACGCACTCGCGCCTGACCTCTTTCAACCGCAATTACGCAGCGTATTTCCTGCGCCGCAACGGCGTGTACCCGGTCCTCAACGTCAATCTGTGGCAGGCCGACCTGGCCATGATGGAAGACGACGCCCGGCACTCCTTCATCGAGGGCTACAAAAAAGCGTTTCAGGGCCAACCCCAACGCTTCGAAGTGCGGCTGCGCGACTCGCGCGGGCTGGATACGTGGCGCGAAATCTACCTCAACCCGATTTACCTCGACGACGGCTCGTTCGAGGAGATTTCGGGCATTGCCCACGACATCACCGAGAAGAAAAGCTCGCAGTTGGAGCTGGCTTCGCAGGAAGAGAAGTTCCGCGCGATTTTCGAATCGTTTCAGGACATCTACTACCGCACCGACGACCACGGCCTGCTCACCATCCTGAGCCCTTCGGTAGAGGAAGTGTTGGGCTACAAGCCCGAGGAGGTGCTGGGCACACGCATCATCGATTATTACGTCGACCCGCTGGACCGTGATCGCCTGCTTGAGGAAGTCAAGCGCGGCGGTGGTGCTTTGCGCAACTTCGAAACGGCCATTCGCCACAAAGACGGGCACCCCGTTAGCGTCCTGATTAATGCGCGGGCCGTTTCGGGAGAAATGTCTGGTACTGAGGGCATTGCGCGCGACATCACCGATCTTAAACAGATCGAGGACGAGCTACGCCACGCCAAGGACGAGGCCGAACGCGCCCTGGATGCCAAGACGCAGTTCTTGGCCAACATGAGCCACGAGCTCCGCACGCCGATGAACGGCATCATCGGCATGATCGATTTGCTGCACCAAACCGTGGCTTCCGAAGAACAGGAAGACTACGTGGATACACTGCGCAAGTCGTCGGACGCGTTGCTGGCCATTCTCAACGATATCCTAGACCTGTCGAAGATTCAGGCGGGCAAGCTCGTGCTCAACGAAAGCGGCATCGACCTGCACTACACGCTCGACAAGCTGCATTCGTTGTTTGCCAACCGCGCCAACCAGAAGAATCTGCGCTTTACGTACCACATCACGCCGCACACGCCGCGCTTCATCATCACCGACGAAACGCGCCTGCTCCAGATCCTGTCCAACCTGACGTCCAACGCTATCAAGTTCACGCCGCAAGGCACAGTGAGCATCATCGTGTCGTCGGTTTCGACGGATGGGGAGGAACACACGTTGCGGTTTGCGGTGCAGGACTCGGGCATTGGCATTTCCTTGGAAAACGAAAAGCTGCTGTTCACCAACTTCACCCAGCTCGACACGACCCCAACCAAGTCGTTTGGCGGCACAGGACTGGGTCTGGCGATCAGCAAGCAGCTGGCGGAACTGTTGGGCGGTGATATTGGAATGATTTCCAACCCCGGCGATGGATCAACCTTCTGGTTCACAATACGTTGCCGCGTTGCTCTCAACGAGGATGCCATTGTACAGGAGCGCCTTGCTTCCCGCGATCGGTCGCAGGAAGTGGTCCGTTTCGAATCGTCGCCGCGGGTGCTGCTCGTCGACGACAACCCGATCAACCAGAAGGTAGCCATCCGCTTGCTCGACAAGCTGGGCTGCCGCGTCGATGTAGCTGGCGACGGCTTCGAAGCCATCAGCCGCGCGACTACGCCGAAGGTGAAGTACGACGTGATTTTCATGGACATCCAGATGCCGGAAATGGACGGCGTGACGGCCATGCGCGAAATCCGGGAGCGCCTGGGCGACCAGTGTCCGCCGGTAGTGGCCATGACGGCGTATTCGATGAAAGAAGATGCCGAGCGCTTTGTGCAGGAAGGCATGGACGACTACGTATCGAAGCCCGTCAAGACGCAGGACTTGTATGCGGTGCTACGCCGTTGGACCAATCCGGCTGCTACGCAGGACAAAGCCTCCGCGGCCTTGGGGCAAGCCGAGCCCGAAGAAGTCGCTCAGGATTCGATCTGCATCGACCCGGAAGTAGTTGAGCAGCTGCGCCAGCTGGGCGGCATCGACTTTGCGGCCGAGCTCTACACGGATTTTGAGCGCGAAGCCGGTCAGCTACTCGAAGAAGCGACCGCGCTAATGGACAAGCAGCAGTACGCCGAAATTCTGCCGCACCTGCACCAACTCAAAGGCACCGGCTTTACGCTGGGAATCAATGAGTTGGGCGAGCGTGCCAAATCATTGGAGCACGACATCAAAAAGGGACAATTCGCTACCGTCGAGCAGGACTTTAAAGATCTGCTGCGTTTATTTGCGCAATTTATCGCGGCTTACCCCGCGGTTACGCGGGCCAATTGAACTACTTTTCCTTAATCTTACTACCATACCACAACTAGCACCACAATTCCTCTCCCATGGCCGAGAATAAAACGATTCTAATTGCGGAAGACAGCTCCGTAATTCTAAACCTGACCAAGAAAATCTTGGAGCTCCAAAAATACCGCATTGTGTCGGCCAAAAATGGTGGCGAAGTAATCAAACAAGTTGAAAGCCAGCCAATTGACTGCGTGCTGATGGACATCAACATTCCGGTGAAAGACGGGATGGAGTGCACGCGGGAAATCCGTCGCAACGCCGATCCGCGCATTGCGCAATTGCCTATCATCGCCATCACCGGCAACGCCAACAACTACTCGATGGAGCAGTTTCGGGAAGCCGGCGTAACGGATTACTTACCCAAACCCCTTGATTTTGACGCACTTGTACGCGTGGTAAAACAATATGTAGGGTAAATACGGAAGTGAGATGCAGGAAGTGAGGTATGAGGCTAGCTTAAAGCAGAATCAGCGTATAGAGTCTCATCGCTCCCTTCTCAGTTCTAACTTCTAACTATGGAAATTACATTTCTCGGGACGGGCACGTCGCAGGGGGTACCCGTTATTGGGTGCCATTGCAACGTGTGCCGTTCCGTTGATTTTCGGGATAAGCGGCTGCGCGTATCGGTGCACCTGCGCGTGCAAGGCAAGAGCATCATCATCGACTCCGGCCCCGACTTCCGGCAGCAAGTACTGCGCGAGCGGATCGATCACCTTGATGCGCTGGTGTTTACGCACGAGCACAAAGACCATACGGCCGGCATGGACGACATCCGGGCGTACAATTTCCGGCAGCAGCAGGACATGCCGGTGTATGCCGAGCAGCGCGTACTCAACCAGCTGCGGCGCGAATACGAATACATTTTTGCCGAAAAGAAATACCCCGGCGTACCGCAGGTAAACACCATTCCGATTCTGAGCGACACCAACAGCTTTTCGGTAGAAGGGGTTGAATTTCAGCCTATTCGAGCACTGCACTACAAACTACCCGTGCTTGGGTTTCGGGTCGGCAACTTCACTTACCTCACCGACGCCAACTACCTCTCGCCTGAATCTCTGGAGCTAATGCGCGGCTCGGAAGTAATCGTCCTCAACGCGCTGCGCCACGAGAAGCACATTTCGCACTTCACGCTTCGGGAAGCCGTGGACATCCTGACCGATTTGGCCCCGCGCCGCGGCTATCTTACACACATCAGCCACCAACTGGGCCGTCACCGCGAAGTGGAAACAGAGTTGCCGGATTTCGTCCGGTTGGCTTATGATGGACTTCGGGTAAGCATCTAATTACAAATCACTTGCATAAATAATAACCCAATAGCCTACTTGGTAAGCTAACGCTCACACTCATGCACAACAACTACTATTTCCTGCGCCAGCTGGCCCCTGCACTCACGCGGCAACTCGCAGGTTTTAAAGTTGTTACTTGCTTTTCGCAGGAGAAGGACGAGTTGGTAATTGGTCTGACCAACGGCACCACCGAATTTTGGCTGAAGGCCCAGCTTTCGGCTACTTTCCCGGCGCTGGCACTACCCGATACGTTTCACCGTGCCCGCGCCAATTCCGTCGATTTGCTGCCGGATTTATTGGGCCGAACTGTAGCCGACGTGAGCGTATTCCCGCACGATCGGGTCCTGCGATTTGCCTTCGCTGATGGTGCTACGCTCCTACTGAAGCTGTACGGCCCGCGGCCCAACGCCGTATTTCGGGCTGCGCCGGATGCCGCGGCGGAGCTGTTTCATCAGCGATTTACGGCCGATGCTACGCTAGCGCCTGCTTTGCCGGCTACTCCCCTTGCACACACCGATCCGTTGAAGCGTTATCCGGCGCTCGGAGATCTCCCCCCCCGCTATCTGCGCACCCACGGCTACGACACGGCAGATGCGGCTGAGCGTGAGCATCTTGTAGCAGACGTCGTCGCGCGGCTCGAAAGCCCAACAGAATATTACCTCGTCTCGGTTGAGGGACGTACACGGCTGAGCTTGCTGCCTGTGGGGCACATCGAGCAAACGCTCCCAGCCCATCCGGTGGCCGCGCTACGAGCTTTCGTGCCGATGGTCTTGAGCCGTCGGGCCTATGAAACTGAGCTTAAGCAGCTGCGTCAAACCCTCGAACGCCGTGCCGAAGAAGCTACCAACAGCGCATCTCAGGCCCGGCAGCGGCTGCATGCCTTAGAACATGGCGCGAGCTACCGCCAGACCGCCGACCTGATAATGGCGCACCTGCACGAAATTCCGACGGGAGTAGCGCAGGCCGACCTGTTCGATTTTTACCAAGACCAAGTGCGTACGGTGAAACTCAAGCCCACCGAAACGCCCCAGCGCACAGCCCAAAATCTCTACCGCAAGGCCAAAAATCAGCAGATCGAAACGCGCCAGCTTCAGGAGCGCATCGAGCGGCGCGAAACGGAGGCGTTCTGGTGCCTCGAACGGCTAGAAGAACTCGCTTCCCTGACTGATTTGCGCGCATTACGCACCTGGCGCAAGCAGCACGCTCTGGAGCCTGAAACTAAAGCCAAAGTCGCCACGGAGTTGCCGTTTAAGGTGTTCGAAGACAGTGGCTTTACCATCCTGGTGGGCCGCAATGCTCAAAACAACGACCTGCTTACCCAACGCTACGCCCACAAAGACGATCTGTGGCTACACGCCAAGGACGTAACAGGCTCGCACGTCGTGATCCGGCACCGCGCGGGGCAAACCGTGCCCGACCCCGTAGTAGAGCGTGCGGCGCAACTGGCCGCTTGGTATTCGCGGCGCAAAAACGATTCGCTGTGCCCGGTCACGGTCACGCCCAAAAAGTTCGTGCGCAAACCCAAAGGCGCTGTAGCCGGGTCGGTAGTGGTGGAGCGAGAGCGCGTGGTATTGGTAGAACCGGTCAATCCGTTTGAGCGCAATAGCTAATCGACTCTGCTATCTATTGCTGCGCAAACTCTTGATACACAGAGGGTTATAACAAAAAAGCCCAACCTAAAAAGGTTGGGCTTTTGAATGTGCGCGCGGGGAGATTCGAACTCCCACACCCGGAGGGCACCACCCCCTCAAGATGGCGTGTCTACCAGTTTCACCACGTGCGCAGGGACTGAAGCAACGCTTTGTTAAACAGAAGCAAGTGCTTCCGGCTTCGCTGAGGCGGCGAAGCGAGGACAAAAGTAGATACTTGCGACAACCGGTGCAAGCTGGCCGGCATATTTTTTCAGCCTGAAGCTCTTAAGCGCAAGTTAAAAGCGAGCTTAGAAGCTTGTAATCAGCGGCAACGGTAGTTCATTAGCCGCTCATTTATTGGCCCTAATTTTAATTTTTTAATGGCGACTTGGACCACTTGCTCTTTGGCCGGTCACATAAAGGCATAATTTCTGCAAACGCTTTTACAGCACTTCTTTACCCTAACCTTCTCCCCACCTATGCAACAACTTCTGAAGGAAGAAAGAACTGAGAACAAAACGGGCACCTTTTCTTCCGCTATCGGGCGATTTGCAGAACAGATAACCAAGTTTTCCGGCTCTACGCTCGCTTTCAGCCTTGCCACGCTCCTCGTACTTGTGTGGGCGGTTACGGGCCCGGTGTTTAAGTATTCCGAAACGTGGCAGCTGGTCATCAACACCGGCACGACCATCATCACCTTCCTGATGGTGTTCCTGATTCAGCGGGCACAGAACAAAGACTCGCTGGTTTTGCACCTGAAACTCAATGAGTTGCTGGCGGCCACGCAAGGCGCCAGCAACCGCCTGATCAACGCGCAGGACTTCACGGAAGAAGAGATTAATACGCTGCATCAATATTTCTGCCTGCTGGCCGAAAAGGCCAAAGCCGATAAAGATTTGGGCCATACGCACTCCGTGGAAGAAGCCGAAGAAAACCACGAGAAGAAACGCAAGGCACACTTCCCTGCCGAAGCGAGTAAGTAATCCAACAAAAAGCCCCTGCCAAATATGGTAGGGGCTTTTTGTTGCGGGGTTGTTGGATGAGGGCTAGCTCTGGGCCAATGGGGTGTTAACCACATGTTCCGACAAGAACCACGCTTGCAACTCATTGGTCCGCATCACGTTGCTTACGAGCAAGTCGTTGGTACCGTCGTCGCCGGCGTCGGCCGCTTTCTTGGCGTAATCATGGCAGTTTTTCAGGATGATTCCGTGGGCTTTAGCCAAACGCGACACCTGCACCGGCGCTTCCTCCCGATCGCGAGGGATGCGCTCGAGGCTGGTTTGTTCGGCCACGTCGTGGGCCATTGCAATAGCAACACCACCCAAAATCTGGATGCGCTCAGCAATGGTATCGACCAACTCGTTTTGCTCTTCGTAGTGCTTGTCGTAGAGCAAGTGCAGCTGGTAGAAAGTAGGGCCTACAACCTGCCAGTGGTGCTTTTTGTACATGTCGCGCAGCGTGATGGTGTCGGCCAGCATCTGATTGAGCTGCGTTACGCTTTGCTGGCGCACATCGTCGGGCAACGCAATTTGCAGGCGTTGCTTTACGGTGCCGTAGCGCTGAAGCGCAGCGGGCGGATTTTGCTGCTGGTTCAGGATGGGCTGCACGCTTACTTCGGCGCGAGCATCAGTTGCGGGAGCCGCCTTTTTGGACGCCGTACGCGAAGCAGGAGCGGCGGCAGCTTTTTTGCTGGTGGTTTTGGTTGCCATAATAGATGAAGGGAATTATTCTCGGTTGTGAACGCTGTAAATCAGCAAGCTGAAGCGTGCTTTTCTATGCCTTACAGTACGCGGTAGCAACGAGCAGGTTAGGCCAACAGGCCAAATCTTCTGCTACCCGCCGTGTAATATTTTGCGGTCGGACAAATCCGGCATTGGGTGGGCCTTGTTTCTATCTTTGGCATCCCCACGCTTTTTGATCTTCCCTCCTCCAACCCGACTCTGTCCGTGAACGAAGCGCATATCCACCTGCTCCTGAACCATACACCTATTTTGGGCAGCTTATTTGGGCTGGTGTTGATGCTGGCGGGCATGATCCGCCAGAATGCCGTCGTGCTGCGTACGGGTTTGGTTACGTTGGTAGTGGCAGCGGTGCTGGCCATGCCCACCCAACTCACGGGCGAAGGCGCCGAAAAAGTAGTCGAACACCAGCCTGGTGTGAGCCGCAGCCTTTTGCACGAGCACGAAGAAGCCGCCGAGCTGGCTTTCTGGGTGCTGTCTACTACAGGTGCGCTGGCGTTGGGCAGTGTGCTCCTGCTCAACCACCAACACCGGCGGGCCGCGTTGCTCGCCCGCTTCACGCTCGCGGGTGCCCTACTCAGTTTCGGCCTGATGGCCCGGGCTGGCAACCTGGGCGGCCAGATTATGCATCCCGAAACCCGCAGCGATTTTGTATCGAATGCTTTCGAGAACGAGCACAACGCCTCCAACAAGTTGCCGTAAGTAGGTTGGCGGGCTAAAAAGACAAATTGCAAACATTTGATTATCAAACATTTATAAAAATGCCATTTCCATTCTTTGGTGACGACAAATCGACGGTAGCCCGTCTGCTGGCCACCCTCCCCCAGACGGGCCGCCTCGAATGGATTGGGATTCGGCCCGTGCGCCGCGAGCCACTCGTGTCGCTGCCCGAAGTCGAAGTCCTGACCGATGCGCACCTGCGCGGCGATCATGCTCGTATCAAGCCCGGTGGCAAGCGCCAGATCACGCTCCTACAGCACGAGCATCTGGCGGCAGTAGCAGGCTTTTTGGGGCTCGATGCGCCCGTTGAGCCGGGTCGGTTGCGCCGAAACTTGGTTGTTAGCGGCCTGAACCTGCTAGCGCTCAAGAACCGGCAGGTGCGCATCGGCGAGGAAGTAGTGTTGGAAATTACAGGCGAATGCCACCCGTGCTCGCGCATGGAAGAAGAGCTAGGCCCCGGCGGTTACAACGCCATGCGCGGCCACGGCGGCCTCACGGCGCGCATTGTGCAAGGCGGCCTCATCCGCACCGGCGACCCTGTGCGGGTAATGGAGTAACCCACAGCTAAATGCAGAATTGCAGTTTTTTTATGCTGCTTTTTAGCATAAAAAAACTGAGTTTATAGGGCAACGTTTCGAAGCAAACCCTTCTAGCTGAGAGGGTAATTTATTTATACAGAGAAGCTTATTACATCAACATAACATCCGCTCCAGTCGCGGGCAACGAATGGCAAAAGCCATCTTTTTACTTTTCAAATAATAAAGCAGATTGTTTGAAAAGCAGAAAAACGGCTGTACTTTGTTTCATGTCAGTGAAACGAGACGACAAGCGGGACCAAATTCTGAAGGCGGCTAGCCAGTGCTTTAGCCGGTTTGGGTTTGAAAAAACGACGCTGCAAGACATCGGGGCGGCGGCGCGATTTAATAAGGCGTCGCTGTATTATTACTTCAAAAACAAGGAAGATCTATTTATTCAGGTGGTGATGCTGGAGGCCGAGCATTACCTGAATGGGCTGCAAAAGCAGATAAAGCCGCTCGATCGTGCCGCCGATAAGATTGTAGCCTACCTCACCGGCCGCCTCGCCTACTACCGACAAGTCCTTAACCTGCACCAACTTAGCATCGAAAGCCTGCAACGCTTCGAGCCCATGTTCGACGACGTATACCAAGCCGTGCGCGAGCAGGAACTGGCATTTCTGAGCCAACTCCTGCGCGAAGGCGTCGAAGACCGCGAGTTTCTGAAGCTCAACGCCGAGCGCGCCGCCGACGCGCTGCTTACCGTCGCCGATGGCATTAAGCACGAGGCCGTGCAACGCTCCCGCACGGCTTTCGCGCAGGAAGTGGACTATGCGCCGGTGCAAGAAAAGTTGCAGTATACCCTCACGCTGCTACTAAACGGCCTACGGAAGTAAGCACATCTACTTCACTACCAGCATACTAACTGCCGACGGACGCTTGGCGTCGTGGTAGAGCCGGATGGTGGCTTTCTGGAAATCCTTGGCGTCGGCGGTTGGGATGTTCACGAACGTTTGGGGATTGCGGTCGACGAGCGGAAACCAGGAGCTTTGCACTTGCAGCATCAGGCGGTGGCCTTTTTTGAAGGTGTGCAGTGCGTCGTTGAGCTCGTATTTCACTTCGGCAACCTTACCGGGCTGGAAAGGCTCGGGCTTCTCGAAGCTGTTGCGAAATCGTCCGCGAATCACTTCCGCTCTTACAAGCTGCTGATACCCATTTGCTTGCGTATTCTTCGCATACGAGGCAGGAGCTGCTGCCCCGGCAGGCAGCACGTCGATGAGCTTGACTACAAAGTCGGCGTCGGTGCCCGTGGTGGTTACAAACAAGTCGGCGGTGAGCGGCCCAGCTAACGTCAGGTCTTCGGTGAGCGGCGCGGTCTGGAAGGTGAGCACGTCGGGGCGTTTGCTGGCAAAGCGTTGGTCTTCAACCATATACTCGTTGTTGCGGTGCGCGTACACGCCGTCGGTGTAGGGCACGGGATTGGCCGGGTCGCTGACGTATTCGTTGGAGCTTTCGGCAACGGTGGGTTTACTGAAGGAGAGCTGATTGGCGGGCTGAAAAAACAACGTGCGGGGCTGTGCGGCTTTGGGTGGCCACGTGTCGTAGGTTTGCCATTCGTTGATGCCCGTGTTAAACACCGTTGCTTCAGCCGCCCCGAACGAGCCTTTTTCTTTGAGGTAGTGGTTAAAAAACTGGGTTTCCAGCTTTTCGCGGTAGTATTTGGCCGTATTCTGCCCGAAATTCAGCGGGCCAAATTTGCTCCAGTCGGCACGGGCCCACGCGCCGTGCGTCCAGGGGCCCATTACGAGGCGGTTGTCGGTGCCAGGGTTCTGTTTCTCAAGGGCTTGATACGTTTTCAAAGCCCCAAACAAATCCTCGGCATCAAACCAGCCCCCGACCACCAACACCGCGGGTTTCACGTTTTGCAGGCTCGACCGGATGTTGCGGGCTTTCCAATACGCGTCGTAGGTGGGATGCGCCATGTACTCGTTCCAGGTTTTGGCGCGGTTGTTAAAATACTGGGCGCTGTTGGCGTTTTTGATGGGTCCCAGTTCCAGAAAGAACTTGTATAAGTCGGTGGGTTTGGCGGCGAACATCTCCGCGTACTCCGCCACGGGGCCTTGGCGGGGCGCGTCGAAGTAGTTCATAAACTCGAAGTTATCGAGCAGGTAAAACGCGCCGCGGTGGTTGGCATCGTCGCCGATAAACTCGTCTGTTACAGGTGCTTGCGGCGATACGGCTTTCAGGGCCGGATGTGCGTCGGGCAGCGCGGCCGTGGCGTAGAAACCCGGATACGAAATGCCCATCAGCCCCACGCGGCCGTTGTTGTTCGGCACGTTTTTGAGCAGCCATTCGATGGTATCATAGGTATCGGAGCTTTCGTCGGTTTGCTTGCCGCTGTTGCCGGGCACGTTGGGCGTCATTTCCTCAAACTGGCCCTCACTTTTGTACCGACCCCTAACGTCTTGATACACAAATATATACCGTTCACGCGAAAGCTCCTCGCTCGGACCCGGCCCGCGTTTGCGGTAATTCGACTCGCCGTAGGGCGCGGCCGAATACGGCGTGCGTTCCATCAGAAACGGATATTTCACGTTTGCCGCGTCTTTGGGCACGTAGATTACCGTGTAGAGCTTCACCCCGTCGCGCATCGGAATCTGGCGGTCGAGCTTGGTGTAGTTGGCGCGCATGAAAGCCGTATCGGCCGCCGGCGTAATCTGGAGTTGAGCCAGTGCCGTCGGGGCGCTGGCTAGGGCGACGAGCAGGGCCGCAACGGAAACAAGACGGGTCATGGAGGAAAGCTACGGAAACGGCGGAAGCTTTAGATGAAGCACGATTTCAACGCAACTAAATAAGCCCCGAAAATTCTGGGTTAACGCCAAAGCCTAAAGTAGGACTAGCAGCTAAAAGCCAGTTCCCCTCCTTAGTTAAGGAGGGGTTAGGGGTGGTTGGCAAGCATCAGAACTAATTCTAGTTCTAGATTCTAACTCTAACCTTTCAACCACCCCTAGCCCCTCCTCAGCTGAGGAGGGGAATTAGTTTTTAGACCTATGCATAATTCATTATTAATCAATAGCTTACCTATTCACCGCCATACCTGCTCTTTCCGCTTTTGCCGGCGTCCATGCGCACGATTTTGGGCGTAAACGAGCCCAGTACATCTACCAAATCGCGCTGGTGGGCCATTACTTGGTGAATGTCCTTATAAGCCATGGGGGCTTCGTCAAGGCCCCCGCCGATGAGTTCGATGCCGTGGTCGCGGAGGTAGCGGTGCACCTCCCCTTCCTTGAGTGTTTTCATGGCTTGGCCGCGCGACATCCGGCGGCCGGCGCCGTGCGAGGCCGATTGCAACGAATCGCGCTCGCCGCGCCCGCGCACGATGAAGCCGGGAGCCGTCATGGAGCCCGGAATGACACCGAGCACACCTTTGCCGGCCGGCGTCGCGCCCTTGCGGTGCACAATGGCTTCGCGCCCGTCCGATAGCGTTTCTTTCCAGGCGAAGTTGTGGTGGTTTTCGACTTGAGCTAATGCATTCTCGCCCAAGGCTTTGCTGAGCCGGCGGTGTATGTCGTGGTGACAGGCCGAAGCATAGTCACCGGCCAAGTTCATGGCCCGCCAGTATTCTTGCCCTGCTTGGGAGTTCATGTCGAGCCACGCGAGGTAGCGTGCTTCGGGCGGCAGCGGGCACTTGTTCATGGCCACTTTGGTATAGTGCTGCGCGATGGCGGCCCCCAGCCCGCGCGAGCCGCTGTGCGAAAGCAACCCCAAATACTGACCAACCGGAAGGTTCAGCTCGTTGTCTTCGGCCGATATCTCCACCACACCCCACTCCACGAAGTGGTTGCCGGAGCCCGACGAACCCATTTGGTTGATGGCAGCTTCGCGCTTGCCGCGCACCACCGCAATTTCCTTGAATTCCGGGCGCTCCAGCACTGGGTCGTCGGAGGGGTTTTTGAAGACTTCCTTGCCGCCAAAGCGGGTGTTGTTCAGCAGCAGCTTGCGCAACTCCTGCGCCCGTTGGTCGAGGTAGCGCGGCGGTAAGTCAAACACCGACAAGCACATCCGGCAGCCGATGTCCATACCCACACCGTACGGAATCACCGCATTATTCGCAGCCAGCACGCCGCCGATAGGGAGGCCATAGCCCTGGTGCGCGTCGGGCATGAGAGCGCCGTCGAGGGTGATGGGCAGCTGCATGGCCGTATCCATCTGCTTGCGGGCGCCATCTTCGATGAAGGCGTCGCCGTAACGACGATAATCCTTGATTTCGAGGTTGAGCTTGACGTCGCGGCTGGGCTGCGGCACGAGTTTCTGCGCCAAGGGCCGCCAATCTTCGTCGCGCACAAACTTGTACGGATCGGTTTGGATTTCCTGCAACAACGCCTGCGCGCTGCCTTTATCCAGCTTTCTAAACTGCCGCTGGTCCAAAATATCCAAGGCCAAACTGATGGCAGCCTCGTCGGTAAAACCGAGCTGCCGGAGGTCTTTGCTGTGCAGTTTGTTTGTCGCCTTGGCCATGATCTACAGTTGGTGGGTGGCGTCTGTAGTAGCGCGGGGAAGGCAAGTCAGGTTATAGCCGAGCTTGAGACGGTTGCTAACGCGCGCAGCCCATAGTCACATAATACATTGATATGCAGATAATTATGTAACCTGTTTTTTTAATCTTGCTGCGAAGGCAAGTGCTCGTGGGCTGGCGCGACGTCGCGGTGAAACAGGCGGTAAGTCAGGGCCAAGACTACGTTGTTTTTGGCCGAGGTATTCTGCGGGACGAACTGCCCTTGCTTCACAACGGGCAGGTTGTAATTGGCTTGATTTACCCAACCGGCTTGCAGGGTCAGGTGCTGGTTGAATTGATAACCGGCCCCCGCATACACTCGGTTGCGCTCAAACACAGGCCCTTTCGGGTTGAGAAATACCTCGTCGTAGATTGACAGGAAGACGGTTTTGGCGGCAATGGTTTTGGCATTCAGCGGGATGAAGGTGTTGAGCCGGTACCGGATGCGGTTGCGCGTCGCCGAACTGTCGCCGCGGTAGTCAAACCAGCGCTGCTCCATGCGGTAGCGGTGCTCGATCTTCACGCGCTCGAGGTACTGATTGAGCACCAGTTGCAGCCAGAGGCGTTTTTCCACGTTGAGCGGCCCGTCTTCGAGCGCTTTGTAGTCGGAGGTGGAGTAGCGGCCGCCGGCGAGCATCACCGTGAAGTTTTTGTCGAGGTCGTAGCTCACCCCACCTTTCAGCTCGTTGTAGAAATACTGCCGGAAAAGCGCGTTGGTGCGGGCCTGCACCTCCGCAAAACCGCCCCACTTCTTTTCCGGGCTGCCCGGCAGCTGTACCGTCCCGATAAACCAGCTGCCCAAGGGCTGGGCCGGGTTGGCGGGCGTTTGGGCCTGAGCAGCCTGCATGCCGCTGCCAGTTAACGCCATCACAAAACCCAACACGAGTAAGCACTTGTTCATCAACATGTTGGAAATGGATTTAAATGAACACAAGCGTTCCTGAACCCCACTACGAAAAATTGCTAACGGCCAGCACAAATATAGAGGTCGCTCAGAAGCGAAAGCCATCCCGCGGTTTCGCAAGTCGGGAAAGCAAAAAGGAGCACGGTAGAACCGTGCTCCTTTTCAGGTAACTTATTTTTGATCAACAACTTACATACTGGCACCTTCCATCCGCACAATGCGGGGCGTGAAGGTGCCGAGCACGTCCACTAACTCTTGCTGGCTTTGCATCACGGCGTGGATGTCTTTGTAAGCCATGGGTGCTTCGTCGAGGCCGCCGCCGATGAGCTCTACGCCGTGCTGGGCGAGGTAGCGCCGCACTTCGGCTTCGCCCAGCTCCTGCTTGGCCCGCGTCCGCGACATCCGGCGGCCGGCGCCGTGCGACGCCGAGGCCAACGATTCGGCCACTCCCCGGCCCCGCACAATAAAGCCGGGCGCCGTCATCGAACCCGGAATCATGCCGAGCACACCTTTGCCGGCCGGCGTGGCGCCCTTGCGGTGCACGATTACCTCGCGGCCGTCGGCCATGCGTTCTTTCCAGGCGAAGTTGTGGTGGTTTTCGACTTTCGCCAAAGGCTTCTCGCCCAGAGCTTTGGCAATGCGGTGGTGAATCTGGGAGTGGCACGCCGAGGCGTAATCACCGGCCAGGTTCATGGCTCGCCAGTATTCCTGCCCCAACTCCGTTTCGAGCGACAGCCAGGCGAGGTGCTTGGCTTCGGCCGGCAACTGGCAGTTTTCCATCGCGAGCTGCGTGTAGTGGTTGGCCACGCTGGCCCCCAAACCCCGCGAGCCGGAGTGCGAGAGCAAGCCCACGTACTGCCCCAGCGGCAGCCCCAGCTCGTTTTGCGGTTCGGTGATATCCACGATGCCGAACTCCACGAAGTGGTTGCCGCCCCCCGACGTCCCGATTTGTGCCGCGGCCGTGGCTTGCTTGTTGCGCAGAAAACCAATGTCCTGAAATTCATTGCGTTCGAGCACGGCGTGGTCCATTTTGCGGCCGTGCTGGAAACCGTCGCGGTTCCCGAACCGCGTGTGTTCGAGCAAAAGCTTGCGCAGCTCCTGCACCCGCTGCCCCAGAAACTGCGGCGGCAAGGGCAACACCGACAACGCCATCCGACAGCCAATGTCGACGCCCACGGCGTACGGAATCACGGCGTTATCTGTCGCCAATACGCCGCCGATGGGCAAGCCGTAGCCGTGGTGGGCGTCGGGCATCAGGGCGCCAGCTACTGTCACGGGCAGCTTCATGGCCGTTTCCATCTGATGGATAGCGCCTTGCTCGATGTGTTCGGCGCCGTACAGGGCATATTCCTTGCGCTCAGCCAGGGCAATGTGGCGGCTGGGCGGCGGCAAGAGCGCGGCGGCTACGTGGCTCCAATCGAGGTCGGTGGAGAACTCGGTGGGCGTTTGCAGCACCCGCTGCAAGAGCGTTATCTGATCGGTATGCGAGAGTTTTTTCAAATGCTTGCGCTGCAATTGGGCCAGCGCCAAGCCAATGGCCCGACCTTCTGGAAAACCAAGTTGCCGAAGGTCATTGCCGCGTAATTGTTGTGCCATAAAAGGGGAATTTTAAAAGGAGAAAAGCGAAGCCAGCGGGCTTGGGCAGGTTATCTATCCAAGCAGTTCAGGGCCGCAAAGCGGTGAAGATGCTTGCGGAAAATCCGCACGATGGCTTTTCTAAATTTGCTGATGGTAAATACGTTTTTCATATATATTTGATTATCAATTATTTATGAAATTACATTAACACAACTCGATACCCAATCACTGAGCACCCACTGGACGACATCCGGTGTTTGGGAAGGCTACGGAAAGGGGCAACGGGCGCTGAGTCTTCCTGCTCTACCCAACTGAGCTACCATCGGCCCAGGAGCCAATGAGCGGGACTCGAACCCGCGACCAGGCGATTAAAAGTCGAAGTAAGACTCGGCTACGGCACCCACCGGCGCATTTTTCACTGGGGCAACAAGCGCGCAACCATTGGTCCTGCCCTACCAATTTGCCAGCCGCAGTGCCGAAGCACTACTTCGGGAGTCGAACCCGCGACAGGACCTATTTTTGGAGCGAAGTACGGCTGCCCTACGGCACCCAGTGAAGTAGTTGACGACGATCAAACCGCGGGGGTAACTGGCGAGCAGCGGAAGTATACGGCCAAGGCCGCTCTGCTCTACCTACTGAGCTACTTTCGCAGCCTGAGCCAGTGTGCGAAAGGCGGGGCTCGAACCCGCGACCCGAAGTAACGCTGCTCTACGACACCCGGCGGATTGATTATGCATCTCTTGCCAACGGACAAGGGCAACAGGCGATCGGCGTTGATCTTACACTTGCTTGGCAGCAAGGCCGGGATTCGAACCCGCAGACGTGGCCTGGCTATTGAGCTGGCACGCCCGAAGAAAAATCCCGAAGTAACGCCTATCTACGGCACCTTGCGCGTTGGCGGAAATCAATAATTGATAATTGGCTAATCGATTGGTTTTCATTTTATTAACTAAGTAATTAAGACGTAGTGGGAACGGCAACCGCTTTCTTATTTGCCGCTCCCACGGCCGCGTGTTTACAATTCTATTTTTTCAATTTCGGTCAGGGCGGTGCCGCCGTTTTCCAGCGCGTGGAGCACGTCGAACACTTTATCCGACCAGCCCGCGATGAGGAAAACCCCATCGGCAGCCTGGACTTGCACCGGCGTGGTGCCGTGGCCGGCCAAGTCGAACAGGTAGAGCCGGGCTTGCGGGGCCACCGTGCGGCGGTATTCGCGCCACTCGTGGGCCAGCGTGTCTTGGTGGCCACGGCTGTCCCAGAGCTGGCAGTCGGTGAACACCAGCACTTTATCGGCCCGCTCGCGCTGCTCCCGCAGGTCGCGGATGACCAAGTGCCCGTTGGTGCTGTAGCCCACTTCGCCTTCGCGGCGGTACAACTCCTGCACGTTGCGCAACACTTGGCCCTGGGGCAACGCCACGCGCTTCCAACGGTCGCCGAACATGCCGGTAACTACCTGCTTACAACGGCTTTGTAGGAGCATGCCGAGCACCAAGCCCACGTCGTAGAGCAGTACTTTGCTGCGCGCCGACACCGGTTGCTGCATCGAGCCCGACACGTCGCAGGCTACTACCACACGGGTTTCGGAACCGAAGCCGCGCAAGTTGTCTGCCGAGTGCACGATAGCCGCTTCCAGCGCTGCCAATACGGCCGCTACGTGACCACCACGTAACCCCAAGGCAGTCAGCATCTTAGCTACCGGGCCCGTAGTCGTATTCATGGCCTCCACCTCGCGGTAAGCGGCCAAGAACCGAAACGGCAACTGCCGGGCCCGCGCCACCGCAAAGCGGTCGGCGAGCGTGGTACACACCCGATCCATTGCCTCGGCCGACACGTCGGCTTCGAGAATATTGCGCAGGTTGCGCAGCAAGGCCATGTAACCCAGCTTGCCACTCCCGATCAGCTCCTCCCACTTGGCGCGGAAGGCCGCGGCGCGTGCTTCGTCGTTGGCGAAGCTCCCCTGCCCCAGCGCCGACAACTCGGTTTCCCAAGTGTAAGGCGTTGGCAGCGTGCCCGCTACGAGCTGATCGAACAGGGCTTGTTGAGCCCCATCGCGGGCCGTAGGGTGCACCAGAAATAACGCATCGCGAAGGCGAATGGTGCCGGCACGGTCGTACTTAGCCAACTGGTAGCCGTCGAAACGGTTGAAGCTGAGGGCCAAGCCTTTCTGCAATTGCTTGGAGAGGCGGTTGAGGGTTTTGGTGCCGCCGCGGTCGTTGGCTTGGGCATAGAAAGCGAGCAACTCTGTGATTTCGTCGGCGCGCTGCACCACGCGGGCCACCAAGCGGCTCACGAGATTGTCGCCGCGGTGCAGACGGGCCAGCTCCACAACCAGCACCAAGGGCACTGAGCGCAGATAAAGCCGTTCGCGAGCGTATACCGCCAATTGGGCCACAAACAAAGGGTCGTTTTGCGCCACCAACTGACGCATCCGCGTCAGCCGCGTGTCGGCCTTTTCGTAGAACTGGTCGCTGAGCGCGGCAGTGGCCACGGCAGCATACAGTTCCAGCTGGGGCGTGAGCTGGTAAGCCGCAGCGCCTTCGTAGTTGATGGCGTTGGGCGGGGTTTTACGGAGGGTAAAGTTGAAGCGCATAAGGGTAAAAATGTGAGCTAGGAAATAGTGTAATGGTGCATCAATAGTTTATATAAAGCGATAAACTTTGCTCGACTTGTTGCCTTAATTATTAATTCGACTGTGTATTATTTTACTAAAAGAACACACCTCTTCCACCCCGAATAAAATCATTTTTTATTCGATTAATAAACATGAAAAAGGCCCGACTCTTGGGAGAGCCGGGCCTTTTTCACGGATACGTCACGTAATGATTACCGACGTAAATAATCCGACGAAAAATCCCGGCCACACCAATCCCAATGACGGCTTGTATGCCGTTTACTGGATTCTGATGTTGTAAATGGTAGCTGCTGGAGCATGGCCTGACGGGTAGAATGCGTTGTAAAACAAACAACCCGAACTGGTTAGGTTCGGGTCGCGGAAGTTTCAGAGGGAGTCTGCTACTGCCTAGCTATACCGAACCACGATAGAAGCCCATGGCTTCAGATCGTATTGGATGTGGGAGGTATTAAAGCAGCGTTGCATGGCGTTATTGATTTTGATGGGACAAATATGAAGGGTATTTTTCTAACGTGCAAGTAATAGTTAAAAATATTTAAAAATAATTTTTCAAAAACAATCAACTAAACAAAGGCTTTATTTCGAACGAATATAAATAGCCGTTCTTAACATTTATTAAACTCAGAATTCTTGTGCTTTTAAAGTCAGCGGTGGCAGCTAACTCGCTACCCTATTCCCTCCGTCGCGCTTATCAAAATACGTGGCTATTCTTCTGGTTTTTCGGGGCGGCCCCTTTCAGGTATGTGCAGGCGACTTGGGCGGCTTTGCTTTTAGCGCCAGAATGCGTAGCCTGCGTATACACGCTCCTGCCGCTCCTTCACACGCCTTTGCATGCCCTGCCTTGCCACTTCCGATCGTTATCTTCTGGACTTGCCGCCCGGTCATCGGTTCCCGATTGCCAAGTACGAGCTGATTCGCGAGCAGTTGCTGTGGCAAGGCATTGCGCCACCCGAGGATTTTTATGATCCGGGGCTGTGCGACCTCGACGATGTGCTGCGCGTCCACACGCGGGAGTATTGGGAGAAAGTGCGCGACCAGTGCCTCTCGCCGGCCGAAGTGCGCCGCCTGGGCCTGCCGCAGAGCGAGCAACTAGTGCGGCGCTCGCTGACGAGCTCGGCGGGGACGGTGCAGTCGGCGCGGCGGGCCCTGCGCGATGGTATCGGGCTCAATCTGGCCGGCGGCACCCACCATGCCTTTGCCGACCACGGCGAAGGCTTTTGCGTGCTCAACGACATTGCCATTGCGGCCGCTTACTTATTGCACCACGGCTTGGCCCGGCAGGTTCTGGTAGTTGATCTGGACGTGCACCAGGGCGACGGCACGGCGAGCATCTTCCGCGATGAGCCACGGGTGTTTACCTTTTCCATGCACGCCGGGGCCAATTACCCGCTGCGCAAGGAGCAATCGGACCTGGATTTGGAGCTGCACCTGGGCATTGAAGATGCGGCGTACTTGGCGTTGCTGCGCGTTACGCTGCCGCGCTTGCTCCAGAAGGTGCAGCCGGATTTTATCTTCTTCCAAGCGGGCGTCGACGTGCTCAAAACCGACAAGCTCGGCAAACTGGCGCTTACGCTGCGCGGCTGTCGGCAGCGCGACGAGTTTGTGCTCGGGCTGTGCCACCAGCACGGCCTGCCCGTCGCCGTAAGCATGGGCGGCGGCTACTCCGAGCGCATCGCCGACATCGTGGACGCACACTGCAACACGTTCCGGGTAGCCTACGAATTGTGGGGTGACGCCCCGTGCCAGCCGCTGGCGGTGTAGTTTTGCAAAAGCGATAACTGCTTAGCGAGCGTACCCAACCTATTCAGACGTTACGCATAACACCTTGTCATTCTAATCTTTACAAAGGACAATGGGTGTAAAAATCGAGCAATTGCTGTTTTCCCTTCCCCTATGCCCCACTCTTCCAATTCGCCGGCCGACCACCCAGACTTCTCCACCAGCCCAGCAGTGCACCACAGCAGCCTGCGCCCTGAGCCGGCCGATGAAGCGGTGGGCTCACCGGCCCAACGCGCTTTTCGGCAGGCGGTGCTGGACGTTGAGAACCTGCGGCAGCGCCTCCGCGACTTGGAGGCAGATCAGGCCGACGCCCGGCGGCGCTACTGGCAACACGTGGGGCCGCTGGCACAGGCTGTAGTGACGGCGCGGCAGGCCTTGTTTCCGCCGTTGGAAGAAGCGCTGTTGCTGCATTTTTTCAGCCGTGCCGAGGAGCAGCAGATTACGTCTCTGATCGTTGCCAATGCCCACTCCCTGCGCGACCGCTTTGGCGAGGACGCAACCGAAATTCTACAGCGGTATGCTACCTACCACAAGTCTCAAAATACAACTACCACTAAACCAGATAGTTATCAAGACGACGTAAACCAGGCTTCGGAGCCCCAACGCGGAGGCCAACGCCGCAAAACCAAAGCCCAGCGCGCCCAAGAAGCGGCCGAGCGCGAAGCCCAGGCCCAGCAGCAAAGTCTGCTGGGCAACACCAAAGCCGTCTATCGCCAACTGGCCCGCGCCAACCACCCCGACCTCGAACGCGACCCCGAACGCGCGCAGGCCAAAACCATCCGGATGCAGCAGATTACGGAGGCTTACGAAGCCAACGACTTGTACACGCTGCTCCAACTGCTCTCCGAACATTCCACGGATGCTGACGCCGCTTCCGACGACCTGCTGACGCGCTACACGCAGGCCTTACACCGGCAGCAAACCGAGTTGAAGCAACGCATGAACGAGCTGAAGTTGGGCGCCAACGGCTTCTTTGGCAGCACCGGCAAAAAACAAGAGGCCGAGCTGCGCCAGCTCAAGCGCCACCTCCGCGCCGAAGCCGAATATTTACAGCACATCGGGCACGTCATCACTGAGCCCAACGGCCTGCGCGACTTGCTGAAACAGCTGGCCGCCGAAGGCCACGAATCAATTTAACTAAGTCGGCGGGAGGCAAGCTCGTGTGCTTTCTCCGACCGCTTTTACGGCACGTCTTCATGTTGGATACAGCCAAAATCGGTAAGACCGATCCAGATACCTCTTGGAAAGTAGCCTTAATCTCTACCTTAGCTTCTCAACATCTTTCCAAGGCACTAAGGACAAAGCATGTTTTCACTTGAACAAACCGATAAAGATTTTATACTGAGCATTTTATTAGGTGGCTGTCTTTTAATTGTTGCCTTGCTACAATGGCGCAAAAAAGCCCACCTGTTGCAAAAGGGAATCGCGGCAGAAGGTGTAGTCATTCGAATGGAGAGAGCAGGCAACGAAGAGCACGAGTATCCTGTCATACGGTTTCTAACGCCGGAAAATGCCTGGATAACCGCCCGATACGAGCTGGGCACCACCCCGACGGGCTTTAAAGAAGGTCAGGCTGTCCGGGTACGCTTTGAGCCAACTGATCCGCATCAGTTCACGGTGGAGGAAGACGGAGCTGGCTGGGCACTTCTACTAATTGGAGCAGCTGGCATTGGCATACTTGTGATGGGAATTACAAAATACCTGAACACGTAAAACCAAAACGGCACGCGTTACAAACGTGCCGTTTTGGTTCTAGGACACGGCACTTACCGAAACCTAGCCAAATACGGTGCGGTGCGGCTTCCCTTGACTTTGGCAACGTCCGCTGGTGGGCCAGCGGCCACTACCTGCCCGCCTTCGTCGCCCGCGCCGGGGCCCATGTCGATTACCCAGTCGCTGCCGGCCACCACGCGCATGTCGTGCTCCACCACAATGACCGTGTTCCCGGCTTCGACCAGGCCCTCGAGCTGGGTCATCAGCTTTTCCACGTCGGAGGGGTGCAGGCCGGTGGTGGGCTCGTCGAGCACATAGAGCGAGTTGCCGCGTTGGGCCCGTTGCAGTTCCGTCGCCAGCTTAATGCGCTGGGCCTCGCCGCCCGACAGCTCGGTGGCCGGCTGGCCGAGGCGCAGGTAGCCCAGGCCCACTTCGCGCAGCACCGTAAGAGCCCGCAGCACCGTCGGCTCGTCGGCGAAAAACTCCCAGGCCGCGTCCACGGTCAGGGCCAGTATTTCGGCGATGTTTTTGTCTTTGTAGGTGACTTCCAACGTTTTGGCATTGTAGCGCGAGCCGTGGCAGACGGGGCAGGGTGCGTACACGCTGGGCAAAAAGAGCAATTCGACCATCACAAAGCCCTCGCCCTGGCAGTTTTCGCAGCGGCCTTTGGCAACGTTGAAGGAAAACCGGCCCGCGTCGTAGCGGCGGGCTTTGGCCATTTTGGTAGCGGCAAACAGCTTGCGTACGTGGTCGAACAACCCTGTGTAGGTAGCCATGTTGGAGCGCGGCGTGCGCCCAATGGGCTTCTGATCGACGCGCACCAAGCGTTTGAGGTGCTCCATGCCGCCCACAATGCGCCCTTCGGATGTGAATGAAGATTGAGCCATGAGAAATGCAGACGGGTCGTCGGCGGCTTCCTCGTCTGATTCCTCATTCTTCATTCCTAATTCCTCACTCACTAGCTCCACCAGCACCTGGCTCACCAAGCTCGATTTGCCCGAGCCCGATACGCCGGTGACCGTTGTGAGCACGCCCAGCGGAAACCGCACGTCCAGCTGCTGCAAATTGTTGCGCGTGACGCCCGCCAACCGCAACCAGCCCTGGGGCTGCCGGGGCGTGCGCGGCGCTTCGCTGTCATCCGAGACAAAAAGATAACGCCTTGTTTGTGAATCACTTACTTTATTAAGCCCGGCGGGTGGGCCGCTGTAGAGGACTTCGCCACCCTGTTCGCCGGCCGCGGGCCCGACGTCTACCAGCCAGTCGGCCTGCCGGATTACGTCGAGGTTGTGTTCGACTACGAACAACGAATTGCCGGCTTTTTTCAGGCTGGCCAGCGCCTTCAGCAAGGCTTCGGTGTCGGAGGGATGCAGACCAGCCGAGGGCTCGTCGAGCACGTACACCACCCCGAACAGGTTGGAATACAGCTGGGTCGCCAACCGCAACCGCTGCAACTCCCCCGGCGACAGCGTCGGTGTGCTTCTTTCCAATGATAAATACCCCAAACCCAGATCGAGCAGCACCGCGAGGCGCGCCACCAGATCGGCGGCAATTCGCTGACTCACAATTACTTGCTCGGGATGCGCGGCGTCGTGCTTTTTGCGTCCGGTGGCGGTGCCCTCGGCAAAGGGCCGTAGCAGCTGGGCCACACGCTTGAGCGGCAGCCCCGACATATCGGCAATGTCCAGCCCCGCAAACGTCACCGACAGCGACTCGGGCCGCAGGCGCTTGCCGTGGCAGAGCGGGCAGGCTGTGCTGATCATGTACTGCAACGCCCGCTTTTTCATCAGCGGACTTTGGGTGTTGGCAAAGGTGTGCAGCACGTGCCGCTTAACGCCCGTAAACGTACCCATGTAGTTGGGCGGCTCCTTGCGCCGCAGGGCGCGCTGCGTTTCGGCGGGCGAGTAGCCGGGGTACACAGGCACCACCGGCTGCTCTTCGGTAAACAGAATCCAGTCGCGGTCTTTTTGGGGAAGGTCGCGCCAGGGGGTATCTACGTCGTAGCCCAGCGTAACCAAGATGTCGCGCTGGTTTTGGCCGCCCCAGGCTTGGGGCCATGCCGCAATGGCTCGCTCCCGAATGGTCAGCGACGGATCGGGCACCATCGATTCTTCCGTGACCTCATAAATACGACCCAGGCCGTGGCAGGTCGGGCAAGCGCCTTCGGGGGTGTTGGGCGAAAACCCTTCAGCATATACAATGGGCTGATTAGCAGGGTAATCGCCGGCCCGCGAATACAGCATGCGCAACAGATTGGAGAGCGTCGTGACGCTGCCCACCGATGAGCGCGTAGTGGGCGTGCCGCGCTGCTGCTGCAGGGCTACGGCCGGCGGCAGCCCGTCAATCGAATCCACTTCCGGCACGGCCATCTGGTGAAATAGCCGCCGTGCGTACGGCGACACCGATTCGAGATAGCGGCGCTGGGCTTCGGCGTAGAGCGTGCCGAACGCCAGCGACGACTTGCCCGACCCCGATACGCCCGTAAACACCACCAGCGCATCGCGCGGAATGTCGAGATCGACGTTTTTCAGGTTGTGCTCGCGCGCACCGCGCACCCGCACGAAACCAGCAACCTGTTTACTATCAATGTTTTGCGAATAATCTGACATGAAGCAGAGCGTAAGAAACGGGCAATTGCTGCGTTGGCATACGCAACAAAGCGCCACTCCGGCCCAACGTCAATTCCGAAAACGGAAAGTTTGTGGCTCAGGGCTTGAGCAATCGGTTATGGATTGCGGCGTACAGGTGGGATGCCGTTCGGCAGCGTTTTAGGTTGGGACAGCCCAATAACCGCTTTGAATAAGAACGTTTGGCCCCTGGCTCGACTCAAGACTTTTACATAAACATATAATAACCAAGGTATTATAAAACAGCAATCCTTCTTGCTTCTAAGTATTAAAACATATAATTATGTGAATAATAAACAACGGCTTTGCGCTTTATGGGGCGCGGCCCCTTGCTTTCTGCTTACGACCGCCCGCCCGGCAGCGCATAAGTAGTTGCTCAATAGCTGCCGCCAGGAGCAGAATAGCCAAGCCGTTGCAGGGTAGCTAGAAGGAATTACTGTTTCATTGAACCAACTTCTCTAATGGCAAAGATTCTGCAAGTGACTGACACACAGAGTATTTTGGTTGAGGCGAGCGCCCAAGCGAAGCAAATGCTGAACGATGCTTTCACCCGCGTCAAGCAGTATCAAGACACAGCAGCCGGCGACCCACCGAAGCCGGACAAATTCTTTCCTAACGGGATTGAGCTGATTTACGTGAAAGTTGAGGCTGGACTGACCGAAAAAACCAAGGTAACCGTCGAGCTTAGGATAGCTGGAGAGAAGGGTGTGAAAGGACTAGCGGATGGCATTGAAAACACAGAGTCCAACCCCGGTAGCGTTGGTTGATCGGCAAGCTTTCTGGCACCCCGATTGCACTATGCAACTAATTGACAAACTGGTATTTATGAAATAACACTGGTAAGCTAGCCCCCTCTTTAAAACGGAGGGGGCTTAGCCCTACCCCTTGCTGTTCAACGGACTAACCGCGCATTACCGGTTCATGAGCAGGAAGAGCAGGTTGTGGTACAGAACGCCCAGCTCGCCGTCGTGGCGACCGTAGAGGCCGGCGTCCTCCATGAGGTCTTCCACCTCTTCGTAGTCCTGCACAAAATCCAGCTCTACGTCGTCGGAGGCATTGCTGAGGTAAGTCAGGGTGACGTAGCGGCGCTTGGCTTCCAGCGTCACAAACAGCTTCTGGCCAGGGGTTTGGGCAATCAGCAAGGCGTCGTGTTGCTGGATGCTGCCGGTTGCCGTTTGGGTTTGGATGGTCGTCTTTTCGCCTTCGGGCGTGTGCAAAAGAAAGGTGCTGCTGTCTAGGCTCATGCCCCAGTATACGGCAACGGCGGCAGATGCAACCAGAAGTCGCCATCACCATCGCCCAGGGAACCCGCGGCCACGAAGCCGACTTTAGGTAGTACATTCATTGCTGGTACTGTCGAAACGACCTATTCTTCCTTTATGTCCAACCCTTTCACCTTTTCGGGTGGGCGGCTGCTGGCGCACGCTCTGCTCACCTGTAGTCTTGCCGCCAACATGAACCCTACCCCCAGCCTTGCCCAAACCGCCCCCGCGGCGGGCTTCTCGGCCCGCGCCGATCTGAACCCGTTGCTGGCCCCGTGGGCCGGCCCCTTTGGCGGCGTGCCGGCCTTCGACAAAGTGCAGGTGTCACAGTTTAAGCCCGCTCTGGAAGCTGCCATGGCGCAGAATCTGACTGAAGTTCAGGCGATTGCCAACGACAAGAAGGCTCCGAACTTCGAGAACACCATTGCCGCATTGGAGCGGGCTGGCCACGCCCTCGACCAAGTGCAGACGGTGTACGGCGTCTGGACCGGCACCATGAACAACCCCGAGGTGCAGACGGTGCAGCGCGAAATGGCGCCGCGCATGGCCGCTTTCGGCGACCAGATCACGCAGAACGAGCCCTTGTTCAAGCGCATCGAAGCGGTGTACAACTCGCCCGACAAGAAAAAGCTGACGCCCGAGCAGCAGCGCCTGACGTGGGTGTATTACAACAACTTCGTGCGTTCCGGCGCCAAGCTCGATGCCAAAGCCAAAACGCGGCTGTCGGAAATAAATCAGCAGCTGGCAAGCTTGTTTACGCGCTTCAGCCAGAACGTACTGGCCGACGAAACCGACTCGGTGCTGGTGCTGAAAACGCCCGCCGACCTTGCTGGCTTGCCCCCGTCGCTCCGCGACGACGCGGCCAACGCGGCCACTGCGCGTAAGCTCACGGCGGCCGGTGTGATCACGAATACACGCTCGTCCATCGATCCGTTTCTGACGTATTCCGACCAGCGCAAGCTCCGGGAAAAGGCGTGGCGCATGTTCGTCAACCGCGGCGACAACGGCGGCGAGCACGACAACAACGCCCTGATCACTGAAATCTTGCAGCTGCGCGCCGAGCGTGCCAAGCTGCTTGGCTTCCCCACGCACGCCCACCTGCGCCTCGACAACACAATGGCCAAAACCCCAGAGAAGGCCATGGCCTTGATGGAGGAAGTGTGGACGCCGGCTGTAGCCCGCGTGAAAGAGGAAGTAGCTGATATGCAGGCACTTGCTAAAAAGGAGGGCGCCACCTTCAAAATAGAGCCTTGGGACTACCGCTACTACGGCGAAAAAGTGCGCAAAGCCCGCTACGACCTCGACCAAAACGAGGTAAAGCAGTATCTCCAACTCGACAAGATGCGCGAAGGCATGTTTTGGGTGGCTGGTGAGCTGCTCAACTTCAGCTTCACGCCCGCTCCCAACGTGCCCGTGTACCACCCCGACGTGAAAGTGTGGGAAGTGAAAGACAAAACCACCGGCAAGCACGTGGGCCTCTGGTACTTCGACCCCTATGCGCGTCCCGGCAAGCGCTCCGGCGCCTGGATGAATGCCTACCGCAACCAAGAGCGCATGGACGGCGAGGTAACTACCATTGTATCAAACAATTCCAACTTCGTGAAGGGCAAAGACGGCGCGCCCACGCTCATCTCCTGGACCGACGCCACCACGCTGTTTCACGAGTTTGGCCACGCCCTGCACGGCCTGTCTTCCAACGTCACGTATCCGTCGCTTGCGGGCACGAGCGTGGTGCGCGACTACGTGGAGTTTCCGTCGCAGCTGATGGAAAACTGGCTGCCGACGCCGCAGGTGTTGCAGCGCTTTGCCGTGCATTACCAGACCGGCAAACCTATTCCGCAAGCCCTCGTCGATCGCATTGAGAAGGCCTCGACCTTCAACCAGGGCTTCGAAACCACCGAGTTTCTGGGTAGTGCCCTCATTGACATGAAGCTGCACTTGGCCGGCGACCAGAAAATCGACCCCGATAAGTTTGAGCGCGAAACCCTTACGCAGCTCGGCATGCCCAGCGAGATCGTGATGCGCCACCGCACGCCGCAATTCTCGCATGTGTTTTCCAGCGACGGTTACTCGGCCGGCTATTACAGCTACCTTTGGTCGGTGGTGCTGGCGGCCGACGCGTTCGGCGCGTTCACCGAAGCCGGCGGCCCCTACGATAAAGCCGTCGCCAAGCGCCTGAAAGACAAGATTTTCTCCGTTGGCAACACCGTCGATCCCGCCGATGCGTATCGTTCGTTCCGCGGCCGCGACCCGAAAATCGATGCATTGATGCGCGAGCGCGGCTTCCCGATGAAAGACGCCAAAGTCAGCAAGCCCACCGACAAGAACGCGACAGGCAAAAAGAGCTAGCCTGCTGGCACTTCACACTTTGATTTAACCCACACAAAATCAACTAAATACCAAGAAGCCCCAGGTGCATCTGCATCTGGGGCTTCTTCTTTCATGCCTTTAATTCGAATCGCTTAGCGCGTGTGTGAGCTATTCGTTTTCGGCTCTTCGGCCTGTTCTTATTTCACCACTTCATCCGTTGCAATTGGGGCTTCTTGTGCGTTGAAACCGTAGTTATGCGCCCATCTAGCCTTGATTTCGGCGCGGCTTTCGATGAATTCTTTATCGGTGCCTTGGGCAATGGCGTCGAGGGGAAAGCGTAGCGGCCGAGTGCCGTCGGGCATCTCTACCAGCTCCAGCACGCCATCGGCAATGACTTGGGGGTTCATGTCGAACTCGGTCATTTTGCCAAACAGGCCCGCCCCGATGGTGTTGAACTTCTGGGTCGCGGCCTCACCGTAGGCGGCCACAATGTCGGCGCGGTCGGCGTGGATGCCGGCTTTGCTGCCGTTGTTCATCTCGGTGGGGTACACGCCGGGCTGGATGGTCACGTTCTCGATGCCGTAATCCCGGAGTTCGTCCTGCAAGGTTTCAGTAGCCGTTTCCACGGCAAATTTACTGATGAGGTAAGGCCCCATAAAGGGCACCGCGAAACCACTGGCCCCGGAGGTCAGGTTGATGACCAAACCGTGCTTAGCGGCGCGCATGGCGGGCAGCACGGCTTGGTAAGTTCGCAATACACCGAACAGATTGACATCGAGCATCTTGCGAATTTGGTCGAGCGAGTAAGCTTCCAGCAGCCCGAAGCCCGACATGGCCGCGTTATTCACCAGCACATCAATGCGGCCGTGGCGGGCCAGGGTGTCGGCTACGGCTTGCTGCACGGAATCTTCGAGGGTGATGTCCAGCTCCACCACATTCACGTTGGGCAGGGCGGCAAGTTCCTGAGCTACGGCGGCGTTTTTGCCGGTGGTGCCGCGCATGCCAGCTACTACAGTATGACCGGCTTGCGACAGAGTTTTGGTCATCAGTTTGCCAAAGCCCGTGCTCGTGCCGGTTATCAAAATGATCTTTTTCATGGGTTCTGAGAGGTGTTGTAGTGGATAAGTCGTTATCAGAGGTAACGATGCAAAGGTCCACTCAACGGCCCGCCCTGCCCTTGATATTTGGTAAGAACGCACTTGACATATGTCAAGCGGCGGCGCCTGACCCGGCCCGTTATTTTCGGGCGAGCTGCTTGCGAACGCGGCTGAGCGTTTCGGCGGTCATGCCCAAGTAAGACGCGATCATCGCCAGCGGTACCCGGTTGGCCAGATGCGGCGACGTGCGCAGAAAGTCCTGGTATTTCTCCTCCGCCGAATAGCTGATGGCGGCGTGAATGCGGTCCTGAATGACGTTGAAGCTGCGCGCCAAGATGGCGTTTATCATGTCCTGAAAAGCCGGAATTCGACGAAACAGCTGCTGAAAACTTTCGTCGGTAAACAGCAGCACCGTGCTGTCTTCCAAGGCGTCGACGTTGGACTGCGCCGGCTCGCCCGACAGCAAGCTCTGCCGATCGCCGATCCAGCCGTTTTCCACGGCAAACGAGATGATGTGCTCCTGTCCTTTCTCGTCAACCCGGTACAGCCGCAAACACCCCTGACACACAAAACAATGGCTGTGCCACCGTTCGCCGGCCTGCGCCAGGTATTGCCACTTGCGCAGGTGCTTCACCGTTGCCGCCGCCCGGATCAGCTCCAGCTCTTCGTCGGTGAGAGAAATCTTGGCGCGCAGGTAAGCTTCAAAAACTTCGAACATGGTGGCGTAAAAGAAAGCAAAAAGCTTCAACTCCGCTTGCCCTGAAAAGCTGCTCTTTCCCCAACGATAGTCAGCCACCAGTTCTCTTGAGGAAAGTCGGATCCAACTCACATACCCCTGATTTTCAAAAACTAACCCTTCCTAAGCTTCAGCTATTTTCGCAGAAGTATATAGCTTGCCTTCCTATTCTCACTCTCAAACCAAACGAATGCTACGATTTCTACTAAGCGGAACGTTAGCACTTGCTATGGCACTGCCAGTTTTGGCCCAAATGCCCAGCGCTCCACCTACTGCGCCCCTGGATATCGCTGCGGTAGATGCGGCCGTGGCGCGTACCCTCCAGGCCTTCGATGTGCCGGGCATGGCGGTGGCCGTGGTGAAAGATGGGCAGGTAGTGATGGCCAAAGGCTACGGTGTGCGCTCCTTGAACACCAAAGTGCCCATGGATGCCAACACGCTGTTTGGTATTGCTTCTAATACCAAAGCCTTCACCACGGCGGCCCTGGGCTTGCTGGTGGATGAGGGCAAGCTGCGCTGGGACGATAAGGTGACCGACTACATTCCGGAGTTTCGCTTGTACGATCCTTATGTCACGGCCGAGTTTACGGTGCGCGACCTGCTCACCCACCGCAGCGGCCTGGGGCTGGGAATCGGCGACCTGATGTTTTTCCCGGATTCGGCCGACTTCACCAACAAAGACATCATTCACAACCTGCGCTATTTCAGGCCGGCGTCTTCGTTCCGCAGCCAGTTTGCCTACGACAACAACCTCTACATTGTGGCGGGCGAGATTGTGGCGCGCGTATCGGGTCAGTCGTGGGCCGATTTCGTAGAATCGCGTTTGCTGAAGCCATTGGGGATGACACACAGTGCGGCTGGTTTTGCCCGCCTACACGATGCCAGCAACGTCATTGATGGCCATTCAATGGCCGATGGCCATCTGCAAGTGATTCGGCGTCATACGAGTACCTTGGATGGTGCGGCAGGCGGAATCTATTCCAGCGTAGCTGACCTCAGCATCTGGGTCCGCATGCTGCTTGGCGGTCCGGGCGCCCCACCTTCGCTGCTGAGCCCGGCCATACAGCGGGAACTCTGGACGCCGCAGACCATTCTGCCGGTTAACCCAGTGCCGACTCCCTTCAACACGCACTTCGCGGCTTACGGACTGGGTTGGTTTCTGCGCGACGTGCGCGGCTACAAAGAAGTATCGCACACGGGCGGACTGGAGGGTATGGTGACCAAAGTGACCCTGCTGCCCGAGCTGCACCTGGGTATTATCGTGCTCACCAACCAGGAAGTGGGCGCTGCCTACGCGGCAATTACCAGTGCTATTGAATTCCATTACCTGGGCCTCACTGGCCAGGATCCGGTGCAGACTGCAATAAACCAAGTTAAGGCTCGCCAAGCTGGCGCCGACCAAACCACGGCCTCCGTCTGGAAGCAGGTAGCTACCGCGCAGAAAGCCGCCGGGAAGCATCCGGACTACACCGCCTACGTTGGCCGCTACCATGACCAGTGGCTAGGCGACGTGAACGTGTACAAGCAAGGCGAGCAGCTGTGGCTGAAGGCCCAACGGTCGCCGCGGCTGGTAGGGCAACTTCTGCCGTATCGCGGCAGTACTTACGTGGTGCGTTGGCGCGACCGCAGCTTCAACGCCGATGCCTTTGCCGCTTTTGCCCTGGACGAGCAAGGTCAAGCCGCGAGCCTGAAAATGAAGCCCATCTCGCCGCTCACCGACTTCAGCTACGACTTTCAGGACCTGGATTTGCAGCGGGTAAAGCAAGGTACCCCCGTAGTTATAAAATGAGAACGTGACGTGCTGGGGTATGGTGAGTTGATGTGCCAGAGATTGGATTTTGGTACAAATGGCTCGTTGCTGTTCCAAGGTCGCGCTGTAGACTGCCTGGTTCGTACCTTAGTAGTTGAACTACGTTGGGCGTATGCCAGAGTTATCTGATAATCAATTAGCTACAGAAGGCTCCTCGAATCCTCGTCAATACTGCTTTGCCGGGGCCTCTATTTCCACACTCACCCGCGCCGAGGTGCTTCGGCACTGTCCTACTGCTTTTCTGGCCGATATTCACGCGCTGACAGCCATTCAGCCGAAAACGCTCACGCTGGATTTCGGCTCGTTTGGCAGCACAGCCTCAGTTTCCGGCTCGCTGGAGCTCCCGACGGTAGTAGTGGAACAGCAGGCCGAAGGCTTGCTCCTCTCCTGCGGCTGCACAGCCCCCAAAACGACCTTGTGCGAACACCAGGCCCAAGTGCTGCTCAGCATCCTGCAACGCCCGGAGCTGCGCGTATTCTTCGACCCCAAACAGCGCCGTGAGCTGTTGCAAGCAACCGCCCGCGACTACGGCCTCGAACACGCTCCCGACCTCGACGCCCACTTTCAGCTGACCTACGGCCGGCCTTCGGTGGTGGTTACGCCGCGCGAAGCGGGGCTGTGCCCGGTAACCACGGCCACCACCCAAGAGCTTGTGAATCAGCTACTTCCGCAGCGGCGCGAGGCAAAACCGGAAGTCATTAGTAATCAACGCATTATCATATTCGGCAAGCACAAGTATTACGGCCACTTGACCCTTCAGCTAGCAGAAGCGGCGCTTACGGCGGCGGGAAAAGTCAAAAACCCGGTGACGGTGCTCAACCCGCTCGACAGCATCTGGCAAACCTCCGACGCGGCCGAGCTGAAGTTTTATACCGGCCTGGCCCGCTTCCAGAACAACTACGACGACACCCGTTCCGCGGCCGCCATCGAGGCGCTGCGGGCCGTGCTGCACAACCCCCAGTGTCTGCCCGTTTTTGCCCACAACCCGACCGTGTCGGACAAGCTGACGGCCCAGGCGCTCACGCCTTTGCAGCTGCGCTTGGTGCCGACGGAGTTGCGCCTGTCAGTAACGGAGAAGGGCGAGTTTTACGAGGTGGCGGGCCAGATGCAGCTCGATGGCCAGCCGGTAGAGTTAAAGACGCTTTCGGTGCGTTTCGAGTATTTCGCAGCTGTCAACGGTATCTTATACCTACTTGACAATCAAGACATTTGGCGCATCATCGAGTTTTTCACAAAGCGCAACAACACGCTGCTCATTCACCGGAGCAAGTTCATCGAGTTTCGGCGCGACGTGCTGGCCAACCTCGAAGACCAGATCCACATCGACTACTCCTACACCCGGCCGGCCACCCGTGAGCAGCTCATCAGCCACGGCTTCGATAAGGCACCGGAGAAGCTGCTCTACCTCTCCGATGCCGGCGTGCACGTGGAGGTGCTGCCCGTGGTGCGCTACGGCCGCATCGAAGTGTCGATTTTGTCGCGCAAGCAGCTCTTCAGCATCGATGAGCTGGGCAACCCCTTCGCCCTGACCCGGGACGAGCCCGCCGAGCGGCACTTCCTGACGGCCCTGCTGCGCCACTACCCCGCGTTTCAGGAGCAGGTGCAGCAGTCGTCGTTGTACGTGCCCAAAGCGTTGTTTCTGGACGAAGAATGGTTTTTGACGGCCTTCGAAGACTGGCAGCAGGAGCAGATCACCATCCTGGGCTTTAACCAGCTCAAAAACAACACCTTAAACCCCAACCGCGCCCGCGTTACGGTGCGCGTTACGGGCGAAACCAACTGGTTCGACACCAAAGTGCGGGTAAGCTTCGGCAAGCAAAACGCCACCTTACGGCAGCTTCAACAGGCCATTCGCAACAAAAGCCACTACGTACGCCTCGACGACGGCACCCGCGGCATTTTGCCCCAGGAGTGGGTCGAGAAGTTTGCCCGCTACTTTGCGGCCGGGGGGGTGGTCGAGGATCGGATTCGCACGCCTAGTGTCAACTTCTCGGCCATTCTGGAATTGTACGACCCCGAAGCCTTAGCCGCCAATGCCAAAGCCCAGCTGGCGACCTACCAAGCTGCTGTAGAAGACTTTACGGGCATCGAGCCGGTGCCGGTGCCGCCGGACCTCCACGCGACCCTGCGCGACTACCAACAGCAGGGCCTGAACTGGCTGAACTTCCTCGATACCTTTCGCTTCGGGGGCTGCCTCGCCGACGACATGGGCCTGGGCAAGACGCTGCAAGTGCTGGCCTTCATCCTGTCGCAGCGGGCCAAAGGGGCCAGCGCCGCCAACCTGGTGGTGGTCCCGACGTCGCTGGTGTTCAACTGGCAGGCCGAGGTGCAGAAGTTTGCGCCTTCCCTGCGCGTA
The DNA here is from genome assembly GCF_014349165.1 of Hymenobacter sp. BT491. Taxonomy (NCBI): domain Bacteria; kingdom Pseudomonadati; phylum Bacteroidota; class Cytophagia; order Cytophagales; family Hymenobacteraceae; genus Hymenobacter; species Hymenobacter sp. BT491. The sequence continues at coordinate 294,143 of NZ_JACSJJ010000002.1, read as the reverse complement.
CACGTGCTTCACGGCCCCGGCCGCCAGCACGACGCGGCCCTGTTCGACGCCCACGACCTCGTGCTGACGACCTACAACACGCTGGTCTCCGACATTCGTCAGCTCCGCCACTACTGCTTTCACTACGTCTTCCTCGACGAAGCCCAAGCCATCAAAAACCCCGATTCGCAGCGCTACAAGGCCGCTTGTCTGTTGCAGGCCCGCAACCGCGTGGTGCTTACGGGCACGCCCATCGAGAACAATACCTTCGACCTTTACGGGCAGCTTTCCTTTGCCTGCCCCGGCCTGCTGGGCACCAAGCAGCACTTTCAGGACCTCTACGCCGCGCGCATCGACAAATTCAAGGAGGACAAGCCCGCGCGGGCCCTGCAACGCAAAATCAGCCCCTTTGTGCTGCGCCGTACCAAAGCACAGGTAGCCAGAGAGTTGCCCGACAAAACCGAGATGGTGATCTACTGCGAGATGAGCACCGAACAGCGCCGCGTGTACGAAGCCTGCAAAAAGGAATTCCGCGACCTGATCATGGGCAACCACACCGAAACGCAGCTCAAAAGCAGCGCCCACGTGCTGCAGGGCCTCACCAAGCTGCGCCAGATCTGCAACTCCCCCGCCCTGCTCCCCGACCAGGAAAGCTACGGCCACCAATCGGCCAAGCTGGAGGCGCTGGTAGAGGAAATCCGCAACAAGGCCCCGCAGCATAAAATCCTGATTTTCTCGCAGTTCGTGAAGATGCTCGATCTGATCGGGCATGCGCTCCGGGCCCACGACATTCCGTTTGAGCAGCTAACCGGCCAGACGAAAAACCGCGCCGCCCGCGTGGGCGCCTTCCAGCAGAACGAGTCGGTGCGGGTGTTCCTGATCAGCTTGAAAGCGGGCGGCACCGGCCTCAACCTCACGGAAGCCGACTACGTCTACCTCGTCGATCCGTGGTGGAACCCGGCCGTTGAGAACCAGGCCATCGACCGCAGCCACCGCCTCGGCCAGACCAAAAAGGTGGTTGCCGTGCGCCTCATCTGCCCCGACACGATTGAGGAGAAAGTCATGCACCTACAACAAGCCAAACGCGAGCTAGCCGACGGCCTGATCAAAACCGACGTAGCGCTGGTGAAGTCGTTGACGCAGGAGGAGTTGCTGGAGTTATTTAGGTAAGCAATTACTATTCAATAATTTATAAGCAAATCACTTGCTATAACTTTCAATCACAGTTGTAATTACGGCATCTTCAGGGAGTGATAGCAGAAAAGCCAACCCCTTATCTGTACTCACTTCCAACAATGATTCGGCGCTGTATTCTCGTACGTGTGGATCTGAGTGAGTGCACAACCGAGCTAGCATTTGGCAAGTGTGCGCGTGCTTGAACACAGGCAGCGCACTAGCCAAATACTGAAGGGAAGTACCATTATTATCCTCCAACAGAAAAAGCAGTTCGTGCGGATCGGTTTTGCGGCGCTTTCGGCTGATGTATGAGAAAAGCGTAGCAATTTCATCTTCGTCTTTCGCAGCTTTAAGACGCTCTATCAATTCTGCAAAAGGCGGTACCGCTACCGGAGGCTCTATCTTCTCTCGTTTAATTCGTCCTTTTATATCCCCACGAGAAATACACATAGGGCAGACGCAAAGCGCGGTTTTAGTGTGACTATCAGGAGAATATCGCCAACCTACAGTTTGAGGAAGCGACACTGCTTTCAAAATTTCAGCTGGCTCGATTTTCCTTTCAATCAGAAATTCGTAGCCCAATTTGTCGTCTAACTGCATAAATGCACCTATTGCTTGCCCTAAAGGAGCCTTTTGGTGCTGTGTGCCGTATTTTCCAAACCAAACTTCCTCCTTATCGGGCAGTTTGAAATGAATACCAACGTAAGTTCTTGCTCCCCTACACCGCAACTCTCGCAGCCATTGATGCGAGACAAAAAAGTCAGGGGTTTGCGGCATGAAAAATACGCCATGCTCATACTTACCTATTTTTATTCCGCTTCGGAGAATGTGCTTTGCGTCCTTTTTGTCGGCTAAATGAATGAGTGTGGGCATATCAGCCGTGTTTTCCTAATTATGTCGTTTTGACGCAAGTAAATGAGCTAGGCTGTAAGGGCAGTAGCTAATCTGTTGAAATTTTAGCTCCTTCATGTAAACATGCTGAGCTAAAGTGAAGCATTCATATACTCTAGCAGAAAAATTGAGATTGGCGGGTAGCTTAAACATTAGTGGATTCGCTGTGGCACCATCGTGCTATTGAATTACTCGCTTCCTACAGCTGCCAAACGCTACAGAATAGAAAATTTGCTTATAGACTGTCTTCAACTTCAATGAATACTAATTCTGCATTCATCGATTCTAAGTGTACCTAATTGACACAATATGGATTCCCTGAAAATATTTTTAAGCGTTGGAGGGACAGCCAACGAAAAACAAGAATCTTTTATTCAGGCAATTGAAGAACGTCTAAGAAGCGAAAACCTAATTCCTAACACGGTTGGAAGAAATCAGTTTAGCGTAGACTCTCCTTTAAAAGCTGTTATTGAGTGTATGAAAACAAGTTCTGGAGCAATGATAATTGCTCTTGAAAGAACATATTTTCCTTACGGTATTGAAAAACGTGGTGGACCTAAAGAATCTGAACTAAAAGAAAAAAGGTATGCAACACCTTGGAATCAGATTGAGGCAGCATTGGCCTATTCCAAAGGCTTACCAATAATGATTATAGTGGAGGAAGGAATACAAGAAGAAGGTTTGCTTGAAAAAGGATATGACTGGTATGTTATGGCTGTCAAGCCCGATTTTTCGACACTTAATTCGAAGGAATTCAACGGAGTCTTAGCTAGTTGGAAAAAGAAGGTCGAAGCATTCCAAATAGAGAATGCAAAGGATTCACGCACAAGTGATCTTTCTCTACTGACAACAGGAGAATTTCTTAGGCTATTAAAACCGTCGCAAATCTGGGCGATCTTAGCGGCATTAGCTTCTCTACTTGCAGGAGCATTTGCATTAGGGGCTAATTTCCATACTCCTAAGTAGCGAACAACCCATTCCCAGTCGGCACCGAGCTAGAAGCTGAGTGTGACGCCTAGCACAGCATTCTGCACTATCCTAGGCCGCATGCAACAGGCCAAAAGGAAGATTAGATAAGAAAACAGCTACTCCAACCATTTAGAAACGCAGCCTTTGGAAAACGCGCCGTTGCCCTCAAAACCGCATTACGCCATCCTCGACGGGTTGCGCGGAGTCGCTGCGGTGTTGGTGGTGATCTTTCACCTTTTTGAAGCCCACGCCACCAGCCATCTCGACCAAATCATCAACCACGGCTACCTGGCCGTGGATTTTTTCTTTTTGCTGTCCGGCTTCGTGATCGGCTATGCCTACGACGAACGCTGGCAAAAAATGAGCATTGGCGAGTTCTTCAAGCGCCGGCTGGTCCGGTTGCAGCCGATGGTGGTGATGGGAATGATTGTGGGGGCCGTATTCTTCTATTTTCAGGCCTCCAAGCTGTTTCCGATGATCGCGGAAGTGCCCGTCTGGAAAATGCTGCTGGTGATGCTGGTTGGGTTTACGCTGCTGCCGCTGCCGCCGTCCCTGGATATCCGGGGCTGGCAGGAGATGCACCCGCTGGATGGCCCCGGCTGGTCACTGTTCTTTGAGTACGTCGCCAATATTCTCTACGCGCTGTTCGTCCGGAAATTCTCGAATACCGCCTTGGCCGTATTGGTGTTTTTATCCGCGTGCTTCCTGATTCACCTGACGGTTACCGGCCCGAATGGCGACGTTATTGGCGGCTGGTCACTGACTCCCGAGCAATTGCACGTGGGATTTGCGCGGGTTTTATATCCTTTTTTCGCTGGCCTGCTACTCTGCCGAACAGTTAAATTGACCCGCGTAAATAACGCTTTTCTATACTGTAGCTTGTTGATACTAGCCGTGTTCGCCATGCCCCGAATTGGCGGCGCCGACCGCTTGTGGCTGAACGGACTTTACGAGTCGTTCAGCATCATCTTTGTTTTCCCGCTGATTGTATTTCTGGGCGCGAGCGGCGCAGTAAAAAGCAATTTCTCGGCGCGGGTATGTAAGTTTTTCGGCGACATATCGTACCCGATTTACATCACGCACTACCCACTGATCTACACCTACACGGCGTGGGTGCAGGACAATAAAATTCCGATACGCGAAGCATTTCCGGTGGCCTTATTGGTGTTGGCATCCAGCGTCGCGTTGGCGTATGCGTGTCTTAAACTGTACGACGAGCCCGTGCGGCGGTGGCTGCAAAAGAAACTCTGGCCGGCTAAAGTCTATCAGAAAGCCTAATTTTTTAGTACTGGCTTACACTTGTTCTATACATAACATCTTATATATCAGCATCTTACAAATATGATCTCATCCTGCACCCCGCAGGATGAGAAAACGAGAACCTCGCATACGCTCCAACGACACCGTCCTACCATCCGCGATTGCAAACCCACACAGACAGCGTTCCTTAACAAACCAAGGCAATGGACTCGGGCACATACACAGGCAAAACTTCCCCGCAGGTTTACGCCCGAATCGGCGGAGTGCTTTATCTGGTTATCATAGCTACCGGCATCTTCGGAGAGCTCTTCGTCAGAGGCAAGCTTGTGGTATCCGGCGACGCTACCACTACGGCGCATAACATCATGGCTTCGCAGTTGCTGTGGCGCAGTGGCATTGCTGTCGACCTAATCACGCATATTTGCGATGTGCCGTTGATGCTGATCTTTTACGTGCTGCTGCGGCCCGTAAACAAGCATCTGGCGTTGCTGGCGTTGCTTTTCACGTCGATCCAGACCGCGGTTTTGGTTGCCTTCGACCTAAGCCTTTTGGTGGCTTTATTTCTACTGGGAAGCGCCGATTACCTAAAGGCATTCCAGCCCCAGCAGCTGCATGCGCTGGCCTATGTGTTTATCAAATCGTACAGCAACGGCTTTGGCATCGGCCTAATATTCTTTGGTTTTGCCTGCCTTGTGCTAGGGTATTTGATTTTCAGATCGGGTTATCTGCCCCGGTTTATAGGGGTGTTGATGCAGATTGCCGGCTTATGTTACCTCACCAATAGCTTTGCCCTGCTCCTGGCTCCCGCCGTTGCGAACCTGTTATTTCCCGCGATTCTGCTTCCTTCCTTTATCGGAGAATTGGCATTTTGTCTGTGGCTTCTCGTAAAGGGCGTCAACCTTCCGAAATGGGAAACCCACGTAAGCCCGGAACATGGCTGAGTGGCGTTATCGGCAATTCACGCCACCACTACTTCATTAGGACAAATTTCACCGCCAACCTCAAACTGCATAACTGCTTGAAAATCAATTTCATACTTCTACTGTCTTTTCTAAATAACTTATGCTTTGGCCAAACGAAGAAGAAGGCTCAAAACGCCGACCAAAGCCGGCCTTTTGTATTGGGGTCTGTCCGCGAAATACAGTCTAAAGTGTTGGCCGAGAAGCGAATCCTCAATATTTATGTCCCCGAAGGCTACAGCGATAAGGACACGACCCGGTATCCGGTGGTGTATCTGCTCGATGGCTCCGCGGATGAAGACTTCATCCATGTCGTAGGCCTTTACCAGTTCAATAATTTCCCCTGGATAGAACGGGTGCCGAAGTCCATCATTGTGGGAATTGCCAATGTGGACCGAAAGCGGGATTTCACCTATGCCACTACCATTGAGGCCGACAAAAAACGATACCCCACCGCTGGGCACTCGGATAAATTTATCGCCTTTCTGGAGAGCGAGTTACAGCCCTACATTCAGGCTAAATACAAAACAGCAGCTTCTAAAACCCTGATCGGGCAATCGCTGGCGGGGCTTTTGGCCACCGAGGTCCTGCTGAAAAAGCCCAATCTGTTTAGCTAATACATCATCGTCAGCCCCAGCCTTTGGTGGGACAACGGCTCGCTGCTCAACCTGGACCTTGAAGCGATGAACCAGGCCATCAAATCGCCCAAAGGCGTTTACATCGGCGTCGTAAAAGAGGGACTGGGTCCAAGCGACATTCCGCATGTGATGGAAGTTGATGCCAACCTACTGGTGGAAAAGCTGATGTTGCTCAAAAACCCAAATCTGCGCATCCACTTCGACTACTTGCCCGAAGAAAACCACGCGACCATCACGCACCAAGCCGTATTCAACGCGTTACGGTTGCTTAACCCAGTACCTAGTAAGAAATAGACTATCAGGCAGTTACAAGCTGTTGCCAAAATATCTGTATGAAAAAAGCGCCAACTGCATCGGCAGTTGGCGCTTTTTTCATACAGATGCTCTGCTCCGTTCAGGGCGCGGTGGAGTTGCCGGCTTGTTCTGCTTCATCTGAGTTCTGGTCCGGCTTGGCGGGGTTAGGGTTGTTCATGCCGATGCGCTTGGTCAGCGCATCGTCGGGCCGGTTGTGGAGCTCGAACTCGCCCGTGAAGGGATTTTGCTGGGTGTCGGGGTTGCGATTGGAAAGGTCTTCGCGACCGCCGCTGCTCCCCACGCCTCCGCGCTGTCCGCTTTGGTCGTATCCGCGATCTTCGTCGTTATTGAAACCGGCGCGGCCCATGCCTTCGCCGCGGCCTACGGCGCCGGAGTTGTCGCCGGTGCCGGCCGCGCCCTGGCGCCGCTGTCGGTCGAAGTCGGAGCCTTGGCCCATGTCCGAGCCGCCCGAGTTGGCGTCTTGCCGAGGACTGCGCAAGCCTACGCCATCGCGGAAATCACTGGCGCTTGCCCGTACCGTGGACATATCGCGCGGGTCGTCTTCGGGCTGCGAGACCGGGGCCTGATCCGCGCCGAGCTGGGCCGGATCGGTGGGGGTATTCAACTCGTCGTCGGGCTGATTGTGAGTAGCCATGATGCAGCAAAAAGTTGGGTGGGAAAACAGGACCTACTTTCTGCATACTACACTGGCTGAGGAAGGTTATACCCATTTTATCGGGCCTTATTTTCTTAATATAAATATTTGATTATCAATCACTTAACTATTAGCAAGAACAACAAACAAGTGGCCGTAAAACCAGTACTGCTCCACCCAACCAAGCTGCGGCGACTTGGAAGTGTTCCGGAATCCGGCGGGGAAAGCTAAATTTGCGGTCGGAAGAAGAAACAGAGCGGGCATTTGCCCTGAGCAGTCGGGGGTGCAGGAGAAAAGACAGCAAGGACCACAGCCGATGAGGGCGCAGCGGGCCGATAGTCTAACTATCTTTTCCGTCCCGCGTATTTTGCAAGCTCGACCGTTACCCCTTCTTCCTACCACAGTCCGCGCTGCTGGTCTGGTGCCGCTCCGCGGCGCAGAAAGCAGCAGCGCTACTTTTTTTCGTATGATTCACATTATTTACATGAGTCGGGCGGTACGGCCGCTTTCCGACGCCGATTTGCAGGCCTTGCTGGAGCAATGCCGCCGCGATAACGCCGCCCACAACGTCACGGGCGTCTTGTTTTACAGCCACGGCAACATCGCGCAGCTCATTGAGGGCGAGCCGGAAGTGCTGGAGCCACTGTTTGAAAAAATTGCGCGCGACGGTCGCCATTCTCACGTGGTGAAGTTGGCCGACAAGCCCATCGCTGCCCGCAGCTTCGCCGACTGGAGCATGGCCTTTCACCCCATCGAAACGGAAGGATTCCGGGCTTTGCAAGGGTTTTTTATGCCCGAAGAAGCATCCGTTGTACCCGACAACATGAGCATTGCCGACGCCCTGCTGGTGGACCTCGTGCGCCTGGCCGTTTTCGGCGCCAATAAGGCCCCAAGCGAGCCGGTTTCTGTCTAACCTTAGGTTTTTTTTACTACTCCTGCCCTCTTTCGTCGCGGTCGCTTTTGCTGCGGCCCTGCTACTTCCCCGCTCTGCCCCACCCTTTTGTCATGCACGAACCACAGCTACAGAAAATTCTTCGGCACATGCCGGCGGGCGTTGCCACGCTGCTCGGGCCGGAATTGCGCTACGGCTTTGTGAATGAAGTCATGCACACGGTGCTGGGGAGCGAAATGCCGCTTGGGCAGCCGCTATCGGAGAATCCGGGCGCCATCCCGGCCGATTTGCTGGAGGTGATGCAGCAGGTGTACCGCTCGGGCAGTCCGTTTGTAGCCAAAGCCTACGGGTTGCCCATTACGGAGCCCGGCGACGAGCATCCTACGCCCCGCTACTTCGATATCGCCCTCGAACCGACCAGTGACGATGCGGGCGCCGTGAACGGGCTGTTGTTGTTTGCCGTGGACGTGACGGTGCAGGAAGAAGCCCGGCAACGCGCCCACGAGCTGGCCCTCGAAACGCGCCGCCTCGATGCGCGCCTGCGCGTGCTCACCGAAACGGCCCCGCAGATCACGTTTACCGTGGATGCCGCCGGCAAATACGAGTACGTCAGCCCGCAGTGGTACTACTTTACGGGCCAGCCGCCTACCACCGACCTGAACGCCATCTGGCCGCTGCTGATTCACCCCGACGACCGCCTGCGGGTGCTGTATCAGTCGGAAGCAGCCCGGAAAGCCGGCATCGGTTGGAGCTACGAATACCGCCTGCGGCGCCACGACGGGCAGTACCGCTGGCTCCTGAGCCGCGCCCTGCCCGAGCTGCACGCCCCCGACAAGCCCGTGTTCTGGCACGGAGCCGTGACCGAGGTGCACGACCAGCGGGAGTTGGCCGAAGCCCTGCGCCGGGGCGAAGCCGAGCTGCGCTTCTTGGCCGACAGCATTCCGCAGCTGATCTGGACGGCCACGGCGGAAGGCCTCATCGATTACTACAACCAACACACCGGCCAGTACACGGGCCTCTCGACGCAGGAACTCGGACCTACGGGCTGGGTGGCGCTGCTAGCCCCCGACGAGCAGTCCGCTGCCGCCCGCCGCTGGGTGCAGTGCGTGGCCACGGGCGAAGAATACGAAGGCCTGTACCGGATGCGGCGCCACGACGGGCAGTACCGCTGGCACATCATCCGGGCGCGGCAGCTCACCGACAGCCGCGGCCCGCGCTGGTTTGGCGCCTGCACCGACGTCGATGACCAGCACCGCCTGCGCGAAGTGCTCCAAACCCAGTACGACGAGCTGGCCCGCACCAACCGCGACCTGGACACCTTCGTGTACACCGCTTCCCACGACCTGAAACAGCCGCTGCACAACCTTCGGGGCTTGTTTGAGGAGCTGCGCCGCGCGGCTTCCTTCCACGACCCCGACGAAGAACGCCTGCTGCAAATGGTGGAAGATTCGCTGCACCAGCTCGACGTTACGCTCTTCGACCTGGCCGCTACCGTGCAGGACCAACGCGAGCTATCGGCGCCGGTCGAGTCGCTGGATTTGCGCAGCGTGGCCGAGGAAGTGCTACTGGGCTTGCGCACTCAAGTGCAAGATGCCCAAGCTGTTGTCGATCTGGATTTTAGCCAGGCTCCTACGCTCACGTATGGCCGCGCCAACCTGCGCAGCGTGCTTCATAATTTGCTCAGCAACGCCCTCAAGTTTGCGCACCCCGAGCAGCCTCCGCACATCAAAGTAAGCAGCGCCCTTTCGGCCAGCGGGCAGCCCCAGCTTTGGGTGCAGGACAACGGCATGGGCATGGAGCTGAATGACACGCCGGAACTGGCGTTCAACCTCTTCGAGCGGCAGCACCCCGACTTGCCCGGCGCGGGCGTGGGCCTGTATTTGGTGCAGCGCATTGTGCACAATCGCAACGGGCACCTGGAAGTAACCAGCACCGTGGGCGAAGGCACTACGTTTGTGGTGCACTGGTTTGAATAGCCGACGCCGCAACTCACATAGCCTGAGCACTTAAGCGCCGGGCAGGCCAGCAGGAGGGTGCAGGACGGAACGGCGGCGCGATCTGGCGTCTTTGGTTATCGGATGAGGGCGCATTGGCCAAGCATCCACATAATCTATTGATAACCAAATAGTTGCATCTAGCCATGAAAAGGACTCCGAATTTGCTGTTTGCGGCCCTGAGCGCCACCCTGCTGCTGGCCGCGCCGGCCCATGCCCAAATTGGCAAGCGGTTTCCTTCGGAGCGCAAAGTAGTGAAAGACCCCGTGACGGGCACCCCGCTCACCTTCCTGACCAGCACGCCCAAGGGCGATTCCAAGATCTACCAGACGCATATGCAATGGACTTCGGATGGGCAGTGGCTTATTTTCCGCTCCGGGCGGGTGCCGGGCGAGGCCATGGCGGTCAATGAGAAAACCGGCGAGATGGTGCAGGTGACGGAAGGCGGCTACACGGGCATGCTCAACATTGCCCGCAAGTCGATGAAGCTGTATTTCATGCGCACGCCCACCAAAGACGATACCCCAAGCCCCGAAACCAGCGTGCAGATCATCGAGGTGGATTTGGCCAAGCTTTTTGCCGACAGCAAAGCCGGGAAGATGCAACCGGCCTCGGTATATCAGCGCGTGTGCGGTACCACGCCGCCCGAAATGGGCGCTGGCGGCGACATGGCGCTGGATGCCGACGAACAGGCAGTGTATTTCCGTGTAGGTAAAGCCGAAGCAGCCAAGCACTTAGCTGCGAACACTAAAGTTGAGGGCAACTTCGGGCCGCGCAACATGGGCGCCGGACCGGCCGGGCTGGCCAGCATGAACCTCAAAACCGGGGAGTTTAAGCACGTGGTATCGGTGCCGTTTCAGATTGGCCACGTGCAGACCAACCCCTGGGTGCCGGGCGAAATCGTGTTTTGCTGGGAAACCGGCGGCAAGTCACCCCAACGCACCTGGACGGTGCTGGCCGACGGCTCGGGCCTGCGCCCCCTCTACCCCGAGGCCGACTACGAGTGGGTGACGCACGAAGCCGTGATCACGCGCGATGAGGTGGCGTTTGCCATCATGGGGCACCGCAAAATCAACTTCAACAAAGAAGCGGCCACTGCCAGCACGCAGCCCAGCGACCCGCGCAATCCGGGTCAGGAAGCGGGCTGGGGCGAGGCCGGTACCCGCGAAAAACCAACGGGCCTGGGCATTGTAAACCTAAGAACGCGGGAAATGACCATCGCAGGCCAGACGCCCAGCGGCAGTGGCTTGTGGCACGTAAGCGGCTCAGCCGATGGCCGTTGGGCCGTGGGCGACGACTTTTCGCGCAGCCTCTACCTCATCGACCGGCACACGCGGGAAATGATCCTGCTGACCACTGGCCACAAAGAAACCGCCGCCGACCATCCGCATCCCACCTTCAGCCCCGATGGCACCCGCATCCAGATTCAGTCGGCGATGCTCTCGGCCGATAACCGCTCGATGAACATCTGCATTGTGCCCGTGCCCGAAGCCTGGCTGAAGCGCACGTACAAAGACAAAGCGAAGTAACTACCGGCTCCGCGCCGACTTGCCGGGACGCGGGCGCTCTTCGTCGCCGAGCAGCGTGGCCCACGGTTTCATCGGCTCGATGCGGTCGAAGACAATCTTCAGGATGGCAATGCCGGGCAGCGCCAAAAACATGCCCGGCACGCCGCCAATGGCATTCCCGACCAGCACTCCCACGATGGCCGCCAAGGCATTTACTTGCACTTTACCGGCCACAATGCGCGGTATAAGTATATGATTATCAATGAATTGTATAACCATATATACAACCACCACGCCAATGGCGTAGCCGTAGCTGTCTTTTGCCACGAAGGCCATGAGCACCGGCAGCAGAATGGCAATCAGGCCGCCGATGTAGGGAATGAAATTGAGCAAAGCGCCCAGCACACCCAGCAACAGGGCATACGGAATGCCCAGTAGCAACAGCCCAACCACGTTGAGCACGGCCACAATGCCCCCTTCAATCAGCAAGCCGACCATGTAGCTCTGGATGGTGCTTTTGCTTTCGTGTAGCACTTCTTCCACGCCCGTGTCGTGGCGGCGACCCGAAAACACTTGAATGAGGAAGGTAACCAGCCGCTCGCGGTAGAGCAGCAGCAGAAACACGTACACCGGCACCAGCGTAGCCACCACCAACAGCCCCGATACGGTCGTGAGCGTTTGGCCCAGCAGCGCGGTGCCCCGGCTGGTGCCTTCGCGCAGCCACCCCAGCAGGCGCTCGTTGGTGATGCCGAAATGGGCATCGAGCCAGCGGACCAGCTCTTGCTGCGCCTGTAACAGCTTGACTTTGAAGAGCGGCAATTGCGAGGCCAGCTGCGCGGCTTGCAGGTAAATAAAGTACAGCAGCCCAGCCAGCGCCACTACGCCAACCAGCACCGTCAGGCCGATGGCCAGCAGTTCCGGCACCCGGTGGCGGCGCAGCCATTGCTCAATTGGCAGCAGCAGAATCGCAAAAATGGCCGCAAAGAAGATCGGAAACAGAATTTCGCCGGCGATGTGCAGCGTAAAGACGAGTAAAGCCAAACCCAGCAGCACCAACGGCGCCTTGACATAAAATGGGAGGTCTACTTTGGGGGCTTCGTTCATCGGCAAGGCCTTAATGTATATTCCTGATACGCAGGCCCGTACCGGAAAGGTGCCCGAGCAGCCAGGGTCAAGCACAACATTGCTCTCAACCCTAAGCCGCAGTCACGGTCGAGCAGCGTTAAGGCAGATAAGCCAACGCCTCTTTCAGGGAGTCGGCCCGGTGGAACGTAATGCCAACTAATTGATCGGCAGGCACTTCTTCGTGAATCCAGGTGGCGTGGTACGGCACGTGCACGGCCCGCGCGCCCAGCTTGGCCACGGGCAGCACGTCGGATTTCAGCGAGTTGCCGATCATCACGAAGTCTTCGGGGCGCACTTGGTAGCGCATCAGGAGGCGGCGGTATGTAGCCTCGTTTTTTTCGCTTACAATTTCCACGTGGTCAAAGTAATCGCCGAGGCCAGAGCGGGCCAGCTTGCTTTCCTGGTCGAAAAGGTCGCCTTTGGTCAGGAGCATGAGCGGCACGCCGCGTTGTTTCAGTTCGGCCAGCACTTCTTCCACGTGGGGCAGCAGTTCGATTGGGAAATCGAGCAGGCGCTTGCCGTAATCGAGTATTTGCTGGATTTCATTGCCGGTCACGCGGCCGTTGGTAAGCTGAATGACTGTTTCTATCATACTGAGCATGAAGGACTTGGCTCCGTATCCGAACAGGTGCATATTTTGGCGCCACACCTCGTAGAAGCGGCGGCCCAAGGTATCGGCGTCGGCGTAGTGGGTGAGCAAGGCGTAAAGCTGTTCTTCGGCGTAGTCGAAGTGGGGCTGGTTGGGCCACAGGGTATCGTCGGCGTCGAAGGCAATGAGTTGGGGCGTCGTCATGGTTGGGTAGCAGCAAATCGGGCACGGGCGGCGCTACCCTCGGCGCAGAAACGGCCCGGGCGCGGGTGGCGCAGAGCCAGCAAAGTTACCGAACTTGCGCCCCCATGAAACACCTGATTGACCTGAGCACGTGGCCCCGCCGCGAGCACTTCGCCTTCTTTTCGGCGTTTGACGAGCCGTTTTTTGGCCTGGTAGCCGAGGTAGATTGCACCAAAGCCTATGCAAAATCGAAGCGGCTGGGCCTCACATTTTTTCTGTACTATCTCTACCAAGCCCTGCAAGCGGCCAACGAAATCGAAGAGTTTCGCTGCCGCATCGAAGACGGACAGGTGTACCGCTACGACCGCATTCACGCCTCCGCGACCATTGGCCGGCCCGATCGCACGTTTAGCTTTTCGTTTATAGAGCAGCAAGACACACTCGATAGCTTCCTAGCGGGCGCCAACGCGGAAATAGAAGCCGTGCAGCAAAGCTCCGGCCTGCGCCTAAGCGACTCTACCAGCCGCCCCGACGTGATCCATTTCTCAGCCATTCCGTGGGTCCGGTTCACGGGCCTGACGCATGCCCGCAGCTTCCAACACCCCGACAGCTGCCCCAAGATTTCGGTAGGCCAGTCGTACCAAGATGGCGCTTTTATGCGCATGCCAGTCTCCGTGAATGTGCACCACGGGCTGGCAGATGGCTACCACGTGGGCTTGTTTTTGGAGGCCTTTCAGCGCCTGCTTAATCAGTAGGTAGGCTATTGAGCAGGCCGCACAAATCAATATTTATTTAAATTATGAAAAGATTATTTCAAATTATTGATAAAATTCGCAATGGCATAGCGTATTTTACTCTTAGTATATTAATCACAGGTTCTGCTTATGCTTTATGGGATTTTTATTTAACAGCCCCTCGATTCATGCTTGGCGTTGAGGAACAACTTGCCTCAAATGCAAAATTCAGCAATATTATTGGAGACAAGAGTGGCAATCACTTTACCTATGGCAATGAAGCGCTTTCTGATGGAGATACTGCTTCATTTTCAGTAACAGTTACGGGCAGATGCGATAGTTCTTACGTAAAAGTGCTAGGATATTATTACAAAAGAGACAATAAAATCTTTAATATCATTACCGATACCATTATAAAATCTAAATGTAATAATTAAGAAGTCAAAGCGCATGCATTCCCAGTTACAGGATTTAAATTAATAATGATTAAAAAATAAGTTTCGAAAAAACAAATCAATAGTAAGTAATATTTGTACAGAAGCTGCTTTATAATTGGTTCACGTTAGTAGCCTGTGCCCAGCACTGAGGTGAAGGCTGCCCCCACTGCCGCACAAGTGGCACCGCACTCACACGTTACGACATCATCAAGAAGCCCTAGCCGCGTTAGCAACTGGGGCTTCTTTTGCTTCCGCCTGACCGGGGCAAAGCCACAAGGCGCATTTGTAATGGCAGCCAACCGCAAGTCAAGTGCTACTTCTGCCGTTTAAACGTCAGATAATCCAGATAATACAACACCTTGATTGACAAGGAGTTATTGTGTGGCGTGTTGATCGTGCGGTTGAAGTTGTCGAAGTACTGCGGCGTGGCCTCGTCGGCGAGCAGGAAGGAGGAGCCAGCGTTTTTCCAGACGATGTTGACCTGCGAGCCCGGCGCAAACCACCACGCGTACACGGCGTCCACGTTGAAGGCGTTGTAGGTGTTGTCGCGGTTGCGGCGGTAGTCGACGAGCGTCTCTTGGCCACCGGGCGCGAGTGTGGAGAAATCTTCGTAGCGCACGTTGCTGGTGTAGTGGCGCGTGCGCAGCGTAAACGACATGCGGTTGTTGAAGGTGTAGGCCACCGACACCACGTTCGACACCGTGGCCACGTCGCGTCGGCCCAGCAGAATCTGGTTCATAAACGGCTGATCGAGTGGCTCATCGGTGCTAAGGCCGCCGTTTACGAAGCCGATCTGGTTGTGCACGATGCTCCAGTCGAGGCTGTAACGAAACGTGAGGTGGTCGTTGACGCGGTAGCGCGGGTAGAAGCCGGCGAGGTACTTGATACGGCGGGGGCGCCCGAGCCGGTCGTCGAGGGCGAAGGTGCGGTTGCCCACGTTGACGCCATACGACAGCTTTTTGCGCGTGTCGGAGTTGGCAAACAGCACGAAGCCGGTGTTGGCGGGCAGGCGCACGTAGTACTTGCCCAGCGGGAAGGTGCGCGGCTCGTAAAAGTCGTGGCTGGCGGGGTCGGTATCGAAGTCGAAGCCGATCTGCAAAAAGCTTTTGGTGAAAGTCGTATTGGCGCCGAGGTACAGGTAACTGCTTTGGTAAAGCGTGGGCTTGTAGAGCAGGGAGTGGTTGATCTCGCTGAAAACGGAGAAGTTATTGACCTTCCAGAAGGGCTTGTAGATGCGGTAGGCGACGTCCAGAATCTGGGTGATGTTGTTGTTGCCAAACAGAATGCCCAAGTCGTTGGGGTTGTAGGAAGCCGACTCGATGCCCTGGCTCAGGCTCCAGGTGAAAGCGCCGCTGATTTTGCTCACTCCTACTTTGTATTTGTAGCCATCGCGGTCGTCGATTGGGGTAGCTTCCCCGAAGGTTTGACCGCGCCGCCGCGAGTACACCAGCTGCCCATCAACGGCGTAGGAGTTTTTCTTGTTAGCAAACCGAAACAGCCCGCCGGTCACATTGGCGTCGTAAGTGTTGCCGGCGCGCGTGACGTTGGTATTGATCAAACTCACATACGAGTTGTTTTTCAGCGACTGGTCGAGCACGAAGATGTTGTAATTGCTCAGTGGCTGGGTCATGACCCGGCGCTCCTTGCCGGTTTCCTCGTTGCGCACGGTGGCGTACATCTCGTTCGACACGGCATTGAACAGCCCGACGCCCAGCCCATTTTTCGTGCGGCCCGATATTTTGGTAGCGTTCAGCAGTCGGGTTTCGGCTGGGTTGCGCAGGATTTTTTCCTTGTCGCCCACCGCCACGTTGTAGAAGCCCACCGGCGTCGCGCCTACCCTGCGCGAATAGAAAAGATTGCCCTTGTTGAACAGCTCGGTGCCTTCGGTAAAAAACTGCCGGTTTTCGGTGAATTGCACCTCAAACGGCGACAGGTTCAGCACTTGGTTGTCGCTTTGCACCTGCCCAAAATCGGGCACCAGCGTGGCGTCCAGGGTGAAGCTTTCGTTGATGCCCCACTTGAGGTCGGCGCCCCCGTTGAAGGAAGTTGTGGTGCGGCGCGTGCCCTCGGCGTTGAGCGGATTGTGGTTGACATAAGCCGACACGTAGGGCGTCAGCGAGAGGCGCAGCGGCGGTTTGATGTCGCGCACACCGCGCAAATCACCCCACTGGTTCACGAAACCATCCACGGCGGGCTTCACTTCGTTCCAGAAAAACTGCGCGTTGTCGCGCTTGCGCTGGCGAGCAAAGTTGAGGCCCCACAGCTGCTCCGGTGCATTGCTGAAACGGATAGCCGAGTACGGAATGCGCATTTCAGCAATCCAGTCGGTGCCCCGGATGGAAGTGCGGGCGTCCCACACAGCGTTCCAGTTAAAGTCCTCGCCACCGGCTGGCGAATAGCGCCCGTCGAGCTGCACGCCCGACGTAGTAACCGTAAAATTGTAGCCGTTGAGCTGGTCGTGGTACGTATCCAGAAACACGGAGAAAAGGTCGGTGTTGCCGAAGTTGTCGCGCTGCGTGATCTCGTGCAAAATCGAGTCCGGCGACGAGTCGTGCATAATGGCCCCTACGTACAGCGCCGCGTCGTCGTAGAGCACGCGCACTTCGGTTTTGTGCTTTTCGGGCACGCCGGGGTTGGGCCGCTGCTGAATGAAATCGGAGGCGATGGGTGCCTGCTGCCACACGGCTTCGTCGAGCACGCCGTCGAGCTTAATCGCTTCCGTGATGCGCACGGCCTGAAGCTGGCGTTTGGGCCCCGGCGTGGCTGAAGTTGAAGCGGCAGGCGTCTGGGCGGAAGTTAGCCCGGTTCCCACTCCCCACATCAGAAGCAGAAAGAAACAACGCAGCGTACAAGTAAGCGACATAGCAGAAAAAGATTTGAAGGCACAGAGCGGATATGTCCTGGATCAGGCCATGGCATCGCCAGCCGCCACCAGCGGTTAGCAAGGGCAAAAACGGTGGAAGGGAAGATGAGTAGCGGACGCCAGGAAAAGATTGCCTGGGTAAGCTGAAGCCTAAAAAGCGAGCCTCAGCAGCTGAATTCGACGTGGATACCGCCCGATTTGGCGAAGGTTACAGCCGGCTCAAAAAATATTTTCGGGCAGCAGCACCGGGGTATAGAAAGGCGATTTTGACAGATCTATCTTATTTATATAAATTGCTGATTATCAATATTTTACTCAAATATTTTACAAACCTTAATAAGCCCTCTCCAAATGAGTGGTTTCCATTTGCTTCCAATTGCCAGTACCAGTGCTAGTTAGCCCCGCGCAAAGCCGTCAGGACTTCCTGGATCTCTGAGAACAGTGGTCGCGCCGTCGGGTCGGGATGGGCACACCGACGCTGGATCTCGTTGAGCGCCTGCACTGCTTCTGACGTGGCCGGGGCGTCGCAGCGTTCCAACAATTCTTCCAGCAAGCAGGCAAAAGCCCTGACTTCCAAGCGCTGCAAGGCATGCGCCACGGCTGGCTGATCCGGTTCGAAAAAGCAGGCGGCTCCAAAGTCACCCAACAAAGCCTCGCCGGCATTGGTAGTCAAGATGTTGTGGGCGTACAAATCGCCGTGCAGGATGCCGCGGGCGTGTAGGTGCTGGGCCGCCGCCGCTATGCCCTGCGCGATCCGCAACGCCGCTTCGAGGCCAAACGCGGTGCCCGCGGCATACTCGTCGCGGGTACACGAGGCGAAGCTGGGCGGACCAGCCAAGTTGCCAAAGGCCGGGTCAATCAGCTCCAGCACCAAGCCTTCAGCCCCAGCAGGGTGATGGCCAATTTTGCCCTCTACGGCAATCAAATTGGGATGCGTGCCCGCACTGATGCACGCCGACATTTCGCTGTGCGGCAAGCCATCGCTGGTTACTGCGCCCTTAAACAGCTTGACGGCCACTTCCTGAGCCGCCGCGCCCTGCGGCTGCCAGCGCGCCTGATAAATAACCCCGGACGCGCCTTCGCCAAGCTGTTGCTGCACGGCAAGTTGCTGCCAATGAATAACATCGATGGGGTACTGGGCCACGGCGGCCGCTTCGATGCGGTCGCAGAACGGGTTGCCAGCGTAGGCCAGCCACGAGAGCCGCGGCAACGAAAACAGCCATTCGGGCAAGGCCGTGAAGCAGTTGGCCGCAATGCGCAGCAACTCCAGCCGCGTACACGCAGTCATCGATTCGGGCAGGTGGCTTAGCTGGTTGCCAGCCAGCAGAAGCTTCTGTAAGTACGCGCAGTTGCCGATCTCAGCGGGAAGCTCATCTATCTGATTATCAGTCAGAATCAACCAGCGAAGCTTTGGCGGCAGGGCCGCGGCGGGCAGCGTCCGGATGCGGTTGGCTTTGAAGCCAATCATGCTCAGCTCGGGGCATTGGCCCAGCACTTCGGGCAACGTCGTGAACTCGTTATTAGAGCAAAACAGGATGCGCAGCTTGTGCAACCGCCCCAAATCGGCGGGTAGCGCCGCCAGCGCATTGCCCGTGAGATTGAGAATCTCCAGCGAATCGGCCAGGTCGAAAATCTCGATGGGAAACTCGGTCAGGCCACAAGACAGATCGAGGCGGGTGACGCCGGCCAATTCTCCGGCGCGCAGTTGGTCAAGCGTGTGCATGGCGCAAAGGTAGCCCACGCGCTCATACGCCTGCTTTTCTTCGACCGGAGGCACTTGCCAAAATGGTTGTAACCTACTCTGATAGAGATATTTACTTTCCTTGCAGCAAGTTGTATAAAATCCAGATTACGGCCATTGCCCCCATGATGTACCAGCCCCATCGGGCGTAGTTATCGGGTGGCGTGTCAAATTTCTTGGGCCGGGGTTTTAATCCTGGGAGGTTCATAACGCACAGCTTCGAGCTCTATGAAGATTTTCTCTTCATACGAGTAGTCCGGAGCCGATTGTTGCTGATTTATCTCGCAATCTATCAACACGTTGAGCTTTCTCACTGCACGAGCTGGGCAAACAATCGCTCTAATGTGGCGGCAGCGTCTTCGCAAAGGCCGGGGTGCACGCACGAGGTTTGCACCACGGTGCTTCGCGTGGCAGTCAGCCACCTAAATCGCTCAGCAATAGACAGTTGTCCAATTACTCCGCCCTCTGCCCTGCCCCGGCAAATTCGCTCGAAGGAACGCAGGCGCTCAGCTATCTCTTGCAGGTCTAGCTCTTCGCCGGCGAAGGCGCGCAACCGGGCTTCGGGCAACACATAGCGGGTTTGTAAAAAGCCCAGCGACCGGCAGTACAAGATGACGCCGACGTTGATAAATTCTTCGCGCTCCACGCGGGGCACCACGCGCAGCACGGCGTACTCAAATAAGTGCTTTCCGGGCATTCTGCGCTTCCTGAACAAAGGTGTTAGATGTGGCGAGGCGGCTTTCCAGAAACTGGCGGTAGGCCTCGCGCTGCTCGTGCGCCGAATCCGTGGCGAAAGCTTCCGTCAGCCACTCGTCGGGCACCAGCGCCACAATGGCCCGGATGCGCTCCGGCGTAAGCAACGCCCGGCTTTCGGCATCAACGGCCTCTAGCTCACTGGCTTGGGGCAGCAGCACATGGTCTTTCACTTGGCCAAACGAGCGCTGCTTTTCCGGCTGCGCCCAGCCCGGCCCGGCGTGGTGCACGTAGAGGGCCGCGCCGTGGTCGATAAGCCAGAGCTCTTTATGCCACATGAGCAGGTTGGTGTTGCGGGCGGTGCGGTCCACGTTCAGGGTCAGGCAATCGAGCCACACCACCTGGGAGGCAAGGTGCGCGTCGACGGTATTTACCAGCGCATCGAAGGTGCTGGCGCCGGAGAGGTAATGCAGGCCCAGATTAAGCCCGGTGCTGGCGCGCAGCAAATCCTGAATTTCCTCGTCGGGCTCGGTGCGGCCAAAGGCTTCGTCGAGCTCGCAGAACACCAGTTCCGGCACCCGCAAGCCCATCGTGCGCGCCAATTCGCCCACGATCAGCTCGGCAATAAGTGCCTTGATGCCCTGCCCGGCACCCCGAAACTTGAGCACGTACAAAAAGCCGTCGTCGGCTTCGGCGAGGGCCGGCAGCGAACCGCCTTCGCGCAGCGGCGTGACGTAGCGCGTCACTTCAACGGTGCGAAGCGATAGAGAATCAACCTGCATACAACACGGAAAAAAATCAGGAGTAAGGCGCGCAAATAACAAACATTGCCGGAAGATTCACCGCGACCCCAACCTCTTACAACACCAGAACGTCCAACTCCCCTCCCCAGATGAGGAGGGGATGCTTCCGCAAGCGGAAGCGGGGTGGTTGAGGTCGTTGTTTACGTAGGCGGTCATGCCGCAAACCGGTTGTTACTGTTCTCGCTCAACAACCTCAGCAACGATTCCACTACCCCAGCGGCAGCTTTGTCGCCGCGTCCCCTCCTCAGTTGAGGAAGGGAGTTGGACGTTCTGGGATTGTTTTAGGAGGTAATTTGCACTGTTTTTCGGCCAGCTTTGTCATGAGGGCTTCGATCTGAGCTGCCTCCGTCTGCTTCTAAATTCCCGACTTCATTTTGGCTTTCCGTAATCCAATACTACTTGGAGCAGCACGTATACGCCAAATGGGGTGCCCTATAGCATTCTAGTTAAATATGTCATTATCAAATAATTAACAAACAGCAATATTGCTGTTACGTCGTTCATGTCCAAGCAAAAGTACTTTTTCCTCATCCTGATTTTGGGCAGCCTTACAGCCCTTGGTCCTTTCTCCATCGACATGTACTTGCCGGGGTTTCCGGCCATTGCGCAGGACCTGAACACGACGGCAGCGCGCGTGGCCCTGTCCTTGTCGAGCTTTTTTATCGGCATTTCGGCGGGGCAGCTTTTGTACGGGCCGCTGCTCGACCGCTTTGGCCGCAAAACGCCGCTGTATCTGGGGCTGGGGCTGTACATCGCCGCTTCGGTAGGCTGCGCGACTATCCGTACGATCGACGGACTGATTGTATTGCGGTTTGTGCAGGCCATCGGGAGCTGCGCCGCGGGCGTGGCGTCGGTGGCAATGGTGCGCGACCTGTTCCCGGTGAAGGACAGCGCAAAAGTATTTGCGCTCCTGATGCTGGTAGTGGGCCTCTCCCCGATGATCGCGCCCACCGTGGGCAGCTACGTTACGGCCGCTTTTGGGTGGCAGGGCGTGTTTATTACGCTCGGCGTCATGGGCGCCATGATGCTGATTGCCAGCCGGTTGTGGCTACCTGAAAGCTACACGCCGGATACGTCGCTGTCCTTGAAACCAGGTCCCATTCTGACCAATTTTTGGGCCGTATTGCGCGAGCCGCAGTTTTACACCTACACTTTTGCGGGCGCGGTGGCGTTTAGCGGTCTGTTCGCCTACGTGGCCGATTCGCCCCTGGTATTCATGGATATCTTTGGGGTAGATGCCAAGGTGTACGGCTGGATTTTCGCCTTTTTGTCGATCGGCCTGATTGGTTCTAGTCAGGTAAACAGCGTGCTGCTGCGCAAATACCAAAGTCAGCAACTCATCTTTGCCGCCCTGATTTGCCAGGTCATCACCAGTCTGGTTTTCCTGGCCCTGACTTCCTTGGGCATGATTGGACTGGGCGGCACGATTGCGCTGCTTTTTATTTTCCTGTGCTGCCTTGGGTTTAGTAACCCCAATACGGCTGCGCTGTCGTTGGCGCCGTTTTCCAAGAACGCGGGCAGCGCTTCGGCCCTGATGGGCGCCATCCAGATGGGAATGGGCTCCTTGGCTTCGATGGGCGTCAGCGTGTTTAGCAACCACACGGCCGTGCCCATGGTCACTATTATGGCCGCTACCTCGCTGCTGGCCCTGCTCCTGCTGCTAATCGGCCGCCGACAAATTGTGGAGCAGGTAGAAGTGCCTGCTGGGCAGCTCGCGGCCCCAGTGCATTGATCCAACGCCACTTACTGTGTCCCGTTGCTACAACCACTCTTTAATCATTTGTCATGCAGAGCGCAGCGAAGCATCTCTCCCGTTTCGTTGAGTTACTACTCAGTAGAGATGCTTCGCTGCGCTCTGCATGACAGGTGTTTTTAGCCCGAACGTTTTAGGATAGAAGGCAGGAAAAAGCCGCTATGCCCCAACTAGACTTTACGAGCTGCACGACAACGTTGCGCAGCCGGGCTTGTGCCGTGCCCATTCGGGCCGTTTCGCTGCAAGTTCTTCATGCTCAGGCTGTTCGGCAAATGGGGTTTTGAGCACCTGCATCAGCGTATTCAGGTACGACAGATCGCCGGTTGCAGCAGCATCGATCGCTTTCTGGGCCAAGTAGTTACGCAGCACATACTTGGGGTTGGCGCTGAGCATGCTCTCGCGAATGGCTTCAGGGCCTGCCGTTTCTTGGCGGAGCCGCTGCGCATACCGCGCAAGCCATTGCAACAAGGCGCCATGCCCTTGGCTTTGTGGCGGCGCGTAGGAGTTGGCTTCGACCAAATCCCGCAGCAACGCCTCCTCGTTTTCCGGGCGGGTGAGCAAGGCCGGCGCCGTGTGCGAGAGGTTGCGGAAAAACAGCGTCATGTCCATTTCGGCGTCGGTCAGGGCTTGGGGCAAGGCTTCGAGCAGGCTCTGATCAGCATCCTGTGCGGTTGCCGAAGTAAGGCCCAGCTTTTTCAGCATCATCGCGTGCTGGGTTTTGGCCAATGTTTCGGCGTATACCTCCAGGCCCGCGTTGAGCTCTTTGGGATTTTCTACCAACGGCGTCAGGGCCCGGCCGAGTTGCGCTAGGTTCCAGAGGGCAACGTTTGGTTGCTGGCCGAAAGCATAGCGCCGGTAGCCAAAATCGGTGGTATTGGGCGTCCAGTCGGGGTCGTAGGGCTCCAGCCAGCCATAAGGGCCGTAGTCGATGGTAAGACCCAGGATGGACATGTTGTCGGTGTTCATGACGCCGTGCACGAAACCCACTGACTGCCAATGCGCTATCATAACCGCCGTCCGCCGACAGATTTCGTCAAACCACTTCAGATATACTTCCGGCGAGGGCTCGCCCAATTCGGGGTAATGGTGGCGAATAACGTAATCGGCTAAGGCGCGCAGGTTGTCGAGTTCGCCGGTAGCCACCATGATCTGGAAGTTGCCAAACCGGATGAACGTAGGCGCGACCCGCGCCACGATGGCGCCGGGCTCATCCTGCGGGTTGCCGTTGTAAAACATGTCGCGCACCACCGTATCGCCCGTGCCCACCAAGCTCAGGGCCCGTGTAGTGGGCACGCCGAGGTAGTGCATGGCCTCGCTGCACAAAAACTCCCGCAATGACGAGCGCAGCACGGCCCGCCCGTCGGCGCGCCGCGAGTACGGCGTAGGGCCGGCGCCTTTTAGCTGGATTTCCCAATTGGTACCATCGACAGCCGTGAGTTCGCCCAGGGAAATAGCGCGGCCATCGCCGAGCTGCCCGGCCCAGTTGCCGAACTGGTGCCCGCCGTAACGAGCCGCAAACGGCTTCATGCTCTGCGTGACCAAGTTACCGGCCAAAGCCGCCACGGCGGGGCCGCGCTCCGCTGGCTTTGCAACCCCCAGAAAAGCCGCCAAATCATCGGACCAGGCGAGCAAATGCGGGTCCTGCACCGGCGTGGGCTCGACGCGCGAATAGGTGTAGCCGGGCACCTGGCGCGGACTTTTGTTGCCGGAAGCTTCGCCGCGCAATTCTTCCACAAAGGAGTTCTGAAAAACGGCTTGGTCAAATTCCTGCTCGAGCTGCTGAGTCTGTATTTCCATAATGAAGAGGCGATCTGGTGAGCAGCGGAACATTTGGTGGTCGCTGCTAGATGCCCAACGCGAATCCGGTGCGCAGGATTCGGATGAGCTTCCAGATTTTGTATGGAAAGGCAGCGGCAGATCGTTTTAAGCGGTGATACCCACGTAGTTCGGAGCCTTTTGCGTTTCTTTCCGGTTCTTACATTATGGAATATTTCGTACCGAACCACTCGATCGTGCGCACCATTTGGGGCAAGGCCGATACGGTGCTGTTCATATTTGCTGGCGCGGCGGCCGAGTTTGCCCTCAACAAAGCTGTTGACTGGCTTTATTTCACCGGCCGGTTGCCCGCCGACCCGTTGGGCCGCCTGTTTTCCACCGTCGAGTACGCCCGCCAGATCGTGTTTGCCGAGCGTGCCTCGGCCGAGCGCGCCATCGACACCATCACGGCCATTCATGCCGCCGTGGAGGCCAAGCGCGGCGTAGCCATTCCGGCATGGGCGTACCGCGACGTGCTGTATTTGCTCATCGACTACGCCATTCGGTCGTTTGAGGCGCTGGAAAGGCCGCTTACGACGGCCGAAAAAGAGGAAGTTTTCGATGTTTTTGCCCGCGTGGGCCAGCGCATGCGCATTCCCGATTTGCCCTCGACGTACGCGGCGTGGCTGGTAGTGCGGCAACAACACCTTGCTGCTGACCTCGAATACAGCCGTTTCACCGCCGACCTGTACCAACAGTATCGGCGGCACTTGGGGCCTCTGCGCTACTGGCTGTTGCTGCAAGCCCAGCGCCTCGTGGTGCCGGCACCGGTTCGGGAGTTGCTGCGGCTGGGTACTTGGTCGTGGTTGCGGCCGGTCGTGCCCATTTACCGGCAGATTCAGCATCTCTCACTCAGCCGCTGGGTGAAAGGTGCGTTGCTCCCGTCTGAATACAAAGCTCAGATCGAGGCGTTGGACATAGAGCCGCCCAAGCTGAGCCTACGATAATACAACCTATTGATTAAAAGTTATTTACGCTCCAATACCTCATCAATGAGGCCATATTTCTTGGCCTCGTCGGCGCGGAGCCAATAGTCGCGGTCCGAGTGGTCGTGGATTTCTTGGTAGGTTTTGCCGGTGTGTTTCGCCAAAATCTCGTAGAGTTCTTTGCGCATTTTCAGGATCTCGCGGGCCGTAATTTCGATGTCGGCAGAAGGCCCCTGCGCCCCGCCCGAAGGCTGGTGAATCATGACCCGGGCGTGCGGCAAAGCCGAGCGTTTGTCCTTGGCCCCGCCCGCCAGCAGCACCGCGCCCATGCTCAAAGCCACGCCGGTACAAATGGTGGCCACATCGGGCCCGACGTATTGCATGGTGTCGTAGATGCCCAGCCCGGCATACACCGAGCCGCCCGGCGAATTGACGTAGAGCAGGATATCCTTCTTCGCATCCGCCGACTCGAGGAAGAGCAGCTGCGCCGTGATGATGTTGGCAATGTTGTCGTCCACGGCCGTGCCCAAGAACACGATGCGGTCCATGATCAGGCGCGAAAACACGTCGATTTCGGCAAAGCGCGTGGGGCGCTCCTCGATTACGGAGCGCGTCATGTTGGTGACCATTGGGTACGCCTGCCCGGCCACGTGCTGAAAGTATTGGTCAAAGGCCAAGCCGTTGATGCCGTGGCCTTTGACGGCGAATTTTCGGAATTCCAGGTGGTTTAACATCGCTAAAACGGTGAAAAGTGTAGGCAGAACGGTGCCTATGCGCTCCTGTGCAAAGGGGCGCTGAGTGGCAAGCAGCGTATGCCGATTGGAAAGAAAAAGGGAAACTGGCGAAACAGATATACCGCTATAAGTATTTGACAATCAAATACTTATATAAACCATAAAATTTACCGAGCCAACCGCTGCGCGGCGGGCCGTACAGCCGGTCGTGGATGGCGGTCAGCTCGCGGCGAAGCTGGCGCTGCCCGGCATTATATAGGCCCTGATACAGAAGCTGTTGCGCCTCGGCATCGGCGTGCAGGTCCGGATCGAGCAGCACCTGCACGTTCCAGTCGGGCGCGTCGGCCGGCTGCGATTCGCCGCGCAGGTGGCGCTCAATGCGTTGCAGACGTTCTAGTTCGGGCCGCATAACGTGTTAGTAGATAAGGGTTTCTGCGAGCACCGCCCGCACCGACTTACGCAACCGCTCCAGACACTTGAATTTCTGGACCGTGGCTGAACGCACGCTGCGGTAATGGTGCGTCTCGGCAATCTGCTGCAAGGGCTGCTGGAAATAGTAAAAAGAGAGCAGGATGCTTTTGCATTTCTCGCCTAGCTGCTCCACATATTCGAGCACCGACAAGGCCGTTTCGGACTCCGTTTCTGGCGCCGTTGGCTCGGCATCTTCCGGAAGATCGGTTTCGGTCAGCTCGCATTGCGGAGTGTGGCTGCGGCGGCTTAGCTCGCGGCGCCACAGGTTGCGGCAGACGCTCACCAAGTACGTGCTGGCCGAAGCCGTCAGGACCAGGGTGCCGCCCACGGCCTTCTCGTAGAAAATGACCAGCGCATCCTGAAACACATCTTGGGCATCGTGCACGGTGCCGCCGTTGTGTAGCACGTGCCGGCGCACCATCGGAAAAGTGCGTTGGTAGAGGCGCGTGAGGGTCCGTTCGCGGTCGGCAAGCAATGCCTGCCGGAGCTGCGCGGCGGAGTCGGCGGCGGGTAGCGCGGCGGTATCAAATGACTTCATCGGAACGAGTTGCATACTGGTTAATCCGATTTTCTCTCAACTATCACCCTCGATATTTACAGAAAAACAAATTACTGCTTAATATGCTCACGCCTTTGCCTAGCCCCGAACCGGAGACGAGTATACGGCTTAGCCAACCTGCCTCGTTTCACGTATGCTGACACATTCCGACTCAACAGAAAGCCGCGGAAATACCCGGCGCCATCGGAGCAAGCAGCATACCTTATGAAATTCTTGTCGCTCCGGCGTGTACTGGCTGTCGGATTATTGCTGGTGGTGCTGGGGGCTGGGCTGGCTTTGTGGCTGGTGGGCTCCAGCTTTGGCCGGCGCCATCTGACGCAACTGGTACGCGAGCGACTCGGCCACAACTCCGACTTGGTGTTGGCGCCTTTTGAAGTCGAAATATCGCCTTGGCGCGACTTTCCGCACCTCACCGCGTCATTGCGCCACCTCAGCCTAACGGATACTTCTTACCAGCAACCTGTGCAAGTGCTGCGCGTGGAACGGGCCGATATGCGCTTGGAGCTGAGCAGCTTACTGCGCGGCAAAATCCGCGGCACCCGCCTGGTCATCAGCGACGTGGATTTCCGCGAGCGCGTCGATTCGCTGGGCCATAGCTGGGGCCTGCACGGCAAGCGCAAGTCCCGAACGGGCTCTAGCCCGACGCTGGACTTCAAAATGGACTCGCTGATTGTCAACAACTTCCGCCTGACCACCCGCAACGACTACGCGCACAGCTCGTTTGGAGCCAGCGTGCGAAAGGCCCGGCTTACGGCGCACCTGCTACAAGGCGTGCTGCACGCAGGCGGCACCCTCGACGGCCAGCTCGACTACCTGCGCAATAGCAGCGGCGCCATTTTTGAGCGCGAACCGGTGAAAGCCTGGGTCAATTATCAGTTTAATTTTCCGAAGCGCGAAGGCTCTTTCCGGCGCACCCGCGCCACGCTCAACGGCGACACAGTGCACATCAGCGGCACGCACACGGCCACCGCCAACCAGCGTGCGGGCACCCTCATGAACTTGCAGTTTGAGGGCATGCAGCCCTTGATGGAAGTATTACATATCGCATTGCCTACCAACTTGTTACCGTATCTGGAGGGCGCGACTAGCCCCAGCAAGGCGCACATTCGCTATACCATTTCGGGGCAGAATGGGCCGACCGTCACTACGCACAACGTGCTGAGCTTTGGCTTGCGCAACGCCAGCCTGCGCTGGCCCGATTCGACGCGCCGCATCAGCCGCTGGGACCTCGCCGGCACCTACGACAACGGCCCCGAACACAATACCAAAACGACTTCATTAGCCCTACAGCACTGCCGCATTTATTCGTCGGCAGGTCAGCTTGATATCGCCTTGACGGTGAGCAACTTCGACAATCCGTTTGTGAGCGGACGCTTGCGGGGCCGCGCCGAATTGCCGGAGCTGGCGGCCGTGGTTTCGCCCGGGTTGTGGCGCGCCCGCAGTGGCATCGCCGACCTGGATGTGCAGCTGCACGGGCTCCTGCCGCCCACGCCGGGCCGCCGGACGCCGGTGCCCACCACGGGCCGCATGTCGGTGCGCGGCGGCGTAAACCTGCGCAATGCGTCGTTTGTGCTGCTGGACCGCGGGGCCGATATGTCGGAGCTGAATGTGCGCGTGGGCTTGCAGGACAGCATCTGGAACCTCTCCAACGCGTCGGGGGTGCTCGACAAGATGCGGTTTCGGGCCACGGCTACCACGGTCAACCTGCTCGACTACCTGACTGGCCAGTATCCTACCACTATGGTCACCGGCAATTTTGCCGTGGACGAGCTGCGGGTGGCCCGCCTGCGCGAGTTGCTGCGGCCCATGCCCCGCAGCACGCCCAAACCTGCCGCCACGCGCGCCGTGGCCCGGAAACGGACCAGCGCCACGCCGGCTTCCCGAGCCTCAAACTTTGGCAGCAGCCTGTTTCCGCCCGGTATGCGCCTCAACGTGGCCCTGCGCTGCAACCGCCTCGTGCTGCCCTACGACACGCTGCACCAACTGGCCGTAACCGTGCGCCACGATGGCAAGCGCGTGCAGCTGCGCAACTTGGCGGGCCGCGTGTGGGGCGGACAGGTGCGCGGGCAGGCGTCGTGGCCCACCGACACGATTCATCAGGTGTCGCCCATTGAGTTTCAGCTGGGTGTGCGCTTTGAGGCCATCAACTACCGCAACCTGCTTGCCAAGATGGCGCGGCCGGCGCAGCGCTCCGGCAAAACGCCGAGCAGTCCGGCCCTACGCGATTTGCTGCTGGCCGCCAACGGCCACGTGACCTGCGATGTAAATACACTGCTGCTGCCCGTGGGCGAAAATCTGCGTCACCTGCGCTTTCGCCTTACCAAAACCGGCAGCCGTCTGCACATGCCCAGCCTCGATTTTGCTACCACGCGCGGCGGCACGGGCCATGCCTCGGCGTCGGTGCGGGTGGCCGGCTCGCACTTAGCTGCGGCCGATGCCAGCCTCGATCTGCGCTACGCCATGCTCGACGTGCAACAGCTTTTGCAGCTACTTGCCAGCCTTAGCCCCGAAGAAGACCAGCGTACGCCCGACGTGCGACAAGCCGAGCGGGTAGCCAAACGCGCCCGCCCCGACACCCCCGACAACTCCTTGTTAACCAGCGATATACTCACGGCCGTCGTGCGTGTGCAGGCCGACCGTGTGCGCTACTCCGCCGTTACGGGCAGCAACTTCCGGCTGGTGTCGCACCTGCTCGACGGCGAAGCGCGCCTCGACGAATGTTCGGTCAATGCCTTTCAGGGGCGCATTCGGCTGCGCGGACGCCTGCTCACCCACGAAGGCCAGCAGCACCACCCGCTGCACGTCCAGACGGAGCTACAGGACATTCAATTGCCAGAGCTGTTTGCCGCACTCAAAACGATGGGTCTCAACGTGTTGGGCGGCGACAATGTACGCGGTTCGATGCGCTGCGCGGCCGACTTTCACACCGATCTCGACGGCACGTTTTTGCCTGTGTTCAGCGAAACGCTAGCGTACCTCAAAGCCGACGTTCGCGACCTGGAATTGCTAAACGTGGAGGCGCTGATGGAGGCGCTCAAATTCATGAAGGAAGAGCGCACCAGCCACTTATTTTTCGAGCCGGTGAGCACGCAGTTTGTGCTCAACCGCGGGCAGCTCATGATTCCGAGCCTGCGCCTGAACAGCAACCTGAGCAACCTCGAAATCAGCGGCAATTATTTCCTCGACGGGCGCACCGATCTGTACGTCGGCCTCAACCCGTTGCAGGCCCTGTTTGGCGACAACAAAAAGCGCATCGAGCGAATCCAAAGCGGGCAGCTCGTACGTAGCTCCCGAGGACGCCCGACGTACGTGAACCTGCACCGCTCGGCTGCCGGCAGCAAGTACAAAGTGCGGCTTTTTAAGAAGGAAGAACAGCGCCAGCAACAAGCCACCCTGCGCCAGCAATCGCGCGACTTGTTGCTCAGTCAGCAGCTGGATACCACGCTGCGTTTGCTACGGTAAGGCATTGGTAAATACTTTTTAGTAAATATATAAGTACTTGATTATCAAATATTTGTATAGCTACAATATTCCGGGTTTTTGGAAGATATAACGCCTCGGCGCTGACCAAACTCCCGGCTATCCGTAAAAGAAGAAGCCTCCGCTGCCTTGGGCAACATGCGGAGTGTACCAGCCTGAATAGCCAATGGAAAACAATACGCTGCTAGTGGAGAGCGAACGACGGTTTCGATCGTTGTTTGAGAATAATCCTGACCTGGTTCTTTTTCAAAATGAGCAAGGAACTATTCTCGATGCCAATCCTTCTTTTCTGGCGTTTGTAGGCAAGCCGAAACCGGAGGTGCTCGACCGGCCATTTTCCGATTTTCTGCCTTCCGAGCTTATCCCGTTGTTTAATGAGAAGCTAGCGGAAGCGTTTCGGGGTACGAAAGTGCAGTTTGAAACGACGGTGAAGTTTGAGAACCTGGAAGAGCCCAAGGTGCTGAACGTGACCAAGGTGCCGCTGAAAATCGACGGCTCCATTGCGGGGGTGCATATGGTGGCCCGCGACATCACTGAAGCCGCCATTTCGCAGCAGACTATCCAGCGGCAGGCCCAAAAGCTCAACACCATCTTCGAGAGCATCACCGACGCGTTTTTCCTGCTCGACAACGACTGGAATTTCACCTACATCAACCACGAAGTGGAGCGGTTGCTGCACATCGACCGGCAGGCCGAGTTGGGCCGCAACGTGTGGGATGTGTTTCCGGAAGAGCGCAACGGCCTTTTCCGCCAGCACTACCAGCAGGCCAAGGAAACGGGGCACGCGGTGCACTTCGAAGCGCTCTTCGAAAAAATGCAGATGTGGTTCGACGTGCGGGCTTTTCCGTCCGAAGAAGGCTTGTCGGTGTACTTTGCCGACATCACCGACAAGATCAAAGCCCAGCAGGAGCTATACCGCCAAAACAAAGATCTTCAGCAGTTTACCTACATCGTATCGCACAACCTGCGGGCGCCGCTGGCCAACGTCTTGGGCCTCGTGGACTTACTGGCTTCGACACACCGCAACTCCATCGATTACGAAAAAACGCTGGACCACCTGAAAACCAGCACCGAGCAGTTGGACACGGTGTTGCAGGACATGAACACGATTCTCTCGATTCGGGACATGCAAAACGTGGCCGAGCCAGAGCAGGTCGCGATTCTGGACGTGGTGCAGCAGGCCTGCGCAAACCTGGAAGAACCTTTGCAGCTCTGCGGCGGCCGCGTCACGCTCGACCTTCCTCCCGACCTCAGCGTGCGCGCCAACCGGGCTTACCTCTACAGCGTCTTCTTCAATTTACTCTCCAACTCCATCAAATACCGCTCGGAGGAGCGGCCGCTGCACGTGACCGTGACGGCCAGCCAGTCCGCGGCTGGCTTGCTCATCACCTTTGCCGACAACGGCTCGGGGTTCGATCTGGCCAAAGCCGGCTCCGATGTGTTTAAGCTCTACAAACGGTTTCATTCCCGTCCCACCGGCCGGGGCTTGGGCCTGTATTTGGTCAGGACGCACGTAGAAGCCATGGGCGGGCACATCGACGTACAGAGCGAGGTGAACGCCGGCACGCAATTCCTAATTTATTTACGCTGAGTGCTTTACGCTGAATCTTGCATGGATACCCTTCTGATCGACGACAACACCACCAGCATATTTCTCACCGAAAGGCTCCTGAAGCGGGAAGGGTTTTCGGAGGCGATTCTTTCTTTTGAATGCGCTGAAAAAGCGTTGGAATACTTGCGCGACACGCTGACCACCCAGATTCCAAAGGTGATCTTACTGGACCTGAACATGCCCGTCATGGACGGCTGGGAGTTTCTGGAAGCCCTCAAGCCCTACGAGTCGCAGCTCAGCGGGCACTGCCTGGTGTATGTGCTGACCTCGTCGCTGGCCCACTCCGACGCGGCCAAAGCCAATGCTTACGCCCTGGTAGCCGGCCTGATCCATAAGCCCATCGACAGCACCGACATTCAGGCGATCCGAGCGCAGGTAGAAGAAGCCAACCGCGCTTAGGTCTACTGCGCGTCCTTTTGTAGCTGCCGCAAAAACCGGATCATCGCGGCGTTGTCGTAGTCGCCCATGCCCTCGTGCCGATCGATGATATCGCCGTTTGGGGCGATAATAAAGGTAGTTGGAAGTACTTGTGTATCAAATACTTGCGGCAGTTCACTGGCGAGTGTGTACACGGGCATCGTGAAGCCGCGCCGGGCGGCAAAGCGGCGGGCTTTCTCAGGATTTTGATCTACCGAAAGCACCACCAGCGCAATGTTGTCGGGCTTTACTTTGTCGTGCAGGCGCTGCAAGCTGGGCATTTCGGCCACGCAGGGCGGACACCAGCTGGCCCACAGATTCAGCAAAATGACCTTGCCGCGCAGCTGCGAAAGCGAGACCGTGCGGCCATCCAGAGTGCGCAACATCAACGAATAATCGGCCTTGGCAATGGGAACCGCCTTCTTGGGAACGGCGCGGTTGAGAAGCCCCGTTGCCAGCACCACCTGTTGCGCCCGCCCGATCACCTCGGTATGCAAACCGGTGGCATAGAGCGTGGCGGGTACCAAAACGTAGAGAGCAGGGCGCCACAAGCGCCCGAGAAGCGTCGTCATTGGGTGCAAGATACGGAGCCGCACCCGTAGCCCGGCCTTGTAGGCCAGGCTGCAAAGAGTGAGGTCAATTACCGTCCGGCGTAAAAAGGCTAATTTCAGGCACCCAAAACTGAATCTATTTCCCTCCATGCTCAAACAAGCACTGCGCAAAGCAGGCGTCCTGGCGGTTTTTGTCCAGGTGCTGCTGCTGCAACCAACTCTGGCCCAGGTGGGGCCGGGCACCCAATGGACGAAAGACGGCTACGCCTACATGCACGTCCAGCAAGACGAAATCGTGCAGACCGACCTGCGCGACCCCAGCAAAGAAGTAACGCTGGTCAGCAAAGCCATGCTGACGCCGCAGGGCCAAACGGCCCCGATCAAGGTGCGCCGCTTCTCCTTTTCCGACGACGGCAACAAGGTTCTCATCCAGACGAACACCAAAAAAGTATGGCGCTACGACACCCGCGGCGACTTTTGGGTGTATGACATCAACGCTAAGTCATTCAAGCAGTTAGGCAAAGACCGTCCGGCTTCGTCGCTGATGTTTGCCAAGTTCTCGCCCGACGGCACGCGGGTAGCGTACGTGAGCGAGCACAACCTGTTTGTGGAGGATCTGGCCGCGGGCACCAACAAGGCCCTGACCACCGACGGCACCGATAAACTCATCAACGGCACCTTCGACTGGGTGTACGAAGAAGAGCTCGACTGCCGCGACGGTTTCCGTTGGTCGCCTGATGGTAAATCATTGGCTTACTGGCAGTTAGATGCTACCAAAACCAAAAACTACTTGATGCTCAACACCACGGATGCGCTGTATCCGTTTACGGTGCCCGTCGAGTATCCGGTGGTCGGCGAAGATCCCAGCCGCTGCCGCATCGGGGTGGTGCCCGCCCAAGGCGGCGCTACCAAATGGATGGACGTACCCGGCGACGCCGTGCAGCACTACATCCCGCGCATGGAATGGGCCGCAAACTCGAACGAGCTGATTATCCAGCAGTTGAACCGTCGGCAAAACGAAAGCAAAATCATTCTGTGCACAGCCAACACGGGCGCTTCGAAAGCCATCTCTACCGAAACCGACAAGGCCTGGATTGACGCCAAAGCCGAAGCCGTAGGCTGGAACTGGATCGAAGGCGGCAAGCGCTTCCTGTGGCTTAGCGAAAAAGACGGCTGGCGCCACATTTACGCGCTCAGCCGCGGCGGCCAAGAAAAGTTGCTTACCAAAGGCAACTACGACGTGATTAGCCTGGAAGCGTTCAACGAGAAAGAAGGCGTGATTTATTTCATGGCTTCGCCCGAAAACGCGACCCAAACCTACCTCTACAAAGTGGCCCTGAAAGGCGGCAATGCCGAGCGCGTCACGCCAAAAGACTTGGCGGGCACCAACGGCTACGACATTTCGCCCAACGGCCGCATTGCGCTGCACACCTTCTCGAACAGCTCGACTTACCCCGTTTCCGACGTGGTGTCGCTGCCCGAGCACAAGCGCCTGAACGGAGGCGAAACACCCGCTCAGGCCCGCAGCCTGAAGCTGCCGAAGCCTGAGTTCTTCCAGGTTAAAACCGTGGACGGCATCACGATGGACGGCTGGATGGTGAAGCCCACCAACTTCGACGCCACCAAGAAGTATCCGATCGTATTCTACGTGTACGGCGAGCCCGCCAGCCAAACGGTTACGGACCGGTTCGGGACGGGCGCCAACCGCCTCTACAACGGCAGCATGGCCGACGACGGCTACATCTACGTGTCGGTGGAAAACCGGGGCGCGCCGGCACCGAAAGGCCGCGAATGGCGCAAATCGGTTTACCATAAGCTGGGCCAGCTCAACATCCGCGACCAAGCCATGGCGGCCAAGGAAATCCTGAAGCGCCCCTACGTAGACACCACCCGCGTGGCGGTGTGGGGCTGGAGCGGCGGCGGCTCTTCGACGCTGAACCTGTTGTTTCAGTACCCGCAGATTTACAAGACCGGCATTTCCATCGCCGCCGTCGACAATCAGCTCAACTACGACAACATCTACCAGGAGCGCTACATGGGCCTGCTGCCCGAAGACCGCGACTATTTCGTGAAGGGCTCGCCTCTGAACTACGCCCAGAACCTGCGCGGCCACTTGCTGCTCATCCACGGCACCGGCGACGACAACGTGCACTACAACAACGCCGAGCAAATGATCAACGCACTAATTGCCAACAACAAACCCTTCCAGCTGATGGCTTACCCCAACCGGACGCACAGCATTTCGGAGGGCGAAGGCACCAGCCGCCATTTGGCTACTACCTACACGCAATTCCTGAAGGAGCACTGCCCACCCGGCGCCAGATAATACGCTGTCTATCAATATATTACAAAAAAGGCCACCGAATTGCTTCGGCGGCCTTTTTTGTTACACTCTCACCCACTGAAACCTCCCAGTGGTCTATTACAACTATTTAATAATCAAATAGTTGGGTCTGTGGGTGTAGAAGAGTTGTTTTCGCGCTCCACCCGAGGATACGGGAGGAAGTTGCGGTTGCGCTCTGCCCCCGTGGTGCCTGGGCCGGGGCGGCTAAAGCGGCGGCTGTCGTCGAGGCGGAAGCCTTGGAAGGCCAACTCTACGTAGCGGTTCCGCAGGATATCGGTCAGGATAGCATCCTGCGTGAGCGGGCCGGCATAGGCTGGCAGGCCTGCACCGGGAGGCGCCGTGGGCAGGTTGGTAGAGGTAACGGTAGCGGCGCTGCTGCTGGTGCGCACCCGGTTTAGCTCCGTGACGGCATTGGTCAGGTCATTCTTGCGGGCATAGGCTTCGGCCCGGATCAGCAGCATCTCGCCCGGCACATACACCGGAATAGGCGCGCCGGCCACCGTATAAAAACCAGTGCCCCGGTTTTGCGTGGCCGTGGGGTTGGCGCGGGTATAAAAGGGAATGCGCTTGTCGTTGGCCTCGGGGGCCAGCGCGCCGGTCAGCCCCAGATTGACGTCGGTGGGCTCAAACACGTTGCGGTTGCCGAACGCCACCTCAAACAGCGGGTTGCGGGTGTTGTCGTCGAAGTTGAACACCGAACGCTTCGTCAGGTCGACGCGGCCGGCAGCGGCAAGGGCTTTGTCGTAGTCGCCGGCTTGTAGGCTGTAGCGGGCAATGAGGGCCTGCACCGTGTTGGGCAGGTCGATGCCGGGCACAATCTTGGCGTTAAAATCGGTTGATGCAGGCGTAGTGGCCAGCTGCGTGGCCGCGGCTTCCAGCTGCGTCACGGCCGACTGCAACAACTGCACTCGCGGCACAAACGGCGCGTTTTCGCCCGTCGTGAGCGGTGCCTGCTCGAAGTATTGGGCCATTGTGCCCAGCGCCAGCGCCCGAAAGATGCTGGCGTAGGCCACAATGCCGCTGCGCGTGCCCGCATCGGGAGCGTTGCCGGCGTTCAGCAGCACCAAGTCTGCATTGGCGCGCACCAGCTGCGCTTGCCCCCAGAGGTTACGCACCACGCCGTTGCTGTTGGTCAGGTTGCCGGCCCCCAGGCTCACGTTGTACTCCTCGATGTTGCCGACGTTGATGATGGTCAGCTCGCGGGTGGTCAGACCGCCGGCCGCCACCGTGTTGTAGAGCACGCTGAGGGCACCGCCCGTGGTGTAACGGTATTGCAGGCCGTTGCAGACGGTAATCAGGCCGTCGGAAGACGTGAGCACCTGGGTCTCGCTGGCCGAGCTTGGGTTCAGGTATTCTTTGTTGCAGCTACCCAAACTCAGGGCCAGCAGCGAAAGCAGAAGGAAATATCTTTTCATGGCTAATACGCAGATTGAGAGTGGGTTAGAACGTAGCAGCGAGCTTGATCTGGTAAGTGCGCGGAATGGGCACGTTGCCAAAGTCGATGGCCCGCAGCAGGTCCGAGGAGCCGCCGGCGCTGGTTTCCGGATCGAAGCCGTTGTAGTTGTCCCACGAATACAGGTTGCGGCCCACCAACGAGAGCGTCAGCCCACTGATGTAGCTGGTGAACGTCGGCAATTCGTAGCTCAGAGCAGCTTCGCGCAGCTTCACGTAAGAGCCGTCGTCGATGCGGAATTCCTGCGTGTTGTAGATGGCGAAGATGTAGCCGCGCGGCAGCTCGCCCCGCAGCTCTTTCTCAGCCAGATCGCCCAGGCCGACGCCTTGCCGCGTGCGCTTGTCGGCGTTGAATACGTCCACGCCCTGCACCGCATCGAGCAGCACATGCAACGACAACTTCTTGTAAGTCAGGTTGGTACTAAACGATCCCGTCCACTTCGGATTGGGGTTGCCAATCACGATGTTGGCGATGGTCGTGCCCGCCGCGTAGCTGGGCTGGCCGCCACTCTCGCGGGCCGGAGTGAAGGTCGTAGAGCCTACGGCCTGGCCCGAAGTGCGCTCGTCCTGCGGGAAGCCCTGCGAGGTGAGCAGCAACGAGCCATCGGGGTTGCGGGCGTAGCCCGAACCGTAGAACACGCCCACTGGCTGGCCCGCCAGCAGGTAAACAGGTGCTCCCGCTACGTTATCAACCGAGATAGCCTGCTGCAAGCCGTTGGCGCCCGGCAAATCCACAATTTTGTTGCGGTTGCGGTTGTAGAGTGCCGTGAAATCCCAGGTGAAACTGCTCGTTTTCACGGGCGTAGCGCTCAGTTGAAGCTCTAAGCCCTTGTTTTCTAGGCTGGCAACGTTGGTCACGATGGTAAGGCCACCGGTAGAGGGCGCCAGGTTGCGCGCGGCCAGCAACGACTTGGTTTTCTGCTTGTAAACCGTGGCCCCCAAGCTCAACCGGTCGTTCAAAAAGCCCAGATCGGCGCCAACTTCCAGCTCGTTCAGGCGCTCGGGGCGCACTTGGGAGTTGGCCAGCTGCGAGCCGGGCAGGTAGGTATTCCGGCCCAAAAAGCCCACCGGCTGGTACTGGTAAAACCGATCGTAAGACCGGATGCCCGTCAGGCCACCGGCTTGCCCGTAGCTGGCACGTAACTTCAACGTACTGAATGCCTTAGCATACCCTGCATCCTGCCAGAAACCCAGATCAGACACCACCAGCGAGCCGCTCACCTTGGGGTAGTATTGGTTGGTTTCGGAAGCCGAGAACTTCGACGAACGGTCGCGGCGCACGGCTCCGGTCAGGAAGGCCAGGTTGTGGTAGCCGAGGGTGGCCTGCGCGTACGCCCCACTCAGGTCGAACTGCTCGGGAACGTCGAAGCTGGAAGTAACCGTATTACTGGCCGCTCCGCTGACCGTGGTAATAAACGGCGTCAGATTCTGGCCTCGCGTTTGGGTCAGTTCCTGCCGGACATACTGGTAGCTATACCCCGCCAGCACCGACACCTTAAATGCTTCGCCCAGCTGTCGTTCGTAGCCCAGGTTTATATCGGAGTTGAGTTGCAGGCCGTTGAGCAGGCCGTTGGAGGCGAAACCCAACGGGTAGCGAGCCGCGGGCAGACCGGCCGTGGCTTGGTACGGATACGGCCGGATGTAGCCCTGGCCAGCCTGGGCAATTACGTCGGCGCCGAGCAGGTAATCGATGGAGAAGCCCCGGAACGGCGTCAGGTTGAGTTGCAGGTTGCCGATGGTGCGGTTTACGCGCTGCGTAAACTTCATGTCCTCGATGGTCGACAGCGGGTTAACGCGGGTGGGCTCCACGGCCAGCAGGTCGCCTTTGGCATCGCGGCGGTTGATGTCGTAGATGTTGTTGGTGATGTTGACCGAGTTGATGGGGCTGTAAAACACGTTACCGTTGGCCTTCTCGTTGCTGAAGCTGTTGCTATACGACAGCCCGGCGGTTAGCTTGGCCCACTTGGTCAGGCGCTGATCGAGGCGGGTGCGCAGGCTGTAGCGCGTGAAGTCGGTGCCCTTGATGATGCCCTCGTTTTTGAGGTAGCCCGCCGATACGTAATACTGCGTGCCCTCCGAGCCGCCCGTCAGCGACACCCCGTCGTCGGTGCCGTGGCCGGTGCGGAAAATGTCGTCGAAATAATTGTAGCGGGTCACGTCTACGAGGTTGCTGGCCAGCTGCGTGGTCACGCCCGCCCGATTGATGCCGATGGTGGTAGTACCGGGGTTGGCAGCCAGCTGAGCCGGCGTCACGCCCCCAATTGGGTAGAGGCGCAGGTCGGCGAAGCCAAACTGCTTGCCGTAAGTATTTACCGGCACCATCTTGCGCAACTCATTGACATTGAAGCTAGTGTAAGCCGATACGCGTACCGCCCCGGCCTGCCCGCGCTTGGTCGTGATGAGCACCACGCCGTTGGCTGCCCGCGAACCGTACTGCGCCGCCGCCGCCGCGCCGTTGATGACGTTGATGCTTTCGATGTCGTTGGGGTTGAGGTCGGCGAGGCGGTTTTGGCCCACGTTGGCCGTGCCCACGTCGCTGGACAAAGCCAGCTGCGACACGTTGGTGCTGTTGTTGCTCACAATCACGCCGTCGATGACGTAGAGCGGATCGGAGGAGCCGGCCAGCGAGTGAATGCCGCGCAGCCGCACCGACATCGAGCCGGCCGGATCGCCGGAGTTTTGCACGATCTGCGCGCCGGGAACCTTACCTTGTAAGGAGTTCAGCACCGCGCCCGAGCCACTCTGCGTCAGCTCGCGGGCCGAAACCGTGTTGATGGAGTTGCCCAGTTCGCGTTTGTTTACGCTGACCGTCGAGCCCACCACCACTACCGCATCCAGGCTTTGCCGGGCCTCGGTAAGCGACACGTCGGTGGTTACGGTCGGGTTGCTGCCCAGTGTTACGGACCGCGTCGCCGCCCGGAAGCCGATGGTAGAAAATGTGATCGTGTAGCTTCCGGGCGCTACGTTTACGGTCAGGCTGTACCCGCCGTCGGCGTTGGTAGAGGCGCCGAGCGTGGTGCCCGTAATCAGTACAGTGGCACCAGGCAGGCCTTGCCCGCGCTCATCCGTGACGCGGCCCTGCAGCGTGTACGCCTGCGCAGAGCCCCCAGCCTGAGCCAGTGCCCGCGTGGGCAGCAGCAAGCCAAGACAGAGCCAACCCACCAGGGTCAGCGCAGCAATAAGGTATGTGTTCCGCATACTAGTAGGGGAAGTGGAGTGGAAAGAAGTGACAAAGCCAAGCTAATCCTCGGGTAATATAGGATATTGGCACCATCCTATATATAATCGCTTAAATACCAGCCAGCGGAAACAACGGCACTGTTCGGAAAGCGAGCCGGGCTTCCCAAATTCCGGCCGCCGAATGCCGCCGGTCCGTTCAGGGCTTTAGTTGAAAAAAGGTGCTGCGGTTGGTTGCTGAGTCTTTTTGCCGGGTTGTAGCCCAAGGAATTACTTAGCTTAAGTTTATCAACTAAACGCCTGATAATAAGATATTTATGTTTGCTTAATCAAGTTGAAGCGGTTTAGCAAGCGAAACTTGAATCGGGAATACAAAACAGCCAGTCCAAGAAGCCGTTGAAGCTAGCGGCAGCCGGTTGGGTGCGTCGGCAGGCGCTATCCACTGCGCTTACTGCACCCGTGGACTGGGGCACCCGCTATGTTGCTTTTTTATCACGCAGCTTATTCCCGTTATGTCTGATTCTGGTGCGCCTTCTACCACGCTGACCTCTGAGATGCGGGCATTATTTCCGCTCGATGAATTGTTAGAGTCCCTGCTCAACGCCTCGCTCACGGGCGTGGCGCTCTACCGGCCCATTTATGGCACCGAATCAGAAATAATTGATTTCGAGATCGTTCTGCTCAACCCCAAGGCGCAGAAAATGCTGCAGCTGCCGGCGCGGCCCACGCAAACGTACCTGCACCTGTTTCCGCACACGCAGGCTACGGGGGTTTTTGAATTTCATTGCCAGGCCTACAAATCGGGGGAGCACGCTTGTTACAGCATCAATTATCAGGGCGACGGACTCGACAATTACTTTCACCTGTCGGCAAAGCGCGTGGGTGATGGCCTGCTGGTGAGCTTCACCGATACAGCCGAGCACGACCGCACGGCCGTGGAAAAAGCCCTGCGCGAAAGCCAGGCCCGCGAACGCGCGGCCCTGGCGTTGGCCGAAAGCCAGCGCAACCATCTGGAGGCACTGTTGAACCAGACGCCGGTCGCAATTGGCTTGTTTGAAGGCCCGGAGCGGCGCATCAGTATGGCCAACCCCAAGATCTGCGCCATGTGGGGCCGACGGCCGGAAGAGGTACTGGGCAAAACCCTGCTCGAAGCGATGCCGGAGCTGCGCGGCCAGGGCTTCGATGAAGCCCTGGCCAACGTTTTTCGCACAGAAGTGCCTTTTGCAGGTACCGAAGCGCCCGCACAGATGCTGCGGCAGGGCCAGCTCCTGACTACTTACTATAACTTTGTATTTCAGCCGCTTTACGACGAGCAAGGCCGGCTGCTGGGCGTGGCGGATGTGGCCGTAGAGGTAACCGAGCAGGTGCAGGCCCGCCGGCAGATAGAGGAAAAGGAAAAGCAGCTCCGCACGCTGAATCAGGAGCTGGAAACGGCCAACGAGGACCTGGTTGCTCTCAACGAAGAACTGCGGGTAGCTAACGATCAAAACCGACTCAACATCGACGAGCTTTTTCGCGTGCAGCGGGCTTTGCAGCAGCTCAACCTAGAGCTCGAAGGCCGCGTGGCCGACCGCACCCACAAGCTCCGGCAGGCTTTGCAAGAGGCCCACGTTCAACGCGAGCGCTTCCGGTCGTTTTTGATGCAGATGCCCGCCCCGATGTGTACATTTCGCGGGCCGGAGCACGTGTATGAGCTGGTTAACCCCGCTTACCTGCGCACGCTGGGGTACCGCCCGTTGGTGGGCCTGCCCATAAAAGACGCGCTGCCGGAGCTGGAAGGACAGGGGTACTTTGAAATGCTGGATCGGGTGTTCCAGACCGGCGAGCCCTATTATGCCAGCGAATCATTGGTCTGGCTGACCGACCCCAACCAAGAAGGGGCGTTGCAGGAAGGCTTTTACAACATAGCTTGCCAAGCCACGCGCGATGAGCACGGCGTAATCGACGGCATCATTCAGTATGCCTTGGACGTGACTGAGTATGTCTTGGCAAGGCGCAAGATGGAGCAGAACGAGGAACGCCTGCAGCTGGCCCTAGAAGCCGGCAGTATGGCCACCGTCGACCTGGATTTGCTGACGAACAAAACCGAGCGCAGCGAGCGGCACGACCACTTGTTTGGCTACGACACGCCGCTCCGGGAATGGCACAACATGGATACGCTGCTGGAACACATGCTACCCGAAGACCACGCCCGCGTCATGGACCAGTACGATCGGTCGCTGACTTCGGGAGTGCTATGGCTGAATCCGCGCATTCAACTCCCCAACGGCGAGCACCGCTGGATGGAAGCTAAGGGCAAAGTTTTTTATGATGCCGAGGGAAAACCCATTCGCATTGCGGGCGTGGTAACCGACGTAACGGAGCGCCAGCAAACGCAGCAGCGACTCCAGGACCTGACCGAGCAACTGGCCAACACCAACGACGGCCTGCGGGTTGCCAACGCCGAGCTGGCCCTCGCCAACGAGCAGCTTACCCACACCAATCAGGAGCT
This sequence comes from Hymenobacter sp. BT491, assembly GCF_014349165.1. Lineage (NCBI taxonomy): Bacteria > Pseudomonadati > Bacteroidota > Cytophagia > Cytophagales > Hymenobacteraceae > Hymenobacter > Hymenobacter sp. BT491. The sequence continues at coordinate 251,978 of NZ_JACSJJ010000002.1, read as the reverse complement.
AGATAACTTCGTATACACCGCCTCCCACGACCTCAAGCAGCCCATCAACAACATGGCCGGCGTATTTGAAGAGCTCAAGCGCACAGCCACTTTTCACGACCCGGAAGCGGCCCTGCTGGTGCAGATGTTTGAGAATTCGCTCAGCCAGATTCACGGCACCATTCAGGGCCTGGCCGAAGTGGTGCAGGTCGAGCGGCGCAACGAGGATTCGGCAATTGAAAACGTTGAGCTGCTGCCACTTACACGCGAAGTAATGCAGAGCATGCTCGACCAGGCCGTCGCGACCAAGGCCAGGTTTGAGGTGAATTTCAGCGCCGTGCCAGTCGTGCGCTTTGTGCGACTGAATCTGCAGAGTGTGTTGTACAACCTGCTCAGCAACGCCCTGAAATACGCGCATTCCGAGCGGGCGCCCGTCGTGCGGATCACTAGCGAGCTCTCCGACGAAGGCGCGCCGGTGCTGGTGGTGCAGGACAACGGCCTAGGCCTCGACTTGGCTCGCTACGGCCCCGACCTGTTCCAGATGTTTCGGCGCTTTCACGACCACGTTCCGGGTTCCGGCGTGGGCCTGTACCTCGTCAACCGAATGGTACGCCAGGTCGGCGGGCGTATCGAGGTGCAAAGCACACTGGGCGAAGGCACCACCTTCCGTATTTACCTCACGACCAGTACGTTGCCAGAACACTAAGGCTTTATTTTGATATAATCTTTTGATTATCAAATACTTATTTCTAAAATATTCGCATCCATTCTGCTTTCCAGGTCCCAGAATTCTGATTCTATTTGACCAAGCTCCACTGTTCGGAGCGCACGATTTGGGCCACTAGTGTCTCAGGCATTTGGCCCTCCAGAGGCAGTCGCAAGGCGTAGGCAGGCGGCTCCAAAGTGGCCAGCTGCGAGTCGAGTAAGGCGGCGCCCATGTAGTGCCCCTGGCGCGCCTGCAAGCGCGCGCGTAGCAGTTCGGCGGAGCCCTCGAGAAACACCCATCGCAGCGGATTCTGGGCCCCTGCTTGCAGAGTGCGGCGGTAACTTTCTTTCAGGGCTGAGCAGGCCAGCACCGCGCCGCCCGCTCGCTCCCAGCTCGTTATACCGGCCGCCAAGTCGGCGAGCCAGCCTTGCCGGTCGGCGTCGGTGAGCGGGGTACCGGCCCGCATTTTGGCTACGTTGGCCGCCGAGTGAAAATCATCGGCGTCGTAAAAGGGCAGCGCCAACTGGCCGGCCAGCAGGCGGCCGACCGTCGTTTTGCCGCTGCCCGACACACCCATCACAATGTAAACAGGACCAAGCGCCATACTGCGAAGTGTTAAATCAAGGGAATGCTTCGGTATACGGGAAACGCGACTGCTTTAACCAACGCCCGCAACCTCAACCCGGTCCGCGCTGTTGTATCCAACGCTTCGTAGCCCGCCGCAAGCCCGTTGGAAATCCAAAACTTATATGCCTGATAATCAGAACAATACAACATTAGTACTAGGAGCCGGCGCGGCCGGCCTGATCGCGGCCCGCGACTTGGCCCGCGCCGGAAAATCGGTAGTGCTGCTCGAAGCCCGCAGCCGAATCGGCGGCCGTATTCACACCTTTACTGGCCAGGGTTTTTCGCAGCCCACCGAGGCAGGGGCCGAGTTTATGCACGGTGAGGTGCCCCTGACGCAAGCTTTGCTTCGCGAAGCCGACATAGCCTGCCACGATACAGCGGGCCAGGCCTATGCGGTAAAGCAGGGCAAGGCGCAGAAGTCAGAAGAGTTTATCGAAAACATGCCTCTGCTGCTCTCGACGTTGCAGGCGCTGGAGCACGATATGCCGTTGCTGGACTTTCTGGACGAATATTTTCCCGACGATCGGCACCACAACCTGCGCGATTCGGCCATTCGCTTTGCCGAAGGCTACGACGCGGCCGATGCCGGCCGGGCCAGCACATTTGCCCTCCGCGACGAGTGGACCGCGGGCGGTGCCGAAGATTCGCCCCGGCCCGAAGGCGGTTATGGCCACCTAATCGAGCTGTTGGCCCAGCAAGCCCAGGCGGCCGGAGCCACGATTCAGCTGAGCACGGTGGCGCAGGAAATCCGGTGGCAGCGAGGCAAAGTCGAGGTTATCTGCGACCAGAACCGGCGCTACCAAGCGCAGCAGCTGCTCGTTACGGTGCCGTTGGGCGTGTTGCAAGCCACGAAAGGCCAGCCCGGCTACCTTCGCTTTACGCCAGAGCTGCCCGAACAACGCGCTGCGGCTGCGTCCATGGGATTTGGCCCTGTCATCAAGATTTTGCTGGAGTTTGACGAAGCCTTCTGGGATGCTAAGTCGGCGGAGGTTGTGCAGCCCACGCCCGAAATGGGCTTCCTGTTTTCCGATGCCCCCGTACCCACTTGGTGGTCGCAGTTGCCCAACCCGCAACCTTTGCTGACGGGGTGGCTCGGTGGCCCGGCCGCGGCCAAGCTACATGACGCTAGCGCAGAAGATATTGTTAATCAGTCACTTGACTCGTTAGCATATTGCTTCCAAACCACACCAGAATTCCTGCGCTCGCACCTACGGGGCCAACAGGTAATTAATTGGGGCGCCGATCCGTTTGCCCGCGGCGCCTATGCCTACGCTACCCTCGAGACGGCCAGCGCTCGCCCGATCCTCAACCAACCCCTCTACAACACGCTGTATTTCGCGGGCGAGGCGCTGTACGAAGGGCCTGCTATGGGCACGGTAGAGGCAGCCTTAGGCAGTGGAGAGCAAGCAGCTAAACTCATGTTAGATAAGTAGTTACGAACCCGCCAAATACGCTTTAATACCCTTACGCCAACAAAAAAGCCTCGTCGCTGGACGAGGCTTTTTTGTTGATTGGCTTAATCAATTAGCGACGGTAGCCGTAGTCGCGGTCGCGGCCGTGGTCGTCGTGGCGGCGCTGCGATTCGTAGCGGGCGCGCTCGGCAGCACGTCTCTGGTCTTCGCGGCGCTGAGCCTCGATGCGAGCGCGTTCTGCTTCGTAGCGGCGTTGCTTTTCCAGTTCCAGCTTGCGTTGGGCAGCTTCGCGGCGAGCACGTTCGGCAGCCATCTTCCGATCGTATTTGATAGCTTCTTTGCGGTCTTTATACGAATCGTGGTCGGGTGCAGCGGCGGCGAAAGAAGCGGTAGAAGCCAACAGGCCCAGAGCAGCGACGAGGGAAAACAAGGAGGTTTTCATGGGAAAGGAGGAAACAAAAATTGTGGGAGAAATAACCTTTTCCTAAGCAGATAAGGCTGTTTTTGATACATCAAGCGCTTGCCAGACAGTTTGCAAGCGCTATGCCAGCAACCTTCCTTTTCGGGCTTCCCTCCTACTTCACCTACGAATTGCCCAAGTTCATCTACCGGTTTGGTCTTCTCCTCGACCAGCCGCCGAGCCAAGGCTGCTCGTTGGCGTCAACAAAAGTCCCTTAGTGACGCCGCTCGCTGTCTAAGTGCGCCATTTGGGCGGCCGGATAACGGTCGCCGGCGGCAGCGGTCGGGGGCACGGCCGCTTCGATCTGGGCCAAGTCTGTGGACGTCAGGCTGAGAACCAACGCGCCAATGGCTTCGGTGAGGCGGTCGCGACGCCGGGCTCCAATGAGCGGCACAATGTCGTTGCCCTGCGCCAGCACCCAAGCAATCGCTAGCTGGGCCACACTAGCTCCTTTCGTTTCGGCGATAGCCGCTAGTGCATCTACCAAGGCCAGATTGTGCTTCAGGTTTTCGCCCTGAAACCGCGGCAGGTTGGCCCTAAAATCCGGCTGGCCGCTGCTGGCCAGCGTGGCGCTCTGAGTAGTGTTGCTGATCAGGCCGCGCGAGAGCACACCGTAGGCAGTCATGCCGATGCCAAGCTCGCGCAGCGTGGGCAGAATGTCGGCCTCTACGCTGCGAGTCATGACCGAATATTCGATCTGCAAATCGACCACCGGATGCACGCCGTGGGCCCGCCGGATGGTGTCGGCCGATACTTCGCTCAGCCCCAGATAGCGCACATGCCCCGCCTGAATAAGGTCGGCAATGGCGCCCACGGTTTCCTCAATGGGCACGTTTGGGTCGACGCGAGCCGGGCGGTAAATGTCGATGCAGTCGACGCCCAAGCGCTTGAGGCTGTAGGAAACAAAGTTTTTGACGGCTTCGGGGCGGGCATCGTAGCCCACGAAATTGCCTTTGGGATCGCGCAGGGCGCCAAACTTGACGCTGAGCATGGCCTTATCGCGTAAGCTACTGCTTGCTAAGGCCTTACCAATCAGCATTTCGTTGTGGCCCATGCCATAAAAGTCGCCGGTGTCGAGCAGGGTGATGCCCGCTTCCAGGGCCGCTTCAATGGTGGCTAAGCTTTCGGATTCGTCGGCGGGGCCGTACATGCCCGACATGCCCATACAGCCAAGGCCGAGGGCAGAAACGGGCTCCGCTACGCGTCCCAGCGTGCGGTGCGGCATAGTATTCTGGGGGGTCTGAAGTGCAGTTGTCATCTGAATAGTGGCGTTACGTATCGATTGCGATAAGGCAAAAGTACACGGGCCACCTCCCGGAAAACAGGTGAACTGTTCAGAAAGAATGGTGAGCTTTTCCGACTTGCAACTGCGGGACAAACGGTCAGTTCTGCGCGGTTTCCTGCTGCCGCAACTGCTTGGGCGTCAAGCCCATGTGGCGCTTGAAGTACTTCGTGAAGTTGGTCGGTTCGCCAAAGGTGAGCTTGTTGCTGATTTCGGCAATGCTGAGCGTAGTAGTGAGCAGCAGGCGCTTGGCTTCAGCCAGAAAGTAGCGGTTTACCCAATCGCACGGCGAGAGGCCGGTCTCGTGCTTCAGGGTGTTGCTCAGGTGCGTGGGGTGCACGTGCAGCCGATCGGCGTATTCGCTAATCTCCGGAATGTCGGGCAAGTCACCGCGCAACAGCGCCTGAAAATCCTGCTCCAGCTCCTGCTGAAACAGGTGTACCAGTTCGGCGGGCCGAGTCTGGTAAGTAACCGCGTACGGGAGCGTGCTATCCATGGCGATGTGGGTGAAAAGCCGGATGAATAACCTGTTGGATGCAGGTCGGTTGGCTAAGGTAGCAAAAGCGTAATTTCTCAAGGAATAATCAATTCATAAACCTTTGATTATCAAATATTTATGAATTGATATGTTTTAACGTTTCTAGCTGTAATTAGCAGAAGGCAAGAAAAAGGAAACCGCAGATTGCTTCGTGTATCTCCTTCTAATTCAGGTTATTGAGCGCTGCCGCTACTCTTCCGCCGTCTGGCCCAAGCTGCTCATGACGTCCTTCACGGCTTCGCTGAGGTACGACGGCAGCTCAGCCGCAGGCTGAATCATTTTCAGCAATCGCTGGTATTTGGCGCGGCCTTCGGCCAGCATGTACGGCGGCACTTCAACGGTGAAAATGCTGAACGGTTCCACCTTTTGCACCCCTACCAGCAGGAAACGATCGGCGTGCAAAGCATCGGTGTAGAAGGCTGCTTGCCGGTCGTAATCGTAGCCGCTACACTGAGACAAAAAGTGGTTGTAGTCGCGGGCCGCCGTAGTTTTGAAGTCCACAATGGTGTAGCCTTTATCGGTTTCGGCCGTGATCAGGTCGGCGCGCAACTTGCAGACGGTATTGGTGGTGGGCTCGGTGAAAATGCAGCTGGGCTCGGGCGTGCCGTTTTCCAGCAGCTTCAGCAAGTCGGGGTCCAGCTTCACGCCGTCTACCATCCACCAAATCAGGGTATCGTTGATGCCCGGCAGGCCCGGCTCGTACAGCTCAGGCTCCAGTAGCGCCGTGTGAAAAGCGGTGCCCAGGCCCAACGCCCCCGACATGGAGGTCGGCTTTTGGTAGCGCCCATTCAAGGCATCGCGCAAACGCGACAGGTCGGAGTTGGCAATAGCAGGCAGCGCCCGATAGTCGTCGTAGGTCAAACGAAGCAGATCGGGGCGGCGAAAAGAGTCGGTTATGGGCATAGATCTGTAACAATAAAAAGCCCTGGATAGCTCCGTAGCTTCTGAATTAATCCGCTTAATTCTGCCCAAACATCTGCCTAAAACGGGCTACAGGGTTTTGGTAAAGCTCACTTTGATACGGAGCTGAAAATCAGCGATTACCTTGAAAATCTCCTTGATGGTTACGCGCTCCACCTTAGTGAGCTTTTTGGGATCGATGTAGTTGTCGGGCTCCGATTTGTCGTCGATGATCTGGATGGCCTGCTTTTTCAGGCGCATGCCCATCAGGTAGTAGTACGATTGCAGCAGCTCCTGATACTCTTTGTCCGTGAACACGTCTTGCTCGCGCAGCGCCGCCAGCCGTTCGCCCGTGTTGGTGGCAAATACTTGATACTTAAGGGCATATACCCGCACCAAATCCACGATGGGCGTCATGGCCTTTTTCAGGTTGAACACCTGCTGATTGCCCTTCGCAAACGTGCGGATGTTGTTGAAAAACGTCAGCGGCGGCTCGTATTGCAGCGCGTTGTTGGCCATGTGGTAGAAGAATCGCTCCAGCGGCTTCTGCGATTCCTCGTTCAAAAACTCCTTGAGTTCGTCCATAATGGCCTGTTCGCCATACAGATAGCGGCAATCGAAGAAGGCCGAAAAGGTCTGGGCCGTTTCCGGCGTCGACTCGTGCATCCACGACACGTAGTTGCGCTTCCAGTGCGAAAGCGAGTGCGTCCACTTGGTATTTTTGGCCATGAAGCCGCCCTCGCAGAAGCTGAACCCAATGGAATTGAGGCGGTCAGAAACGGATTCGGCAAAACGCAGGAAATAGTCGCGCACCAGCTCGCGCTGTTCGTTGGCTTTGTCTTCGTAAATGATGGCGTTGTCTTGGTCAGTCAATAGCGTTTGCTCCTTGCGGCCTTCGCTGCCCAGCACCATAAAGACAAACTTGGCCGGCGGCGCCCCCAGTTCCGCGATCACGCCCTCGATCACTTTCTGCGCAATGGTATCGGCTACGGTGGTGATGACCTGGTTTACGATTTCGGACTTCACGCCCCGGCTCAGCAGTTGGTACACCATTTCGGGCACCTTCTCCCACCGGCTTTTCAGCTCGCGCACCGACTGCGCCAGCCTCACCGACTGGATGAACATAAACGGCGAATGTGCTTGGTCGCTCAGCAGCTGCGTCCGACTGATCATGCCCACGTACTCATCGTTGCGTTTGATGAGCAAGTAGCGCGTCTTGGTCTGGAACATGAGCAGAATGGCCTCGTACACGTAGGCGTCCGTGCTGATCGAAACGATCGGATTATCAAGCACTTCGCCTATCGGGCGCGTAACGTCTACTTGGCGGGCCACCACGTTGTCGCGCAGCGTAATATCGGTCACGTACCCGATGATGTGGCCTTCGTCGTTGGTTACAAACGAGCAGCTGTTGCGGGCCTCGGCCATGCGGCGGGCCACAGCATGAATAGGCGTCTGGTGCGGCGAAGCCACGATTTCGCGCAGCTCTACCGTCTCAATTTTGCGCGAATACAGCAGATCAGACGTGATGTAATTGCCCTCGCTGGCGTGCGACGGTTTCACGAAGTGCGCGTACTCGTCGTCGAGCATGCGCTGGCCGTACTGGGCCGTGAAGTAGTGAAAGAAATTATCGAAGCCTTGGCACAACGCCTTAAAGTCGTTGCGGTGAAGGAAATAAACGACCGTGCCTTTTTTGGCAATCACCGAGCGAATCGAGCGGCGCTTGTTTAGCAGAATGGAAATACCGCCGTAGCAACTACCTGGCTGATAATGCTTTATGAGACGCTTATTTTGATCGCTGTCGTAAAAAAACGCTTCGTACTCCCCTTCTACAATGATTTCCAGCCCGCGCAGCTTCGACACGTCCTGCAGGTACAGTACCGATTCTTTGTTGTGGGTCACTTCCTGCAACAGGTCGGCCACGCCCACCAGCACGTCTTCGGGCAGCAGGTCAAAGGGTTTTACGGTTTTGAGAAACTCTACTCGGTTATGCTGCATATAGCCAACTAATCAGAAGAATACCAAGGCCTTACAGGCCCAGCCACCGCAGCCAGCGGCGCGGAGGGCGCGGCGCCGGATACAACGAGCCCGAGTCGGGCTGCTGGTGCAGCACGATCTGCTCGTCAATATCGCCTTTACGCCACAATTCGAAGAAACACTCAGCTGTGGCCTGCACATCGACCCATGCATCATGCTGATTATTAAGCTTTTCATGAAACAACCGCTCGTAAAGCTGCCCTAGCGAGAGGTAGCGCTGCCGGCTGGGCCGCACAAATTGTGCGGTCACTTTCATGGTACAGAACGTGGGCAACTGCGGCAACGGGTTAATGAGGTCGCTCCGAAAAAAGCCCGCCCCGACCATGTGAAAATCAAGCTGCATGAAATGCCCTACCACCAACGGCCGGTACTCATACAAATCGTCTTGCAGCTGCTGAAGCACCACGTGCGGATCTTGGCCGTGCTGCTCCAAAAACTCGGGCGTGATGCCGTGAATTTGGCTTGACGTAGGGTTAATCGGGTGGTCGCCGATGCGCAGGTAGTGGTTTTCGCCCTTCACCCGCTCGCCGTCTTTGGTATACACCACCCAAGCCAGCTGCACGATGTAGGGCCAGTTGTCGTCCGCGGAATACGGCAGGCTCCAGTCGGCGGGCAGCCCCGACGTTTCCGTATCCACGAACAACAGATAATCTTTCACGTCTAGCAGGTCAAGTAGCCCAGGGGTAGAAAACTATAACCTGAGTGCCAGGCTCCCGGTTTTCAGATGTTGCTTCTACACCAGCACTTCGCTGCGCAGCGACGAAGTCCGGACGATCAGGTCGGGTTGCAGCACCACGTGGCGCGACTGGTGTTTGCCGCCTTTTTCCTCCAGCAGTTCCAGAAACAGCCGCACGGCCGACTGGCCCATCTGCTCGCAGCGCTGGTCAACGGAAGTGATCATGGGCTCCATCAGGTGCGTGAAGGTTTCGTTGCTAAACCCGACGAGCGCCACGTCCTGCGGTACGCTCATGCCCCGCGATTTGAGCAATTGCAGTGCTCCCATCACCGAAAAATCGCCGGCGCCAAACACCGCGTCGGGCGGGTTGGGCAACGCCAGCAATTGCTCCATGCTTTTCATGCCGGCTTCGAGCGTCATGTCGCAGTACACAATCAGCTCATCCTCAATGGGCAAGTTGTATTGTTGCAGGGCGTCGAGGTAGCCCTGACGGCGGTTTTTGTAGATGTTCAGTTGCTGTGGACCGGCAAAGTGCGCGATGCGCCGGCAGCCCTGCTCGATCAGGTGTTTGGTCGATTGGTAGCCGCCTTCGCGGTCGTTGAGCACCACGGCGTTCACATCGCCCGACTCCAGAATGCGGTCGAAAAACACCAGCGGAATGCCGCGTTTCTGCACCTTTTTGAAGTGTTTGAAGTCGCGTGTGGTGCGCGCCAACGACACCAAAATGCCTTCTACCTGCGCACTCATCAGCGTTTCGATGTTCTTGCGCTCGTGCGTTACGTCTTCGTTTGATTGGCAAATGAGCACGCTAAATCCTGCTTTGCTAGCCGCCGTTTCGATGCCATGCACCACCGACGGAAAGAAGCGCCCATCGATGTGCGGCACCATCACGCCCAATAGTTTGCTCTTGCCTTTGCGCAGGGCTGAGGCGAGGTGATTGGGCTGATAATTCCACTTCTTGGCCAGCTTTTGCACCCGCTTTTTGGTAGCCGGCCCAATGCTAAAGTGGTCGCTGAGCGCCCTAGAGATAGTCGTTACCGACACGCCCAGTTCCTTGGCCAAATCCGACATGGAAATCGGCGTATCCGATGAGTCTTTGCTCATGTTATTTCGTGAAGATTTACACAAATATTACGCAACGCTTTGCGTAAACCTAACTCTGGGTTCGAGCATTTTATTATAGTATTATCATATTTATATAAATATCTGATTATAAAGTATTTATGTGAAAAATTCATTTTAAGATGCAGCTATAAGATTACTTATTAATCCTAAAGCAGGTCCTTCAGACTGGCTAATTTCAACACAAATGGATCATTCTTCTGCATGCCCGGCACTGGAACTGCTAGTCATACCGAAACATAAATAAACACAAACGATTGTGCAAACCAACTAGCCTTTATACTTTGTGAGCATAACCTCGCCCGCACCCTCACTTCATCGCTTATGAAAAACCTGCTGACGGCATTGGCTTTCGTTCTCTGCATAAGCCAGTTAGCTACCGCTCAGGACACCAAATCCAAAGGGCTGATTCCGGCCCACGATCCGGTCATGATTCGGCAGGATGGCACGTATTACATGTTCTGCACGGGTACGGGCATTGCCATGTGGTCGTCGAAAGACATGCAGACGTGGAAGCAGGAGAAGCCGGTGTTTGCCGCGGCGCCAACCTGGGCGGTGCAGGCAGTGCCGGGCTTCCGCAACAATCACATTTGGGCGCCGGATATTTCGTTTGCCAACGGCCAATACAACCTGTTTTACTCAGTTTCGGCCTTCGGCAAAAACACATCCTGCATCGGGTTGGCGACAAACAAAACGCTTAATCCGGCCTCGCCCGACTACAAATGGGTCGATCACGGCAAGGTCATCCAGTCGGTGCCGGGCCGCGACATGTGGAACGCCATCGACCCCAATCTCGTCCGCGACGAAGCCGGCAAGCCGTGGCTGGCCTTTGGCTCGTTCTGGAACGGTATCAAGCTAGTAAAGCTCCAAGATGACCTGACCAAAGTGGCGCAGCCCGAGCAGTGGCGCACCGTCGCGAGCCGCCCCCGCGACCCTAAACTGACCGATTCGCTGGCCGGCGATGCCGCCATCGAAGGGCCATTCATCTTCAAGAAAGGTGGTTATTACTACCTGTTTACTTCCTTCGACTACTGCTGCCGCGGCCCGCAGAGCACGTACAAAATGATGGTTGGCCGCGCCAAAAACGTTACCGGCCCCTACGTCGATCGTTCGGGCGCGGGTCTGGAACAGGGCGGCGGCACGCTCGTGTTGCAAGGCGACAGCAACTGGTATGGCGTCGGGCACAACTCAGTCTATACTTTCGACAACACCGATTACCTCGTTTTTCATGGTTATGACGCAGCCGAGAAAGGCCGGCCCAAACTTCGGATCGAGAAGCTCAACTGGGACAAAGAAGGATGGCCCATAGTAGCAAAATAAATATGGCAATGGAACGAATAAAGAGGACAATTCATTGGAGGTTCTGAGCTATATTTGCAACGTATATTGGAAAGCTACCCCCCAAAACTCGTCTGTAACTTGTTGATCTTGAATTAGAACTCACAATTCAGGATCTCAACTCTGGCTAGCCTTCCGTATACGTCTAGTTCGACTCGCAAAAGGCCCTTTTGTTGAGCTGCAACTTGGCTTCGGTTCTCTCGTATTCTCTGCACCTTTTTCCTTTCTACTGCTATGATTACAACCAGTACTCCGGACATTCGCACGGAAGCCGACATCAAGACGCTGATCAATTCTTTCTGCCAGAAAGCCAACGGCGATGAGCTACTCGCGCCGCTTTTCTCAGCCGTCGCCCAGATTCACTGGCCCAATCACCTCACGGGCATGTATGACTTCTGGAGCAGCGTATTGCTGGGCACCAATCGCCACGCCGGCGATCCCATCCCCCGGCATTTGGCTTTGCCCGCATCGGGCCCGCACAGCCAGCGTTGGATCTCTCTGTTTTTCAAGGCCGTAGAGGACAATTTCACAGGATCGAAGGCCGAAGAAGCGAAGAAGAAAGCCAAGTCCATTGCGGCACAGATTCAGCAAAACACGCTTCGCTAAACCCGCTTCCGAAAACGTTATCCTTCTTATAGCAAACACCCGCGTCGGATGGTATCCGGCGCGGGTGTTTTTGTTTACGGCCACAGCATGTGTGCGTATTTCCTACATTTCGTTATCGAGTAATTGGACGTAAGCATACCTCATAACCTATTTATAATCAAGTATTTATGGATAAGTACCGACACTCATAGTGAGATAAAACTTGGCTTTTTTACACAAACGATTGTCTTATCATGTGGGGCTTTCTACTTTACAGGCTCAAACTGATCGCTTGGGCCGGGGCTTCCGGCTGCTTTCGTCCGACACTCACCCTTCTTTCTTTCCCACACTATGAATCTGAAAAAAGCTGTTGCTGCGACGGGTTTCTGCTTCGCAGTCTCCTTTGCGTCGCTGGCGCAAACGGTAAGCATGAGCGTGCAAGCCGGCGACCCTAAGTTGCAGATTAGCAAAGACATATACGGGCACTTTGCCGAACACCTCGGGCGCTGCATCTACGACGGATTCTGGGTCAGCGAGAGCCTAAACGTGCCGAAGAAAGACCGCATCCGCATGGATATTGTCGAGGCGCTCGTCAAAATAAAGGTGCCCAACCTGCGGTGGCCGGGCGGCTGCTTTGCCGACACCTACCACTGGCGCGATGGCATAGGGCCGCGCGCCCAACGCCCCCAATTTATCAACACGACGTGGGGCGACGTGGTGGAAGACAACAGCTTCGGCACGCACGAATTTCTGGAACTCTGCGACCTATTGCACTGCGATCCGTATCTGGCCGGCAACGTGGGCAGTGGCACGGTGGAAGAAATGTCGAACTGGATTGAGTACCTGAACTCCGACAGTGAAAGCCCCATGGCCCGGCTACGCCGCCAAAACGGCCACCCCGCCCCCTATAAAGTAAGCCTGTGGGGCGTGGGCAACGAGAGCTGGGGCTGCGGCGGCAACATGACGCCCGAGTTCTATGCCGACCAATACAAGCGCTACGCTACGTTCGCCAAAACTTACCCCGGCGCGCCCAAACTGAAGAAGATCGTTAGCGGAGCCAATGGCGACGATCTCAACTGGACTGAGGTCTGCATGAAAAAGATTCCGGTGGATCAGATGTGGGGCATTTCGCTGCATTACTACACGTTGCCTACTGGTAACTGGAGCAAGAAAGGCTCCGCGACGAGTTTTGATGAGCAGCAGTACTTCAACACAATGAAGAACTGCCTGAAAATGGACGACATCGTAACCCGAAACGCGGCCATTATGGACAAATACGATCCGCAGAAAAAGGTCGCGATGGTCGTGGACGAATGGGGCGTGTGGACCGACCCGGAGCCGGGTACCAATCCGGCGTTTCTGTATCAACAAAACACGTTGCGCGACGCGCTGGTAGCCGGCACCACGCTCAATATCTTCAACAACCACTGCGACCGCGTGCGGGTCGCCAACCTCGCACAGGCCGTAAACGTGCTGCAAGCGCTTATTCTGACGGACAAAGAAAAAATGCTGCTTACACCCACCTATCACGTTTTCGACCTGTATCAGGTACACCAGGACGCGCAATATTTGCCCGTGAAATTTCAGAGCCCTGACTACGTGCTGGGCGGCCAAAAAATTGCGGCCGTCAATGCGTCGGCTTCCAAGGATAGCAAAGGCGCCGTGCACATTTCGCTCGTCAACCTCGACCCAAACAAGAGCATTAAAGTAGAAACGGCGCTGGCCGGCGTCAACTGGAAAACCGTTACCGGCCAGATCCTGACTTCCGCCAAAATTACCGACTACAACACTTTCGACAAGCAGCCGACCGTGAAATTGGCTCCCTTCAAGGGCGCTAAAAAGCGCGGCAATGACTTGGCCGTAGAGTTGCCAGCCAAATCGGTAGTGGTACTGGAAATCAAATAACCTTGGAGGCGCTCAATTGCCTCTCCAAGGCGAGTAGGCAATAGCAAAGCGCACAATGAAATTTTTAAAGCCCCAGCGGCGCGACTCTTCCGTTCAACGGATTGCGTCGCCCCGCTGGGGCTTTGGTTTGACTAACGTGGCTTCTTTCCTAACCTTCTGCTTTGCTAATGCAAGTTGTGGACGTTGTTTCCCCTACTCGTCTTTTAGACCTCGTGTCCGTAATGGCTGAAGCTATTACTGAACTACCACTTTCTGGGTGGAAATGGCATTGCCGCTTCTCACGCGCACCATGTAAAGCCCGGGGGCGATAGCTGCATCTACCGACAGCTTCGTCTGACGCCCGAATTGCTGCTGATGAACCAAGCGGCCCTGCAGATTCAGGATTTCCACGCTGGTTTCACCTCGGGTGCCTGCTGCGGTCAAGTCGACTTCAAAGCGCCCCTGCACGGCCGGCACAGGGTAGATGGAGACTCCTTTTAAGGTATTAGCCGCTGCTGAGGCCAGCGTTGCACCGGGGGCGTTTACCAGCCAGCGCTGGCAGTTGCAGCCGTTGTAATCCCAAAGGCCCAGCTGCGTACCCGCGTCGCGCGAGGCGAAAGGCACTTCCACCACGCGGTTGCCGTCGACGGAGGAGAAAACAAAGCTGCCGTCGCTGGCCCGCTCGATTTTGAAACGCTGGCAAAAAGCCCCCGAATACGCCCCAAGTAGCAACTTAGCGCCGGCGGCTGGTGAGCAATCCTGCGTTCCGGCCGCCAGATCGCCAAGCGCGTTGGTGAGCTTGTAGTCGCCGTTGCCGAGGGCCGTGATGTTCCACTGCTGGCAGTTCTGGCCCGTTTTGGTGCCTTGCGCAATCGCTTGGCCGGCCGCACCAGAGCAGCCCAGAGACTCCCACACAAGACCGCTGTTTTGATTGGCAATCTCGTAGCGGCCTGCCGCCAGCCAATCACGTGAAATGACGGGCCACGCGTCGTTGTCCCAGGCCAGGGTACCAAGGCTCAGGCGCGGCGCGCCGTTGGTTTCGGCGTCGTAGTAGTGGTGACTCAGGTAGTTAGCGCCGTTCTCCTGAAACAAGCCCACACAACCTGGCCCGATGTATTTGCCTGATGACGACAGAATGGTAGTGCCGCCGCCGTTGTTGAGGTCGACGTTGCTTTTGTCGAGGTAAGGACCGGTGGGGCTAGTTGAGCGGCCCACTTGCACATGGTACGTGCTGTTGACGCCGTTGCAGCACGCGCCCCGGTTGATAAACAGGTAATAATAGTTGCCGTTGCGCACCACATACGAAGCCTCTGCATCGCCGCTGGCTAATGGAAAGCGGGTAGAATTCGCCGGTTTACCGGTGGTTTTGTCGAGCAGAGCGGCCCGGATACCACCGAAAAATGAGCCGTACGTGAGCCACAAATCTCCGTTGGCATCGGTAAACAAAGCCGGGTCGATGGCATTGACATCGCTGCTGCTGTTGGTCGAAACCACTTCACCTTGGTCCTGCCAACGGTAGTCGGGGCTGTTGGGGTCGAGCGTGGCGTTGGTAGCCAGCCCAATGGCCGAAACCTTCGAGCCAAACGTCGAGCAGGAGTAATACAGGTAGTATTTTCCATTCATGAACTTGCATTCCGGTGCCCAAAAAGTACCTTGAAAACCAGGCACTTTCGCATTAATCCAGCCGGGCCAGGCATTGGCCGCAAACACCGGCTTCGGGCCCGGCGTCCAGTTGATCAGGTCAGTGGAATACATGCCGTATACTCCGTCCCCCGTCGTAAATACCCAGTAGGTATTGCCACTCTTGACAATCGTAGATGGATCGTGGCACTGCGTAGCGCCTTGTAGTGCAAATGATTGATTTACAGATATATATAAAACAGCAATCACCAGCATAGTAGCCGTCCGCCACCACTTGCGGCTGCCCACTAATTTTGAGATAGCAAATAACTGCGCTAAATGGTCGTATCTACTGTCAGGCGCTAAGGGTAAAGTAATTTTCATAAGTGGGGAATTGTGTAGATGAAACCAGGCCCAGAATCAAGCGCAGAACAGAGTTTAATTTTGGGCTTTCAAGCAGGGTGATGCTGAGTATACTGCAACTTAACAATCTAGAAAGCCAAACACAAACGATTGTGTAGTTTACCACCCGATTACAACTAACAACCTATCCTTGTGCAGCCAAACCAGAAGAATCGAGTTGCGGTTAGTGCCCTGTTTTTTGTGGCAGGTCTGTGTTTTGCGAGTTGGGCTTCCCGCATTCCCGACATCCGGCTGAAGCTGGGGTTGAGCGAAGGCGAATTAGGCCAACTGCTTCTGGCCATGCCAGTCGGGTCGATGCTGGCGCTGCCGCTGGCCGGCTGGCTGGTGCACACCTACGGGAGCCGGACAGTAGTATTGGGAGCCGCGCTGCTTTACGCGGCCTTCCTGCCCCTGCTGGGTTGGGCTACGGACTTCTGGACTGCGGCCGTGGCGCTGGCTTTCTTCGGTGCGGCCGGCAACCTCATCAACATCTCTGTTAATACGCAAGCCATTGGGGTTCAAGACGTTTACGGCCGTCCCATCATGGGTTCTTTTCACGGCCTGTGGAGTTTAGCGGGCTTTTTGGGCGGCGCGTTGGGGGCGTTATTGATTGGCTGGGGACAGACGCCGCTTACTCACTTCCTGCTCGTGGCGGCGGTCTGCGCCTTCCTGACCCTGGCCGCCAACCGCCACACCCTGCAGCACGAGAGCAACGACAGCACCGGCAGCAGCGGCCTTACCTTGCGCAGACCCGATCCGTACCTGCTCCGCATCGGCCTGATTGCCCTCTGCGGCATGCTCTGCGAGGGCTGCATGTTCGACTGGAGCGGCGTGTATTTTCAGAAAGTGGTGCACGCCGAAAAAGCCATGGTTGCCAGCGGCTACGTAGCCTGCATGAGCACCATGGCCCTAGGCCGATTCGTGTCCGATTACTGCACTCACAGGTTTGGGGCCACGCGTATGATGCAGATTAGCAGCCTATTAATAACTATCGGCCTGTTACTTGCTGTGGCTTTTCCCTATCTCGTACCGTCGCTTATCGGGTTTTTGCTGGTGGGATTCGGCATTGCGTCGGTCACGCCGCTTTCGTACAGCGCTGCGGGCCGGGCCACTACCGTTTCGCCCGGCGTGGCGCTGGCCGTAGTCTCGACGCTGGGGTACCTAGGCTTTCTGTTTGGGCCGCCGCTCATTGGCTTGCTGGCCGAAGCTTTCAGCCTGCGCGTGTCCTTTACCCTTGTAGCAGTGATGGGGATGCTGGTTGGTATTCTGTCGGCTGTTGGCGCGGCGAAGGGAAAGGCCCAGCCTGTCGAGGCCTAAGGAATTTCTGTGCCCTGACTCTCGCTTACTTCTGCTTTCCTTTGGCGGCCGAGATGCGGTAAAATCCCGCACCATGGCGCCGGATGTAAGGCGCGAATTCACCTTTGAAAGCGCCGATGTTCTTGCCCGTCCAGAGGTTGCGGATGGTGCAGGAGCCATCGAAGCCCAGCTGCTTGAGCGGCACAGCTATCCGCGCTGAGTCGGGTGGCATGGGCTTAAAAGGGCTTTTGGTGAACACCAGAAAATTAACGGTGCCGCCCACATTTTGCGACGCGCCGGCATTGTCGAGGCCCGCAAGGGCTTTGAAGCGCGTGTACCCAGCGGGCAAGTCGTACTCGATTATAGAGTTGGCATGCGTACCGATGCCAGTCTCATATTTTTTGCCCGCCACCATCAGGTCGGCGCCCGAAACGCTTTTATTGGTGCTCACCTTGCCCCAACCGGCGGTGGCCTTTGTCCAGGTTAGCGAGGTCAGCGGCAGGGTTTGGGTGTCGTTGGAGAGCGTCGGAGTAAGCCAGTCGGCGTGGTCCCATGCGGTGTCGTCGCCACCATCGCGCACGTTCAGGTAAAGTTTTTGCGCGCCAGTAATGTCGATATCCACTGCTTTGCTCTGGCCAGGCGTTTGCCGATTAAGCAGCCCGCTGGCCCAGGCGGCTTCGCTTTCGTCGGCTAGCTGCTGATCGGAAGCGTTGAAAAGCGCCAAGTACTTGTCGCCAGTTTTCGGATCGTCAGCCGTCCACCCGATCAAGTCTCCGTTTCTGAATAACTGCTTGTTATTCTTACTGTTATGGTGCACCGCCAACACTTCCTTGTTGGTAATCAGCGACAGTGTAAAAGCGTCATTGCTGGGCAAATCGCCACCAAACATGAGCGGCGAGCGAAAAATCGACCACAACGTCATCAATGTATACTGCTCATCCTTCGTGAATTGCGACATGCGGTCGTTGCCCCGCTCGGCCCGGATGCCCAGCCGCCCCAAGGGCAGCATGTCTGCGTCGGGCCATGCGCCGGTCATGATGTAGGGCGCCCAGCGTTCGCACACGGCAAAATGCTCTTTGAGCTGGCCCCAGCTATCCCAGAAGTCGCCTACGGTGCGCCACATATTGGCGTGTTGCTGCACGTGTTTGGCCTGTGCAATGGGCGTTTCGCCTGGCGACGTGCTGAGTACCATCTTGCGCCCCGACAGGTCGATGGCCTTGCGGATCATCTCCACTTCCGGCGCGTGATACGGCGACGACAAATCATCCACTTTCACAAAATCGACGCCCCAGGAAGCATATAGTTTGAACAGCGAATTGTAGTACTCCTGGGCACCGGGTTTGCCCGCTACCACCGTGTACATGTCGTGCAGCCAACCCGCCTGGCCTTCTTTGGAATAGATATCGGCCGCCGTAGCGGTACTTCCCAAAATCGGCAGCTTGCGGTTCACGGCTACCACGGGCACTCCGCGCATGATGTGAATGCCGAATTTGAGTCCTTTGCGGTGCATGTAATCGGCTAAGGGCTTGAATCCTTGCCCATTAGCAGCTGAAGGAAACCGATTTACCGCTGGCGTAAATCGACCGTACTTATCAATAGAGAAATCGGGGTCTTTCTCGTTGTAGCCGTGGGCTGTGTCGTTGCCCACGTACCAGCGAATGTCCACCACCACGTATTCCCAGCCGCTGGTTTTGAGGTATTTGGCCATATAATCGGCATTGGCTTTTACCTCGGCTTCGGTCACGGTTGGGCCGTAGCAATCCCAGCTGTTCCACCCCATCGGCGGCGTGGCGGCCCACTGGTGAAAATCAGTTTGCGGTTTGACGGCTTGCGGGAAGGCTGGCGTAGCAGCGGCAAGCAGAGAGAAGCCAATCAACGCATTGGGTAAATACTTCATTATCAATTAGTTATTGATAGATAAAAAGCTGGTTTCCCGCCTCGACTGAAGCGGGAAACCAGCTTTTAGTTTTACTCTGATTTAGCGCCTACCAGGGATGCGCAATACCGTGAAGGAGTTCGGAGCCAGCGTGTAGGTTGTGGTAGCGCCCGCCGAAAACTTCTCCTCTTTAGGCGACACGTTGGTTGGTTGATCGAGCGTGTTCACCGCCTGCAAGTCACTGCTTGACAACACGATGGCTTTACCAGCTTTGCCTACTTTTTTAGCGCCAGTAAGGCTGATTTTTACCGGACGCGGCGAAGAAGAGTAGTTCACCAGCTTCACCACGATTTCGCCGGCTTGGTCGTCGGCGACGGCGCTGGTGAAGAGGTTATCCTGGCCATTCTTGTTTTCTACGGGCAGCATCGTGGTGCCTTTGTTGAGGCTGAACAGCTTCTGCACGTAGTAGTTAGGCGTACCGTACGAGCGCAGGTTGTCAAACCAGATCATGTTGGGCGTCCACTGCCACGCATCAACGTGGGCAAACATCGGGGCGTACGAGGCCATGCCCACTACGTCGGCGTTGCGTTCCAAACCCGTCATGAAGGCCGCTTCCGAGATGGCGCAATCCCAAGTGTTTTTGTTGTCGGGGCTGCCAATAGCCACACTTTGAGCGGCGTACTCACCTGCAAAAATCTTGGGGCCGGTGCGCGCATATTTGTCGTAGCGATCGACGTGCTGCCGGAACCAGTCGGGCTTGGCGTAGTAGTGCTCATCTACGTATTCCGCTTTCAGCTCCGCCAGACGTTTGCTGGCTTTATCGAACAGTTCGCCGTCGGGGCTGGGGCCGGCGCTGCTCACGATCTGAATCGCGGGGTACTTGGCTTTTACGGCCTTTGCAAACGGCTCGTAGCGCTCGAGGTACTGTGGGCCCCACTGCTCGTTGCCGATGCCGATGAGCTTGAGGTTGAAAGGAGCCGGATGGCCCATCGCCACGCGTTTGGCGCCCCATGTGCTGGTAGCCGGACCGTTAGCAAATTCGATGAGGTCAAGCGCATCCTGAATAAAGGTTTCCAGCGTGGGGTCATCGGCGTTGGCTGTGGCATTTGGCCCTCCGGCTGTGCTGCTCATCGGCGCCAGCTCGGCCGAATTGAACTGACAAGCCATGCCCACGTTTAGAATAGGAAGTGGCTCAGCACCAATATCTTCTGCAAGCTGAAAATATTCAAAGAAGCCCAACCCGAACGATTGGTAGTAGTCGGGGGTGGAGCGGTGCTTGAACTCCATGTTCCAGCGGTTGATGAGCGGCACACGCGAGGCCACGTCGCCAATGGTTTCCTTCCATTGGTAGCGCTCGGCCAGCGTACGGCCTTCCACGATGCAGCCGCCAGGGAAGCGCAGAAAACCCGGTTTCATGTCCTTGAGCAGCTGCACCAAGTCGGTGCGCAGGCCGTTGGGGCGGTTTTGCCAGGTGTCTTTCGGAAACAGCGACACCACATCGAGGTCGGCAGTACCGGCCCCGTCGAGGGTAATCTTTAGGTGGCCCCGGCTGCTGGTAGCCGAGGGCCGGAGCGGCACTGCGTACTTTTTCCACTCGTTTGTCAGGCCCGAAATTTGGGCTTGCGCCAGGGAGTTCCCCTTTTCGTCTTCCAGCGTCACAGTCAGTGCACTGACGCTGCCAGGACCGCGCCGGGCATACAGCGAAAACGTGTATTCGGCGCCCTGCTTGAGGCCCATGCCGCGGAAGCCTTCGTTGGTCAAGCCAGCATCGGGGCTGGCCGTGCGGGTGGTGAGGCGCACGAAATGCGAGTTGGTGGCGCTGATGGGCTGCTGGTTGAGCACGGCGTAGGTTTCGAGACCCGCGCCGCCTTTCAGCGCTTTCCACCCAACCAAGTGCTCGGTGGTCTCAAACGACTTGTTCTTCACCAACTCGGGGTACAAACCTCCGTCGGCGGCGAAGTTGATGTCTTCAAAAAACAGGCCGTACATGTTCTTCGGCACCGGTTTGCCGGGCTTGTTTACTTGCACCGTGACGGTGGTTGGCGCGGTGGTTTGAGCCTGGGCAGTAGCGCTCGACAACAGACCAAGCGCCAAGAGGCTTTTCGCAATAGCTTGCGCAGAATGGGCGGAAATGTTCAGCATAAGTATTTGATTACCAAAATTTTGCGTACAAAGCCGTAATCAGCATGAGTGTCACGACAATCAGCGACATAGTTTGCGGACTCACGCGGAACATGCGCACGTCGAGATGCAGGGCTTTCGCATTGACCACCGGCCCAACCAGGCTCATACCGATCATTAGCAGAGCGGTGAAAACGAATGACCAGCCCATGCAGATCAGGAAGGGGATTTCGTAGCCGCCGTGCCCGTTGGGCAAAGCCGACCAGAGCAGCGTTTCGTTGCCGAACCAGGCCGGCGCGAAGTTGTTGAAGAACACCGACAGCACGAAGCCCGACAGGATGCCGGCGATGGCCGCCGAAGCAGTGGTGCGCTTCCAGAACATGCCCAGCACGAAGATGGCCACGATGCCGGGCGAGATGAAGCCCGTGTACTTCTGGATGTAGGTGAAGCCGCCCGCGCTACCGATGCCCAAAAGATCTTCCCACGTTAGAGCAATCCCCAAGAACATGGCGGCAAAAATGGTGACGCGTCCGATCCATACCTGCTGTTTTTCTGAAGCGTCGGGCTTGAGATATCGCTTGTAGATGTCGAGGGTGAAGATCGTCGAGATCGAGTTGACTTTGCCGGCCAGCGAGGCCACAATGGCCGCCGTGAGCGCCGCCATCGACAAGCCTTTCAGGCCGTTGGGCAAGAACGTTAAGATCGCGGAATAAGCGTTGTCGGGGTTAAACTGGCCCGTGGCCGAGGACATTTCCTGCTGCAAACCACCGTTTTTGTAAAGCACGTACGCTGCAATGCCGGGCAACATCACGATAACCGGCATGAGCAGCTTGAGCAGGCCGGCAAACAGAATCCCGGTGCGGGCCGTCTTGAGGTCGGCACCCAGAGCGCGCTGCGTAATGTATTGATTACAACCCCAGTAGTTAAGATTTACAATCCATTGGCCAGCCAAATACATCGTCAGGCCGGGGAGCATCAGGTACTTATTGATCTCGCCTTGCGGAGCGCCAGGGTCGGGTTTGTGAATGATCATGTGAAAGTGATCGTTGGCGTCGTGCATCAACGCCCCAAACCCAGCTATTGCATTGCTACCCAGGCCAAAGCGTTCGCTCACCAGCGTAAGGGCCACGTAGGTAGTGACCAAGCCCCCGATTACCAGCACCACCACCTGCACCACGTCGGTATACCCAACCACTTTCATGCCGCCCAGCGTGATGATGAGCGCAAACACGGCCAGGGCCACCATAATCAGGTGAAAGCTGCCGCCCCCGATCAGGTTGCTGATGGCCAGCGCTCCGAGGTAGAGGATGGAAGTCAAGTTGACGAGCACGTACAGAAACAGCCAGAAGACGCTCATAATCAGGCTCAACGTAGAGTTGTAGCGCTGCTCCAGAAACTGCGGCATCGTGAAGATTTTCTGCTTCAGATACACCGGCATAAAGAACACCGCCACAATGATAAGTACGATGGCGGCCACCCATTCGTAAGCGGCCACCGCGGCACCCACCGTGAAGCCGTTGCCGGACATGCCAATGAATTGCTCAGCCGAGATATTGGAAGCGATCATGCTCGCCCCGATGGCCCACCACGTCAGCGAGCCTTCCGCGAGAAAGTAATCCTTGGTGTCGGTCTGGGCTTTCTGCTTGCTTTTGTAGACGTAGTAGCCATAGGCCGACACCCCCACAAGGTAAACGAGGAAGACGCCTAAGTCGAGGACCGTTAATTTGTTCTGCATGAGGTAGATAGGAGCAGCAAATCAAATATGGATAGTATCTCTATCGCCCGCCAAAAGCGACTTCGTTGTAGCGCAGCTCGTTTTTGAAGGTGCGCAGCTTCGTTTCGTCGTCGATGAGCACGTATTCGATACCGGCCATTTCGGCGAAGTCTTCCAGGTATTCCGGGGTCAGGTTTTGGCTGAAACCGGTGTGGTGTGCCCCACCGGCATAAATCCAGGCGGCCGCGCCGGTATTCAGGTCCGGCTTTACCTTCCACAGCACGCGCGCTACCGGTAGCTTCGGCAATTCCTGCTCCGGTTCCACAGCTTCTACCTCGTTGACGATCAAGCGGAACCGGTTGCCCAAATCGACAATCGTTGCGTTCAGCGCCGGGCCAGCCGGGCAGTTGAACACCAGCCGCACCGGATCGGCTTTGCCGCCAATGCCCAACGGATGTACTTCGGCGCGCACCGTGCCGGTCGAGATCGTGGGGCAGATTTCGAGCATATGCGAGCCCAATACCTGGTTGTTGTTGGGGGCGAAATGGTAGGTGTAATCCTCCATAAAGGAGTTGCCGCCGGGCAACCCCGCTCCCATCACTTTCATGGCGCGCACCAGCGCTGCCGTTTTCCAGTCGCCTTCGCCGCCGAAGCCGTACCCATCGGCCATCAGGCGCTGGGTGGCAATGCCCGGCAATTGGGCCATGCCGTGCAGATCCTCGAAGGTATCGGTAAAGCCTTTAGCGCCAGTATCTTGCAGGAAGCGCCTCATACCCAACTCGATACGTGCCGCCTCGCGCAGGGAGCTGCGCATGCCGCCCTCCGGCTTGAGGGTATCGGCCAGCTCGTATTCGGCTTCGTAATCGACCATCAATTCCTCAATCTCACCGTCGCTTACGGCATTGATCACGGCAACCAAATCGCCGATGCCGTAGGTATTCACGGAGTAGCCAAACTTGATTTCAGCTTCTACCTTATCTCCTTCAGTAACAGCCACATAACGCATGTTGTCGCCGAAGCGCACAAAGCGGGCGCCCTGCCAGTCGGCCCAGGCACTGGCCACGCGCGACCACACGCTCAGGCGCTCATGCACCGCAGGGTCTTGCCAATGCCCCACCACTACCTTGCGGTTCAGGCGCATGCGCGTGCCGATGAACCCAAACTCGCGGTCGCCGTGCGCCGACTGGTTGGTGTTCATAAAGTCCATGTCGATGTCGCCCCACGGAATGTCGCGGTTGAACTGCGTGTGCAGGTGCGCCATTGGCTTTTGCAGAATTTTCAGCCCGTTGATCCACATTTTGGCGGGCGAAAACGTGTGCATCCAGGCAATCAGGCCCACGCAGTTGGGCGTGGTATTGGCTTCCTGCATCAGCTTGTAAATCTCGTCGGGGCCGGTCAGCACCGGCTTAAACACGATTTTGATGGGCAATTGCTGGTTCAGTGCCTCGGCGATTTGTTGGGAGTGCTCGGCCACCTGCTTGAGGGTTTCGGGGCCGTAGAGGTGCTGGCTGCCGGTGATGAACCAGGCTTCGTATTGCTTAAGATCAATCATGCGGTTGGGAAGGAAGAGATAAGAGTATTTATCAGGCGGAGCGCTGCCGAAACATCATTACTAAATCGTAACCTATTGCTAATCAATTATATAGCTTTCGTCACTTGACACAACTTTCTTCCTAAAGAAGCAGTTGAGATGCTTCGGCTGCGCCCTGCGGGACGTTCTGAAGTTTGCGGACAAGACTACTTCTGTCCGTAGTAAGAATTGGCGCCGTGCTTGCGCTCGTAGTGCTTCTGAATGAGGGCGTCTTTGAGGCGCGGCACGTCGGGGCGCAGCGTGGAGCTGAGGTACGCCATGCGGGCTACTTCTTCCAGTACGGCGCTGTTGTAGACAGCTTTTTCCACGGTTTTGCCCCAGGTGAAGGGAGCGTGGTTGCTGAGCAGCACCATCTCCACTTCCGCGGGCGAAAGGCCGCGCCGCTGAAATTCGTTGATGATTTGCCAGCCCGTCTGGTGTTCGTAATCGCCCGCAATCATATCGTCGGACATGGGCGGCGCGCACGGAATATCGGCCGTGAGGTGGTCGGCGTGCGTGGTGCCCAGAATGGGGATGTCGAGCTGCGCCTGCGCCCAGGAAGTGGCGTAGGTGGAGTGCGTATGCACGATGCCGCCGATCTCTTCCCAGTGCCGAAACAGTACCGCGTGCGTTTTGGTATCCGACGACGGCCGCTTGGTACCTTCGACCGGGTTGGCGTCAAAGTCCACGATTACAATGTCTTCGGGGCGCAGCGTGTCGTAGGGAACGCCGCTGGGTTTGATGGCAAACACGCCTTGCTCGCGGTCGACGACGCTGGCGTTGCCAAACGTAAACAGCACCAGCTCAAGCTTGGGCAACTGCATGTTGGCCTCGTAGCAGGCCTGCTTTAACTCCTGGTATTGGCTCATGCTTGGTCGTCGACTAAGGTTGTTTCGGCCACTTCGCCCTCGCCCAGCGTCACTTCTTCCACAAAGCGTCCGAAGGTTTTGTACTGCTCGTAGCGAGCTTGGTAATCGGCGACGCGCGCCGGATTGGGCTCGTAGGTTTCGGCAAAACCGCTGCCCATTTCCTTTTGAGCGGTTAGCACATCGGGGTGCACGCCGGCGGCTACGGCTGCGTAAATAGCGGCCCCCAGCGCCGGCGCCTGCTCCGATACTGCAATTTTGATGGGGCGGTTGAGCACGTCGGCCAACGTCTGCATTACAAACCGCGACTTCTTAGCCACGCCCCCGATGCCAATTACTTGTTTGATCGGAATACCTTCATTCTCAAAGCGTTCCACAATTTGCTTGGAACCGTAGCAGATGGCTTCGACCAGTGCCCGGAAGATTTGGGGGGCGTTGGTGCCCATCGTCAGGTTCATGATGGCGCCTTTCAGGCCTTGGTTGGCGTCGGGCGTCCGACGGCCATTTACCCAGTCCAGCGCCAATACTGCCGACTCAGCCGGGTCGACCTGTTCGGCAGCGTTGGCAAGCTCCACCAGAAGGTTATTGCTAATCTCTTCACGCAGAGCATGTTGCAATTCCGGCGTCAGCACTTTCGAGTTGGGCAGCATGGTACGCAGCGGCCATTCTACAATCTGTTTAAACCAAGCCAGCAAGTCGCCGAACGCCGACTGCCCCGCCTCCAGGCCCATCATGCCCGGAATTACCGAGCCGTCGACCTGCCCGCAGATGCCGTGCACGAGCCGATCTCCCACCTCGTTGCTGGGCGCCACCACGATGTCGCAGGTTGAAGTACCCATCACCTTCACCATCGAATAGGCATCGATTTCGCCGGCTACGGCGCCCGCGTGGGCATCGAAGCTGCCCACGGCCACAACCGTGTTGGTAGTAAGGCCCAGGCGCGTGGCCCACTCTTCCGACAGCGTACCCGCCGATTCGTCGGCGGTGTAAGTGTCTTGGTACAGATGACCGCGCAGATAGGTCAGCTTGGGCTCCAGATGCTGAATAAACTCTTCCATCGGCAGGCCACCCCAGCTCTCGTGCCACATGGCTTTGTGGCCGGCGGCGCACCGGCTGCGCTTGAACGTAGCTAAGTTGCTACCTGTCAGCATCAACGTGATCCAGTCGCAGTGCTCCATCCAGGAGTGAGCAGCTTGCGCCACGGCCTCGTCTTCGCGCACCACGTGCATGATCTTGGCCCAGAACCACTCCGAGGAGTAGATGCCGCCTTCAAACTTGGTGTAATCGTCGCCGCCCCAAGTGCGCGCTTTCAGGTTGATTTCGGCCGCCTCTTCGAGGGCCGTATGGTCTTTCCAAAGCACGAACATAGCGTTCGGATTCTCTTCAAAACCGGGCGTAAGAGCCAGCGCTACCCCTTGTTCGTTCACCGCGCCCGGGGTCGAGCCGGTGGTATCCACGGCGATGCCCACGATTTGCTCGGCGGGTACTTCCTGCGCCACTTTGCGCACGGTCGCCTCCAACCCTTCGATGTAGTCGAGAGGATGCTGGCGGAACTGATTGCGGGCCGGGTTGCAGTATTGCAGGGTTTTCCAGCGCGTGTAGTAGTGCACAGCCTGCGCTACCTCCTGGCCCGTGCGGGCATTCACCAGCAGGGCGCGCACCGAATCCGTGCCGTAGTCGATGCCGATCACGTAGGCTTCCGAACCGGAAACCGTTGAGTTGGGATTTTGCACAGCTAAGTGGTCTGTTATCCTTTATTTACAACTTACTCTAAATCAACTACTTGCGCACACCGAATTTGTACACGGTCGTGGAGTGCAACGTGTCGCCGGGCTTGAGGAGGGTGCTTGGGAATTTGGTTTGGTTGGGCGAATCGGGGAAGTGCTGGGTTTCCAGGCAGAAGCCCGCGTGCTTGCCGTATACCGTGCCGCCCTTGCCCGTAAGCGTGCCGTCGAGGAAGTTGCCGGTGTAGAACTGCACCCCGGGCTCGGTGGTGGTCACGTCCATCGTGCGGCCCGACGCCGGGTCGTACACGCTGGCCGCCGCGTGCATACCGCTGGCGTTGTTCAGCACCCAGTTGTGGTCGTAGCCGCCGGGCACCTGGGCGATGCGCTCGCCGATGGCGTGGGGCGTGGTAAAGTCAAAGGGCGTGCCCTTCACCGGGCGCAGCTCGCCGGTCGGGATCAGCGTGGCGTCCACGACGGTGTAGCGATCGGCCGGGATCGTTACCTCATGGCCCAAGATGTCTTTGCCCTGGCCGTGGTTGAGGTTGAAGTAGCTGTGGTTGGTCAGGTTGACGGGCGTGACTTTGTCGGTCGTGGCCGAATAGTCGATCTTCAGCTCGTCTTGGTCGGTGAGGGTGTACACGACCGTTACGTTCAGGTTGCCGGGGTACCCTTCCTCGCCGTCTTTGCTCACATACGTGAGCTTCAGCGTTTGGCCTTCAGCCGAGCTGCCAGGTTCAGCCTTCCATACCACTTTGTCGAAGCCCTTCCGGCCGCCGTGCAACGAGTTCGGCCCGTTGTTTTTGGCCAAGGTGTACGCCTTACCATCTACCGTAAACTTGCCGGCTTTGATGCGGTTGCCGTAGCGCCCGATCAAGGCCCCGAAATACGGGCCCGACTTCAGAAACGCCGGGCTTTGGTAGCCACTCACGTTGTCGAAGCCCAGCACCACATCCCCCAACTTGCCGTTTTTGTCGGGCACCAGCAGGCTCGTGACCGTGCCGCCGTAGTTGGTGATGGTGGCTTTCATGCCGTGGGCATTGGTGAGCGTAAACAGCTGCACCTCCGTGCCATCTTGGGTTTTGCCGAAAGACGAGGAAGTGGGTTTCATAGCAGAAGCGTTGGCGGAAGATTGGGTGGAATCGGCAGCGGCCGTTTGGTCGGCAGTCGTTTTGCTAGTATCCGACGATTGGTTGCAAGCGCTGGTCAGACCTACGAGCATGACACCGGCGATCAGTCCGGCAGAAGAAGTTTTTTTCATGGAGAGAGGTGGGAAAGGACGGTATGAAAGTGACTATTTCAGCCCCTGACTGGGAGGAGCCCCAAAGTGCGGTTGGTAAGTATACAGCTCAATATTAGGCACTTTCTGATTTTCTGAAGCGACCGTATCGCTGATTACGGTTGTAAAGTAAAGATTCAATCCGACTTACACAATCGATTGTTTAAACTCACAGGACAAATTCTCGTTGAAATAGGCTTTGCTCTGGATTGACAGCTTCGCGAAACTCATTCGCCTCCGGGCCGGGGCAGGGCCGTGTTGATGGCCACCGGCGTCCCGAAATTGGGAGTGCCATCGGTGTTCCAGCTAAACTTCTGCATGCGCGGGTTGCGCTTTTCCACACAGCCCTCGTTGGGGTTGGAGTTTGCGTGGTAAATGATCCAGTCTTCCTGTCCGTCTTTGGAAGTGAAAAAGCCGTTGTGGCCCGTGGCATAGGCGCGGTGGCTGGGGTCAGACGAGAAAACGGGCTTCGCCGACTTCGCCCACGACGCGGGCAGCAGCGGATCGGCTGTGCTGGAAGCCGTGAGCAGGCCCAGCGAATAGTAGTCGGTGCCGCAGAAGCTGGCCGAATACACCAAGAACGTTTTGTTGCCGTGCTTCAGGATCTCGGGGCCTTCGTTTACATACGGCGGCCCTACGGTTTCCCATGCATATTCGGGGTGCGAAAGCTCCACGCGCGGCCCGGTCAGCGTCCAGGGGTTGCTCATTTCCGAAATATAAAGGCGCTGAATGGCGTCAATTCCGTTGTGCCCCGACCAGATGAAATAGCGCTTGTTGTTCTGCTCCAGCACCGTGCCGTCGATGGCCCAAAAATCGGCCGCAGCGCTGAAAATACGGCCCTTGCTGGTCCAGGTGCCGGTAGTAGGGTCGGCGGCGGAGTTCTCCAAAACCCAGGTGCGCTGCTGCCCTAAGTCGGTGCCGTTGGGCCCCGCAGAGTAATAGATATACCACTTACCGTCAAACTGATACAGCTCCGGCGCCCACAGGCTGCCCGAAGCTACCCCGGTGGCCGGCGGCGTCCAGACGACCGTGCTGTTGGCGTTGCCTAGCTCCGACATCTTCGCCGTTTTCCAGATGCGCAACTGGGTATTGAGCGTGTGCATGTAGTAATACGAGCCGTCCTTTTGATATACCCACGGATCGGGGCCGGAAGGCAACAGCGGATTGGTGAAGGTGGCAGCTGTGCTTGGCGGCGTCACGACTGGTGGAGCCGGCGTTACAGGGGTATCGCCGCCTTTACTGCACCCCAGCAAGCCCAGCGCCAGCAGCAGCGCCAGCCAGTGCAAACGGGAAAAGCTTATTTTACAATTCATTGATATTCAATTATTTATAAACACTCAAATACAACATTCGTTCGCCCAAACAAAACAGCCGTTCCGGATTGCGGCCCGGAACGGCTGTCTCACGTTCTGCTGATCAACTGGCAGAATTAGTAGCCAGGATTCTGCTTGATGTTCGGGTCAATGTCGATATCTGATTGCGGAATGGGCAGCAATTTCGACTTGCCCAACACGAAGTTGACAAAATCAACGTCGCGGGTTTTGAGGTCGTCGATGCCGGCCTGGTTGTCCAGCAAGCCCCAACGCAGGATATCAAACCAGCGCTGGCCTTCGCCGGCCAACTCCTTGGCCCGCTCGTTGCGCATTTGCAAGCGCAGGCTGCTTTGCGTGAAGTTAGCAGCAGTCAACGGGGCCAAACCTACACGAGCCCGCACCTGGTTGACGAGCGGCACCGCCGCCGAAGTCTGCCCAAGTTCGTTGAGGGCTTCGGCTTGCAGCAGCAGCACATCGGCGTACCGAATCACGCGGAAGTTGATGCCCGACGTAAAGTTTTCGGGTGTCGTGCGGGTGCGGTCGTTTAGGTACTTGCGCCAGTATTGCTGGCTGGGGTTGTAGCCCAGCTCCGTGAAGGTTTTGCCGTAAAACTTATCCGGATTGACGCTGCTGATGATCGAAATGTCGCGGCGCGGGTCAATTAGGTGCTTTTTGGTGCTGCCGGGAGCGAAGGCCACCGTCGAGTCGGTGTAAGCATCAAGCAACCATTTGCGGGGTTGCACGTCGGAAAACGAGTAGATCGGCGGACCAAAGAAGTTCGGGCGGTCGTAGGCTTCCGAAGCCGAAGCGTTGTCCTGACCCTGACCTACATCCAGCGGCAAACCAGTGTATTGCACTTCAAACACCGATTCGCTGTTGTTTTCGTTGGTTTCGGTGAAGTTGTCCAAATAGTTGGGTACCAGCGAATACGTGTTCGAATTGATGATTTGGCCGAGCAGCGCGGAAGCTTCGCTCCACTTGCGCTGCTGCAAGTACATCTTGGCCAACAATGCCTGCGCGGCGCCTTTCGTAGCCCGGCCCTTGTCGACGCCGCTGTAAGTCAGGGGCAAATCGGGAATGGCAGCCTGCAAATCGGCAATAACCTGAGCCTCCACCTGGGCCGGTGTAGCCTGCGGAGCGCGGGTCGTTACCACCGATTCGGTAGTGATCAGGGGTACGTTGCCGAAGAACGAATCCAAATCAAAGTACATGAGCGCCCGCACAAAGCGAGTTTCGGCCAGCAGGCGCTTTTTCAGCGTTTCGTCCATGCTGATTTCCGGCACGTGCGTCAGTACCTGGTTGGTCCGGTAGATGGTGCGGTAATAGTCGTTCCAGGCGAAAGACGAAATGAAGAAGTTGTTATCGGCCTGAATGAAACGCGTGAAGATGGCCAGGTCCACGAACGGGCTCTGGCTGTACGATTCGTCGGAGCGGGCCGTGATGAATTGCCAGGAGTGCCCGTAGCAAGCGTACTGCTGAATGCCTGAGTAGCAGGAATATACCCCTTTGATGGCATCGTCCTGGGTTTTCCAGAACTGCGACGTGGAGGGGGCGTTCGGGTTCGTTTTATCCAGCAGGTCTTTCTCGCAGCTAGTGGCCACAAAGAGGCTGGCCGCTAGCAAGAAAGCTGGTAACTTATTGATTTTCATATCGTTGTCAAAAGAAGAGGGTTTGATTCGAGACTGGGAGTTATCGCAACAGCTTCGAAAAAATTAGAAGTTGACCTGAACGCCTCCGGTGAACGTGCGCACGTTGGGATACGAGCCGTCGTCGATGCCACGGCCGTAGAAGCCGGTGCCGGGTGTTTCTGGGTCAAAGCCCGAGTACTTAGTGAAGGTCAGCACGTTACGACCCGTTACGTACACCCGCACGCTGCCGAGGCTAGGCACTTTGCTGGTCAGCGTTTTGGGGAACGTGTAGCCAATCTGGATGTTCTTTAGGCGCAGGTAGTCGCCGTCTTGCAGCCAGCGCGTGGTGTTAAACAGCGCGTTGGAAGAAGCCGCCAGGCCCAGGTCGCCGGCTCCCCCACCCTGCAACAGGCGCGGTGTAGTCGTCGAGCGGTTTTCGGGCGTCCAGGGGTGCACGTCGCTTTCGTAGTTGTTGGGGCCGTTGTAGTATTCTAGGGCAGCCTTGGCGCGGTTGAATACCTGGTTGCCGGTTACGGCTTGCAGAAACACCGAAACGTCGAAGCCTTTATAGGCGGCGTTTAGGTTCAGGCCCATTTGCAGCTTAGGGAAGGGGCTGCCCACAAACACGCGGTCTTTGGTATCAATTACACCGTCGTCGTTGGTGTCCTTGTAGCGCACGTCGCCGGCCGAAGCATAGGGCTCGATAACTTTCCCCGACGAGCTCTTGTAGTTGTTCACCTCGTCTTTCGATTGGAAGATGCCGTCGAACGGAATCAGGAAGAACGCGCCTACTGGCTGGCCTACCTGCGTACGGGTCAGGCCGATACCGTCGGAAAACGACTGGCCTTCGGTTGGCACCTTCGTTACGCGGTTTTTGATCGTAGTCAGGGTGAAATCAGCGCCGTAGACGAAGTCGTGGCGGTTTTCGTGGTAGCCTAATGCAAACTCAAAGCCGCGGTTTTCGAGGTTACCGGCATTCTGGAATACAGCCCCGCCGAAGTTGCCCAAGTACACCGGAATTACGACCGGTGCCAGCGCTTTTCTGGTTTCAGAGATGTAGTAATCGGCTGAAACCGTCAGTCGATTTTCCAGCAAAGCCAGGTCCAGACCGGCGTCTTTGGTGTAGCGCTCTTCCCACTGAATGTCGGGGCTGCTGAGCGTAATCTGGGCCGAGCCGTTTACAATGTTTCCGGCACCATCTACGTAGTTAACGTTCTGGTTGATAATGGGTGACGTCAGGTAGTTGCCGCCGTAGGCACCGCCCAGGCCGTCGTTACCGTTCACGCCGTAGCTAGCCCGCAACTTCAAGTTGCTAACCATGGGCACGGCATCTTTGAAGAAATCTTCTTCGCTGACGCGCCATCCCAGCGAGCCGGCTCCGAAGTTGCCCCACCGGTTGGCCTTCGAAAACTTCGAGGAACCATCGCGGCGGAAGCTGCCCGAAACCAAATAGCGGTTCTTGTAATCGTAGGTGACCTGCGAGAAGTAAGACCGCTTTGAGTTTTCGATCGTCGAGCCGCCGCTGATGCCTGCGTTGGGGCCCGCATCAAGCTGGAAGTAGTACTGCGGAACACTGGTGTAGCCCTGCCGCTGCACCGTGGTGTTGTGCTGCAGGTAGCTTTGCTCGGAGTAGCCTACCAGCGCGTTTACGTGGTGGTTACCAAACGTTTTGTTGAAATTGAGGGTGTTCTCAGCCAGCATGAACACGTCGTAACCCTGAAATTCGCTCAGCGATGAGGTGTTGATGGCCGTGTTCTGGCGAATAATGCCGGCTTTCTGAGTGTCTCTGTTGTTGTACACGTGGCCGTCCATGGCCACGTTGAGGCGGTAGGTCAGGAAGTCGAAGAAGGAATAATCAACGCCGATGTTGCCGGCCAACCGGTTGTCGTTTTGCCGGCGGTTGAGCAGCGATTGCGCACCAATGGGGTTGGTTGCAAACGTGTTGAGGGTAGTGGAGCCCGTGCCAAAGCCCCCATTGTTGTTGGGGTCATACACCGGAATGCTGGGCAGCATCAGCAGCACGTCGATGAACGGAAAGCCGTTGAGCAGCGTCGTGTTGATGTGCGTTAGCTGCGCATTTTCCTGAAACTTGAAGCGACCACGGGTCAAGCCCGAATTGAGACGCAAGCTATAGCGCTCAAAATCAGGGCCTTTCACAATACCCTGCTGGTGAAAGTACTCGCCGGACACCAGGAAATTGGTCGCGTTCTTTTCCGAGGCCGTACCACCGGAGAAGGTCACGTTGTAGTCTTCCACCTTACCGGTACGGAAAAATTCTTTCTGCCAATCCGTATCTACCGAGGGGTCAAACTTTCCACCGGGGCCTTTCACGGCGCCCGCCAAGCTGTTCTGTCCGGCGTTCAGGGGATCAAGCCCAGCGTTGGCGTAGGCTTGTACTGCGCGGTCGGCCCATTCGCTGGCATTGGTCAGCTTATAGCGTTTGTACACATTGTCGACGCCCGCGTAGGCATTAAACCCAATGCTGGGTGCGCCCGACTTGCCTTTTTTGGTTGTGATCTGCACCACCCCGTTGGCGCCGCGCGAACCGTAAATAGCCGTTGAGGAGGCGTCTTTCAGTACGTTTAAGGTTTCAATGTCATTGGGGTTCAGATCGCGGATGTTGTCCGTCCATAAGCCATCGATCACGTAAAGTGGGGCGCTGCTGGCGTTGCCCAGCGTACCAATACCGCGAATAGTGATCACCGGCGAATCGCCGGGGCCGCCGGTGCCCTGCACCTGCACACCGGCTACCCGGCCTTGCAGGGCCTGGGTAGCGGTGGCCACAGGAGCTTTGGTAGCTTCCTTCACATCAAGACTGCTGACGGCGCTGGTCACGTTCTGCCGGTTTTCGGTCAGGTAACCCACCACCACTACTTCCGACAAGGCTTTGGCATCGGGAGCCAGAGAAACATTAACGGTTGTGCGACCGCTTACGGGCACTTCCTGCGCCGTGTAGCCTACGTAGGAGAAGACCAGCGTCGCATTGTCAGGGGCCGTAAGCGTGTACCGGCCGTCCACATCGGTTTGGGTACCGTTGGAAGTGCCGCGCACCACTACGTTTACGCCCGGTAGGCCGGAGCCTTTTTCATCTACTACGCGACCTGTTACGGTTACATCGGCCTGCAACAAGCCGAGCATATGGTTCGCTTTGGGCACCGGGATGCCTGCCTCCGTCAACAGGGGCAGGCAGCAGAGTAATGCTGGCAGGGTTAGCCGGCTCAATTTGGGTACTGGCTTTTTCATAAAGTATTATGGGGGAATTGTTGGGGGAATGACACACAAACGATTGTGCAAAAAAACATCACAAACGATTGTGAAATGACTCAAAAAAAAGTTGCTAGCTGTACCTCCTATGATTTTGAAAACCAACCGAAGGCAACGTAACTACTTGTTATACAAAGATTTGTGAGGGGTGGTAAAACAAACGGGAAGCGGCACGGCGCTTCGCTTTGGGCAACTACACCGTAAGAATAGCAGAAAACAAAAAAATAACAAAAGAAATTGTGAGGTTTTTAGACGCAGTAGCATAAAGCCTAGTACCGATTAGAGGACCAGGTATACTACCTTACAAAATATCGCCAACCGGACACAGTTTGGTTGTAGCTCATCAGAGCATGCGGACAAGACGGCGAAGGACCTCTTCCCGCTGGATTTCTGTGTTTTTAAAACCTGATTACGACTTTTGCAGGGCGCTTTTCGCGCTTTTCGTCTGTTGTCGTAAAAGAATGATTCAGCTTCTTATCTACTTACTGGTTACCGTAGTAGTCCGCACAAATGGCCATCATGGCTTGGACTATGTTGCGCCGGCCCCGCAGGCACTGGTTTGGCAGGAGCCCCTCACGATTACGCGCGGGGGTACGTACCGTGGCAACTACCGCAGCCTGGACAGCAATATGCCCGCGGTGCGCATCCGAACTACGCAACCCGTTACCCTCGACGGCGCCAACGTGTACGGGGCGGGTGACTTGATCGACGCTAAGTTTAAGAACAATCACCTGACCATCGTCAACACCCATTTGTGGGCTGGCCCCCAGACGCTTAACAACAAGCGCCGCGGCAAAACCCTCGACGCCAACGGGACGCGCTACCTCAAATTTGAGCACAATTACATCGAGCGCACCAGCGGTATCTACTTGGCAGACATGCAGGTAGATGACCCTTCCATTGCGAAACACCTCAGCATCAGGTACAACATCTGCCGCAACATCGATGGGCGATACCGTAACGGCGGGCGCGAATCCGCGCAGTTTGTGCAGCTCAACAGCTGTGGCGGCCTGAAGCAATCGGAGATCGCTTGGAACATGGCCGTCAACGAGCCTTTCGTATGCGACACGGAAGATTTTATTAACATATTCCAGTCCTGGGGCGCCTCCATGTCCGACGCGCTGCTCATTCACGACAACTTCTGCCTCGGCACCTATCCCAACCCACCGCTGGACCCAGTGCATAGCGGCGGCGGCATTATGCTGGGTGATGGCGGAAAAGGGCCAAACTCCAACCACAACATCAAGTGCTACAGCAACCACCTGCTGGAAACCAGCCAGTACGGCATTGCCTTGGTGCGCGGCTACAACATCTGGTGGTACGACAATCGCATCGTGGCTACGGCCCTCACTCCCGATGGGCAGCGGGTCCCGGGTTTCAACGTCGGGATGTATTGCTACAACGACAATCGCTCGCTCAACGGAAATACTTACTTCTACAATATCCGGGTATTTCGCAATGGCGTTTGCTACAACACGTATAAGTATAACCACCAGCTACAGAGCAACTTATTTGACTTCAGCAGCTATGTAAAGTCACAGATATACTTTCCGGAAACCGGGCCGGATGCCAATTATAGGCTGTACCCCGGGCTTGCCACGGCAGCTACCATCGCGGCCGAAAAAGAGGTGTGGCGACAAAAAGTACTGGCTAGCCCATATACCTTAGGACCTCTGAATGAATAGCTTATGGATAAGGCTGATACTGATCTCCTTACGCAAATACCGGCACATCGACCTGAGGCCCGCCTGTATTGACCGGGCCGGTGGGAATAATAGGATCTAGGCTTACGTCAAAGCCTCCGTTCAAAGGAGAGCCCTGGGTGATCGCGAGGGCTACCTGCAACGGAACGAAGGCGGCCGCATCCGTATCAATGCTTCTCTCTAAAGCGGCAAGGCCACCTTCAGTATACAAAGCCTTGATACAGAAGCATATAGAGGCCGCCAATATTTCCGGCTCCAGCGGCACTACCGACCCTCTGAGCCCCGCCCAGTGGTAGGTATCAGCCCTGGCCAGCTCGATGGATTCGTAAGCCCGGTCAAGCAGAGGCCCTAGGACGTCTACTCCCCTTTCCTGCCGAAATCCAGCAATACCAACCTCACTTATTGCTTTGATATACAGAAAAATAGGAATATTCAATCGACCAGCTCCGGATGCTCTTAGCGCTGCTAACTCCTGCCCTCCTTCCCGAAGCCTATCGTACGCACCCGCGTATCTGGTGTCGACTTGCGAGAGGTAGGCCAGCCGCAACAGCTCGTAGAGATACTCGTCTGGAGAAATCCCCAGCAGATAATCCTCCGAAATATCGTTAGACATGAAACTATCGGGCTGTTCGGCCAACAGATCCGAATCCAGACCGCATATGGCTGCAACCTTCCAGAACGGGTGATTTAGCTCTCGGTACGCCCGCGCTGCCTGGCTAAAAAGACTTTTGGATGCTGCTGGCGTCAGTAAGGCATTTAAAATCGCGGCCAGCAACCAATTGCTAGCCAGCCAAGGCCCAATGGCAGCATTTTGTTTATTGCTGTCCTCACTTTTATCAAATTCATCTTGCATAAAGCCTGCATAGCCCCCGTATGCATCCGCTACATTTCGCACATCCTCTGCCGGCAGCCCCAAAATGTCAGTATAGCGGCTCATACTTCACAACAATTCACGGATATTAATAAAATCATCGGGCCGGGAATAAGCCGAATTTGTAATTACAGCACTTATTGGCACCGGTTTTCTTCTGTTTTTTAATTCACGAAGTGCCGAAGGACCATCATATTCCTCTGCTTTCTCAATTTGAGCCGATGGAATCACGACTTTAGCCATAATTTCTCCTTCGTGGTGATACGGAAAATAATATTGATAAATATGTAGCTCTCGTACTTCTTCTGCAAATTGCTCGAGTGTAATAGCTGCCTTTCCTAGTGTAATAAGATAGGCATAAAACACAAACCCACTTGCAGTAAAATTATTAGTAGCAAAGCAAAGTGCCGTAATAAACGGATCAAATAAAATATTTCTTCTGTGAAATGCGTCTCGCTGAATGGCACCCGCCGTGGTTGAAATAAAGGGTGACACGTCGCCATACGATGTTCCCAAATGCGCAAGAGAATGTCCCGAAGGCAGCTTATGGTTGTAATGGTTCAGGTGATGGAATATATTACTATCAACTAAGTTGGACTTAATTTCTTCCTTAGTGATAGTAACGGCATTACGCCACCAGTTACAGACTATACCATTTGCCTCCACAATGGCCTGCGCCTCGTAGCTGCTTATATTGGCAATGCCTTTAACTACTTTTTGAAAGAACATAATTTCTTACTTTAAGCACACATACTTTATTTATTGAATTTTCGAATCTAGATCTTTAAGTATTTTACCTAGTTCATAATATCTATCCGTACCAACCTGAAGCGAGGCTTGAAAAGATTTAAGCCTGTTTACCAGTGTGTTATCGATTGAGTGATCCAAGCGATTAGCAATTAGTTTTCCCAAAGCCTGAATAGCCCAGTACTGTCCGAAAGGCTTATCTTCGACTAGAATTAAACTATTGATTAAATTAGCTAACTGCGAAAATTCAGGGCGCGCAAATAAATATGCATACGCTGTGAGTCGAATTCCCCGATCTTCATTATTTAACGCATTAGGCACGTCATAATCGTGTAGTTCAGGCGCCAAATTGGTCATTTGACGCACAATGGAAGTCATCGCTATGGTACGCTCATTGCCAGACGGCAGCCGCTCCCGCAGGTTATTATATTCTTTGGCGAGTTCTAAAAGCTTACTTGTAGCAGAAGGCATGTCCTGAAGTTTAGGCGACCTTGCTGCTTTAGGAACCGACGGTTCTGCAATTGCGAAGTCTGATTTTCGGTCGGCACTTTGGGCAACCCCTTGTACTTGCTCTACTTTGTCCTTCAGCTCTTGGAACTCTAACTTCCCTACTCCTGGCACTTCAATGCTTTTTATGATTGGTGCCAACCAAGGAACTACACTCAGGATCAATAAGCCCAGCGTAATAGCATCAATTCTGATATCGGGGCGGACCAAATGCACAACGATTAGAAATAACGCTACGACAGATATAATTATTCGCAGGATATGTATCTGTGCCATGATTATTGCCTTTTAACCCAAGGATATAATACTGTATACAGAAATTATTATTTTAATAAGATTCATGAGTAAGCAACCTTTGCCCTCTATTCACAGTCACAAAAACTAAATTTTATATCAATAATATTAAATAAAAAAGCCAATAAAGTCAATCATGACTTTATTGGCCTGAGTAGCAGCTAATGGTAGTAGCTGCAATTAATGAAGTGGTTCTATCTTCAAATATTTATTATGAGCAGAGAACATGCCATAAGTAAAAATTCATTTAAGCCCTCTTTTGCGTTTGAACTAGCTGCTAGTTTACTACTTACACTATCAAACAGCTTGTGCTTGCAATCGGAAGAGCATGTAAGCGTCAAGAAACAGTTGCATTGGCCAAAGAGCGTGATTACCGTGATCAAACAAAAAAGTCCCTCAGTGCAATACTGAGGGACTTTAGTGATTCCGCTGGGATTCGAACCCAGGACCCATACATTAAAAGTGTATTGCTCTACCAGCTGAGCTACAGAATCGTTTTCTTTGTGTTGTGGAACCGTGTTCCTTTATTGTGGGCACAAAAGTAGAGGGCTCACCCTTACACTCCAAACGTTTTGCTAAAAAAAGCACAGTTTTTTTTCCTCTTTTGGTTAATTTTTAGCCAACCGCTTCTGGCCCAAAAAGATAGCGCAGTACTTCCAAAGGCAGATTCTTTGTTTGGTGCGGGCAACTACGAGGCAGCTTACCCGCTTTATCAGCAATTCTTGCGGCAGAACCGGCAGACTTCACCGCGTATCCTTTTGCGCATGGCCTATGTGCAGGAGGGCCTGGGTCATTATCCTGCAGCCTTGTATTATTTGGGCCTAGCTCATGCCCGCCAGCCGCAGCAAAGCACGTGGCGAAAAATGGTGGAACTGGCTCAGCTTTACCGCCTTACAGGTTATCCAAACACGTGGCGCCAAGCAGTTGCGATTGCCTTTCAGCGGTATTATTATCGACTTCTACAGGCCCTTCTGATTGGGGCAGTTGTGGTGGGGATGATGCTTTTTCTCCGCCGTCAGCGCCTTTCCGGCGGCTGGTGGGTGGCGTACAGCCTATATCTGGGGGTTATCGGCTTGTATCTGAACCTGCTGGAGCCGGAGGTTGCGGGAATAGTAGCTCGACCTCGCGCTGCAATCATGGCAGGCCCCAGCGCCGGAGCTTCTTGGCTCACCACAGCGGCCGCGGGCGACCGATTGGTGGTGCTGGGTCGGCAGGATGTGTGGTATCGCGTGCAATGGCAGGGCGGCGATGCTTATATCCGGCGGCACAATTTATTGCCATTGCGTTGATAATCAGAATTTTATATAATTATCATTGATCTTCTCCCTGCTAAAGCTGTTAAAGGCTTTTAGCTGATTCAAAACAGAATCCCGTCGGAGATTCGCGTAATGACGAAACCCCGACGGGACCAAAATCTAATTGCCTTTTATCGCTGCTGGTGTACCGATAGGCCTTCTTCTTTGCGGAAGTGATTGAGAACCAACTTATCCGAGAGGCCTGGAAACCATTTATTCAACAATACCGTGACCTTGCCAAGGGTAGTAAGAACCAGATCGCGCCGGCGCTGCTGCACGGCCTTAAGAATGTGCTGAGCCACTTCCTCGCTGCTCATCATTTTGCCTTCGTCGCGCGGCGACTCGCCCTGCGCAGAACCGTCGGCAGCCAAGGCCGTTTGGCGGATATTGGATGCGGTGAATCCGGGGCAGGCCACTAGCACATGCACGCCCTGCGGCAATACTTCCGTACGCAAGGCCTCCAAAAACCCTTGCATGGCAAACTTGGAGGCCGAATAGCCAGTCCGGCCCGGTAATCCCCGATACCCGGCAATGCTGGAGATACCCACAATCGACCCTTTGCTGGCCAGCAAATGCGGCAAGGCGAACTTGGTCGTGTACACCGTGCCAAAAAAATTCGTCTGCATCAGCCGGCGAATGACGTCCAGATCAGCATCCTGAAACAAGGCGCGCATAGAGATACCAGCATTGTTGATCAGAACATCTAAGCGACCGAAAGCTTTAACTGCTTCACTGACAGCACGTTCTGAGTCTGCCTCCACTCCTACGTCAGCGCGCACGGTATGATGGGCAATGCCCAGACGGACAAGTTCCTGAGCCGTTTCGGCGAGGCGGGCTTCGTCGCGGCCCGTGACTACTATTTTGGCGCCAGCCTGCCCAAATGCTACGGCGCAAGCCCGGCCAATGCCGGAGGTGCCGCCGGTGATGAGAACTACTTTTTCTTTCATAAAAATCAGATAAACCCAAGCCAAGAGCATTGGCCAGACAAAACTAGGAGTTTTGGCGCGGCCAGAAGGCGATTTTCGTTGCGAACAGCCCTTAAAAACAGCTTCCTTGGGTACCGGGTGTTCCTCGAAGACGGTTATATTTAAGCACTGTATTCTCCTATTTTTTCAAAGGCACTGTTTCATATGACCAAACTGTTACGCTTACCGGATGGTGCCTTTCCTCTGCTGCTAGTTATTTGCGGAATCTTCTCGCTACTGCCGGCGCAGGCGCAGCAGAATTGCCCGGCCGCGGCGAGCGCCTGCACGCCCGGAGCGGCTCCTGCGGCCAATCTGCGGTTTGGGATGGGCATCACGCAAGTGCAGCTTGAGTCGATCCAGAATACGACAGCAGGCGCGCAGGACGGATACAAAGATTATTCCTGCACGGTGGGCACCACGCTCGTGCCGGGCAAGGATTATCCAATTACGATCACCACCAACGCGAGTGTGAATGAGAACGTGCGCGTGTGGCTGGACCTTAACAACGACGGAACCTTCAACGCTACCCAAGAACTGCTTTTCAGCTCAAAGGCCCAGGGGGTACACAAAGGCAGCATCCGGGTGCCTAGTACGGCGGTAGTCGGGCAGCGCCTGCGGCTGCGCATCGCCGCCGATTATGCGCTTTCGCCAGTGCCTACGCCGTGTTCTACGCCCGAATATTCTCAAACGGAAGACTATAGCATTACGCTGGCTGCCAATACTAGTGCGCCAACAGCGGATTTTACCGTTGATCAGCCCGTGTCCTGTACGGGCTGCGTACAGTTCACGGACCTGAGCCAGAACCTGCCCGCCACGTGGCAATGGAGTTTTGGCGATGGCACGAGCAGCACCGAGCAACATCCGCGGCATTGCTACGCCGCGCCGGGTACTTACACCGTCAGTCTGGCTGTTACCAACGCCGCCGGCACGAACACACTTACGCGCGCCGGCTACATTTTCTACGATACGGCTCAGCCGGTTGCGGCCAGTTGCACGCCTACCACGGCGGAGCACGGCTTCGGGATTACACGCTTCACATTTGGGCCTTTCATCAATAACACGCCTACCGGACAAGCTGGGTATGAGGACTATACCTGCAATGGCAAGATCCGGCTGACGGGCGGCTATCAATACCCCATCGCGGTTGCGACCGAAAGTGGCAGCCCACAGGACACACGGGTGTGGCTAGACGCCAACAACGACGGCATCTTCGAGCCGGTGAAAGAACTGGTGTTTGAAGCCCTTAGCAAAGCCAACCCGAGCGGCACGATCACGCTTCCTTACGTGACTGCTGCCAGCCAGCCAATGCGCCTGCGCGTGATCAGTGATTTTGCGGGCGCGGCCGCTGGCCCCTGCACCAATCCGCGGCTGGGGCAGGTAGAAGATTATACCTTGGTTATTTTGCCCGTGACGCAACTGCCTGTGGTTCAATTCGCTTCCAACCACATTCAGGGTACTTGCATCCGCGAGATCCGTTTTACGGATCAAACCACCAACTTCCCCAGTAGCTGGCGCTGGGATTTTGGCGATGGCAAAACCAGCACCGAAAAATCGCCGCTGCACACCTACGCCGCGCCCGGTCTGTATTCGGTATCGCTGACGGCCACCAACAACGTGGGCACCGTTACCCTGAGCCAGCCCGACTACGTGTACATCACACCCGAATGCCTCCAGTATTGCACCTCAACGGGAACCAGCACGTTTGCGTGGATCAGCAAAGTGAGCGTCAATAACTCCGCCGGCGCTACGGTCTTCACGAGTGCTTCGGCCTCGGAACCAACCGGTTACGGCAATTACCTGACGCGCTTCATCCGGGTGCAGCCCCAGGAAACCTACGCCATGAGCGTGGCGTTCGGCACTACTACCGCAGTTACCCAACACACCACGGCTGTGTGGCTGGACGGCAATCGCAACGGCATTTTTGAGTCGACGGAACTCCTGTACACGACTTACGAGGCCGGGCTGGAACACAAGCTGACCTTCAAAATACCCACCCAGTTGCCCGCTGGTGCCGCTACGCGCCTTCGCGTGCAGGTCAATACCAGTGCCTTGCCGCCAAATCCGTGTAGCATCAGCACGTCCAACCTGGAAACGGAAGATTACACGCTGGTGGTCGGGCAGCAAGCATTGGCTACGGCTCCCGCGCAGGCACTCGCGGCCCTGACGGTGTATCCGAACCCTACCTCGGATGGCACTTTGCACCTGCGCCTCGCTGATGGAAACCGGTCAGGGACCTACGCTGCCACGGTCGAAAACCTGCTCGGCAAGCGTCTAGCGGCGTCTGTGGTGCGCCTGACGCCGGATGCCGAAGCTACTATGCAGCTACCAGAGTTGCCACACGGCCTATATTTACTCCGGCTGCGTGACGCCAACGGCAACACAACTGTGCGTCGTTTTGCGCGGGAATAGCTTTGCTATTTCACAAGATCTTGTTAATCAGACATTTACACGCATCTCCCCTACATATGCAGCCACATTTACTGCGCATTTTTTTCATTTTGGTGACGATACTTGGCTTGGGAGCGCGACCGGCGGCGGCTACGCACCTGCTCGGCGGCGAAATGGGCTATCAATACCTCGACGATAAAGGGCCGGTGGGTCAACCGTTTCGGTACCGCATCACGGTGTTTGTATACTTCAATGCCGATGTCACTTCCAATTTTCCCAACGGCCGCGACGTCATCCCGATCGGGCTGTACAGCAAATCGCCAAACGGCACGCGCATTGGTGTGTACAGTTTTCCGCGGGTAAGCAACGCACTGATCAAGCCGGCCACCTCGGGCGACTGCGCGGCGGGCAGCACCAATAGCCCCGTGCCGGTGCGGCTGTGCAAGTACGAACTCATTGTGAATCTGCCGGTTTCGGCGGCGGGCTACTACGCCTTTTACACTGAATCGGCGCGTAACAACGACATCCGCAACCTCTCCAACCCCGGCGGCACCGGCCTGACGCTCTACACTGACATTTCGCCGCCCCTGATCCCGAACAGCACGCCAACTTTCTCGGATACGGCCGTGGCCGTCATCTGCCAAGGCGATACAAGCATCATCATCAACAACGCCTACGACGCCGACGGCGATCGGCTGGTGTATTCTTTCGGCACGCCCTACGGGGGCAACCTCGGCAACACGCCGCCCAGTTTTTTCAACCCACCTCCCACATCGGTAGTGTATGCGAGTACATACAATGTGGCGCAGCCTTTCGGGCCGGGCCGGGGCAGCTATGCTTTTCTCGATCCTCAAACGGGCCTGAGTCGCTATGCCGCCCCATTTCTGGGCAAATACGTGGTGGCGGTCGATGTGAAAGAGTACCGCGTTATCAACGGACAGGAAGTACTCGTCGGGACGACCAGGCGCGATATTCAATTAATTGCCCAAACCTGCCAACCCAATCAGGCCCCGCAGTTTACGGCCTCTACCACCGCCATTAAAGAATTTACCATCGAAGAAGGACAGTCGCTCAGCTTTGATCTGGCCGCTCGCGACCCGGAGCTTAAAACCCTATCGCTGCGAGTCAACAGCGTGCTGCTCGACGGGCCAGGCGGCTTTGATGCCACCTTCGCCAACGACGTGGGAACCGTCAGCAACGGCAGCGGCTCCGCCCTGATCTCTGGCACGGGCAACGTCTCCGGCACCTTTCGCTTCAACTCGCGGTGCGGCAACGCCCGCACCACCCCTTACGACGTCGTCGTGACGGCTGCTGACCAAGCCTGTGGCAGCAAAAGTGTGGCTCAAATCATCCGAATTACGGTTAAGCGGGCCAGCCCGCCCACCGCCATCACCGGCGACGCCCTTGTCTGCGATCAGTCGAAACCCAGCACCTACACCGTAACGGGCACCAACGCGAGCAGCTACTTGTGGCGCGTCCGGGGCGGTGCCATTCAGGGG
Source organism: Hymenobacter sp. BT491 (assembly GCF_014349165.1). NCBI lineage: Bacteria > Pseudomonadati > Bacteroidota > Cytophagia > Cytophagales > Hymenobacteraceae > Hymenobacter > Hymenobacter sp. BT491. The sequence goes on along the minus strand of NZ_JACSJJ010000002.1, from coordinate 207,493 downwards.
CTGGCCACTGGCAGCAGCGTATCGGTTTTGTGGAATACGGCTGGCACTGGCACTTTGTCTGCGCGCGGCATAACGGCCTTTGGCTGCACCACCGACTCGGTAGCCCGCACGGTGGAAGTACGGCCCGTCAGCACCCTAAGCGTGAGCGCCGACGTGGCCATTTGCGTCGGCACCTCGGCTACGCTCACCGCCAGCGGCGGCCAGAACTATACCTGGACCGGCGGCGGCCAGACGTTTACCGGCGCGTCTATCACCGTAACCCCTAATACTACAACCATTTACACCGTCACTTCAACCGATGGCCTTTGCAGCAACTCGCGCCAAGTAACCGTGACGGTGCGCCCCCAAACCGCGGCCGATGCGATTACGGGAAGTCGTTCGGTGTGTCCCACCGTGCAGGGTGTTACATATTCAGTAGTAAATCCACAGAACACTGATTATCAATGGACTGTGCAGGGCGGCAATATTGTAAGCGGCCAAGGCACGACCAGTATTACCGTGGCTTGGGGTGCTACCAACGCCAATGCTAGCGTGCAGGTCGTGGGCCGCAATGCGTTTGGGTGCCTGACTGCTCCCTTTGTGTTGCCGGTACGGATCAATGAGCTGCTGGCCACGCCCAAGCCCAACGGGCCGCTGCGCGTATGTCAGACCGACGGACCGTTTACCTACCAAACGCAGTTCACCAACGGCTCTAGCTACGCCTGGCAGGTGATTGGCGGCACCCAAGTCGCTACCAACCAAGCTTCTATCCAAGTCAACTGGACGCGGCCCGGCATTGGCAAACTGGTCGTGACCGAAACCAGCAACCCCAACGGCAGTGACATTCGTTGCCTCGGCCAGTCGGACACGCTTTACGTGACGGTGCTGCCTTCGCCGGCCGCCAACTTAGCCATCACGGGCCCCGACCGAGTATGCGCCAACAGCGGCCCAGTTAGCTTTACGCTGCCTGGCTTAGCGACGTCCACGTATCAGTTTACCTTACAAAATGCTGCCCAGCAGAACGTTGCCTTCACGGCGGCGGGCAATACGGTAAGCGTCGCGACGTTCGCGACACCGGGCGTGTACACTCTCACGGCGCGCGAAACAAGCGCTGCGGCCTGCGCTGGGCCAGTGTATATCAAAACCTTTACCGTCGATCCGCTGCCCGTGGTCACCATCACGGGGCCGGCCAACGTGTGCCCGGAAGGCCTTAACGGCCTGCGCTATTCGGTGCCCGGCGCGACGGGCGCTTCTTTCCAGTGGACGGTCACGGATGGCACTATCGTTTCGGGGCAGGGCACGAGCGCCATCACCGTCAACTTTCTGGCTAGCAACATTACCAAAACGGTAACGGTGGTGCCCACTTCGTCCTTTGGGTGCACCGGCGCTTTGGCCTCCTTTTCGGTGAAACCCGACAACGCCGCGATTACGCTAAATGTCGCAACGGTCGATCCGCAGAATGACCACCAAGTGTTGCTTTCCGTGCCCAACCTGGGCGACAACGGTAGCCGTACCCGCGTGCTGCGTCGTGATGCGGGCTCTACGGGTGCATTTGCCGTGGTACCGGCCATCCTTACGGGCACGCGATTCGCTGATGCCTCTGCCGACGCCGATGCCAAAGCCTACACCTATCGGGTCGAGCTCACAAATGCCTGCGGCACGGTCATAGCCAGTCAGGAACACACAATCATCCATACCGAAGCCGTAGCCACTGAAGGCAAAGGCGGCCGTAGCGAAGGCGAAGTCAGCATACAATGGTCTGATTATAAAGGCTTTGCAGTAAAGCAATACCAGGTCTTCCGCCACGTCGATAACGCCAAGGATGAATTGGTAGCGACCATACCGGCGGGCCAGCCGTTGCAGTATAAGTTGAGCACTGGCAGCCAAGGCTTTAACCAATGCTTCCGCGTAACAGCCGTCAGCGACGACGCTTCGGCCTTGCTGACGTATTCCAACGACGCCTGCGTGACGTTTGAAAACAAAATCGCCCTCTACAACATCATCACGCCCAACGGCGACGGCAAAAACGACGTCTTTTTTATCGACAACGTGCAGCTTTACGCCGGCAACCAATTGGCCATTTTCAACCGTTGGGGCAAGGAAGTGTACAGCACCACCAACTACCGCAACACCTGGGGCGGCGAGGGGCTGGGCGCCGGCATGTATTACTACTTGTTCAAGCTGCCGAGCGGCACTTCGTACAAAGGCTGGTTTGAGATCGTAAAAGATAATTAATTGATTACAAGCCCATTACAAAGAGGCCATTTGCTTTCGCAAATGGCCTCTTTGTTGTCAAACCAAAGCGTTTCTCATAGATTAAGAAGATCGGTGGGCATTTGGTCAAACCTCGGACTGGGGGCTGAGCGTGCGGCAAATGGTTCTTACCTTTGCGCTTGTGAACAAAACAGCGAAAAAAATCCCTGCGGACGCACTCCGCGAAGTCGAGATTACCGACATGGTGGCCGAGGGCAAATGCCTCGTGCGCCACAACAACATGGTCATTTTCGTGACCGGCGTCGCGCCCGGCGACGTGGTTGACTTGCGCGTCACCAAAGCCAAAAAGAACTTCCTGGAAGCGGTTCCTACGCGCTTTCACAAATACTCTGAGCTGCGCGTTGAGCCGTTTTGCCAGCACTTCGGCACCTGCGGCGGCTGCAAATGGCAGCACATCAGCTACGATACGCAGCTAAAATACAAGCAGCAACAGGTCGAGGACACGCTGCAACGCATTGGCAAAGTGGCACTTCCGGAGATTCCGCAGATTCTGCCTTCGGCGGAGCGCACGTATTACCGCAACAAGCTGGAGTTCACGTTTAGCCACAACGGCTGGATCACGAACGAGCAGATCCAATCGGGCGAGGAATTTGATCGCCGTGTATTGGGGTTCCACACGCCCGCCCGCTTCGACAAGATCATCGACGTGGAGCATTGCTGGTTGCAGCCTGAGCCCAGCAATTCGATCCGGTTGGCCATCCGTGATTATGCACGCGATAACGATTTGCCTTTCAACGACTTAGTAAAGCAAACGGGCTTTCTGCGCAACCTGATCATTCGCACGGCCAACACTACCGGCGATCTGATGGTGATTGTGCAGTGCTACTACCGCCACGACGCGCTGGAACCGCTGCTCGACTATGTCTATGAGAAGTTACCGCAGATCACGTCGCTGAATTACGTTATCAATGACAAGGGCAATGAGACCTTTCATGACCTAGAGGTAACGTGCTATAAAGGAGAGCCTTACATCCACGAAGAAATGGAAGGATTGCGCTTTCGTGTTGGGCCGAAGTCGTTTTACCAGACCAATTCCGAAGGCGCTTACAACCTGTACAAGCTCACCCGCGATTTCGCCCAACTAACTGGCAATGAGTTGGTTTATGATTTATACACGGGTGCCGGTACCATCGCCAATTTCGTGGCCCGACAGGCTAAGCACGTGGTTGGCGTGGAGTATGTAGAGTCGGCGGTGAAGGACGCGTACCTCAACTCCGAAATCAACGGCATCAAAAACACCGAATTCTACGCCGGCGACATGAAGGACGTGCTCTCGGCCGAGTTCATCGCCCGGCACGGTCGCCCCGACGTGGTCATCACCGATCCGCCGCGTGCCGGCATGCACCCCGACGTAGTCGCGCGTCTGCTCGAAATGCGTGCTCCGCGTATCGTGTACGTGAGCTGCAACCCCGCCACGCAAGCACGTGATTTAGAACTTCTTGACGAAGCTTATAAAGTCACGCGCGTGCAGCCCGTGGATATGTTTCCGCACACGCACCATGTGGAGAACGTAGTAGCATTGGAGTTGCGGTAAACCCAACACTCCTTCCGCCTGGCATTCCTCGCAATTCTCAGAATGACAAGCGTTTTGAGATAAAGCTTATTAACTACAATTCAATGGATTACGCTAACGACCCCGAACTAAATGGCAAATACCTTGGCACCATCACCAAGGATTTCGCCACTGTTTCGGATACCCTGATGGAAGCTTCTTCTCAAATTCGGAAGAGCGATATTTCTAAGTACCCGATTTTTGTGTTTGCGCGGCAGCAAGTGCCGCTGGGTGCTTTGCTGGTGAACGCCGACGATTTAAATCTGGAATGGCATGTGTTTGCTTCCTATGCCGAACTCTTTGTGCAACAAGGCATTATAAACGAAGAAGGCATACCGGCTTTTCAGCAGACGTATAAGGACCCAAATGAATACTGCTGCTTGTTTGTGTTGGATGAGGAGTTTACCAACTTCGTATTCGTGCCGTATCCAGAGGACTAAGCCCTTTTGAGTTTAGAAAGAAAAAGCCCCGCTATTCACATAGCGGGGCTTTTTCTTTCCTTATAAGTAAGTTGGTTAACAATGCCGCTAAAAATGCTGCCAGCCTTGTGCACGCAACGGCACGGGTTGGCCGGCTTTGGTAATGAGGTTAACGCCGTCGCTTTTCTCGGTGATGTGGCCGATAATGGTGATGTCGGGGTGGTTTTTGAGCTTGTCGTGGGCCGAGAGCGGGACGGTGAACAGCAGTTCGTAGTCTTCGCCGCCGTTGAGCATGCACATGATGGGGTCGAGGTTGAACTCCGCGGCGACTTCCAGCGTGGGATTGGCGATAGGCAGGTTTTCGGAGAACACCCGCGCGCCCGTGCCCGATTGCTGGCAGATGTGCAGCACTTCCGAAGCGAGCCCGTCGGAGATGTCGATCATGGCCGTTGGCACTACGCCGAGGTCGCGGAGTTCGTGGATGACGTCCATGCGGGCTTCGGGGCGCAATTGGCGCTGCACGACGTACGTGTACTTCTCCAAATCGGGCTGCATCTCGGGGTCGGCCATGTAGGCTTGCTTTTCGCGCTCCAGCACCTGCAAGCCCAGAAATGCACCGCCCAAATCGCCGGTCACGCAGATCAAATCGTTGGGGCGGGCCCCTCCTCTTTTAACAGCTTGACCATGAGGCACTTGCCCCATTGCCGTAACACTGATGGTGAGGCCGCCGCGGCTGGCCGTGGTGTCGCCGCCAACCAAGTCGACGTTGTAGGCTTCGCAGGCCAGCCGCATGCCTTCGTACAATTCTTCAATGGCTTCCACCGAATAGCGGGCGCCAACTGCAATGCCCACGACCAATTGCGTCGGAATGGCGTTCATGGCAGCCACATCGGACACATTTACAGCTATTGCCTTGTAACCCAAGTGCTTAAGCGGGCAAAAAGTGAGGTCGAAGTGCACGCCTTCAACCAGCAAATCGGTGCTGACGACCAAATCGTGGTTGGCGTCGGGCGTAATAATGGCTGCGTCGTCGCCGATGCCTAACGAAGTGCTGGCCTGCCGAAGCGTAACGGTTTGTTGAATGCGGCGGATCAGGCCGAATTCGCCGACTTTATCGAGGGGCGTGATGGAATCGCTCATAGCTTACATACGTGAAGGCGCAAAGGTAGAAAGAACTCCTGCGTACGCTGACGCGGGGAAAGGAGTGATATTTTCTCGTTTGGAAATTGGCGGCACCATTTCGTGCGGTAGCTTCCCCCTGATCTCGGCGACAAGCTTTTTATAATCAGTTGCTTATGTGCAGCTTGCAGCTACGTATTTATTACGCAACCTAGGTTTGCTAACGAACGTTAGGAACCATAACTTTGTTAGCAACTTGTATGGAAACTACTGCCTCCACTCTTTCGCGCAAAGCCCAGATTGACCAGACGGCCACGGCGCTGTTTCGCACCCGCGGCTTTGCGGCCACCAGCATGCGTGAGTTGGCTACCGCTTTGGGCATTGAGGCAGGCAGCATTTACTCGCACATTCGCTCGAAAGAGGAGATTTTACACCGCATCTGCTTTCGCATGGCGGACCAGTTTTTTGCCGGTTTTGCCAACGCTACGCAGGACGACACCCAACCGGCCGCTGTGCGGTTGCGTCGCGCCATCGAAAGCCACGTGCGTGTGCTTACGCTGGACGTAGCGGCTTCGGCCGTGTTTCTGCACGAGTGGCGCCACCTTTCGGAAGCGGCCCGCAATGAGTTTTTGACGTTGCGCGAACGCTACGAGGTCAACTTTCGCCGCCTGATTCAGCAAGGAATAGAGGCGGGCGAACTGCACGCACCCGACGCGGCCTTTGCGGCGCTTACGCTGCTGGCCAGCCTCAATTGGCTTCCCAACTGGTTTAAGCCCGATGGCAAGCTTACCCCCGACGACATTGCGCATCGCCTCGCCGACCAGCTGTTGCTCGGCCTTGCTCATTCCTAACGACACCCACCCAAATCCCACCCCCGATGTACGGCTCCGCAAGCACCCACGACATCCCAGCCAACGCCGCCACTGGCTTGGAGAACGAAGACCCGATTAAGCTGGCCGAATTTGAAGCTCGGATTGCCCGCGGCGAGAAGATTGAGCCAAACGATTGGATGCCAGGTCTTTATCGCAAGCAGCTCACGCGCATGATCGAGCAGCACGCCCACTCCGAAATCATCGGTTCGTTGCCGGAGGGCACTTGGATTACGCGCGCGCCTGGCTTTCGCCGCAAAATGGCCCAGATGGCCAAGGTGCAGGACGAAGTGGGCCATGCGCAGCTGTTGTATTCGGCCGCTGAAACGCTGGGCAAAACGCGCGAGCAAATGCTGTCGGATTTGATTAACGGCAAGAGCAAGTATTCAAACGTTTTCAACTATCCGGCTTTCACTTGGGCCGATTCGAACGTGATTTCGTGGTTGATTGACGCGGGTGCCATTGTCAACCAAATGGCCAATGCGAAAGGCAGCTACGGCCCGTATTGCCGGGCCCTGGAGCGGATTTGCGCCGAAGAATCCTTCCACCTGAAGTACGGCCACGACGCCGTGGTGCACCTTGCCACCGGCACTCCCACCCAGCGCCGGATGATTCAGGAAGCGCTCAACCGTTGGTGGCCGCCGATCATGACCTTCTTCGGGCCTTCGGACAAGATGAGTACGCACACCGAAATTCTGATGCGCTGGAAAGTCAAGATGGCTTCCAACGATGAGTGTCGCCAGCAGTTCTTGGACATGTACGTGCCCAAAATATGGGAACTGGGCCTCACGGTACCTGACCCCAAGCTGCGCAAAAACGAAGACGGCGTGTGGGAGTTCACCGAGCCCGATTGGGAAGATTTCAAGCGCGTCATCAACGGCGATGGTCCTTGCAACAAAGAGCGCTTGGCTGTGCGTCGCGCCGCCGAAGAAAACGGCGCTTGGGTGCGCCGCGCCTTGCTTTCGCCGAAGGCGAAGTACGTGCGCCCGCTGGCGTAGGTATTCGTTCACAACCCACCTAAGTGTCATCATTCGCTGCTCTCTGGATGACACTTGATCCGGAAACTTTACACCGAAATGTCCCTCTCCTCCCTCGATCCGCGCATCAACCGCTTGGCCTTGCCCGATGCGCCTCCACCCCCACCCGACAAGCCCGAACTAGACCAGTTCGAGACGTACGAGGTCTTTCATCAGAAAAAAGAAGGCACTGCATACGCCTACGTAGGGCCGGTGCACGCGCCGTCGCTGGACGTGGCGTTTCTGTTTGCGAAGGAGCAGTATAGCCGCCGGTTTGCCTGCACGGGCATGTGGGTAACGCCTACGCGTTGTGTGCAAGTATCTGACTATGTGAATGATACAGAGTCAATATACGACACGCTCCCTACTGAAACCGGCGAAACTCCAACGCCGGTTTCTGAATCGAAGGAAGAAGAACTCGCTTACGCAGCCGGCGAAGAAGACTATGATATTTTCCACCTCAAGAAACGTGGCAAGGCGCATGTGCACGTGGGCAAAGTGCGGGCTTCGAGTCCGCGAGAAGCGTTGACGGTAGCCAAATCCGTGTTTGGCGAACAGCGCCCCGTGGTGAATGTGTGGGTGGTGCGCTCGGCCGATATCCTGCGCTCCGACGAAGACGATCGCGACATCTGGAGCACCACGCCCGACAAAAAATACCGCGACGCCATTGCGTACAAAGTGATGGACAAAATCGAACGGTTCAAACAAGAACAACAGCCAAACGCTCCGCAGGCATGAACACCGACGCGCTTAAAGACCTCCTCTACCGCTTGGCCGACGACCAGCTTATCTTGGGGCACCGCAACTCGGAGTGGAACGGCCTGGGCCCCATTCTGGAAGAAGACATCGCGTTTTCGTCGATGGCCCAGGACAAGTTGGGCCACAGCTTGCAGTTGTACTCGTTGCTGCACCAACTCGGCGAGGCGGAACCAGATACGGTTGCTTTCACGCGCAACGCCCCGCAGTTTCATTGTGCACAGCTGGTCGAGTTGCCCATCGGCGAATACGACTTCAGCCTGATCCGCCATTTTCTTTACGATCACGCCGAACTGCTTCGCTTTGAGGCACTTGCGCAAAGTAGCTACGAGCCGCTGGCGCAAGTAGCCCGCAAGCTGAAAGGCGAGTTGAAGTACCACACGTTGCACGCCAATACGTGGGTAAAGCAGCTAGGCTCGGCTACGGAAGAAGCCATTGAGCGCCTTCAGAACTCGCTGAATTTCACCTTGCCCTACGCGTTGGGCTTGTTTGAGAAAACTGCTCAGGAAGAAGCCATTATCGCCGACGGCATTTTTGTAGGTGAAGACGCGATCAAGACGCGCTGGGAGGAAAACATCACGAAAGTGCTCAACCAAACAGCGTTGGAAATGCCTGATTTGGCTTCACTTACGCCGATATATGGCGGACGCACGGGCCATCACACCGAGTACTTACAGCCCCTGCTCGACGAAATGGCCGAGGTATTCCGCCTCGACCCCACGGCCGACTGGTAATTATCTGATTATCAATTACTTCTAAAACCATTACCCGTGTACTCCAAAGCCGACATATTTTCCTGGCTCGAAGCGGTGAAAGACCCGGAAATCCCGACGGTTTCGCTCGTGGATTTGGGGGTGATTCGGGCCGTGGAGGTAGAGGATTCGGGGCGAGTAGTGGTCCGCATGACGCCCACTTTCGCTGGTTGTCCGGCCATGGATTACATGCGCCGCGACGTGGAGCAAACCCTTCGCGCACACGGCGTGCCGGAGGTGCAGGTAGAAATAAGCCTGGCGGAAGCGTGGTCGTCGGATATGGTGACGGAAAAAGGCCGCGCCGGCTTGCGCCAGCACGGCCTGACACCGCCGCCGATGCTGGAAGGCCAAGTCCTCGACCTCGACTTTTTGGAATACGCCGAGTGCCCCCGCTGCCACGGCCACAACACCGAGTTGCGGACGCCGTTTGGGGCTACGCTGTGCCGTGCTGTGCACTACTGCCACGACTGCCGCCAAATCTTCGAACAATTTAAACCGCTGTGAATATTTTGCCCCTTTTCGACGTTATTGGCAGCATGAGAAAAATTTTGCCGCTGGCCTTGCTCCTGCTCTTGGCCGGCCTCGACGCTTGTAACCGCACTCCTAAAGCCGTAGATCCCGCTTCGCCACAGGCCGCCAAAGTTCAGCTGGACGTGCTCCGCGACACCGTGGATGCGCGCTGGGCCGAGATGATCGCCAGCGACGACGCCAAAGTAACGGCTACCAAACAAGTGCTGCGCGAGTTGGAGTTGCAGCCCGGCACCGACCGCGCTCAGCTTCAGCAGCTTGCCCACGCCAACGACCGCCTGAAGCGCATTCGCTACGACCAGCAATCGATGGCGGCTTCGGATAAAATCGACGCTTACGACTCGGCACAAGATTCGCTGTTGCATGTGCTGTATACGGTGGCCTTGCCCAACAACGGCCAGCCCACGGAAGGCGTAAAAACCTTAACGCAAGAAATACAAGATACTGATAATCAAGTAGTTGGTTTCAGAGTCCGCTATGACCAAGCGGCCAAGCAATTCAACAATTACTTGCAGCTCCACCAAGAAGAGATTAGCTCGTTGGGCGGCAAATACAGCAAGCTACAGCCGCTGCCTCTTTTCGAATTAAAGCAATAACTGCATTTGATGCCGCGCTTGTGGTAAGCCCCTTGGTTGCTTGTAAAGGCAGCCAAGGGGCTTCGGCTTTTAAATGAGCTCTAGCAATTGGGATCGAGCCAAAAAGTTTGGGCGCTTTGCAACTTCCTTTTTATGGTCAGTATCTCCAGTGCAGATACTCAACTACTAAGCCTGTCACAGATGCAACTCTCTAGCTTCACGTTCCACTATAAAGTTGTTTGCACGCTAGCCTTGGGTGCCGGTTTCGTCCTGTTAAGTGCGTGCCAAGATGAAAAAAGCGCAGATCCTGCTTGCTCCACTCCCGCCACCATCCACGACTTAACTGGCCTCGATGGGTGTCGGTTTGTACTCGAACTTAGCTCTGGCAAACGCCTCGAGCCCGCCGGCGAGGCTTGGACAGCTTACACGCCCCACGACGGCGAGAAAGTATACATCGCCTACACCGACGACCCACGGGCAAGTATCTGCATGGTTGGGCAAACGGTGAAGCTTGTTTGCATCCGTGCTAGGTAAGGCTAGCTCTGCTGTTGCGAATTTGTTTCTACTTGATAATCAGGCATTAATAGCAAACTATTTTTTGCCACGCAACCCGAAGGCCGTGTTTCAGATCATCATGCCGTATACTTTGCTGCCCGGCTTTATTGGTATGGTTTATTGCTTGTAGAAAGTCTTTATGCAGGGGTTATCAGTAGAAAAGGCGGCCGGATTGCTCCGGCCGCCTTTTACGTTCTTGATCGGTGGGTGCAGCTTACAGCTTGGCCATTTCTTCGCGCACGAAGTCGGCTAGGGTGCGCAGGTACTCGGTGCTGAAGTCGAAGCGAATGCCTGCGGCGGCATAGATTTCGCCAATTGGGGCGGTATAACCCAAGGCCAAGGCCCGCTTGTACGCCTCCAATCCTTCCTGCGGATTCTGGCGGAAATTGCGCCACACGGCAATGGCCCCGAGTTGCGCCATCGCGTACTCGATGTAGTAGAAGGGCACTTCGTAGAGGTGAAGCTGCTTCTGCCACAAATAAGGCTTAAAGCGCTCCAGGCCTTTCCAGCTTACCGTGCGCTGGTTGAATTCGTCAAAAACCTGCGTCCAACGGGCGTGGCGCTCTTCCACGGTATGCTGCGGATTTTCGTACACCCAATGCTGAAACTTGTCGATGGTGGCTACCCACGGGAACGTCTCCAGCACACTTTCGAGGTGGGTTTTCTTGGCGCGGCGCAACTCGTCTTCGTCCGGAAAAAACAGCCCCCAGTGGTCCATCGAAATAAGCTCCATGCTCATGGAGGCTAACTCTGCTACCTCTGACGGCGGATGCTTATCGGCGGAAAGCGGCAGGGCACGGGTCAGGAAGCTGTGTACGGCGTGGCCGCCTTCGTGCAGCATGGTCACCACGTCGCGCAACGACGAAGTCGCGTTCATGAAAATGAACGGCACGCCGGTTTCATCCAATGGATAATTATAGCCGCCAGGTGCTTTGCCTTTGCGTGATTCCAAGTCAAGATGACCCATCTGGCGCATCGTCAGGAGACAATCGCCCAGAAAGCCATCGAGGCGTTGAAACACAGTAATGGTTTTTTCCAGCAGCTCTTCTCCGGTGTCGAAGGGGCGCAGGGGCGCTTTGCCACTCACATCCACATCGAGGTCCCAGGGGCGCAGCTCTGGCAGGGCCAAATCCTGGCGCCGTTCCAGATCCAAGTCATCGATGAGCGGCACTACCGTTTCGCGAATGGCACGGTGGAAAGCAAAGCAATCTTCCGGCGTGTAATCGAAGCGGCCCAGCGCGGCAAACATGTAGTCGCGGAAGTTGGGGAAATCGGCGTTCAAAGCCATTTGGTGCCGCAGAGACACCAGTTCAGTGAACAGCTGATCGAGCGGCTGCGAGTCCTGCAAGCGGCGCTCCTGAATCGCCCGATACGCTTCTTCCCGGATGGCGCGATTGGGGTTTTTCAGGCGGTCGGCGGCGCGGGGCAGCGTAATCTCTTCACCGTCAAGGGTTACCGTCATGGCACCCACAGTAGCGGCGTATTGCTGCTGCTTGGTGCTGATGTCGGTTTTGAGGGGAATGTTTTCCGCACGATAAATTTCGAGGGCTTGCCGTACCGAACGCAGGAATACGCCGTAGCGCTCCTGATCGAGACCCGGCAAGAACTCCGAGTGCATCATCTTCTCGTTGAGCGCATGGTCGTAAGGTGCAACGTTTGGCTCGATCTCGTTGACAAAGAACTGAAACGCTTCGGCCCGCTCCTGGTCCTGCGTGTCGCAGGTCATGCGGATGTAGCGCCACGCAAGATCCTCACTCAGAATGCTTTCCAGCTCGCTACGGTCGAGCATCCATTTTTCCAACTCGTCGGAAGAAGCAAGGGTGCGGTCGCGTAGCTCGACAAAATACGGTTCGAGAGAGGCCCAATCGCTGACAGTGAACGCTTCGGGCAGAAAATGACGCGGCGGACGCTGCGTATCCGTAGCCGAAGCCACTTGGGTATCGAGGGCGGAATTCATCATAAATACAAGATACGCCAGTAAAACAGAGAAAGGAAAGAGTTGCTACAGCTCAGCTTACGAATATGTCGAATTGAGGAAAATAAGCCAACTGCAACCCTAAAACTCCGGCGTGACGCAAGCTCCCTTCTACGCAAAAAACGGCTGCGCGTTGGGCAAATCGGCCACCGATTTGCGCTTCAGCGTTACCCAATCTCCAGCACAACGTCGCTGGTGAGTGGGTGGCCTACGCACAACAGCACGTAACCTTGCTTCATTTCCGAGTCGGACAGGCCCTCGCGCTCGTCGAGGTGCACCTTGCCCGAAAGGCACTTGCCGCGGCACGCCGTGCACAAACCCGCCTGGCAGCTATACGGCAGGTCGATGTCCTGATCGAGCGCGGCTTCGAGTATCGTTTGGGAAGGCTCAACGCTGACTTCGTACTCCGATCCTTCGTAATTGATTGTGACAGTGCGCGTTACGATTTCATCAGTATCGCTGTCCGATACGTCGCCGTGGCCGTTGGGCTGAGCGGCGGCAGCTTCCTGGGTTTCGGCAGCCGCCACAAAGCTTTCGCGGCGAATTTGAGCGGCGGGCACGCCCAACAAGTCGAGGGCGGCGCGGGCTTCGGTCATCATGCCCTCGGGGCCGCAAAGGAAATACTCGGCTTGTGCTGCCGGAAATTGGTGCAGTTGCTCCAGGATGCGCAGCAGCATGGTGCGGTTGAGGCGACCGGTATGCTGGCTGGCGGCAGGGTTAGCGGGCTGGCTAAAAACGTGCTCAATTTGTAAGCGGCGGCCGTATTGCGTTTGCAATTGGTGGAGCTGCTTGGAAAAAATCACGGCCGCTTCGTTGCGGCTGCCATACACGAGCAGCACGTGGCTGTTGGGCTCTTCGCGCAACACGGCTTTCAGAATGCTCATGAGCGGCGTGATGCCACTGCCTGCCCCAATCAGCACAATGGAGCGCGCGGCCTTCGGATTGGTTTTGATCGTAAAGTTGCCCAGCGGAGCCATGGCTTCAATCTGCTGGCCAACCTGCACTGTATCAAGCAGATAATTACTCACCAACCCACCCGGCACGCGCTTTACCGTAACCGAGAGGCGCGGTGCTTCGTGGGCCGTGCTGCTGAGCGAATACGAGCGGCGCTCTTTCTTGCCGGCTGGGCCGCAAGGCAAAATCAGGGTAAGAAACTGGCCCGGCTCACTGGCTACGGGCTGACGGCCAGGCGTTTCAAGATGGATGGTAACGGTATCGGGCGTTTCGTGGGTAAGCTCGACGACGTTGAGCGTAAGATAGGGGCTGCTCATGCGGGTTGATGAACTGGTGGGTGTGGAGTAAGCTAACCGAAAAAGGGTGCTGCGGGTTGGCAAGCGATGCTACAAATGTAACGCATAGCTTTGTAGGCTACAGGGCATGTTAGGGCCTCAACATTTCTATTTACGTTTCGTTTCTCGGTAGCTGCCACCCAAGTTTGCGTTCTTCCCCGTTTTTCTATGTCGCTTTCTGCTCTTCTGCGTCGTCATTCCGCTGAGTTCGGGCCGGTTTTGCCCGTCGATCTCAACTCGCCCCAAGTGGCTCGCCTCGATTTTACGGCTGCCAATCCCCTGCTCGATCATGCCGACCTGCGCGATACGGCCGCTTTTGAAGAGCTGGTGCAACAGCTACTCGACGCGCAGGAAGCACAGATTGGCGTGGGTGGCTACCTCGAAAACCGCGTGATCTACCGGCGCAGTCCGGGCGTATTTGGCGACCCAAGCTCCCCGTCTCGTTCGCTGCATTTGGGCGTCGATGTGTGGCTACGGGCCGGTACGCCGGTATTGGCGCCGCTCGATGCCGTCGTGCACAGCGTGGCCGACAACAATAATTTCGGCGATTACGGCCCGACGGTAATTCTCGAACACAGCTTGGAGGGCACGACGTTTTACACGCTCTACGGACATTTGGGGCGCCGCGAAGTAGCCCTGTTGCGGCCCGACATGATAGTGGAGAAAGGAACCACGTTTGCTGAAGTCGGGCCGCACCCCGAAAACGGCGATTGGCCGCCCCACCTGCATTTTCAGATCATCGCCGACATGCAAGGCCGGCAAGGTGATTTTCCGGGCGTGGCGTTGCCGGAAGAAAAGAAAACATGGGCCGCGCTATGCCCCGACCCCAACTTGATTCTGCAAAGTCAGCATTTGATTTGAGCCACGACTGGTTTAACCTGCTTACCTGCCTTTTCAGCAAAAAGCCCATTCTGTTCACACAGAATGGACTTTTTGCAAGCACTTGATTATCAAACGATTACAAAACTAATGTTCGTCCACAAAATCCGTGGTTCAAACATCAATCGAACTTAATCGCGGCTACCGGGCGAATGCGTGAGATCAGGTAGGTCGGAATCAGGACGGCCAGCAGGGACGCCAGAAACGTGGCGGCGTTCAGCAGCAGAATCATTTTCACGTCCCAGTAAATCGGAACCCGGTTCATGTAGTAGTTTTCGGGGTCGAGCGGGATGAGGTGAAAATAATATTGGAGCGCGCAGAATCCCAGGCCTACCAAATTGCCGTAGAGCATGCCGCGCACCGTCAGCGACATGCCGCGGAAAAAGAACATGCTGCGAATCTGGTTGTCAGTAGCCCCGATGGCCTTGAGCACCCCGATCATGTTGGTGCGCTCCAGAATCATGATAAAGATCGTAGCCACCATGTTAAACGTAGCTACGAAAATGATGAGTATCAGGAAGATAACTACGTTGCGGTTCAACAGCTTCAGCCAGTCGAAAAGCTGGGCGTATTGTTCGGTGATCTTGTCCAGCTTAAGATCGTAAGGCAGGCTTTCGTACATGCGATCGAAGGTGGGATCGAGCTGCGTGAAGTCGCGCAGCATCACTTCTACACCACCCACCAGCGAATCGGGCCACGAATTCAATTCGCGCACCTGCCGAATATCGCCGATCACGTAAGCCTCATCGAACTCGTCGAGGCCGGTCTGGTAAATGCCGCTCACGGTGAACTTGCGCACCCGCGGCGGATTCTGGATAAAATAAAACAACGCCTCGTCGCCGACTTTCAGCCGGAGCTTGTCGGCAATTTTGCGGCTGAGCAACACGTCGTTGCTGGCAGCCGTGTCGGAGAACGTGATGAATTTGCCCGCCACCAGGTTTTGCCGCATCGACGAAAGACCGTTTTTCTCGTCAATTCCCTTTAAGGCCACGCCCATCACCTCATCTTTGGTCTTGATGATGGCGGTTTTGCGAGCGAAAGGCTGCACATTCTTTACCTCCGGAATGCGGTGCAGCGTCTGGAGCAAGCGCACACTCCCGATGGGCTCGACTTCCAGCGAGTTGTTGGTGTCGTACTTGCTGATTTGGAGGTGCGCGCCAAACGAGAAGATCTTACTTTGGATCTCGTTGCGGAAACCTTCCAGAATCGCAAACGAGACGACCATTACCGCCAGCCCGAGGGCAATGCTGATAATGGCTATTTTTGTCACCGAGGAGGTAAAAGAACCTGAATCGGCACCCTCGATCTTGTGGGATATATACCGCGAGACATTCACTGCCGTAAAGCTACGCGTCTACGGCCAGTTTTCTAGTTTCGTTCCTAATGACTTCAACCCTGCTTACCAGCCTGCTAGGTTTCACCGTTTTGTTCGCCGATTGCAGCCGTCCTAGCACCGGCTCCGCCCAGTCGGCTGCTACCACGCCGGTACCGCCGGTGGTGGTTACGTCCGCACCTCAGGTTGTGCTCGATGCCGCTACGCAAGCGCCGGCCAGCCTGCAAGTGGGCGCGGCGCAGTTTGGCCGCTACGTGCCGCAGCTGCGCGGCAAACGCGTAGGCCTCGTCGTCAACCAGACCGCTCGCGTTGGGCAGGCCTACCTCGTCGATACCTTGCTTACGCAGGGCGTGCAGGTGAAAATGATTTTTGCGCCCGAACACGGCTTCCGGGGAGAAGCTGCCGATGGCGCCACCATCAAAGACGGCCGCGACAGCCGCAGCGGCTTGCCCGTTCGCTCGCTTTACGGCTCCACCAAAAAGCCAACGCCGGAAATGCTCCAGGACGTTGATGTGTTAGTATTTGATATTCAAGATGTTGGCGCACGCTTCTATACATTCATCAGTACGCTGCACTACATCATGGAAGCCGCCGCGGAGCAAGGCAAGGAAGTACTGGTGCTGGATCGCCCCAACCCCAACGGTTGGTACGTCGATGGGCCGGTGCTAGAGCCGGCGCACAAGTCGTTTGTGGGCATGCACCCCATCCCGATTGTGCACGGCCTGACGGTAGGCGAGCTCGCGCAAATGATCAACGGCGAAAAGTGGCTGGCCGATGGCCGGACTTGCCGCCTCACGGTGGTGCCGGTGGCCGGTTACACGCACGCCATGCACTACCAGCTCCCGGTGCGGCCTTCACCTAACTTACCGAATGCGCATTCGGTGGTGCTTTATCCTACCGTGTGCATGTTCGAAGGCACCGACGTGAGTGTAGGCCGAGGCACCGATATGCCTTTTGAAGTGATTGGCGGCCCAGCCCAGCCGACGAGTCGCCCTTTCAGCTTCACGCCCCGGCCCAACGCAGGTTCGCCCACGCCACCCCAAAACGGGCAGCTTTGCTACGGCCTCGACCTGCGGAAAGTGGAAGTCAAAGAACCAACTGGCTTCACGCTTAAGTATCTGATCGATTTTTACAAGCAGAGCACCAACAAGGAGAAGTTCTTCGGAAAATACTTCGAGCAGCTCAGCGGCACTTCCACGATGCGGCAGCAAATCATCGCTGGGAAGTCCGAACAGGAAATCCGCGCGTCGTGGGAGCCGGCGCTGTCGCAGTACAAACAGATGAGGAAGAAGTACTTACTGTACCAGGATTTTTAGGGCTAGAACTAGTCCTACCCCTCATCTTTTTGGTTTCCTTAATAATGATGAATTCTACTTCTCCTCTCCGCCTCATTTTCATGGGTACGCCCGAATTTGCGGTGCCGACGCTCGAAACGCTGCTGACTTGGCCCGGCTGCCAAGTGGTGGCCGTTGTGACGGCGCCGGATAAGCCCGCGGGCCGCGGTCGGCAACTCGCCGAATCGGCCGTGAAGCAGGCAGCGACGCGGCATAACTTACCCGTGCTACAACCCACCAACTTGAAATCACCGGAGTTTCAGGCGGAGCTGCGGAGCTATGAAGCGGATTTGCAGGTGGTAGTGGCTTTCCGGATGTTACCGGAGGCAGTCTGGAACATGCCGCGCCTGGGCTCCATCAACATCCATGCTTCGCTGCTGCCCCAGTACCGAGGAGCGGCGCCCATCAACTGGGCGCTGATCCAAGGCGAAACGCAAACCGGCGTCACTTCCTTCTTTCTGCAACACGAAATCGACACTGGCGACCTGATTTTGCAGGATATGGTACCCATTTCCGAAGAAGACAACTTCGGCACGCTGTACGAAAAGCTCAAGGCTTCTGGCGCGGCGCTGGCCTTGCGCACGGTGCAGGCGATAGCAGCCGGCAATGTGCCCACTACGCCCCAAACGGCCACCGAATCGCTGCGTTCGGCCCCCAAAATACAGAAGGAAACCGGCCGGCTCGATTTCACGCAATCCGCACCTGCCTTGGCGAATTTGGTGCGCGGCCTCTCCCCCATCCCGACGGCCTTTACGCAACTCCCGGATGGGCGCACGCTGAAAGTTTTTCGGGCGCAAGCTATGGCCGACGACGCCGATAGCGGACCCGGCGCGGTAGCGCCGCCCGGCACCTGGCTCACGGATGGGCGCACGTACCTCCGGGTGCAAACCGGAGCCGGCCTGCTCGATCTGTTGGATGTGCAGCTGGAAGGCAAGAAGCGTCTGCCTGTTTCCGACTTCCTACGCGGCTTCAATGCCAGTACCCTAACTCCGCCCACCGCATGATCGCTTTAGTAGTAGCCGTTGCCGAAAACGGAGTAATTGGGCGCGACAACCAGCTCATTTGGCACCTTCCCGCCGACTTGAAGCATTTCAAGCAACTCACTCTGAATCACCCGATTGTGATGGGTCGCCGCACGTTCGAAGCCATCGGCCGGCCGTTGCCGGGACGCACCAACATTGTGGTTACCCGACAACCCGATTGGCACGCAGAAGGCTGCCAAGTCGCCTTTTCGGTACCCGAGGCGCTGGAACAAGCGCAGGCTCTGAACGAAGATGTGTTCGTGATTGGGGGAGGTGAAATTTACCGCCAAGCCTTGGCCGCCGCCGACACCGTGTTCCTTACCGAAGTCCACAACAGCTTCGATGGCGACGTAATTTTTCCCGAGCTCAACCACACCGAGTGGCGCGAAACAACCCGCGAACGGCACGAGCCAGATGCCAAGCACGCCTATGCCTTCAGTTTCGTAACGATGCAACGGCGCTAGATTTATAAGTAATTGATTATAATCTACTTATAAATCTAACACCGCGTGTCATCCAGAGCGCAGCGAAGGATCTCTCCCGCTTCGTTCGGTGTATTACTTGTGTAGAGATCCTTCGCTGCGCTCTGGATGACACGCGGCGGCGAGAGAAAATAAAGAGGCCGCCCAAATTGGGCGGCCTCTTTATATCTATCTTTTAATCAAACGCTTACCTCAACAAAACCAGCTTACCCCAGTCTTTCTTAAACGACTTATCACCAGCGGTGATGCGGTGCTCAAAGGGCTTGTTGGCGGTGTCGAGCATGACGCGGTAGAGGTAAGTACCGTTGGCCAAGCGGTCGCCGAACTCGTCGGTGCCGTCCCAGGCAAAATCGGTAATGTTGTTGCCGATGCGCAACGGCCCCAGCTCATCCATCATGATCTCCCGTACGACTTTGCCCGTGAGCGTCATGATCTGGATTTTCATGTTGCGCGGCAACTCCGAGCCCGTCAGCGTAAAGACAAACTTGGCCTTGCTCGTGATCGGGTTCGGATACGGGTAAAGATTGGTGATGGTAGAAGCGCTAATCACTTGGAAGGCAACCTCGTACGCTTCCGTACCGGCGGCTACGCCGTTGGCGCCGCGGCCTTGCGCCCGCAGGGTGTAGGTGCCGTCGGCGAGCGGCGCGGCCTTGCCAGGCTGAAAGTCGATGCGGGCCGTGCCTTTGAGCGAATCGTAAGCAAAAACCACGTTGGAAGCTCGCACGTCAATCTTAATGGTAGGCTGCCCCGATTTGGTTAAGAACAGATCGAAGTTTGCCGGGTCCTTGATCGCCCGTCGCCGGTCGCTGCTTTGCAACTGCACCGTAATCACCGGCACTGGCGACACGATGTCACCATTGAGAATGTGTTGACCGTCAAAGGCTACGTCCAAAACAGGCGGCACGGTGTTGCCGGGCACATTGAAGGCCGGCAGCAGAATTTCATTATTGAAGAAGTACTGCTCAGGCACCGGCACCGTGTTGACGATTGCCCGGCCTGACACCCGGCCTGAGAGGCCAAACACGTTCACTTTCATCTTGAAAGTAGCCGTGCCGTCGGCTTTTAGCACGTCGGGGGTCGCCGCTACCGTTTGGGTAGCTGACTTGCCATTTTCGTCCAGCAACGAAACCTGCGTTTGCAGCGGCTTGCCGAAATCGAGGGGAGAAACGTTGTCGAAAACGACCGGAAACTCCACGTAGCCGGTGCTGGCCGCTTGCTGGGCCAACGTGGCCGCTTCGTAGGTAGACGCGGCTACTTTGTCCGGGCGGGCCACGCCTTCGGGCACGCCTTGGTAGGTCACGAGCCACTGTTTGAGTTGTGGAGCCGTGCCGCTTGAGGCATCGCGTACCTCCAGTTCCAGTTGCAAATACGGGTAGGCCGCCGCCGAAATGCTAGCTAATGAATACACCCGATCCTTTATATCGGGGTTTAGCACGGTCTTTTTATTATTGGCATCCACCCCAATCAGGCGTAGCGTGTAGCTGCCGGATGGCGCGGTGCGCACCGTTTGGTAGAGCGAATTCCATTGCTGAGCCCGCCCGATCAGCGTTGATGTGATCGTGCCCTGTGTCGTGTTGGCGAAACTCCACTTGCCGGAGGGCGCTGCATTGCTCAGGCCCGCTTGCTTATCGCGCGCGAATTGTCCGTAATGGCTTTGCGACCAGCCGCCCGTGCTGCCGTTGATGACACGGAACGAACTTACGGCCCACTCCGGGTCTTCGCCAACCTGCGGGGTTTGCAGGCGCAAACGCCAGTACCACACCACGCTGTCGCGGTTGACGGCGGGCAGCGTAACCTGCCATTGAGGTACGTAGGCATCCTGTACGACCCGGTTTTGCAATACGTTGCTGTTGAAGGTGGGCACCGTATCCAACTGCATTTCAAAGCCCCGGGCGGTCTTGCCCGGCAGGTTGGATTGTCCTACCAAACGCACCGTCGTGCTGGGCACAATGGCAAACTCGGTCGGCATGAGGGCGGTTACGCCCCCCTGCAACAGGTTGATGTTTAGCTCGGCTTGGTTGTTAGTTTCGCTAAGCTCATCAACCATATTTTTGTCGTCGAGGGTCACAACAAACCGGTTGGCGCCAAAGCTGCTGCCCGATGTGGGCGGTGTGTTAGGAATAGCCAAAACGTAAGTCGAATCCTGCCGGCCTTGCCGCATCGTGAAGTGGTAATCGACGCTGGCCGGGCTCGCCCCTGCCGGATAGAAGCGCGTTACCTTAATATCCACGTTTTCGGCGCCGCACAAATTGCCCGTGTTGCTTTCGCGCAGGTTCAGGTTGAAGCTCGCAGAAGTGGCTTGAGCCACGCCCCCGTTGCCATCCTGAAGTTGAAGATTATCGTTGGAAGTGACAAAATCGGGCTTGGCGGGCGAGTAGAGGCGCAACGCGGGGTCGCCTTGCCACACAGTGCTTATCAGCAGGGCCGTTCCGAAAGGATAGCTGGCCAGCCGCGGCTGCAACCGCCGTGCTACTTCGTTGTATACTTCCGTCATCGGCTTACCGTACCAGTTTGGGTCGTTGAAGAGCTCCTGGTACATGGTGCTGCAATACTCGTTCAGATCCGAATCGAGCCCCTCTACGGCGCTGGCCATGAAGCCCACCGCGCCTTTATCGCCGACCAGCGTCCAGTTTTCGCCTACCGTAATGTGCTCGGTATAGCTGTAGCCGCCGGCACAGCCATTGATGATAAAGACTGGATACTTGCCTTTGTTGTTGTAGTTGGTGCTCGGATTGTAGGGTGAACCCAAGTTGAGGTCGTAGAATTCGGGCGAACCATGGCCGAAATACGTAATCAGGCTTAGCCCGGCGTTCAGTTCCGGCGCAATGTTGATATCAACAAGGTTTGCCCCGGCCTCGGGTGGGTGCACGTAGGTTTTTATCACTTTGCCCCCAAAGCACGGCTTCTCGACAGAGTTCTTGTACCTGTTCATATAACCCTGAAACTGAGCAGTTTCCACAGCATCGTGCCCGCCTACTAGATGCAGCACGTTTTTGCGCCAGGGCTCCGCGCCCAGCGCCTCGTGCTCCTTCAGCTTGCTTAGGTAATTCAGAACCTGTTGCGGCGTATTGGCCTGAATGCGGCCCGTAGGAATGCGGGCGATGTATTCGTCTTTCTCCCAATCGGCCGAGAAAAAATTATCCGATGGCCCACGCGTGCTCGTTGGCACCAAGTCCTTCACCGAATACTGCTCCGGAAACTGCCGATACAGCGCTCCATTGCCGGCTCTCTCCCCGGTATGCACGCCTTTGCCCAGCAGCAGCAGGTATTTGGGGCGGGCATTGGTCAACATCCATTGCGCGAAGTGCCGAATGGCCAAGGCCGAGTATTCGCCGTAGTGAAACTGGTCGAAAAGCTGCTGGCTGGTCACAACGAGAGTGTCGTATTTGCCGCCCGCGGCCGAGCCGCGGTACTCGGCGTACGCCCGCACCGGGTTGGTGACGCTGCCTACTGGCTTCATCAATACCCCGTTACTGATAATCAGAAAGTTATAGGCACTTGGCGTGATGGTACGGAACGTAATCCGCTTCGCCGGACCCGGAACGAACGGGCGGGCTTCGTCGGCAAGCAGCAGCGTATGCGTGCGATCGGTGGCGCCGGGAAACACGAAGCCGCGCTGGGTGCCAGCCGTGGCCACGCCCTCAACCCGCTGCACGTTGTAAGGGTCCGTTATGTCGAAGCCGGCAACGGTATTGGGGATGCTGTCGAGGACGTAATAAGCGGGGCTGCTCAACGTCGAGTCGTTGGCAAACGAAACGCTCCGCTGCCGCGCAAACCACCGGTTGGCCTGCGAATAAAGTACCCGGATGTTGGCGATGCGCGAACGGTCGCGGGGCGCGGATGGGTCGCTGGGGCCCGCCGCCTGGAACTGCAGTTTCACCTTGCCATCGGTGCCGATATCAGAGCGTTGCAGCGAAAATGTTCGCTTGCTGCTCGAGTAATCCTTATACGTCATGGCGCCCAGTAGCCGCGCTTGCCCGCTTGGCGGCACCACCGACACGTTGCTGATGTGCTCGGTGGCCATCCGGCTATGTCCTACCAGCGTCACCTCTACCCGAATGCTGGAACCGGCCACGATGTTGCGGATCGAATCGATTTCCTGCACCGTGGTAACCCCCAAATCGGAAGATCCAAAACCGTACGAAGGCGACAAAAAGCCTTCTCCGGCTTCGGCCCACGGGAAATATACCTGAGTAGCTACATCGACGTTTGAGAAGGCATTTGCGAAAATGCGTAGCCGATTCTGTACCCGGTATGGCTGTGCCGCGCCGGTAGCCGACGCGCTGGGTTGCGCCATGCGCTTGCCTGCCCGTCCCGCCGACCACGTCAGGAAATATGCCGCCGTGTCGGTGTAGAGGCTGTAGAGGTTCTGCGGCTGATCCGTGGGCTTTTTGTACATGCCCCGGTCCAGCTGACCGTCGTTGCGCTGGCCGTAAAACTCGATGAAGGTGTTGGCGTCGAACGTAGCGGGATTGCCGCCCACGTAGATGGCTACCTCTTTGCCCCGACGCCAGAGTTGAAACTGGCTGGGCTGAACGCCCGCCACACCTGAGTTAGTAAGATATTGATAATCAAGACGATGTAAACCATCGTAAGTAACCTTGATTTTATAGTATTGCTGACCGGGCACAATCCATTCGTTGCCGAAGGGCCCAGACTGCGCTTTCGCCTGGAAGCCGCCTACTAGCAGCAACAGGCAAATGCTCCAGCGAAAGAAGATTGTCAGCTGGTAGTTTTGTTTCATGTGTATAGAGCAATGCCAAACCCAAGCAGATTATAACTGCTTATCAATCAATATTTTACAACAAGACTTATTTAAATCCGTACCCCAGCGACACGATGATGGAGTTGGCCTGCCCGGTTTTCTGGCCTGCGATTGAGCCTACTGCCAGCCGCGAGAAGGCCATGTCTAGGCGCAAGCCGTTGGTGGCCACGCCTACGCCGAAGCTAGGTTGGGCATACCACTCTTTTTGGCCAGTGAAGCTCTTGAGCTTCTGAAAGTTGCTGATGCCACCACGCAAAAACACCACGTTGTTGTAGCCCACTTCCAAGCCCGCGCGCGGGTCGATGCTGACAAGGCTGGTCGAGATGGGCGTTTCGCGCTTGCCGTCGGTGGTCATTTCCAGGTCGGCGGCTACGAGCGCGGTAAACTGCCCCGGCAGCTTCACCGACCGGCTCGCGCCCAATACGAAGCGCGGCAGCGTGATTTCGGTGCTGTTGGTCGGAATGGAATCGCCGGTGAGGGTGGTGTTCTGGAATTTTTCTGAGTTGATCGTCCAGGCCGTGAACGTCGTCGTGACGTCGCGAGCGGTCAGGCCAAACTGCCACCCGGCGTGGTTGTAGCGAAGGCCGGCATCAATGCCAAATCCCCAAGCGTTGGCGAAGCTGCCGATGTTGCGGTAGATGATCTTGCCGCTGCCCCCGATGGTCAGCCCTTCCACGTTCCCGATTTTGCGGGCGTACGACACCAGTAGGGCATAATCGGCAATGGAGAAATACTGAATCTTGTTATAGTCGATGTAGCCGTACTCGTTGATCAGGTTGCGGGTGTCGGCAATGTCGTCGACGCCGAGGCGCACCAAGCTCACGCCAATGGCACTTTTGTCGTCGAGGGGCGTGGAAAAGGCTGCGTAGTCGTTCTTCACAATGCCCGAAAACAGTTCCGAGTGCATGAGCACCGCGTCGTACTTGGTTTTCTGGCCCAGCAGGCCGGCGGGGTTCCAGTAGCCGGCGGTGGCGTCATCCGCCAAACTTACCTGCACCTTTCCCATGCCGAGGGCGCGACCACCCACGCCGATGTTGAGGAATTCGTTGCTGTACTTGGGCGTGTTGTCTTTGCTCTGCGCTGTGGCCACGGTGGTCAGGCCGGCGCTCAGACCCAGCCCAATACAGAAAGTGACAATTCGGGAAACGTGCGTCATAGCGTAACCAACTGAATAAAAGGATAATCGCGGGAGCGGGAACGCAAGATACTCATTTCCAAAGCGAGCTTTTTGCGCCTTAGCGGCCTTTGTTTAACACAAAATGCCCTGC
The DNA here is from genome assembly GCF_014349165.1 of Hymenobacter sp. BT491. NCBI lineage: Bacteria > Pseudomonadati > Bacteroidota > Cytophagia > Cytophagales > Hymenobacteraceae > Hymenobacter > Hymenobacter sp. BT491. The sequence continues at coordinate 182,752 of NZ_JACSJJ010000002.1, read as the reverse complement.
TAGTGCATATTCCCTTCATAAGTCCAATTCAAAAAAAAGACCGTCCTAAACGAAACCAAAAATATTTTTCGCTAGTACCTTGCGTTACATAGTACCTTCTATTATCTTTGTCTCATTCTTCACCGATATCTGCCTTAGCCCATGAAAGTAGAGAACACCCAAGTGCAGATGCGGAAGGGCATCCTTGAGTTCTGCATCCTGGAAATCATTGCCCGCGGCGAGGTCTACGCGTCGGATATGCTGGAAGAGCTTACCTCTGCCCGCATGATCGTGGTAGAAGGCACGCTGTATCCGCTCCTCACGCGCCTCAAAAACGCCGGCTTGCTGGATTACACCTGGAAGGAGTCGACGTCCGGGCCACCCCGCAAGTACTACACCCTCACTCAGGCCGGGCAGGAGTTTCTGCACCAATTGCGCCTCACCTGGGAAGAAGTGCAGGACTCGATCCGCATCATCCGCCAGAAACCTCACTCCAATGGTAGCGGAACTGTGGAGCTGCTGTAAGCAGACCGCCAGTTCTCACCGAGTTTTTCCCGAATAGTTGCAGCATCCACGATGAAAAAGAACATCAGCATCAACCTTCAGGGCATCATCTTCCACATCGAAGAGGATGGCTACGAAATCCTTAGCCGCTACCTGGCTGAAGTGAAGGCTCATTTTTCTGGCTACCGTGGCCACGAAGAGATTGTGGCCGATATCGAAAGCCGCATCGCCGAGCTGTTTTCGATGCGCCTGTCCAGCACCAAGCAAGTCATCACGCTGGAAGACGTAGAGGAAATGGTGGCCAAAATGGGCCGCGTCAGCGACTTCCAATCGGCCGACGATGCCGAAGACGACGAAGAAACCCTGGCTTCGGCCGTAGCCGCTGGCACCGCTGCCGGCAGCTACACCTACAGCAGCGGCACGGGCAGTGGCCCCTCGGCCACCGGCGCTGCTTCGGCAACCGCTGCCACCGACGAGCCCCGTCGCCTCTACCGCGACATGGCCAACCGCAAGATTGCGGGCGTAGCCGCTGGCATTGCTAGGTACTTCTCTATCAATCCGTTGTGGATTCGGTTAGGATTCCTGGTTCTGTTTTTCATCAACCCCGTGTTCCGGCACATGACGCCCTTCGACAACACGCATTTCGACCTGGCTGGTCTGGTGCTGTTGGCCTACGTCATCCTCTGGATTGCGCTGCCCAAGCGCTACGACACGCCGCCCACCGATGAAGATCCGACCTTCAAAAAGCTCTACCGCGACACCGACAACGGCAAAGTCGGTGGGGTTTCGGCCGGCCTGGCAGCGTACTTCAAAGTTGACGTAGTACTGGTTCGCATCCTGTTCATCGTCTTCATCTTTGCCGGCGGCTTCTCCATTCCGGTCTACATTATCCTCTGGATTTTGCTGCCCGAAGCCAAAACCGTATCCGATAAGATGCGCATGCGCGGCGACGCCGTTACGCTCTCCGGAATAGATAACTCCTTGCGTAACAATGCGTTTGAGGCAGGAGCGGTTCCTTCCAGCAACCGCCCAGTAGGCACCTTTCTGGAAGAGCTGTTCCGCAACGTTCGGCCTTTGATCAACTTTCTGGGCAACCTGATTCGCTGGGCTGCCGGCGCTCTGCTCGTTGTCATTGGCTTCTCCATGCTGCTGGGCTTTACCATCGCGCTGGGCGTGGCCTTGGGTTGGATACCGGAGTCGCAGGGCTTTGTGCACACGGGCCCCTTCCCTCCTTACCTGTTCATGAACAGCGTGCCTACCTGGGCGCTCTTCGCCTTCTACGCTACGGCTGCTATCCCTGCGTTGGCCATGCTGCTGCTGGGCATCGGGCTGCTGCTACGCCGCTCGGTACTGAGCCGCACGGCGGGTCTGTCGCTGCTGGGCTTGTGGTTGCTGAGCGTTGTAGGCTCTAGCATTGCAGCCGCCCGCATCAGCCGCGACTTTCAAGACCGCGGTACGTACTCAACCACCCGCAGCTTTGCGCCGGTGCCGTACCCTACCGTAATGCTGGCCATGCGGGATTTTGAAAACTCGATGAGCCGTCCGAACATCACTTTGGTCTCTGCCGACAGCGGCCAAGTGATCCGGATGGAGCAGGAAGTATCGGCTAACGGCGCTACCGAAGAGGCAGCTATTCAATCGGCTGCCAACAGCATCACCTACGGCGTGCAGCAACGCGACTCGGTGCTGACCTTCGACGAGAGCTACCGCTTCCGGCCCAACGCTACCTTCCGCGATCAGCGGGTGTCGCTGGTGCTGCACTTGCCCAAAGACAAAACCTACCGCTTGAGTGAAAACTTTAGCTATCTACTTAATAGCGAGTCATTTGTAAATGACCATCGCCCCGAGGATATCGCCAGCCGCCGGTTCCGTTTGCGTGGCAACCAACTGGAGTGCATCAATTGCACAGCCGAGGAAATGCGCGACAAAAACGACAAAGACGGCGACGATGTGAATGTCGACATGAACGATAACGACGGCATCAATGTGCACGTCAACACCGACGACGATGAAAACGGCGACGTGAGCGTGAAGATTGATCTGGGAAAAACCAGCTTTCCTACCGATCTGGGCGCTTACGGTTCGGGCCGCCGCAGCTTCAACCTCAACGGCTTTGAGCGCATCGAAGCCAACGGCGCCTACCGAGTGTATGTACGCCAAGGCAGCGAATTCAAAATCGAAGCCGCCGGTGACGAGCGCGACCTAGGCAACCTGCGCGTTGATACCAACGGCGAAGAGCTGGTCATCCGGCCGCGTAACACGGGCTCTTGGTTCAACTTTTCTTCCCACAACAACAAGCCTGTGTTGGTGCGCGTCACGCTGCCTACGCTCCGGGGCCTCGACCTAAGCGGCGCCTGCCGCGCCGATGTAGCCGGGTTTAGCGGCGAGTCGCTTTCTGTAGAGCAATCCGGAGCCTGCTCCGCTACGCTTAATGTCGATGTACCACGCCTCGACCTCGACCTGAGCGGCGCCTGCCACACCGATGTCCGCGGCAGCGCCACTGAGCTGCATGCCGAAGGCTCCGGCGCCTGCCAGATTCAGGCGTTAGGCCTGCAAACGCAGCGCACCACCCTAGACCTCACAGGCATGAGCCAGGCCCAGGTACGGGTCTCGGATGAGTTGCGCACCGATCTGAGCGGGGCCAGCCACGTCGAATATGCCGGCAACCCGTCTACCATAAAAAACGACGTTTCGGGCTCGTCACGCGTAAAGCGCATTGAGCCAAACAATTAATCCTGTCACGCCCTTCATTATTCTCTCATCTGCTGAAGGGTAAATTGCCGTCACAAAAAATAAGATGCCAGCCGGGCAACCTACCGGTACCGACTGGCATCTTTTCTAAACAATTCGCGAGTTATTGGGTCTTTTGGTGAGTGAAAGGTTGACCCGGAGGAAGCCCTTTTGCCTTTCCTAGCTGCAACAGGAAGGCAAAGGCTTCCTCAAATTCGTTTCGGACCTTCCCGTCGAGGATGGCTTCCAACAATGCGTCTTTGAGTTCGCCTACCTCACGCGAAGGTTTCAGGCCGAACGTTTCCATAATGACTTCGCCCGTAATCACGGGCTTGAAGTTGCGCAGGTGGTCTTTCTCCTCTACCTCCTTCAGCTTTTGCTCCACCACGTCGAAGTTGCGCAGGTAGCGCTGCACCCGGTTGTGGTCTTTGCTGGTAATGTCGGCGCGGCACAGCGTCATTAACCGATCGATCTCGTCACCGGCCTCAAATAGCAAACGTCTTACGGCTGAGTCGGTTACAGTTTCTTTTACCAGCGCAATCGGCCGCAAGTGCAGCCGAACCAGCTTTTGTACCTGGCGCATTTCTTCGCCCAGCGGCAGCTTCAGCTCGGTGAAAATCTGCGGAACCCATCGCGCGCCTTTGTCTTCGTGGCCATGAAACGTCCAGCCTATTTTTGGGTCGAGGCGTTTGGTAGCCGGCTTGGCAATATCGTGCAGGATGGCGGCCCAGCGCAGCCACAGATCACCGCCTGCAACTACCACATTATCAAGCACTTGCAAAGTGTGGTAGAAATTGTCTTTGTGGGCGTGCTGCCCCACCCGCTCGACGCCGTAGAGTTGCGCCATCTTGGGGAAGATAAGCTGCAATAATCCCGACTGAAACAGCAATTTGAAGCCATAGCTTGGCTTCGGCGCCATAATGATCTTGTTCAGCTCGTCGGTGATGCGCTCCTGCGACACAATTTTGATGCGCTCCTTATTGCGAGCCAGCGCGTCGTAGGTATCGGGGTCGATGTCGAAATTGAGTTGCGCGGCAAACCGGATGGCGCGCATCATGCGCAGCGGATCGTCGGAAAACGTAATATCCGGGTCGAGGGGCGTGCGAATGGTTTTGCGCCGTAAGTCGCCCATGCCATCGTACCGATCGACGAGCGCCCCAAAATCCTGCGGGTTTAGGCTCAACCCTAACGCATTGATTGTAAAGTCCCTACGGGCCAGGTCTTCTTCCAAGGTGCCGGCTTCTACCTCGGGCTTACGCGACTCGGCGCGGTAGCTTTCCTTGCGGGCGCCCACAAATTCGATTTCGACCTCCGGCGTGGGCAGCATGGCCGTCCCGAAGTTTTTGAAAACCGTTACGCGGGGTTTGTTGGGCAATTTTCGGCCCACGGCTTGGGCAAGCTTAATCCCATCGCCTACGCATACAACGTCCACATCTTTGCTGGGCCGCTCCAGGGCCAAGTCGCGCACAAATCCACCGATTACATAAGCCGGATACGCCAGTTCGCCGGCGGCTTCGGCAATGGTTTGGAACAACGGAAGATCAGGGAGTTGCGGAGATTTCATGAGCGACGAGGGATTGCAAAACGGCCGCAAAGGTAAGAACTCCGATTTTGGGAGATTTATCGCCTTGCCCATCATCGCTCCTATTTATCCTAATAGCAAAGCATAGAGGTTTATTCCCGCACTACTTCCAGCCTTCCATCAGCGGCTAAGCGCACTACGCGCGACGGCGCGACGGTTGTGGTATCGTCTTGCCGCCAACTCACGACGTAATCTGCCTTCCTAATTATCAGCGGATCGACTTGCGCATAGGTAGCGGGCGTTGGATTGCCGCTGAGGTTGGCCGAGGTAGATACCAAGCCGTGCCCCAGTCGGCGCACTACTTTGTGGCAAAACTCATCCTGTGCAATGCGCAGCCCGATGGTGCCATCGGACGCTACAAGCAGCGGAGCCACTTGCTTCGAGGCCGGCAGTAAATAAGTGGTAGGGCGCGTCTGGGCAGCCAGCAACTCAGCCAGCCCATCGGGTACTGCCGAAGCGTATCGGTGCATCATGTCCAGGTCAGCGACCAGCACGATGCTGGGCTTGTCTTCCGGGCGGCCTTTCAGCTTATACAAGCGCTCCACCGCCCGCGGCACTTCGGCATCACAGCCTAAGCCCCACACCGTATCGGTCGGGTACAGAATAACTTGCTGCATGAGCAAGGCATCTACGGCCATTTCTACTTCCTGCTGAAAAAGCGTCATATAGTTGATTATGAATCAGTTATATAATACAGCTACAATGAGCCATTCCCTACCCGATTTCCTGGCATAGTTCTACCAATACGCCCGCCGCGCTCTTTGGGTGCACAAAGCACACGAGCTTGTTGTCGGCGCCACGTTTGGGCTCTTCGTTGAGCAACACAAAACCCTGTTCGCGCAACCGCGCCATTGTAACTCGGATGTCGGCTACTTCAAAAGCTACGTGGTGAATGCCCTCGCCTTTCTTGGTCAAATATTTTGTGATGGCGCTCTCCGGCGTTGTGCCTGCTAGCAACTCAATTTTGGAACCGCCGACTTTAAAAAACACGGTATCAACGCCCTCACTGGCAACGTGTTCGCGTTTATAAGGCGGTTCGCCGAGCAGCGTTGTATAGAGCGCAGTGGCTGCTTCAAGATCCTGTACGGCCAAGCCGAGGTGTTCTAAGTTGGTGAGCATGCGAGAAGTGGCGCGCCAAGTTGCGCGGCTTGTTTGGATTCTTTCTACTTTTGCAAAGCAAAGTAAAACCTGTTCGCTGGTTTTTGTGTTCTACCGGAGAATCGTTCTCCTTTGGTTTCTGCTGATTTACCAACTCCGAGCCATGCTCAAGCTACCTATTTACTTCGATAACAACGCGACTACTCCGCTGGACCCGCGCGTTCTGGAAGCCATGATGCCCTACCTCACCGAGGTATTTGGCAACGCCGCGTCCCGTAACCACCCGTTTGGCTGGGCTGCTGAGGAAGCCGTGGATTATGCCCGCGAACAGATTGCTGCCCTGATCAAATGCGACCCCAAGGAGATCATTTTCACCTCGGGCGCTACCGAATCCGACAACTTGGGTATTAAGGGTGTGTTCGAGATGTATGCCCAGAAAGGCAACCACATCATCACGGCCACTACCGAGCACAAAGCCGTTCTTGACACCTGCAAGCACCTCGAAAAGCTGGGCGCTCGGGTAACGTACCTGCCCGTTAACGAAGAAGGCCTGATTAGCCTCACCGAATTGGAAGCTGCTATGACGCCCCAGACCATTCTGGTGTGCATCATGTACGCTAACAACGAAGTAGGTGTGATTCAGCCAGTTAAAGAGATCTCCCGCATTGCCAAGCAGCACGGCGCGCTGTTTATGACGGACGCTACGCAGGCCGTCGGTAAGATTCCGGTAGACGTAAACGCCGACGGCATTGACCTGATGGCTTTCAGCGGTCACAAAATGTACGGCCCCAAAGGCGTAGGCGCACTGTATGTTCGTCGCAAAGCCCCGCGGGTGAAGGTTACCGCCCAGATGGACGGTGGCGGCCACGAACGCGGCATGCGTTCGGGTACGCTCAACGTTCCCGGCATTGTAGGGCTTGGCAAAGCATGCGAACTCTGCCGCCTCGAAATGGAAAGTGACTCGCAGCGTATCAGCACCATGCGCGACCGCTTGGAGCGTGAATTGCTCACGTTGGAAGAAAGCTACGTCAACGGTTCGCGTGAGCACCGCTTGCCGCACACTACCAACATTTCTTTCAAGTACGTAGAAGGTGAAGGCTTGATGATGGGCGTAAAAGACATTGCCGTATCTTCCGGCTCGGCTTGTACCTCAGCTTCTTTGGAGCCATCTTACGTACTTAAGGCACTGGGCCTTAGCGACGATCTGGCGCACTCGTCTTTGCGATTCGGCCTGAGCCGTTTCACTACCGACGAGCAAGTTGATTACGCTATCAACCACGTAAAAGAAGCCGTAACCAAGCTGCGCGAAATGTCGCCGCTGTGGGAGATGTTCAAAGAAGGCGTCGACCTCAGCAAGATTGAGTGGGCAGAACATTAAGATCGAATCGGGAATGAGGGAGTGAAGCGATGACCCTCACTTTTATCATTCCTCCTTCTTCATCCATCATTTTTCATCAAGACAATGGCTTACTCCGATAAAGTAATCGATCATTACAGCAATCCCCGCAACGTGGGCACGCTGGATAAGAGCAAAAAGAATGTGGGTACTGGCTTGGTAGGTGCACCTGAGTGCGGCGACGTGATGCGTCTCCAAATCGAAGTGGACGAAACCACCAACACCATCACCGACGCTAAATTCAAAACCTTTGGTTGTGGCTCGGCCATTGCTTCTTCGTCGTTGGCCACCGAATGGCTGAAAGGCAAGAGCATCGACGAGGCCCTCGCCATCGACAACATGGAGATTGTGGAAGAGCTGGCCTTGCCGCCCGTTAAAATCCACTGCTCGGTATTAGCTGAAGATGCCATTAAGTCGGCCATCAACGACTACCGCGTGAAGAACGGTCTGCCTGCTTTCGAAGAAGCCAAGACGCATCACTAAGCTATTACCCGTTGTGAGTTGCTGGCCTTCTGTTTCGCAACGGATAGCTAGCAACTCACACTTCGTAATGGGCAACTGCTAAGCCATGGAAGTTACCCCCACCGACGTCCACGTTGAGAGTGCACGCATCCAGCGGCAGATAGAAGAGCATTTGGGCATGCCGCCCGGCAACCTGCTTTTTGAGTTTCGGCAACTGGACGGGCAAACTCGGTTGGATTTGGTTACGGTAAATCCCAGACACCACCAGAGCTTTCTGTTTCGCTACGAAACGGGCTATGACAAGCTCGACGTGCTGCGCAAAATGCTGGCTTATGTCAAGGGCTTCCGTGATACCGAAAGCTCCTATACCATTCAGTGGCGGGCGCGCGGCGACAAAGAGTTGCAGACGTCCTATTTTCGGGCTCACAACGCCTACGAAGCACTGGATAAGCTTTATTACGGCCGCGACCTCAATACCATTACGGTGTTCAGCGTGGTTCTGAATCCTTCTTCTTAGTTATTTGTTGTCAATACAGAACCACAAGCGCTTTTGCTACTGTTGGTATTTCGTTGACAACCGGCAACTAACACTTGACAACTGTTATGATCACTGTTTCTGATAAAGCCAAAGAAAAGGTCGAGCGCCTTATGGCTGATGCCAGCCTCGACGAAACGTACCGCCTACGTGCTTCGGTGGCCGGTGGTGGCTGCTCGGGTTTGTCGTACAAGCTTGATTTCGATAACGAAGTGAAGCCCATGGACCAGGAGTTCGAAGACAAAGGCGTTCGCGTGGTAGTGGATATGAAAAGCTTCCTCTATCTCGCTGGTACTCAGCTCGACTTCTCCGACGGCCTGAATGGTAAAGGCTTCTTTTTCGATAACCCCAACGCATCGCGTACCTGCGGTTGCGGCGAAAGCTTCTCGGTGTAGTAAACTTTACATAGCGCTACCTCAACGCAAAAGCCCGACCAGTTGGTCGGGCTTTTGCGTTGGTGAGTGCATCAGTATTTTGAACTACTCCTTAGTCTAACTCTCCTTGCTTAATAAGCAGCAGCTACGGCGCCCGAATTCATAAACATCTTATTATCAAATGGTTACATATATATGTTTTCCAAACAAAAGGCCTCCCGATTGGGAGGCCTTTTGTTTGGAAAACGATGTAAGAAGGGCCTTACTCCTTGACAATCTTACGAGTGACTTTCTGAGCACCCTCACCGATGGTTACGATGTAGGTACCGGCTTGCAAGTCGCTTATATTCAATTGGCCATCAGCACTTAATACCTGACGACGTACAGCGCGACCAGTCAGATCGGAGATGCGTACCGTTACACCTTCGGTCGAGCCTGCCAAGCGGATGTTTACCACATCGTGTGCAGGGTTCGGGTAGAGTGACACTTCACCGCTGCCGCCGTTTGTAACGCTGACAACTGATGAGAGAGTGGACTTGCCATCTGCATCGATTTGGTTCAGGCGGTAGTAAGAAGTACCAAACAGGGGTTCTTGGTCAACAGCGGTATAAGTGATCTTATTAGAGCTATTGCCATGGCCTTCTTTGAAGAGGATAGTCGAGAAGGTTTTGCCGTCTTGGCTACGTTGTACTTCAAATCCTTTGTTGTTCTTCTCCATCGCAGTCACCCAGTTCAGGTCGACGCGGTGGTTGCGCAGCTTGGCAGTGAACGAAACTAGCTCAACAGGCAGCGCTGCATCGGGAGGAATAATGGCATCAACTGGTACTAATTGGTTAGGCGGCGTAGGCGTGCGGTAGTTTTCAGCACCCGGCACTGACAGACGCTGACCAGCGCTGTTGGTAGCTACGTAGTTGTAATCGAACACGTAGAAGTAGTAAGCCTTACTCGGATCCAGACCTTTTACGATGGCCTGGTCACCCGTACCGGTGTATACCGAGAAGTACCCATTTGCCAGCACCGTACCCTGACCGAATGTTCCATCGGCTGCTAGGTATGATTGTCCATCAGTAGGCTGGTTGTTACCGGCCAACTGGTTGCTGAGGCTAGCAATGATCAGACGACCTTCGCCGGCACCGTTTATAGTGCCGCCCTGCGCAGGCGAGAAGGTAACGGTTGCCGTTGAGCCATTCCGCACAACATTGATGGTAGTCTGTGCTGTTGGCTGCGTGTCGAGTGCTTTGCCGAGCAGTGATCCGTTCGCTGGAAAATCCTGGAAGCCGGAATTGATAAAGTCACTGCTTCTGAACTGGAGCTTCGAAGTTGCATTGCCAATGTGAGTAGGCTTGTAACGCACATACACTACCTGATCAATGCTGTACGTGCTTGCATTCGGGCTGAAAGTAACAACGCTACCAAAGCCAGCATCTGGCTTGAGCGAAATCTCAAACTGATCCTGAAGCGGGTTGTTAAACTGCGTAGGCTGCGTCAGCACTTCCGAAACCGTGATAGCCTGACGTACCCGCACAGCGTGCACTGTAACCGCCACCGGGTTAGACAATGTGTTGATCTCAACGTTTGCGATCTCAGGAATCGAAGACTGAATTTCGACCGAAGGAGCGCTATAGCCTTGTACCTGAATTGTAGCACCGATTGCTGGCTCACTTGTAACCGCTATCGGGCCGCTGTCCGGCTGCTGAGAAGCAATGCTAGGCAAGTAGCGAACGTACACGGGTACAGGGTTTTTGAAGCCGTCGCCAGCATCATTGTTACGTACCACCGTGATGGTGTTTCCAGTGGCACCATTCAAAGCAGCAAAATCTGCTTCGTTGAGCGCAATCTGGAATAGAGCGGGGGCTTTCACCGTGATGTCACGAATCAAGCCTTGACCGTTTACTGGGAAAGATTGCGCAGCAGATGCTACGCCCGGAACTGTAGAGAAAGGCTGCAGCGTGTTGTCGGCACTAACCGTAGCCGAAGTACCGTTGCTGGTTGCGATTACGCGCACTGCTTTGCTTGGAGTTCCGTTGCTGGAAGCCGTGATGGAGCCTTCGTAGTTACCCAATGCCAGCGGGCCAGTTAGGCGAACTTCGATAGTGCGTTCCGTTACGCTGCCGTTGACAGGTTGGAAAGTGAGCGGGCCGGTCTGGAAATCACCGACGTTCGCTTCCCGAATCTCAATGTTGGCGTTGGAAGAAGTAGAGCTGGCGGGAGTTAGCACCAAAGGGTTGGTCCCGATTAAGGTAGCACCAACTTGGAAGGTCAGAATTTGCGATGAGCCGTTCGACGATACCGTCTGGAAATCGAGGGTAGCCGGATCGGGCGTAATGAAGATTTCGTTGGTGGCTGCTAAGCCATTGCCGCTTACCTGCAAAATGGAGTTAACAGTAGTACCAGAAGATGCAGCGATAGTAGCGTTGCGCGGCCCTACTGTGGAAGGAGCAAATTGCACCTGTAGTTCGGTAGCAGCCAAAGTGCCGTTTGTACCGTTCAGAATGACGGATGAGCCAAAGGCACCTGACCGACCCAAACGAATCAGAAATTCGTTTGATGGTGAGCTAACAGTTACCGTGTTATTATCCAGATTTTGTCCGCTTACATAAAATGATGCTGGCGTAGCAGTACGACCGATACGCGTATCGGGGAAACCAATGGTATTGCTGTTGGCAGTAGGCGGATTCGTGGTCGAAACCGTTACCACTGGCGCCGGCGCGACGCCCGCACCGGTTGCACCCACAAACCGTGTGGTAGCACCGTTGCTTACGAACGATACATTACCGTTGAAATTTCCTATGGTTGTCGGAGCCAAACGGATCTCAACATCAGCATTAACGCTACCACTTGCCTGAACCAGCGTTAGGGTTGTACCAGAGGCTAAGAAAGTTGCATCACCAGATTTGCGGAATATGTACCCAGTTGGAACCTGAACGCTGATGTTATCGGTAAGATCGGAACCTACAATGGAGATAAACTGACTCGAAGACTGCGTATTAACCTCTACGTTGCCGTAAGTCAACGTTGCAGGATTTACAGTGATGTTTGGGGTAACAACGGTGCCCGTAACCGAGACAAACCGGCTGGCAGCACCACCACCAACAAATGAAATCTGTCCGGTTGGCTTAGTTGGCGTTGGGGTCGTAGGATTGAAAACTACCTCAACTTTGGTGTCGATGTTACCATTAGTCCGGGTTAGCGTGAGCGTAGCGCCATCAGCCAAGTAAGCAGCATCGCCTTGTTTGCGAATGCGGAAACCAGTAGGTGCTTTAACAGCAATGTCGCTAGTCAGCCCGCTACCAGCAACCGAGATGCTTTGGAGAGTTGAAATTGAGTTTACTGCAGTTCCAGGGAAAGTAAGATCAGGAGGTGATACAGCAAAGTTTGGCGTCGTTACGCCCGAAAGTACCACATCATCAATGGCGATTCTTACGGAGGAGCCTAACCGACGGAAACGCAATGCCGTCGTACGACTAACGACACCGTTGAAAGGGTTGTTGATGGTTACTTGACTCCAGCGGTTGGTTGCTAAAGAAGGAGTGGCGATGGTAGTGTACGTATCGCCATCAAGGGTGTATTCCACCACAAAATCTCCTGTATTAGCGAATCCTACTGGAGACACAAACAGCCTAAAGCTTAGTTGAATATTGGTTAGATACCTAGTATCAATTCCAGCAATGGAGAAGGTGCGTATATCACTCGTTCTTCCCGCATCCAGATTACCAAAATATATAAACGACCCACCACCTGGTGAAGCAGGGATGGTTGACGTTCCGATTAGCAATGATGTATTCGTGCCATCATCATCATAAAAGAACTTACCGCTATTGTCAAAATCCCCATTGTCAGCAGCAGTCGTTACCGTCTCAGGTCCTTTGGTACCGAAGGTTTCAGTGAACGTCTGAGCCCAACCCAATAGAGGCAAGGCCAAAAGCACCAATAAAATTGCCCAAGCCCGAGGTCGTAATGCTCGATTTGGGTTACTTAAGTATTTGTTTTTCATGTGTATGGAATGAAAGAAAGGTTACGAAAGGAAACGCTTATACTATTCTGTAATCAGCGGTATTTTACGGATTTCAAAATCTTATGGACAAGGAATTTTTTTTGATAAAATATAATTATTCAAAGTATAAAGTTGGCGTTTGTTGTGGATTAGGTTGCGCTCGCCTTCATATTTCATGCCAGACAGGCTGCGAATTTTTATGACTTCGGCTGTGTTTCCAGAGCAATAATATCATTTATCTGACACTCACATCAGTTCTCCTCCTAACCTAAAGCCAGGTTTATCCATTCAATGTCACGGCGCAAATTTGCACGTTTTCTAGTGCAATCGCTAGCACTATTTTTTCATTTTCCCTTGTTTAGATAGGTGTGCTCATCACTATTCGCTATAGTTTGCGAAGACGTAAAGTAGCTTGTGCTTCAGGGAAAGAGGTTTCATATTTTAAATCAACTGCCGCCGCCAAGGATCAACTATAGATAGGAAACCAATCTCAATTTCAAATAACATGATAATTACCTACAAAATTTGCATTATTTAAATACACAACCTATGTTTAATGAAATCACATTATAAAGCCAACGGGGAAATGTGTTTATAATTATTTAACGTCTTTATTTTTTTCGAATTCTATATTTTAACTGTCGAGTTGGCGCTATCGACTATTTAGGAATTATTCAAGGTTCTTCTTTATAAACTACTGCTTTTCAGAAGCTTACTCAACGCTGTACGATGAGGAGCGAATTTTCGAGTCAGGAGGTAAGCAAGTGGGGCACAAACTCAGATAGGTTGGTCATGAAACCTGTATCGCGGCGAAACCCTAGCGCGCAGGCTTCGCCAGCCCAAAATACGCCGGCTTGGTAATACCTTCCCTGCTCGTCAAGCGGCAGTTCAGCCCGCCGTTGGTATACCTGGGCTTGAGTTTCGTAGTCTCCAGCTATTTCATTGACAGTTAACCCATTATGAATATCAGCCACATTTTGTCCCTCACGCCCAAAAAAGGGCTTGCGAACATAATGCCCCGACAAGGGCTGCAACGACGATTCGAGCAGCAAAGGATGCTGCGGATAAACTTGCCATAACCACGCCAAAATGCCTTTGCTTTGAAAAAGCAAGGCGTAAGCAGGATTGGCAATTATTACGTCGCGGCTGAGCAGCAATTGGGTTAAATCAGTGGTTAGAGCAGGCTCTTCCTCGGCCAAGATCTCCCAAGGCACTAGCTTAAACACAAAACTGAAGCGCAACCATTGCTCGGGGCCCACCTGCGCCCAAATGCCGCGCTCCTCCCCTGCCACTGATACCTGCATATCGTCGACGGGGCGAATGTGCACTTCGGTGAAACCGGCAGCCCGCGCGGCCTCGGCTAGTACGGTGCAGTTCGCTTCGTCTTCGGCGCTGTCAGGCAGATGCACTAATAGCAGACTTGCCTCTAGGTCAGCGTTTAGCGTCAGCCATTGTCGAAACTGTGCTTCCAAGCCTTCGAACAAACCGTTGGCTTGGCGCTCATCTTCCGACTGCCGGGCGGCAACCAAGCTGGCCCATTGCACTACGGCTGTTTCGGGGATGCTGGTGGCTGTATCGGCGTTGAATTCCAACAGTTTAGGGCCTTCCGGGGTGCTTACTATATCAAAGCGACCGTAGAGGTGCCAATGCCGGTCGTCGTTCCAGGAGTGGCGGATGGCAGCCCAAAGCATCGGCGGAATGGCAAGCAACCGCAGCAGCTCATCCGGAACAGGGTCTGGGATGGCTTGGACGAGCATCCCATATAAAGTATCGGCGGCCGCCAACAGCGTATCGGCTTCCTCTTCTGGAAGTGCCACTGCTTCACGTGCCACGTAATTTTCGCAGGCTTCCTCTATGGCCCAATCCCAACCCAGCGCGCGCACGGCAGGTGCAACATCGCCTGAAAGCGGCAAAAGCCGAACTATACTCATAACTACAATGTAATCAACAATTTACCCGCCAAAGCCTCTGCCACCGAAGCCACGGCTGCCAAACCCACTGCTGCGCCCCATACGCGGTGCGCTGCTACGGTAGGCCGAACGCGAAAATGTGCGGCTTTCCCGCACCCCAGCCGTGCGCGATGTGCGATTGCCCGAAAAGCCCCGGCCGTAAAATCCACGCCCTTGGGTTTCGCGCTCGCGGGTTACATTTTGCCGCCAGGCCGAGTTTTGCTGCACCAAGCCCGGGTTGGCGTAGTAACCCGCATTGGGCGTCATGTAGCGGCCGGCCATGTAGCCAATGCCGCTCCACATGAGCACGTCCATCATGCCGGCGCTGCCTACCCGATTTTCGGGGTAGCGACGGCTGTAGTCTTGCATCTGGCGTTGCAGGGCCTGGCCCTGGAGTGTATCTACCTTGCCATCAAAGTGATGCATCACGGCGGCTACTTCTTCCTTGCCGGCAGGCCGCTCGGCCGTGATTTTCCACTCGCCGGGTTGTACTTCCGTCATCTCCGTAATGACGCCTTCGCTGTAGGTTTCGCCGCTCCACTCGTCGGCATTCGGATCGTGCCGCTCGTTGTTGCTTGAGCAGGCAGGTAATACCGCCAGCCCCAGGCTCGCAGCGGCGGCGAGCAACAAAGCATTCCGCCGCCAATCGCCTAAACGATAGTATTTCTTTTTCATAATTATCTCATTATAAATTACTTATCACTTTTACTCCCACAGCGGATAATGCTCCAGATGCACTTCCTGGCCGAAAAAGATGCGGGTGCTTTCTTCAAACGAGCGGGTAAAGTCGGAGACGTAGAAGTGGTGTACCGGTGCCAAAGAAGTAGGTTTCGCTGCTAAGTGGTTGTCTTCCAGATACTTTTTCAAGTGTTTGGCTACTACATCTGAAGCATCCAGCACCTGTACTTTGCCTTGGTAAATGTCGGCGATTTGCTCCTTAATTAAGGGGTAGTGTGTGCAGCCGAGCACCAAGGCGTCGATGTTGCTCAGCTCAGGGTTGTTGAGGTACGCGCGGATGATGTTGTCGCTGATGGTGTTGTTGAAAAACCCTTCTTCGATCATGGGCACCAAAAGCGGCGTAGCCAGCGACTGGAGCTGCACTCCGGCGTCGAGGTCGTCGATTTTCTTCTTGTATACGTTGGAGTTGACGGTTTGCTTCGTGCCGATCAGGCCCACGTTTCGCTCCGCGTAGGCTTGGCCGATATGCTCCACAATTGGGTCGATTACGTTGAGCACGCGAGCTTTCGAGCCTACATATTCGCGCACCAACTCGTAGGCCGCGGCCGAGGCCGAGTTGCAGGCAATCAGGATGACTTTGCAGTGTTGGCGCAGCAGCAAATCGCAGATTTTGATGCTGTACGCCTGAATGGCAGCCGTTGATTTGTCGCCATACGGCAGATGTGCTGTGTCGCCGAAGTAAATCAGGCGCTCGTGGGGCAGCATTTTATTGACGGCGTGCGCGACGGTGAGGCCGCCGATACCGCTGTCGAAAACCCCGATGGGCCGGGTGCTAAGGTCGGGTGTTGAGGTAGGCATAGGCGGGCAAGTAACGACTAACATTTAACATTTGACAAGGCCATACCGCGCACGGGCGTGGTATTGAGCCGATTTGCATTGGGTGGCAGAAGTTGTATTCCTAATATTTATTGCCCATTCTTACTTTATAATTCCTTATCCGCTCGCTCTACTCCCCGTTCATGAGTACAATACTGGAAGAAATTGAACGCGCCCTGGCTACCTTCGATTCCAGCCGCGGCCGCCCGGTTGCCATCGAGTTGGGCGAACGCAAATACACCCAACTAGTGCTCGACGTGGCCCAGAAGTACAGCGACGGCGGCGAGCTGACCACCAACACCGGGCGGCCGCTGGCTTACAAAGGCCTCGAAATCCTGCGCGACGACTTACACGTTGACCGGGTAAGGGTGATTTGAGGTTACCTTTGCGGCATGAATCTGCTTTCTGCCGAATCCATTTCGAAAAATTACGCCGACCGCTGGCTCTTCCGCGACCTCAATTTTGGGTTGCAACAAGGCCAACGTGTAGCCCTGGTGGGCATCAACGGCTCTGGTAAAACTACCCTTCTACGCATCCTGGCGAACCTCGAACAGCCTGATACGGGCTCTGTTAGCGTTCGTAAAGACATTCGTGTGGCGTTCTTGGGCCAACAGCCCGTGTTCGACGAAAGTCTGACGGTGGAGCAAACCATCTTCGCCAGCCAGAACGATACGCTGGCTGCCATTCGCGACTACGAGCACGTTCTCAACCAGGAAGAACACTCGCCCAACGACCTACAGCGCGTGATGGAGCGCATGGACGCCCTCAACGCCTGGGACTACGAAGCGCAGGTAAAACAAATCTTGGGCCGCTTGGGCATCCTGGGTGAGTTGCTGGAACGCCGCGTCGATAAGCTCTCGGGCGGCCAACGCAAACGCGTGGCCTTGGCCCGTGTGCTTATCGAAGAGCCTGAAATCCTGATACTTGACGAGCCCACCAACCACCTGGATCTTGACACGATCGAGTGGCTGGAAAACCGCTTGGCGTCGCCATCGCTGACGCTGCTGATGGTTACCCACGACCGCTACTTCCTGGACAAGGTGGCCAACGAAATCGTGGAGCTCGACCAGGGCAAAGTGCACCGCTACCAAGGCAACTACTCTTATTTTGTGGAGAAGAAAGCCGAGCGCGAGCAAATGGAAGTGGCCGAGGTAGAAAAAGCTCGCAACCTGCTCCGCAAAGAATTGGAGTGGATGCGTCGGCAACCGCAGGCCCGCGGTACCAAGCAAAAAGCCCGCATCGACGCTTTCTATGAAACGCAGGAGAAGGCCAAAACCAAAATCGGCGGTCCACAACTGGAGCTTTCGGTGAAAACCACGCGCCAGGGTGGCAAAATCATTGAGGTAGAGCACCTGCACAAACAGTTCGGCAACAAAGTCGTGCTCGCCGACTTCAGCTACGTGTTCAAGAAAAAGGATCGCATTGGCCTGATTGGGCCAAACGGCGCCGGCAAATCGACGTTGCTGAACATGCTCACCGGCAAGCTCCAGCCCGACAGCGGCGCGGTGGATGCCGGTCAGACGACGGTATTTGGCTACTACACCCAGACCGAGCTGGAATTCGACGAAAGCCAACGCGTCATCGACATTGTGAAGGAAGTAGCCGAAGTAGTGGAAATGGCTAATGGTGAAGTAGTTACGGCTTCACAATTTTTGCAGCATTTTCAGTTTCCGCCGGCGCAGCAGTACACGCTGGTCAGCAAGCTGAGTGGGGGCGAAAAGCGTCGCTTGCAACTGCTGCGCGTGCTCATCAAGAATCCGAACTTCCTGATTCTTGACGAGCCTACCAACGACCTGGATATCATCACGTTGAATATCCTAGAGGATTTCCTGCTCAACTTCAGTGGCTGCCTGCTGATTGTATCGCACGATCGTTACTTCATGGATGCCTTGGTAGAGCATGTGTTTGTGCTGGAGCCAGGCGGCCAGATTCGGCAATTCCCCGGCAACTACACCGACTACCGCGAATGGCAGAAAGAGAACAACTCGGCCGAATACGCGAAGGAAGTGGCCAAAACGGCCAAAGCCGCTGCCGGTGTGGCGCCTTCGGCAGCCCCAGCCCAAGTTGCCCCGGCAACCGCTCCGAAGCGCCGCGCCAGCTACGCCGAAAAGAAAGAATACGAAACCCTAGAAAAGGATATCGAACGTCTCGAAGAGCAAAAGCAACAGCTTATCAATCAGCTTAATGCAGGCACCGGCTCGCACCAAGAGCTGGCCGATTGGGCTGCCCAGCTCAAACGCACCGACGCCGAACTAGACACGAAAGGGGAACGCTGGCTGGAACTAGCCGACCTAGTGTAGACAGTAAAAAAACGCCAAACAAAAAGCCCCACTGCACATGCAGCGGGGCTTTTTGTTTGGGCTTTCATGACAGTCAACCGGGGCCAGGGTCGGCCGGGTTTTATAAATCCGTAGGCAAAACAAATGCACCGGCTTCGGTAGCCGCCAAAGGCCATACCCGCGTGACAGCCGCCAGCGGAATCGGGCCGAATACATGCGCAAAAGCCTCGCCCCGAGCCTCTACCCATTCGCGCTCAATGCGCACGCCGGCGGCGGCCAATCGGGCTTCGTCAATCTCCAAGAGAAGCAAGTCGGCGCGGCCGGCGTAATAGCGCTGTGCGGTTTCGAGCACCTGATGCCGCTCGGAGCTATGGATGAATCCTTCGGCCGCCAGATCGGCGCTGGCAAACGTGCCAGTAGCATCAGCCGCTCGCCAATCGGCTACTTCAGCAATTCTATAAAGCATTGGCTATCATTTATTTACAAAATAAAAATCGTTTACCCTCCTGGGCTCAGGAGGATAAACGATTCATTCAATCAATTGCGTTTAGAAGCTTTTACGCCTTCCAAACTTCTTGCTTTACGGTTTTGCCCACCGTGAGTATTACACGCGTGGGGTTTGGCAACAGCGTCAGGCGAGCTTCTTTGCTGGGGTACTTCTCCGAATCGATCCAGACGCCTTCCTTCGGTGATACGTCCCCGTCGATGCGACTGGGTAGGTAAGCCGTAGGCAGCAACACGTCGGTATCGGAGCCGAGGTCAGCATGAACTTTTTCGAGGGCTTCTTCGAGGAACGTGCCGTACTGTTCGTTGAAATCATCTTCGAGGTCGTGCAGTTCCTCCTCCAGATCATCGTAGCGGTCGTCGCTGTAGGGCAGCACCTGAAGCTCCTGCTTCTTCTGGATGAGCGTAACGAGGGCGCGGTTGAGGTCTTCGGTGTTCATAAAAAGCACGGATACGTAAAATGGATAAACAAAGGTGGCAAGTATTCTGCAATTCTAACACACGTCCGGCAAATGTAGCGCCCGCTTCCCTGCCCGGTGGAGCGTATGGCAACAAAGCCTTATTTTTACCTCGATTCCGTTTTTGCCACCCAACCTATTTCCCACCCCATGGAAACCATGACTTCGCCCGCTGTGCAGGCCCACCCTGCGCACGATTTTCTCCCGCTCAACGGCACCGATCACCTCGAGTTTTACGTCGGCAATGCCAAGCAGTCGGCGTATTATTACCAGGCTGCATTCGGCTATCAACTAGTGGCTTACGCTGGCCCCGAAACCGGTCTGCGCGACCGCGCCAGCTACGTATTGCAACAGGGCAAAATCCGGCTGGTACTCACCACTTCCCTCCTGCCCGATTCCGAAATTACGGAGCACGTGCGCCAGCACGGCGACGGCGTGAAAGTGATGGCGCTGTGGGTCGACGATGCCCGCAAATCCTTTGAGGAAACCACCAAGCGCGGCGCCAAGCCTGCTTTCGAGCCCTATACCCTTAAGGATGAGCACGGCGAAGTCACGCTGGCCGGCATTTATACCTACGGCGAAACCATCCACACTTTTGTCGAGCGCATCAACTACAGCGGGCCCTTTCTGCCCGGCTTCGTAGCCAAAACCAGCAACGTTCCGCAAGGCGAGCCCGTGGGCCTCGAGTACATCGACCACTGCGTGGGCAACGTGGGCTGGGGCGAAATGAACCAGTGGGTGAAGTTTTACGAAGACGTGATGGGCTTCAAACTGCTCATCACCTTCGACGACGACGACATCAGCACGGAGTATTCGGCGTTGATGTCGAAAGTGGTGAGCAACGGCAACGGGTTTGTCAAATTCCCGATTAACGAGCCGGCCGAGGGCAAGA
Organism: Hymenobacter sp. BT491; assembly: GCF_014349165.1. NCBI lineage: Bacteria > Pseudomonadati > Bacteroidota > Cytophagia > Cytophagales > Hymenobacteraceae > Hymenobacter > Hymenobacter sp. BT491. Next base: position 162,462 of record NZ_JACSJJ010000002.1, on the reverse strand, counting down.
AAAAGTCGCAGATTGAAGAGTATCTCGATTTCTATCATTCGCCTGGCGTTCAGCACATTGCCATCATCACCCACGACATTCGCCGCACCGTAACGGAGCTGCGCCGCCGGGGCGTCGAGTTTCTGAGCGTACCCGAAACGTATTACGAAGACCTGCTCGACCGCGTAGGGGCCATTGAGGAAGACCTAGAATCGATTAAGGCCCTGAACCTGCTCGTCGATCGCGATGAAGAAGGCTATCTGCTTCAGATTTTTACGAAGCCCGTAGAAGACCGCCCGACGGTGTTCTACGAGATCATCCAGCGCAAAGGCGCCAAAAGCTTTGGAAAAGGCAATTTCAAAGCCCTGTTCGAAGCCATCGAACGCGAACAGGCATTGCGGGGTAATTTATAAAAAGCTAATCCGTTGGCTGACAGCACTCTACAGCCAATATAAATGTAAAGCCCTAGCTTCCGAACCCGGAGGTTGGGGCTTTTTTTTAAGCCAGATACAACGCATTGACGCCCGTGGCCCCCAAGCTATTTGGAGCTTGGTGAAACACAACGAGGCGGACCGCCGTTCTGCCGTGTTGCGCCGGCTTGTCAGTGGGCGCTGGTTTGTGGGCGAATACGACCGCTACCGGGATGAGTAGCAGCACGAGCAGCACCACGATCATCAGCAGGTTAATGAGGCGATGAATCTGTTTCATGGCATTGAAAGAGTAATCCGAGAGGGCTACACTACCACCTGAGGCCGTGCTGTTTAGCCCATCCACAGCACGGCCATTTTCCTTCGCAAGTGCGGAAAAAAAAGCCAACATTTCAATCGCATATTCATGTGACCTTGGGCTCACACTACCATGCTTCGGCATTTTCTTCTTTCTTTGAGTCTCCTACTCTGAACCTTCGCTTTTACCCCCTCCCTACATGGCGCTGACTACCGAAATCCAAGAAAAGATAAATACCTGGTTATCAGGTAATTATGACGAAGAATCAAAGGCTAATATTCGTCAGTTAATGGCGGATGGCAGCCAGGAAGAAGCCCTGAGCGACGCTTTTTACCGCAATCTGGAGTTTGGCACGGGCGGCCTGCGCGGCGTAATGGGCACGGGCTCCAACCGCATGAACCGCTACACCCTGGGCATGGCCACGCAAGGGCTTTGCAACTACCTCGTGAAATCTTTCCCGAACCAGGAAATTAAGGTGGCCATCGCCCACGACTCGCGCAACAACAGCCGGGAGTTTGCGCGCATTGCGGCCGGCATTTTTTCGGCCAACGGCATTACGGTGTATCTGTTTGAGGATCTGCGACCTACGCCGGAGCTATCGTACACGATTCGGCATCTGGGGTGCCAGAGTGGCGTCGTGGTCACGGCTTCGCACAACCCCAAAGAGTACAACGGCTATAAGGTGTATTGGCAGGACGGCGCGCAAGTAGTTGCGCCCCACGACAAGAACATCATCCACGAGGTCAACGCCATTCATTCCGTTGACGAAGTGAAGTTTCAGGCCGACGAGTCGCGCATCCACATGATCGGCGCCGATTTGGACGATGCATATCTTACTGAAGTACAGAAACTTAGCATCAACCCGGCGGCGATTCAGCGCCAGCACGATCTGAAGATCGTGTACACGCCCTTGCATGGTACTGGTATCACGTTGGTACCCAAGGCATTAGAGCGCTTCGGGTTTACGAATGTGCACATCGTGCAGGAGCAGGCCACCCCGGACGGTAACTTCCCGACGGTGGTTTCGCCCAATCCCGAGGAGAAAGCGGCCATGCAAATCGCCCTCGACCAAGCCAAGCAGCTTGACGCGGATATTGTGCTGGCCACCGACCCCGACTCGGACCGGGTAGGCATCGGCGTAAAAAACAGCAACGGCGAATGGGTGCTCGTCAACGGCAACCAGACGGCAGCTTTGCTGACGCACTATTTGCTGTCGGCCCGCAAACAGGCCGGCAAAATGACCGATCAGGACTTCATCGTCTACACCATCGTAACCAGCGACGTGCTCGGCGATATTGCGTATGCCCACGGCGTAAAGGCGTACCAGACGCTCACGGGCTTCAAGTACATTGCGGGCATCATCCGCGATCTGGAAGGCAAGGAAACGTACATCGGCGGCGGCGAGGAGAGCTACGGTTACATGATCGGCAGCTTCGTGCGCGACAAAGACGCAGTGTCGGCCTGCGCCCTTATTGCCGAGATGGCCGCCGTGGCCAAAGACCGTGGCCAGTCGCTGTACGAGGCAATGGTAGCCATGTACGCCGAGTACGGGCTGTATAAGGAAGACTTGATTTCGATCACGAAAAAAGGCCAGCGCGGCGCCGAGGAGATCCAGGAAATGATGCGCGATCTGCGGGCCAATCCGCCCGCTACTATTGCCGGCTCACCGGTGGTAGAAGTGCGTGATTATCAGAAAGGTACCCTACATGACCTGCGGACGGGCATCGAAACCCCAACGGGCCTGGAAGCCTCCAACGTGCTACAATTCATCACCGCCGACGGCAGCAAGATTTCAGCCCGCCCATCGGGTACCGAGCCGAAGATCAAATTCTATTTCAGCGTAAAACAACCGCTAAAATCGGCCGTGGATTACGAGATGGAAAACCGCATCTTAACCGAGCGCATTGCCCGCATCATCGACGACATGAAGCTACGGTAGATTACAAATTCCTTTCAAGTAAGAAAAAAAGCCCCGGCGCGTGCGCCGGGGCTTTTTTTCTTACTTGAAAGCGCGGTTTCTTTGAAGTTGAATATTCCTGTTGTTCTATTTTCAGTATCTGTTGCCAAAACTCTACTTTTTTTACGTGAAGTCATTTGTTTTACTAGCAGCCTTTGGGCTCACTGCGTTTGCGGCTACCGCCCAGCGTGTTAATCAGGATTACCTTGTTACTGCTGGCGGCGACACCTTGCGCGGCCGACTGCAAATACCGCATAAGCTTAAAACCGTACGGCTATTTCAAGGGGGTAAAAGCATTAGCGAATTCACTCCTGTTGAAGCCGTTAGCTACGGCGACGCTTCCGGTCCTATTGGGGTCAGTAAGCGTATTGGGCCCCATGGTCCAGCCCAATTTGTAGCGCCCTTGGTACTAGGGTATGTCAGCTTGTATGCCGGGGACGACACCAAAGGTGATCACCGCTACTACTTGCAAGCAGCTGATTCGGCGTATGTAATTGAAGTACCGCCCGCCACGGCAACCCTGGTGCTCAATCGCCATTTGGGCGGTTGCGCAACGCTACAGCTTGGTACTGAAGAGAGCAATAGACGTTATCGTTATAAGTATGTCGGAATGAGCCGGCTGATTATGGATTACAATGCCTGCCGTCAGCCACAGCAAGCCAGTCACTTAATGAAACCCAGTAAAGGTTGGCATGCCTCTTATGGTATAAAGCTGGGAATCAATGCATCGCGCTTTGCCTTTTCACATGACCCGTATATGGGCAACCATAGCAAACTAATTGGCTATCAAGCTGGTGCGTCTTTGCACCTAACTAATAAAACCGCGTTTTCAGTACAATTAGAAGCTACCTATTTGTCTTTGCGCAGCCTTTATGAGCCTACTCCGGTTTCAAATCCCACCGTTACGACGTCTATAGACTATTCACAGCTTCAACTCCCATTGCTTCTGCGCTACACAATAGGTCATGGTACGGTGCGCCCCTACTTAAATACGGGGCTTAGTGCTGGGGTGAATTTCAAGAACTATTCTACCGATCTTTATCAGTATTCGACCCAAGCCGATATATCGATAAAGAAGCCTATTTCAGCACTTGGTAATTTCAGCCTAGGAGCGGCGGCAGGCATGGGTATTATGATCTCACGGCCTTCGATGCCTACGCTTAGCCTTGAGGCACGTTACGACCGCATGTTAGATGGCTTTTCCTATGTCTATTTTACCCCTAATCATGAGTCCCTGCGCCTTGAATTAGGCATTAGTTTCTAGACTTAGCGGGTGCTGTTGCAAGTGCAGAATTAGCATCTCCTGAAGCGTTCTTGATGCTAACATGCTGTAATGTTTATCACTACCATCCAATCTAGAGGCTTCGTAGCGCGCTGGGGGTTCCCGTTCCTGCTTGCTTTAGGATTAACGTGTTGCGTGATGGCGACGCAAAGCAATTCGGCTTCTATCGCCCGCATGTTCGCCACGCTGGCCATCATCAGCCTCATAGTGGCCTGTGTTCTTGGTTTCAGCAGCACTGATTTTGCCCTTGATCCTTCCAGAAGACGTTATCGGTATTTTGCTACAGTCCTCGGAATGGAAGTTGGCACTTGGCAGCCGCTTCCCCCTGTAAATCGGGTAGTGGTTAAGTTTTTTTCGGAGCTTCCAATTGCCGGCAGACGAGGTTGGCAGGTCAACAATCCCGTTCACTATTACATAGTTATGTTATCGGTGGGACAGTCGGCGAAAGGTATTATTGTGAAGAAGTTTCACGAATCAGCAAAGCCAGAGGCCTTGGAATTGGCCGATGAACTGGCTGCCTATCTCGACGTCGAGGTCGCCTTGTTCGAGCAGGCGTAAGGCACAATGCAGGCGGGCCTATCCGGCTTGGGCTTTTCAAAAGTGATGAATCTGTACTCAGTTTGCTTAAAGCGAAACCTTCGATTTGCCGGCCAGACAGCGATAGTTTGGGCGCTGGTCTTAGTTGCTGCAATGCTAGCGGCAGGTAATTACATGATTGAAACGAGCTTTTGCTTGCTACTGGTTTATCCGATAACTCCGCTTGAGCAAGGGATTTCGTTTGATTTTACTAACAAAAGATACCGCTTCTATACTCGTTTCGCTGGCATAGCAGGTGGCCAGTGGGATGCCCTCCCCGATATCGTCCGGGTGGTTTTGAAGTATTACGCTTACGGAACTACATCCACAACCAAGGTCGGCCAAGTCGTGAATAAGAAGCATGCAGGATATATCCTACTGCTATCAGTCCGCGACTCGGCCCAAGGAATTGTTGTGCAAGAATACGACTTGCAGAAGCGTATGGAAGCAGTGGAGAAAGCCGCTTTGTTAGCTCAGTATCTGCAAGTTGAAGTAGCCGATTACAGCCAGGGCTGAAGCGGTTGCCAAATTTTATTTCCAATCCTCGGTAAACCCTGGCGCTGCCCTACGTATACGCAAGGATTCACACCAACTCTTTTGTTATGGCCTCCACTGAATCCAACAACGCAGCGACGACCTCGTCGGACGCTTCGAGCCAAGCCGAAACTGCCCAGCAGGAACTGCATCGCCGGGTAAAGCAGGCGCAGGAACGGCGTCGGCAAAAGCGCAAGCGTATTCACGCGCACTAAGTTTGCTCGTAGCTCTCTGAGCAAAATCGCCCCACTGGTTACTAACTAGTGGGGCGATTTCGTGTCAGAACAAGCCTTTCCGTTACTCTTTCCGCTTTCGGGTGCCCAGAATAAGCAGCACCAACAGCAGAAACGACGTGATACTAAACCCCCACCACGTAATAACCGGCATGCCGCGGTAATATGGCATGTCGGCCGTGTAGTGCCCCAGCAAGCTCAGCCCCGAAAACAGCAAAAAAGCCACGGCCAGCAAGGCAATGATCGTGCGGCTGACCAACTGGTCAGCCTTGCGCATAAGCAATTGATATCCAGATAGTTCTACCCGAACCCGCAAATCGCCTCGACTGATTTTGCGCATGATCTGGCGGATATCCGTGGGCAGCGTCTGGATCAGGGCCAGCAACTGGGTGCCGGTGTACTGCGCTTCGCTCAGGATGTTTTCGGTAGAATATTGCTCGGCAATGATGCGCGCGCCGTAGGGCCGCACAAACTCGAAGGTGTTGAACGACGGGTGCAAAACCTTGCCAATGCCCTCCAGAATCACCAGCGCCCGCAGGATAAGAAACACTGCCCCAGGCACTTGCAGCTTGTAGTCGTAGATGATGATTTGCAAGCGATCGGCGAGGTCCGACATGCTCATTTCCTTCACGTCGAGCATCGTAAAGTCTTCGATGAGGTCGGTGAGGTCGGCTTCGAAGGCGCGCATGTCGGGAATGTCGGCCGTGAGCGCGAGGCGGCGAAAATTCAGCGCCATGCTGCGCGCATCCTGCCGGGCCATGCCAATAAACACGCCGGCAAAGGCGTACTTCTGCTGCTTGGTAAGTTTCCCTACCATCCCGAAATCAATGAGCACCAGCGTGCCATCGGGACGCACCAGCACGTTGCCAGGGTGCGGGTCGGCGTGGAAAATCCCGAACTCGAAGATTTGCGTCAGGTAGATGTCCATGCCGGTTTCGGCGACTTTCTCCGGGCTCAGTCCCCAGGCCAGCAACTGCTGCTTATCCGAGATCTTGCAGCCACTCACAAACTCAATAATGAGAATCTTGGCCGTTGAGAACTCGCGGTAAGGCTTTGGAATATAGAACGTTGTGTAGCTCTCGTAGAGCTTCCGAAACTGTTCCATACTCCGCGCTTCGGAAGTGTAGTCTAGCTCCTTCATCATGCTGCGCTCAAACGCATCCACGATGTCTTGGGGGTTGGAAAGGCCTTGGTTGCGCAAAAAACCGGCGGTCAGGCGTACCAGTTCGTGCAGCAGGTTCAGGTCGGTGCGCACCTTTTCCTGCACGTCGGGGCGCTGCACTTTTATCACCACGGCCTCGCCCGTCAGCAGCCGCGCCCGGTGCACCTGCCCAATGCTGGCCGAGCCCAGCGGCACATCGTCGAACTCGGTAAACACCTCCGAAATCGGGCGGCCCAATTCCTGCTCGATGATTTGCTTGGCCATCTGCACATCAAAAGGCGGCACGTCGCTTTGCAGCTTCTGAAACTCGTCGATGAGCGGTTCGGGTAACAGATCAGGGCGGTTGCTAAGGGCCTGCGCCAGCTTGATGAACGTGGGGCCGAGCTCCTCAATCACCATCCGGATGCGCTCCCAGCGCGTCGTTTCAAATACCGGGCGCTCGGCGTGCTGCCACGAGAGGCGGCGTTTCTGGGGCACGAGGCGGCGCAACGTTGTGTTGGTTACCACATCCTCAAAGCCATAGCGCACCAGCACTTCCACTACTTGCCGAATACGGCCCAGATTGGAAATCGTGTTTTTGAACATGCGTGCGGCAACTGGCTAAGTGGGAAGGAACTGCAAAATACAGGGATAAGAGAAAAGCCAGCATCCGCTTCGAGGGCGGCACTGGCTTTTCTCAGGTATCAGACGCAAAATGCGGCCGGCTTACGAAGCCGAGTCGGCGCTGCCATTGTCGGCAGCCGAGGTTGACTGTTTGGAGTTGGTTTTGGCAGCGCCAGCTTTGCCGGCCGCCGATTTTTGGGCCGTGCTGGCAGCAGCGCTGGTTTTGGTCGCGGCTTTCTTGGTAGCGCCGGCTGCTTTGCTAGCTGCGCCAGCGGCCGTAGCAGTGGCCGATTTGCTGCCACCTGACTTGCTAGCGCCGCTTTTAGAAGTACTTGATGCTGAAGAACTTGCAGACTTAGAGCCGCTGCCTTTCACGGTGCGTTTCAGCTCTTCCACGTCGGCGTTGGTCGCGACGCCCATGCTTTTCATCACGCGCGAGGCAATGCCGTTGATTTGCTTTTCGAGCTCTTTGCGCTTGGTGTCGGTGTTTTTCTTCAGATCGTCCATGATCTTCTTTCCCTCCTGCTCCGACAGCTTGCTTTCCTTCACGAGGGCGTCGATGGTGGTTTGCACACGATCAGTGGTCAGCGACACGAAACCGACGCCGGCGTTGATGAACTTTTTGAATAGATCTTCCATGAGGCTGAATGATTAAAAGGGTTGGTGGGAATAAAAACAATGCGACAAGTCTGCCAGCGCCCAAAAATAGTATGCAAGCCGACTACTTATCGCAAACCTACAAAATCATAACTATATAGCAGACTATGCAGAAACAATTTTTTTGGCGGGTGGCCGCTTGTCATATTCAAGGCCATAATAAGCTGATTATAGGGCATTTGAAGCTAGGAAATAGTTGTGTTTCTGCCTACATCGGTCGCTATTTTTTGCAGTTCCTGCATTCATCTTAGGCGGCCAGCACCGACCGTCGCCGCGGCCGTGACACTGCTTTTTCAGACCGGCTCTGAGCCGCCCAGATTTCCTGCACAAACCCAGCAACTTGGTTGAGTGCCTCGCTGGCTTCGGGCACAACGCGCCAGAACAGATGCCACCAATGCACCAGCCCCGGAAAAACTTGCAGCGTAGCATCTACGCCGGCCGCCTGGGCTTTTTGCACGAAAGAAAGGCCATCGGCACACAGCACTTCGGCATCGGAAAGCTGAATGAGCAGCGGGGGCAAATCGTGCAGGGAGGCGTGAACCGGCGAAATAAGCGGATGCGTCAGCGGGGTATCGCCGGCGTAAAGCGGTCCCCAACCACGGATTTCCAACGCCTCGAGAAGCTGGGCTTCTTCGTGGGCCAAGTGCTGAAGCGCGCTATGGGGCAGTACAAGGTCGGTCCAGGGCGACAACCCAACGACCGCGGCCGGGCAAGGATCGCCGGCATCGCGCAGGGCAATGGCAAGCGCCAACGCCAAGCCGCCCCCGGCGGAGTCGCCGGCCACGACGATGTCTTGCGCACGGTAGCCTTCGCGCAACAGCCAACGGTAGGCCGTGAGGGCATCTTGTAAAGCAGCCGGAAAAGGATACTCGGGTGCTTTGCGGTAGTCGATGGCGAGGGCAGTAAGCCCGCAACGCTTTGCTAACGAGCCGATTAGGGCCCGGTGCGTATTCAACGAGCCCATTACGTAGCCACCACCGTGCAGATACAGCAATACGCGACGGGCATCGGCAGCTTCGGGCCGAATCCATTCGGATGTAATACCTTCTACATCAGCATCTTCCAAGTGTACGCCCCAGGGCATAAATTGAAAAAGCGTGCTCATCTCCAGCGCCAGGCGCATGGCAGGAAGACGGGGCCGCCTGCGCGCCAGAGGGCCCGTAGCGGCCGTGACAAACTGCTTGAGTACGGAATGTTGGGTGGAGGGCATCGGGTGGGAATTGGGACGCTGAGCGTAGAATTCAGCAAGTGGATGGCAGGTCGGGTATTTTCATAATTATTTGAATTACAAATAGTTATGAAAAATTTGTTAAACTTTATAACTCATATCTATTCCTATACCTCCGGCTTACGGCTGTTGAGGTGGTGACTTGCGAAGCGTGTTGCCTTTGTACCCTCGCAAGGCAATAGGAATCCAACCTAATACGGGAATGAAGAAGTACAGGGTGTGGGGGTTGCGCCAAATCATGCGGAGCCACGCGCCCGGCCGGGTCAGATCCATCTGGAAGTCGCGGCAGCCTTCACGGACGTATAATCGCTCGAACTCGGCAAACATGGCTGGCCACGCAAAAGGCAGGAAAAACGGGAAATAGCGCCAGTTTTGCTTGATGCGCTGCCACATTTCCCCCAAGCGGTACGGCGATCGGCCGTGGGCTTTCACGGCGGCGTCCATTTCGGTTTGCATGCGCTGGCGCACTTGTTCCGACAAGGTTTCGTACTCTTCGCGGGTGATCTGGTCGTGGGGCTTGTCGGTGAGTTCGTAGGGCTTGATGCGCGAACCGAGCACAAAGGTGAGCTTGGCCGGATAGGCCATGTAAAAGCACCAGGGCTGCAACAAAACCAGCAGCACAATAGGGCCCAGCGGCAAAAACGGAATCCCGATTTTCTTGGTCTTGTCGTTGAGCCAGCGCCAGCTATACGCGAAGGGATTGAGATACTCGCCGTTGATGGTGTAAAACGGCACGATGTCGGTGCGGTGCTGAATGCCCAGCCGGATCATGCTGGTGGCCAGACGCTGCAACTGGTACTTGCGATTGAACCCTTTGCCAATGCCGGGCACGCCCTCCGGATACAGCATCAGGTTGTGGTCGGTGTAGTACATCATCGTTTCGAAGTTGAGCGTGGTGGCATCTACGCAACCACACTTCTTCCAGAAGTTCTTGACTAAGAAGGGGTTCATCAGCACCGATTGCGAGAGCATGGGCGCCGACAATGGGCGCGGCAGGTCGCTGGGCTTGGGCAGGCAGCGCATCAGGTGGGCGAGCGCCACCATAGCGTCCCAGGGGAAAGCCATGCCCGAATGGTTGCTGGCGAAAATGAGTGGCCGCTCGGGGTTGTTGCGCTGCGGAAAATCCTCGAAGCCCACCAGCTTGGAGCGAAACCAGATCCGGTCCAGCATCTGCAGGATGTTTTCGTCGAGGCTACGGGCAAACTCTTCGTCGAAATAATCGCTGTAGATGTGCTGGTTATCGCGAATGGCAGGCGGCAGCGCGGGCGAAGGAGCCGTGGGCATTGGGCGGCGGAAAAGGACGAGTGGGAGGAAAAAACAGCGAAGTTTTTAAATGTAAGGATTTTGCAAGCCTTTCGTGCGGCGGTGATTTACTCAGATCTGGCGTTTTAGCTGCAGAGCCGTCGTGTACATGTGCCCATCGCTGCGTCGCACAATCAGGAGCAGCAGGCGGCCATCGGCGGAGTGCAGCAGGCGGCTGATCTGGGTCAGACTCATGCTGGATGCCGGTTGCAGGTTGATGGAAACGATCTCGTCGTTGGGGTGCAGGTTGGCCGCCGAGGCGGGTGAATCGGGCTGCACTTTCATGATGATGTAGCGGCGCAAATCGGGGCCAGTCGCCATCAGGTCGAAGCCGCTCATGTCGTGCTCAAACGGGTCGCGGTACAGGCCATTGGGCCGCAACATCAACTGCGCGTGCGGGTAGTCGATGATCATGTTGAAGCGCTTCAACAGCTCGAAGCCCACGTTGCCGTTGCGCGGAATATCGACGCGCTGCTGCACGTTGTCGGCGTCGGGGAAGGACGTAAGCAGCGATTTGAGGCGGTATTTGCCGATCTGCAGGGCCGTCACGCGCCCCAGAAAACCGTTGATGTACCCGCTCAAACCGCGGCCGAGCTGCGAGCGCAGGCGGGTGGGCGGCAATTGTAGGCGCGGGTCGGAGCCGACTTCCAGCGACAAAGCATGTCCCGCACCCGTATCCAACACCAATTTCAAGGGCAACGCAAGTTGGTCATTCACAACCACTTCCGTTGTGATGTAGGCTTTATTGCCTTGCAGCTGCAACGGTATAGTAGTCCAGCTGCGGCCCTGCGGTTGCCGAAACATATAGGGGTCGTGAAACCGAAGCACTAACTCAACGGGCCGCACCTCAACCACAAAGCTGCGGAATATATCGTAGCCCAGAATGCCGTGAATGGGCACGCCCACGTAGCCCGACAGGTTGAGCACATCTTCCGACAACACTAAAAAGGAGAGCGCCGGCGCTACTACCCCGGGCAGCTCCACGCGCACGCCGTCGCTCTGGAAGGCCTGAATGGCGTTTTCCTCACCCGCGCCGGCCACCTGAAAGCGGTTGCCGATGGGCAGGTTCAGCGTCTGCCGAAGCGATGGGTCGGTGATGAGCGAAATGCCCACCCCCGTATCAAGCAGAAAGTTGTACGGCCCTTTGCCATTGAGCTTAGCACTCACCACAATGAGGTTGCGCTGCAATTCGAAGGGAATCCGGACGGCCTGTTTTTTCTGATTTACGATGGTAAAAGGCGCCCCCGAATCTTGGGCCGAAAGGGGCACAAAGGGCATACACAACAGCAAAATGAGCAAGCCAAAGCATGTCCACAGGGGCCGAGTACGGCCCGAAACCAGCATGGCAAACAAGCGCGGGGCGGACATAAGAAAGGGAAGGCGGGTCCGGTAATTTACTAAAAAAAGCCGCTAATTGTCTGCCCCTTGTATCACCCCGGTAACTCCCAGTGCGTCTGTGGATTATAATACAGCTGACCGGCCTCGATGTAAAGCGGCGCCGCCAAATTATTGTGATATAGCTGCCCCGTACCGAGCCCTTGGGCAAAGCCAAGCCGTGCGTATTGCCCGGCCAGCTGGCTGATTGCGTTCAGGCCAATGTTCGACTCCAGCGCCGACGTAAGCCACCACGCGATGTCCAGGGCTTCGGCGGTAGCTACCCATTCGAGGGTGGCTTGCAGCCCCCCCACCAAGGTGGGTTTAAGGATGATGTAGGCCGGTTTGATGCGCTCAAGTAACGCTGTTTGGGCCGCGGGCTGGGTGACGCCGATCAGTTCTTCATCCAGCGCCACGGGCACGGGCGAGCGTTGGCACACGGTCGCCATGCGCTCGATTTGGCCGGCCCCAATGGGCTGCTCAATGGAATGCAGCTCGAATTGGGCCAGCCGTTCGAGCTTCGACAAGGCCTCGTCGGGGGCAAAAGCGCCGTTGGCATCTACGCGCAACGTGAGTTCGGCCGGACCCGCCACGGCTCTGATTTCGGCCAGCAGCCGCAGCTCGGTCTCGAAGTCGAGGCTCCCGATTTTGAGTTTCAGGCACGAATAACCATCGGCCAGCTTCTTTTGAATTTGCTCGCGCATGAAGCCGGCATCGCCCATCCACACCAAGCCGTTGATGGGCACTCCTGCTTCGCCCCGGCTGAATGCGTTGTCGTAGAGGTGGCGTCGGGCGCCGTGTTGCCAGTCCAGGGCGGCGGTTTCCAGTCCGAACCGCAGCGCAGGCCATTCGGGACCTACGAACTTGGCTATCTCCTCCGGCTCTAATGCGCTTGTATTCAGATTATTAAAATCAGAGCATAGCTTCTGGAGCTGCGCCTCAAACCCGGGCTTGTAGTCGGGGCTTAGCCCCGCTAGCGGGGCGGCTTCGCCTATGCCTTCTCGACCGGGTTGGGCCGGGTCGAAAAGATGCAGATACCACGCAACGTGTTCGGTGAGAGCCCCGCGCGACGTACGGGCCGGAAAATTGAAGCGCAGAACACGCTGCGAGTAACGGAGTTGTAGCATACGGATATCCTAACAGGCAAACAGCCGATAAGTAACGCCGAAATAACTTACCGCCGAAACAAAGCTTATATCAGGCACAGTATAACAATCTTATAATCAAACACATAAAAAAAGCCTCTACGCAGGGCGCAGAGGCTTAAGAAGGCGGTCTTACCGGCCGAAAGGGGACGAATTACGAGCGGGCAGCAGGGCTGCTTGGTTCGTTACGCGTACGGTTGGACATGCCGCCTTTACGGCCGGCAGCACGCGCCTCTTCCGAAGTAAACCGGTGGCCGCGGCCGCTGGCGTGTGAGGCTTTGCCGCCTTCGCTGGCAATGCGTTTCTGCTGGGCCGGATCCATGGCAGCAAAACCGCGGGTGCTCTTGCGGGCAGAAGCGGCGCTCTGACTGCTTTTCTGCCCTTTTGTAGCCGCAGCAGCGCCGCGTTGGGGTACATCATTTGTTATCATAGCCCAGTGTTTTTGGAGGTGGAATCGGGAACGAACAGTGCTGCTTCAACGGGCAGCCCAACGGCAATAGCTGAAAAAATATCCAAAATATTCTCGCTATTGCACAAAATACCACTTACTACTGACGACCTTCTACGTACTAAAAAGCAAGTGCTGCGCTAAATACTGGTCGAGCTTAGCTCGTGCCGCTCTTGCTTTTGTAGCTATTGGACAAAACTTCACGTACGTTCTGAGGTTACCTCAGCACTGTCCTTTCCTTGCTTGCCATGTCGACTTCACAACCTACGCCAGCTACTGCCTCTGTCAGGGTGCCTGCCTCTCTGCTGGACCGCTACCAGGCAGTGCGCCGCCAAACCGAAACTCTGTGCCGCCCGCTGCTCCCCGAAGACACTGTGGTACAGCCCATTATCGACGTTAGTCCGCCGAAGTGGCATTTGGCGCACACTACCTGGTTTTTCGAGACTTTTTTGCTAGGCGAATACCTGCCGGGGTACCGCGTATATCACGCCGACTACGCGTTCCTGTTCAATTCGTACTACAATTCGCTGGGCAGCCGCGTCAACCGCGCCGACCGCGGCACGCTGTCGCGCCCGCCGCTGCAAGATGTGTATGCGTACCGCGCCCACGTCGACGAGCACATGCAACAGCTTTTGGCTACTACCGACACGCTGCCGGCGGCCTTTAGCACCGTGTTTGAGTTGGGCCTGCAACACGAGCAGCAACACCAAGAGCTGCTGGTAACGGACATCAAATACATCCTGAGTACCAGTCCTTTGGCTCCGGCTTACCAACCGCTGCCGGCGGCTTTGCAGGGGGCGCCGGCTCGCACCCTGCCCCTGCAATGGCTGTCCGTGCCCGGCGGCGTGCACCGCATCGGCTACGAAGGCACAGGCTTTTGCTTTGATAATGAACAAGCGCCGCACGAAGTGTACGTAGCCGATTTCTCGCTTCAAAACCGCTTGGTTACCAATGCCGAATACATTGAGTTTATCGAAGCGGGTGGCTACCAGGATTTTCGCTACTGGCTCGGCGAAGGCTGGGATCTGGTGCAGGCAGCCCACTGGGAAGCGCCGCTGTATTGGGTGCGGAAAGACAACGGCTGGCACCGCTTTACGCACTCGGGGTTGCAGCCCGTCAACCCGGCAGCGCCCGTCACGCACGTCAGCTTTTACGAAGCCGATGCGTACGCGCACTGGGTGGGTGCCCGCCTGCCCACCGAGCAGGAATGGGAAATAGCGGCCCGCCACTTTGCCCCTCGGGCGGCCAACGGCACCTTCGTGGAAAGCGGCCTATTCGACCCGCAGCCCGTATCGCCGGACGCCGATCCCGCGCAGTGCCACCAGTTGCTCGGCGACGTTTGGGAATGGACGTATTCGGCTTATCACCCCTACCCTGGCTACGAGCGGGCGGCAGGTGCGTTGGGCGAATACAACGGCAAATTCATGATCAATCAGATGGTACTGCGCGGCGGCTCCTGTGCCACGCCCGAAAGCCACATCCGGCTTACCTACCGTAACTTCTTTCAGGCCGACAAGCGCTGGCAATTTACGGGCATTCGGCTGGCTAAATAGCAACTACTTGATTATCAGAAACATAAACTGAACAGGCAATTTTGCTTGCTGTACCCCCTATGCGCACTTCCACTGCCCACGATTCTGCTTTGCTTCCGGTCACGTCCACGCAACTTTTGGCCCAACACGTAGCCCAAGGTCTGAGCCGTACGCCCAAAACGCTGTCGTCGATGTACTTCTACGACGACGCAGGCAGCCGCCTGTTTCAGCAGATCATGGCGCTGCCGGAGTATTACCCCACGCGCACCGAGTTTGCCCTGCTCACGGCGCACTGCGAAGCCATCGGGAAGGCCTTGCGCCCGCAAGAGGCTGACGAACCCTTCTTTTTGCTGGAACTAGGCGCCGGCGACGGCCTGAAAACCAAGATCTTGCTGCGGCACCTGCTCGAAACCGGGGCGCAGGTTACGTATGTGCCCGTTGATATTTCTGCCGCCGCCCTCGATGGGCTGGTAGCCAGCTTACAGGCCGAGCTGCCCGACTTGCCGGTTGAGCCCGTTGTAGCTGACTACGCCGATGCGCTGGCCCTGATGGCCGCCCGGCCAGGCCGCAAAGCCGTGCTGTTTTTGGGCTCCAACATCGGCAACTTCCTGCCCGACGAGCGCCTGCGTTTCCTGCGGCGCTTGGCACGCCCGCTCACTTCCGACGACCGTTTGCTAATCGGCTTTGACCTGCAAAAAGACCCACGCGTCATCCGGGCGGCTTACGACGATGCACAAGGTGTCACGGCTTCGTTTAATCTTAATTTGCTCGTGCGGCTCAACCGCGAACTGGGCGCCGATTTTGACCTGACCCACTGGCAGCACTACACCGACTATGACCCGCTTGACGGTGCCGTCAGGTCATTTTTGGTCAGCACGAAGGCCCAGACCGTGAACGTTAGGGCGTTGCAACAAAGCTTTGAGTTCGCGGCGTGGGAAGTTATTCACACAGAAAATTCTTATAAGTTCACCCGTCCCATTCTCGACAATTTGGCAGCGCAATCTGATCTACAAATTCTTGAATATTTTACCGATGATAAGGATTATTTCGTTGACGCTATTTTTAATGTAATTAGCTAATCAATTGAAGGTAAACATTTTATAAATTACTCCCGAAGCTCCTATTTTTATACTTCGCAAAGATTGCTAAGTTCACGTGCTTTTTAACACAATTGCACATGCACAGCGCGGTCATTAGCCTAGCATCCGGCTATGGATATTTCCCGACTCCGACGGTGGCCGTCGAGGCTGCGACGCGCCTTATTCAGGGCGGGCAGCTATCAGTAAGCCCCATCGAAGGCCTGCCCGCTTTGCGCGAAGCTTTGGCCAGCACTTACCGCCGCTCGAGCGGCTATGGCGTCTCGCCGCAACAAGTAGTGGTGACGCCGGGCGGCAAAGCGGCGCTGTTTGCCTTGTTCAAAACGTTGCTGCGCCCCGGCGACGAAGTACTGGTGCCAACCCCGGTGTGGTTTGGGTTTAAAAGCTTGATTGAGCAGGCCGGCGGAAACATGCGCCCCCTCCCGCTCAACAGCGCCGACGACTACACCCTGACGCCGGCCGCTGTGAAAGCAGCTATTGGGCCGCGCACGCGGATTTTGTTGTTTAGCAACCCGAACAACCCCACGGGTCGCATTTACAAACACGCAGAAGTAGAAGCCATTCTGGACGTGACCCGGCAACACCCGAATCTGATGGTGATTTCGGACGAAATCTACGATTTGGTATCGTTCAGCACGGAGCCGGTGCCTTCGCTGCTGGAGTTTGCCGACCCGCACGCCCAGCACGTTGTCGTCAACGGATTCTCCAAATCGCTGGCGTTGGTAGGCTGGGGCGTGGGCTACTTGGTGGCCCCGACGGCCGTGGCGCAGGTGTGCGCGGCCTGGCAATTTGCCACCGCCGCGGCAGTTCCTACGCCCAACCAGCATGCAGCGTTAGCCGTCACCAAAGCCTCGGCCAGCATTACCCGTGAGTTACTTGCACAGCTGGCCACAACACGCAACATCTTGCTGGATGGCCTGGCAGACCTGCCCAATGTGCATTGCCACATTCCTGAAGGCACGTATTACGCCTTCCCGGATTTTACCGCTTACCTAACGCCTCGCATCGACCCAATTATCGCGTCGGCCAGCTTAGTAACGCGCTTGCGCAAAGCCGGCGTAGACGTCGTAGACGGGGCCAGCTGCGGCGCCCCGGGGTTCGTCCGGCTGTCGTATGCCGTACCCGAGGAGGCGTTGCGAGAGGCGCTACGTCGCATCCGGAAGGCACTGGCCTCGGCCCCTGTGTTTTAGGGCAACTGGTTTTCGCCGGAACATCTTGACAAAGCGGGAATACCCGCGGCGGGCGTCGTACCTTTGCGGCCCAATTCCACCCGTCCTAGTTATGCAGTTTTCCTCGCTCCGCCCGCATATCAAGCCTACGCTTTTACTTGCTTATCCTGTGGTACTGAGCCAGTTGGGCCACGTCTTGGTCAACGTGTGCGACAGCGTGATGGTAGGCCAAACCGGCAAGATTCCGCTGGCAGCCGTGTCGTTGGGCGTGAGCGTGAACACAGTGGTGATGGTGCTGGGTCTGGGTCTCTCGATGGGAATTACGCCCCTGGTGGCTGCTGCCGACGGCAAGCGCGACGTTCGCCGCCTCGGCGAGCTGCTTGTGCACGGCGTGTGGCTGAGCGCGGTGGCGGGCCTGGTGCTGGCTGGCGTCGGCTTCCTGATTGCGCCCTTGCTGCATCACCTCCACCAGCCGGCCGAAGTGGTAGCGCTGGCGGCCCCGTGGGTGCGGGTGCTGTTTGTGTCGTTGCTGCCGCTGATGGTGTTTCAGGGCTTCAAGCAATTTGCTGAGGGCCTGGGGCTTACACGCCAAGCCATGTTCCTGTCGATCATGGCCAACATCATCAATGCCTTGTTGTGCTACGCGCTCATTTTTGGGCACTTTGGCGCTCCGCGTCTGGGCTTGATGGGCTCGGCGTGGGCAACCCTTACGGCCCGCATTCTGATGGCTTTGTTTATGGGCTTGTACGTGTTGCGTGCGGCGCGCCTGCGGCCGTACCGCGAAGCCGCCGGCCATTGGCTGCACCCCGAAGCCGCCGTACTGCGTCGTCTGATCGGGTTGGGTGCCCCAATTGGCGTGCAGATGATGTTCGAGATGGGCGCGTTCAGCTTTTCAGCCATCATGATTGGCTGGCTCGGCGCTACCTCCCTTGCTGCTCACCAGATTGCCATCAACGTGGCGTCGGTGACGTACATGGCGGCCAGTGGCATCGCAGCGGCGGCGACTATTCGGGTGGGCAACCTGCGCGGCCTCGGTGACTTATCGGGCGCGCGGAACGCGGGTTTCACTTCCTACACGCTTACGTTCTTGTTTATGAGCACGATGGCGTTGGTGCTGATTGCGGGCCGGACCCATATTCCATATTTCTACAACCACGACCCGCAGGTGGTGGCTTATGCTTCTAACCTGCTGCTCATTGCGGCTTTATTTCAGGTTTCCGATGGCCTTCAGGTGGTGGGGCTTGGTGCGTTGCGCGGCCTCGAAGACGTGAAAGTACCTTCGGTGGTGGCGTTGCTGGCGTACTGGGCAGTGGCGTTGCCGCTGGGCTACGCATTGGGCTTTCTGCTGCATCTGGGCGCGACGGGCGTCTGGATTGGGTTGCTGACGGGCCTGTCGCTGGTGGCAGGCGTCTTGTTGTGGCGCTTCCGGCAGCACAGCGCCGTACATGTTCGGCAAGAAGCCCTTTTGGCTCGCTAGCCGACTCCAAGCTTATTTATATAAATAACTGACAATCAAACATTTATATAAATTAATTCGAGGAGAAATAAAAAGCCTTTGCACTTCTGCTCACGAACTAGAACTTAAAGGTTGTACGTTGTAGTGCTTTCTGACTTACTACTGACCTGGTAATGCCCGTTTTCTCCTTTCTCCTTCCGCTGCTGTTTTGGCTGCCGATGGCTTCCACACCAGCCCCGCAAAACACAGTTGTGGCCGCCGACCCCGCTACGCTGATTCCGTGGTCGCCGACCCGGCCGCTGGCTTGGTCCGATTTCAAGAGCAAGCCCACACCCGCCGATAAGCTGGCCGCGCTCACTACCGCCACCATCGACGTAAAAGCCGGCTGCACCGATTTCGTTTTCAACTACAGCGTGCGGGCCGTGTTTTCGCCCACCGAATCGTGGGTGCGCGAGGCTACCAAGTCCAACGAGTCGCTGCTGAAACACGAGCAGCTGCACTTCGACATCACGGAGTACCACGCCCGCAAGCTGCGCCAAAAGCTGAGCACGCTGCACCTCAACTGCGCGCACTTGCAGCCCGGATTTAAGAACGTAACCAACGCCGCATTTGCCGAATGGCAACGCGACGAGGCGCGCTACGACGCCGAAACAAACCACGGCCTGAACACGCCCAACCAGAAGAACTGGGAAGGCCAGATCAAGCTGAAGCTGGCCCAACTCGATCGGTTTGCCGTCGCGCCCTGACGCGCGCTTTTCTACCTTGCCTGCATGGAATCAGCTTCTCCCGTTATTTCGTGGGCCGATTTTGAGCGCGTGGACATCCGCGTGGGCACCATTTTGGAAGCCCGCGAATTTCCGCAAGCCCGAAAGCCAGCTTACCAGTTGCTCGTCGATTTAGGCCCCGAAATCGGCCACAAACGCTCCAGCGCCCAGATTACGCGCCATTATCAGCCTACAGACCTGATAGGCCGCCAAGTGCTGTGCGTGGTCAATTTCCCGCCCAAACAAATCGGCCCTTTTCGCTCCGAAGTACTCGTGACGGGCGCGGCCGATGCTAACGGTGATATTGTACTGGCTTCTCTGGCGGCGCCCGTGCCCAACGGCCACCGCTTACTTTAGCGGCTTGGCTTGCGTCGCGGCTCTGGCTTTTTCCTCGCGTTTGGTCAGGCTATCGATTACGCTGCCGTAGATGTTGTCGAGGTCTTTGTTGTGAATGGCGTAGTAGCGGTAGCTCTGCTTAAACACCGAATCCGTAATGCCACGACGCTGAAACACTTCTTTTTGCAGCGTGTTGTAGAGTGCCCGCGCCGAATCCTGCGGAAGGTTGACGGCATCGACTCGCGCTTCCAAAATATGCAGCTCCGTTAGCAGGCTCTCCATCTGCTCTTTGGGCAAAAGCCGAGCGGGCGGCGTAGGTTCTTCGGGACGCTGACAACACGCTAGCGCAAGACTCAAAAACAGCAGAAAACCGGCAGGAAGCTTTTTCACGGTGACAAAGTTAGTTCGAAACCCGTAGTTTAGCCGAAATGAATTCGCCCGCCGCCACACCGTTCCAGCAACTCGTGCGCAAGCTTCGGCAAATGGAAATCCGCATCCTGAAGGCTGTGGACGCGCAATTGCAAGGCGATTTTCATTCCGTGTTCAAGGGCACAGGGTTGGAGTTCGACGACGTGCGCCTCTACCAATACGGCGACGAGGTACGCGCGATCGACTGGGCCGTATCGAGCAAGGGCCACGGCACGTTCGTAAAGACCTACAAGGAAGAGCGCGAACAATCGGTGCTGCTGCTGCTCGACGTTAGCGCCTCGCAACGCGTAGGTGCCGAAGGCCGCCGCAAGCTAGACGTGGGCCGCGAAATCTGTGGGGTGCTGGCGCTCTCGGCCGCTCGGCAAGATGCGCAGTTGGGCATCCTGGCCTTTTCCGATCAAAAGGAATTGTACCTGGCACCCGGCAAAGGCGTGAGACACGCGTATGCGCTTATCAAACAGCTGTTTGCGTTGGAGCCTCGCTCCCGTCATACGGCTGTGGCGGCTGGCATCAAGCAGGCGCTGGGGCTGCTCAAGCGCCGGAGCATTGTGCTGCTGATCTCCGACTTTATCGACGCGAATTACGAGCGCGAACTCACCATGCTGGCGCGCAAGCACGATTTGGTCGTGCTACAGTTGCTCGACAAGCGCGAGCGCGAGTTTCCACCGCTGGGCATCGTGCCCTTGCACGACCAAGAATCGGGGCGCACGGTGTGGGTGAACACTTCTTCGGAAGCCTTTCGGGCGCGTTACCGGGCTACCTACGAGCAGAACCGCGAGCAGATCGGGCAAATCTGCCGGCGCCACCGCACCGAATACTTATCCATTGCCACCAACACCGACTACCTGCCGCAGTTGGTGAATCTGTTTCGGCGGCGCAATCAGCGGGGAGGCCGTGCGTAAGGTTGGCGTAAGCTTCTTTAAGAAGCTGTTTTTGAGCAAGATGCATTGGACCATAGCTGCCGCATGGTTGCTAGCGCCGTTGGGCGCGCTGGCCCAATCGCCGCCAGATCAGCCGCAAAGCCGCTTTTTGCGCCCATCAGTACGTATAGGCGAAGTAATTGATTATGAGCTACTTCACAATCATGAGTCTTCCCTGGAAGTAATCTTCCCAGATTCGACGGCCAAGTTTGAGCCGTTTGAGTTCGTCGGCAAAACCTATTATCCCACCCGCACCCGCAAAGGCCGCAGCCTCGACCGCACCGTGTACCACCTGCGCACCTTCGCGCTCGATTCGGTGCAGCGGCTGAGCTTGCCCACCACGGTTTTGCA
The DNA here is from genome assembly GCF_014349165.1 of Hymenobacter sp. BT491. NCBI lineage: Bacteria > Pseudomonadati > Bacteroidota > Cytophagia > Cytophagales > Hymenobacteraceae > Hymenobacter > Hymenobacter sp. BT491. The sequence continues at coordinate 141,202 of NZ_JACSJJ010000002.1, read as the reverse complement.
CGGCCGCGATACCCTTACTATCACTACGGCACCGGCCACCGTGCGGCTGAAGCGTACGGCTCCAGCACCGGCCTTCGACACTCCGCCCGTCTTGCGCCAGAATACTGCGCTATTGCCTGTCGAACAGCGTTTCAACTATCCGTATTGGTTGGCGGGTGCGGCGGCCGTAATCTTGGTAGCGCTGGGAATTGTGGTGGGTTTTGGCCGCACTTGGCGGCAGCGGTATCAGCTGTATAAGCTGCGCAAAAACCATGTGTATTTTCTGGCCCAATACGCCCGCCACGTCGAGCGCTTCACGTTGTCGCGGTCGCTGACCAATATGGAACGCGCCATCACGCTGTGGAAAAACTATCTGACAACTCTAGAAAACAACGCCATTAACAGCCTCACTACCAAAGAGATAGTGGAGCACTACCAAAATAACGGCGACGTAAAGCAAGCCCTGCGCATTGCCGACCGCGTAATTTACGGCAACCAGCTCACCGACGAAGAAGAAGAAACGGAAGAAGCCTTTTCGCTATTGCGCAACTTTGCCGAGCGCCGCTACGACATGGTCACGACCCGATTCTTTTAACTCTTATCTACCTGATTCTAAACCTCATGCCCGACCAGCTTTGGCAACGCTTCCTGGCTCCTTTGCTCGACGGGCTTCGCTATGCTACGCTGGCAAGCTACACGTGGGCGCAGCCGCGGCTGTTGTTGTTGCTGCCCGTGATTCCGCTGCTGTTTTTGGGGCGTTGGCTGCTGGTGCACCGGCGGCGCCCGCGCCTCGATGTAGCTTTTGTGGCCGGGCAACTGCGCCGCGACTGGACGGCGGGCCTCCGCTTTTTGCCCGATTTGGTGTTGGGCCTGAGCATGGCCTTCGGCGTGGTAGCGCTGGCGCGCCCGCAGCGAACGGATGAGCGCGTGGTGCAAACCGGCGAGGGCATTGACATTCTGTTGGTGCTCGACGTATCGGGCTCGATGGAGCTGGGCGACCTGAAACCCAATCGCTTAGAGGCCGCCAAGCGCGTGGCCCGCAACTTTATCGACGGCCGCGTCGGCGACCGTATTGGGCTGGTAGTCTTTGCCGGCGACGCGTATTCGTTGGCGCCCCTTACTACTGATTACGACTTGCTGCGCGAAAACCTCAGCAGCCTGCATCTGGGCATGATTGCCAACGACGGCACGGCCATCGGTACCGCCTTGGGCGTAGCGACCAACCGCCTGCGCGACTCCCGCAGCCGCACCAAGGTGTGCATTCTGCTATCCGACGGCGAGAACACAGCCGGCAACCTCGATCCGCTCACGGCCGCCCAGTTGGCCCATGCCTTTGGGCTGAAGCTATACACGATCGGGCTGGGAAAAGACGGCGTGGTGCCGTACGGCACCGACGAAGCCGGGCGCCCGCGCTACGTAGAAACGCGCCTCGACGAAACCACCATGCGCCAACTGGCTCAGGCCGGCGAAGGCCAGTTTTTCCGTGCCACCGACAATGCCGCCCTCAACCGCGTCTTCCGCCAGATCGACCGCTATGAAAAATCAGAAATCAAGCAGACGCGTTTTCGCAACACCAAAGATTATTACCGTATTTATTTGTTCTGGTGTGTGGGCTTATGGTTGCTGTGGCTGGGGCTGAAAAACACGTTCCTGACCAACGCATTAGAAGACTAACGCTAGGCGCGCACCGCTCCCCTACTTTTACATCATGAGTATTGCCGATAACATTCGTCACTTCGAACAAGAGCTTGCGGGCACCAACTGCCGCTTGGTAGTCGTCACCAAAACCCACCCGGTTGAGAAGCTACAGGAAGCTTACGCGGCGGGCGCCCGGCTCTTCGGCGAAAACAAAGTGCAGGAACTCGTAGCCAAACAGCCCGAGCTGCCGGCCGACATTGAGTGGCATCTCATCGGCCATCTGCAGACCAACAAGGTGAAATACATCGCGCCGTTTGTGCACACTATCCAAAGCATCGACAGCCTGAAGCTTTTGCAAGAAATTGATAAACAAGCAATTAAAAATAATCGAGTACTGAACGGCTTGCTTCAGTTTCACATCGCTGAGGAAGAAACCAAGTTTGGCCTGAGCCTGCCGGAAGCCGAAGAAATCCTGCAATCAGAGGCGTTTCGGGCCTTGCGCAACGTGCAGCTCACCGGCGTGATGGGCGTGGCCACCAACACCGACGACGAATCTCAACTGCGGCGGGAGTTTCGGGAACTACGCAGCTATTTCGACTTGCTGAAAAGCCGGTACTTCGCCGATCAGCCCGCTTTCCGCGAAATCTCGATGGGCATGAGCGCCGATTATGCGCTCGCCATTGAAGAAGGCAGCACACTTATTCGGGTGGGCAGCGCTATTTTTGGAGCCCGTAATTACGGGACGCACTAACTCTCACATTCTGAACATGACAGCTCGTCTGATTATTCAACTGGCGGCCCTGCTTGGCGCCTTGGGCGTAGGCATCGGGGCGTTTGGGGCGCACGGCCTACGGCCCATGCTGGAGGCTTCCGGCCGCTTCGACACCTTCGAAACGGCTGTTCGCTACCAGTTTTACCACACGCTGGCGCTGCTGGCCATTGGCATTTTGCTGCAAGTCCGTCCCGAGCTGCGGATGCTGGGCACTACCGCGTGGCTATGGCTGGGCGGCGTCATTATTTTCAGCGGCTCGCTGTATACCCTGTGCTTCACGGGCATCACCAAAATGGGCGCTGTTGCGCCTGTTGGCGGCCTGTTGCTGATTGCAGGCTGGATCAGCTTGCTACTCGCCGCTCGTCAAGTGTAAATATTTGACAATCAATTAGTTATACAGCAACCAACAAAAAAAGGCGCCTCGCTTTCGCGAGGCGCCTTTTTTTGTTGCGACAAAGCGACTAGTGCTTACGACTTGCGCTTTGCTTTGATTTTGCTGTCGTTGGATTTGGTCTTTTGCTTGCCGTCGGCGTCGCTCGAAACATCGCTTTTGGCAGGGACCGCTTGGGTAGTAGCAGTGGCAGCGTCTTTTACTTCGCCCACCAACGACACCATGGCGTTACCGGCAGCCGAGTTCGACTCCACGGTCAACACTTTGTTTTGCATGCCGATTTTGCCGGTGCTGTTGAACTTAGCTGTTACGATACCCGATTTGCCGGGCATTACGGGGTCTTTGGTCCAATCGGGAGTGGTGCAGCCGCAGCTCACACCAATGTTGGAAATAACGAGCGGCTGCGTGCCGACGTTCTTGAACTTGAAAGTATGCTCTACAATATCGCCTTGCTTGATAGAACCGAAGTCATACTTCATTTCCTCAAACTGAATTTGCGGGCCGGCAGCTTTGGTTTGCGCGTTGGCAGGCTGCACAGCCGTCGACTGAGCCTGAGCGGCAAAGCCAGCGAAAGCGAGCGACAGGGCCAGAACGAGTGCTTTTTTCATGGTTGATTCCGTTAAAGAGTTGCAGTAAACAAAGTTAAGGTTTTCAGGCGCTGGGCCAATTATCCTGCCAGATTTCGGCGGCGCCCATGTGCATTGGATGAAGCCAAAAGGGAACTCCCAGCTTCAGCTGAGGCCGGAGAAGTATAGTTCCTACTGCTCCGACAACAGCTTTTGATTGAAGTTAAGCAAAAACAGCCGGTCGGCGGCGCGCGTGATGGCCGTGTAAAGCCAACGCGCAAATTCGGCGTTTACCATATCATCTTTCAGAAAGCCGTGGTCGACAAATACGGCTTGCCACTGACCGCCCTGCGCTTTATGGCACGTAAGCGCGTACGCAAACTTCACCTGTAACGCGTTGAGAAACGGATCTTTACGCAAGGCCGCCGTCTTTTCGCGCTTGGTGGGCAGATGCGCATAATCTTCCAAGATGGCTTGGTAGAGGGCGTTACTACGGTCGGCGGGCAGGGCCGGCGACTCGGTGTGCAAGGTGTCGAGCAGCAGCTTCACTTCGATTTCGGGCTCGTCGGGGTAGTCGACAAACCGCAGGCGGGCATCGGCAAACCGGAACCCAAACTCCTCGGTACGGCGCACGATTTTGGTGATCTGCACAAAGTCGCCGTTGGCCAAAAAGCCCATTTCCGAGTCTTTTGGCAGCCAGAAATAGTTGTTGCGCACCACCATCAGGTAGTCGCCCGCTTCAATTTCGTCTTCCGCGTCGAACAACGTCCGCCGAATCATCTGGTTGTAGAGGTTCGCATTTTTGTTGGAGCGGCAGATGATGGTCGTGTTCTCGTGGCCGAAGGTCTTGTACGCCCAGCGCAGCCCATCTTCGAGCTTGTCGCCACCCATTTTATAAATGTCTGGGTAGCCTTTGGTAAAGAACTGAATCACAGGTTGTTCCTCGCGAAGCTCTTCGCGTAAAACTGTCGCGTTCATCAGAATCCCCGATTCTTCGGCTTGGCGCATTACCTGGCGCAGCTCTACCGAGCCTACTTTCGCCCGAAACCGGTGCGCGAGCAGCTCCGGATCCAGGGCCGGGCTGAGCAGCTGACCAACTGGCGGCAGCTGGGCCGTATCGCCGATGAGCAAGAGGCGGTTGGTGGGCTTTTCAAACACGTAGCCCATCAAATCGTCGAGCAGGCCGTTTTCGCCGAAGGCTTTCTCATCCGAAATCATCGAGGCTTCATCGACGATATAAAGCGTGTCGGCGGTGCGGTTGGGCTGGCGCTGAAAAGAGAGCCGCTCGGAGGGCGAGCCGGAAGTTTGGCGATAAATCTTCTTGTGGATGGTGCTGGCGGGCACACCCGAATAGGCGCTCATTACCTTGGCTGCGCGGCCCGTGGGGGCCATCAGGGTGTATTTGCGGCCCAACTTGTGCAGCCACTGCACGAGGGCGCTCACGACCGTGGTTTTGCCCGTGCCCGCGTAGCCGCGCAGCACAAACACTTTGCGCCCCGGCAGATCGTCTTTCAGGAACTCATCCAGTTGCTGAAAAAGCATGGATTGGTCCTGCGTGGGTTCGTAAGGGAAATAATCGCGGACAGAAGGCGTGCGAACGGAGAGCATTATTTGTATTGGACTTAAATCAAAACAATGAAGATACATGTTCTCGCGACTGTCATCCTGAGGCACGAAGGACCTTATCACAGTAGAACAACACCTTTTAGCTTGCTAAAAACTCCCACCCTGCATTCTGGCTTGCGATTAAAACTTCTTTTTTTGCTCTCGTCCACCCTTTCAACTCTTTTTCGCGGGCGATAGCTATTTTGCTATCTGTGTACTGCTCAAAGTAGACGAGGTTGTAGCAGAAGTACTTACCTGCGAAAGTTTGGGGTGTGCCCCGGTTGGCATAATGCTCAGCCATGCGTTGACTTAAGTTGCGGGTTACGCCAATATAGAGCACATTTCGTCCGGGGTTGGTAGTAACATAAACGTAATAAAACATGCTCTACCGTAAGAAGGTCCTTCGTGCCTCAGGATGACAGGTCGGCATGATTAATTGCTTATTGCGGCTCTACCACCGCCATCGTTGCGGAGGCTTTGGCAATCAGCTTGTCGTCGCACCACACTTCCGACTCGCAGAAATGCAACCGGCGACCTGCTTTCAGTACCCATCCTACCGCCCGCAGCTTCTTTCCCACGCCGGGATGCAGATAAGACGTCTTCAGCTCCACCGTCACAACACCCACAGTATCAGGCACTAGCGTAACGGCTGCAAAACCAGCCACCAGATCGGCCATGGTTGCAACTAGGCCGCCGTGGGCAAAGCCGCGGTGCTGCTGGTGCTTTTCTTCCAATAGCAGTTCTGCCTCGACGCGGCCGGGCTCAATGGTCGTCAGGTTGGCGCCGATGTGGTGCATAAAACGCTGACGCACAAGCTTGCGGCGGATGCGATCAGCAAGAGATTCGTTGGCCAAGGCCGGATTTGTAAGCTCATTCATCACCCAAAGGTACCGCCCGCCTTGCGCCAAACCGCACAGTTGCCCGCTGAATATACCACCCGCCATGCGCTCGACGTTAGGAAAGATGCTCGTACGCGCAGGCCGCGGAGCAGTTTGTGTATCCCCAGCGCCGGTTCCGCCGTAGCTGGCACACGCACCGCAACTGGCTGGTCGTCCCAGCCGCTCCTATCTCCACAAAATCATGTCCGAAGTTACCTCCTCCGCTATTCCTGCCGAATCTCTATTGAGTGCTTACACCGGCCAAGTACGCGTGCGCGTCTGCGGGATGCTGGTGCATGAAGGCGCCCTCCTGCTCACAGCACACCGCGGCATGCTGGCCGACGAGCAACCTTTTTGGTCGCCTCCGGGCGGCGGCTGGCAGTTTGGCGAAACCATACAGGACTGCTTAAAGCGGGAATTTCTGGAAGAAACGGGCGTAAAAGTTACTGTGGGCCGTTTTCTACACTTGCACGAATTCAAAAACGATACGCTTCAAGCGCTGGAGCTTTTCTTTGAAGTAAAGCTTGAAGATGAAACCGCCGTACCAACTCTCGGCTCCGACCCCGAGCATGCTGCTGACTCGCAGCTGCTTACCGAGCTGGCTTTCCTCACGCCGCGTCAGCTGGTAGGCATGTCCGTGTTGCAGTTACACCCCGTACTGCGCCACGTCATCAGCCCCGACGACGTGTACATTCCGCACATTCAGTTTTGTTAAAGGCTTGCACGAAAAACAATTTATATATAATTTATTGATAATCAATGTATTATCTAATTAGTAGGCGGGAGGCAAATTGGAAAACGTTCGATACATTTTCCATTTAACTTTTACCTTTAATGGCCTGATTGGCGCTACTTCTTCCTTAGCCCGTGCCCGCATCCACTTCTACGTCTCCCCTTGCTTCTGCTGCTCCGTTGCCCACTGCCTTGTCTCGTCTGCGCGATGAAACACTGGATGCCAGCAACTTAGCGGCCTATAACCTGTACCTGACGGCGGGAGCGGCCGGCATTCGCGTGGGGGTTGCCGATGCCCGCCGCAACAAGTTTGTGCTGCTCGAAGACTATTCGCCCGTTTCGGCTACGTCGCTGGCCGGGCAGCTGCAAGCACTGGCAGCCCAGCACGACTTGGTAGGCCAGCAAGGCTGGAACAGCGTGCGCTTAGCCGTGCAGAACCGTTTTTTTACGTTGCTACCGTCCCCACTTTTCCGTGCCGGCGACGAAGCGACGTACTTGCGCTTGCACCACACCGTGGATGCGGGCCACGAAAGCGTACACCGCTACACGCACCCAAGCCTAGAGATTGTGAGCGTCTTTGCGGCCGAAAAAGCATTGGCCGACTGGTTTCAGCACACTTATCCGGCCGGTAAAGTTTTGCATCAATCCAGTTCTTTGCTGGAAGGCGTGATCCATCAGACCGAGCAGAGTGCACCGCGCCGCCTGTACTTAAGCATTAGTAATCAGGAGCTTACCATTCTGGCCATCCGCGACAAACGCCCGGAGTTCTGCAACGTCTTTCCCTTCGCGACGCCCGAAGATTTGATCTATTACGCCATTCTGGTGATGCAGGAGTTGCAGCTCAACCCCGACCAAGACACGGTAGTCGTGTGGGGCGACATTATGCACGACTCGGAGCTGTTCACGATTCTGCGCAAGTATATCCGCAACATCCGCTTCGGCAATCGCCCTTTCGACCTGAGCTACAGCTATCGCCTCAACGACGTATTTGAATACCGCTTTTTTGAGCTTTACGCTCTGCATTTGTGCGAATAAGCTAGTTCCCTGATCGTGACTTTATGAAGCGAATTGCCCTGTTTCCCGGCTCATTTGATCCCTTCACCAATGGGCACCTGGACGTGGTGCAACGCGGAGCAACGCTGTTCGACGAGATTATCATTGCCATCGGCAACAACAGCAGCAAAGTGCGCTATATACCTGTCGATCAGACCATTACCATGATCGAGCAGTTATTTCAAGATGAGCCGCGCGTGTCGGTGCAGGCCTACAAAGGACTGACGGCCGAATTTGCGCGCGAAACCGGGGCTCGCTTTCTGCTGCGGGGCCTGCGCAACACCACCGATTTTGAGTACGAAAACACCATTGCCCAAGCCAATCGGCACGTCAACTTAGGCTTAGAAACGGTTTTTCTGATTACTTCGCCGGCTTTGGCGGCCATCAGCAGCACCATTATCCGCGAAATTCACCGCTTTGGAGGCAACGTCGATGACTTCGTGCCCTTCGCGCTGCCACCTTACGAAGGCAGCTAACGGCGCGGAATTATTCGAAGGCCAGTTATGCGGTCGAGGGATTTGGGATCGCCGACGGGCAGCACGATATAGCGGGAGTCGTAGAGGCTGAGGTTGGCCTGCTGCATTAATTCTTCCTCGTCCGTACCCGGCAGCACGATGTCCACCACCTTGCGGGTGCGCGCATTGAACGTGACGATGAGGGTAGACCTGTTCTTCTCAAACGTATTCACCCAGTTTTCAACCTTGGCGGCGGTGCCCGAATCCCGTGCGCCAGGCTCCGCCGCACTTCCTTCCCCCTGCAATTCGCGCGGCGGCCCAATCAAACGGCGCAAGCTGTCGATGTTTTGCACGAGCAGCGCGGGCAAATCGAGCGCAGGTGTAGTGTTCCGGCGGGGTTGGGAAGCCGTAGGAGCCGGAACAAGCCTTTCGTAAGCGTTTTGGGAATTGGTGCAGCCCATCAGCCACAAGCAACTCACCACTATTGAGTAGCGAATTAGACGCATAGGCAAAGGGCTACTGTCGAGAGTTATTTCTCTTTCGCGGATTCTTTGGCCGACTTTTCGCCGGCTACTTCGCTCAGGTAATGCCGCACCACCAGCGCGATAGAGGCATACGCCTCTTCCAGCACAGTCAGGGCTTCCTGCGGCGTCATCCAGCGTACTTCTTCAATGTATTCTTCGGCTTGGGGCTTCATCAGCGTATCGTCGGTGCACTGCATGATGTACCAGTTGGTCTTCTTGAGAATCTTGTTGCCGTTGTAGGCATACGAATGCCAAGTGCTGGGCAGCTTCTCGCCGATGTCGATTTTGATGTTGCACTCCTCTTCCACTTCGCGCAGCGCACCCAGCGCCGGGTCTTCCTCCTTCTTGAGCTTGCCTTTCGGCAAATCCCATTTACCCAAGCGGTAAATCATCAGTACAAGGCCATCCTTCACCACGAGGCCGCCGGCGGCCTTCACGATGCGGAACTGATCTTTGAGGTGCAGGATAAGCCGCGATTTCTTGCGCGCCAGCAACGTCAGCGACTTCAGCTTTTTGAGCTTTTTCACCTCCATCAGGCGCAGCAGACGGTCGAGGAAGCTGTCCGTGACGTCGCGCACGAGCACATCGCCGACCAGGTCTTTGGAAGAAAAATCATCCTCAGAGGTCAGAATGAGATCGTATTTATGCTTGTACACCTTCTCGCTGTTCTTCTTGATAATCAGCGGGATGTCGTTGATGAAAACATTCATCGCGGGAAAATTCTGGGAGGCAAAAATGAATTGTGGACAGGAGCCTACGCTGCAAAACACAGCATAAATTTCATCAAACGAAAATAGGCGAAAGACGGGCAAGATACGAGATGCAACCGGTTCGGTTGTTTGAAAGTTAAGAGTTCGGAGGTTTGGAAGTGCCGAACCGGAGTCAGTCCCCGTTCTTTGCATCTCCAACGCCTTTATTCCTACCTCGCTCCCTCCGGCATGAAAAAAATCGGCTTGCTCTCCGATACCCACAGCTACCTCGACGACCGCATTCTGCATCACCTCAGGGGCTGCGATGAAATCTGGCATGCCGGCGATTTTGGTTCGGCAGACGTCGTGGAAGAACTCGCCGCTCTGGCACCGCTGCGGGGCGTATACGGCAACATCGACGGCCGCGATGTACGTGCTACTCAGCCGCTTACCCAGGAGTTTGTCATCGAAGGGCTGAAGGTTCTGATGATTCACATCGGGGGCTACCCTGGCCATTATGCCCCGGCGGCGCGGCCCTTGGTGCAAGAAACGCGGCCCGGTTTGTTCATCACCGGCCACTCGCACATTCTGAAAGTAATGCCCGACCCGAAGTTAGGCCTGCTGCACCTCAACCCCGGTGCTGCGGGCCGACATGGCTTCCACAAGGTGCGGACGCTGTTGCGCTTCGAAGTAGAAAACGGCAAGGTGCAACAGCTGCAAGCGATCGAGCTGGGGCTGCGCACATCATAACTATTTACTAATCAAATAGTTACAAAAAAACACCTTCCCCGTATGGAGAAGGTGCTCTTGTATTACTTAGCCAACCGACACCGGTGGCGGCCTTTTTACAGGGCGATTTCCGGCTTGGGGTGCTCGCCTTCCTGACCGTCTTCGTTGACGGGCTTGGTGATGGCCTCAGCTTCGTCGAAACCTTCCGTACCGGTCTGGTTTACCTGAGCTGGCTTGTTGGACGTCGAAGCGGCTGCGGGAGCCGAAGCTACGGCTGGAGCAGCAGCAGTGGGGTTGCCGCCGTTGAAGCGCGATTTCAGTTCGTCGAGATCCACGTTCTTCAGAACGGGCGTCAGGAGCAACTGCTTGATAACGCGCTGCTTGTTGTTTTGGCGGGCAATGTTCTTGCGATGCTTCCGCTTGAGGCGAGTAGTGCTCATATCCGGGTCGGTTTAAGTCTTTTTATAAAGGAGGGGCAAAAGTAAGTCTTATTTTTGAATCCTGAAACCTGCACCCTAATCTCTATGGCTGACCCAATTATCGATTTGCGCTCCGATACCGTGACGCGCCCCACTCCGGCGATGCTGGAGGCCATGTTCAACGCCCCGGTCGGCGACGATGTATACGAAGAAGACCCAACCGTGCGCGCCCTGGAAGAGACGGCTGCGGCCCGCTTTGGGCTGGAGGCCGGCCTGTTCTGCCCGTCCGGTACCATGACCAATCAAATTGCGATTAAGGCTCACACCGAGCCGCTATCGGAAGTTATTTGCGAGCAAACGGCCCACGTTTATTTGTGGGAAGTCGGCGGTATAGCCTTCCACTCGGGGGCTTCGGTGGCGTTGTTACCCGGCGATCGTGGCCTGCTCACGGCCGCGCAGGTAGAAGCAGCCATCCGGCCCGCTAACAACGTGCACTACCCCGACACGCGCCTTGTGTGCCTCGAAAATACTCACAACCGGGGCGGCGGCAGCTGCTATTCACTCGAAACCATTGCCGAAATCGCCGACGTGGCGCGCCGTCACAACCTAAAGCTGCACCTCGACGGCGCCCGAATTTTTAATGCCTTGGTAGCTACCGGTCAGCAAGCCGCCGACTACGGCCGCTACTTCGACTCTATCTCGGTGTGTTTGTCGAAAGGCTTGGGCACGCCAGTGGGTTCGGTGCTGCTGGGCTCGAAGGAATTTATCCGTAAATGCCGCCGCATCCGCAAAGCGATGGGGGGCGGCATGCGGCAGGCGGGTTACCTCGCCGCGGCGGGCCTGTACGCCCTGGAGCACAACGTGGAGCGCCTCGCCGACGACCATCGGCGCGCGCGTCAGCTAGCCTCGGCGCTGGCCGATCAGCCCTATGTCGATTTTGTGCTGCCCGCCGAAACGAACCTCGTTATTTTCCGGCTGAAAGACGAGATGCCTGCCGACAGCTTCCTGCGGCATCTGGAGCAGCAAGGCATTCGGGCCTCGTCGTTTGGGCCGCAAATGATCCGCTTCGTAACGCACCTCGACGTTGATGATGCCATGGTTCAGCGCATCGAAGATGCGTTGGTCGCCTTGCAGCCTGTAGCTTAGGCAGTTCTTATCCCCGTTGCAAAACCCCGACTTGCCCTAAGTCGGGGTTTTGCTGTTAGTATTGTCTTTGCTTTGCTGCCCTGTAGCAACGGCCGCGTAACGCCGCTTTGATGGAAATCTACAACACCCTGACTGTCTTGCTGGTAGTTGCGGCCGTATTCGGCTATGTCAACTACCGGTTCTTACGCCTCCCAAGCACCATTGGCCTCATGATTTTGTCGCTGGTGTCGTCGTTGGTGGCCGTGGGGCTAGGTCGGCTGGGTGTACCGTGGATAGTAACAGTGAGCCAGTTGGTGCGCAACATCGACTTCAACCAAGTGCTGATGCAGGTGATGTTGAGCTTTCTACTGTTTGCCGGCGCCATCCACGTAGACGTGCGGCAGCTGGGCGCCCAGCGCCTGCCGGTGGCTGCGCTAGCTACCGGCGGCACCCTACTTTCGACGGGGTTGGTGGGCGTGGCTATGTATTATTTGTTGCCGCTGTTTGGCATCCCAACGCCCCTGATTCACTGCCTGCTCTTTGGGGCGCTCATCTCCCCCACCGATCCGATCGCGGTATTGGGCATTCTGAAAAAAGCCAGAATACCTAAGTCTCTAGAAATCAAAATAGTAGGCGAGTCTCTGTTCAACGACGGAATTGCCGTTGTCGTGTTTGTAAGCCTGTACCAAATTGCCGTTGTCGGCGCCGACGAAGCCGGGCCGGCCTCCATTGGTCTGCTTTTTCTCCGCGAAGCCGTCGGCGGTATGGTCTTGGGAGCGATCCTGGGGTACGTTGCTTTCTGGGCGCTGCGCTCGATTGATCATTACCAAGTAGAAGTACTTATTACACTGGCACTTGTGATGGGCGGCACGGCACTGGCCACCGCTCTGCACACCTCCGGACCACTGGCCATCGTAGTGGCCGGACTCATCGTGGGCGACAAAGGCCGATCTTTGGGCATGTCGGACGTGACTCGCGAGTACCTGGACAAGTTTTGGGAATTGCTGGACGAGGTACTCAACGCCATCTTGTTCGTACTGATCGGGTTGGAAATGCTGGTGTTGGACATCTCAAACACCACCCTGCTCATCGGAGGCGTAGCGATTGTAGTCGTGTTGCTGGCTCGCCTCATTGCCGTTGCAATTCCTTTAGGGCTGCTGCGCTACCGGTACCATTTCGACCGTGCCACCCTGCGCATCCTGACGTGGGGCGGCCTGCGCGGCGGTATTTCGGTTGCCCTGGCGCTCTCGTTGCCCAGCACCATGCCCCGCGACCAAATTGTGGGCGTGACTTACATTGTAGTAATCTTTTCCATTTTGGTACAAGGCCTCACCATCGGGCCTTTGGTAAAGCGGCTCGGGTTGCGCACTGTGGCTGAAGGAGTTACAACTGAGCATTGAAGCATAATTACATCCTCATCAATATTTGTTTTAAGTTGGTTTTAAACTTGCCGAAACCGCTCTCCCGTTCCACTGCCATTCCCACTTTAGCAAAGGGCTGATAACCATGAATTTATTTGTTATTGGCGACGTACACGGCTGCTACCATACGTTCATGAAGCTGCTACAGCAGTGGAAGCCCGACGAAGAGGTCCTGATTCAGGTCGGCGACCTTGTGGACCGCGGCAACTATGTTCCCGGCACCGTGGCGGCAGCCATTGCCTTGGATCTTCAGCATCCGGGCAAGACTTTCTTTCTGAAAGGCAACCACGAATACGGCATGATTCGGCACTACGGTCCGCAAGGGCCGTATGCTGGCTGGCTACAATGGGGCGGCAAATCGACCATTCAGCAGTACCAAGTGTACTCGCAGCTTTTGCTTCCGCATCTGATCTGGTTGGCGCAGCGGCCGTTGGTGTGGGAAAATGAGCACATCCTCATCAGCCACGCCGGAGTTGCCGATACCACCAACCCCTATGATCTGGAGCATCCCGACGGCATCCTGTGGCGCCGGGGGCCGCTCAAAGCGGTTGGTAAGCTGCAAGTTGTAGGCCACACGCCCACCAATGGCATGCCCTACGAAGACCACGAACGCAACGCCATTTACATCGACACCGGGGCTTATCTTGGCCGCTACCTTACGGGCGTAAAGCTCAGTGCCCAGGGCGAGATCTTGGAGTACCTGGCGGTAGAAACCCACGCCGCTGATATTGCCTGATTTTCAGAAAGTTATGCCTGCCAACAGCTCTGCTTTACAACACCTGCGCCAAGCCGACCCAATACTGGCTGCCCTCATCGACCGAGGCCTGCCAATTCGGCCCAGCGCCCACGAGGATATTTATTTGGCGTTGTTGAAAGCCATTGTAAGTCAGCAGATTTCGACCAAAGCTGCCGCAGCCATCTGGCGCAAAGTTGAGGGCCTGTTTCCGCCCGACGGCTACCCAGAACCCGCCGCCGTGGTAGCACTATCGGACGAGGAACTGCGGGCGGCGGGCATTTCTAAGCAAAAAGCCGGTTACCTACGCGCCATCGCCGACTTTGCCCAGCAAGACCAGCTTGATTATCAGCACATTACTAACCTAGATGAAGACGCCCTGACGCGCCACCTCACCTCCATCAAAGGCGTCGGGCGCTGGACGGCGCAAATGATCCAGATGTTTGCTTTAGAACAGCCAGACGTGTTTTCGGAAGGCGATTTGGGCATTCAGAATGCCATGCGGCGGCATTACAACCTGGAAGAAACCGGCAAAGCGCTGCACAAGCGCATGATCGAAATCGCCGAATCGTGGCGGCCTTACAGAAGCTTGGCTTGCAAGTACTTATGGCAGTCACTAGACAACACGCCCGCTCCCAAACAGTAAGGCAATGTTTTTACTTCGCGTTCGCACTACGAGGCCCTTTATATAACCGAGCAGCCGTCTATCTAAACCTATCGCACTTTGCCGCGTTTCACCAAATAAGCATATAATACCTTATCGAATGGTTCGCGGATGTCAACTGGGACAAAGTCAATTTTGTACTGGCCGCAGCGCAGGGCCAATTCCTGCTCGTACTTGTGCATGGCGGCTTGGTACTGCTCGCGGACTTGGGCGGGTTGCAGCTTAATCTGCTCGCCGGTCTCGATATCTTCAAACAAATAAGGCCGGTCGGCGAAGGCAAAATCCGATTCGGTGGCACGGTCCATCACGTGAAACAGCAGCACCTCGTGGTGCTGGTGCCGCAGGTGTTGCAGCGCCGATAACGCCTCGGTTTGCTCGTCGGGAGCGCGGCCCAGCATGTCGCTGAACAACACGACCAACGACCGTTTCGGAATCTGCTGCGCGATGCGGTGAATAACGCCAGCCACGTCGGTGGGGCGGCGCGTAAGCGGCCTTTCGAGCAGATTTTGCAGCGTCAGCAGTAAGGTGTGCCGGTGCGTACTCGTCGAGCGTACCGGCGTCTGTAGTTCAATTTGGTCGGCAAAGGTGACGAGGCCCACCGCATCGCGCTGCTTTTGCAGAAGCGTGGTAAGGGCCGCAGCACACAGCACCGAAAAACGCAATTTATCGTGCGACGGCTCCGGGTAATACATCGACGGCGACACGTCTAGTAGCAGGTGGCAGCGCAGGTTGGTTTCCTCTTCGTAGCGTTTTACAAAAAGCTTGTCGGTGCGGGCCAGCACTTTCCAGTCGAGGTGGCGCGTGCTCTCGCCGGGATTGTAAAGCCGGTGCTCCGAAAACTCCACCGAAAACCCGTGGTAAGGCGATTGGTGCAATCCGGTAATAAAACCTTCCACCAGCTGACGCGCCAAAAACTCCAAGTTTCCAAACGATTGAACGGCGGACAGATCCAGAAGCTTCGACATAACCATTTGATTTATAAATATTTACAAATACGCCTATTTCAGCAGCATCCGCAAGCCTGCAACACCCGAAAAAGATCATTTTATGGATAAACGATCCTTATTAGGATTTTGGCATTTTAATTGACTAAAACGCGCTTTAACAAAGATACCGCAGGCTATTGTGGAAAAATTACCTTCTTAAAATTTTTATATTCACAGTAGGCCACGTACCTTGTACAGCAATTCACTCATCTTGGAATAAAACAAATACAGAAGGAACCGTGGAAGACCGTCACGATCAGGAAGAAATTTACACCCAGCGCATCAAAGCCGGTAAGCGCACCTACTTTTTCGACGTGAAAGCCACGCGCGGACAAGATTATTACCTCACCATCACGGAAAGCAAACGCAAGCTCCGCGACGATGATACTTTCACCTACGAGAAACACAAAATTTTTCTTTACAAAGAAGACTTTGCCAAGTTCGTGGATGCGTTGCAAGATGCCGTAGAGTACGTGCGCGAAGAACTGCTGTCGGAAGATGAAGTAGCCGAATTGGATCGCCCGCGCCAGTACAACGACGACTCTTACAACACCACAAGCGACGACAACTACTAACCTTTCGCTGCCTATCGAAGCACACCTACTCGATTTTTCTCTCTGCCGCACAGCGCGGCTCTGCATTGCAGAGCCGCGCTGTGTCTTTTATAGGCTTGTAGGCGGCATTTTTGCCTTTACTAGCCGCTCACTTTTACCCTATACCGTATCACCGGGCAGAGGGCACGTTTTCCCCGAAAGTTAGCCGTACCTTTGCACCCGAATTGTGCCTTTGGCCCAACTCGTAATCTTTAATCCAACATTTCTACTACATAAGATGGGTCTCCGCTGCGGAATCGTCGGTTTGCCGAACGTGGGTAAGTCCACGCTATTCAACGCCCTTTCGAATGCCAAGGCCGAATCGGCCAACTATCCTTTTTGCACCATCGAGCCCAACGTGGGCGTGATTACGGTGCCCGACGAGCGCCTCCAGATTCTGGAAGCCCTCGTGAACCCCAAGCGTGTGCTGCCCACGATCATTGAGTTTGTGGACATTGCTGGCCTCGTAAAAGGCGCCAGCCGCGGCGAAGGCTTGGGCAATAAGTTCCTGGCCAACATCCGCGAAGTCGACGCCATCATTCACGTAGTGCGCTGCTTCGACGACCCCAACATCGTGCACGTAGCCGGGGGTGTCGATCCGGTATTCGACAAGGACGTGATTGATACAGAGCTGCAAATCAAGGACTTGGAGAGCGTTGATAAAAAGCTGGCCAAGTCGGAGCGCAGCGCCAAGGGTGGCGATGCGGCCGCCAAGAAAGAAGTAGCCGCTTTGCAACGCTTCAAGGCAGCTCTGGAAGCGGGCCAGAACGCCCGCGCCGTGGATGCCTCTGCCGACGAACTGGAAGCCGTTGCCGATTTGCAATTACTTACTATTAAGCCAGTTATCTACGTGGCTAATGTTGACGAAGCCAGCATCATCAGCGGCAATGCCCACGTTGAAGCGCTGCGCGAGCACGTCAAGAACGAAGGCGCGCAGGTAGTACTGGTTTCGGCCGCTATTGAGTCGCAGATTGCCGAGATCGAAGATCCCGAGGAGAAAGAGATGTTTTTGGCCGAGTATGGCCTGAAAGAGTCGGGCCTGAACCGCTTGATCCGCGCTTCGTACGAGTTGCTCAACCTGATTACCTACTTCACCGCCGGCATACAGGAAGTACGTGCCTGGACCATCCATCGCGGCGACAAAGCCCCAGCGGCGGCTGGCGTTATCCACTCCGATTTCGAGAAAGGCTTTATTCGCGCTGAGGTAATCAAACTACCTGATTACCAAGAATATAAGACCGAAGTAAAAATCAAGGAAGCCGGTAAAATGGCGGTCGAAGGCAAAGACTACGTGGTACAGGATGGCGACATCATGCACTTCCGTTTTAACGTTTGATCTGGGCCCTTTGATTTCTTCAGCAGGTCTGTAATTTCAATGCCCCAACCGATTCTCGGTTGGGGCATTCTTGTGTATATCTTCCTCTATGAAAAACGCGTTGTGGCTGCTCTGCTTAGCATTGTTATCAGCAAGTTGTGGGCATCAGCCGCAAGTCTTGCACGAAAAGGGAATCTTGGTACTGGACAACGCACGAAATTGCATGAGCTATGATTACTTCATTCCATGCGACATCAACGATACGATTTCTCTTGGTAAAAATGTTGAATCGGTAAACTCGCACACGGCACGCCATATAAGCGCAGGGCAACTTCAGTTCGCCTTGCTAGATGCATCCTGGCCAAGTTCGGCTGACTCCTTTTATGTTCGAGGCCACCAAGCGCGGCGGAAGTATTTATCTGCTGTTGAGCTCACTCTTAAACGCGTCGATGATATGTCGGTCGACACAGTACAACGCATAAATCCTCAACGACTGGCAGGAACAATTACTATCAACCAGTTTTATCCAGGATACTATCGGATTACCCACGCCAAAAAGATTATTTTGCTCGAGTAAGCTCAGAAAACGAAAGGGGCACTTATTTCAATAAGTGCCCCTTTCGTTTTCTATTAGCAGTAGGGATCACTTCCCAACCACCTTATACAATTGCCCAGCCGTAAGCTTGTCGGTGGTTTTCATACCGTTTAGAATAGCGAGTTCTTCGTAGCGCTTCGAGGGCACGCCATTGGCAGCCAAGGCCGATGCCAGTGTGGTGCTGGTTTTGGCAGTTTTGATGCGCACCCGCTCGGGCTGGCGGTTGAGCTTGTCGGCGGCGGTGAGGCGCTGGAAGCCTTGGGCCGTACGCTGAAATTGCGGAGCGTAAGTTTCGAAAGTTGAAGGTGCTGTGAGGCCCACGAGCGCATACAGCGTCTGGCCGTCCTGAATGATGTAGCTAAGCGTGCGGGCCGTGATGCCTTGCTGGCCCGTTTGCTGATCCTGCCCGACTTGGTCGCCCTGAATAACGGCAGCGGGGAAGCCATTGATCGTCGTTTTCTGGGCTTGCGGCGACTGCAGGTTCAGCTGCTTCGCTAGTGCCTGAGCAGTTTCATCAAGCGATTTGTTGCCGGCTGGCAGCAAAACCATAACGGCCTTCCCGTTGGGCTCCGCCATCTGAAACTGACTGGGTGAGTTCTGGCTTTGCCAGCCCTGCGGAATCGGAAACTGAAATTTCAGCTCGGGATGATAAAACACGCTGTTTTCCACGAAGCCCTCGCGCGGGTTGTCGCCGTAGGCTAGGCCATCGAGCAGGCGCAAATATTGATCGCGGTTGATGGCGAGCTGACGACCGGCCTGCTGCTCAGCCGTAACAGCCAACTTCTTCACACGCTCGTAGCGATCGGCAGAATTGGGGTGAGTGCTCAGGAAGGTGGGCACGCCGGCCGCACCGCTTTGCTGCTCGGTGCGCTGCAACGTCAGAAAGAAATCGGCCATGTGAGCCGGGTCGTAACCGATTTTGCTGGAGTATTTTACGCCCAACACATCGGCCTCATTTTCCGCATCGCGACCGTATTTAAGCAGGCCAAGCCCCACCGCCTGCGTGAGCGGCTGCCCAATCGACTGCATCACGCGGGGGGCAATGATGGAGCCCAGTATCATACCTATGCCAGCGGCCGTGTTGCGGGTTTGCTGCTTCTGGCCGTGACGGGCCGTAATATGTCCGATTTCGTGCCCCAGCACGCCCGTAAACTGGGCCTCATCGTTGAGGTACGCCATAATGCCGCGCGTAAAGTACACGTGGCCATCGGGCGTAGCGAAGGCATTGACGATGGGCGAATCGACGATGGTGAAGCCCTTTACGTCGGCCGGGCGATCGGAAACACGGCCCATCTGCTGCCCTTTTTCGTTCATGTAGCTTTGCAGCTTGGCGTTGTCGAGCAACCCAAATTGGGCGATGACCGCCGGATCGGGTTGGGCACCCTGAACGGGGGCAGAGGGTTTTGGCTGGTTTGCAGTGGGGCTTGTGGAGCTAACCAACGGCAAGAGCAGCAAGGACAGGGCGGCGGTGTGTAAGCCGCGAAAGGATGGGATTTTCATGGCGAGAGAGCGTAATTCCGCCGCTAATGATACGGCAGATGTGCTAGCAACGAACCCTAAAAGAAAGGGTTACGCCGGCTGGTATGCACATAGCATGCCTAAGTTTCGGTGCGTTCATTAAACGCACACGCAGTGCAGCCTATCTATGCGGCTTTTGTTAGCTTAAACCAAAGCCCTAATCCTAAATACAAACAGCTGATTATCAGATGTTTGTACATGCCAAATCTTAAGGCCGCCGGCTATTTACCGTGACCGACTGATATCCAATCAACAAATCGGCGCGGGTGCCGGGCGGGCGGTAATACACCAGCAGATCGTACTGATTTTCGGTTTCCTGATGGCTGCCTTCGAAGTATACATCGTCGGGGGCGGCATTGGGTTTGCCTACCACGTAATAGTAGTTGTAATACCCTTGCTTGAGCAGCGCCTTGCCCGTATACTGCTGGCTGGCAACGTCATACGTGAGCTTAAACTCATCTTTTAGCTGCCAGTCGGTGAGGGCGCCGAATACGTAAACCGGGCCGGGTGCGGCCTGCTCGGCGTGCAGTTGAAACGTGACGTTGGCGTAATCAGCGTTGGTGGCACCGTTTCCATACTCGCGGTTTTCAAATACGCGCTGCCCATTAATGTCCTCGTACTGCGTGTAA
The DNA here is from genome assembly GCF_014349165.1 of Hymenobacter sp. BT491. Lineage (NCBI taxonomy): Bacteria > Pseudomonadati > Bacteroidota > Cytophagia > Cytophagales > Hymenobacteraceae > Hymenobacter > Hymenobacter sp. BT491. The sequence goes on along the minus strand of NZ_JACSJJ010000002.1, from coordinate 121,193 downwards.
CCTTGCCCGGCGCGGGTGCCTTCCAGCGTCAGCAGTACTTCGCGCGGCGAGGCCGCACCGTCGAGCTTGGCCATGCCTACTCCCAACGTACGCAGCGAGCGCGTGTCGAAAAAGCGAAACTCGCTGCTGCCCGGAAACGCGTTCTCGAAGTTAAAATACTGGTACTCCAGCACCCGTTCGGCATCGCGCACAAAGGTCGGGCGCAGGTTCACTTTGGCGTTGTCCCACCGGAAATTCTGCCGGAGCATCACCTTCACCTCTTGAGCCGGATTCACCAGATTGGCGCTGGCGTAGCGAATGCCAAAATCAAGCTGCTGCAACGTGTAACGCTCCTGTCCGGCCACCGGAATGCCTTGTTTCAGAGACACTTCCACGCCATTATCGTACACCAGCACCCGACGGCTCACCACGGGTACATTGCCCGCTCCCTGCACCACCAGCAAGTAATTGCCGCTCAGCTTCACGCGCGGCATCTGGAGCCGGTAGTGGTAGTAAGGCACTTTGGTGTTGATGGAAGTGCGGTAGTCGGTGATCAGAAACTCGTTGATCTCGTTGAGGAACTGCATGTCCGTCAGCGCCGACGGTTTCCAGTCGACATCACAGTGAATTAGCTTGCCCGTCAGGCGCGGCGCCTGAGCGCTTAGCATATCAAACTCTAACACCACGGCTTGCCCCTGCGCCATAGGCACAATGGGCGGGTTGAATACCTCCGTTGGCTGGCCCGTAGCGACGTAGCACTGCACCGAACGCACCTCCGGGCTGTAGGTGTAATCTTGGTAGCGCAGCGCTTTGTCGGCATAATATTCCGGCGGACGCTGCTGCCCGCCGGGCTGACGCGCTGCATTCGGGTCGGTGATGGGCGTGCCCAACGGAACACACGCGGTAGCAACAAGTAAAGACAACGCTACAACAAGGCGGTATACATGCATACTTAAAACTAGTGCTAAAAGGCAAAAAGCAGGACCAAAAGTTAAGCTCTCCTCCTTTTTTAAGGAGGGGCTGGGGGTGGTAAAACCCGTTGAACGATAACTAGCTCTAGTTTCCTAATTCTAATCTAACCACCCCCAGCCCCTCCTTGAAAAAAGGAGGAGAGCTAGTGTAATAACTAGCTCCCCTCCTAAACATCTTATTATCAATAACTTACTTTACTCGCAGTTCCAGCCCTTCTACTTTTTCGGCTAAGGCTTCCCAGGTGTTGTTCACTTTGGCTAGCTCTTTTTTCACCTGCTCAAACTTCACGGTAGTGTCTTTCAACTGTGAGGTGTTGTTGTAGATGCCGGGGTCGGCGAGCTGCTTTTCGTAGATGGCCAGTTCCTTCTCCAGCGTCGTGACGCGGGCTTCTACCTCTTTCAGCTCTTTGTTGGCCTTTTTCAGCTCCTGCTGGGCAGCGTCGCGCTCGGCGTTGGAGTACTTTTTGGGTTCTTCCGCAGCTTTTGCAACTGGCTTAGCAGCAACGGGTTGCGCGGCGCCGTTTTTCTTGTCGGCTTTGGCGCGGTCTTCCTGCCACTGCTCGTACTCGGTGTAGGTGCCGGGGTATTCTTTGAGCTGATAATCTTCGATATACCAGATTTTATTGGCCACATTTTCCACGAAAAAGCGGTCGTGGCTGATGACGATGTAGGTGCCTTCGTACTGGTCCAGGGCCTGAATCAGGATGTTCACCGACTGCATGTCCAAGTGGTTGGTCGGTTCGTCGAGCAGCAGGAAGTTGGCTTCTGAAATCAGGGTTTTGGCCAACGCCACGCGGCTTTTCTCACCGCCCGACAGCACCCGGATTTTCTTGTACACCTGATCGCCGGTGAAGAGGAAGGAGCCGAGCACCGAGCGCAGTTCCATCTCGTTGCGCCGCGAGCCAGCCTCGTTCATCTCCTGAATGATCTCGTTTTCCACGTTCAGCGATTCGAGCTGGTGCTGGGCGTAGAACGACATAATCACGTTGTGGCCAAGCTGGTGGTTGCCGTTGGTAGGCGCCTCATTGCCAGCCACTAAGCGCATCAGCGTCGATTTGCCTTTGCCGTTCGCCCCGATCAGGGCAATCTTGTCGCCGCGCTCGATGTGCACGTGCGTATCGCGGAAAATCAGCTTGTCGCCGTATTTCTTGCCCACGTGCTCCATGCGCAGGATGTGACGACCCGGCTGCACCGTAAACTGAAACTTGATGTTCACTTTCGCCGCGTCGTTGGCCACGTCGTCGATGCGCTCCAGTTTGTCGAGCATCTTCACGCGACTTTGCGCCTGCTTGGCCTTCGAGGCTTTGGCTTTGAATCGCTCAATAAAGCGCTCGGCCTGCCGAATCTGGGCCTGCTGATTCTCAAAAGCGCCTTTCTGAATGGCGTTGCGCTCTTCCTTCTCTTCCAGATAGAACGAGTAATTACCGGCATAAGGCACTAGTTTTCCGCCACTTACCTCCACCGTAGTGTTGGTGGTGCGGTCCAGAAATTCGCGGTCGTGGGATACGATGATCACGGCGCCTTCGTACCCGGCCAGGTAGTTCTCGATCCATTTGATCGAGGGCAAGTCCAAGTGGTTGGTTGGTTCGTCGAGCAGCAGTAACGATGGCTTTTGCAGCAGGATTTTGGCCAGCATCACGCGCATGCGCCAGCCGCCCGAAAACGTGCGGAGCGGGCGTTGCAGCTCATCGGTGCTAAAGCCCAGACCCTCAAGTATTTCCTCGGCCTGCGCCTGCATGGTGTAGCCGCCCAGCGCCTCGAAGCGCTCCTGCATGTCGGCCAGTTTTTCCACGAGGTCGTCGTGGTAGTTGGTTTCGAATTCGAGCAGAATCTCGTCGATCTTCTTTTGCAGGCTCAGCGCTTCCTCAAAGGCCTGCATGGCCACCGTCAGAATGCTTTCGTGTGTGTCGTAGCTGAGCAAATCCTGGTTGAGGAAGCCCAGCGTTACGTCTTTGCTCATCTGAATGCTGCCGCCGTCGGGTTTGTATTCGCCGACCAGTACGCGCAAAAGCGTCGATTTGCCCGTTCCGTTCAGCCCGATCAGGCCGATTTTGTCTTTGGGCTTTATGTGGAGGTTGGCCTTGTCGTAGAGGGTACGCGAGCCAAAATGGAAATCTAAGTCGTTGATGGAAATCATCCTACTTTGCTATAAGGGTGCAAAGGTAGTGGGTTTCGAAGTTTTACCCTTGCGCTTTTCGCACCTCGCTGCTGGAATGGGCGCGGCGCGTTTCGCAAACCAAACAAATTCGCTATTGGTTTGATTCAGTGATAATTACGACCAAATCCACTTCCAAGCGATCGGGTGCGGCTGGGTTAGCTTACCGCAACTTGGCCCTGAACTTCGCCTCTGATTCGGCGTAAACTTGCAGCAATCTGCTGTTCTTGGCTGTGCACGAGTACGCTTTTTATTCAAATACAACGCTTTGATGATCAACCAATTAAATAACTACTTTAGGGTTTCTTCCTTCGCTTTGGCCTTGCTGCTTGTGCCGGCTTGCACCGAAGACAGCGACATTACGCCACTGGTGCTGGGCGCCGACGTGATAAAGTTCACCCAGGATGGCTTGTATCCCGAGGGTGTGCAGTACGATTCGCAGCGCAAGCGCTTTCTGGTGAGTTCGGAAACGCGCGGCAACATCGGCCAAGTGCAGGACGACGGCAAGGGAAACGGCACTTACCAGCCTTTTGCCGCCGATCAACGCCTGATTTCTACGGTCGGGCTGAAGCTGGATGCCACGCGCAACCGGCTGCTGGCGGCCGTATCCGACCCCGGCTACAACACGGCTTTTTCTACGGCCGCGACGAAGGGCAAACTGGCGGCGCTGGCAGTCATTGACTTGAATGGCGGCGCCGTGGCTTCTTACGTCAATCTTAGCAACCTGCGCCCGACGGATGCCGGGCATTTTGCCAACGATGTGGCCGTTGATAACGCCGGCGCAGCTTATGTTACCGACAGCTTCGCGCCCGTCATTTACCGCGTTGGGTTTGCCACCGATGGCACGCCGACCGCAAACGTACTTGTAGAAAACCCGCAATTTCAGGCTCCTGCGGGCGCATTTGGGCTCAATGGCATCGTGTTTCACCCAGATGGCTATTTGCTGGTGGCCAAGTCCAACGACGGCACTTTATACAAGGTGACGCTGACTTCGCCGGCTACGGTTACCAAAGTAACGACGAGCGCCAGCCTAGTCGGGGCCGACGGCCTGCTGCTACAGGACAATAACACGCTGCTCGTCGTAACCAATAGCCAAAGCAAAGTGTATCGCCTGACTACCAGCGACAACTGGGCGAATGCAGCCTCCAACGCCAGCGCTACTACCACAGCCGGCGTGTACCCAACCACGCTCACCAAGCGGAGCAGCACCGAAACTTACGTACTGTACTCGCACCTCAACGCGCTGCAAAGCGGCCAGACCCCAGCCGTAACGGAGTTTACCATCAACAAAGTCGCGTTTTAGCAAAAGCCTGTTTTCCCGAAACAAGAAAGGCCGCCTCAGTTGAGGCGGCCTTTCTTGTTTTTATACAAATACCTGATAATCAAGCATTTACACAAATAAACTTTCCTTTCTATTTGGAGAGGGCTTTGCGCAGTTCCTGCACTTCGCGTTCCAGTTCCAGGTTGCGGAAAGTCACTTTCACCTCCAAGTCGGAGTAAGCGCGCTCCAGATCCTGTTCGCGTTCGCGCAGGGCAAACTCAATCAGTTTCTGATCGTGGATGTCGGTGCAGGTGCCGTACCACTGCTTGATCTGCCCTTGCTCGTCGTACTGCGGCCGGGCTTGGCCCAAAAACCAGCGATAGTCGCCTTGGCGGGACTTAAAGCGGTATTCGATTTCGTAAAACTCGCCCGTCGCCAACGAATGGCCCCACACTTGGCGGGCGCGCTCACGGTCGTCGGGGTGCAGCAGGTTGTTCCACATATCCGGCCCCACGCTATCGGCTAGGGTGTAGCCGGTGTAGTCGGTCCAGCGCTGGTTGAAATAGGTGTGAAAACCCGTCGGATCGGTAAACCAGACCAATTGGGGAATAAAATCGGCCAGGAAGGTCAGTTGTTCTTCCGCCTGCTTTCTCAGGCGCTCATCCTGCGGAATGGGTTGGGTAGGGACCATAAAAGAAGCAATCAACAGGGCTGGGAGAGCAGCAGCTCCATGCCCGACTGAAAATACAAGCTAAGTTGACTTTGCAAGCCGTCGGCGGAGCGCCGCAGCCGCGTAATAAGCGCCCGGGTTTCTTCCTGCAGCAATTGCAGCTCCAGGTAAGGCCGGTTCAGCAGCGAATCGCGCTCCACAGTCCAGTTGCCGGTATCCTGGAGCTCCGGCGCCTGCACCTTGAGCGTACCGGGCTGCAAATAAAAATGCGTAGCCTGCGCCAAAGCACTGTCCGGGTTATTGCGGTTGAGCACGCGGCTGGCAACGCACCAATCCCCCGTCAGGTACTCGTCGGGCAGCTGCTGCAAATTAACGTCGAATAGAATTTCGGACATACAGTGTGATCAACGAAACGGCAGAGCGACTGCCGTATAAAATCGCTTTTATATGCTGCTACAGCCGTGCTTTTCCTACGATCACCCCGGTTGCAGAGACAAAATTAGCAACACTCAAACACCTCACGCAATCATAAGTTCCGGGCAAATAAGCTAAGCAGTATAACCGCTTGACTAGTAATTACTTATTAAAACAAGGCCTGATTCGGCTTTCTCGCGGCTTGCTTGTTCTCTACACAAGCCACTCTCATAGCGCTTACTTATTCGCTCTCGCTAAGGCTCTTAGCCAGCTTGCCCGGCACGCCGATGCTGTTGAGCAAGCCACTCACCACACCCTGTCGCCACAGCGAAAACACCGAAAAGCGCGGGTCGCGGGCACTTTGGATTTTGCCGGGCTTGAGGGCTTTGTCGTCGCGACGCGGGTTTTCGTCCCGAATCACGATGCCATTCACCAGTTTGGACGTGACTTTGGAGAGCAGCGTTTTCTGGTCGGCGCCCCCTTTTTTGCTTAGGAAGGACAGCTTTAGATCGTAGTAGCTGGCCCACATAGTGCCGCGGGCCTGCTGCTTGTCGAGTTGAAGCTGAACGGCCACGTGTTGGATCTGACCACGCTCGAAACGCACCATACGCGTGGGTTCGGTCATGGAGTTGAGCAAGGTAATCGAAGCCGGCCCGAACGTGCCTTCGGCCCGGTGTGCCCCGTTCGGGTCGAGCAAGGGCAGCCAAAAAGTAGCCTGCACCAAGCAGGCGTTTTGCAGCAGGCCCGACGCCCGCGCAATGGCCGGGTGGGCAGCCGTCATGTGGGCGGGGTCGTTGGAAATGTTGGTGAGCGTACCGTTCAGGCGCGTCAGGGTCATAGTACCGGTTTTTCCGCTTACCGGGGCTAAGTAGCTGAAGTTCATGTTCCAATCGCTGAGCCGCAGTGCACGCACGTCCAGCCGAAAGGGCAGCTTGCCTAGCGACTCCGGCGTCACGACCGACGGATTGGGATTGACCGGAAAGCGGCCGTCGCCGGCGACCGCCACGCGGGCCTGCCGAATAAGCACCTCGCGCGCTATCACAGCGCCGTGCCGCTCCAAGGCCGCGAAATCGAAGCCGGTTACGCGGACCTGAGGTGTTTGGAGCGTAACATGCGGCGCCTGATGGTGCTTGCGCCGTGAGAGTTCCGCTACCGACATGGTAGGGGCCAGCCGCACGTCCAGCATGTGAAACAGGCCAGGCTTGGTAGATAGGCGCAACTGCTTATACGCCAGCCGGTAATAAGGCGCGTCCAGCAACAGGGTTCCCCGCCCCGTCTGCGCCTGCCAAGCCGTGGCGTACAGGATGCGTTTCGGGTCCTGCGCGCCTACCCCATCAACGCGCAGGTCGCTTCCGTCGATGGCGATGTTTTCGATAACGGGTTTGCGCTCAATGCTTTCCACCTTAATGTATCCATGCGTCAGGCGCAGGTGGTGTAGTTGCACACGGTCAAAGTACGGGGCCAGCAATTTGCTCAGGGCCGGCGGGGGCTGATCGGGTGGCGAAAAGCTAGCATTTGGGCCTTGCAGCAACAGTGACGCAGCCCGAAACTGCCTGCGCGCCAATTGAGCAGTCTGTAGCCCTGTTAGCAAAATACGCGGCAGCCGGAGCGCTATGCGCAGGTTTCCTTGGCGCTTGGCGTTGGCAAAAAGTGGGGTTACGCGCAACGAATCGGCCTCCAGCCGGTGCCGCGCCGAAATGAACTGCACCGCCGCCAAATTCACCTCATGGCGCTGCACGGTTGCTTGCCAGCCCCGCACGCGCACGGCCACCGTGGCGGCATAGCCAATGCGCTGGATGTCAGCGGCCCCCGTAGCTGAGAGCAGCAGATCTCGAACCAACGCATCGCCTTGCCGAAATTGCAGAACGGGCTGTTCATTAGGCCCATAGGCCGCCTGGATTCGCGTGAGCGCTATTTCGCCTAGACGCAGCCCTTTCAAATCGAAGGGTAACTGCTGGTAAAGAGGCTTGCTGGAAGCGTTACGGCTCGTTTTGGGCCATTCGTACACGCGCAGGTGCAACGAATCCAGTTGCACTTTATCAACGGCCACGACGTCGCGCCGGAGCAGGTCGCTCAGACCGATGCCCGCAATGCGCAATTCTTGCAACGCGAATTGCAAATGGGGTAACGCATTGATATTCTTTAACTTACCAAAAGAAGCAGTAGGTTTCAGCCGCACGCCGTTCAGCCGAATGCTACGCTGCCACAAGCTGGTTTGCAAGGAGGCGATGCGCAGCTCGTAGCGGCCCGCCGAGCGCGTTGCTACCTGTTTTTCGAGCTTCTGGCGCAGCCACGAGTCGAGAAAAAGCAACGCCACGCCGAGTAGCAGCGCTAGTAGGCCCACGCCCATCAACGGCCAGAACCACCAGCGCGATCGCGTTTTGGCAGGCGGCGTAAGGGGTTCGGGCAACGCTGGAGAATGGGGCACGCGGCAGCAATGAAAGTGGTAGTGGCGCTGATTGGTTCTGCCCTAAACGGAAAACGGAACGGCGGTGGCTATGCAGGACCAACAGTTATTTTCCTGGCTGGTGACGACAGCGTTTTCTGCAACAACTGACGGGCCTACTTGCCGATCTGAGCGCACGAAAAGTTTCTGATTTCCTATTTAGTCGCCTGTTTACCACCTCGATATGGGTGGAAGGACTACCTTAGGGCTCTTGACTCTGCATCACACTTTGTTGTCTATGGATGTTGCCCCCGATTCGGTTGCCGCAGCCGTGCTGAGTTCCTTTCAGCACAGCTTCCGCAGTTACAAAACCCTCGCTGAGCGCGCGCTGGCCCAGCTCACCCCCGAAGAATGGCTGTATCGGCCGGCGCCAGGCTCCAACAGCACCGCCGTGATCGTGAAGCACATGGTGGGCAATCTGCGCTCCCGCTTCACCGATTTTCTGACCACTGACGGCGAAAAACCCGACCGCAACCGCGATCAGGAGTTTGAGGAACCCACTGATGTAGAAGCCATTACTCCTCTGCAGAAGCAGTGGGAAGCGGCATGGCCTATTTTGCTGGATCTGTTGGATACCCTTACCCCCGCCGACCTCCTGCGCACCGTCACGATTCGCGGCGAAGCCCACTCGGTGCTGGCGGCGCTACAACGGCAAGCAACTCATTATGCGTATCATACGGGCCAAATTGTGCAGCTAGCCAAACAGATTCGTGGGGAAGCGTGGCAAACCCTGAGCGTGCCACGTGGACAAAGCCAGGCGTTTAACGCGGCCAAATGGGCCGAATCCAACAACGACGACGCCTCTAGGTTGTAGCATCATGTTGGCCATCACTTCGCTTCTGAATCCGCAAAACGCTGCGCGCATTAATGGTATCATCAAAGGGCTCGAAACCGAGTTTGGGCTCGACGACGTGCAGGCCACACCCGACCCCCATCTTACGTATCAGCTGGCCGGCGTGCGCAAGCTTTCGGCCCTGAACGCGGTGCTGCGCGAAGTAGCCCAAAGCACCAAGCCTTTCACCGCTTACACCACGGGCTTGGGCGTGTTTCCGGGCCCCAACCCCGTGATTTACATTCCGGTGCTGCGCTGCGATGCCCTCAACCAACTGCACAGCCGCATCCTGAAAGCCACGGCACCGCTGTGCCTGCGCACCGATAAGTTTAGCGGCCCCGACTGCTGGCTGCCGCACATCTCGCTGGCCTTGCACGACACCACCCCCGATTTGCTCGGCCCCGTACTGCAATACCTTAACAAACAGACTTTTAACCTTAAGCTCACCATCAACAACATTGCGGTGCTACGGCAACAGGGCGATATGTTTCTGCGCGAGCGAGTGTTTTCTTTTGAGGGCCATAAGCAAGAAAAAACAGCTTCCTTGTTCTAACATAACTGTCTCATTATAAGAAACTTATATAACAATGCATTCCAAGCTGTAGCCTTCCCTTATTGTCGGCCGCCTCAAATTTCTCCTTATCTCCTGCGGCATTTTCCTCGGCGCCTCCGACCTTTACCGCCTCACTTCACCCTGCTACTCCTGCTACTTATGTACGACATTTTACTGCATGTCCACTCCTGGACGCGTTGGCTCGTGGTTGTTTTTGGCCTGATTGCGGTTTTTCGCGCCTTTTCGGGTTGGCAGGGGCGCCGCCGCTACGTGGGCGCCGACAACGGCATGGGCGCAGCCTTTGTGGGCTCCATGCACCTGCAGTTGCTCGTCGGCCTGATTTTGTATTTAGGCCTGAGCCCCGTGACCAAAACTGCCCTGGCCAACATGGGCGCGGCCATGAAAAGCCCCGAGCTTCGCTTTTGGGGCGTTGAGCATATCACCGTGATGGTACTGGCCGTGATTGCGGCCCAAGTGGGTCGCTCGCTCTCCAAGAAAGCGACGGAGCCGGTGCTGAAGCACAAGCGGGCTTTCGTGTGGTTCACCATCGCGCTGGTACTGGTGCTGCTGATGATTCCGTGGGGCATCTGGAATCCGGCTCGTCCGCTGTTCCGGTTCTAAATTAGGCCGCTTTTGGGTAGCCATTGCAAAAAGCAGACGTTCCAGCCGGAGCGTCTGCTTTTTTAATTTTAGTCCATTGTTCGCGGTTCACGTAAGGGGAGAAACAGCCGGTTTATAGACGAAAATATTAATTTGTCAATATTGCAGAGCTGAAACTAAACATCGTACTATTGCGACGTTTTCCCGTCCTCTGAGGGCTAAGTAACAGTACTAGTGACTCCTTCACCCGCCAAAAACCGCTTTTCACGAGAAGAATTTCTCAACCTGATGGCCATGCAATTGGACACCCTCGAGGGTCGGCAAGATGCGCAGCGCCAGTACGGGCCGGTATTGGCAGCCCTACGGTTTCATTTGGAAGCTTACAAGCAAAGCCAGCTCAAGCGCCGTTAACAGCTAGCAGGCAGCCGCAACTGCCTTGGCAATTTCATCTCATCTTGTCTGACGCCGGGCATTGATAGCGCTTACAAATCGGCGCTGATTCGTTTAGTCGTTCCGAATTCTCCTTTCAGGAAGTTTCCTGCACCACTTTACCTACGTCCGGGCACAACATAGTATGGACGGCAAGTGAAAGGGAGCTTGCGGAACGCCGCGAAGCACCTCGCGTGCTGAGGCCGGAGTAGTTGCTAAACGACTGAGAGCGCGATGCTTCGCGGCGCTCTGCATGACCGGCAGAAGGAGTTAAAATTCAACAAAATGCTTTTTCTCCGCCTACACTATACAGGCGTCACCAGACTGCCTAACAGGGAAATCTGCGCCACTTAAAAATGTAAATTCAAAAATAAAGATATTCAAATTCAGACCTATATCTTATGCATTCGTAGAAAGCTGATTCATACACTTTTCCCCCTTTTTCCGATGAGCTCGAACCTATTAGACCTCGTTCAAAACTACTTCAGCGGCGATACAGTGCGCCAAACCAGCACTGCGCTGGGCGAAAGTGAAAGTAGCATTGGCACTGCGCTCCGCAGCGTAGTTCCCTTGGTATTGGGCGGTTTGTTTGCGCGTTCCCAGCAGCCCGGCGGAGCCGAAGACTTATTTGGCTTGGCCCGCCAAGCTCACAGCAGCGGTATTTTAGGCAATCTGAGTGGCCTGCTCGGCGGCTTAGGCAACACTACTGCAACTACCGCTACCACTTCGGCAGCCGACGGTGGTCTGCTGAACCGGGGCACCGAGCTATTGCGCTCCGTGTTAGGTAGCAGCTACACCCCTGCCGTGGAAGGTGTAAGCCAGCAAGCCGGCGTACGTACTTCTACCGTGAGCAGCCTGCTGAGTATGGCGGCGCCAGTGGTGTTGGGCCTGCTAGGCCGGCACGCCGCCGAAAACAACTTGGATGCCAGCGGCTTAGGCAGTTACCTGACCAGCCAGCGAGGTAGCATCATGGGGGCACTCGGCAGCTTGCCGGGCAGCCTAGGCACGATACTTTCGGGGCTGGGCCTAGGCGCTGGCGCCGCGGCAGCTAACTTGGGTAACGCTGCAACAAACACTGCGAATGCCCTTGGCAACACGGTTTCGGCGGCCGCCAACCGCACCGGCGATGCCGTTCGCAACACAGCGCGGGACGTCGAAACGGCAGCGGCCACGCCCAGCCGCTGGCCCTGGATCTTATTGATTCTCTTGGCTTTAGCTGCGCTGTTCTATTTCATGCGCAACTGCAACAAGACGCCGGAAAACGCAGCGCCTGCATCCACGACCACTACAACGGATACGACCACCACGACGGCCGTAGCTCCGGCGGCCGCTCCTACGGGCCGCTACGATGCGGCCAGTGGCAACTACATTTATGACACGGGTGCCAACACGGAAATCAAGTTGCCCGATGGCACAGTGCTGAACGTGGGCGGCAATTCGTTTGAATCCCGGTTGTTCAACTTCCTGAACGACAAGAATCAAACGGTTAGCGACGACAAAACGCAGGGCTGGATGAGCCTCGACCGTGTGTATTTCAATACCGGCAAATCGACGCTGACGGCCGAGTCGCAGGCGCAGCTGAAAAACCTGGCTGCCATTCTGAAAGCCTTCCCGAACGCTACCGTGAAGCTAGGCGGCTACACCGACAACCAAGGCAAAGCCGACATGAACCTGACGCTCAGCGCCGACCGGGCTAACGCCGCTCGCAAAGCCGTGATGAACAACGGCATCGACGCAAGCCGCGTTTCTGCCGAAGGCTACGGCCAAGAACACCCGCTTGCCTCTAACGACACGCCCGAAGGCCGCGCCCAAAACCGCCGGGTAGACGTGCGCGTGACGAAAAAGTAAGCTTTTGATTTGAGCGCACAAAAAAGCCCGCCGCTGAGTTCAGCGGCGGGCTTTTTTATAACCTTTTGACTAAGTGACAGTTACTGCCCCAGCACCATCGCAAATACCAGCGGCGCTACGATGGTAGCATCCGACTCGATGATGAACTTGGGCGTGTCTTGGCCCAGCTTGCCCCAGGTGATTTTCTCGTTGGGCACAGCACCAGAGTACGAACCATACGAAGTCGTCGAGTCCGAAATCTGGCAGAAATAGCCCCATAGCGGCACCGAAGTACGCTGCAAGTCTTGGTGCAGCATGGGCACGACGCAGATGGGGAAGTCGCCGGCAATGCCGCCGCCGATCTGGAAGAAACCTACTGGGCTCTCATCGGTGGCTTGCTGGGTGTACCAGTCGGCCAGATAGATCATGTACTCGATGCCGGTACGCACCGTGTGCACGTTCTTGATATCGCCCGAAATCACGTGGCCAGCGAAGATGTTGCCCAGCGTGGAATCTTCCCAACCGGGACAGATGATCGGCAGGTTTTTCTCGGCGGCAGCCAGCATCCAAGAGTCTTTGGGATCGATCTGGTAGTACTGCTCCAACTCGCCCGACTTCAGGATTTGGTAGAAGAACTCGTGGGGGAAATAACGCTCGCCGGCCTTATCGGCCTTTTCCCAGAACTTCAGCACCGAGTGCTCGAGGCGGCGCATGGCCTCTTCCTCGGGGATGCAGGTATCGGTTACGCGGTTCATATGCCGCTCCAACAGTGCCTGCTCGTCGGCGGGCGTCAGGTCGCGGTAGTTTGGTACGCGCTCGTAAAAATCGTGGGCAACAAGGTTGAAAATATCTTCTTCCAGGTTAGCACCTGTGCAGCTGATAATCTGCACTTTATCTTGACGAATCAGCTCGGCCAATTGAATGCCCATCTCGGCGGTACTCATGGCACCGGCCAGCGTGATCATCATTTTGCCGCCGTCGGCGAGGTGCTTGTTGTAGCCCTCTGCCGCGTCGATCAGCGCAGCGGCGTTGAAGTGGCGGTAGTGGTGCTTGAGGAAGTTGGTTACGTTCATTGAGTCGTGTGTTCTGTACTTGTGGGTGTGCGGTTTACAATCAATTATTAGCTTGGAATCGTTCAAGAACTGTGCACTATATCCAAAATTCTGAATAGAGCACAATTGCGGCTGGGTTGCTCACAAAGACAGCCTGATTGGGCTATTTAGCTACGAGTTAGGCGGTAATTCGGGGTGTTGAAGCTTCGCGGCAGCACTCTGCTTTAGGATATACTCTAGAAGCTGCTCCGGGTTGAGGTCAACGCCGCTTAGGTTTACCGAAATAGGTGTGAAGCCCAAGGCCTCGTTGGCATTCGCAAGCCTGCGCTTCAGCGGCGACAGACGACCTAAATAGGCCTGTTCATCGCGTACCTGCAGACAGATAAAATATTCGTGGTTTATGGCCCGTACATACGCGTCCGTAATTTCAGTCCACGGAATCAAACCTACGCCCAAGGTACGATCTAGGATGCCCTCATCCGTGATTTGCAGCCTCGGGCGGGTATCCAAGAATTGCCGGGCTCCTACGGCAACACCGGCTCCGAAGAAGATGATGGTTATCATTCCCTGGCTCCAGTTGCCCTTTTTCACGATCAAAAACACCCCCACAGCAACAAACGCCAGCGAAACTAAGGTCAACAGCACATAACGCTTGCGGGAGTTGTAGTAAATCAGGTCTTCGGTCATGACGCGAATTCGGCCTAGCTAGGCTGCTCAATCATCAGGTTGTGGTTGGTGTAAATGCAGATGTCGGCGGCGATGTGCAGGGCATCTTCCACCATTTGGCGGGCCGTGAGGTGCGGGGCGTGCTTCTTGAGTGCCAGCGCGGCGGCTTGGGCATACATGGCACCCGAGCCGATAGCGGCTACGTCGGAGTCGGGCTCCAGTACGTCGCCGGTGCCGGCAATGATGAGCAGCTCGTCTTTATCGGCTACTACCATCATAGCCTCTAACTTCCTGAGGTACTGATCTTTACGCCATTCCTTGGCTAGCTCGATGGCTGCCCGCCGCAGTTGGCCATTGTAGCTGCCCAGCTTTTCTTCAAACTTATCGAGCAGCATGAAGGCGTCGGCTGTGGAGCCGGCAAAGCCTGTCACGACTTTGCCATCCTGAAGCTTGCGCACCTTGCGTACGTTGCTCTTGGCCACGTGTTTATCCATAGTAGCCTGCCCGTCGGCGCCGAGGGCAATTTCGCCGTTGTGGCGTACGCCGAGCACGGTAGTGGAGCGGATTTTCATAGTAGTTGCTGATTATCGGTTGCCTGTGACAAGCGGCCAGAAAACGCTTGTCATCCTGACGGAGGCAGGACCTTATCGGCGCCGAACGGGATGTTGTTCAGGCGCGATAAGGTCCTGCCTCCGTCAGGATGACAGACAATGTTTTGCCGACACCTGCTTAGAAACGGGCCTGCAATTTAGCAAAGTAAAACCGACCGTTGGATCCCATCTGCACGGGGTCCCAAGCGCCGCCGGTTTCGGTGAGTTGCGGATCAAACAGCGTCGGATAGCGGTTGAAAAGGTTGGAACTGCCCACAATTAGCTGCAAGTGGTTGGTGAGCGCGTAGTTAACCGTCAGGTCCGTGGTGATGCGAGAATCGTACTTCATTGGGTCGCCATTCCAGTCGATGAGCGTCAGCTTGTCGAACCGAACAAACCGCACCAGCGTACCAAACCGGCCCACCTGATAATCGAAGGTGAGGTTGATTTTGGAAGGTGGCGCCGAAGCCTTGACAAACGCCTGCTCGCGCGGCCCAAAGAAGTCGTCTTCCCGCCCCGCCAGTCGGCCCGAAGTCCGGACGCGGTCGATGCGCAAGTGGTTGAAATTGGCTGCCAGCGTGGAGTTAAGACGCCCTTCTCCCAAGGTGGCCGTATGATTGAGCACTACATCGAGGCCCAGCGAGCGCGTATCTGCCGCATTGGCAAAGAACTGCGCCTGATCGACGTTAAGCGCCTGCAAATCAGGCCCAATCACAGGGTCATCGGCCGAAAACTGCGTCGTCAGCACCACGCGGTCTTTTACCTTGATGTAGTAGCCATCCAAGGTCAGGCTGAGCGAAGAGCCAATGCGACTGGTGAGGCCGATGTTGGCGCTGTTGGAGGTTTCCTGCTTCAGACTTGGGATGCCCAGTTTTTGCGTAACGGCGCTGTTGTTGCGGGCCAGCAGTACTTCCACCGGCGTACCGTTGATGAAGTTGGTAAAGGTGGAGTTGAAGTTGATTTGGGCTAGCGAGGGTGCCCTAAATCCTGTGCTGTACGTGCCGCGCAGGGTAAGGAACTCGGTGAGGTTGAAGCGGGTAGACGCTTTGTAGTTGAGCGTGCTGCCGAAGTCGCTGTAGTGCTCGTAGCGCAGGGCCGCAGCCAACAGCCAGCGCTGGGTTACGCTTAGCTCGGCATCCACGTAGGCCCCAAAGTTGTCGCGGTCGGCCTTAATCACGTCGCTGGGTTGGAAGCCAGGAAATCCCTGCGAGCCGCCCGTTACGGTGGGGTCATAATTACGGTAAGAGGCTTCTTCGCCCGCAAACAATGAATACCACTCGCGGCGCCATTCGGCTCCGGCCGCTACGTTGAGGCCTTGCAGCACGGTTTTATAGTTGCGCGTCAGGCCCAGGCTTACCACATCTTGCTGTAGCTGAAAACCACCGGCGTCGAAGGACGTGGGCGAACTTGCTCCTAATGAGGCATTTAGCGTATTCTTTACGCCGTAATGAAAACGGTTGGAGCCGAAGTTGTTGCTCAAATCCAGTTCCCAGCTACCCAGCGCCGTGTGCACGCCTACTACGCCAGAAGCATCCACAATGTCGCTGGTGATGATGGGGTCGAAGCCGTTGGGATAAATGGCCGGCACATTGCGGTCGTCGCCGGCAAAACGCGTCCAGGCGTAGGCGTCGCCTTTGCGTTTGTTGCCGCCGCCAAACACGTAAATGTGCGCTTTGTCGCTGAGCGCAAACTTCGAGTTGATGTACGCCGACGCGTTGGATATCTGCGGGTCGCCGTATTCGCGGCGGGCCAGCCCGTCGGGAGCCGGCACGTTGGCGCGCTGGGTATGTTCGCGCTGGTTGTAGTCGAGGGTCGCGTTGATAAAGCCGCCCTTGTCTCCTATCCCGACGCCGTAATTGACGTTGGCGTTGAAGTTGCCGCCATCAAATTTTTTGTCGTCACGACGGTATTTGGCGTCGTAGGCACCGTAGTTGACGTTGGCTGTCAGCTCCTTTACCGAGCTTTTCAGCACGATGTTGATGACGCCCGCAATGGCATCGGAGCCGTATTGCGCCGCGGCCCCATCGCGCAGAATTTCAATGCGTTCGATGGAAGCCGCCGGAATCACGTTTAGGTCGGTGCCGGTATTGCCGCGGCCGCGCGTGCCAAACAGGTTCACCAGCGCCGACTGGTGTTGGCGCTTGCCATTCACGAGCACCAAGGTCTGGTCGGGACCGAGCCCGCGCAGGGTGGCGGGGTCTACGTGGTCGGCGCCATCGGAGCCGGTCTGGCGGTTGGAGTTGAACGAAGGCGCTACGAACTGAAGCAGTTGGTTTACATCGAGCTGACCAGTTTTGGTAGTCACTTCCCGCAAGTCGATGATATCCACCGGCGAAGGCGAATCGGTGACTGAGCGGTTTTGGCTGCGCGAGCCCACCACCTGCACTGCGCCGAGGCTGGTTGTGGCTTCCGCCAATCGCACGCTGATCTGCTCGCCTCCACCTTCCACTTCCTGCGCGCTGTAGCCGATGGAGCTGATGACCAGCCGAGGGCTGGCAGTGCGAGCGCGTAGCGTAAAGCGTCCATCGCCGCCCGTAGCCGTGCCGTTGTTGGTGCCCTTTTCTACCACAGTAGCCCCGATTACAGGCCGACCCGCAGCGTCTAACACTTGCCCGTTCAGGGCTTGCCCCTGCCCAAAAGCCGTTGCGCTAGCCAAACACAACGTTATTGCCAGTAGATTCTCTTTCATGACTTTGTACGATTGAACGATTCACAATCGGGTGCCGCCGACGTAGCTCCCACCACTGGCAAGTATAGAGCTTTTACAATGAACTTATACCTCAGAAGAGGCTGCTCCGTTCGTTGATTTGGCCGAGGCAACAAAAAAGCCAGCCCTTGGGAGGCTGGCTTTTTTCAATTGATATGGTTCGTGCTATCAGATGAGCATGCGCATCGGATCTTCGAGCAGGCTCTTCAAGGTTTGCAGGAAAGCAGAACCGGTTGCGCCGTCCACCACACGGTGGTCGCACGACAGGGTCACTTTCATCACGTTGCCAATGGCCAGCTGCCCATCTTTCACGACCGCCGTCTGCTTGATGCCCCCCACGGCCAAGATGCAAGCATCCGGTGGGTTGATGATGGCCGTGAATTCTTCAATACCGAACATGCCCAAGTTGGAGATGGTAAAGGTACTTCCCTCCCACTCAGCGGGTTGCAGCTTCTTGCTCTTGGCTTTGCCGGCCAGTTCTTTTACTTCCGTAGCAATCGCCGAAAGTCCTTTGCCATCGGCGTTGCGCACTACAGGCACCAGCAGACCTTCGTCCACGGCTACGGCCACCCCGATGTTTACGACTTTGTTCTGACGGATTTTGTCGCCTAGCCACGAAGAGTTGATAACCGGGTGTTGCTTCAGGGCGACAGCGCACGCCTTGATAACCATGTCGTTGAACGACAGCTTCACCGGCGACAGCGTATTAAGCTGCGTGCGTACTTCCATGGCGCGGTCCATCAGGATTTCCATCGTCAGATAGAAATGCGGCGCCGTGAACAGGCTCTCCGACAGGCGGCGAGCGATAACCTTACGCATCTGCGACACGGGCGTGTCGGTATAGGTGCCTTCGGCGGGCGTCGCAGCTGGAGCAGCAGCCGGTGCGGCGGCTTGCGGAGCCGGAGCAGCGGCGGGCTGTGCCGCTGGCGCGGCTTGCGGTACGGGCGCGGCAGCGGGCTGCGCAGCGCCGGGCTGGAAGCTCTCCACGTCGCGGGAAATAATGCGGCCGTTGTCGCCCGAGCCTTTTACCTGGCTGATGTCGATGCCTTTGTCTTTGGCAATACGCTTGGCAAGCGGCGAGGCCAGCAAGCGGCCACCCGTTTGAGCAGTTGTTGCCGCTTCGGCTGGTGCAGCTTGGCTGGTGGTGGCAGCAGAAGTTGCTTCCGCGGGTGCAGCTGGGGCCGCAGCCGGAGCAGCCGCCCCGCCCGATTGGCCGCCCAGAAGTGCTTGTACATCAGCACCTTCCTCACCAATGATGGCCAACACACCGTCTACGGCTACTGCTTCGCCTTCTTTCGGCCCGATGTAAAGCAACGTGCCGTCGTCGTAGTTTTCCAGTTCCATCGTGGCTTTGTCGGTCTCGACTTCGGCCAGTACGTCGCCGGATTTTACTTTGTCGCCTACTTTTTTCAGCCACGAAGCGATGGTGCCTTCCGTCATCGTGTCGCTCATTTTGGGCATCCGGATGACGGTGGCTTTTTTGCCGTTGCCGGCCGGCGCGGCAGCCGGTGCTGGGGCAGCAGCTACAGGTGCTGCGGCCGGTGCCGGAGCTGGCGCAGGTTGCGGAGCCGCGGGAGCCGGTGCGGCTTCGGCTTGCGGGGCCGGGGCTGCACTACCGCCCTGTGCACCACTCAGCAAGCCCGAAATGTCTTCGCCTTCTTTCCCAACAATGGCCAATACCCCATCTACGGGCACGGCATCCTTCTCTTTCGGCCCGATGTAAAGCAGCGTGCCGTCTTCATAATTTTCCAGCTCCATGGTCGCCTTATCGGTTTCCACTTCCGCTAGGATATCCCCAGATTTAACTTGATCACCCACTTTTTTGAGCCAGGCGGCGATGGTCCCTTCGGTCATCGTATCGCTCATCTTGGGCATTCTTATGATTTCGGCCATCTGCTTCTGCGGTGTTGTGTTGTGAGGGGTCAAAATTAGCCCGAAAATCCGGGGGTGCAAACAATATCAGAACTCTCGGTTTAGGGGCAATAATCTACGAATTTTCGCTTCTGCTGTTGTTCTTGGTTGTTGCTTGAAAGGCTTGTCCGCACGGGCTGGAGTTGCCAATACAAACCTCTTTTTATAGCCGCTTCTCGACTGATTGGGCTGGCAGCAGTGTACTGCCATTTACCCATGTTCGGCCAAGTGATTCACATCCAAAAAGTTACGCACCGTGAACATATTGCCGGTGTAATGCAGCTTGTACAAGCACAAGTTACGATGTTCGAACGCATCCATGAAGCTGAGCGGGTAATTGAGAAGCTGACAGAGCAAGACGCGCATGGCCCGGCCGTGCATGCACACGAGCACGGTTTCCTCCTCGGGACGCGATAACAGCAAGTCGATAAAGGCGCGTTGGCGGGCCGCCACGTCATCGGGACTTTCGCCGCCGGTGAGGCTGATGGCGGTGTTGCCCTGCGTCCATTGCTGCAGCACGTGGTGGTATTCCTCGTCTTCCTCGGCCGTGATGCGCGTGCCCTCTCGGATGCCCCAGCTGATCTCGTTGAGGCCGGCATTATTCTCGTGCGCAAGTCCCAGATTCAGAAAGCCTTGCACCGACTGCTGGGTGCGCCTGAGCGTAGAGGTGTAGACTTTATCGAAGGGCACGTGTTTATAAGCCGCAAAGAAGCGGGCGGCCTGGCGCCGTCCGGTTTCGTTGAGATCGGAGTCGACGCCGCTGCCTTGCACGATGCCGCGGACGTTAAAATCCGTTTGACCGTGCCGGATGAGGTAGATTTTTTTGACGCTCACTTTCCCGCTAGCTTTGCTTGTTCAAGCCCGAAAAGTAGCTCTTTCGGGCCTATAAATCGTCTTTTTCGCCTCTTTTACGCATGACACAGCCCACCCACGATCTCGCTCAACTTAACGCTTGGTGCCGCAATACGCTGGGCGAGCATTTGGGCATCGAACTCACGGAAGTAGGTGACAAATACATTGTGGGGCGCATGCCCGTCGATCGCCGCACGCACCAGCCGATGGGACTGCTGCACGGCGGGGCGTCGGTGGCGCTGGCCGAAACGCTGGGCAGCATTGGCGCTACCCTTCAGGTTGATATACGGGAAAAGGCGTGTGTAGGGCTGGAAATCAATGCCAATCACCTGAAAGGCGTGCATTCGGGCTTTGTGGTAGGCCGGGCTTCGGCGCTGCACGTGGGCCGTAGCACCCAGGTGTGGGAAATCCGGATTACGCACGAAGAAAGCGGGGCGCTCGTGTGCATCAGCCGCATCACAATGGCCGTGATCGATCTGCCCAACAAATCGGCTTCCCCAAAAGCATGAGCACTTCTTCCCGACGGGCGGTAGCGTGGCCGGGCCCAGTGCCCGCCGTAACCGACCAACTGCGCTTGCTGGCTGCATTTGCCCTGCAAAGCGGGTTGCCGGTCGCTCTGTGGCGCCTGCCCAACGCCGAACATCCGCAACTGTGCCTGAGCTTTTCGGCCGAAGATGCCTTCACTGGGTTGCCGCCGGCCCTGGAACCCACGGCTCCGGCCGGTTTCGCCTTCTTTCCGTTTCACGACTCCGACCACAATCCGGCGCTGTTTCTGCCCGCCGATGTAGTGTTCAGCGCCGAGCGCCCCCACGAGCTCGACATCAGCGACGAAGCCCATCTTAGTTCGCAACTATCTGATTTACTGGTATTTATATCAAAACCCGATAGCTGCGATTTTGTGTCGTGGTACGTGAGCCCGCAGCCCATACCGCACATTGCCGACCAAGCCGAGTTTTCGGCGCTGGTGACCAAAGGCGTGGAGGCCATTGAGCAGGGTGCGGTGGTGAAAGTGGTGCCCTCGCGGGCGGCCACGCGGCCCCTGCCGCCCGCTTTCGACACGCTGGAAGCCTTCGAGGAATTGCAGCGCCGCTATCCGCGGGCATTTGTGTCGCTGGTGAGTGCGCAAGGCATTGGTACCTGGCTGGGCGCGACGCCGGAGGTGCTGGTGGAAATCGGCGAAGACGGTCGCTTTTGCACGATGGCCCTCGCCGGCACGCAACCCATCGTGGATGGCCTAACGCCCCAAAACGCCATTTGGCGGCAAAAAGAAATTGAAGAGCAAGCATTGGTGGCGCGTTACGTGGTAAGTTGTTTCAAACAGCTGCGCTTGCGCGAATACACGGAAACCGGTCCGCGCACCGTGGCAGCGGGCGAGCTGCTACACCTGCGCACCGACTTTTCGGTGAACTTGCGCCAAGTGCCCTTCCCGACCCTGGGCACCGACATGCTGCGTTTGCTACACCCGACCTCGGCCGTGGGCGGCATGCCCAAGCAAGCGGCCCTCACCTTTCTGCACCAGCACGAGCACTACGACCGCGCCTATTACAGCGGCTTTCTGGGCCCCGTAAACCTGCCGCAAACGGGCGTGTCGCGGCTATTTGTAAACCTTCGCTGCCTGCAAGTGCGGCCCACCCAAGCGATTCTGTACGCCGGCGCCGGCCTCACCATCGACTCCGACCCGCTGCGCGAATGGAACGAAACCGAATTGAAGCTACGCACAGCCGGCGCCGTGCTTGACACATAAATATTTAATTATCAATAATTTATAAACCAAACTGATTACCCTGATTCCTTTTGTTATGCAGAACGTGAGCGAAGCATCTCTCTCGCTTCTTTGAGTTACTAATCAATAGAGATGCTTCGCTCACGCTCTGCATGACACGAATTTATATACCACAATAACCTATTGATTATGAATTACTTAACTATTATTTGAAAATCTCATGCAGGCTGTTCATAATATCGCGGAAATCTGCGCCCAGATGGGCATTACGGATGTGGTGCTGTCGCCGGGTTCGCGCTGCGCACCCCTGACGATTGCCTTTGCGCGGCACCCGCGCATCCGGGTGCGCACCGTGCCCGACGAGCGAGCCGCCGCGTTTATCGGCTTAGGGTTGGCCCAAACGCAGCGCCGGGCCGTGGCGCTGGTATGTACTTCAGGCACAGCCGGTTTGAACTACGCGCCCGCCGTAGCCGAAGCCTACTTTCAACAGATTCCGTTGGTGGTGTTCACCGCCGATCGCCCGCCGGAATGGATTGATCAGCTCGACGGCCAAACCATCCGCCAAACCGATTTGTACGGCGCCCACGCCAAAGGCACTTTTACCTTTCCCGTCGACACCGCGCACGCCGACGCCAAGTGGCATTCCGAACGTATTGTTACAGAGGCCATTAACATAGCCCAGCAATTTCCGGCCGGACCGGTACAGGTAAATATTCCGTTGCGCGAGCCCTTTTACCCAAAAGAGGAGGTGCACTTCGAAAAGGTAAAGGTGATTCGGGAAGAAGCACCAGTGCTCATGCTGGCGGCCGCGGAGTTGGAAACCATCCGCCAAACCCTGCGCCAGATGCCGCGGACGCTGGTTGTGGCCGGACAATACCACCACGACGAGGCATTGTTGCTGGCTCTGTGGGAGTTTGCGGCGGCTTATCAGGTGCCTGTGGTGGGCGATGTAATTTCGAATCTGCACTTGCCCGTGGGCGCTAGTTTTGACGTGCGCAATGTTCCCCTGGGTCGCCAGGATGTGTTTATGGCCGTGCCTGAGCCGGGGCTGAAAGCGGCACTGCGCCCGGAACTCCTGATCACTTTTGGGCAGTCGTTGATATCAAAAGCCCTGAAGCTCTACCTGCGCGATTCGGCCCCGCAAGAGCATTGGCACATTCAGCCGGCCGGTGCCGTGGCCGACACCTTCCGCTCGCTGACACGTGTAATTCGGATGGAGCCCGCGACGTTTTTCACAGCCTTACTAAGACCTGACAGTCAGAATGTTGCAGAACCAGCACTCGCTACCGAATTCTCGAAGCGATCAAGTATGAGTTCGGCAGAGCCGTTGGTCGCTGCCGCGGATGCTACCCGCGTGGCCGCAGCACCCATTCCCATTGGCTCGCCGCGCCTGACTTGGCCAACGGCCGGTTGGGCTCTGGGAAAAGAGGAGGCCAAACAAAAAGCCGCTTTCCTCACGCCTTGGCAACGTGCCGAGGGCTGGGCCAAAGGCTTTCTGAACGAGTTTTTCAGCGCCAAAGACCAACCCTTCAACGAGTTCTCGGCCTTCCGAAAAGCGTTGGAATTTGTGCCCGACCGCGCGGCGCTGCACCTAGCCAACAGCATGGCTGTGCGTTACGCCAACATCATCGGGCTGCCAGCCGGCCGCGCAATTGAGGTGTTTGCCAACCGTGGCACGAGCGGCATCGACGGCTGCACCAGCACGGCCGTGGGCTCGGCCTTGGCCAACCCCGACCGCCCTGTAGTACTGCTCACTGGCGATGTAGCGTTCTTTTATGACCGCAACGCGTTCTGGCACAATTACTTAGCTTCTAACCTGCGCGTAGTGCTGTTTAACAACCACGGTGGCGGCATTTTTCGCATCATCGACGGGCCGCGGCAACAACCGGAGCTGGAGGAGTTTTTTGAAACGCGCCAAACACTTACGGCCGAGAACACGGCCCGCGATTTTGGCCTGAATTACTTCACGGCCCGCAGCTTTGCCGAACTAGAATCCGTATTACCGGTTTTCTTTGCGCCCGGCAATTCGCAAAGTGGGGCGGCGCTGTTGGAAATCGCCACGGACAGCGCCACCAACGCGGACTTTTTCGAGCATTATCGCGCCTTGGTGCGCTCATCTTTCGCTTAAATCACTTTTTCTATCAGATTGTCATGCCGAGAGCAGCATCTCTACTGCTGGTGTTACAGTAGTAATTTCAACGAAGCAGCAGAGATGCTTCGCGGCGCTCGGCATGACGGATGACTTTCTTCCCTTACTTACTATGGCCGAACAAATCACCTGGACTCCGATTAAGGAGTTCCGCGAAATCCTTTTCAGCTTTCACGAAGGCATCGCCAAAATCTCGATTAACCGCCCGCAGGTGCACAACGCCTTCACGCCGCTCACGGTGCAGGAGATGATTGAGGCCATGGACATTTGCCGCAACCGCACCGACATCGGCGTCGTGATCCTGACCGGCGAAGGCGGCAAGGCCTTCTGCTCAGGCGGCGACCAGAGTGTGCGCGGCCACGGCGGCTACGTGGGCGAAGACACCGTGCCTCGCCTCAACGTGCTGGATCTGCAAAAGCAAATTCGCTCGATTCCGAAACCCGTCATTGCGATGGTGGCCGGTTGGGCCATCGGTGGCGGCCACGTGCTACACGTGGTCTGTGACCTGAGCATTGCGGCCGAAAACGCCCGCTTCGGCCAGACCGGCCCGAAAGTCGGCTCCTTCGATGGCGGTTTTGGCGCGAGCTACCTGGCGCGTGTCGTTGGCCAGAAAAAAGCCCGCGAGATCTGGTTCCTCTGCGACCAGTACGATGCGCAGGAAGCCCTCGACATGGGCCTCGTCAACAAAGTGGTGCCCCTGGAGAAGCTGGAAGAAACGACCGTAGCTTGGTGCCGTAAGATATTGGAAAAGAGCCCATTAGCTTTGCGTATGCTCAAATCCTCGTTCAATGCGGAGCTCGACGGCCAAGCTGGCATTCAGGAGTTGGCCGGCAACGCGACGTTGCTGTATTACCTTTCTGAAGAGGCCAAAGAGGGCAAAAATGCCTTCATCGAAAAGCGTCAACCCGATTTCTCGAAGTACCCGAAGTTCCCGTAATCGGGTCGGCATTTGCGTAAGAACTCAAAAGGCTCTATACTCCTGTCAGACAGGGTGTAGGGCCTTTTGGCTTTAGCCCTTATTCGCGTAATAATATAGCGTGCCCCGCTAGCCCAAACGATGGAAAGCCAAGTAGTTTCTGCGCTTGTACATCGGCCGATGCGGAGCTTCCGCTTGATATTCCCTTAATTCCACTCTCACCTAAAAGCTGTTCTATGAAATTGAAATTCGTACCCGGGCTGGCACTTTTCGTTGCGCTTGCGGCTTTGCTCAGCTTTGCGCCAAGCAAGGAGTACATTCCGCAAATCGGCCTCGTGGCACCCATTGATCAGGACAGCTTGGTGTATGCCGCTGGTTTCCGCATGATCGGGGAAACTGTAAGCCGCATGGTTTCGCCGGCTCTATCGGAGGAGCAATTCAAGCAAAACTTGTCCCGGATGAAAAAGGCGAAGTGCAAAGTATACCTCTGCAACATTCTCTTTACCGGTAAAATAAAAATCGCCGGGCCGAACGTAAATGACGCCCGCGTGGTAGCGTATGTCGACAGCGTTTTTACGCGGGCTCAGCAAGCCAATATCCCTTTTATCGTACTAGGCAGCGGGGGCGCTCGCCGGATTCCGGAAGGCTATGATGCGCAGAAGGCCCAGGCTGATTTTGTTGTCTTGTGCCGCAAAATGGCTGTTGCTGCGCAAAAACACGGAATCATGATTGCCATTGAAAACCTTAATTCTTCCGAAACGAATTTTCTGAACACCGTAAAGTCAGCGGCGGAAGTCGTGCGGGCCGTCAATCATCCCAACTTCAAACTCAACGCTGATATTTTTCACATGCTGCGCGAAAGTGAGTCGCCGCAGAGCATCATCGACGCCAAGGATATATTGGTCCACTGCGAAATCGCAGAAAAACAAAACCGCTCGTTCCCGGGCGTGCAAGGCGAAGACTTTAAGCCGTATTTAAGAGCCTTGAGAAAGGCGAAATACAAAGGCAATGTTTTCATCGAAGGCAATACCACCAGCCCGCGTACCGACATACCCCTAGCCTTTAACTACCTAACAAATCAGATAAAGGAAGTGTACGCGGAGAAATAAGCATTCCCAGGATGGCGTAAGCCACATAGGTGTAGCGTTACCGGAGTCGGTTTGCGCCAGCGCCCACTACATGCGCCCGGTAATACGAGCAAGCAGAACAGTATAAAAAACGTATAATTATTATTCAATATAATGCTAAATTAATCTTGAGGCCGCAGCAAGGGACTTCAAGAGTATTATGAAAGAATCACAGATTTGCTTGGGTTGCTGGGAACATATGCATATGCCAACTGTCATCCGGGGCCCCTTTTCTTTTCTTTTCAAGAGTTTTGGCATCAAGAGAAGCCAAATGCATCCAAATCTTTGCACCTATTGCGAAAGCAATTTTGCCAAGATCATGAATCATAAGCAGATACCCGTTTCCACCACCATTCTCTTTGCTGACATTCGGGGGTACACGGATTTGTCGCAGCAAATAGAAGGCGCAAAAGTGAATGAGCTGCTCAACAGCTTTTACGACCGCTGTTCGGCAGCGATATGGGAAGAGGACGGGATTGTCAACAAATTCATCGGCGATGCTGTGCTGGCTATTTTCAATTTCCCGTTAATCAGGAAAGACCACGTACAAAATGCGGTAAGTGCAGCTGTTCAGCTGCAAAAAAACTGTAAACACCTGAAAGAAGAAATTGGCCTGAGTGATATTCACACGCTTGGGGTAGGAATAGGAATCCATACAGGCGAATGCTACATGGGGGAAGTAGGAACCACGTACAAAGATTTTACCGCCATAGGCCCGGTGGTTAACCTTACTTCAAGATTACAGGGGGCTGCCGGCGTAGGTGAAATCATGGTCACGGAAGAGGTATTCAACGAGGTAAAAGAGCAATTCCCCGATGCGCAGAAGAAAACCCTGACCTTGAAGGGCATCAACAACCCTGTAACTGGCTATGTACTTGCTTAGAGACTAACGCGTTCATAATTAGCACGTTATAATCAAAGCAGCACTACCTGCCTACGGTAGTCATTCTATCTATCGAGGCCTTTAAGCAAGGAGTGAGAGGGCAATACTTTAAACGCATTTTTTAACCCGTCACTAGTCGCCAACCATGAAACGTCAGTCGTATTAAGCTTCCATTGGCAACAACCGACCGGAAGTAAAACGACATGGCTAGCGAATCTCAACGTGCTACGCGCGCCCTGGACAGCTCTCCCTCTTATTGGCTCACCCGTTTCGTCATTCTGCGCCTACTGGGCGTGATCTATGCGGTAGCATTTCTGGTAGCAATCAACCAGATTGTCCCCTTGATCGGCTCCAACGGGCTGCTGCCCATGGAGAGTTACCTCAAGCAGGTAAGCGACGTACTGGGCTCCGACAGGGCGGGCTTTATGCGCCTGCCGTCGCTGTTTTGGCTGTGGCACTCTGACACGGCTCTAATAACAGTCGCCTGGATTGGGTTTTTGCTTTCCTGCGTCGTTGCGGCCGGTTTTGCGAATGCGCTGATGCTGGCCGTGCTCTGGTTTCTTTACCTGTCCTTCACGCACCTGGGGCAAGACTGGTACAGCTACGGTTGGGAGATTCAGCTGACCGAAACCGGGTTTTTGGCCATTTTTCTCTGCCCTTTGCTCGATCTGCGGCCGTTTCCGAGGTACGCGCCGCCCATGCCCATCCTAGTGTTGTTTCGGTGGCTGGCCTTTCGCGTCATGCTCGGCGCGGGGCTGATTAAGGTGCGGGGGGATGAAATCTGGCGCAACAGCACGGCCCTTTACTACCATTTCGAAACGCAGCCCATCCCCGGCCCGCTAAGCCGGTGGTTTCATTTTCTGCCGCGCACGGCGCTGCGGGTGGGCGTCTGGTTCAATTGGCTGGCCGAGATCGTCGCGCCTTTCTTCGTGTTCGGGCCGCGACTTGCCCGGCATATTGCAGGAGCGGTGATCGTGTTATTCCAGATTAACATCATTCTCAGCGGCAACCTGTCGTTTCTGAACTGGCTGACGATTCTGCCGGCGTTGGCTTGTTTCGACGATGGCTTCTGGGCCCGGCTGCTTCCCGGCTGGCTCGTTCGGAAAGCGCAAGCGGCGGCTGAGCGGACCGAAGTATCTAAGTCCATGCGGGCTACTGCCTGGGCCATAACGGTTCTTATTGCCGCCCTCAGCATTCGACCCGTGCTGAACATGGTGTCGCCGGGGCAGATCATGAACACGTCCTTCGACCCGCTGGACCTCGTCAATACTTACGGGGCCTTCGGGACCGTGGGACAGCAGCGGCTCAATGTGGTATTTGAGGGAACCCTCGACAAAACGCCCAACGACAGCGCCCACTGGCAACCCTATCTCTACAAAGGCTTGCCGGTGCTGCTGGACCAGAGGCCGCCGCAAATTGCACCCTATCAGCTGCGGCTGGATTGGCAAATGTGGTTCGCGGCAATGGCCTCGCCGGCCGAATATCCCTGGACGCTGAACCTGGTATGGAAGCTCCTGCACAATGAACCCGGGGTTGTCGGCTTGTTTACCCATAACCCTTTCCCCAACCGGCCGCCGCGCTACGTCCGGGCCGTGCTGTACCGGTATTGGTTTGCCCAACCCGGCAACGCCCAGGGCTTGTGGTGGCAGCGCGAGCGAGTTAGCATCTGGCTGCCGCCCATGTCCGCCGACGATCCGCAACTGATCGGAGTGTTAAGAAGTGCCGGCTGGATTCCGCTTAAGTGAGCAATACACACCGCCCAAGGCAAGATGATTTTCCTTGGCAGAACGCCGGCCGGCCTTTGCTTCATCCGAACCAGAAGTTACTGCGTAGCATACATTTATGGGAGATGAGGCTTACGACAAGGCTATCCGCCGGATTCGGCGTTTGCACTGGTTGCAGTATCTCCTTCAGGCTGGCCTGACCGCTGCACTGGTCCTGCTGGCCAAACAGCGAGCCGCCGCTAGCACGGCCATCGAGCCGCAGCTTGCTACCTGGCCCGCCTTGCTTCTGCTCACGGGCTTGCTGGTGCTGGTAAGCGTGCTGGTATACGTGGTATCAAAGTACATCAAGCCTAATATCCGGCGCCCATCGGCGGAAAACCTGAAGATGTACCAAAGTCGTATCTTCTTAAGAAACAGCTTATTAGGTTTAATCAGTTTGCCGCCCTTGGTATCGTATGCCCTGACTCAGAACCCGTGGGACCTGGTGTTTTTCGTTTGCCTGCTCTTGGTGCTGTGCACTGTGACGGTACCTTCGGCAAGGACTTACCAGCGCTGGCTGATTCAGTAGATTTTTGCTTCATTAAAATCGGGCGCTCCTTCCGCAATCAACAGCTATATAGAAAAAAATAATTTAAGGCTTATTATATACAACCGCCCGCCCCTATCTTTAGCTAAAAATTCAAACGCTTATAAAAACATGAAATACCTCTCGCTGATAGCACTTACTTTTTTAATCTACACACAAGTATTCAGTCAAGGCAATAAAGATATTATCAACATTAAAAAAGAAGGTAAATATCTATATAGATCTGAAATGGCTTCATGGCTCGGCAGTGATATTTTTACAGAAAAATTCAAAGAGCAACAAGAAAACATTGGCGGCTACTTCTCATATCCTGATAATGAACGCACAAATTGTGTTTTCTTTTCCAAAGACACTGTTCCAAAAGTTATAGCAACTATTTCTTTTGATAGCACTTATAATATTTCAAAAGCTATTGTCGACAGTAAAGAAAGGGCCTTTCTCGACTCAGAAAACGATCTCTATACTATTCGGAGGAAGGCCCTTGAAATTATACGTACTGATACCCTATTTAAAGTTTATCAGAACACCAGGTTGAATCTTATACCAATAATTCAGGGTGATGAGAGAAAAGTTTACGTTTTAACAGGACCGCAAGTCAGTAATGTAGTAATCTTCGGAAACGATTATAAAATAGATTTTAACAAATTTAATGAGCCTACTAATAGGGCCAGAATACATAAGAGCATCATTCCTATTGAATATAAACAAGACGAGCAAAAAGGAGCGGTAAGTATGCATAGCCATTTACCCGAAACCGGTGAGTATATAACATCTACTGATATTTGCACTTTAATGCTTTATGAAAAATTTGTTAAATGGAAACAACATATTGTAATATCAAAAACTTATGTCTCTATATGGAATTGTGATGACGATCAATTATTGACTTTAACTAAAAAGGCTTGGGAGAAGATATACATCAATCAGAAAAAAAGGAATTAACTACACGTTTATGCTGAAGCAGCAATCCTGTGTTTTTGTATACACGCGATGAACAGAAGTAAAAAATGACGTCTCGTTAGTAAATTCCGTATGCAGTTGTGGTTAACTCTGTAAATCTTTGCCTTCCGCTTTCTGCTGTTCTTCATGGCTACCGATTCCGATCTCCTCCCCGACTCCCTTCTGCTCAACGGCCGCGAATTCCGTTACGACGACATCCGGCAATACCCGGCCAACAGCCCCACCGAGCTCAACGGCTACGAGGCGAAAGTGCTGGATTTCTGTCGGCAGTGGCTGAACGGGGCGCAGGAGTTTGGGCTGCGCACATCGGGCTCGACCGGGGCACCGCAGGCCATTCAGATGCGGCGGCGGCAGCTGGCGGCCAGTGCCAAGCGCACCGGCGACTACTTCGACCTCGGCCCCGGCGACCGTATGTTGGTGTGCCTCAATTGCGAGTTTGTGGGCGGCCTCATGATGCTGGTGCGCGGCTTCGAGCTGAACCTGCAAATGACCATCGTGGAGCCGCACGCCGACCCGTTGGCGCTGGTGTCGGCGAAGGAGCCGTTTGATTTTGCTTCGTTTGTGCCGTTGCAACTGCGTACGGTGCTCGACAACGGCCACAGCGCGCGCCTCAACACGATGCGCGCCATTTTGGTCGGCGGCGCTTCTGTGGACAGCAGCCTGAACAAGGCCATCCAGAAGCTGAAAGTGCCGGTGTACCTCACCTACGGCATGACCGAAACGGCCTCGCACATTGCCCTGCGCCGCCTCAACGGCCCCGAGGCTTCGCCGCACTACCGCGTGCTCCCCGGCATTCACGTCGAGCAGGACGACCGTGGCTGCCTGACCGTGCGTGCCGATGTTACTGACAATCAATTAATTATCACCAACGACCGCATCCGACTGCTCGATGCGCATACGTTCGAGTGGCTGGGCCGCGCCGATTTTGTCATCAACTCGGGCGGCGTGAAGGTGCAGGCCGAGAAAGTTGAGCAAGTATTGGAAGTAGCTCTAGCTGAGATAGATACCGCAAACCGCCGATCTTTTGTAATCGGTCGGCCCGATACGCGGTTGGGCGAGCAAGTCACGGCGTTTATTGAAGGAAAGCCGCTGTCTGCTGCGCAAAACAAGCACCTGCTGGCCTTGCTCAGCGAGCGCCTCGACCGCTACGAACGGCCGCGTGAGCTGGTGTACGTACCCGAATTTCGGACCACCGCCTCGGGCAAGCTCGATCGGTTGGGTACGGTACGCGCCAGCGCTACCACTACCCAAAAAGACGCTGCACAGCCCTAACGCGGCGAAATACCATTGCAGGCCCCGGCTCCGACGAGCCGGGGCTTTTTTTATGTTTTAAATACAAAATAAAGTATCTGAAAAAAGCCGTTGCTTTGCAGAGCCTCTGCCCATTGGCGGGCGCATTTGGGCTTCGCATCGGGCTTCTGCCACACGAAGGCTTCGCGCTTTGATTGGACGGGCCCGGTAACTTTCTTCCTAATTCCTCATGAAAAAACTACTACTCTCCTTTCTGCTCCTGGGCTCCGCAACGGCTTACGCGCAAACGACCAGCGCCAACACGGTACACTACGAGTACTGCGAGTTGCTCAAAACCGACCGGCTGAACGACCAGACCAACACCAAGGGCAGCGACATCTTCGTCGATTTCGGCTACGGCTTCGAGAAGCTGGGCGACAGCGAGTTGGCCAAACGGGAAGTGGGCAAAATGGAGGTTTTCTCGACGCCGCTGAGCACGCTCAACTACATGGGCAAGCTGGGCTGGGAAGTGGTGCAACTGTATTCGCTGCCGAATGGCGTCAAAAACCAGGAAACCACCCACATTCTGCTGCGCCGCATTACCACCGCATCAGGCCCCAAGTAAATACTTAATAATCAAATAGTTAGAAATAAAGCTTTTCAGGGGCGCAGACTGCACGTCTGCGCCCTTGGGGTTTTGTTAATACCCTTCGCTTGTGGCTCTGCTTTCGAGGCCGCGCTGGGAAAATAGCCGCTCGTGCCCCCGAAATACCTTGTACAAATCGCCCAAAAACAGCTTGACGCGGCCGTAAAAGATCGGTGCATTCAGCTCGTGCTCCAGGGCGTTGTTGATGAACAGTGTCTGGCGCCAGCCCAGCCCGGCGCCCACGCCCAGCCACCGCCACACACGGTAATGGCTGGCCACGGAGGGTTCTACGAGCCAGATTAGCTCCTTCGGCGACTTGCGCACCTGCCCGTTCGGCAATTCGTAACGCGAAAAAAAGCGCCCGACCCCGAACTGGGTAGGCGTGCTCAGCTCCCAGCGCCGGTTGCCGATGAGCACGTATTCGCCATAGACGGCCACGTACCGAAAGCGCATTTCGGCCGTGGTGGCGGGCGGCAGATCAAGTGGCGTGGGCTCGTCGGACGGAATGCCGCTACTGAGCAGGTACAGCGCGGCGCCCGTGCGCAGCCGGTTGCGCCATTCTACGCCCAGCTTCAGCCCGTTGATGCCAACCAAACGCCCGTTGAGGAGCGAATAGCGGTTGTCGAATTGAAACACGATCCGGCGGTGCGACTGGTGCACCGCTACGGTATCGGCCAGTACGTCGTCGGCATACGTCAGGCCAGGCGCTAACAGAGCGCCCAGACACAACACAAAATATTTGCCGAAGGAAAATCGCACGGCGCAAAGGTAGAGGCTGCCGCTTACCTATACGACGGGCGGCCGGTGTTGGCGCTCACACCAGCTATCCGCTTCGCCCTGCGGTTCTGTCACTTCACCCCAAGGAAGAACGGCTTCACTGCTTTTGGGCATCCGAAACGCGGTGATTTTGAGCAAGTTTGGTCAACGCCAATTGCTTTCGCCATGACTTTCTCCCCTGACGCTCTCTTCTCGCTGGCCGGCTCCGTAGCGCTGCTGGGCTGGCTGTTGCTTGTGTTGCTGCCGCGCTGGCGCGTAACGCGGTGGGTGGTCCTGAGCAACGCCCTGCCGCTGGTGCTGGCCGTGGGTTATACTCTCTTCATTGGAAGGCACTTTCTGGGCCCCGATGCGGGCGCGGGCGGCTTTGGCTCGCTTGGTCAGGTGGCGGCCCTATTTCGCGATCCGTGGGCGCTGCTGGCCGGCTGGGTGCATTACCTGTGCTTCGATCTGGCGGTGGGCGCCTGGGAAGTGCGCGATGCCCAGCGCCGCGGCGTGCCGCACCTGCTGGTGGTGCCGGCGCTCCTGCTCACTTTCCAGCTGGGGCCAGTGGGTCTTCTGCTGTATAGCCTCCTGCGCCGCTTCTATGCCGTTGCACCAACGGTTTCAGTCCTTTAAAAACGGGGGCACAAACCCCGCATATAGTTCATGGCAGCACGCTTAGGAAGCCCCCGATAGCCCCCATTTTTCACACAACTAGTAAGTACCTATTTACACCAAGATTATGACCTTTTCCGATCAGCTGCCCAAAACCGAAATACTAATCACCATCCTGTGCTTAGCCCTGATAGTTGGCATTCCGCAGTACGGCGTAATAGGGGCGTTTGTGCTAGTCTTTGCGTACATCCGAAGAAGCAAAGAACGCAGCACTTTGCTTACTTCCATCGGGTTTAGGAAACCCCACAGCGGAATCAAGGTCCTTCTGACGACACTGCTTCTCGGGATAGCCATCGAGCTGTTTGCCGAAATTATTTTTAATCCGCTGGCCGAGAAAATCGTCGGCGCCCCAATTGACTTAACAAGAGTTGACTTCCAGGGAAGCATCCTGGTGTATCTGGTGTGGGTAATTATCGGATTTGTACTCGGTGGGCTGCTGGAAGAGGTATTGTTTCGCGGATTTCTCCTGACCCGAGTAGCTAAGCTCTTTGCGAATGCCGATGCGGGCAAAGTATTCGGGCTTGTTACCACTTCCGTAGTTTTTGGTCTGTGCCATCTGTATCAAGGCTGGGGCGGGGTGCTCAGCACCGGATTCATCGGGCTCCTGTTGGGCTCTGTTTTTCTGCTTTCCGGCAAAAACTTATGGTATGTTATTCTGACGCACGGCTTTATCAATTTGGCCAGCATCACCATTCTTTACCTCAACTACTATGACAGCTTAAAATCGCTGGTTTTTTAAACTAAAACTCGAGTACCCCCTAGCCGATTTAGCACAGGCAAAGCGCACAGGGCGTAATATTATATATCTGATTATCAATACTTTACAAGTACACCTAATCCTTCATGCTAATGAAAACGCTGACACTTTCTTCGGTCGATTCTTCGGTTTCGATGGGCGCCGCACCCCAACTGCACAAGCTGCACTTAGGCGCAGCGTTGCGGGAGCGCCTCGTGGTGCTGCACCGAAGCAGCCCGGTACTGTCGTGGGCGGGGTGGCTCAACGTGGGGCTCGTGGGGCTGGCGCTGGTGTTGCTGCCCTTCGACCACCGCGTGGTAACCGGCCTGAACGTGTGGATCAAGCCCCTCAAGTTTGCAGCCTCCAGCGTTATCTATCTCTGGACGCTGGGGTGGCTACTGGCCGACTTGCCGGCCAAAGCCCAACGCGCCGTGCGCTTCATCGCGTGGGGCGTGTCCGTGAGTATGCTCGTCGAGATGCTGTGCATTTATCTGCAAGCCTACCGCGGCACTACGTCGCACTTCAACATAAGCTCCGCCTTCGACGGCTTGATTTTTGGCCTCATGGGGATGTTTATCATGCTCAATACCCTTTTGGTAATCTGGGCGTTGGGGCTCTCGCTGCGGCACCGGCCGTTTGGCTCGGCGGGGTATGTGTGGGGGATGCGGCTGGGCTTGTTGCTGTTTCTGGTGGGCAGCGCCATTGGCGGCAGCATGGTCAGCCACATGGGGCACACCATCGGGGCGGCCGACGGCGGGCCGGGCCTGCCGGTACTGGGCTGGAGCACCCGCTACGGCGATTTGCGCGCCGCGCATTTTCTGGGGCTTCATTCGTTGCAGGCCCTGCCGCTGGCCGGGTGGTGGCTGCATCGCTACGCCCCGCGGTGGCGCAACAGCACCCAAACCCTGAGCATTTTCGCGTTTGCTGGGCTCTATGCCGGGGCCGTGGGCCTGCTCTATTGGCGGGCCATGCAGGGCCTGCCCTTGATAGCCCTTCACTAGGCTGCCCACGCCGCCCTAATGCTCAAGCTGCGGGCGGCCGCAGCTTGAGCAACCCTTTACTTCTGCGTAAGTTGCCGGCGCACGAAGCCGGATGAGCCCGATGAACGACCGTCGTCTGTTGCAGTGGGGACTCCCGCTGGTAAGCCTGTTGATGCTGCTGCCCAACTTCGGCTATGCCTTCCAGTCTGTGCCGATGTTTCTGATCAGCTGGAGCATTTCGCTGGTATACACAGTGGGCATCTGGTGGGGCACACGCACCATTTGGAAGCGCCTGTACGAGCGGTTTCCGCAGGTCGAGCAAACGGCCCGCCGAATCTGGCTGCTGGCCGTGGGCTGCGTGCTGTACGCCAGCCTCGCCACGCTGCTCATCACCACCGGGCTCGCGCTCGTAGTGCCCCAGTTTGGTACGTTAAGCGCAGAAAGCCTGCTGGTGGGCATGGCCGTAAATCTGGTCCCGACCTCTATTGTATTGCTTGTGTACGAAAGCCGGCACTTTTTCTACCAATGGGAACTCAACGTGCGGCGGGCCGAACAGCTCAGCCGCGCCGGTGTGCAGTCGCAGCTCGAGGCCTTGCAAAGCCAACTCGACCCCCACTTTCTGTTCAACTCCCTCAACACGCTCTCGGCCCTGATTGAGCCCGAAAACGAGCCTGCTCAGCAATTTCTGGAGCACCTCTCCGATGTGTACCGCTACGTGCTGCTAAGCCGCGCTACGCCCACCGTGCCGCTGGCCGAGGAGCTGGCTTTCGTGGATACGTATCTGGCACTGCACAAAATCCGCTTCCGCGACAACCTTCTCATTACCAAATCAATACCTAGTGCCGCTCTTGAGCAGCGGGTAGCTCCGCTGAGTGTGCAGCTGCTGGTCGAAAATGCCCTGAAGCACAACGTCGCGTCCCGCGAGCACCCGCTGCATCTGCACCTGAGCGCCGATGTAGCAGCCGGTCATTTCGAAGTGCGGAATTCGCGGCGCCTGCGCATGGCTGGCCTTACGCCCGGCACGGGCATGGGTCTCCAAAATGTGCGCCATCGCTACGAATTGTTGCAAGCGCCGCGGCCGGTGGAAGTGCTGGTCGACGAAGATTTCTTTACCGTCCGGCTGCCGCTTCTGCCCCCGGACGCCTCTAGCTCACCTGAACCGCATGGCAGCAAACAGCTTACCACTCATCAACATAACATCTTATCTAGCAACAAGATATGAAAGTATTGTTGCTTGAAGACGAATACCCGGCGGCCGAGCGCTTGCAGCGGCTTTTGCACCAAGCCGCGCCCGAAGCGCAAGTGATGACCGTGCTGGACAGCGTGACGGCGGCGGTGGCCTGGCTGGCCGCTAATCCTGCCCCGGACGCGATTCTGGCCGACATTCAGCTGGCCGATGGGCTGAGCCTCGAAGTGTTTGACCGAACGGTGGTGAGCAGTCCGGTTATTTTCACCACCGCTTATGATGCCTATGCCATCCGGGCGTTCAAGGCCAACAGCATCGATTACCTGCTCAAGCCCATTAAGCTCGCCGACTTGCAGGCCGCTTTTGCCAAGCTGCGCCAGTGGGGCACGCCGGCCGCATCCAACCCCGATCCGACGCAACGCCTCGAACGCCTCCTCGACAGCCTGCCCCGGCCGGCGCAGCCGTTCAAAACACGATTTTTGGTGCGCAGCGGCGAGCAGCTTCTGCCCTTGCCCACCGAGCAAGTCGCTTGGTTTCAGAGCCGCCACGAGGTCACGACGCTCGTCGCCACCGACGGCCGGCGCTTCGTGGTCGATTATACGCTGGAGCAGTTGGAGCAGCTCCTGAATCCGCAGCAGTTTTTTCGCCTCAACCGGCAGTTCCTGGCGCATTTGCAAGCCGTACAGCGCCTGCACCCGCATTTCAACGGCAAGCTGAAGCTTGATCTCTCGCCCGCCCCCACGGATGAGGTGATGGTCAGCCGGGAGAAAGCGGGCGCGTTTAAGAATTGGCTGGAAGGCTGACCCCACGCGGTGCATGCCTTACCGCAGTATATTTCCAGTTTTGAAAAGAACCACTAATTTTCTCAATTTCATGACCCTCGACTTAGGTCTGCTGGAGCGCTGGTTGACGGGCTGGAGCCTGGCCCGCGGCTTACCGCTTCCCCAACCTTACGGGGGCGGGTTGGTAGTCGAAGTAGGCTGGCCCGAGCAGGTGCGGCGCCACGTGTTTGTGGAAGCAGGACCCGCCCTACAAGCCTGCGCCGCCCGCATCCGGGACCCATTCATTTACCTCAAGGCGGCAGTCGAGCCGGCCCACCTGCGGCGGGCACTGCCCGCGCCTTGGCAGATTGAACAGCCCCGTTATTTGATGTGCTCTACGGCACCGATGACTCCCGTCCCGGTGCCCGCCGGGTATGCCGTGCAGGCAACCGTAGAACATGGCGCTTCGGTGATCCGCTTGGTCGATGCCACCACCGGGCAGACCGCAGCGATGGGGCGCGTTGTGATGCACGGGGCAAGTGCAGTCTTCGACCGCATCGAGACGCAGGAAGCTCATCGCCGCAAGGGGCTCGGAACCAGCGTCATGAGCGCCCTGGACGACCTGGCCAAACAGGCTGGCGTATCGGAGCGCTTGCTCGTGGCAACGGAGGCCGGCTGCGCACTCTACCAGCGTCTGGGCTGGCGGGTAGTGGCCCCCTATGCAACGGCCGTACTTCCCGCGTCATCGTTTACCGATCCAGCCACGCCTTGAACGCAGGCACGCGCTCGCGGCTGACGAGCACAGGCGCCTCCTCTGGGGCGGCGGGGCGCAGCACGGTTTGGAGGCGGCTATTGGTGTAGTGAATGATGTCGTGGATGGCGTCGGCGTGAGCGAGGTAGGCGCGGTTGAGACGAAAAAACTCACGCGGATTGAGCATGTTTTCGAGCTGCTCCAGCGTGTAATCGACCACGAAGCGCCGGTTTTCGCGTGTTTGGAGCATCGTCACTTTTTCGAGGCTGAAAAAGTAGCTGATCTGCTCCACCGGAATCACTTTCAGATGCTCCCCGACGCGCACTACAAACTGCTTTTTGTGGTTGGCCTGGGGTTGCAGTTGCTGGAGCATCTGGGCCAATAGCGCCGGATCGAACGCCGGCGCTATTGGCCCGGCGGGCGTTTGGCGTAGCGCATGGAGCTTCTGCAGAGCCACTTGCAGCTCTTCCTCGTCGATGGGCTTGAGCAAATAATCGATGCTATTGACCTTGAATGCCCGCAGGGCATAGCGGTCGTAGGCGGTGGTAAAAATGACGGGGCACGTCACGACGGTGCGCTCAAATAGCTCAAAGCTCAGGCCATCAGCCAGATGGATATCCAGAAACAGCACGTCCGGCGCGGGCACCACGGTTTGGAGCAGCACCACAGCCGCCTCCACCGATTCGGCCGTCCCGACGACCTCTACCGTGGGCTTCTGCCGTCGAAGCAGGTCGGCAAGGCGCCGGGCCGCGAGCGGCTCGTCTTCAACCAGAATGGCACGCAAAGGATAAGCAGGGAGCATGGAGAAAGCAGAGAAATAAATTATGTAAATATCTTACAACCAATTACTTATAAATAGCATTACGCGGTTGCCATTTCCAGCACCGGCAGCTTCACAATGAATTCCGTGGCCGTCTGCTCAATCTGAACGGGTTGTTTGCTGAGGAAAGCGTACCGGGCCTGCAAGTTACTCAGGCCCAGGCCCGTAGATTCTTCGGGACTCACGCGGCGCGGCCGGAGCGTGTTGCGGACCACTACTTGCTGGGCGGCTTGGTCAAGCTCCACGCGGATGCGCAGGGGCTGATCGGTGCGGGTAGCGTTGTGCTTGATGGCGTTTTCGAGCAGCAGTTGCAAGGCCAGCGGCGGCAGCATAAACTGCTCCAGCGCCGCGGCCGGCGGCAAATCGAAGGCGACGTCGAGCCCCTCGCCGAGGCGCGTGCGTTGCAAATACAGATACGACTCGGCAAACCGCAGTTCTTCGGCCAGCGATACCACTTCTTGTTCTTGGCTGTCAAGCACGTAGCGATACACTTCCGACAGCTGCCGAATGAAGCGCACGGCCCGTTTGGGGTCTTCCTCCACCAAGGAAGTCAGGGCGTTGAGGGAGTTGAACAGAAAATGCGGATTGACCTGCTTGCGCAACGACTCGTACTGCGACACGGCGTTTTCCTTTTGCAGCCGCTCGTTGCTGACCAGCGCTTCACGCCACCCCTGCAAAAACGCGCGGCTGTGCATCACCAATGAGCAAATGATGGTAATGACGATCGGGAACGCGAGCTGGCGCAATACCGGCGCCGACAGCAGCACCGACGCATCGTGGCCGCGGTAGAGCACCCGGTACACAAAATGCAGCCCGAAAATGACTACCAACGACCCTCCCAGCGACACAATCAGCGTCAGGATCAGGCGTTTAACCGGCTGCTGCTTCCAGCTGACGTAGCCGTTTAGCCACTCAACGGCAAACCCGTTGGTGAGCCATAGCCCGACGGTAAAAGCCAGGCAGAACAGGAAATTGGCCATCATTTCGTGCGGATCGCTCCAGCACGGCCCACACGTAAACAGCGTTATGCTCGCGGCCAAAGCCAGCATCAACAGCAGGGTTCGCACCCACGGAGCGAGGGCCCGTGGTAGAGCAGTTGTGGGCGAGTGAGCCATAACAGGAAAATGAGCGACAGAAAGATAAGTAGGGAACGACTGCGGAGCGAATTTTCCCTGCGTTTCACCTTTCATTATAATGCTATTACCAAGATTAACTATCTGATTCTCAATAACTTATTTGACATCTGCGGTAGCTGCCGTGTAGGCGGCCAATCGGGCTTGCACTTGCCGTTCGCCCCACGCCGGGGCCAAAGGAGTGGCGGGCTTGAAGGCAGCAAAACGCGCTTTGGCTTCTTCGAAAAGGGGCTTGGCCGCTTCTGGTCCGCCGCCAAACATCTTGGGCGTAAAGTACACGTTGTTGCCCTGTACCAAGTAAATGCGTGGGTTGGCCGGGTTCAGCTTTTTGGCCTGCTCCAGCACTTCTTTCACCATCATGGAGTACTTCGCCGAACGGGCCATGGGCGAAATACCCAAGCGTGCCTGGTAGATATAGCCTTGCAGCACAAGCAGTTCCGACTCGTCGCCCCCGAGCTTGCGGGCTTGCGCCAGGGCGGCTTCAGCCTGGTCGAGGTACTTATCTTTTACGTCCCCCTCTTCCTTGCTTTGAAACCATACAATCAGGTGGGCATAGGCTTGATAATACCTTGGCAGCCAATCGGTTGGCGCTATGGCTGCGGCCCGCTCCAGCTTGCCGGCGGTTTCTTTGAGCTGGGCCACGTCACCGGTGCTCATCAGCTCGGTAATGGTGGCAGCCAGACCCTCGGAGTACCCAGTCGGCACGGGTTGCGTGGTCATTGCTTTGGGCGAGGCTGGCTGCTGGGCCGCAGCCGAAAACGAGGTACAGGCCAGGGCAAGAAGAATCAGAGTGGTTTTCATGGGAGCAGTAAAAGAAGATGGAGGGTAATAGCTGCTAATCGATGGCCCAAATGTGGCACCTTGCTTCCCTCCTCGAAATTAAAGGTTACCGAACCGTCGGATCAAGCAGATGGGGCGTTGGGGGAGCAGGATCAAGGCCAGTCCGGCGCCTATTCGCCTCCCGGTCAGTCACCAACGAAGCTCAACTTCTGCTTATGCTTGCCCCACGCAGATAGAATATAACCGTTAAAATTGTATTATTACAATAATACAAGCGAAAAATAGTTTCTCCTGAGGTAGAAATTTTATGACTCCTACCCAGCTTATCTTATTATATGATTTACCAAAATAATAAGTATTTTATCAAATCTATATTATTGATTATCAGATAAATGAATTCAAAATTAGAAGGCTATTTATATATACTCTTAATAAGCAGGGCCAGTAGAGCTAAGTAGACTGGCTATAAAGCTGAGATTGGCACTAATTCCCAATAAAAAAAAGCAGCAAGTTTGATTCTCGTCTTAATTCTTATGATTATGTTTATAAAAACTATTTGATAAGTACCAGTCACTAGATTTGATTGGTTTCGCAGCGGAGTGGGTTGCTGAGAAGTTGGTCAGGCTGAAGTGAACGGAGGAAAAAGCGATGGATAATATAATAAAACCGGATTATGATAGCACTTTATATCACTTATCAGGTTACTCGCACTCGGGTTAACCCGCAGACTTTAGTGTGTTTCGCCTTGGCTACAGGGGCAGAGGTACTACCCTTGTGTTCGGGGCAGGCCGTTTATGAGCGCTTGGAATGGATGGGCCCGCCGTAAGGATGAATCTGCCTGCTGCACTCACCCAAGCCTGCTACTCACGGCTTAGCCAACGACCTGATACCTAGTTTTTTACTACACTAAAAACTAGCTTTTTACCCCGCGACTTAGTAGCTTCATAGTAGCCCTTTCGGATGGGTTACCTGTGCCCCGCCCCGCCCCGACTTCGCTTTTGCAGCGGCCCTTCGGTGCCCTGTTCAGCGCTTTTAGCATCTGGCTTTCTATCGCTGCCGAATGCCCCCTCGTCCGGATTTCTAACTGGTGCCTACGCATTTACCTTCCCAGCCTGCCGCGCTTTTTAGGCTACTACGCAGATAGTTTCTGCCCCGCCACGCGGGGCCCCACCGATCGTTCTTCTACCTAGACCACTTGGTATTCTAAGCTGGCCACTCGGGCCCTTAGCAAGCGTGCGCCCTGCACAGCTTTTCTATTCAATACAGCATACTTTATACTTAAACCCTTGATATACAGTGTTTTACTGCTGTCCTGGGCGTTATACTTCTTTCAACCCTTGTGCCATGAACCACCGCAAACGCTACGACTGTGGGAGATACCTTAGCCCAAGCCGGCTTGTTTTACTTGCCTTGAGTAGCATCCTTTTAACCCTCGCTTTTCCAATGGGCTCGCTGGCCCAAACGCCCATTCCGATAAAGCAGGGCGAGGCGCCGGCCCCCAGCCAAGCGCAACAAGCCAACAAAAAGAAGAAAAAGGCCAAGCTGCCACCCGAGCCTCTGTCCTTTGCGCTGCTGGCAGCAGCCCAGTATAACTTTTCGCCCAGCGGCCTGAGCGGAGCGAACATTACCAACCCTACGTCCCTGCAGTTCGGCCCGGATGGACGGTTGTATGTGTCTCAGCAAGACGGCGTTATCAAAGCCTTTACGATCGTAAAAAACGGCACCAACAAGTATGCCGTCACGGCGACCGAGATCATCAACCTGATTAACCTGATCCCGAATCACAACGATAACGGCGTTCTGAATGCCTCCGTCACGACCCGGCAGGTAACCGGCATTTTGGTAAAAGGCACCGCTGCCAACCCGGTCATTTATGTGTCTTCCAGCGACAGCCGCATTGGCGGCCCGAGCGGCGACCTAAACCTGGACACGAACTCTGGCATTGTTTCGCTCCTGAGCCGCTCGGGGGGCACTTGGTCGAAGCTGGATTTGGTGCGAGGGTTGCCGCGCTCGGAGGAAAACCACTCCAGCAACGGGATGCAGCTGGACCCACAGACCAACACTTTGTATCTGGCCCAGGGTGGGCACACCAATGCCGGGTCGCCGTCCACCAACTTTGCTTACACACCTGAATACGCGCTTTCGGCCGCTATTCTGTCCATCAACCTTACGGCCATCAATGCCCTGCCCACCAAAGGCAGCGGCAACTCGGCGTATAAATACGATTTGCCGACGGTAGACGACCCGGACCGCGCCAACAACCCCGATGGCTCCGACCCCAACGACCCGTTTGGCGGCAACGACGGCCTGAACCAGGCCAAGATCGTTCCGGGCGGCCCCGTACAGATTTTTTCGCCGGGCTACCGCAATCCCTACGACCTGGTT
Organism: Hymenobacter sp. BT491; assembly: GCF_014349165.1. Taxonomy (NCBI): domain Bacteria; kingdom Pseudomonadati; phylum Bacteroidota; class Cytophagia; order Cytophagales; family Hymenobacteraceae; genus Hymenobacter; species Hymenobacter sp. BT491. The sequence goes on along the minus strand of NZ_JACSJJ010000002.1, from coordinate 78,371 downwards.
ATTACGCAAAGCCGCCGCGTCTATACCATCGACAACGGCGCCAACCAAGGCTGGGGCGGCTACCCAGAAAACGAGGGAACTGCCAATGTCACAAACAATTACGTGCCGAACGAGCCGGGCTCTTCTACTCCTACTGCCACCGAAGGAACGGTAAACAATCTCGATAACCTGCACTACATCGGCACCTTGGGCACGTACACGCCCGGCAGCTATTATGGCGGGCACCCCACGCCTACCCGGGCCAACCCCAACGGGGCCGGGCTTTACACCCACAACGGCACCTCAGGTGTTTTCCGCACCACCAAAACTGGCCCGTCTCCCTTGCCTGCCGACTGGCCCCCAGTCACGACGGCCAACCCCATCGAAGGCGATTTCCAGATGCCTGGCAGCTCCAAAAGCAAGGCCTTGTTAACCTTTGATGCTTCTACCAACGGCACTGCGGAATACACCGCTTCCAATTTCAACAACGCGCTGAAGGGCTCCTTACTGGCCTGTAGCTACGATGGAAAAATCGTCAAGATTTCGTTTAACGCAGCGGGCACCGACGTTACCAACACACGCAACTCGACTGACAAGCTAAATCAAGATCTGCCCTTTGCGTCGGGGTTTGGCTCTACTCCGCTGGACATTATTGCGCAGGGCGATACCGACGTGTTTCCGGGCACGGTGTGGGCCGCTACGTACGGCGCCAATGCCATCACGGTGTTTGAACCCCAGGATTTCCTGACCTGCACCGGCAACTACGACGCCAACGACGACGACCAAGATGGCTACACCAACGCCGATGAGATCGACAACGGCACCCAGCCCTGCTCCGCCTCGAGCGTACCGCCCGACGCTGACCACGACTTCGTTTCGGACCTCAACGACAACGACGACGACAACGACGGCATCGCCGACAACTTGGATTTCTTTGCGCTGGATGCCAACAACGGGCTGACCACTGCACTGCCCATCAAATACGATCTGTTCAACAATTACCCCGGAACCGGCCTATTTGGGCTGGGTTTCACGGGGCTAATGGTGAACAAGGACAGTGTTTACTCCGACTTATTTTTTGAGCAGAACCTGATTGCCGGCGGCGCAGTTGGAGCATTTTCAATTGTAAACGTTTCCCCTGGCGACGCGCTCGGCACCAAAAACGATCAGGAAGACGCCTTTCAGTTTGGGGTAAAGTCCTCGTCTGCTCCCTTCACGGTGCAAGGCCGTTTGCTGGGACCTTTTTTTAATGGCCAAACTCCCAAGAATTTTCAGTCGCAGGGCATCTACCTCGGCAACGGCGACCAGGATAACTACCTGAAAATTGCGATCACCGCCAACGGCGGCGTGGGCGGCCTTGAAGTAGTGTATGAAAACGCCGGCGTACCCGTCGCCACATCGTATCCGCTGCCGGGCGGCATTCCGGGGTCTACGCTGGATTTCTTCTTCGCCGTCAACCCCGTCACCGGAATGGTGCAGCCCAAGTACTCCTCTAACGGCGGAACCATTACCAACCTAGGACCCGCTATTCAGGTTACGGGGGCGCTTTTAAGCGCCCTGCAAACTGGCAAATCGTACGCCGTGGGTTTAATCGCTACCTCGCGGGGCGCTACGCCCTTTACGGCCGTCTGGGATTTTATTTACGTCACGGCCGACGGAGCGCCTTCCAGCGGCACGCCGGTTTACCGGCTCAATGCGGGTGGCGGCGCCTTGGGCACCTCGCTGGGGGCGTTTGCCGCGGATCAGTATTTCTCACCTAGCCCCGGCAGCACTTATTCTTCAACGGCTGCTATTTCCGGCACCACCGACGACGCGCTGTACCAAACCGAACGGTTCGGCGGAGCCGGCACTTTCTCGTATGCGCTGCCCGTGACCAACGGGCAGTATACCGTAATCCTGCACTTTGCCGAGCTGTACTGGACGGCCGTGGGCCAGCGCGTGTTCGACGTGAGCCTGGAAGGCAATAAGGTGCTATCGGCCTACGACATTTTCAAGAAAGTGGGCGCCAACGCGGCCACCACCGAGTCGTTCCCGGTCACGGTCAGCGACGGCACGCTCAACCTCAACTTTACCTCCCTCAATACCGGCGGCAAAGACAACCCCAAAGTATCTGCTATTGAGGTACTTAGCACAGGCGTCACGGGCAACCCTGTGGCTAACGCGGGTCCGGACCAGACCATTACCCTGCCCGCCAGCAGCGTCACGCTGGCCGGGTCGGGCACGGCCGCCAGCGGCAGCACCATCACGGGCTATACCTGGACGCAGGTCAGCGGGCCGACGACGGCCACCTTCACGCCCGGCAAAACGGTGGCCAACCCTAGCGTAACTGGCTTATCCACTGGTACTTACATCTTCTCACTGGTCGTCACGGACAGCAAAACCCTGAGCAGCCCCGCCGACCAGGTTATCGTCACCGTCAATCCGGCGCCGGGCAGCGGCGTTGCGATCTATCGCATCAACGCGGGCGGTGGTGCCCTGACCACGTCGTTGGGCGCATTTGCCGCCGATCAGTATTTCTCGCCCACGCCGGGCAGCACCTATTCCTCGGGCAACGCCATTGCCGGCACCACCGACGACGCGCTCTACCAGACCGAGCGCTTTGGCAATTCCTTTGGCTATGCCTTTGCGGTGAGCAGCGGGAAGCAATACAAGGTAGTCCTTCACTTCGCCGAGCTCTATTGGACGGCCGTGGGCCAGCGCCTTTTCGACGTGTCCATTGAAGGCAATAAGCTGCTGGATAACTACGACATCGTTAAGAAAGTAGGCGCCAACACAGCCACTACCGAAACCTTTACTGTTTCGGTTACCGACGACGCGCTGAACATCAATTTCAGCTCGCTGGCATCTGACGGCGGAGTAGACAATGCCAAAATCTCGGCCATCGAAGTCTATGACCTGAGCGCAGGCAGCAACCCGGCGCCGGTAGCCAACGCGGGCCCGGACCAGACCATCACCTTGCCCGCCAGCAGCGTCACGCTGGCCGGGTCGGGCACGGCCGCCAGCGGCAGCACCATCACGGGCTACGCCTGGACGCAGGTCAGCGGGCCGACGACGGCCACCTTCACGCCCAGCAAAACCGTCGTCAACCCCACCGTCAGCGGCCTGACGACGCCGGGTACCTACGTCTTCTCGCTTATCGTCACGGACAGCAAAACCCTGAGCAGCCCCGCCGACCAGGTCACGATCACCGTCAATGCTCCACCGGTGGCGAATGCGGGCCCGGATCAGACCCTCACCCTGCCCACCAGCTCGGCGACGCTGGCCGGGGCGGGCACCGACGACGGCTCGATCAAGACCTATACCTGGAGCCAGGTTAGCGGCCCCCTGACGGCCACCTTCGCTCCTGGCAAAACCGTAGCGGCGCCCACCGTCAGCGGGCTGACCCAGGCCGGCACCTACGTCTTCAGCTTGGTGGTCACCGACAACCTCGACGCCCCCAGTGCCGCCGATCAGGTCACGATTACGGTGAATGCTCCACCGGTGGCCAACGCGGGCCCCGACCAGACCATCACTTTGCCCACCAGCAGCGTCACGCTGGCTGGGGCGGGCACGGCCGCCAGCGGCAGCACCATCACGGGCTACGCCTGGAGCCAGGTCGGCGGCCCCGTGATGGCGACTTTTGCGCCCAACAATACCGTGGCGGCGCCCACCGTCAGCGGGCTGACCACGGCCGGCACCTACGTCTTCTCGCTTATCGTCACGGACAGCAAAACCCTGAGCAGCCCCGCCGACCAAGTCACGATCACGGTTAACCCAGCATCCACTGGCCAGCCTACGGCTATCTATCGGCTCAACTCCGGCGGCGGGGCGCTTACCACCTCGATCGGAGCCTTCGCCACCGACCAGTACTTTTCGCCTACGCCGGGCAGCACCTTTTCGACGAGCGCGGCCATCGCCGGCACCACCGACGATGCCTTGTACCAAACCGAGCGGTACGGCACTAACGGAGCCTTCGCCTACGCCCTGCCCATCGCCAACGGTACGTACACTGTGAAGCTGCACTTCGCCGAGCTGTACTGGACGGCCGTGGGCCAGCGCGTGTTTGATGTGAGCCTGGAAGGCACCAAAGTCTTGACGGCCTATGACATCGTCAAAAAAGTGGGCGCCAAGACAGCTACCGTCGAAACTTTCCCGGTCACGGTCAGCGACGGCACGCTCAACCTCAACTTTACCTCCCTCAATACCGGCGGCAAAGACAATCCCAAAGTATCTGCTATTGAGATACTTAGCACTACAACCGGTACGCCGCCGGTAGCCAACGCGGGTCCGGATCAGACCATTACCCTGCCCACCAGCAGCGTTACGCTGGCCGGGGCGGGCACGGCCGCCAGCGGCAGCACCATCACGGGCTATACTTGGAGCCAGGTTAGCGGGCCGACTACGGCCGCGTTCACGCCCAGCAAAACCGTCGTCAACCCCACCGTCAGCGGCCTGACGACGCCGGGTACCTACGTCTTCGCACTGATCGTCACGGACAGCAAAACCCTGAGCAGCCCCGCCGACCAGGTGAGCATCACGGTCAATGCGGCCCCGGCGGCGGCACAGCAGGTGGTCAGCTTTACGCTGATCAACGCCGACACCGACCAGCCGATCCGGGATTTGGTGGCCAACGACGTACTCAATCTGGCCACGCTGCCCACCAAGAACCTCAACATTCGGGCGAACACCAGTCCGTATCCGGTAGGCAGCGTGGTGATGGTGCTCAGCGGCACCCAAAGCCGTACCCAAAGCGAGACTGGTGCGCCGTATGCGCTGTTCGGCAACTCCGGTACTGACTACGCGGCCTGGACGCCGGCTATTGTCGTCGGCGCGTACTCAATCAAGGGAACCCCCTTCACGGGGGGCAACGGCAACGGCACGGCCGGCACGGCCCTGACCGTCAGCTTTACGGTAACCAACCAGCCGCCTAAAGTCAACACGGCACCGGTGGCCAACGCGGGGCCGGATCAGACCATTACCTTGCCCACGAGCAGCGTCACGCTGGCCGGGTCGGGCACGGACGACGGCACGATCAAAACCTACGCCTGGACGCAGGTCAGCGGGCCGGCCACGGCGACTTTTGCGCCGAGTGCCGCTGTGGCCGGGCCCACCGCCAGCGGCCTGACGCTAGCCGGCACCTACGTCTTCTCGCTCGTCGTTACCGACGACCTGGATGTACCCAGCCCGGCCGACCAGGTTACGATTACGGTTAGCCCACCCAAAGTCAACCCGGCTCCGGTGGCCGATGCGGGCTTGGATAAGACGATCACCTTGCCGACTAATAGCGTCACGCTGGTGGGGTCGGGCACCGACGACGGCTCGATCAAGACTTACGCCTGGAGCCAGGTCAGCGGGCCCGGTACCGCCACCTTAAGCGGGGCGGCTACCGCCTCCCTCACTGCCAGTGCCTTGCTGGAGGGCACCTACGTCTTCGACTTAATCGTTACGGACAACCTGGATCTTGCCAGCGCGCCCGACCAGGTGACCGTCATCGTGAAGCCAGCCAACACCGCGCCGGTAGCCAACGCGGGTCCGGATCAGACCATTACCCTGCCCACCAGCAGCGTCACGCTGGCCGGGGCGGGCACGGACGACGGCACGATCAAAACCTACGCTTGGACGCAGGTCAGCGGCCCGGCCACGGCGACTTTTGCGCCGAGCGCCGCCGTGGCCGGGCCCACCGTTAGCGGCCTGACGCTAGCCGGCACCTACGTCTTCGCCCTCGTCGTCACCGACAATCTGGATGTACCCAGTCTGGCCGACCAAGTTACGATCACCGTCAACCCAGTACCGGCTCCGGCGCCCGCGTCGCAGGTGGTCAGCTTCACGCTCCTCGACGCCGACACCGGCCTGACGATCCGCGACCTGGTGGCCAACGACGTGCTCAACCTGGCCACCTTATCGACGCAGCATCTGAACATTCGGGCCAATGCCAATCCGGCCGTGGTCGATAGCGTCAGGTTTGCGCTGGGTGGTACGGCTGTGCAGCACGTAACCCGGGCCGTTTCGCCTTACCTGCTATTTGGCGCCACCAGCCCCTGGACGCCCGCGCTGGGCAATTATTCCCTCACGGCTACGCCCTTCACAACCGTAGCCACTGTAGGCACGGCCGGTACCGCCCTGACCCTCAGCTTCTCGGTCATCAACAATGCGGCGTTTGCCGGTGGGCCGGCCGCGCTGAAAAAAGAAGCCCGGCCGGGCATTTCTACGCTGGTAACGGCCTACCCCAACCCTTCAACTGATGGGCATTTCCGGCTGGCGCTTACGCAGCCCGTGCAAGGACAGGTTACTTATAGCCTGGTATCTGTAATCGGGACGACGCTGGCGAGCAAGACGATCAACTTGCCCGAGCCCACGACTACGCTGGAGCTGGATTTCTCGGAGCAGGTGAAAAATGTGGGCGTCTACTACCTGCGGCTGGAGAACCAGAAGCTGAATACCCAAATCAAGCTCATGCACGAATGAGGCGGGTCCCAAGAGGGGCACTCCTGCCCGGGGTTGGGAAAAAACACGCCCTTACCCAACCCCGAGGCACGCCGCCCCCGACATAGCGGGCCCGGCCTAGCCCCAATACGCCTGAAGTCAAGCACATACGAAGCAGGTACATAAACAACTGATTCACAATGAAATACGTATTAAACTCTACCCAGATGGCCGTCAGAAGCCTGCTGTTTATTGGTCTGCTGGTGTTATTTCTGCTGGGAGGCGCTACCCCTGGGTGGGCCCAGACCGGCAACTGGGTAACCGTGGCCCCTTCGGGCACGCCTACTTGGGTTGGCTTCAGCGTGATGATCAACAACAAGATGTACGTGTTCTCGGGCTTTGACTCGCCCAGCGTGACCACGACGGCCAAGTGCCAGGTGTACGACCCCGCCACAAACACTTGGTCCTACATTGCTGATATGCCTTTTCCGGTCACCCATGCCGGTATCGCCGTCGATGGCACGAAGGTGTATGTCGCCGGCGGATTTTTGTCGGGCCAGAGCGGTGGTCCTAACTCCGACAAGCTGCAGATCTACGACGTAGCTACCAACACCTGGAGCCAAGGCACGCCGCTACCCACCAAGAGCGGCGGCAACGCTCTGGTCCGGATAGGCCGGAAGCTGCACTCGTTTGGGGGCCTGCTGGAAGACCGCCAGACGGGCTCGATGGCCCACTACGTGCTCGACCTGAACAACGTCGGGGCCGGGTGGGGCGTGGCAGCAGGCATGCCCTTGCCCCGCTGCCACTTTGCCAGCGGGGCGGTCGCCGGCAAAATCTACGCGCTGGGCGGCCAGACCGGCCACGACGGGGCAATTGCCGACGTGAACTACGTGCAGGTCTATGACCCCTCGACGGACGTCTGGACGCGGTTGCAGGACATGCCGTATGTCCGTTCGCACTCGGAGCCTGCCACTTGCGTCGTGGATGGCACCATCGTATTGGCCGGCGGCCGCAGCGGCCGCCCCAACGGCACCGACAACGTCATTCCCAACGTAACGGTCTACAACCCCGCCACCGATAGCTGGACGGAGCAATTGCCCCTGCCGGTCAACCTGTTTGGCCCCAGTGCGGAAATGATTGGTAATGAATACATTGTGGCCAACGGCGGCCTCAACCAATCTACAAACCCACAAACCACCACCCGCAAACGCAGCCAGACCCGCACCCCCAACAACACCATCGGCTTTTGGCCTAGCCAGGTTACCCTGAGTGCCGTGGCCGGTGCCAGCGCCAGCCGTGATATCATTTTGTGGACCAAGAGCGGCAATCCCTCCTACTCCATCGACACAAGCGGCCTGCCGGCGTGGCTGAGCGTAAGCCCTACTTCCGGCACCATCGACCTGCTGGGCGGCACCGAAATAAAGGTAACGGCCAACGCCGGCAGCCTCGCCGCCGGCACCTACACGGCCAGCATCACGGCCAAAGCCACCGGCTACCCCGATGCGACTGCCAACATAACGTTCACGGTATCGGGCTCAAAACCAAAGATTCTATACCTGTACGGCAGCATTCCGCCCTCCATCCACGATATGAAGCTGTCGGACACGGGCAGCTTGGGCATGTCGCAATTCAATCAGGCGCTGCTGGATGCCGGGTTCACGACCACCGAGGCGCTGGATGCCAATACTACGCTGAATGCGGCTACGCTCAACGGTTATAAAGTACTGATACTGAGCTCAAATAACCGGCGCTTCACTGCCGCCGAAGCCGCTGCCGTAGCTACGTGGGTAAATGCCGGCGGTGGCGTAGTGGCTTGGTCCGATGCGGCCTTTGGCTGGCAGAACGGTGGCGCCAATAGCTCCGAAGGCATGTTGAGCGACAACGACATCATGCTCCAGTTCGGGATGCAGTTTCTGCACGACAACACCCAGGGCGCCTTCACAATGGATCAATGGGCTGTAAATCACTACATTAACAACTTCAACAAAAACGCCGGCCTTACTATCGAGGCCGAAGGCGTAAGCCCCATCCGCACGACTACCCCGGCAACTATTATTGCGAACTTACCGCCGATTGCCGCGCACCTCAACAGCCTGGACGGCCCGCTGCAGGCCAATGATGCGGCCCTATCGGTAGCCAAAATCGGACAGGGTCGGGCCGCAGGCTTTTTCGATCGCAACTGCTTTTGGAACGCCGGTGACGGCACGTATTTGAGCCGCGTTCAGAACAAGGCATTTGCCCAACGCCTGATCCAGTGGGTAGCGGGCGCCGACGACTCCGCCCCGTCGGGTACGCCTCCGCTCGCCAACGCGGGGCCCGACCAAACGATCAATCTACCCACTAGCTCGGTAATCTTGGCTGGGTCGGGTACGCCGGCCAGCGGCAGCACCATCACGGGCTATACTTGGAGCCAAGCCGGCGGCCCGGCCACGGCAAGCTTCTCGAGCACCTCAGTGGCCAACCCCACCGTCAGCGGCCTGACCCAGGCCGGGAGCTACACATTTTCGCTCGTCGTCACCGACAACAAAACCCTGACCAGCATCGCCGATCAGGTTACGATTTATGTAAACCCAGCCACCGCGGGCGGCCCAGCCGTGTACCGCATCAACGCGGGGGGTGGCACTTTAACCACTTCGTTGGGCACCTTTGCCCCCGATCAGTATTATTCGGGCTCGGCGTATACTTACTCGACCGGCAACGCCATTGCGGGTACCAACGACGATGCCCTCTACCAAACCGAGCGTAGCTCGTCCACTGATAAAGGGGCTTATAGCTACGATTTTCCGGTGGCCAACGGCACGTATACTGTGACGCTGCACTTCGCCGATATCTATTGGTCCAGCGTGGGGCAGCGCATCTTTGACGTATCTATCGAAGGCGCTAAGGTGCTCGACAATTATGACATCATCCGCAAGGTAGGTGCCTTTACGGCTACCACCGAAACCTTTACTACCACCGTCTCCGACGGCACGCTCAACATCTATTTTAGCGCGCTGGCCGCCGACGGCGGTGTGGACCGCCCCAAAATCTCGGCCATCGAAATCTTCAATGCTACGTCGGGTGGCAACCCGGCGCCGGTGGCCAATGCGGGCCCCGACCAGACGATCACCCTGCCCGCCAGCAGCGTCACGCTGGCCGGGGCGGGCACGGACGACGGCTCGATCAAGACCTACACCTGGAGCCAGGCCGGCGGACCTACGACGGCCACCTTCGCTCCTGGCAAAACCGCGCAAAACCCCACCGTCAGCGGGCTGACCCAGGCCGGCACCTACGTCTTCAGCTTGGTGGTCACCGACAACCTCGACGCCCCCAGCGCCGCCGATCAGGTCACGATCACCGTCAACCCCGCCCCGACTGGTCAGCCTACGGCCGTGTACCGTCTCAATAGCGGCGGCGGGGCGCTCACTACGTCGATTGGGGCCTTTGCAACGGATCAGTACTTTTCACCGAACCCCGGCAGCACGTATTCAACGGGCTCTGCCATCGCTGGCACCACCGACGATGCGCTCTACCAAACCGAGCGCTTTGGCACCAATTTCAGCTACGCCCTGCCCGTGGCCAACGGTACGTACACTGTGAAGCTGCACTTCGCCGAAATTTATTGGACGGCCGTGGGCCAGCGCGTGTTCGACGTGAGCCTGGAAGGTAATAAGGTGCTATCGGCCTACGACATTTTCAAGAAAGTGGGGACAAATGTGGCCACCGTCGAGTCATTCCCCGTCACGGTCAGCGACGGCACGCTCAACCTCAACCTTACCTCGCTCAATACCGGCGGCAAAGACAACGCTAAGATCTCGGCCATCGAAGTACTGAGTACAACTTCAGGCAGCAACCCGGCACCGGTGGCCAATGCGGGGCCCGACCAGACGATCACGCTGCCCACCAGCAGTGTCACGCTGGCCGGGGCGGGCACGGACGACGGCTCGATCAAGACCTACACCTGGAGCCAGGCCAGCGGCCCCCTGACGGCCACCTTCGCCCCCGGCAAAACCGTAGCGGCGCCCACCGTCAGCGGGCTGACCCAAGCCGGCACTTACGTTTTCAGCTTGGTGGTCACCGACAACCTCGACGCCCCCAGTGCCGCCGACCAAGTCCAGATCACCGTCAATCCGGTTCCGAGCAGTCCACAGCAAGTCACGAGTTTGACCTTGATGAATGCTGACACCGACCAGCCGATCCGGGATTTGGTGGCCAACGACGTGCTCAACCTGGCCACCTTGCCGACCCAAAACCTGAACGTGCGGGCCAACACCAGCCCGTATCCGGTGGGCAGCGTAGTGCTGGTGCTCAGCGGCACCGTAAACCGCACCCAAGTCGAAACCAGCGCCCCCTATGCCTTATTCGGCAACTCCGGCCCTGACTACGCGGCTTGGCCGGCACCGGTAGGGTCTTATACTCTCAAAGCCACGCCTTACACAAGCAGTGGCGGCAACGGCACGGCCGGCATGGCTCTCACCGTCAACTTTACGGTAACCAACCAAGCCGCCCTCACCGCCTCAGGCTTGTCGGCGGCGCTTAAAGGCGACAAGACTTCGGGCTTTTCTTCGGTAGCCGCTGTCTATCCGAACCCTTCCGACAACGGGCGCTTCCGCCTCAGCTTACCAGAAGCTTTCCAAGGAGAGGTTTCTTATACGCTGGTTTCCGCGGTGGGCGCAACTTTGGGTACTGGCAAACTCACCCCCGCCGCATCCGGCACGCTACTAGAGCTTGATTTCTCGCAGCAGATGCCAGCCAACGGAATCTATTACCTACACATAAATGGTCAGAAAGCGCAAGCACATCTCAAATTAATTCGCAGGTAAAATATTGATTATCAAGTTTTTATAAACATAATACCGCAGAACCCATCTCAATCGCTTTAAGCGCGGATGGGTTCTGCGGTATTCTTTTTTGTCCTACTAATTCATTACTCCGGAGCGGTGTTCGTGTCGGCGGGGCGTTTTTTGTTGATCGAGATCATGAGCACCACAAACACCATGCGCGGAGCCGAAGGCGTGATGGCCACGCGGGCGTAATTCAGGTCGGCAGTGGGCGTGGCGCCGTACCGGTAGCCAAACACGTTCTGGCGGCCCAGCACGTTGGAGCACGACACGTGCACGATGGTCAGGTTGTTCCACAGCGTGGTCACGTAGCTCAGGTTGACGCTAAGATCGTGGTAGCTAGGCGTATGAAACTGCTGAAAGCTAGGGTCATATGATGCGCGTGGGCTGCCGTAGCTGTAAGTCGCCCCAAACAGCGTGTGCATCTTTTGCACCCAGTATTTGCTTACCACCGACAGGTTGTGGCGCGAGGCAAAAGTGGGCATGGCCACGCCGGCGTCGGCGCGCTGCTGGCGGCGTGTGTCGAGCAGGCCGTAGCTCACCCAGTAGTCAAGGTTTTTGACGGTTTTGCGGTCGCGCCAAAACAGGTCCAGCCCGCGGGCATAGCCCGTGCCGGTGCTTTGATAAGCGGTCGGTTGGTAGAGGCGCGCGGCATCGTAGCGCAGCAGGTGTGCGTAGTTTTTATAGTAAGCTTCGGCCCGCAGCGTACGGTCGTCGTGAATGCGCTGATAGGTAAGCAGATAGTGAGCGGCGCGCTCAAAACGCAGATCGGGGTTGCGGTGGGCACTGAGCAGCAGGTCGTTGGCCGGCGTTTGGTAAAAATCGCCCCAGGCGGCAGATAATTGGCTGTATTCGTCGGTTTGGTAGGCCAGCGCTACCCGCGGCGCGGCATTCCAGCGGCCCAGCACGCGCGAATATTCGGTGCGGCCGCCCACGCGGGCTACCAATTGGTTGGTGAAGGAAATATTGGCCTCGGCAAATCCTGCGGCCCGCTGCTCGTCGAAAGCCCGAGTTGGCAATTTGGTATCATCTTGATAATAAGCATCTTGCAAAAAACGCTGCTGCAAGCCTTCGGCGCCTACTTTCAGGTTCCAATAAGCGCTCACCGAGTCGTTGGTGAGCACCACGCGCCCTACCACCGATTGCTCCAGCTCGTGCACCTGTGCTACGTCGGGCTCCACAGTCCGGACGCCGAGATGCAGCTTTTGCTCGTCGCGGGTGGCGGCAACGCCGGTTTGCACCGACCAGCCGCGCCGGAGCGGACTGCGAAACGACGCATTCAGATAGCCGTTGGTGTTGCGCAAATCTATGGGCCGGCCGTTCTGCCACTCGACGTCGGGCGTGCGCACGCCCGAATGCTGCCCGGTGAAAGCGCCGTACACTTTCAACATGCCTACGTCGCCGGTGCGCTGCCGAAACGCGACGGAGCCGCCGCCCGATTCGGAAGCCGTAAGCAGCCGCTGGGGCACCAGCCCGAAATAGGGTTTCATGTTCATGTAGTTACCGGTCACGGCCACTGACGAACGTTCCCAACGTTGCCGCTGCGACAAGCTCACCTGCCCCAACGAGAGCAGCGAAATGCCCGTCTGGGTTTCGGGTTCTAGGTCGACAGAATTCAGAATCACGGCCGCCGACAGGGCCTGCCCATATTCGGCCGAGTAGCCGCCGGTGCTGAACACCGTGCCTTTGAACAGATCCGGCGTAAAGCGCCCGCGGGCCGGCACCCCCGACACGCTGGCGTTGTAAGGACTTTGCAAAGGAAGCCCATCGAGGTATTGCTTGGTTTCGCCGGCCGCGCCGCCGCGCACAAATAGTTTGCCTTCTTCGCCGTTGCGCGAGATGCCCGGCAAGGTGTTCAGAGCGCCCGCAACATCGGCGAGCGCGCCGGCCGTGGTCACCACATCACGAGAGGTAAGCACCGTGGCCCGCTTTTCGTCGCTGGCTTCGAAGGCACCGGCCGTAATCACGACTAAGCCCAGCTCATTGCGCGCTGCTTTCAGCGTGATGGCGAAGTGCTTAGCAGTACCGTCGAGCACAACGGGTTGCTCCTGGAGCTGGTAGCTGAGCAGCGTCACGACCAGCGACAACGTGCCCGTTTGGCGAGTGGTGAAGCGAAAGCGGCCCACCGAATCGGTGCTGGCGCCGTCGAAGGTTGATTTGAGAAACACGTTGGCCCCCGGCAGCGGCTGACCGGCCGCATCGCGTACGGTGCCGGAAAGCGTGGTAGCAGGCGTTTGGGCTACCAGCGGAAGCGCCGTAAGCAACAGGAGCAGCAGCGGGAGTAGAAGACGTTTCATCGGGGTAGCAGCGAAGTGATGGCTCAAAGGTGGCCGGCTGCCGAGGCGGATGAAATTTTATGTTACCGAAGCGTCGGATTGGCGGGATGAGACGACAAATAGCTCCCCAGCGAAACCCTGAAGCGGAAATCCGGTTAGCATTCACAGGGTTCGGGCGCTGCCGTTCGCCGTTTATTCCTGTTCGATATCGGTTCGATTTCTTCATTTCTCTTATTCGTGCTTATTACATGGCTAGCCCTTTCCGCAGAATATTTCAGGTAATCGACGGCAACAAGAAGCTCGTCGGCGACGGTTTTGACGTAACCAGCCCCATGCCAGGGCCGCGCATCCGGCAGCTGAGCCCGTTTCTGCTCATCGACCACACCGGCCCGATGCCGGTAGCCTCCACCGACAGCCCTTTGGGCACACCCCCGCACCCCCACCGCGGGTTTGAAACGGTAACGGTTGTGTACCAAGGCTACTTATCGCACCGCGACACGGCGGGCCACAACGGCAAGCTCGGCCCCGGCGATGTGCAATGGATGACCGCCGGAGCAGGCTTGCTCCACGAGGAACGCCACGAAAAGGAGTTTGCCAAACAAGGCGGCACGCTGGAGCTGTTGCAGCTGTGGGTGAACGTGCCCAAGAAGGACAAAATGGCCCCGCCGCGTTACCAAAACATCCGGGCCGCGGCCATTCCGTCGGCATCCGCACCGGGTGGCCCGGGCGCGATCCGGGTTATTGCCGGCACGTACAACGGCGTAACCGGGCCTGCCGAAACCTTCTCGCCCATGATTATGCTGGACGTGCACCAGCCCAAAGACAGCACCATAACTCTTTCATTACCTGCCGATTACAACGTAGGCATTTACGTAGCTTCGGGCCAAATCTTGCTCAACGGCGATCGGGCCGCCGCTACCAAACAGCTGGTGGTATTTGGCTGGGATGCGCCGGACGTGCAGATCACCTTTGTCGAAGACAGCATTTTGCTCGTGCTGGCCGGCGAGCCCATTGAGGAGCCGCTCGCAACGTACGGCCCGTTTGTGATGAACACCAACCGCGAGTTGGTCCAAGCCATTGCTGATTTTGAAAGCGGCGGCATGGGCACGTTTCCAGAGGACGAATAGCCGGCCGCATCCCGTTTTTGAAAAGCAGCGGCTGGGATCTCGGCCGCTGCTTTTCGGTTGAAAGAGGACTCAGTTTCGCCTCCAACTACCCATCTTTGCGCGACATATTTCTGATGCTGCCATGACCCTCAACTGGACTACCAAATCTTATAACGCACTGGCGCTTAACGAACTCTACAGCCTTTTGCAGCTCCGGAGCGAGGTGTTTGTAGTCGAGCAACACTGCGCCTTTCAGGACATTGATGGGCAGGACGAAGCAGCGTATCATTTGCTGGGCCGCACCGACGACGGACAACTAGCAGCCTACGCCCGCCTCTTCGACGCCGGCAAATGCTACGAGCAAGTGAGCATCGGCAGAGTGGTCGTGAGCCCAGCATTTCGCCGGTTTAGTTTCGGCCGTCAGCTTATGAACCAGGCCATTGCGGAATGTGAAGCGCTCTTTGGCCCGCAACCCATCAAGATCGGAGCCCAGTATTACCTGCGCGCGTTCTACCAAAGCCTGGGGTTCGTGCAGCAGGGCGACATTTATCTCGAAGATGACATCGAGCACATTTATATGCTACGGGCTTAAACCCGCGGTTTTATTCATTACATAAAAAACTGATAATCAGATACTTATGTAATGAATATATTAACCAGCCGATTGCTTGGAAGTGGCGATAAATACGGCTCCGGCAGCCATCAGCAACGCCCCGACAATTACCTGCCAGTTGATTTTTTCTTTCAGGAAGATCACGGCCAGCGCAATCGAGAAAATTAGGGAGATTTTGTCGAGTGGGGAGGCGCGGGCCGCGTCGCCGAGTTTCAGCGCCCGAAACGAGAGCAGCGACGAAACGCAGGTAATGACGCCGGCTAGCACCAGATAAAGCCAAGTACGTGGTTCAATGCGCGTTACCTCCGGCAACCGGCCTTGCCAGATCACTACGCTCCAGGCCACAATCAGAATCAAAACCGACTGCACGGCAAAGGCCAAACTCGAATCCATGTTTTTGATGCCGGCTTTCGACAACGTCACGACAATGGCCGCGGTCAGTGCGGCTAACAACGAAAATACAATCCACATACCCTCAGTTTAAACGTTCTTTTCCGTGCCTGCGCGCCGCTTGCGAGGGGCCGCGCAGGTTGCTAACACCTTGAGAGGAAGTACGGTGCACCGTTGACTTGGTTATTGGGCCCGAGCCTGAGCAGTGAAACGCGGGTTAGGTTTTGGACCGCAGCTAGACACCGCAAAAACTACCGTTCAGGTTGATACAAACCATTACTTTATTACAACATAACTGCTTTTGATACAGGCGTTTATGTTGAAATCAAGAAATTTTTTGAACAACTAAAGACCGGAGGTTGTAAACACCGTTTGTAACGATCCAATCGATCTCATGTCTACAAACGATAATTTGCCTAATCAAGCCCCCGATGTCGTTTTAATCGGGGCTGGCATCATGAGTGCCACCCTTGGAGTATTGTTGAAAGAACTCCAGCCAGACCTAACCATCGAGATTTTCGAGCGCCTCGACAACGCGGCCGCCGAAAGCTCCGACGCCTGGAACAACGCCGGCACCGGCCACTCAGCCTTTTGCGAGCTCAACTACACGCCCCAGCTCCCCGACGGCTCCATCGAAACGTCAAAAGCCATCAAGATTGCCGAGTCCTTTGAGGTCTCGAAGCAGTTTTGGACGTATCTGATGCTGAATAAGTCGATGACGGTGGTGCCCAATTTCATCAAGCCCATTCCGCACATGAGTTTTGTGTGGGGCGAGAAGAACGTGGACTACCTGAAGAAGCGCCACGCAGCGCTCACCCAAAACCACCTGTTCAAAGGCATGCAGTATTCTGAAGACCCAGAGCTGCTGCGCGAATGGATTCCGCTGGTGATGGAAGGCCGCGACAAAGCCCAGAAAGTAGCCGCTACGCGCATGGATCTGGGCACCGACGTTAACTTTGGTACCCTCACCCGCAACATGTTCAAGCGCTTGCAAAAGATGCCGGGTGTGCAGATGCATTTTCACCACGAAGTGCGCAAGCTGCGCCGCGACGACGAGGGCAACTGGGTAGTAGGCGTTCGCGACCTTACCACCGACCAGAAGCGCAAAGTGCGCACCAAGTTCGTGTTCATCGGCGCGGGCGGTGGCTCCTTGCCGCTGCTCGAAAAGGCCGATATTCCGGAGGGACGCGGCTTTGGCGGCTTCCCCGTGAGCGGGCAGTGGCTGAAGTGCACCAACCCCGAAGTCATTGAGCAACACCAGGCGAAGGTCTACGGCAAAGCCTCGGTAGGTGCGCCGCCCATGTCGGTGCCGCACCTGGATACGCGCGTGATCGAAGGCAAGCGCGAGCTGCTGTTCGGTCCGTATGCCGGCTTTTCGACCAAATTCCTGAAGAACGGCTCGTACCTGGATTTGCCCGCTTCCATCAAGCCGACCAACCTGCGGCCCATGATCTCGGCCGGCCTGCACAACCTCTCGCTCACCAAATACCTGATCGACCAGGTGCGGCAGTCGCCCGAAGACCGGTTGGCCGCACTTCGTGAGTATTTCCCCAACGCCCAGATGCAGGATTGGGAGCTGGAAATCGCGGGGCAGCGCGTGCAGGTGATTAAGAAAGACGCGAAAAAAGGCGGCGTGCTGGAGTTCGGCACCGAAGTCGTGAGTGCGGCCGACGGCAGCATCGCGGCGCTGCTGGGCGCTTCGCCCGGCGCTTCGACTGCCGTTTCCATTATGCTCGATTTGCTGAAACGGTGCTTCAATGATCGGCTGCAAACCGAAGCGTGGCAGACCAAGCTCAAGAAGATGATTCCTTCCTACGGGCACTCGCTGGCCGACGACCCCGAGCTGACCGAAGAAATGCGCAATTATACCAGCGAAGTCTTGGGCATAAACACAGTGGTTACTACGGAGTAATTAATTATTAGTTAAGGAGTTAACTTCTCAACTTAAAAAGCAAAACGCCTCGCATTGCCTTAGGTAGTGCGAGGCGTTTTTGTGTCTGACTAGTACGAAAGCCACAGCAACGCAGGAATAAATGACGCCATAACCAACCATTTTTTATGCTAAAATCCACGGAAAATTAATACTTTAGACAGCCTTTTACAGTTGGGCTTATCCTCGCTTCTCCTGCATCCATTTGCGTCATGATTATTTACGGCAGCAACTCTTCGCACCTGCTCACCAAGCCAATTCCAGAAATTACATGCGAAGCCTGCGGTACGGCCGAGTCGCTGCGCATCAGCGTATTTGGTCGCTACGCGCACATCTATTGGATTCCGCTGTTGCCCGTCGGGAAGCTTGGCGCTTCGGAGTGCAGCAAGTGCCGTTTTGTATCGCGCCACAGCGAAATGCATCCGACGCTGAAAGCGGAGTTTATGGCCCTGAAAAAGCAAGCCAAAACGCCCGTGTGGCACTACGCAGGGCTGGCGATTATTGCGCTGATTACGCTTAGCTCGTTTGTCATGAGTGGCCTTAATAGCCAGGAAGACAAGAAGTTGATTGCTGCGCCACGCGTGGGCGACTTGTACCACGTCCGGGGCGAACAGGGCAACTATTCGCTGCTGAAAGTGGTGGAGGTAAACGGCAACATCATCATGCTGCAGGCCAACTCCTACCAGACCACCAACAGCAGCAACGTATCGGAGCTGAACAAGCCGGAAAACTACGATGAGCCCCCCTTCGACCTCACGCGCTTCGACTTGGAGGCCATGTTGCAAAAGGAAGAGATCGTGGATGTGGAGCGCCTTGCCAAATAAGCCCTTGATTTTCAGAGCCTAACAAAAAACCTCCGGCAACGTGCCGGAGGTTTTTTTGTTATTCACAACCATTTGATAATTAAATACTTCTGTTCGATAGCTTTTTCACGTAGCTCAGAACGGCTTTGCGGAAGGCTGCTGGCTCCTCGACAAATGGTACGTGGCCGGTCTGCAGTTGGGCCACCTGCTGGTTGGGAAAGTGAAATTGCTTATAGTGCTCAGGCCCAATGCAATAGTCGTACTTGCCGGTTACGACCAGCACCGGAACCTTGATTTGAGAAGTGAGGGTAGTAAAATCCTTGCGGTAATCGGGCAGACGAAAGCCGTACCCACCAAACTCGCCCGTGCCGGGGTTGCCTTTGTCGGCCTCAGTTACTTTTTGCAGACCCGCTTCGGTTCGGTATTGCAACTTAAACCAGCCGTTTTGGGCACTGAGCTGCGGCATGAGCATTCCGAACCGCTCGTCCAGAGGCTTGCTTTCGTCGAGGTAGGGTGCTTTGTCGGGCACACTTACTACGTTCAGGCCGTTTTCGAGCGTGCTTTTCATCGATTCGCGCAGGTTAAGGGTGCAATTGAGCAGCACCATGCCCCGCACGCGCTGCGGGTATCGGGCGGCGTACTCGGTGGCGATGGTGCCGCCAAACGAATGCGCCATCACTACCCAGCTTTCGAGTCCGAGTTGTTGGCGCAGCTCCTCCATGTCCTGCACCATGCGGTCGAGGGAGTAATTGTGTTTAGGGTCGTTGGCCGACCGGCCGCTGCCGCGCTGGTCGAACCAAATCATCTGAAATTTGTCTTCCAGGTTGGGGCCAGCCAAGGCTTCGGGCATGCCGCTCCAAGCGCCCGGTCCGCCATGCACGAATACGCACGGAATGCCCCGCCCCGAGATTTTGGCAAATAGCATCACGCCATCGCTGGTCGTGATGCTGGGCGTGCCGTTGGTGAGGGCAAGCACGGGCTTGGGAGAGGCAAGTAGCTGTCTGGCCAGCAACAGGCTACAGAACAGCAGCGCAAATATGTAGGCGCGGCGAAGAAAGTGGAACATAAAACAGGGAGTGGAAAAGGTGGCAATACAAGAGAAAACCAGAACTCTTTATCTCTAGGATGCCAACAGACCGATATTTCGTTGCCTGACGTTGCTACTGCCGTTTACTTTTTTAGCGGTTACGAGCTTCTGAGTGCTAGACCGGAACACGCCGTTTCGTAGCTGCACCTAACCTTGTGCTGCCTAGTTAAGTAAAGCAGAAGCATTACCAGCAGCTATCACTATGCAACCGCACGATCACACAACGCCTTATTTTTCAAACAGTTCGGCTTCACGCCGGGAATTCCTCCGCAACCTTAGCCTGGGCCTGGGCGCCGCTTTTGTGAGCCTGCCGACGCTGGCTGAGGCGCTCCCCGGATTGAATAAAACGCAATTAGGTCCTACCAGTCGCGAGGCGCTCCAAACCGGCCGCAAGATGGGCATTGCTTTGGTAGGCCTGGGCGGCTACAGCACCGGCGAATTGGCCCCGGCCTTGCTCGAAACCAAGCTATGCCGCCTGGCGGGCGTCGTGACGGGCACGCCCAGCAAGGCTGAGCAATGGAAAAAGCAGTATAACATCCCCGACAAGAATATCTATAACTACGAGACCTTCGACCGCATTGCCGACAACCCCGACATCGACATTGTGTACGTGGTGCTGCCCAACGCCCTGCACGCCGATTTTGTGGTGCGGGCGGCGAAAGCCGGCAAGCACGTCATCTGTGAAAAGCCCATGGCGACCTCGGCCGCCGATTGCCGCCGCATGATCGAGGCCTGCAAGAAAGCGGGCAAAAAGCTCGGGATCGGCTACCGGCTCCACACCGAGCCGCACAACCTGGAAATGATGCGCCTGGGGCAGAAAGAAGTGTACGGCCCGGTCAAGCGCATCATCGCCGACAACGGCTTTACGATGGGCAACAACCGCCCTTGGCGCATTCAGAAGAAGCTTTCGGGGGGCGGCCCGCTCATGGACATGGGCATCTATTGCGTGCAGGGCGCGCTCTACACCAAAGGCCAGATCCCGGTGTCCGTGACGGCCCAATACGCCAAAAAGCAACGCCCCGAGCAGTTTAACGAAGTAGAAGAGGCCATCAGCTGGCAGTTTCGTTTTCAGGATGGCAGCGTGGCCGACTGCCGCACGAGCTACGTCGAAAACATGAGCCAGTTGCGCGCCGAGGCAGCCAAAGGATGGTTCGAGCTTAAGCCGGCCTTTGGCTACGGGGGCTTGCAGGGCAAAACCAGCCAGGGCCCTATGAATGTGCCCAACATCAACCAGCAGGCGCGCCAAATGGACGATTTTGCCGATTGCGTGCTGCACAACAAGCCAACCCGCGTGCCCGGCGAAATGGGCCTGCGCGACGTGCAATTGTTGGAAGCCATCTACCGTGCTGCCGACACAGCTACCCGCATTTCTACGAAAGACGTGGCCGCTGTACTCGATAAAGTGTAGGCGGCTACTGCCCGCGGCGTGCGTAATACGTCAGGGTTGGTTACTGCTCGTAAAACTCCAGCGGCAGGCCGTCCGGATCGGCAATGAAAGTAAAGCGCTTGCCAGTGAATTCGTCCGTCCGGATGGGCTCATATACAACATTATGATTATTAAGATGTTGCGCAACAGCTTCCAGATCCGGAACGGCAAAAGCCAAGTGGCGCAAGCCGGCCGCTTCGGGGCGCGACAAGCGTTTGGGGGTTTCGGGAAAGGAAAACAGCTCGATGACGTACTGCCCGTTCAGGGCCAGATCAAGTTTATACGACTGTCGTTCAGCCCGATACACTTCTTGCAGGACGCTTAGGCCCAGCACTTCCGTGTAAAACCGCTTCGAAACTTCGTAATTGGAGCAGATAATGGCAATGTGGTGAACCTGGGTTATCGAGATCATGGGCAAAGCTAAAAAGCAGGGTTATTTGGTAAATGTAGGCGGCGGCAACTTGGTGGTTTATACTCCATTGCGCATCTTCCTTGTTTAGCTTCAATCCTACTGGCAGGTTGCCGTTGCTTGCCTCAGCGGCGTAGCATTTCCGACCGACAATTAGCACTTGCTAATATTTTGATTGTTAAAATAAGCGATCGGTCTTCCCGTAGCTGCCGACACGCCACCTCAATTGAGTACAACTCTTGCCCTGTTTTTGGTTTCGGTTTTTTATGGACAAACCCGTGTCAGCCAGGCGTACAGAATACTCGCTTATACTTTGTCTTGTCCAATTACACGCGGCTAAAACGCCTGCTTATCCACCTCTTATTACATGAAAATTTTTGCTCCGGCACGTCTTGGTTTGTGGCTAACGACCACGCTCACAGTGGCTTCTACGCCCGCCTTCATCTCCCCGATTCGTATGCACGCAGAAGCGCCAGCCGCCGCGGTTAAAGTAGAAGTCCGCAAGCAGCAGAACGGCAAGTTTCAGCTTTTGCGGAGCGGCAAGCCGTATTACATCAACGGTGCGGGCGGCTCGCAGTACCTCGACCGGCTGGCAGCGTACGGCGGCAACTCCTTCCGGACGTGGTCGACGACGGATGCCGACAAAACGCTGGCCGAGGCCAACAAATACGGCCTGACGGTGATGATGGGCCTGGATGTGGCCCGCGAGCGCCACGGCTTCGACTACAACAACACGGCTGAGGTGGCCAAGCAGCTGGCGCGGCTGCGCGCCGACGTGCTGAAGCACAAAGACGACCCGGCCCTGCTGCTGTGGGGCATCGGCAATGAGCTAAACCTCGACTACACCAACCCGAAGGTGTGGGACGCCGTGAACGACATCGCCAAAATGATTCACGAAGTCGACCCGAATCACCCGGCCACCACGGTGCTGGCCGGCCTCAACCCCAAGGAGGCGGCGTTGGTGAAAGCCCGCTGCCCCGACTTGGATTTGCTGGCCGTGAACACCTACGGCGGCCTGCCCGCACTGCCCAAACAGATCCGCGACTACGGCTGGGAAGGCGCGTACATCGTGGCCGAATGGGGCCCGACCGGCCATTGGGAATGCCCCCAAACGTCTTGGAAGGCTTCGGTAGAGGAAACCAGCAGCCAGAAAGCCGACGCCTACCAAAGCCGCTACGCCGCCTCAATGCAGCAGGATACGGAGCGCTGCCTGGGCTCGTATGCGTTTCTGTGGGGGCAAAAACAGGAGCGCACTCCCACGTGGTACGGCCTCTTTACCGAAGATGGCAAGGAATCGGAAGTCATTGACGTACTGCAACATCTCTGGACGGGCAAGTGGCCCGCCAACCGCGCGCCCCACGTTTCGCCGCTGCTACTCGACGGCAAAAAAGCCACCGACAACGTGTATCTGAAGCCCGGCGGTAGCTATTCTGTCGCGGCCACGGCCACCGACCCTAACCGCGACCCGCTCACTTACCGCTGGGAGCTTTTGCCCGAAAGCACCGATCTGAAGCAGGGCGGCGACCGGGAAAGCCGGCCGGTGGCCGTTCCGAACGCCGTTGCCAATAAGCAGCCGGGGCAGGCCCTGCTCACGGCGCCGGCCAAAGAAGGCGCGTACCGCCTGTTTCTGTATGTCTACGACGGCAAAAACAACGTTGCGACCGCCAATATTCCCTTTTATATAAAATCTTGATAATCAAGCATTTATAAACAATTGCTGTTTTTAAGCCAAACCCAACAGCCTTAAAAAGTAGAAACGGCCGGTGCGTTTGCGCCGGCCGTTCTAGTGAGTCTGGAAACAGGTATGTAAGAGGTAGTGTCGGGAGCGGGGGTAAGCGTAAGCGATAAGTATAGAATAACGATAGGCTAACGGGTAGTTACGGCGAGGTGCTGTTCCGGCGGTCGACTTCGCATGGTTGCCATCTTGGCCATGAACATATAGTAGCGCGAAAGTGCCTGAAAGTAAGCCGCTTCTGAGGTATAAATTCGGCCCGAAGCGGCTTCGTCAAAGCAGGGTACCACGCCAAATTCGCCGTTGATCAGGATCTGGCCTTCACTGTCTTTGGTGGTGATGGCCCGGAACCCAGCCGGATCGGCGACGTGCAGGCGGGCGATGATCTCGTCGTAGAGGCGGTACTTCATCTTGCCGCTGTCACTGACGATGAAACGGCCCGTACGCTGCGGAATCGTCATTCCCTTACTGCCGAAGCCTTCCTGTCGAAATCCTTCGATGGTGCGCTCCTGCCCGAAGATCGCAATCGGGTCGTCGCCTTCGCCCGCATCGCGGTAGTGGTGAAACGGAATCGGTTCGTGCGCCACCGAGAAATTTGCGTCGTAGGCTCCCGGCTCGTCGATTTCGGAGTTGAGGGTGCTGAGCTTGATGTAGTAGTCTTCGTTCAATAAGGATCGGTTAAGCCCTGCCATGCGCTGCTGCGCCTGCTCTAAGCGCCGCTCAAGGATGCTCTTTTTGGTGATGAGCTCCAGCAACTCGGTTCGGGTAGCTGTTATTTCCTGTCTGACTTCCGCTCGAATTTTCCAATATTCTTTTTCTTCTATCGTTGACATTTTTTCTATACATTTTCCAATAAAGCAAAGCTAGTCTATTCTGTAATAAATCATACTTCTGGCAGTGTAATTTTTTCTAAATAAGGTACTAGTCCGGCTGGGTGTTGGAAGAGGTGAATGAAAAGGATGTGCTCTTGGTCGTGCACGCGCCAGATCTCGGCGTAGAAATCGCCGAGGGCATAAAGCTGCAACCGGAAGCTGTCTTGCTTCCGCTCGGCCAGGAAGTGGCCTTGCTGGCACAGGCAGCTGGCCTGCTGGCGCATGTTGAGCTTTTTGAAAACCGTTAGCCGCATAGAACCCGACCAAAACCCGAATATAAGTCGGCCGGGTTCCCGATGGTAGTGCTGGGCTGCGGCAGAAGCGTATTTTTGGCCTCCCTGTTCTGCCTCAGTTCCTGCCCCGCATGATCCCGTTTCGCTTTCCGCACCCCCTTGTGCTGCTTGTTGGCTTTATTCTGCTCGCTACTGTGCTGAGCTATGTGTTGCCGGCGGGCGTGTTTGAGCGCCGCCCCGATGCCGCTACGGGCCGCGAAGTAGTGGTGCCCGGCTCCTACCACCACGTAGCGGCCACGCCCGTGAGCCCGTTGCAGGCACTGGTCGATATTCCGAAGGGGATGGCCGACGCGGCTTCGGTGATCTTTCTGATTTTTCTGGCCGGGGGGGCCTTCACGGTAGTCGACCAGACCGGGGCCTTGCGCCGCGGCGTCGATTGGTTGGTGGGCCAATTTGAAGGCCACGAAAAGTGGGTGATCCCGATTATCTCGCTGCTTTTTGCCACGATGGGTGCCTTGGAAAACATGCAGGAAGAGATTATTCCGCTGGTGCCCGTACTGCTGGTGCTGATGCGGCGGCTGGGCTACCCAGTGCTCACCGCGGCCGCGGTGAGCCTGGGTGCGGCAGCCGTGGGCGCGGCGTTTAGTCCGATGAACCCGTTTCAGGTGGTTATCGCGCAGAAGCTGGCCCAAGTGCCGGTGTTTTCGGGCGCCGGATTCCGACTGGTTTTTCTAGCTGCTGCCTTGGTGCTCTGGATTGGCGGCACGATGCGCTACGCCGCCCGCCACCGCGTTGCACCAGAAGTATTTGACAATGAGGTGATTGCTACAAATGCCACCGCCCGGCATGGGTTGGTTCTGCTGCTGTTGCTGCTGACTTTTGCGCTGTTCACGTACGGCATCCTGAAGCTGGGCTGGGATTTTGAGCAGATGGGCGCTTTGTTTTTTGTGCTAGGCGTGCTGGCGGGCCTCATCGGGGGCTTGGGCCTAAACGGAACGGCTGAAGGCTTCGTGACCGGCTTTCGCGATATGGCGTTTTCGGCCATGCTGATCGGGTTTGCCCGCGCGATTTTTGTGGTCTTGGACCAGGGCCACATCGTGGATACCATCGTCAGCGGCATGTCGGCCCCGTTGGCGCATTTGCCCGTGGCTTTGTCGGCCTTGGGCATGATGGGCGTGCACACCGCGCTGCACTTGCCCGTGCCCAGCGTGAGCGGCCAGGCCGTGCTGACCATGCCCATTCTTACGCCCCTCTCCGACCTGCTTGGGCTCCCCCGCCAAGTCACGATTCTGGCCTACCAATACGGCGCCGGCCTTTGCGAGCTGGTCACGCCCACCAACGGCGCCCTCATGGCCATCGTGGCCGCCTGCGGGGTGCGCTTCGACCAATGGTGGAAGTTTGTGTTGCCGCTGTACCTGGCACTGCTGGCACTGGGCGCAGTTGCCGTGATGGTGGGCATTGCCATAGGGCTGCAATAAAAATGAATTCGCATAATGTTATAAGTATTTGATTATAAGATAATTACATATTCAGATCGCGTCCGTCATCCAGAGCAGGAGCATCGGGCACGTGTCAGGACAAGCACCTCGAATACGCTTGCAGGCCGTACCAAAAGGCGTTGCCTGCCATCGATTCAGCAGCGACAAAAACCTTTGTCGTTGCACTTATTGAGTTGCCCAACGGTTACCTCGCTCGGTGGGCGAAAGATTTGTACTTGCCGGTCGTTCCCTGTTACTTGCTATCTTTTCCCGGAGTACCGCTTTCCTTTTTGCATGTCGATTACCCTCGAAAACACCAGTATTCTGCAGCGCCTGCGCAGCGAAACCCACGCTTCGCACGACGCTCTGGAGCAAAACGAATTCAACCAAGCGCTCACTGCCGGGCATATTTCAGCGGAAGCTACGCGGCGTTTTCTGGCAAAACTGTACGGCTTTTTGCAGCCCTACGAGGCGCAGCTTTCCTTGCATACTTTCCCGGCGGCTTGGGAAGTGGAACACCGCCGACGGGCACACCTGATTCTGGAGGATTTGCAGCCGACTTCTGAGCTGCCGCTGTGCCCCGATATGCCCCCCCTGCGCACGTGGCCGCAGGTGCTGGGCGCGATGTACGTGCTGGAAGGCTCGACTTTGGGCGGCCAGGTGATCACGCGCCAATTGGCCAAAGCAGGCATCGCCACCCGCACGTATTTTACAGGCTATGGCGAACGCACCGGCCCGATGTGGAAGAGCTTCTGCCAACTCCTGACGGAAGCCGCCAACGAGGCCAATCAAGCGGAAATCGTGCAGTCCGCCATCCTGACGTTTCAAAAACTACACGCGTGGATCGATCAACCGTAATTTACTCCGACGAGAGCTTGCTCAACGCTCCCGTCACGCTTACTAATTGCGACCGGGAGCCTATTCATATTCCGGGTTCGGTGCAGCCGTATGGGTTTTTACTGTGCCTGCATGAAGAGACCAAACGGATCGTCCACGCCAGCCAGAATACTCAGGCCCTGATCGGGATGCCCGCGCAGGAGCTCATCGGAGCGGGCCTCGACCGGCTGCTAAACCCAGCTCAGATCGCGGAAATCGAGCGGTTGTGCGACTCGCTGACTGAGGTAACCAAGCTGCAAGGCGCCCGCCTCGACTTGGTGCCGGGCCAGCCGTTCTACAAAATCATCCTGCACCGCTACGACCAGTTGCTGTGGCTGGAGTTTGAGCCCGTCGAGGAAAACAGCGCCAGCGTGTTCGACCTGCCTTCGCTTAACGTGGCGTTGGGCCAGATGCTCGGCGCAACATCGGTGCCGGAGTTCTGCCAGTTTGCCGTCGACCAGATTCGGGAAATTACGGGCTTCGACCGGGTGGTGATGTACCGTTTTGCGGAAGATGCCAGCGGCGAAGTAGTGGCCGAAGCCAAACGCGCTGATTTAGACCCATTTATGGGGTTGCATTACCCGGCCACCGACATTCCGCAGCAGGCCCGGGCCATGTATCTCAAAAACTGGTTGCGCTTCATTCCGGACGTTTCGTATGTGCCGGCGCCGCTGGTACCGGTCTTGAACCCAGTATCCAACCGGCCGCCAGACATGACGTATGCCGTGCTGCGCAGCGTATCGCCCATTCACTTAGAATACCTGCGCAACATGGGCGTGGCGGCCACCATGACCATTTCGGTGATCGTGGATGGCAAGCTCTGGGGCATGATGACCTGCCACCACCTGACGCCCCGGCTGGTGAGCTACGAGCTGCGGGAGCTGTGCCTGTTTATTGGCAAAACCTTCTCGGCCCTGCTCAAAACCAAGCAGCAGCACGACGATTACGCTTATCAGCTTCACATCCGCGAAACGCAGGTCCGGCTGTTTGAGATGGTGAGCCGCCAGCCCAACTTCATCGAAGGCCTCTACCGGCGCTCGCCCACTTTGCTGGACGTAATGGAGTGTGGTGGCGCGGCCATTTGCTTTGAAAATGAGATCATTACTCTGGGCACTACACCTACCAAAACGCAGATTGAGGAGCTGACGGCGTGGTTGCGGGAAAACGTAAAGCTGGATGTATTTTACACCGACTCGTACGTGCGGCACAACCCGGCGGGCCTTGCCATAAGGGGCGTGAGCAGCGGCGTGTTGGCCATTTCGCTTTCTCAGGATTCCAACGACTACATCATCTGGTTTCGGCCCGAGCAAATCCAGACGGTGACGTGGGCGGGCAAAACCCAGAAAGCCGAGGTCCTGCAAGACAGCCAGCTGCACTTATCGCCCCGGCAGTCGTTTGAGGCCTGGAAGCAGCTGGTTGACAGCACGTCGGCCCCCTGGAAACCCATGGAAATTGAGGCCGCCCAAGAGATTCGCCTGCACCTTTCCGACGTCAGACTCAAGATTTTCAACGAGTTGCAAGCCCGCGCCGCTAGCCTGAGCCGCCTGAACACCGAGCTTTCGCGCAGCAACGACGAGCTGGATTCCTTTGCCTATGTCGCCTCCCACGACCTGAAGGAGCCGTTGCGCGGCATTCACAACTACTCTATCTTTCTGCTAGAAGACTACGCCGACCAACTCGATGCCGACGGGGTAAGCAAGCTTCAGACGTTGGTGCGGTTGAGCCAGCGCATGGAGGCTCTTATCGAGTCGCTGTTGCAGCTTTCGCGGGTCGGCCGGCAGGAGTTGCAAGTGGTCGAAACCAATGTCAACGAAGTGGTGGAAGAGGTACTGGACATGCTGCAACCGCGCTTTGAGCAAACGCAAACGACCGTAACCGTGACCGGAACCCTGCCTACCATCCGCTGCGACCGGGTGCGCATCCGGGAGGTGTTCAACAATTTGGTCACCAACGCCATGCGTTACAACGATAAGCCCGAAAGAACCGTAACCGTTGGCTTAGCATCAAATGGCGCGCTCGGCCCCCGGGGCACGGGCCGCCCAGAAGATTTTTACGTATTCTACGTACAAGACAACGGCATCGGCATCGACCCCAAGCACCACGAAACCATTTTCAAGATCTTCAAGCGCCTGCACACCCAAGACAAATACGGCGGCGGCACGGGCGCTGGCCTAGCAATTGCTAAGAAAATGGTGGAGCGCCACGAAGGCGAGCTTTGGGTCGAATCGACGCCCGGCAACGGCGCTACATTTTATTTCTCCCTCTCCAAACACCTATAAAAGTGACAGCCTTATCTCTCAAGCCCATCTTGGTGGTGGAGGACAGCGCGGAGGATTTTACGGCCCTGGGTCGTGCCTTCCGCAAGCATGCGCTCCCCAATCCGGTACTGCGCTGTGAAGACGGCGATCAGGCGCTGGAATATCTACAAGGCTACGGCAAGCGCGCCGGCTGGCCCCAGATGCTGCCGGCTTTTGTGCTGCTCGACCTCAACATGCCCGGCACTGACGGCCGCACCGTGCTCGGCGTACTCAAGCAAGACCCTTATTTACAGTCGATTCCGGTGATCATCTTCAGTACCTCGACCAACGTGCGGGACATCGAAGATTGCTACCGCTTGGGGGCCAATAGCTACCTGACCAAGCCCATTGAATACTCCGTTTTGGAAGAGAAAACCCGGTTGCTGATCAGCTATTGGCTGGGCACTTCGGAGCTACCCTTTTCGAACTCGTAGCTGCTGGCGTGAAAAAGATATTACTCATTGACGACAATGAGCAGGACCGCATGCTGTACAAGCGGTTTCTGGGCAGGCAAGTCGGGCACGAGCGAATCGAGATTCATGAAGCCTCGTCGGGGAAAGAAGGCCTTACCTTGTTTGCGGCCCAAAAGCCCGATTGTGTCCTGCTGGACCACAACTTACTCGACACCGACGGCCTTACGCTGCTGGGCGACCTGAAACGGCTGGCGCCCCCGGATGCTTTGTGCGTGGTCATGATTACGGGTGGTGGCAGCGAAACCCTAGCCGTACGCGCCCTCAACGAAGGCGCCCTGGACTACTTGGTGAAGCAGCAGTTTGACCGCGAACTGCTCCGCAAAACCGTGATGCACGCCATCGAGAAAAACGAGTGGCGGCAATACGTCACGCGCTACCACGGGCAACTGCAAGCCGTAAACCAGCAACTGCGCGAATCGCTGGAAGAGCTCACCGAAACGCGCCAGCAGATACAGGAAAAAAACGCCCAGCTCACCATCGCCAACGAAGCCATTCGGGCGCGCAACCAAGAGCTGGCGGCCACCAACCAACAGCTGGCCCGCACCAATATTGACCTAGACAACTTCGTGTACGCCGCCTCGCACGACCTGCGCCAACCGGTGCACAACCTGCACGGTTTGTTTGATGAATTGCGCCGCACGGCCACTTTTCACGACCCCGAAGCGGCCCAGATGCTGCGCTTCGTCGACGATTCACTGCGCGACCTCACGGCTACCATCACTGATCTGGCAGCCGTAGTGCAGGTAGCCCGCCAACCCGGCGAGCAAAAAGCCGAACCCGTAGGCCTAGCAGATCTCACCGCCGACGTGCTGCAGACCTTGCGCCCCCAATTGCAGACCACGCAAGCCGACGTTCAAACGGATTTTAGTGCCTTGCCCGAACTGCTGTATGTGCGCAGCAACCTGCGCACCATCGTGCTCAATTTGGTAGCTAACGCGCTCAAATACCGTCACCCCGACCGCCCGGCCCTGGTGCGGGTGCGCAGCAATCAACTAGCCGACCAGCCGGTGCTCGAAGTGGCTGATAACGGACTCGGCATCGACCTGGAACGGCATGGCTCGGAGCTGTTTCAGCTGTTTCGCCGCTTTCACCCCCACGCCGAAGAAGGCACAGGAGTAGGTCTTTTTCTGGTGAACCGATTGGTACAGGCCCAAGGTGGCCGCATCGAAGTGGAAAGCCAGCTCGACTGCGGTACTACGTTTCGGGTATTTTTTTAGACCGGAAGGCTGGCCAAGGGCAATTTCGCCTTACATATAAATAATTGACAGTCAAGCATTTGCAAAAAACTACTTCTTAAGCGTTGCGTAATTCCTCCGCTTCAAACACGCGTTTTACTTTCCGCTTTTTCTCTACAATTTGGTAGGTGGCGCGGTCGCTGCTTTCATTCCAGAAGACGTCTGAAATCAGCCCTCGATGGGCCGGACGGCCGGGCTCCGGCTCCACTTCTTCCACCAGATCACCGAAGCTGAAGGGTGGCTTTTGGTGCAGTTCGGTGAAGAGTTCGCCGCTTACTTTGAATTGCTGTTCGTCGTAGCGCAGCAAAATCCAGTCTTCGGTTTCGTCGATTTTCTCAAATACTTTGCCCAGCGGTTCGAGCCACTCGAATGTGCGGCGGTTGGCGGGGTGAATGTAGCGCAAGCCATAAGCCGGCGTCCAGGGGTACAGGCCGTAACGGACAGGTTTGGGTCGGGGCACGGTGATCGGTAAGGTGAACGACAAAATAACGCGCTCATCGGCGATATGTTAGCCGAAAGCAGCGCTCAAAAGCCGATATTTTTCTTCGTAATAGCCGCTGTTTGGGTATCAGTCGATGTTTTTAACCCAACATCTAGTAATGTAACTGGCTTTTTTACAGAGCAAATTCCGTCTTTATCTCGGTAACCACTCCCCTGGCATTCATCGTTCAATAATCCAAGATCAAGACTTGTTTAACGCGCTTTGTGTCATAAAGGCAACTTCCGAACCCGAAGCGAAAAAAAGTCACTCGGTATGTAGGCTTACCCAAACTGCAGTAACCTAACGCGAGAAAACTGGTGCTTACCAGAGCCTACGCATGCTGTGGGCCAACAGCTTGGAGTGAGGCCGCGGCTTCACAACAACTCGGCTTCTGGCGTTTGAGGGGTTGGGAGGCTGCCCGTGGGAAGTGCGCCGGTAGCATGAGCATGAGCCAGCAATTGGTCGCGGTGCGCGGCTCCATTGTGCATAGCGGCAAAAGAAATGCGTTGGTGCCGGCCGTCGGTGGTATGCACCAGCATATCGGTGTCGCCAACGGGCTCAACATCAACCACATCCTGCCATGTATACCGAAAGTGCCGGCCAAACGGCTTGAGGCGCAACGCAAAGCCATGGTTGTGCAGATGCAGGTAGCGGCGCGCATCCAGTTGCGACATTTTGAACGCCATCAGCACGTACACCCCGGCCAGTGCAAAGTAGATCCAAGGCAGCACATGAAACTTGTTTACGCCCGTCTGAAGCGCCAACTCGTGGTGCCGATGCCAGATGTGGTACCCTTCGAGGCCCAGAATTCCAGCCGATGCGATCTCCAACCAGGCTATTCGTTCCCGGTGGTGAGGATTGTGGCGCAGGTGCCTGATTTCGCGCACTAGCAGCACTATATACAGCACTCCTATTCCAAATTCCAGTCCTGTCAGAAACGTAAGGGGTTCGTGCTCTTTGATCGCTTGCCCGGCACTGTAAATCAGTACCAAGGCCGGCGCCAGGTGCCCGAGGGCCTTTTTCTGCTGGCGCACACCGTGGCTGCGATGATAAAGAGTAGTGGGGCCGTTAGAGGCGCTGCTAGCATGATTCATGACCTCAAAAACGGCAAATTTTAAATGGGGTGCAATGCTTGCGGCCGTACACCCTTATGATCTAGGCTGTTCAGTACCAGAGGTTTCAAGGAAGGAACACAACCTAACTGTACCCTAATCAGTTAGAGGGCTAGCACTGCCCAGTTTCAGGGCAGCTCTGACCTTACGCACATGCCCACACCTACTACCCTCTCTGCTCCTACGCTGCAAGCCGGCATGGGCGCAATTCCGCATGCCAGTGGCACCACGTTTCGCGTGTGGGCCCCCCACGCCAAAGCCGTATCGGTTATTGGCACATTCAACGACTGGAACGCCAAAACGCACCCGCTTAAGGCGGAAGGCAATGGCTATTGGGCCGCCGATGTAGCCGCCGCCCAGCCCGGTGCCGAGTACAAATTCTGGATCCGCAACGGCAAGCAGGTGCTCAAGCGCAACGACCCTTACGCCCGCGCAGTCACCAACTCGGCGGGCAACTCCATCGTCTTCGATCCGGCCTACGACTGGGAGGATGACCACTTCGAGATGCCCGCCTGGAACACCTTGGTAATCTATGAGTTACACGTTGGCACGTTCAATCCCAAATCGCCCGACGAACCCGGCACGTTCTACGACGTCATCGAGAAGCTGCCGTATTTGCAGGAGTTAGGCATCAATGCCATTGAGGTAATGCCCGCCACCGAGTTTCCGGGCGGTCGCTCGTGGGGTTACAATCCCTCGCATCCGTTTGCCCTCGAAACGGATTATGGTGGTCCTCAAGGCTTTAAAGAGCTCATTAAACAAGCGCATCGCCACGGCATTGCCGTTATTCTGGATGTGGTGTACAACCACTTTGGCCCCGGCGACCTCGATTTGTGGCAGTTTGATGGCTGGAGCGAAAACGACGGCGGCGGCATTTATTTCTACAACGACTGGCGCGCCGAAACGCCTTGGGGCCACAACCGCCCCGATTACGGCCGCGAAGCCGTGCGCCGCTACATCCGCGACAACGCCCTGATGTGGCTGGAAGAATTTCGAGTCGATGGGCTGCGCCTCGACTCAATTTCGCACGTCCGTAACGTGCACGGCTCCGACAACCCCGAAACTGACCTGCCCGACGGCTGGAGCCTGATGCGCTGGATCAACGAGGAGATTCATGCGCACATGCCTTGGAAAATCACGATCGCCGAGGATTTGCAGGGCAACGAATACATCACGCGTTCCGCTGAACAAGATGGCCAAGGCTTTGCTGCTCAGTGGGATGCGGCTTTCGTCAACATCGTGCGCGACGCGCTCATCACCCAGTCCGACGACGACCGCAACCTTTCGGCTGTGGCGGGCGCGATTGGTACCAGCTACAATGGCGACGCTTTTCAGCGGGTGATCTACACCGAATCGCACGACGAAGTGGCCAACGGCAAAAGCCGGGTGCCCGAAGAAATCATGCCCGGCGAAGCCGCGCATTGGTACCCTAAAAAGCGGGCAACGCTGGGTGCAGCGCTGGTATTTACTTCCCCTGGTGTACCGATGATTTTTCAGGGCCAGGAATTTCTGGCCGAAGGGTATTTCTCTGATGATCAGCCGGTTCAGTGGCATCGCGCGACCGAGCTGGCAGGATTGGTCAACCTGTACCGCGACCTTATCCGGCTGCGTCGCAACCTACATGGCACTACCAACGGCCTCACCGGCCAGCATACGGAAGTGTTTCACATCAACGACGAGGATAAAACAATCGCCTTCCGGCGCTGGGCCGACGGCGACGGCGGCCCCAACGATACAACCATCGTGCTGGCCAATTTTGCCGATCGCACCCACGAAGCCTATACCGTTGGGCTACCAGCCGAAGGCCAGTGGCACGTACGCTTCAACAGCGACTGGCAGGGCTACGACGAAGGCTTCGGCAACTTCGAAAGCTTCGGCGCCGAGGCCGAAGAAGGCGAATACGACGGCATGGCTTGGCACGGAAGCTTCGGGCTGGCCCCTTATTCCGTCCTGATTATTTCGCAGGGCTAACGCAGCTTTTTTGCCTTTGGGCAAGGCAACGCTGTGCCTCTAAAATTTAAAAGCCCCGCCATCTTGAGTGATGGCGGGGCTTTATTTTTTCAAAGTGCGAACCCAAGTAAGTGTTTACAACGAATAATCTGCGTAATCTGCATTCTCTGCGGTTAACTCATCCCTTCCCACCAAAACCCTTCCGCTGTGCAACTACCCGTTCCCGCCCCTGAGCCCATTGCCCCCGACGCGCTGCTTGTTGAAGTAGCCTGGGAAGTCTGCAACCAAGTAGGTGGCATCTATACCGTCATTCGCTCGAAGGTTCCGGCCACCGTGCAGGGCTGGGACGATCGGTACTGCCTGCTAGGGCCCTACTTTCCGCACCAGGCCCAAGGCGAGTTCGAGCCCTACGATGAGCACCAGCTTTCGACCCTCAACGACCCGTTTGCGGGCGCCGTGCGCAAGATGCGCTCGTATGGGTATGATGTGCAGCTGGGCGTGTGGCTCGTGACTGGCCGCCCGCGGGTGGTGCTCATCAATCCCTTTCAGGTGTATGACCGCCTGAACAACATCAAATCGGATCTGTGGCATAACCACGGCATCCCGACGCCCGAAGGCGACGATCTGCTGCATCAGGTGGAGGCTTTTGGGCATTTGGCCAAGATATTTATCCAAACCCTTACGGGTGAAGTAGTTCCGCCCCAACGGGTAGTGGCGCACTTCCACGAGTGGATGACCGGCGTGGCCATTCCGGAGCTGCGCCGCGACCAGGTGCCCGCGCACTTGGTATTTACAACGCACGCCACGCTGCTGGGCCGCTACCTGGCCATGAACGACCCCAACTTCTACGACCATCTCATGCAGGTGAGCTGGCTACCGGAAGCCCAGCATTTCAACATCGAAACGGCCGTGCGCATTGAGCGGGCGGCGGCACATGGCTCGCACGTATTCACAACCGTGAGCGAGCTGACGGTGCGCGAATGCATTTACCTACTCGATCGTATTCCGGACGCGGTGTTGCCCAATGGCCTTAACATTGAGCGCTTTGTGGCCCTGCACGAGTTCCAGAACCTGCACCAGCAGTACAAGTCGAAGATTCACGAATTCGTGATGGCGCACTTTTTCCAGACGTATTCCTTCGACCTGGACAACACGCTGTACATGTTCACCTCGGGCCGCTACGAATACCATAACAAAGGCTTCGACCTGACGCTGGAAGCACTTGCCCGCCTCAATTACCGAATTCAGCAGAACAACGTGGATGGCCAAGTGGTGATGTTTTTCATCACAAAACGGCCGTTTTCCAGCATCAACCCTGGCGTACTGCAAAACCGCGCCGTGCTCGACGAAGTCCGCGAAACCTGCGAAGCCATTGAGCGCCAAGTGGGCGAACGGCTGTTTTATGCCGCCGCCGCCAGTTCGGAGCACCGCCTGCCCGACCTGTCGAGCATGGTTGACGACTACTGGAAACTTCGCTACCGCCGCACGCTGCAAAGCTGGAAAACGCACATTCTGCCGCCGGTCATCACCCATAACCTCTACGACGACCAGAACGACGACATTCTGAACTTCCTGCGGCGGGCCAACATGGTCAACAACCAGCACGACCGCGTCAAGATCGTGTACCATCCGGATTTTGTGTCGCCTTCGTCGCCGCTATTTGGCATGGAATACGGGCAGTTTGTGCGCGGTTGCCACTTGGGCATTTTCCCAAGCTACTACGAGCCTTGGGGCTACACGCCGCTCGAGTGCGTGGCCCGCGGCGTACCCGCCATCACCAGCGACTTATCGGGTTTCGGCGACTACGTCATGCAAACCGTGCCCGAACACGAAGACAAAGGCATTTTTGTGGTGCAGCGCCAAGAAAAATCCTTTGATGAAGCCGCCGAAGAGCTCACCAACATGCTCTGGGACTTTGTGCTGCAAAACCGTCGTGAGCGCATCACGCAACGCAACAAGGTAGAAAGCTCCGCCGACCTCTTCGACTGGAAAAACCTACGCGTCCATTACGACCGAGCCTACGCACTGGCTCTAGAGCGCATATAATTAATTATCAATGACTTAACCCTAAGTGCTAGATGTATCTTCTCGGTATGTCTAGCGCTTAGAGTCTAATTGTAATACGGCGCGGGAATGTGGCGCCTTGGCTGGATTGTAGAGAAAATTACACACCCGCTTGTTGTACTGATTTTGCTTCGTCAAATACGGATTCTTGAAGCTCAACCACAGCGATTGTTGTCCTTCATGCATTCTTAACCATCGCGGGTTGTCCTTTACATATCCTTGATAGTACCGATAGCATCTGTTACCCGATACGCGTTCATTTGAGAAAGACAGTGTTAGTATTGGCAGGCTGTGGTGCCACGCTTGCCGCCACAGCGCATGAGTTCTGGCTTCAGCCGCCCCGCTTTTTTATAGCAGCGGGCACCGTCGCGAACCTGCGCGTACTCGTGGGCGAGAAATTTGAGGGCCATCGGTGGCCTGGCAAAAGCAACCGCATAACTAGCCTAGTGCACTATGCCCCCAACGATACGCTCGACCTCACGGCCTTGGCTACCCAAGACGATTCGCTGCGCACCAACGTGGAGTTTGTGCAGCCGGGCGTGCACATGGTTGCGCTAGCGACCAACAATGCCTCAATCACGATGAGTGCCACCGAATTCAATACCTACCTGAAGGAAGACGGTTTTGATAACGTATTGGCTATCAGGCAGAAACAAAAGTCACTTGATAAACCAGGCCGCGAAATCTATCGGCGTTGTAGCAAAACGCTGCTGCAAGTAGGCCCGAGCAGCCTCGATACGGTTGGCACGTTCGCTTGGCGGGCAGGGCTGCCATTGGAACTGGTACCTGAGCAGAACCCTTATGCGCTCAAGCCTGGGGCGGCTCTTACCGTGTTGCTCCTCGCCAACGGCCAGCCTTTGCCCAACACGCTGGTGCAGGTTTGGCAGCGCTCGCCCGACAAACCGACACAAATTTTTCGGTTACACTCCAACCAAAAAGGCCGAGTGTTGTTTCGTCTTCAGATGCCTGGCAATTATATGGTGAGCGCTGTGCAAATGGTGCCTGCCACCGACCAGAAAGCGGCCGATTGGCAGAGCACCTGGTCCACGCTTACTTTTGGATTTTCTGGCCATTCGGCAAATTAAAACGGATCATTTTAACCTAGTTTTAAGGCCCTGGGAGGGTGTCTTGAACGAACATTTTTTTTCCTACCTTCGCAATTCTCTTAGACAACCGCAACCACCGACGGTATGAAGTACACGATTGATAAAAAGGAAACCTACACGATTATCACGATTGACGAGAAGAAGCTCGACACCACCGTCGCGCCCGATCTGAAGTCTGAATTCGTGAAGCTCAACGCCGAGGGTATCAACAACTTAATTCTGGATTTGTCCAACGTTAAGTACACCGATTCGTCGGGGCTCAGCTCTATTCTGATCGCCAACCGCCTGTGCAATTCTACCGGCGGCCTGTTGGTGCTAACCGGTTTGCAAGACCACGTTATGAAGCTAATCACCATTTCCAAGCTTGAGTCGGTGTTGCATATCCTGCCCACGGTTGAAGAAGGTATTGACCGCATATTCCTGCACGCCATCGAGCGCGATCTTACCAGCAAGGAATAAAGTAGTTTAGGTGTAAGTTGTTGGTTGTCAGTTGTCAGTTTGATCGAACTGACGCTAGGCAACCAATTTTTTTTACCCCTTTTCGGCCTTCTTCTTCTTCTGACGGCTTCCACCCCGCAACAGACTTACGACCATTGGAGTTTGAGCTAAGAATCCTGGGCAGTGCGTCGGCAACGCCATTTCTCAACCGCCACCACACGGCCCAAGTCCTGACCGTGGGCAACCACTTGTACTTGATCGACTGCGGCGAAGGCACCCAGGAACGCCTGATCGAGCACAAAGTGCGCCACCAACGGATAAGTACTATTTTTATTTCGCACCTGCACGGCGACCATTTCTTCGGCCTTTTCGGGTTGATTTCGACCATGCACTTGCAGGGCCGCACCGACGCCCTACAGTTATTCGGCCCGGTCGGCCTCGACGATATCCTGACCACGCAGTTTCGCTACTCCAATACGCAGCTTTCGTTTGAGCTGAACTTTACGCCCGTCAACAGCGAGTCGCATGAACAGATATATGAAGATAAATATCTGACTGTCAATACATTACCAATGCGGCATCGCATACCGTGCTGCGGATATCTGTTCCGAGAGAAACCCAAGCGGCGGCATTTGGTAAAAGATCGCTTGCCGGTGGGCCTCACGCCCAAGCAGCTCCACCAATTAACCCTCGGCGAGGATGCACTTGACGAAACCACCGGGCAAGTGCTCGTGCAAAATTCTGACGTTACGTCGCCGCCCAGCCACTCCCGCAGCTACGCTTTCTGCGCCGATACGCTGTACACGGAAAGCTTGGCCGAGCTGATTCAGAACGTCGATCTGCTCTACCACGAAGCAACCTTTCTCGACGACATGCGCGAGCGTGCCCTGACCACGCACCACTCTACCGCGCGCCAGGCGGCTCTGCTGGCACGCAAAGCGCAGGCCCACCACTTGTTAATCGGCCATTTTTCCTCCCGCTACCGCGACCTCGACCCACTGTTGCGCGAAGCGCAGGTGATATTTGAGCCTGTAGAGCTAGCAACGGAAGGCAAAACGATAAGCGTGCCCGAATAAACTCACTGCCCAGCCGACCCCCTTGAAAACCTTCGCCCACAAAAAACAGCAGCTCTACCTCATTCTGAGTGGGATTTTCGTAGTCAATGCCCTGCTGGCCGAGATCATCGGAGTCAAGATATTTTCCGTGGATGCGCTGCTGGGGCTGCCCGGCAACCTCACGGCGGGCGTGCTGATCTGGCCCGTAGTGTTCATCACCACCGACATCATCAACGAGTATTTCGGGCGCGAAGGCGTACTGCGTGTAAGCTTCCTCACGGTGGGCCTTATCCTGTATTCTTTCTTGGTAATTCTGGCCACGACCAAGCTACCACCCGCTGCATTCTGGCTCGACGTCAACAAAACTGACCACGACGGACGGCCATTCAACATTGATTTTGCTTACCAGAGCATTTTCCGGCAGGGATTGGGTATCATCATCGGGTCGGTGGTGGCTTTTATGGTCGGCCAGGTACTGGACGCGACTGTTTTCCAGGCACTTCGGCGCGTAACGGGCAGCCGCCTGATTTGGCTGCGCGCCACGGGTTCCACGCTCATCTCACAGTTAGTCGACAGCTTTGTAGTGCTGTTCGTGGCCTTTTACCTGTTCGGCAACTGGACTTTCGAGCAAGTACTCAGCGTGGCGAACACCAATTACTGGTATAAATTCGCAGCGGCTATTCTGCTGACGCCGGTGCTCTACCTCGCTCATTTCCTGATTGATCGGTATCTGGGCCAAGAGGAAACCACCGAGCTACAGCAAGAAGCGGCGGCCGATGTGTCGGTCTAGGGAAGCTTCGCTATGAGCGACGCCTGCCTTGCCTTCTCCAGAGGTTATTTCATCGTTTTACGACGGACGCCGGCACGGCGTCTCTACTGATTTTCCAATGTCCCGTATCCTTACCGGCATCCAAAGCACTGGCCGTCCGCACCTTGGCAACTTGCTCGGCGCCATTTTGCCTGCCATCGAACTCTCGCGCCAGTCGCAGAACGACTCGCTGTATTTCATTGCGGATCTGCACGCGCTGACCTCCGTCCGCGATGCGGAATTGCTGCGGCAAAACACATACGCTGTGGCAGCGGCATGGCTGGCCTGCGGTTTCGACACCGAAAAGGACTTGTTTTACCGCCAGTCGGATGTGCCTCAAGTGACCGAGCTGACGTGGTACCTGTCGTGCTTCACGCCGTATCCGATGTTGGCTAACGCGCACAGCTTCAAGGATAAGATGGACCGGCTATCGGAAGTAAATGCGGGGGTCTTCACCTATCCTGTGCTCATGGCCGCCGACATCCTGCTCTACGACGCGGAGATAGTGCCGGTGGGCAAAGATCAAATGCAGCACTTGGAAATTGCCCG
Source organism: Hymenobacter sp. BT491 (assembly GCF_014349165.1). NCBI lineage: Bacteria > Pseudomonadati > Bacteroidota > Cytophagia > Cytophagales > Hymenobacteraceae > Hymenobacter > Hymenobacter sp. BT491. The sequence goes on along the minus strand of NZ_JACSJJ010000002.1, from coordinate 38,371 downwards.
CGACATTGCCGCCGCTTTCAACAACCGCTACGGCGAAACCTTTGTCATGCCCCAGGCCCGCGTCGATGCGCAGTTGATGACCATTCCGGGGCTCGATGGCCAAAAAATGAGCAAGAGCTACGGCAACATCATCGACGTTTTTGCCCCCGAAAAAGAGTTGCTCAAGACCATCAAAAGCATCGTTACCGACAGCCGCGGCCTCGACGATCCCAAAGACCCTGAAAGCGACACGGTATTTAAGCTTTATTCGCTGCTGGCTACGCCCGAGCAAACGGAGGAGCTGCGCGAAAAGTACCTAGCCGGTGGCTATGGCTACGGCCACGCGAAACAGGCTCTGTATGAAGTAATTATGAACCGCTTTGGCACCGAGCGCGAACAGTTCAATTTCTTCATCAACAACCTCCCTGAGCTGGACGCGCGCTTAGCCGAAGGCGCCCGCAAGGCACAGGCTTACGGCAGCACAGTACTCAATCGGGTTCGGGAAAAAGCAGGGTACAACCGGCGCTAAGCCCATCATCAACTCTCTGATTTAGTTGGCATTACAGACCATAATGCTTAAATTATAGGGAAGACAAAGGCGCTCTCCACCCGCGGCTGGGCTGGGGTAGCAAGGCAAGACTCGGCTTCGAACAGGAAGCCTGAGTAGCTGGCGACGATTCTGTAACGATTTTCGATGGGAACCACCTTGCGTAAGTATGCCAAGCTCACCTGTTACATCCACCACGTCTGATTCTGACGTCACCACCATGCTCACGGGTGCTCCTGTTACGATGCTGCTGCCCGTCATGAACCTGACCCGCGCCCGCGATTTTTACGAGCAAAAACTTGGCCTTCAGCCCCTTGGCTTAAAGCTAGACGGCAAGTTTGAATACGCGTGTGGCGGAAGCACCGGTGCCACCCTGGCCCTCTTCCCAAAACCGGAAGGCACCAAAGCCGAACATACGGCCCTAAGTTTTCAGGTGAGAGACATTGCCGCTGCTATTCAGGAGCTTGAGGAAAAAGGCGTGCAATTTGAGGATTACGATTATCCCGATCTGAAAACGAAAGACCATGTGTGCGTGCTGGGCAGCGAAAAAGCCGCTTGGTTTAAGGATACTGAAGGAAATTACCTCTGTATCCACCAAGACATTGCGTAACCCGGCTAAGCGCTGCTTTTGCAGACTCAAAACGATAAAAAGGCCCCGTAGCTAGTGCTACGGGGCCTTTTTGATGCCTGTGATTTAGGCACTTTGGATCCTACTCAGTCCCTCAGAACAACAGCCCATCAACGGAATGGCGCTGCTCACTGGAAAAGCTGAACCCAACTTTACTTCCGCGGCTAACCTGCTGATTTTCAATCTTTTGCTTAACCGTAATTTTCTGAATCTCGCCCATAGGCGGTGCAATCAGGTCGTTGTTGACGGCGGCGATCATGGCGCTTTCCACGAAAAGCTTCATCATGTTGGGCGTGATGAGGTTATCGGCCATATCGTTGTCGGGGAGTTCGAGCTGCTGCACGCCTTCCAGAAAAAAGTGGTTTTCGATGTTGACCAGCAGCCGCCCAACGAGGTAGCCGGGGTCGTTCATGCGCTGGTATTTGATGCTGTCGGCCATAAAGTTGTAGGCCATGATGTGGCCAAAAAACCGGCGCCGGAAGTCTTCCTCAACGTATTTGGTTGGCATGGGGCCATAGTCGTCGGGGAAGGTAACGATGTTGGAATGCATCACGAATACGAGCAAGTCGCCGGAAAACCGGATGTGAAATTCCATATCGTTGACGGGCCGGTACTCGATCACGACGGTCGAGTCAACTGCCGTAATTCGGCGGCTAAGCTCCACCACCAGTTCCTGCGAAACCAGCCGCAGGCAATCGAAAGCAGCATTTGTATTGCGATAAATTGCCTGTTTGGCCGTCGATTTTTGTTTCAGGCCCTCAAATATCTGATCGAGACGGTCGGCGGGAGCTTGGGACGGAGCGCCCGCTGGTGCAGTTGGCTCATTGTCGGTGGCGGTAGCTCCGCTATGAGCCGAAGGCACCGGAGCAACTACTTGACTAGCAGTTGATTCGGCCGACGGGGCGGCGGCGCTATTGGCAGGAGGGGTTTGCGAATTCTCGTCCATGCGAAGTACAAAACGGGCAGCGCCTGAAGCGGCGCGCCACATAAGAAGAACAAATTAGCTGCTGCAATCTGCATTGCGCACCCAGACAATGTGCATTCGCAGCTTCAATACTTACGAAAATACGTCGTTTTTCAGTTGTGGGTGTCCCTCATCCCCTTGGTTCAGCACCGCGGCCGACTGCTGGCCGATGTGTGGCGGGGCGCTTAGCGCAGGCATGACAGGCCAGGCGTTGCTTCGGAAAGCCACCGTGCGCAAGCCCGAATACGGAAACGCAGCGCATGGCGGCAGCAACATGTGCTGCGCTGACTTTGCGGTTAGGGCCTCTCCTACCGTGCGCACGGCGCCCGCCGGCACAGCCCGTTGCTCCAGAGCCAAAAGCAGTTCTGCGCCATTCACCTCCCGGATTCTTTCCTGCAACAATTCTTCCAACTCGTTTCGATAAGTTACTCGTAATGAGTTAGTTGCAAAACGCAAGTCTGTAGCCCACGAGGGGCGGCCGAGCGCGGCACACAACTGCTGAAACTGCCGATCGGAGCCAATTGCCAGCACCAACCGACGGCCATCAGCGGCTTGATAAACCGTTCCGTAGGGCACGATGCTCGGGTGCCCCGACCCCATCGGCTGCGGATCGTGGCCGGTCACGAGCCAGCCGGTGCCTTGGTTAGCCAGCGAAGCCAAAGCGCTATCCAGCAACGAAACCTGCACCAAAGCGCCCTGCCCCGTGCGTGCGCGCCGGTACAGCGCCGTAAGCAGGCCTTCTTTCAGTTGATGGGCAGTGAGCAGATCGACCATGGCCACGGGCATTTTGAGGGGCGCTTGCCCCGGCAACGCATTAAGGTGCATAAAGCCGGCTTCGGCTTGCAAGACGGCATCATAACCGGCGCGGTGAACCTCGGGACCGTAGCCTGTGATGTGGCCGTAGATGAGTTGGGGGTTCAGATTGGCAAGCGTCTCGTAATCAACGCATAACTTCTCGGCGTCGCCGGGTTTATAGCTGGCCAGCACCACGTCGGCGCGGGCAATCAAGGTGTGTATTGCCGCACGGCCTTCCGCAGTGGTCAGGTCCAGCGCTACGGATTGCTTGCCCCAATTGGAACTGGAGAAATAGGCCGAAACATCGGTATCGGCGGGTTCGGCGCTGGTTTTCCAGCTGCGCGTAACGTCGCCCCCCTGAGCCGCGTGTTCGATTTTCAGAACCGTAGCGCCCAACTCGGCAAAAAATTGTCCCACTTGGGGGCCAGCCAAGACACTGGCCAACTCTATAATCACTAACCCCTTGAAAGGCAGCTCATTAGCCGTGGGCGAAACTTGAGCGGAAACGATCGGAGTCATCAAATTAGAGCAAATAGGGCGAAGGCGGTAAGTTGGGCAGAATCGTGAGGAATCCCATAAATCCTATCTTCGGACATGACGAACGCAATTCAAACCGGCTTGCTCGCCTACGGAATGTCGGGCAGATTATTTCAGGCGCCTTTTGTGGCGGCGCACCCTGGCTTTCAGTTGAGAGCCGTCACCGAGCGCCACCAGAAGAAAGCGCAACACGATTATCCTGAGATTATCAGTTACACCAGCGTAGAGGAATTATTACAAGATCCTGAAATAGAGCTTATTATCGTCAACACTCCCAGCTACACGCACTTCGACTTTGCGATGCAGGCTTTGCGGGCAGGCAAGCACGTGCTGGTCGAGAAGCCTCTCACTGCCTCCCTGGCCGAAACCCAGGCGCTGTACCAATTGAGCCGGGAGGTGGGCAAGCAGGTATTTCCCTACCAAAACCGGCGGTGGGACAGCGACTTCCTGGCGGTGAAGCAAATCATTGAAAGCGGGCAACTGGGCCGCCTATTCGAAGTGAATTTCCGCTACGACCGCTACAAATCAACCCTGAATCCTAAGCCATTTAAAGAAGACCCGTTGCCCGGCAGTGGGTTGCCCTACGACCTAGGCCCGCACCTTATCGATCAGGTAATCAGCCTATTTGGCAAGCCGCTGAAAAGTCACAAAGCCGTAGGCATGTACCGCGCCGGAACCCGCATCCAAGATTATTTCTCGATCCGCCTGTTGTACCCCGATCAGCTGCACGTCACGGTTACGTCGGGCTTGCTGGTGGCCCAACCAGTGCCGGCTTTTGTGGTGCACGGCACGCAGGGCAGTTTCCTCAAGCAACGCGCCGACGTACAGGAAGCGCAGCTCGATAAAGCCCTTTCGCCTCTGGCTCCGAGCTACGGCCTGGAAGAGGCCGGTATGGAAGGCCAACTAACGCTGGTGGGCGCCAACGACGCCAAAACAACCACCGCCGTACCGTCAGGCAAAGGCGACTATATGCACTTGTTCGAGGCTGTGTATCAGGCGATTCGCAACAACTCCCCCTACCCCATCACCGAGGAGCACATGCTGTGGCAGAGTGCCTTGCTTGAACAAAAAGCCGATGAGTAGGTGTTAGGAAGAAAGGAAGATCGGGGGGCAGCGCGGTGGGTTTCTCAGACGCCGCCAACCGGCTCGCGTACCTCAACGGTACCACCCGGAATTACCCTATATTTGCTCTAAATCAAGCGGTTTGCTGACCCAGAAACACAAGGTCAGCCCATACTTCACTTATCTAGCTGCACCTTGAAGTTTAACGAATTTAATCTCCACGACGACCTGCTGGCTGGCGTGGATGCGATGAACTACCTGAACGCCACGCCCATTCAGGAGCAGGCGATACCGAAGATTATCGACGGCAAAGACCTCATCGCATGCGCCCAGACCGGCACCGGCAAAACAGCGGCTTATCTGATTCCGCTGCTCGACAAGATATCACACGCCCGGCACGACCACACCAGCACCCTCATCTTAGTGCCGACGCGCGAGCTGGCCAAGCAGATTGATGAGCAGGTAGAAGGATTTGGCTACTTTGTAAATGCCACTAGCACAGCCATTTATGGCGGCGGCAAAAGCGAAGGCTGGGAACAGCAAAAACGCGCCCTCACCACGGGCGCCGACATTATTATTGCCACGCCGGGCCGCCTGATTGCGCACATGCAAATGGGCTATGTGAAGTTCGACAAAATCGACTACTTGGTGTTGGACGAGGCCGATAAGATGCTCGACATGGGCTTCTCGGACGACATCCTGAACATTGTGCGTCAGCTGCCCAAAAAGCGCCAGACGCTGCTGTTTTCGGCCACCATGCCCAACAAGATCCGGGAGTTCTCGCAGCAGATCCTGCAAGACCCCGAAGAGATTCGGTTGGCGGTTTCCAAGCCGGCGGCCGGCATCGACCAGCAACTGTACATGGCGTTTGATCACCAGAAAATTCATGTACTGGAGCATTTGCTCAAAACCCAGGAAGTGCAAAGCATGGTGCTGTTTACGTCGCAGAAAGCGGCGGTGGGCGGCATCGTAAGGGCCATCAACAAGCTGGGCTACGTGGCCAAGGGCATTTCCTCGGACCGCACGCAGGAAGAGCGCGAGGTGATGATGCGCGAGTTTAAAAACAAGCAATTCCCGATTCTGGTGGCTACTGACGTGCTGTCGCGCGGCATCGACATCGACAACCTCACCCATGTGGTGAACTACGATATTCCGCGCGCCGCCGAAGATTACGTACACCGTATCGGCCGCACGGCCCGCGCCGCGACTACTGGCACGGCCATTACGTTCATCTCCGACCAAGACCAGGATCGCGTCATCAAGATCGAAAAGCTCATTGAGCGCGAGCTGGAAAAACGCGCCATTACCGAGGAACTCGGCCTCGGACCGGCACCCGAATTTGACCCAAAGCGCTTCAGCGGCTTGCATGGCAAAGGCCGGGGCACCAACGGCCGCAGTGGCGGTGGCTCGCGTGACGGCCGCCCACGGCGGGAAGGCGACAAGCGACGCGAAGGTGGCGAGCAACGGCGCGACAGCCGCGGCCCCCGCCGCGAAAGCCGCCCGGCCCCGACAGCGGCCGAAAATGGCACCGTAGCCGTAGCGCCCTCTGATGAGCAAGCTGCCCCCGTTTCTGCCGAAGCTCGGCCGCCTCGTGCCCCTCGCCCGCACAACGGTGAGCCACGGCCCGAAGGTGAGCAGGCGGCCCGCCGGCGTAAGCGCGGCGGTCGCAGCCGCGGCCCACGTCCGGAAGGCGCAGCTGGTGCCGAAACCAAGCCAGCGGAAGCTCCAGCAGCTGCACAAGCATCTGAATAGCAGCATTTTCGCAACCCCAGCAACACAAAGCCCCCGCCGTAGCTACGGCGGGGGCTTTGTGTTGCTGGGGCTGTTTTCAGAAATCTATTCCAAAAGGGCCGGTCCGCTCCCCTAACATTGGCGGAACCGGCCCCCGGAACCGAGCGCATCCGACTGGTGCTGCCAGCCGAATACAGCTCAGGTAAAATCATCTTACAACTATCTCATTATCAATTGCATGTGAAGCAATCATCTTCCGAAGCTATTTGTATTGATAATAGCGCACGTAGTCTACCTGCATCTGCTGCGGGAAAGTGGTAGTGGCATCGGGGTTTCCATCGAAGTTGCCCCCAACAGCCACGTTCAGAATGACGAAGAAGGGGTTGTTGAACGGATACGGACTGGCATCGCCGCTCGTGAACGTGTAGTACTGCTGCCCATCAAGGAAGAAGCGCATCTGATCTCGGCTGCGCACCACGCTGAAAATGTGGAAGTTATCAGACAGGTCAGTGGCCAGCGTTTGCGTAGTGCCTTTGAAGCGGTGGTCGGCCGAACTGGTGCCGTAGTGCATAGTGGAAAGCATCTCCCTGGGCTTGCTGCCGCGCAGTTCCATGATGTCGATTTCACCGCATACCGGCCAGTTGTTCTGGTCGATATCCGAGCCCAGCATCCAGATGGCCGGCCATACGCCTTTGCCTTTGGGGACCTTGGCACGTACATCGATGCGGCCGTATTGAAAGCTTTGCTTGCCCTTGGTAACCAGTCTTCCGGAGGTGTAGGCGTTGCCGCCCGACTGCTGCCGATTGGCTTGAATGACCAAGTTGCCGCCCGCCAGAAATACGTTGTCCGGCGAGGTGGTATAATTCTCAAGCTCGTTGTTGCCCCAGCCGCCGCCACCCTGCTCATACGCCCATTTGGTAAGGTCGAGGGTGCCGTCGCCAAACTCGTCGCTCCAGATCAGGTCGGTGTACTGCGCGTAGTCGCGGGCTTCTTGGTTGACGACGGGAACCCCGGGAGTAGGCGCCGGAATGTTTTTGGGCTTGACTTCGGTACAGGAAGCCAGACTTAGAGCCAGCAAAACGCTGACCCTAAGCTGCAGACTACCAGCACCTTGAAAGAGCTGAATATTCATACTATAGTAATTGACAAAGAAAAGCAGCCTGTGCTTAGGGCTTCGGCACCAACTTCATCTGAAACACGGTTCCACCGGGCTTTCCAGCTCGTAGCAGCATGCTCTTGTCGCTGATGTCGATGATGCGGTACGTCAGGTCGGGCGCATCCGTCACGCCGATGAAGGTGCCGGCTTTCTTGAACTCAAACATGGCAAAGCCCTCGCCGGTAGCCGGCCCAAACGTGAACTCCGACGTGCCGGAGCGCTGAGTAGAACAGCCCACGCCACCGGCTACGAAGGTTTCTGCCTTAGCATTGTAGGTGAACACACCCGCACTGGTGAAAGTGTATTCATCGTCAGCTTGGCAAGGAGGCAATCCACCTGCCTTGACTCCATTGAAGTACTCTGAGGGGTTGCCCTCGGTGCCCACCACAATGGGGGCATCCACGGCGTTGTTCAGCATCCAGGTTTTGGAGCCAGAGCCCGTCAGCAGCTGCTTCACAAAGTCAATGTTCTGCGGCAGTACGACGTCCTTCACAGCCGAAAGGCTGGTGCCACCACGGTACGCCGTGATGAGCTGGGCTTTCACGGTGCCGCTCTTTTTATAGATGTGCGTTACCGTTTTGCCCGTTCCTACAGACCCATCACCAAATGACCACTGGTACAGAAAGGCATCGGCGTTGGTGCTGGTAAAAGTAACTTCCGTCGTAAGGCCTACTGGCTTGATGGTGGTCGTGAAATCCGTTTGAGGCACGGCCCCTTCCAGCGTGCCTGAGTCATTCTTTTCGCAGGCAGTAAAAAGCAGCGGACTTGCAAGAAGTAAACAAGCCGCCTTGTTCCATATATTTTTCATTTCAGCTTAGGCTAAATCGTCAGTGAGAAGGAGGCTTAGTAACCGGGGTTCTGCGTCAGGCCGGGGTTGGCATCGAGTTCCGATTGCGGAATCGGCAGCACCAGATTGGTCGCCGTTGGCACCCCGCGCTTGATGCCCAGCGTAGCCAGGTAAGCGGAGTGTTCCGTCATGCGCGGAATCAGCTTGCCCGTGCGCTTGAGATCAAACCACCGGTCGAATTCGAAAGCCAGTTCGTAGAGGCGCTCTTTGAGTACGGCATCCGTGAAGTTGGGCGTAGAGGCCGTCAGGTCGGGCAAGCCAGCGCGACGACGCACCGTGTTGATGGCAGTAAGACCTTCCGGCGTATTGCCAACTGCCTCAGCCAGAATGAGATACATTTCAGCCAGGCGCAGTACCGGTACGTTCAGCGGCGAGTCCCAGATGTTGGTATTGACCTTGCCCACAAACCACTTCTTGCAGCTGAAGCCAAACGGTGAGCCGGGTAAGCTTGCCGGCTCTACCCAGTTGTCGGGGCCTTTATCACCAGGCGCCCAGATGGTTACGGCTTTGCGCGTATCGCCGGGCTCATAGCCGGCCACGAAGTCGGGCTCCGGGATGTTGAAGCCGTAGCCGCCGCCCGCAGGCGTGAGGCCAGAGCCGCGCGGGCCGAAGAACTCGTTCATGGAAGACCCGACGCTGTTGCGGTCGTAGCCGTTTTTGCCATTGACGAACTGCACTTCAAACAGCGATTCTTTGCCGTTGTCATTCTCTACTTTGAAGTTGTCGCCGTAGTTGGCCCACAGGCTTTTGCCCGAGCCCGTAATGACTTCGCGAGCCCGCTGGGCGGCTTCGGTTTTCTTTCCTTCGGTGATGTACACCTTGGCCAACAAACCGGTAGCTGCCCACTTGGTAGCCCGGCCCAAATCGGCCCCGCTGTATGAACCTGGCAGATTGCCAATGGCGTCGGTCAGGTCCTTCTCAATTTGGGAATATACCTGCGCAACAGGCGTACGAGGAATATTCACAGCCTCTGGGCTGGTAGGCGGCGCCGTAAACAACGGCACGTCCCCGAAGGCGCGAACCAAGTCAAAGTAGAATTTGGCGCGCAGAAACTGAGCTTCGCCCAAGCACCGCTTCTGGATAACCGGATCGATATCCGTGATGGCCGGCACTTTCTGCAACACGATGTTGGCGCGCTGAATGCCGATGAAAGAGCCTTGCCAGAGGCGCGTAGCCACGAAGTTGGTCGTCGGGATGTTGTAGTCGTCGAGCTGCGTGTACTCGATGCCGTCACTGCCGCCGCCACCGCCTGTAGTAGACACGTCGGCCATGATGTCCATGCCCCACAGCGCCGCGTTATACTGGCCTTCTTTGGTCAGTTCACTGTACACAGCCAGCGTGGCCTGTACTGCATCGGTCTGGGTCTTGTAAAAGTTGGCGTCCGTTACTTGTTCCGAGGGAGTTTCCGCCAGAAATTTTTCGCCGCAACTGGTCAGCAATCCCAGCGAGAGCAGGAAGGCGCCGGTGGTATATTTTGAAATAGACATTCGTAGGGGAGAATTAAAATTAGAAACCGATGCTTACACCGCCCAGCAGGGTGCGCGACTGCGGATAGATGCCCCGGTCGATGCCTGTGGAGCTCACTTCGGGGTCATAGCCGCTGTATTTGGTCAGCGTCACCAGGTTTTGCGCCGTAACATACAGGCGGAACTGCGTAGCCGACAGACGGCTCATGATGCTCCGGGGCAGTGTGTAGCCGATGGTGATGTTTTTGAGGCGAACGTAAGAGCCGTCTTCAATGAAGTACGTCGACGTCCGCAGGTTCCCGTTCGGGTCGCCGTTGATGGCGCGAGGCACGTCGGTGCTGGTGCCAGGTCCAGTCCAACGGTTCAGCAACCGCGTACCGCCGCTGAAGGAGCCATATAAAGCGCTCTCCGTGAGGTACTTATTCAGGTTGTAGATTTCATTGCCCTGCGAGCCCTGAATGAAGAAGCTCAGATCGAAGCCCTTATACCCTAGGGTATTGGTGATGCCGTACGTGAAGTCGGGGTTAGGATTGCCAATGAACCTGCGGTCGGCCGCCGTGATGACGCCGTCGCCGTTGAGGTCTTTGAAGCGGATGTCGCCAGGAGCGGTACCCGCCTGCTGCTTAGGAGCAGCCGTTACTTCGTCGGCAGTCTGGAACAGGCCGTCGGCCACGAATCCATAGAACGAGTTGAAGGGATAGCCCACATCATAACGAACTATACCATAGCCACTTAGCGTATTAGGACCGTTGTACGGCAAGCCAGCGCCCAGGCTTTCCAGCTTGGTTTTGTAAGCCGATAGGTTCAGCGTGGTCGTCCAGCTCAACGCGTCGCCGGAGCCCTGCACGTTGTGCGAGGTCAGCGAGAAGTCGATGCCGCGGTTGTAAGCCGAAGCTGCATTGCTGTTGATAGACTCGTAGGTACCCGACACGTAAGACACCGGAATCGGAGCAATCAGGTTGGGCGAGCTACGGTTATACAGGTCGATGCTGGCTTCGAAGCGGTTTTGCATGAAGCCCAAGTCCAAGCCAATGTTCGTCTGGTTGTTGGTTTCCCAGCGCAAATTGGGGTTAGCCAACCGGGTTGGGGCACCACCTGTGTTCAGCGTGCCATCCTGGCCCAGCGGGTAGGTGATGCCGAAGTTGATGGCGTAGAGGTAAGCAAAACGCCCGGCGTTCAGCGGGTTACCTACTTTTCCGTAGCCGGCCCGCAGCTTCAGATTGCTAATAGCGGAACTCCCCTTCAGGAAAGGTTCTTCCGAAATGCGCCAACCGGCCGATACACCCGGGAAGAAGCCAAACTTCTCGCCCGGAGGAAATACCGAAGAACCGTCGTAACGAGCGATGGCCTGGAACAGATACTTGCCGGCAAACTCGTAGTTGATACGACCGAAGTAGCTGGCCAAACGCTGAGGCGGGTTAATGGTTCCGCCGTTGGACTGCAACGTGTTGTTGGGGCCCGCGTTGATGGTCTGCAAGTCGTTGCGCAGGTACCCTTGGCGGCTAGCCGATACGTTGCTGTAGTTGAATTCCTGAGCTGATTGACCAAGCAGAAGGGTCACTTGGTGCTTATCAGCGAAGAGATGATCGTAGGTAGCCGTATTCTCGATCAGGTAGGTCGGCGCGTAGCTGGAGTTAGCATTGGCGCTGGCCGTTGAGTAGCGCGAAGTATACGTGCGTTCGGGCGTTACCAATTGAGGTACGGTAGGCCGGAATGAGTTGAAGTTGTCGAAGAACAGGTCAGCCCCCACGTTGGTACGGAAGCGCAGGCCTTTTACGGGCTCCAGCTCAGCGAACAGCGTAGTGATGGCCCGGTTGAGGTTGTAGCGCTGATTGTTTAGGGTAGCGGTTGCCAGTGGGTTCTCCTCGATAAAGTTATCGTACGCCGCGTTGGTATCGTAGAAATTACCATCGGGACGATAAGCGGGCACAATGGCCGGAATGCGCAGCAGTTGCTGCAAGGTGCCGTATTCGCCGTCGTTGGTGGTAACCTGCCGGTCCGATGAGTGCGTGAGCTGAATGCTGGTACCCATCTTGAACACCTTGTTCAACTGCGCATCGCCGTTCGCACGCAGAGTGAAGCGCTCGTAGTTGGAGCCTAGAATGGTGCCGTCCTGCTGAAAATAGGTGCCAGAAATTGCGAAGCGCGCGCTCTCGCTGCCACCCGTGGCCGAAAGCGAATAGTTCTGCACTTTGGCCCGACGAAACATAACATCCTGCCAGTCAGTACCTTCGCCCAACGCTGCCGGGTTGCGTAGCTTATCCAGCACGATGGGCAGGCCGCCCGCAATGCGGCTTTCGTTGTTGATGACGGCGTACTCCTGTGCATTCAGCAAATCCAGCTTACGTATTACCGTGTTCACACCACGGTAGGCATCCAGATTGATGTTCGTCTTGCCGGCTTTGCCCCGCTTCGTAGTGATAATCACCACGCCGTTGGCGGCCCGTACCCCGTAAATAGCGGTGGCCGAGGCATCTTTCAGCACATCAATCGACTCAATGTCGTTCGGGCTGATTGCGTTCAGCTGGCTTTCGCTGCTTTGCGCCATTGGAAAGCCATCGATAATGTAAAGCGGCTGGTTGTTGCCGTTGGAGGTTATACCGCGCACCCGCACCGACGTGCCGGCAGCGCCACCCGGCGCTCCGCCGTTGGAGGTAATAGTTACGCCCGAAACCTTGCCCTGCATCGCTTGGGTTACGTCAGCAACCGGCTGACGCTTAAGCTCTTGCCCGCTTATGGAAGAAATCGCACCCGTTACGCTGCCGCGCTCCTGGGTACCGTAGCCTACGACTACCACTTCGTTCAGCGCCTGCGTGTCTTCGGCCAGTACTACGTTGAAATCGGTGGTAGCGCCGGTTACGGGCACTTCTTTCCGCATGAAGCCTACATAGCTGAAAATCAGCGTGCTGCCTTCCGGGGCTGAAAGAGTAAACCGTCCGTTGGCATCGGTAGACGCGCCTTGGGTCGTGCCCTTTACCACGATGGTCACGCCGGGGAGCGCTTCGCCGTTGGTCTGGGTAACGCGGCCCGAAACCGTCACATCGGCTAGGGTCGGCCGCTCAACAAGTGGCACTAATGGGAGCCGAGGTGCCCCCACAACGGGTGCCACCGCAACTGGCAACCCACAGGCGGCCAGCCAGATGGCTCGTCGAGTCAGGAGATGTTTGTAGGAATTTTGCATCATATAAAGAAATGTTAGGGGTGAGGTCACATAAGAAAGCCTGCCTGATGCACTTAGCTAAGCACTGAGAAAGCTAGTTCACCAGCGGAGGACGCAAACGTTTGAAAGTCTTAGCATTCGCTACATGCTTTCCCGTAGCAAATAGCACAAGGCTTAGCACGCAGCATCTGGAAACGTTTGCAGTCTGGTCGAAATAAAAGCGCCGCAGCCAATGTCCTCGCGCGTTCCATATAGCCCGCGTTGTACGCACAGATAATGTGGCTCTGGATGTATGAACCTAGGGAGCAGGAGCACTTCCATTAGTAGATAAGGCACATAAAGTAAACGGTGCAGGGCACCACAGCACGTTGAGAATGCCCAAATATATCCGCGATTGTTTGGGAAATGCAATAGCAAAAATGCCCTTTACAGGTTGCAAAGGGCATTTTACAGTGTTCTTGCGTTCTAGCTTATACGCTTAGTACACACGTGTTTTTCGTCTTTTCCCCGTTGATTGAGCTTAATACTAGGCACTATAACCAAAGGGCAGCAGCTAAAAAACAATCTACAAATCCAGTATTTTTTTACTTCTCAGCTGATTTTTTTTCATTCTACTCACCCATCGTTTCCAATTGAGCTTTAATTAGGTTCTGCTAGTTCCATCGCCATGCTGGTGGCGTCTTCTTCAGTAGCTCCGGTGGCATCGAGCAGAATGCGGGTCCAGTCTTCGTTTTCGTCGAAATCAGGAGCAGTCCGGCGGCGGCGGATGGCTTCTACTACCTTCTGGCTAAAGTTCCAACAAGTGCCTTGCCGCAGCTCCAGCACCCGCGAAAGCTCCTGCGAGGAGTAGCTCCCTTTGTGCGCGTAGATGAGAAACACTGCGTAGAAAGCCTTGATTATAGAAAACTTGCACTTCTGTAATATGGTGTTGGCCGTTGCCGATTCTACGTAGCGACACCGTGTGCAACGGCGAGCATATTCTTCGCGGCCATCGCAGTGTTTTTCGTGGCCACATTTGCGGCACTGATAGCCTTTGGCCCACTTTAAGTCAGCTAAGTAGCGCAGGCACGCTTCTTTATCGGGGTAAATTTGGCTGAACTCGCCAAAATCGACTTCCTTCGATAGCACCCGCGCAGCTTTCACTTGCTGCAAATCGCGTTGCAAATCAGCATTGAGCTTTTCGATGGCGGCCGATTGCAGAGCCAGAAGCCCGTTGGCTTGCAACAGCTCATGGTTTTGGGCGGCAATGGTTTCACTTTGGCGTTGCAACTCCTCGGTACGGCGCACTACCTGAGCCTCCAGCTCCGTATTCAACTGATCCTTAAGGTCTTGGTTCTGACGCAGTTGCTCCATCAGCAACGCTTGCGCGTGGTGCTTCTTCTGCAATTGCTTCACCAAACGGGCCTGCGCTTTGAAAGTAGCTTCTCGAATGGCCTTGATCTTCTCGCCCAGCGCGTACGAAAGCACTGCTACTTCCACCATGAAAGCCGAATACATGCTATACACAGTGAAAGGACCGTTGAAAAAGTTAACCCCTACCCTTCTGGTAACGTGAAACAGCACCCCCAAACAAATCAGAGTATGCGCCGCCACGAAAAACCGTGCAGAGCGCACGCCCTGTTTGTAGACGCGCCACGCTGCCGAATAAATCAGGATGTAGGGCGCTAGGTAAAGCCAGTATAGAAAGGACGTACGCAACACAAGCGTATCGAGCAGTAACACCGCCACAGTACCTGCTGCCACAATCCGTATCCATTTATCGTGGCGAGGCAGGTGTTCGGCGGTGGCCAGAAAGCTGCGCGAATAGAAGCTTAGGGCCACCAACAAAAAGAAGGGCGCACTAGGATTGATGATGCGGTTGAGTCCCGGCAGCCCTGGCCACAGGTATTGAAAGCCCAAGCCGTCGTCGGATAAAAACATGAGGCTGCAACACAGCACATACAGCACGTAGTGCAGGTACGTTCGCTCGCGCATGAAGAGGTACAACCCAAAGTTGTAGACCATCATGATGAGCAGCACGCCGTAGAAACAACCAAACAGAATGTAGTTGTCCTGAGCGTCCTGAGGTAAGTCTTTCTCACTGCGCAACAGTCCCCGAAAGCTGTTTTTGGCGTCGGAGTGCAGGCGTACGTAATAGGTTTGCGTCTGGCCGGGCTGCAGATTCAGGGCAAATAGGAAGTTTTTAAACAGCACCGCCCGGCTCCGGAAAGGCAGGGCCGCTCCCGTCACGAGGCTATCGTAGTTGCCCTGCGGTTTAGTCCGAAAGAAAGCTACGTTTTCAATGTGCGAATCGAACACCTCCCAATACCACCTTTCCTGTGGCGAAGAATCGGTGTTGCGCACCGTCAGCCGGAGCCAGTAAGTGAATTTGGGATTCTGGATGCAGCGGCATTCGTCGTCGAAGCGGCTGAAGCGCGAGCGGAGAGCCGGGCTTGCGACTTCTTGAATAGTAAGCCGATTCGTTGGGTCTTCCAGCACGCTATACATGCCGGGCTGAAAGAAAATCTCCGCGATGTGTCGGTTTACGCGTAGGGTATCTTCTCGCGGCGGCGCCTCGGCGGCCATTGCCGGCTGAGCGGCTAGCAGCAACACCCAAAGCAATCTCCACGGCCAAGAACCCAACCAGCCGGCGGCGCTGGTTTTTAGGTAATAATAGTACACCTCTCTCATGGTAGCTCCCAATTTAGGAAACTAACCTGAGCATTAACCTACGGCGGCGGGTGGTGTGGGCTAAAGAATCTGCCCCAAACCGAACAGCAGCACAAACACCAATGTGCTCAGTGCCATCTGCTTTAGCAGCGGATCGAGTTGCATGGAGTCTTGGCGGCGCCACACTTGCAGGCCGTTGAAAACCAGCAGCGGCGCAGCCAGCACAAACAGCCATTGCCACGGCGAATGGTAAGTGGCTGCTACATAAATACTTGCACAACCAAAGCCTAGCAGCAGCAGCAGCCAATGGTAGCCGCGCGCGGGCTGCGGGCCCAAGCGCACCGGAATCGTGATTTTACCGGCCAACTCATCGGAGCGGATGTCGCGGATGTTGTTGACGTTCAGCACGGCAGTTGCAAAACAGCCCAGGCCGGCCGCGGGCAACAACACCGTCAGCGGCAAGGCACGGGTTTGCAGGTAATACGTACCGCACACGCCCACCATTCCGAAGAAGATAAACACCGACAAGTCACCAAGGCCTGCGTAACCGTATGGCTTTGAGCCCGCTGTGTAATTGACCGCTGCCCAAATTGCCGATAACCCCAGCACAAAAAACGTCAGGAAAATCCAAGCACCGGACGTGCCAAGCGCGGCCCACAGAAGACACAAGCCAGAAATGAGAGAAAGCAGGCCGAATACACCCATGCCCTGCTTCATTTGGACAGGCGTGATGGCACCGCTTTGCACGGCCCGCTGCGGCCCTTCGCGGTGCACACTGTCGGCGCCGTTCTGTGAGTCGCCGTAGTCGTTGGCAAGATTGGACAGAATCTGGAGCAGAACGGTGGTGAGGGCCGCCAGTCCGACCACCAAGCCGTTGAAACTGTGGTTGGCAGCGGCTAAAAAGGCCCCCATCAGGATGCTAGCCAAGGCCAGTGGCAGTGTGCGGGGCCGGAAAGCCGAAACCCAAGCCTTTGCGCGACTTGGGTTTGCGGGAGAAACAGCAGAAGCCATTTGCAGAAGTCGGTTATACAGCCGGCGCGTTGTTAGGCTTGCCAACAACGCAGCGTCTCAGATTATTTCAGAATGTCGGCGAGCAGTTCGTCGCTCATGGGCTTCACCTTCGACGGATAAAACTTCACGACGTGGCCTTGCTCATCGATGAGGTATTTGCAGAAGTTCCAGGTGGGCGCATCGCTCACGACTCCGTTCTTCCCCTTGTCCGACAGGAACTTATACAGCGGATCGGTGTCGTCGCCTTTCACCGAAATTTTGCTAAACAGGGGAAAGCTGACGCCGTAATTTTTCTCGCAGAAGGTGGCAATCTGCGAATTGGTGCCGGGTTCTTGTCCGCCGAAATTGTTGGCCGGAAAACCCAGTACGACCACTTTGTCGCCGTGCTTCTTATACAGTTCTTCCAGTTCCTTGTACTGCGGCGTAAAGCCACACTCCGACGCCGTATTGACGATCAGGAGCTTTTTGCCTTTGTATTGGCTCAGTTTCACGTCTTTGCCGTCGATGGTCTTGACGGTGTAATCGTAAACGGTGCCCTGTGCAGCAGGCGCTTCGGTGGTTGAGTCAATCATGGAAGAAACGGGTTGAGAGAACGTGTAAGACGACAATCCGGCCAAAGCCAGTGTTGCCGCCATAATCGTAAACGAAGCTTTCATACAGGGAGTTAGGTGAGACTAAGGTAAGCGCGAAAACAGCTTTCACTCCGCAAACCACCAACCGGAGCGCATTGTTTGCAGGCCCGAAGGTAGCAGTTTCGCCCTGTTGCTGACTTAGAAATGTCGGTTAGGTAGTGGGCGGCGAAAGCCACTTTTCTACTGCTACCGGCTGATACGCTAACATCTTGTCTAACAAGGCATTAGGTACAGGACTTTGCAATAGTTGGTCGCGGTTCTCGCGGCGTAGCAGGCCTTCCGTAGCCATGGTATCCAAGGCCAGCAGCAAATGGTCGTAAAAGCCGCTGACGTTGAGTACGCCAATTGGTTTTTGGTGCATGCCAAGCTGGCCCCAAGTCAGCATCTCAAACAGCTCTTCCATGGTGCCGTAACCGCCGGGCATGGCAATAAAGCCCTCGGCCAGCTCCGACATTTTGAGCTTGCGCTCGTGCATCGACTTGACCACGAACAGTTCCGTCAGGCCCAAGTGCGCCAGTTCTTTATTCGCCAGAAAATCAGGAATAACGCCGATAGCCTGACCGCCGTGCTGCATCACGCTGTCGGCAATGGCACCCATCAGGCCCACACGCCCGCCGCCGTACACCAACGTAATGTTGCGCGCTACCAATGCTTGTCCCAAAGCGTCTGCCTGTTGGCGATAAATCTCGTTGGTTCCGGCACTGGAACCGCAATACACGGCTACGCTTTTCATAAACTATCTATTCCTATTCGTTTTGCCTTTCGACTTTTATTCGCGGCTGCCTTTTGCTAATCAACTACATGCGGTCCGGCACTTCAATACCCAGCAACCGCATGGCCGCTTTGATGGTCCGTCCGGTTTGGGCGGATAGCGCAACCCGGAAGGCACGCTTTACCTCATCGGGCTCGGTGAAAATGGAGACTTCCGTGTAGAAACGGTTGTAGGCTTTGGCGACATCGTACACATACTGCGAGATGATGGCCGGCGAAAAGGTGCGGGCAGCTTCCGCTACGGCCGTACCATAACGAGCCAATTCCTGCACCATTTCGCTTTCCGTAATGTGCAGACTAGCAATGGTTTGCACATCAGCCGTTTCGCTGATCCCCAGTTCGGCGGCCTTGCGGCGGATGGCGGAAATACGGGCGTGCGAATATTGGATGAAAGGCCCTGTATGGCCCTCCAGACTCACCGATTCCTCGGGATTGAAGAGCATGCGCTTCTTCGGATCCACTTTCAGCAAATAGTATTTGAGCGCGCCTAAGCCCAACGTATGGTAAAGCTGCTCGGCTTCCTGCTCGGTAAGTCCTTCGGTTTTGCCTTTGGCCAGCGTCGCTTCTTTGGCAGCCGCTACTACTTCGCGCACCAGTTCGTCGGCGTCTACTACAGTGCCTTCGCGCGATTTCATTTTGCCCGAGGGCAGATCGACCATGCCGTAGCTGAGGTGGTAAATGGCGTCGGCGTAAGGCTTGCCCAGCTTTTTGAGCACCGCCTTCAGCACCTGCATGTGGTAGTTCTGCTCGTCGGCAATGACGTAGACCGACAGATCGTAGCCGAAATCCTGGTACTTCAGCTCGGCCGTGCCCAAGTCCTGGGTGATGTAAACAGACGTGCCGTCGGCACGGAGCAGGAGCTTTTCGTCGAGACCTTCTTCTTTTAGGTCAACCCACACCGAGCCGTCTTCTTTCTTGAAGAAAACGCCTTTTTGCAGCCCTTCTTCAACACGCTCTTTGCCAAGCAGATACGTTTCCGACTCGTAGTAATACTTGTCAAAATCGACGCCGATGGTCTGGTACGTTTCGTCAAATCCTTCGTAGACCCAGCCGTTCATCTGGCGCCACAGTTGCAGCACTTCTTCGTCGCCCTGCTCCCACGCCTGCAGCATCTCCTGCGCTTCGGTCATGAGCGGCGCCTGGCGCTTGGCAATGTCTTCGGCCACGCCTTCGGCCTGAAGCTGCCGCACTTGCTCGCGGTAATGCTTCTCAAACAGGACGTAGTATTTGCCGATCAGGTGGTCGCCTTTAATGCCGGATTCCTGGGGCGTTTCGCCGTGGCCGTAGCGCTGGTAGGCCAGCATCGATTTGCAGATGTGAATGCCGCGATCGTTGACGAGGTTGGCCTTCGTGACGGTAGCGCCGGTAGCTTTCAGAATCTCAGCCACCGAATAGCCCAGGAAGTTGTTGCGCAAGTGCCCCAGGTGCAGGGGCTTGTTGGTATTAGGCGAAGAATATTCGACTACAACCTGCTGTGGGCCACCGGTTTGCACGGGTGTATTATCGGGCTGTTGGCGCAAGGCGGTAAAGAGTTGCAGCCACTGCGCATCGGCAATTTCGAGGTTCAGGAAGCCTTTCACCACGTTGAAGCCCGACACGCGCGCGTCGTTTTGCGTCAGCCACTCGCCCAGCGCCTGCCCAATTTGCTCCGGGCCTTTGCCCAAGGCTTTGGTCAGCGCAAACGTAACGAGCGTAAATGTGCCCGCAAACTCTTTGCGCGTCGGTTGAATCGTAAGCTGTGGCGCCGGCACTTCGGCGCCAAATACTTGCTGAATAGCCGTGCTCAGCGCGGCTTTGATGTCGTTTTCGAGTTGTTGCACAGAGAAAAATGCTAGGTAGCAGCAGCTAATGGCCTGCGCCGCTCGTCGGTTCTCGTCACTTGCCCAAACGCAGGCGACCGGCCGAAACGAAAGCTGCTTCCGGGTTCTACTGCTGCAAAGGTAGAAAGGCCGTGCGGAACGGGAAGGAAATGTTGGAGCCAAGTACCAAAACACTGGCTCAGCCAGATTATAAACCTAGCATAACCAGTTATAAGCTTGGCTTGAAATCACTTTCTTGGAAGTTCAAGTCTTTGCACACGATGTAAAAATCGGAGTCTCGGTGTTCAGTCTTCGTTTCCGGCGGCACCACACGTGGACTAAAATTGAACCACATTTCGCCATCCCACTCCACGACCGCGAACGATTCAACTACATCAATGGACATGTTCCGCGCTGCTGTTATGCGGAACTCTTTCACCCCGTAAAAAGTAAGTTCTAGATGCACCCAACTGTAGTCCTTTACTAAGGACATACAATTGATAGCGACTTTGATTTCAGGCCGAAAGTCTGCCGCGTACGATAGGCATACATCAAGGACCACAGCGTCGTCCAAATTGCCATAGGCTTCCGTAAACGCTTTTAAATTTTTCATTGGCTAATTACAAGCTGTGCGTCAAGGGCCTGTCCCCTTAGCTGGCGTGAGCTACGCAGCGTAACTCACGCCAGCTAAGGGGACTGCTAACCAAGAATCAGCACGCGAGATCCTTCGCTGCGCTCTGGATGACAAGAAATAAATAAAGTCGCAATATATTGATAATCAACTCGTTATGATTTTGCCCTAAAATGCACCACCCCTACCCGATTCTTGCCGGGACGTGGCATCTTCAATTCGCAGACGCTCCGTAATGGTATCCGTGGCTGCTTCGAGAATATCGAAAGCGTTGGAAGCCATGGTATTTTCGGAGTCGAGCGTGGGGTTGATTTCGACCATTTCGAAGCACACTACGCGCTCGTTGTCGAGCAGGGCGTGGCACAGGGAAATAGCTTCCTGCACGTCGAGGCCTTCTTCCACGGGCGTACCGGTGCCTTTGGAAAAGCGCGAATCCAGCGAATCGACATCGAAGGAAATGTAGACTAAGTCGCAGAAGCGCAGGCGCTCGTAGATCTCGCGGGCGACTTGCTTCGGGCCTTTGGCTTTGAACTCCTTCAGCGAAAAATTCTTGATGCCGCTGCGACGGATGATCTCGTCTTCTTCGTTTTCGGTGTCGCGCACCACCACATACACGAGGTGTTCGGGCTTTAGTTTCGGGCCTTCTTCGCCCAGGTTTTTCAGGCGGCGCCAGAAGAACTCGGTTTCGGGCTCTACTTCATTGCGCTGAAGCTCAAGGTTATCGAAGTTCAGGGCCATGGCCAGCGGCATGCCGTGGATGTTGCCCGACGGGGTGGTATAGGGTGAATGAATGTCGGCGTGGGCGTCGATCCAGATAACCCCGAGGGTTTTGTATGGGTAAGCGGCTTTGATGCCGGCAATGGTGCCGGCAGCGTTGCTGTGGTCGCCGGCCAGCACCAGCGGAAACTCGCCGAAACGCAACGTTTGCTCTACCGTATTGGCAATTCCCTTTTCTACCGTATACACCGAATCGATGTGTTTTGCGTAGGGGAAATGGTTTTTGTCGAACAAGACATGGTTCAGATCGGGCACGGCCACCGAATTGAACCGTCGAAAATAATCGGACCCTTTGTTAAGGCAGGCAATCTTGAGCGCATCCACTCCCAGACTAGCCCCACGAGTCCCGGCCCCCAGCTCGGAGCGGACTTCAATGAGCTTAATACGTTTCATAAAAGAACAATGCCCCGCACCGATGGAGGTCGAAGGACTCCGGCCGAATACCAGAAAGAGCAGGACCACGTCTCACCGCTCTCGTCCCGGGTACGCATGTCTGAGTACCCGATACCGCCTATCTTTGCGGGCCTACAAAGGTGCGGAAAAGCCTGCACAAAGGCCAACAGTCATAACCTTCTCATTCAGAGGCATTTGCCTTTCGTCGCCACCGGCTTCCCCTTCTAACCCCTCCTGACCCGAATGGATACTTACCACGACCTGATTTCCCAAACCTTCGATTTTCCCACGCCCGACTTTCACGTAGAGCAAAACGAGCTGCGCTTCCACGACATTCCGATGATGGACTTGGTGCGCAAATACGGCACGCCGCTCCGCCTGACGTACCTGCCCAAAATCAGCTCCCAGATTCAGCGGGCCAAGAAATGGTTTAACGACGGCATCGCCAAAACGGATTATCAGGGCACGTACACGTATTGCTACTGCACGAAGTCGTCGCACTTTTCTTTCATTCTGGAAGAGGCGCTGAAAAACGACATTCACATTGAAACCTCTTCGGGGTACGACATGCACATTGTGCGGGCGTTGTACAAAAAAGGCAAGCTCAACAAGCAGAGCTACATCGTGGCCAACGGCTTCAAGCGCGAACGCTACAAGCGCTACCTGACCGAGCTAATCAACGAAGGGTTTGTAAACTGCATGCCCATCCTCGACAACCTCAGCGAGATCGAGTACTACCACGACCACGTAACCGAGAAGTGCAACGTAGGCATGCGGCTGGCCTCCGACGAAGAGCCTCGTTTTCAGTTCTATACCTCGCGCTTGGGCATTCGCTACGCCGATGCGCTGCCGCTGTACGAGCAGAAAATCAAAGACGATCCGCGCTTTGAGCTGACCATGCTGCACTACTTCATCAACACGGGCATTAAAGACACCAGCTATTACTGGTCGGAGCTGAGCCGCTTTGTGCACAAGTATTGCGAGCTGCGGAAAGTGTGCCCTACCCTAACGACCATCGACATCGGCGGCGGGCTGCCCATCCAAACCTCGATTCAGCCGGAGTACGACTACCAGTACATGATCGAGGAAATTCTGCGCACCATCAAGCGCATTTGCGGCGAGGAAGGCGTGCCGGAGCCACACATCTTCACGGAGTTTGGCATTTTCACGGTCGGCGAAAGCGGAGCTACTATTTATTCCATTTTGGATGAGAAGCTCCAGAACGATAAGGAGTTGTGGTACATGATTGATGGCTCGTTCATCACCAACCTGCCCGATACCTGGGCCCTAAACCAGCGCTTCATCATGCTGGCCCTCAACGGCTGGGAAAAGCAATACAAGAAAATTCAGTTGGGCGGCCTCACCTGCGACTCGCAGGACTATTACAACGCCGAGAAGCACATCTACCAAGTGTTCCTGCCCGAGCGCAAACCCGCCGACAAGCAACCTTTGTACGTGGGCTTTTTCCATACCGGGGCCTATCAGGAGAGCCTTTCCGGCTACGGCGGCCTGAAGCATTGCCTCATTCCGGCCCCGCGGCACGTCATCCTCGACCGCGACGAAGACGGCACCCTGCGCGACTGGGAGTTTGCTTCCGAGCAGGACCCCGAGTCGATGATGCGTATTCTGGGTTACACCGAGTAATCTTTTTTAGTCAATTGTGCCCAGGAGTAAGCTAGTCCTGGGCACAAATTGTACTTTTGATTTCCTATATCAATACACCAACCCTCTGCATTCTGCATGATGAAAAATTTACTCTTGCTGGCTTCGTGCGCGGCTGTTTTCGGCTTGGGCTCCTGCAATAAAAAAGCAAATTGCCCCGCTTACACCGGCATCAAAGCTGCCAATCACGTTTCTTCACCCATCACAGCAAGCACTACTTCTACCGCTGCTTCGCGCCAATAAGTAGTCAAATTTGGCTTTTCCCAAGAGCTCTCTGCGCTAAGGTGCGGGGAGCTTTTTTTATGGCTCAAAATCAGCTACTTACAAAATAATATGGGCTGCACAATTTAAAGACGGAACAATCGTTATAAATTTAAATGTTTAGTTTTGAGGCTCTTAACACACGCACATTTTAACTCATTTTGCATTTTAGCATGAAAAAGTTTTTGCTCTTGGCGCTCGTTGGATTAGTAGGGATGAGCTCGTGCCGCACCAAGTGTCCGGCTTATTCATCTGCTAAGCCTGCGAATCAGGTTTCTTCCACCATTACGGCCAGCGCGGGGCAAGCTCCAGTAGTGCGGCAGTAAGTATTACCCATTCCAAAAACAGCAACGCCCGCTTTCTAAAAGTAGAAAGCGGGCGTTGCTGTTGAAGAAGTTTTAGGTTGGAAATCAATGCTGCAAAATCCATTTTACGGCTTCCGGCAGATCGGCAACCCGCGGCGAATACGCCACAGGTTCGGCATCGCCTACCAAGATCCCTCGTACGCCTACGCGAGTTCCGGCTTCCATGTCGCGGGCCCGGTCACCGATCATCCAGCATTGCGCCGGATCGAGGTGAAAACGCGCGATGGCTTTTTCGAGCATCAGCGAATCGGGCTTGCGCAGGAGCGACTCGCTAACGCTGGGGTGTGAGCGGGCAAAATAAAAGGCGTCGATCAGGCCGCCGCAAGCTTGTTGTAGCTTCTCATGGCAGCGGTACACATCGGCGGCCGTATACAAGCCTTTGGCAATGCCTGCTTGATTGGTAACCACAACCAGTTGGTAACCAGCAACTTTCAAATTCCTTAAACTTTCGGGTACGCCGGGCAACACCACAAAATCTTCGGGTTGCCACACGTAGCGGCCAATTTCTTGGTTTAATACGCCATCGCGGTCCAGAAACACGGCTTTGGACTTGACAGCGGAAATAACAGGTAGATTCATTGGTTCAAAGCTACTGATTCCGCTGAAGCCTGGAACAACCCGTCGCGCTGGCCTACCTTTGCGCCAAACGAATTTGCACGGTATGAACATTGCCATTCTGGGCGGCGGTATTTCGGGTCTTACCCTGGCCTGGTATCTACAGAAAGCCGGTATTTCCTATGACTTATTTGAAGCGCAACCCACGGCTGGTGGTAATCTGCGTACCGTGCACCCGGAAGGCTACCTACTCGAAACCGGCCCTAACTCCCTGCAACTCAGCGACGAGCTAGAAGCTTTACTAGCTGATCTTGGCTTAACAGAAGAAATTCAGGATACGGCGGCGGTCAGCGCCAACCGCTACGTGCTGCGCGAGGGCCGTTACCAAAAGCTGCCCGGCTCGCCCCCTGGCTTGCTATTGAGCAGCTTTTTTAGCTTAAGAGGCAAGCTTAACATTCTGAAGGAGTTACGCCGGCCAGCCGCTTCTCCCGACCCCACCGAAACATTGGCAGGATTCTTTCGGCGGCGCTTTGGGCAGGAAATTGTTGACTATGCGCTAAACCCTTTTATATCAGGTATTTACGCTGGCGACCCAGAACGGCTGTTGTTGCATAAAACCTTTCCGAAGCTCGGTGAGCTGGAACAAACGTATGGCTCGGTAGTACGCGGACTGGCCAAATCGGGCCGGGCTGGCGGTCGGCGCCGAATTATTTCGTTACGGCAAGGCATTCAGACCATTACAGATACAATTTCGGCCAAACTAACAAACTATCACGGCGGTCAGGGCGTTACGGAAATAGTACGCTTGCCCGACGCTCGATACCAAATCCGGACGGCGCAGGGCACTTTTGATCACGTTGCCTACGACGCCGTTGCGTTGGCCTTGCCGACTTACGCGGCCGCTCCTTTGTTGCAGTCTTTGTTTCCTGATGCTGCCGTTGCGCTTGCAGCCGTTTTTTACCCGCCCATGGCCGCCGTATACACCGCCTACCGCCGCACCGACGTTGGGCACCCGCTTGATGGCTTTGGAGCACTACACCCCAAGGTGGAGCAGCCGTATGCGGCGGGCAGCATCTGGACCAGTTCCATCTACCCCAACCGCGTGCCGGACGGCCAAGTATTGTTTACCACCTTTGTAGGCGGCTCGCAGTACGAAGCGCAGGCTCGGCAACCCGAAGCGGCGCAGCGCGCTGCTGTGCACGAGGAACTAAGCAGGCTCTACCACATCAAGGCCACGGAGCCGGTGTGGCAGTACCAGTACTATTGGGAAAAAGCTATTCCGCAGTTTGACAGTCGCATTCTCGCAGCGCACGCCGCGGCCGACGCACTTTCCGAACATAAAATTTATGCAGTAGCCAACTGGCGCGCCGGCGTGGGCGTGCCCGACTGCATTCGCTACGCCAAAGAACTGGCTGAAACGCTGGCTGGTTCTGCCCAAAATGCCTAGCCGAAGCTAGGAAGTCATAAAAAACCTGGGAAAAGTATTCGGGCTTTCTCTCGCACACCTATCTAACTTCTATCTTTGAACAATGAACGATGGGCTCGTCCTGATTCCTACCTATAATGAGCGCGAAAACGCCGAATTGATTATTCGGAAGGTGTTTTCGTTGCCCAAGGCATTCGACGTGCTCATCATCGACGACGGCTCGCCCGACGGCACCGCCGAGATCGTGCGACGCCTCCAGGGTGAATTTCCCAATCGGCTGTTCTTAGAGGAGCGTCGCGGCAAGCTGGGCCTTGGCACGGCGTACATCCACGGTTTTCGGTGGGCACTGGCGCATGGCTACGGCTACGTCTTCGAAATGGACGCCGACTTCTCGCACAACCCCGAAGACCTGGTGCGCCTGTACAAGGCTTGCGCCGACGATGGCTACGACATGGCCATCGGTTCGCGCTACATCCAGGGCGTAAACGTAGTCAACTGGCCCATGGACCGCGTGCTTATGTCGTGGTTTGCATCAGCTTATGTGCGCATGATCACCGGCATGCCCATCGCCGATGCTACGGCGGGCTTTAAGTGCTATACGGCCCGCGTGCTGCGCACTATTCCGCTGGACCGAATTCGCTTCGTGGGATATGCCTTCCAGATAGAAATGAAGTGGCTGGCCTACAAGTATGGGTTTCAGATCAAGGAAGTGCCGATTATTTTCACCGACCGCACCCGTGGCACTTCCAAAATGAGCAAGGGCATTTTCCAGGAAGCCCTGTTCGGCGTCATCCAGATGAAGGTAGCCAGCTGGTTTCGACGCTTCGACCGGCGGCCCATTGCCGCCGATGTCGCCCCACAGCCGGTAGCCGCCGCCGCTTCGGGCGCAACCTCCGTGCAAGAATCGCGGTAAGCGCCTGATACAGTTGGGTTCAGAAAAAAACTGACCAGTGCTGTATCTTGCTGCTAATGGAAAACACTCCTATTTTCTGGGTTGGCTTCAACGCATTCGTGCTGGTGATGCTCATGCTCGATTTGCTCGTTTTCAACCGCAAGGAGCACGTAGTGCATATGCGCGAAGCGCTGGGCTGGTCAGCTTTCTGGATCGCGCTTTCCCTCTCGTTCAACTACCTCGTGTACCGCACGATGGGCCGGCAGGCAGCCCTCGAGTTTCTCACCGGCTACCTGATCGAGAAATCGTTGAGCGTCGACAACCTATTTGTGTTCCTGCTGATTTTCACCTACTTCCAGGTGCCGCAGCAGTATCAGCACAAAATCTTGTTTTGGGGCATTCTGGGAGCACTTATTCTGCGCGCTGCCTTCATTTTGGCGGGTGCGGCGCTGCTGGCCAAGTTTCACTTCCTGATGTATGTGTTGGGCGCTTTCCTGGTCTATACGGGTGTGCGCATGGCCACTAGCGCAGGCGAGCCGGAAATTGACCCGGATGCCAACCCCATAGTCAAGTTTTTGAGCCGTTACATGCCCGTTACGCGCAATCTGGAAGGCGGCAAGTTCTTTGTACGCAAGGAAAAGCTGCTGTTTGCCACCCCGCTGTTTGTGGTGCTTCTGATGGTCGAAACGACCGATGTGGTCTTTGCCGCCGATTCCATCCCGGCTATTCTTGCCGTTTCCCGCGACACGTTCGTGGTGTACACGTCCAACGTATTCGCGCTGCTGGGCCTACGCGCCTTGTATTTTGCTTTGGCAGGCCTTATGCGGCTTTTTCATTACCTGCACTACGGCCTCTCGCTTATTTTGATTTTCATCGGGGGCAAGCTGCTGGCTTCTAATTATTTAGAGATCCCGATGGGCATCTCCTTGGGCATTGTGGGCTTTATTCTAGCAATGTCGGTCATCCTATCAGTTCTGTTGCCTAAGAAAGAAGACGAATCCGTCGAGGCTATTAACAAGTAATCAACATAAGTATTTGATTAATAATAAATTACATAAACACCCTTCTGGCCAGAACAGCAAGTAAAAGCCCCCGGTGATGCGCATCACCGGGGGCTTTTACTTGCTGTTCTGGCCAGTTATTGCTTTGGCGCCTGGTCAGGAGTTTCGTCCGGCGGAGGCGTGTTGGCACCTTCATCCGGGGCCTTGCTGCCGCCCAGCAGATCAATCAGGTTTAACGGCTCAAACTGCGACGAATCGGCGGCCGATACGGTGCGCACTGTATCAACAGCAGTCACGATGTACTTGCGAGCCGGACCGTTGAGCGCGACTCCGAGGGACAAGTTGTCGTAGTCGGACTGCGAAATCAGGCCGCGTTGGGCCATGATGCCCGCGATAAGGTGGTAGAAATAGCGGCTGCTGCCGCGTAGGTTGCCGTAGCTGTCGAAGGAGTAGCGGTAGAACTTGGGCTTGGGAATGATGCTCGCCAAGTACAAGCTTTCCGACAGGTTGAGGTTGGCAGGTTGCTTATCAAAGTAGAAGCGCGCGGCCTCTTTCACTCCGTAGATTTTCGGCCCCCATTCGATGATGTTCAGGTATACTTCAAACATCCGCTCTTTCGAGGCCAAACGCGTATTTTCAATAAGCCACACGATCAGGGCTTCCTCGATTTTGCGCGTAACGGTTTTTTGACGCGTCAGGAACACGTTCTTCACCAGCTGCATCGAGATAGTACTGCCGCCGCGCGCAAATCGCCGCTCCTTGATGTTCTGAATGATCGATTTCACGAACGCCTTCTCCATGAAGCCTTTATGCGTCAGGAAGCGCGGGTCTTCCGCCGTCATGATGGCATATTTCAGGTAAGGCGATATGCGATTGTACGGCACAAAATTGGGGTTAGAAGGCCCCACCGCGAAGGTTTTGATCGAGTCGCCTTTGTCGTTATAAGCGGTATAGGGGAAGTCCTCGTTCAGCATGTTGAGATTTTCGCGGCCGAAACGCGTAATCCGAAAGTTCTTACCCTTTAACGACGAGTCAAATCGCAGGCTGTCAAGGTGATTCATGTCGAGATTGGCCTGCAAGTGATACTTCAAAGTACCCTCACCCTGCATCCCTTCCAGCGTCCGGAACATGCCCTGCGGCAAGGCGGCAAAGAACACGTTAGCTGGTGTTTCCGCCGATTGAATATCAGCTGCTACCTGCAGACCCGCCAGCAGTTCGTTGCGGTTTTTCAGGCCGTTGGACTTGCCGATTACACGCTGTTTCAGAGGCAGCTTACGCACGCTAAACGTCGGAAAAAACTCCATACGGTTGAGCGTGATTTTGCTGCCTTTATCGAGCGAGAACGAGGCCTTGCCCAAGGTCGCTACAAAGTCGATGCCGCCGCGCGGGAACACCACGTCATCGGCCGAGAGCTTGGGGTGATTGACTACGAAGTTGCGGGCGGAGGCCTCGCCGCGTACCGTTAGCTTTTCGTCGTCGTATTCTTTGTCGGCTAGGCTTAGGCGCAACGTGTCGAACTGCACCCGCGCGCCATACCGGCTCTTTACATAGGGCAGCATCACGGGGCGGCGGTTCAGGCCAAATACATCAGCAGTTAGCTGATAATCACCGGCTTCCACGTGACCGCGCACTCCTACCTGGTTGCTCACCGAGTCGATGTCAGCAGTCAGCTGCCCGGCAATGTCTCCATCTTTGATGCTAAACCGCGGCATATTGATGGACGCCATATGGCGTGGGCTGCGGTACGTAATCAGAAAGCGCCGGAAATCAGCCTCGCCAGGCAAGTTGTCGAAACCTGCCTCAATCACTTGATTCAACAACAGGCCGTAATTGGTGCCCTGGGTCGTATCGCGCTTTATTACCGGCTGGTTTTTCTTGCGGTTGCGGTACAGGAACGAAAAGTTGTCAGTCGTCAGCGTACGGATGGCCGTCAGACGGGCATCGTCGATTTCGAGGTTGCTAAACACCGGCCGTCCCGCAAACAACGACCGCAAGCTCAGGGAAGCATTAATGCGCTGGGCACGCAACAGCGTATCGCCGCCAACGGGCACCATCGCAACACCCTGGATTTCAACGGTATTGAGATCCGTAAACTGGGCGGGCCCTAAAATGAGCTTGACGGGGTATTTGCGCTCTACCTTCGTTTTGACCTGCGCCAACGCATATTGCAGCAATTGTTGGCGCTTGAGGAGAAATACACCGAGCCCAATGGCTAAAAGCACCACAACGATGCCCACACCAATACCTATTTTTTTCTTCGTAGCTAGCTTCACGCGAACGGACAGAGGGGATGAGTCGCGGCCAGGCTAGCGAGTTTCGTGCCGAACCCGCTGCCGCTCGTAGCACAAAGGTAAGCAAAAGCGCTACGCTTGCCTTAGCCATCCGCGTCGGCTTCGTTACCTTTGGCACACTTGGCCATTTTCCTTGTACGCATGTCTTCAGCTGCCGACTACGACGAACTGACTTCCCTCAACGCCCTTTCTCCGCTCGACGGGCGCTACCGCCGCCAAACGGCCCCGCTCGCGCCGTATTTTTCGGAGTTGGCTTTGATTCGCTACCGCGTATTTGTGGAAGTTGAGTATTTCATCGCCTTGTGCGA
Source organism: Hymenobacter sp. BT491 (assembly GCF_014349165.1). Taxonomy (NCBI): domain Bacteria; kingdom Pseudomonadati; phylum Bacteroidota; class Cytophagia; order Cytophagales; family Hymenobacteraceae; genus Hymenobacter; species Hymenobacter sp. BT491. Next base: position 8,075 of record NZ_JACSJJ010000002.1, on the reverse strand, counting down.
GCTGCCATTGCCTCAATTGCAAAGCGTTGACCATCAAGTATTTACCTCACTTCGTAAGGTGTATCAGGATTTCTCCCGAGAAGACGCCGAAGCGGTAAAAGCCCACGAGCGCGTCACCAACCACGACGTAAAAGCCGTCGAGTATTTTCTGCGGGACCAATTCTCGGCTCTTGGACTGGGGCGCTACTTGGAGTTCATTCACTTCGGCCTGACTTCACAGGACATCAACAACACGGCCGTGCCGCTGAGCTTGCAACAAGGCCTTATTCAGGTGCTGTTGCCAGCTTATGCCCAGGTGCGCAATACGTTAGCCGCGCAGGCGAGCCAGTGGCAGAGCATTCCGATGCTGGCCCGTACGCATGGTCAGCCGGCATCCCCTACTCGCTTGGGCAAGGAAATAGCGGTGTTTGTGGCCCGTCTGGATGCGCAGGTAGCCTTGTTAGGACAGGTACCGTTTGGGGCGAAGTTTGGTGGTGCTACGGGCAATTTCAACGCCCATCATGTAGCCTACCCCAACATTGATTGGCGCCAGTTTGCCGATGATTTTGTAAATACCCGCTTGGGCTTGCACCGCAGCCATCCGACCACCCAAATCGAGCACTACGATCATCTGGCCGCTACATGCGACGGCCTGAAGCGGCTCAACACCATTCTGATCGATCTGGCGCGCGACGTATGGCAGTATATTTCGATGGGGTATTTTCGCCAAACTATTAATCCCGGCGAAGTAGGCTCTTCGGCTATGCCGCACAAGGTCAATCCCATTGATTTTGAGAATGCTGAAGGTAATTTGGGCGTCGCTATTGCCCTTCTGGAGCACTTGGCGGCGAAGCTTCCCATCTCCCGCCTTCAGCGCGACCTAACCGATTCTACGGTGTTGCGCACGCTGGGAGTGCCCCTTGGCCACACGCTCGTGGCTCTCACGTCGTTGCAGCGGGGCCTGGGCAAGCTGGCGCTCGACGAGGCGGCGCTACACCGCGATTTGGAAGCTAACTGGCCGGTGGTGGCAGAAGCCATCCAGACCATTTTGCGCCGCGAAAACTACCCCGACCCGTACAATGCGCTTAAGGCTCTGACCCGTACCCACGGTCCTGTTACGGCCGAAACCATCAGTGAATTCATTGATACACTGGAGGTTGGCGACACAGTGAAAGCAGAGCTGCGAGCGATTTCGCCAAGCTCCTACGTCGGCATCTAATTTCGAGGCTCTTACCTGCTAATCAACATATTACGCATTTTTTCTAATGCCCGAGCTCAACGGCATCACCGTTCATCCCGATTGTCGCCATTTCCGCGGTGACGTTCCCTGCCGCCCCAACAAAGAGCACGGCTACCAGTGCGCCGATTGCCCAGTGTACGCGCCTGTGCGGCAACGCATTCTGATCATCAAGCTAGGAGCCATCGGCGATGTCATCCGGACGACGCCCTTGCTGCGGCGCCTGCGCCAAGAATACCCCAACGCATTTATTACGTGGCTCACGCATACGCCTGCCATTCTGCCCGCCGGCGAGGTCGACGAAATCCTGAAGCTGGAGTTGTCGGCAGTGCTGCACTTGCAAGCCCGCCAGTTCGATCTGCTGTTTAACCTCGATAAAGACAAAGAAGCCTGTGCTTTGCTGGGCAGCATCAAAGCCGATCAGAAATTTGGCTACCAATTGCGCCCCACCGACGGCGTGGCGTGGCCCGTCAACGAGCTGGCCAACCACAAATTCCTGACGGGCGTGTTCGATCAGCTTAGCCTGCAAAACACCAAACCTTACGTGCAGGAGATATTCGAACTCTGCGATTATGACTTTCGCGGCGAAGAATATCTCTTTGACAATCACCAAGATAAAGGTTACACCTGGGATGCGCTTCCTTCCGGCAAGCGCGTAGGCCTAAACACCGGCTGCGGTGACCGCTGGACAACTAGGCTTTGGTCGGATGAGAAATGGATTGCTCTCATCTCCCAGCTCCAACAGGCGGGTTACACGCCTGTCTTGCTCGGTGGTACGGCCGAGGAAGAGCGCAATCGCCGCCTGCATGATGCTACGGGAGCGGCTTACCTGGGGACTTTTCCATTGGAGCAATTCATCAACCTGATGCACCAGATGGACCTGATTGTGACCCAGGTAACCATGGCTATGCACATCAGTATTGCATTGCGCAAGCCTACTGTGCTGATTAACAACATCTTCAATCCGTATGAATTCGACCTTTACGGCCGGGGCCAAATTGTGCAGCCCGATCGGCAGTGCGTTTGCTTCTATCGTGGCTCTTGCAAGCTGGGCACCAGTTGCATGGAAGACCTACCCGCCGACAAAGTGATGGCCGCAGTAGAAGCCAGCTTCCCAAGCAATTTATAACACCTTTACAATTAGATAGTTATCCCACCGAGACTGCTTTGAGTGCGCCGACCATTTCGGCCCATGAAAACTGTTTCTTGCGCTCGCGTACGCCGGCAGCAAAAGCGGGTTCCCGCTGATTTTGGTAGAAATCCAGGATCGCGTCGGCGATGGCTTTGGGCTGCGCTTTGGTTACGTAGCCCACTTCGCCGTCGGGTATTAGCTCGGCCAGGCCACCGACATCTGTAACAAGCATCGGGCGCTCAAAGTGGTAGGCAATCTGCGAAACGCCACTTTGCGTAGCATTTTTGTACGGCTGAACCACCAAATCAGCGGCACAGAAGTAGTCTACCACCCGCTCATTAGGGATAAAATCAGTGGCGCGCACCAGGCGGCTTGCCAAGGTGTGCTGCTTTATGATCGCTTCATAAGGCGAAGCATCTTCGTAATATTCGCCCGCCACAATCAGCTTTATGGGCAGTTGAGCCAGCCGTGAATCGGCAAACGCTTCGAGCAAAATATCCAAGCCTTTATAGGCCCGAATGAAGCCAAAAAACAACAGGTACCCATAAGCCGGATCCAGGCCCAGTGCAGCTAAAGCAGCCTCTTTGGGTTTTAGTGGGCCAAAGTTGTCATACAACGGATGAGGCTGATAACGAGCAGGTTGCTTGAAGTGCAAGCGCCGCAAATCGGCCAATACTGAGCGAGACATGGTCACGAAACCATGACAAGCAGCCAGAAAGTATCGCGTAAACGGCCGGTCGCCGGGGCGCTTTTCGTGTGGAATGATGTTGTCGGTGATGGCTACGATGCGCGTATGCCGGTTGCGCCTGATAAGCCTCGCAATCGTGCCCAAAGCCGGGCCCATAAACGGCAGCCAAAAGCGAAAGACCACTAAATCAGGCTTTTGACGGCGCAACTGATTGCCCACTTGCCACCACGACAGCGGATTAACCGAATTGATACTGACCTGTATATCTAGATCCTGTGGGCCAGCCTCGGTGCTAAACTGCGTTTGCCCCGGAAACAGAAAATTGGGGTATTGCAGACTGAACGTCACTATGCGCACCTCATCACCAGCCTCGCGAAAGGCCCGAGCCAACCGCTCGTTGTAGGTGGCTAAGCCTCCGCGCAACGGATATGCCGGCCCAATGATCACGACGTTCATTCAGCAGTAATTTTCACATTAGAAAGCCCTATGCATAACTAATTGACATACAATTAGTTATGCATAGGGCTACTTGTTTAAGTCAGATCACGTTGAGCTTCTCGCGAATCAGATATTGGTTCTTGCGCGGCCCATTCAGCTGGATCATTTCGGCTAGGAAACCGGCCAGAAACAGTTGCATACCGACCACAACAGCCACCAGCGCCAGGAAAAATAGCGGTTGGCTCGTCACATCTCGCGATTTGATATTGTGCAGCGCCAAATAAACTTTTTCGCCTACTAACCACAACGTAATAAGCATTCCGAGCACGAAGGACAAGGTGCCCATGGTACCGAAAAAGTGCATCGGGCGCCGCCGAAACCGGCTTACAAACGTGATAGACAGCAGATCCAGAAAGCCATATACGAACCGCTCCAGACCAAACTTGGTGGTGCCGTATTTGCGTTCTTGGTGCTGCACTACTTTCTCCCCGATGTTCCGAAACCCGGCCCATTTGGCAATCACTGGGATGTAACGGTGCATTTCGCCGTACACCTCAATGCTCTTTACAACACGCTGATTATAAGCCTTTAAGCCGCAGTTAAAATCGTGTAGTGGGATACCCGAAATCCAGCGGGTTACGCCGTTAAAGAGCTTGGTAGGAATGGTTTTGCTGATTGGATCATAACGCTTTCTTTTCCAACCACTTACCAAATCATAGCTACCCTGCACAATCATGTGGTAGAGTTCGGGCAACTCTTCGGGTGAGTCCTGCAAATCGGCATCCATGGTGCAGACTACTCGGCCTTCTGCTGCCTTAAAGCCTACATTCAAAGCCGCCGATTTGCCGTAGTTGCGGTTGAACCGAATGCCCCGCAGGTGGGTATCGATGTCGGACAATTCTTCGATGATACTCCAAGAAGAATCTGTAGAGCCGTCGTCGACCAAAATAACCTCGTATGTGAGTCCATGCTGGCTCAGCACGCGGTTGATCCAGCGTGTCAGTTCCGGCAAGGATTCGGCCTCGTTGAGCAAGGGGATAACAATGGAAAGCTCAACTGGGAAATGGTGCGGCAGGCGCTTACTCAAACTCAGGACGATTATGTTTGGTGATGGCGGAGATGATGAGGGAAAGAATAAAGCCGATCACGACGGCTCCCACAATGGCAAACACCAAGCCGAGCGGTCCCGTGCTAAATTTTTGGGACGTATTGACAGCTTGCTCAATTTGCTCGTCAGTCATGTTGCCTGCTTGGGCCATTTTCTCACGTGCCACATCAATTCCGCGTTGCATTGCCGACGGGTCAATGAATTCTAAGTACACATAACGAAAAATTCCGCCTAGAATACCCGAAACGAGCGACATCAGGGTGCCAATACCCAAGCCTTGCCCATAGGACATAAAGCCGCCGTTGTTGTCTTTGTAGAACTTGTGCGCGAGTACAAGACCTCCAATCCAGATGGCAAGCGCAACCAACCCTAGTGCGGTATTGCCCTCCTGCTTGGTTACGAAAAGGATGAACGAATAGATGACAGAAACCAGCCCCGTCAGCAACCCATATCGAATGGCAGTAGAAGTGGTTGTAACAGCAGCAGTAGAGGTGTTTTCCATGATCGTTGGGTGTTTGGTTTAGTATAAATAAATGAAAATCAGCATTATTTCCGAAAGAAAATCCCTCCTGGCACACTAATCAACAACCCAAACAGGATCTTATTTTTAAAGTCATCGGCGGCAAACCCTTGCGGGGTGCGGGCCAGTCCCTGCCGGGTGCGCTCGTATTGTTCCAAGCCGTGCGGTTGCTTCAGAAAATCGGCTTTGCTTGCTGCCAGCAGTTGATCCATTTCAGATAAGTGCCTCTGTATGGGCGCATTACCTGTAATTCTAGCAAAACCGTACACTCCTGCCGCCGATACCAAGGCGATGAAGAAAGTAGTGAGTAGACCAACGCCAATTGCTCGGCCTAACCCTGGACCTTCAGGTTGAAATTTCCGACGAAGCACGCCTTGGCTCAGGATTGCCGCCAACGGCGGGATGAAGAAGGTCATGAGCCTTTTGGGGCCATATGGGTTATTGCCCGTCAGGTATAGGCCTATAACCCAGAGAATGCATACAATACCTGCACTTACACCCCATTGAATGGCAGTGCGCACAACTGTTTGCCTGGCTGAAAGTGAAGAATTCACGCGTAGCTCGAAAGTGAGGCAGCAAGATAGAGTACTTTCCTCAAATCAAAGGACGCCATTAATAGTGTTAGGCTGCTACTGCGGGCCTACTGGCTTGCACTTTTGGTTTAGCTCGTAAAGCGAGAACCTCTAACAACAAGAAAGCGAGCGAGATCCATAAACAATAACGCCATAGCGGCTTGCCTACGCGCTCGGCCCGATATTGGGAAGCCACTGAACCACCTTTGGCAGGATCATAGACGTGTATGTTAGGCTGGTCGGGGCCGATCATCTTGCGCAAGTCATCGGCAGAATACTGTGCCAACTCAGATTCATGCTTGTCGAAGTTGAACGCTAACGTTGCCATCTTCTTCCCATTTTGCTCAAGTGCATAAAAGCCGGGTTCAGTCATCCCAGAAGGCACATCAAACCGGAGTACTCCTGCCTGTATTCGTTGCGCCGGAATGAAGCTCAGACTGTCTTTGGTGAGCTTGAAAACCTGATCAGCTTTTTGCAGCACCGATTGTGGTAAGGTAAATGCCACTGCTCGCTGGTTGAGACGATAGGCAATCTGCTGATCGCTCCGGTAGCTTTGCATCGCCAGCCGATACATTACCGGCACAAAGAGGGCATGCGAGGTAAAATCAGAATAAGTGGTATTAAAGGGAGCAGAAAATAAATATACAGCAGCTTGACCGTTGGAAAATCCGGCTAAGTACCCACTCCCGTCCCGCATTTGAAGCACGTCACTCCCCGATCGCGACCAGCGTAAAATTGGAGCTGCCTTCGGCATGATTGGCTGGCGGTTTTGCGCAGCAAATACATCTTTAAAGAATGGATTTTGCGGGCTTGGAGTAGCTATTTCCTGAAGTTCGGGATCACCAGAGGATCTTTCTTCCCATTGCACCACTCCTATTCCTAACTCTCTAAACAACTGGTTGTAGGTATCATGGCCAACAGCACCCGCCGGTGGAACAATGACAATAGAAGTCCCCTGTTGCAGTGCTCGCGTCAAACTTTCTCGCAGAGTAGCATCTACCCGTGGTAGCTCCTGTAACACAACTAAATTAGCTGCTGCCAACGAACGATAATTTGTAGACTGAGGCTGGCTAGCTGTGAACGCAAATAATGGTTCGTTGCCATACAACTGCTCGAGAGCAGCCGTGTTGTTGCCGATACCTAGTACTTTGATCTGAGGAGACGGTTGTAGCGTGAAGTAATACGTGTTATCGAATGTCACCGGAAAATCCTCAACCTCAACACGACACTTCCGAAGGCCATTTTCAGTGAGGCGAACCTGCACAACAGAAGTTGACGTCTTTCCAGCTTCTATTGTAGCACGATATACTGCTGCTTGTTGCTCAGCAATGAAAAGCTTTACCTGAACATCCTTAGCAGGTGCATTACCGCCATTGCGGACTCTTATTTTTAAAGAAATGTTGTTCCCAGAACGCACGAAAGCATCATCCAGCGCAATGCTATCAACATACACATTAGCAGCTTCTTGTGAAGCTATTGGCACCAACGATACATCTTTAGTGGAATCGACACCTCGCAAAAACTGAGGAGAGAAGGCATTCTTCTGAAAATCGGAAATAATAAATGTTTGCGCTATTCTACTCCTACTAAAATTAGTTTGCGCAATCGATGACTTTAAACTACGAGCTTGTCCTGAAATAGTAAGCTGTTTGAGTGCAGCTTGGTAAGCTGAAGCGTTCAGTATACTCTTAGGTCCTTCTTGAAGCAAAAAGCTAGTATTATTTACAAAAGCATTAGACAAACCTTGAGCTTGCTCCACAGCATTATCAAAAACCGACTGTTCATTATTACCTCTCGCCTGCATACTAGGCGAGTTGTCGATAAGTACAGCGATAGCGCTTCCAGTTGTTTTTTGTTCTTTCGAGGCAGGGATAAAAGGCTGAGCAAAAGCAAGAATCAGGAAAAACAAACCTCCAATACGTGCTAAGAGTACTATGATGTGCTTTAGCTTCCTCTGCTTTGCACTAATAAGTTTCACCTCTCGGATAAAACCAACGTTTGTAAAAGCAAGTCTTTGAGGTCGTCGTAATTCAAAGAGGTGTATTAATACTGGAACACCTAACGTAACCAAACTCAACAAAAACCAAGGATATGTAATTGACATTTGGACCTAATTCTTTCGAAAGCCGGTAATGATACAAGAAACGCTTAAAAGATAGGATTCGTCTAAACTTTGGGCCGTTCCGTCTTATAAAATAAGTAAATGCTATAAAAAAAAGCCCTGATACTGTTAACGGCACCAGGGCTTCATAACTAAAGATATCTTAGAAGTCACTTCATACTTTCCTTGCTTCTCGATATCAGACTAGCTTGCGAGAAAGGGGTAAACGCGGGGCGGCCCCCGCTCCGCATCGCCTGAACCCCGAAGCGGGGCAGGGACGCCGGGGCGGGGGCCGCGGGC